>JBFWOR010000003.1:0-459663 GCA_050250435.1 Pirellulales bacterium | reverse complement strand
CTTGCGCCGCTTGTAGCGCAAGCGTGTCCTGGCAGCTTGTCGCTGGGGCCCGGCTGCCGTACAGTGAATCAGACGTACGCGCCCGTGGCGCAATTGGATAGCGCATCGGTCTTCGGAACCGAGGGTTACAGGTTCGAATCCTGTCGGGCGTACTACTCTTTTCTTGGCGTCCATTGCGATGCAATCTGGCGCATCGCGGCGCGAACTGGCGCACAACTCGCCACGCGTTTGGGGTTTGCGGCCGCGCGTTTTTTTATCGCTCTTCGCGGATCGGCCATCCTCGTCGGTGCAATCTGATGCCGACTCATTCGTCTCTGACGCGAGCCGTACGGCACCAATATCGGCACCCGACGGCACCACTGTGGGCACCATTTTGCCGTTGGTCCGGCGCTCGCGTAACGCCCGCTTGTTGGCCGCGTTGGGGTTCATCCTGCCGTTCTTCCCGTCCGTGCCCGTGGCCTGGAGCACCTGCGCTTCGTTCGGCTTGCGTTCGAACGTCGGCGGGGCAGGCAGCGACTCGATCGCGGTGGTCTGGTCACAGAGACCGATGTGCGTGTAGACGCCCATCGTGAGCCGGATGTCTGAATGCCGGGCCAGCGACTGTGCCGTGCGCGGCGAAACCCCAGCCCGCTCGAGGTTGGTGATGAACGTGTGCCGGTTGGAGTGGAAGTCAGCGAACAAGCCGTCCTCGTCCTGATAGCAGAGGAAGTCCGAATCCTCGCGCTCCTTGCGGAGCTCCTCATCGTCCTTGGCCTCGTCGATCCATTTCTTCCGCGCCGCGGCCAAGTCCGCTCTCATCATTTTAGACGTTCGCCGTTCCGGGCAACCAGGGATTTTGGCCGACACCGGGAAGAGCAAGGCGTCGGCGCCCAACTTCTTCTTCGTGTCGAGCCAGCCCCGCATCCGCTCAACCACGACCGGGTGGAGCACCTGCGTGTCCTGCCGCTTTCGCTTGCTGTAGGCCGCGGCCACGGTGACCGTCGTCGGATCGGCGTCGAGCCGCAGTGACTTCTTCGTCAGGCTGCTGATCTCCGTCTTGCGATAGCCCGTCCAGGCCGCCAGCACGTACATCATGGCCCGGTCGGGCCCTGGGATGCAGACCACCTCCGAACCGGTCATGGCAGCGTCGATCAGCCGGGAGAACTCGTCCGCAGTCAGGGCCCGGCGATCATGCCGGCGATCAGTCTTCACGTTCAGCATGGCAAGATGCGCCAGCGGGTCGTCCGGCATCCGCCGATCCCGCACCAGCCAGCGGCTGAACTGCTTGATCGCCCGGAGGTAATGGTTGCTGGTCTGGACGCTCAAGCCGCCAGTCCGCAGGTAGGCCAGATAACGCTGCGTGCCGCTCGCCGAGATGTCGCGGATGAGAGTCCACTTGCAGCCAGTCACGATTTTTCGAACCTTGGTGGACACTTCGCCGACGTGCTGCTTGCTGTTTCCCTTGCTCCGCTGGTGCTCTTCGAATTCTTCGATGTGTTCCGTCAGCGGCCGCTTCATGTGGTCATCGAACGCATCGATTCTGCCCGCCGCCCGGCGTTCAGCCTTGATGACTCGAGCGTTGAGCATCGTCTGGGCCGCGCTCTTGTCGGTCGCCAGCGGCACCCGCTTCTCGACGCCATGCTCGTCGCGGTAGCGTCCCCACCACTTCTTCGAGTTCACCGTGATCTTCTTGCCGGTCTTCGGATCGCGTCGCTTGACCGGCTTCTTGTACAGACTTGCCATCGGTCTCAAATCTCCAAAACCCCGCCCACCCCGGGCGGTACAGGGGTGACAGTTTGCTCGTTTCCCCGCGAACCTCAAGTCAATTCCGGCCGGGTTGCGAATCCATCGGCCGATACCCGATAAAACGCCCACACTTGCCGCACGTCGTGCGAATGCGGCCGTCCTTGGGCGGCTCGTCCACCCAGTCCCGCCAGTCGCAATAGGTGCATCGTCGGCCGACAGCCGGCACTGGTGCGCCCGCCTTCAGCCGTTCAATGATTTTGATACGGTGAGCCGCGATCCCATCACGGAGCGATGACGTCAACGCTCCCACGGGCGCCTTGAAGCGGAGACGATCGCCGTCCAAGTACAATTGCACACCGCGATCGGCGAGGCTGGTAACCAGTTCGTCGATGCTCACAGTTCTCCCTCCTCCCAGCCGTCGCCATTTGGATGCGGGGCTGGAGCGAGAGGTACGGCATCAGCGTCACGACCGTCACCTGTGTCACTCGGGAACAACTCGCGTCGATTTGCATGACCTTGCACCCGTGCGCCATCATCCGGCGATGACGTACACGTTTCCGCTCGTTCGATGATCACCAGACGCTGTCGCGCCTCCCGATGGAACGTCACCTGCCAGCCGCCGGCACGGAGATTCGGGGCCAGGCGTTTCAAATGACCTGAGACGGATCGCGCGTTCTTCGGCCAAATGTTCTGGCGTTTGACCTGGTCGGTTACCCGACCCTCGAGGGCGGTAAGCAGTTCGCTGGAAGTGCCAGACCAGGCGCCTTCTGCATCAAGCAGATCGAGCAAGGGACGCGCGACCGACGAGGCCTCGAGCGCCACATCGTTGGCGGACTGACGGTTGCCCTGGTAGGCCGCCAGGAACGTTCCGTGATCCCAACCGAGCGCAGTTTCGGCGGCTGTGGCCCAAAGCGCGAAGTCGGCCATCCGCGGCAGGGCTGGCAACTTGATCGTTGGCAACTGCCGAAGCGCCGTCACGACGGCGTCCAACAGAGCACCGAGAATCCGCGGCCGTGCCTGCTCGAATGCGGCATAGAGCTCGGCCTCGGGTCGACGATTCGCTTCGGGAATGGCCGGCAACCAAACAATCAGACATCGGTCGAGCAAGTCGGACCGCGTCGCCACCTCTTCGATGCTGGTCAACAGCACGGGGCGTTGCGAATCGAAGATCACCTCATCTTGATCTGTGTAGAGCTCTCGGGTGGCGAACCCGCCGCCGGTGCTCAGCCGGCAAAGGGCGTCCGATAGCCACGGCGGCACGTGCGAGAGATTATCGTAGGCCAGGCACCACGAGTTGTTGGCGGCAATCATCAGATCACGGCCGTCGTGTGGCTCTGCCCGCAGTGGTGCCGCATTCGGATCGACGACCTCGCGCAGCAACCGACCGGCGGTACTCTTTCCCGAACCTTGTTCAGCAAACAAGGCCAGTGCCGGGTACGGGCCGCGCGGCCGCAACGTGGCCACCAGCCAGGCGACGATCAATCGCCACGTGTCGTCATCCACGTTTAGAAATGGCCGCAGCTCCTCGACGCTGCCGCCTGCCTCTGGGGCAGGCAGGGGTAACATGCCTCGCGATCGACGGAAACGAACGGGTGATTCGTCAACGACCTGCCAGCCCTCTGGAGTAATTTCGATCACCTGCCAAGTTGCGTTGCACAGGTCAAGGTAGATATTGCCGTCGCACTCAGCCACGCGCACGTGGATTGTGTGCGTTTCGCCTTCGAACAATGCCTTGGCCTCGATCAGGTTGATGGCGGCCGACAGCGCATCGGAGTTCATGGCCTTGCCCTGCTCGTCGAAGAATCGCATGGCCAGGTAGCGCTTGAAGGTTTGCGATCGGACTCCCCAGGTTTCCTGGTGGTCGTCAATTGGGATGGTGGCATAGGCCTCCTTGGCCGGCGTGTGCCACAGGTCCCACTCCACAGCCATGTTCGCGGCCAGCGTTGCCTGGCTCTGCTCCTCCTCGTCGCCTCCGCCTCCACCGTGCTGAGCCGTCTCGTCGATCTCGCCCGCCAGCTTGGTCAATTGCGGATCGAGCAGCGGCGCGAGCACGTCGCGCTCGATGCCGAGCTTCTCGGCCAGCTTCTTAACGAACCGCTCTCGCGAGACACTGCTGTCGGTGTTGATCCGGTCGCGGTGTTCCACGTCGCCGCGGGTGGCGATGACCAGGCGCTGTGGCTTTCCCCCGGAGGGCGAAACGATTAATGTCAGCAGCTCGCCCTCGGACAACTCAATGTTGACGGACGCCGTGGTCGGTTGACTGGGCGGTTGGTCCTGTGACTCGGCCACCCAGCCCGCAGGCGCCTGGGCGTCGGTGATGGCCTGCAATACCTGCTCCCGACCGCCAGCACGACGAAGAACGTCGCGCACATCCTCACCATCGCTTGGTTTGAATTCGGCCGGCAACACGGCGATGCGAACGGCCTTGGCTGCGCCCCGAAGGACGCGGGCCGTGAATTGCGAACCCTCTTCGCCCGCGCGATCGCGGTCAGGCGCTAACACGACATCAACGCCCGTGAAGAGGCGCACGAATTTGGGGGCAAGCCGGCACGTATTCAAGCCACATGCGAGCAGCCCGAGCCCGTGCAGCGCCGCGGCGTCCTTGACGCCTTCGACCAGATACCAGACCTCGTCAGGCTGAGGCAATCGAACCCGCCCATCGATGTGCGGGAGGAAAAGGCCGGCCGGCTTGCCCTTGGCGAACAACCCCTTGCTCGACTGCGTGCCGGTCTTGGTCGACATCGAGAACGTTGTGCAGATCTTCCCATCTGGGCCGTAGCATGCGAATTGAATCTTGCCGGGCCCCACGACTTTGGCGCCAAACGAGCGCAGCGAGTCGGCAGTCACTCCCTTTTGGAGCGCGATCAATTCGATCGGATCGGTGGGAGCCACAGGCGCGGCGCTCGGTTGGAACAATCCGATCTCAACAAGGAGCTGCTTCGCCTTGTCCCGATCGCCGAGCACCTTTTCAGCGACGTCGAGGGGCGACCACTTGCCGCCGCATGAGTAGCAATACGCGACGCCGTTTTCTATGTGCAGGCGGAATGCGTCGCTTGACTGGCACGCGATGCAGGGACCTGCCAAATCGTGTCCCTCGCGCCGATTGAGGTTCAACCCGAGGCGGTTTGCCAGCGTGATGCCGGCTGTGCTGTTGGGGCCAGGGATGATCAGCATGTTCGGCCCTCCCATTCGGCCCGGCGCGGACAACCGGCCAGCACCCAGCGGCGCAATTCATCGGCCCGCCACAGCGTCGATCGCCCGATCCGCACCGGCCGCGGAATTCGGCCCGCGGCGTCCCAGGTGCGCCAAGTTCGCAGCGACTTGCCGCAGGCTGAAGCCGCCTGCTTGGCGGTCAAAAGAAGCGGCCCGGCGATCCCGTCGACATTGGGACCGTCAGGCCGCGGAGAGGGTTGCTGCTTCCCTAACGAGGTGCAGCTCGAGTTCGAATTGTCGTTTGTTGTCGTCACGGTTGAAGACCGCTCGCCGCCGGCGATTAGCCGGAGCGAGCTGTTTGGTCCTCAACCTCAGAGTCACACTGATGGCGAGAAGCCGTCCAAATTGTGATTGCGACGCTCCCATCGCAGGAGTCGTCCCACAAACGTGCCGCTACGTCGAGCCGTCTAGCTCCTCAAGCGGAATAATGAACTGATGGCTCTTTCCCGCGGTGATGACAAGGCGGCGTTTTTGCCCCTTGATGACCTCACACATAATTCTGTAGTCGAAGAAGCCGTGCTGAAGCCCCTCGAGGACGACTTGCTGAAGCTTCTTGATCGCACGTGTGCGCTGGCTATCGTCGGCGCCGCTACCGTCCCGTTTTTCGAGGCGGTGTGTCTCCTCGCGGGTCATCGTTCGTCCGTGTTGTGACACTCGCATTCCCCCAAAAGAAAGTCGCCTGGCAAGATATCCCCTCGCTTCAGCAGGAGTGGATGTTTGGCTCTTAGGCCTTGAATCCCTTCGACTGCAGCGCCTTTAGAATTTCGGTCACGTCCGCAAGCATGTTCGTCGTCTTGATCGCCACTCGAACCGGCCTCTTCACCTCCACGGTGATCTTGCCGTCGACCATGTTGATCGCGATCTCACCGGCCGACCGCTGCGATACATCACACCGATCCTGGTATCCGGTGAGCCCAAGCCCATCCAACAGGGAGCTGACTTCGTTTGGCGCGACGATCACCCATTGGTCGTCCGTGGTTTTTGACTTCGCGTCGACAGCGGATTCGCCGTTGCCAGGCGCCGCCAACGCCGGGCGTAGTCGAATTGCCTCAGCCTTGGAGTCGGGCTCGCCTTCCAGGAGGCCTGCGTACTTCGCCGACTCGAGAAACCGCTTCAGGAACATGTCGCGCTCGTTGACGATCTTCAGCGTGACCCGCACGAAGTCATCGACGTAGGACATCCGATGGTCCTGGTTCTTCGGGCATTCGACGAATGTCTTTTTGAACAGATCGTAAGACAAAAATGCTTTGGCCTTGGCGCGGGTGCGGACCTGCTCGTTGCCGCCGTAGAGCATCTCGACCGCGAGGTCGGTCAGTCGGACGTCGTCGCCTTCGGTCTTGACCAGGTCATACGACTCGAGCGCGGCCAGCTTCTGCTTGAAGCGCCCGATCGGCTTGGGGTGGCCGAGCGCCTGCGCGAAGGACTTTTGAGTCATCCTCTGCTCGTGCTCGTCGATCTTACGTGCAGCGCTCTCCGCATCCTCGAGACTCAAATAGATGAAACTGCGGCCATGCTTTCGATTGCCCTTCTCAGCCTCGTCGCCCTCAAATGCCTTGTGCGCCTCAATGGCCTCGACGGCTTCGGGGTCTTCATCGATGACAGCGTCCGCCGCGGGTTCGTCCACTTCCTGTACTTTGGTTTCCGACATCGCAACCTCCTTCGGACTGATTTAAAGAAAACGCCTGCACCGCTTGCATCGATTATAGCGTCTCAAATATCCATGCAACCGGTTTTTTTGTCATGCCATTGATTTTCTTGACTTTCCGAGCCAGCACCAGGAACAACCTGGTGACTATAAATCGCGTTCGTATAACGACTTATTAGATATCGCGATGCTCAATTGATTTATCAAGAACTGTGTCTTGAGCGTTTCTTGCGCTTGTGCGCAATCTGCTCGCTGGCCAATGCCGAGGCGACTATCCCGGCTCGCAAACCGATCGTGAGACTTGGTTGCCGCCGGCGTAGTGCCGATGGCAACGAGCTGGGGTACGGAAAACGCCCTGGCGATTGTGGGCGTCCTAACGAACTGCGCCCGAGTGGGGCGGGGCATGAGAAGTTGGCGTATGCCTACACCTTGAACACCTTCATCACTTCGTCGCCGAGGTGGTTGATCACTTTGACGGCGATGCGGCCGCTCTTGGGCTTGTCGAAGGGGCGGCTGGTGGCGCTGTGGAGCGACTCCCAGGCGTCGGCGTTGATCTCGGCCTTGAGCGTGGTCCTCAAGGCGCTATACGGATCGTTCTGGCCTAGGAAGTAGGCGTGGCGGACGAAGAAGCTCTCGTCGTTGTAGTCGGTGTCGATGAACCAGCAGGCGATCCCTTCTGCGCCGTCGCTGCGGACCTCGCCCGTGTTGGGATGGAACACGTCGACGCCGTTGACCTTCACGCGCAACCGGCCGTCCGTCTCGGGCAGGATGGTGATATCGGGCTCGCCGAAGATCACGAACAGGTTCCCCTTGCCGGTATTCTTAAGATCTTCGGCCATGTGCAGGTCGGCGTTCACGCGCGCCTTCAAGACCGGGATGCGGCCAAGCTTGTTGAACTCGGTGGCGTGCGCCTCATAGTTGAAGGCGCAGGCGATCAGGGCGTCGAAGTTGGCGTCTCCGGCCTCTCGGGCTGCCTGAACCAGGTCCTGCCGTTGCACGGTGCCGAACTCGGGGCCGATGAAGATCGCGGCCCGGCGCTCGGTGTCTCCTTCCAGGTAACGCCCCTCGGCGCAGACAAACTGACCGGGCCACGGCACGAGCGCGGTGAACGCGATGCGATCATCCTTGTGTGCCTGCTGGACGCCGGCCGTCTTGAGATTCTCCAGAATCATCTGGGCGAACGACTGGGGAGGCTGTCCGTCGTTGCTCGCACTCCGGGCTAAGGGGTCGATCAGGTCGTCGTTCTCATCGACGCCGAGCATGCGGTGCGGCGAAAGGCTTTCGACCGTGAACGGTCCTGCGACTCGGACTTTCTTCTTGTCGTCGTACGGCTTGTCGTACAGGAACTCGAACTCGGCTTTGGCCGCGATCGAGGCGTCGATCTCATTCTGGCGCGCGATACGAGCCTGCCACCAATCACCGTGAATCTTTTTCGCCACCGCGGGCCAGGCATCATCGACCTCGCGGGGAATTTCCCAATCATGCCACTTCTGTTTAAGTGAGGCGTTTAGCTTTTCGCGCAGCGGCTCCAGCGTTGCCTGCCACTTTTCCCAGATCACGTCGATCTCTGCGTTGTTGGCGATCGATTTGAGTGTGATGTGCGAGACGCGCTCATAAACGAATCCGTGCCGGATGTTGCCGTGTACGGGCTGCGTGCTCGGCGCGCTTCGAGTGACTTCCGCTTCCTTTGTCTGGCCGTCGCGGGAATCGGCCAATAGATAATAGGGATATCGCGCGCCCATGATCCTAGCGCGCGCCAGGGCCAGCGCGACCCGCGACGTGTCAATTGTGATCCACCGCCGGCCCCAATGTTCAGCAACGGACGCCGTCGTGCCCGATCCACAGGTCGGATCAAGCACAAGGTCCCCGGGATCAGTCGCCATAAGAATACAGCGCTGCACAAGTTTGGTGCCGCTTTGAACGACATAGATTTTTGGATCGGTAAAACTGCCGGTCGCGGTATCCTGCCAGACATTGCCAATTGACTGAGCCGGAAAGTCATCAATGAAACGAATGTACGTCAAACTATTGGCTGCTGGACGCAATCGGCGCGCCATCGCGAGTCGGGTCATGCCAATTTCGCCCGTCTTCCAGAATCCTTTCCCCGGACCGAACGTTCGCCCGTCAACTGTAACTGGCGTGCTTCCCGGGGGCCTCTGCGAGGTTATGTTGTCGAAACGGCAGACTCGATCGGTATTACCCGCGGACCGTTCTTCCTCAGTCAGTGGCCGTAGCGTTCCATCAGCATCCATTACCCAGCGGTAGACTCCCGCCCGATCGTTCTCAAGACCTTTTTCCGTCAATGGATTGCGGAACTTCGTTGTGTCGCGATTCTTGGCGTACCACAGCACATAGTCTGCGGTTCCTGCGATCAGCTCGGATGATTGACTCGCTGTCTTGACCACCGTCAACTGAGAACAAGCGTTTTGCTCGCCGAACACCTCATCCATGAGTGAGCGAACACGATGAACATTTTCGTCGCCAATCTGGACAAAGATCGAGCCAGACTCAGCAAGCAGGTCACGCGCGACTGTTAAGCGATCGCGAAGGTAGGTGAGGTAGCTGTGGATGCCTTCGCGCCAGGTGTCGCGAAAGGCCTTTACCTGTTCGGGCTCGCGGGTAATGTGACCTGCGTTTCCGTCGACCACCGTTCGGCTAGTCGTGCTCCATTGAAAATTGCTATTGAACTTAATGCCGTAGGGCGGGTCGATGTAGATGCACTGCACCTTACCACGCAGCCCTTCGCGCTCGGCGAGCGACGCCATGACTTGCAGAGAGTCGCCCAGAATCATGCGGTTCGACCAGTTGGCATCGTGCTGGTAGAACTCGGTCTTGGCGTCCCCCTCGGGCACGCCGTTGAAGTCGGCGAACAGATCGAGCTGCTGCCCGCGTTCCGATGCCCTGTCAGCCGCTTCCTTGGCCACCAGCGATTGCCGCAGCAGATCATCGACCAGGACCTTGGGATGGACCTTCTCCTGGATGTAGAGCGGCGGGGCATGCACGACCAGGTCGGACCAATCCTGCTCATCCTTGCCGCGCCACACCAGTTGCGGATCGAGGTCGACATTGCGCGGGTACTTCACCGGCACCGGCCGCGCCTGCTCCTGCTTCACGACCGACTGATATTCGGCAGTGGGAATGTTCTTCCGCTTGTCCGCGTCGTGCGTGATCGTCGCAACGGTCTTTTTCGTGGCAGCTTTCTTGGCCATTAAATCTCGCCCTCTTCCATGCCGGGAGATTCTGTTGGTCCCAGCGGCTCGGGATTGCTCAGAGACTTCCGCTCTTCCGACGCCAAACGACGCTCGACCTTCCTGACGTCTTCCGCCGGCGGAAGTGCTTCGGGGCGAATGCCGCGATTGAGCAGTGTCTGTCGAACAGCTCGATTGTTGGTGATATGCTCGATCGAGATCGCCTGCTCAGTGTCCAGGCGGTGTTCCCGCGCGTTGTGAATGGTGATCTCGGTGGCGAAGTCTTTGGCCTTAAGAATGATGGTCGGCGCGAAGTCGGCCAAGGGACGGTTGTCAGGCACCCGCCACTCCGATTTCATCGCTTGAGTCGACTTGCCGAAAAGTGCCTGATCGCCCTTGCTGCGAATGAGCCCAAAGTTTCTGTCGCTGCCGGTTTGCTGGTAGATCAGCGAGGACAGCTCTTTCTCCGTGGTAGTGAGCTTCTGCCGAGCGGACACACGTTCGGTCTCAAGCAAGCGCTGCTCGATCAGCTCGGCCTTGCGGGTTTGCAGGGCGAAGTATGTCTGCGCGAAGGCGATTTCTTCCTTCTTGGGGTCACCATTTTGTGCTATCAGATAGCAGGCATACCGGGTCAGCATGATGTCGTCGATTTCCCGGACGACCCCTGAACCGATGTCGACCATTTTCCCGACGTCGGCAAAATGGTCTAAAACCTCATGGCCGGAGACTTCACAGGCGGTTTTCGCCTTGGAAACCACGTTGAGGAAGTTATCCCACTTTGAGTACCCGAGCAGGTGCTGCAGGTCGCGGGCTAGCCAGAATTCGATGCCCGTCTCGGTCTCTTGGGCATGGGCCTCGAACGTGCTGGTGAGCGTAATGACGGTTTCGTGTTTCATGCGAGTGACTCCATTATTGGGTGCGCCGCGGCGTCGATCATCTCGTTGAACTTGGATTCGACCTTGGCCTTGAAGTCGGACTCAATCTCGTACACCTCGGTGAACTCGGCAAATGCCCAGCGTCCGTACGTGCCCAGGTGATTGACGCCGGGCACCCAGTAGGTTTCCATCGTCGACTTCTTTTCCTTGGCATCCTCGCGGCGATAACCCTTAATCTCGACCACCAGGTGCAAGAGGTCGGGTGAGCCGTCGCCGCGCGGCGGGTGGCCGTCGTCCACCAGCACGATGAAGTCAGGCCGGTATTTGCGCGTTTCGCTGCCATAGCGATACGGAACTTCCAGGCCGAGACTATGGTTTTTGACGTAGGCACGGACGCGCGGATGCGATTCGGCGACCCGGCAAAACTCGGCCTCCCAATCGCTGTCGAGAATGACCCAGTTGATGTGGCAGCGGTCAGAACTGGTTTCCCAGCGATCGGTCTTGCTGGTGTTGAAGCGGACGCGAGCAGTCGAGCCCGTCGGGTTGTAAGGATCGAGCACCGCCTTGATCGGGCGCTCGCCGATGAATGCCCGCGTGATGCCCGCGGTGATGCGGTTGCAGGCGATGTCGGCCAGTTCCTGATACATGAGCAGCGCGGGATAGGTATCGCCCTTGCAGACCAGGCAGGTGTCGAGCCACTGGTGGGTGATGCGCTTGAGCTGGCCGAAGAGGTGGAGCTTTGGCTCTTCGCCGGGATCACGCCACTTCGTGTACAGCAACCTCTGGGTGAGGTTGAACAACAGCGTCGAGGGACGCATGTCACCCAGGTGCTCGAGGTTCAGATCAACCCCTTCGCCGATGATACCGGAGTTGCGGGTAATCGATGGGCCAACGAGGTCGGGCGTGAGGACGAGGATCGAATCGTCGTTGAACTCGGCCGTGAGGCGCTCTTCCGGGAGCTCGACGCGATAGCCTTCGACACGCGGGAAACGGATTTCCAGGGCGTCGCGATCGGGTCGCACGGCCTTCACCTGGATCGTTTCGCGTGGTGGTTGCGGCGGGGCGACAACCGGCTTGGCCGTGAAGTCGAACGGAATGCCAAACACGTCGGCATACTCCACGTTGAATAGTCCCTGGTCCGGGCCGTCTTCGTTTAGTTCATACGACTGCCGCCGCAAGGCGCGACCGATGACCTGTTCGCAGAGAAGCTGCGTGCCAAAGGCCCGGATGCCCAGAACGTGCGTTACCGTGTTGGCGTCCCAGCCTTCGGTGAGCATGGAAACCGAGACAACGCAGCGGATCGAGCCGCCGAGTTGACCGGCCTTGCCGACCGTGTTCATGACCTCGCGCAGCAGTTCCTGGTCAGTGATGTTCTCTCCGGCACGCGGGTCGCCAGTGCGTTCGACGATCTCGCGGCGGAAACGCTCGATCTCGTCGGCCGCCATGCTGCGGAAGTTGTCGTCCAGTGCATCGCCTGCTTCGAGCTGCTCGCTGTCGATGAGCAGCGTGCTGGGCCTCGGCAACGGGTTGCCGGTAGCGTCGTCGAAGTTGCGGAAGAGTGCCAGGCGGCCATTTTCTAGTGTGGTCGAGCCGTCTTCGTTCTTGCGCTGGAAACCGGACACATAGTCGTAAACGAGTTTTGAGATCGAGGTGTTCTGGCAGACGATGATGAAGCAGGGAGGCACCTTGATGCCGGCGTCCTGCCAAAGCTTCGATGTTTTTTCGTAATGACCGTAAAGGGCCTGCAGGGCCGTCTGGAGCCGGGTTGGCAGCTTGAGGGGATCGAGCTCGTCGACCTTCCCGCGACCCTTCTTGGGCATATCCTGGCGGATGTTCTCCCACAGGTTACGGAACATCGGCATCTCGTCGCCGGGTATGTTCTGGGCGACAGGGACGCGCGGCAGTTTGACAATGCCGCACTCGATGGCGTCCATAAGGGAGAAATCGCACATGGTCCAGGGGAACAGTGTCCCCTCGGCGTAGCCGGACCCGCGCAGGAAGAACGGCGTAGCCGACAGGTCGATAACACGGGCCAGACCGAGTTTGCGGTTGACCGCTTCCAGGCCGGAAATCCAGAGGCGGGCTGCCTCATTGTTCTTTTCGGCTTCCTTTCGGTCCTCGCCCTTCAGGTCTTCGTCGTCGGCTTCCCTGGGCTTCTCGCGGTAGCAATGGTGCGCTTCGTCGTTGATGGCGAGAATATTCTTCATCCCCATCAGGTCGGGCATGACGCGCTGCAACATCTGGCCTTCGGTTTCGAGCGTCTGCAGCTCCTCGCCACGACGGCCTTGCAACAGTTGGCGTCCGCCTTTGGAGAGATCGATCCGCTCGCGCAGCTTGAATGCGTGGTAGTTGGTGATGACAATCTTGGCCCGGCTCACGTCCTCGAGAATGTCGGCTGGGACGAGCTCCCGATCTTTGTAATAGCTGTCGGGATCGTTCGGTTGAAGCACGCGCAGGCGATCCTTGATCGTCAGGCCGGGCGTGACGACGAGGAATCCGCGGGTGAAGTTCTTGCTGCCAGGCCGACGGACGGCATTGATCGTTTGCCAGGCGATCAGCATGGCAATGACCGTGGTCTTGCCGGCGCCGGTGGCCAGCTTCAATGCGAGTCGCATCAGTTCAGGATTGGCATCTCGGTTGGCCGATGCCAGGTGGTCGAGGAGTCGCTTGCCGGCCTTCGAGTGTGGGGCAACCTCAGTGAGCCAGATGGCCGTCTCGGCCGCTTCGACCTGGCAGAAGAAGGGTCGGACGCCGGCGAATTGGTGGTGCCGCCAATGCTGGAGCAGGCGCGCTGTTTCAGGCGTTACCTGCCATTCGCTTGGATTCGGCAGGGCTCGCCAGCGGTCTACGTGTCCTCGCACCTCGTTGATGATCGACGTCGGGTCGTACTGCTGCTGTTGAGTTGATAACCCGAGACCTTCATCGAAAACGATCTCCTGCTGCGTCGATTCCTTGGCCTTGCGCTTCCTGGGCTTGGGGATCGGCGTGATAAAGTCGGCGCGGCGGCGAGCTTCAATGACCTTTTGAGTGGGCTGCCCCTGGCCATCGAGCTCCCAATGCCGCTGGGGGCAATCATAGGGGGAATTGAGAATCGGATGGTCGAAGAAGGGGTTTGCCATGAGCGACTCGATCTGATTCGCCAGCCAATTCGAAGAAAATGACAGTCAGAACGAGTCTATCAGAGCCATTGGCGGGCGGGAACTAGCCCCCAGGGAGTCGAACCGGTGGGCAGCTCGCGGCGAGGGCCGCAGCGTCAGGAGCGTCATTACCGTCACGCTTGCCAGGCAGGTCGGCGGATCTATGCAGCTTGGTGCGGATCAGCGTCGTCCGCGTGACGCTGTTCGTTTGCGTGTGACGCGGGCATGCAGTCCGATGTCGTAACTGGCGTGCGAAACAGAGGACCATGACTCAGATGACGCGTGTGACGCAAACGCCGGCCGGCCCGAGTTCGTTCAGTCGAGCGACCGCGCCGCCAATGAAGCCGCGGGCCGCCGGGCGTCGCGAGTCCCTTGATCGCGAAGCCGCGCATCGCCAAACCCCTGGCTTATGCACCAGTCGTCATGAAAGTTTTCTTGGAGAACCCGATTGGGGTGCATGCGGCGCAAGGCCTTCATTGGGTCCGAGATCGTCACCATGCCCGACGGTGACCGGATGTCCGATGGAGTTCGGCGTACCGACCTGGCTCGTTTCCTTCGGCGGCCCCGCAGTACGTTTCGGTTGGTGAAGACGACCCAACACTCGATTTGAGACGCGAGTTAGATCGTCCCACATCGAATAGGCGACAGGGGTAACCAGTAGCGTGAGCAGCAGCGAAAGTGCCTGGCCACCGATGATGACTTTGGCCATGCTCGCGCGGGCTCCTGCCCCTGGTCCCTGGCCAAGGGCAATGGGAACCATCGCCGCAATGAGCATCAACGTCGTCATCAGAATCGGGCGCAGGCGGGTCTTGTTCGCCTCCAGGATCGCGGCATTGCACTCCGCGCCACGCGACCTCAGGACGTTTGTGTAGTCGATCTGCAAGATCCCGTTTTTCTTCACAATGCCAAATAGCATGAACAGGCCGAAGACGGCGTAGATGTCAAGGTTGGTCCGCAGCAAAAACAGTGACAGAAATGCAAACGGTAGTGTCAGCGGAAGCGCCAGTAGAATCGTAATGGGATGGACCAAGCTTTCAAATTGTGCCGCCAGAACCATGTACATGAATACGAAGCTCAGGAGGAACGCGACCAGGAAGTTGGTGTTCGATTCAGCCAGCAACTTCGCGCGACCGATGAACTCGTGCCGGTATCCTGGCGGCAATTGCAATGAACGTACGTAGTCCCCGACTTCCGTGATCGCCTCACCCAGCGCAATTCCCTTCAGATTCGCCAGAACGATGATCTGCCGCTGTCGGCCATAGCGATCGATGGCTGTCGGCCCAAGCGCAGGTTCCAGATGCGCTACATTCGATAACCGAACCAATCCCGTCGTCGTCGAGGGGATAGTCAATGCATCGAGCGCCGCCGGGTTGTCTCGGAATGACTGTTCTGCCCTTAGCCAAACATCGTACTGCTCATCACCCTCCTTGTATTTACTGACTGGCTCGCCGCCGACAAGGATTTGCAGAGTGGATGCAACCGTCTGGACCGGAACTCCGAGGTCGGAGGCCCTCTCACGGTCTATCCGTACTCGCAACTCTGGCTTACTGAGCGAAAGACTCGTGTCTACGTCAACATAATGACCGTTGGCCTTCATCCAGTCCGCAACCTTCTCGGCATACTCCTGCAATGAATTCAGGTCAGGACCGACGAGATTCAAATCGACATCGACCTGTCGGAATCCCGTTGCCTGAAATGCCGCCACTTCCTGTACCGCTACGCGCAGGTCAGGATAATCGCTCATGACTTTACGAGCGTCGAGCATGACGTCGAACTGCGAGTATTCGCGTTCAGCAAGGTCGACGATCCGGCAGTAGACACTGGCCTGAGTCACGTCTCCTTGCCCTTTAGCGACACGGCCGGTCGTGTCGCCGATGATCGTGAATACGTGCGTCACACCCCGCAGTCCTTTGAGTCGCTCTTCAATTTCGACGAGAAGCTTATTACCTCGGTCGAGTGTGTATCCTTCGGGAAGGGTCATCACGACTTCAAATTCACTTTGGTCGTCTTTTGGCACGAAATCCTTGCCGATCCAAGAGAACACGACGGGTGTTGCGGCGAGAGTCGCGATCGACGCCACGACGATGACCCAACGGTGACGCAGCGAAAGTCTCAGAATCCATAAGTAGGAGCTATCCAGCATCCGCGAGAAAAAGCCGGCCTTGCTGGTTTTGTGCCCAGCTTTCAGTTTGAGAAACCGCGAGCAAAGCATTGGCGTCATCGTAAACGAAACGAACAGGCTCATCAGAATCGCGAAGCCAACGGTGAAGCCGAACGAATTGAAAAACCGCCCGATCCGTCCCTGCATGAACGCGACTGGGATGAAAATGACCAAGAGAGAAACGGTTGTCGCCATGACGGCCGAGGCGATTTCCGACGTGGCCGATCGCGCCGCTTCCATTGCGGGACGGCCAAACTCCTCCATGTGGCGGAAGATGTTTTCATGCACCACGACTGCGTCGTCGATTACGATACCGATGGCCAGGATTAGTCCCAGCATCGTAATGTTGTTCAGCGTAAAGCCCATGTAGGACATGAAGGCAAACGTTGGTGCCATCGACATAGGGATGGCCAGCGTTGCGATAATCGTTGTTCGCCAATCACGGATGAACAGCAGAATGGTGAGACTCACGAGAATCGCGGCTAGCAGCAGGTGGAACTTCACCTCTTCAATGGACGCTTCGATGAAGCGAGACTGGTCGCGGATAATGATCGTCTTGATGTCGCCCGGCAAGAGTTGTTTAATGATGTTTAGCCGTTCCTTGACGGCGTGGACCACTTCCACGGTATTCGTCCCAGACTGCTTCTGGACGATCAGGCTCACCGCGTTATCGCCATCCAAGCGGCTCAGACCGCGGGGTTCTTCGACACCGTCTTCGACGCGACCAATGTCGCGAATGCGAATCGGCTGATCCTTGCGGTTCGCCACGATGAGGTCGAGGAAATCCGACGATTTTTCCAGGCGACCCATGGTCCGCAGCACCAGCTCTTGCGGCCCTTGATCGACTCGTCCGCCAGGCAGTTCCAAGTTCTGCCGAATCAGCGCTTGCCGCACATCCTCGGCGGAAAGCATGTAAGAGACGAGCTTGTCTGTGTCGATGTAGATATTGATAGCTCGCCGCTGGCCGCCGACAAGCGTCACGGCGCCTACACCCTGCACCGTTTCCAGGTCCTCCTTAATGAGCTTGCGGGCGATCTCCGTCACCTCGCGGAAGTTGCGACCGCCGGAGACGGCGATGGTCGCCACCGGGGCTGCGTCCAGGTCAAATTTATCAATCAGTGGAGGGTCGGTGCCGACCGGCAAGCGACTAAGGATCGTCGAGACTTTGTCGCGCACCTCTTGAGCGGCCGTATCACCGTCCTTGTACAGGTGGAACTGCAAGACGACCTGCGAATAGCCTTCCTTGGTCGTCGATCGCAGTTCGTCAATCCCAGAGATCGTGTTGACGACCTCCTCGACCTCTTTCGTGACCGAAGTCTCCATTTCCTCGACACTCGCACCTTTGAGCGTCGTAGTGACGACGACCACAGGAAGGTCGACGTTGGGAAAGAGGTCCACTCCCAACCTGGGATAAGCAGCCAACCCAAGCACGACTGGCGCGCTCACCAGCATGAGAGTGAAGATCGGTCGGCGAATGCAGATTTCCCAGATGCTCATCGGGCTGTCCGTGGACCCAAGGCCTCTATGCCGTCGCTATTGGGGAGAAACTTTGCGGCGCCAAGGAGTCAGTTGCGCACTGCAGTTTTTGTATCGCTCTGTCGCACTTCGACGCGCGTTCCATTCGCAAGACGCGATTGTCCGCTGGTGACGACGATATCGCCAGCCTGAAGCCCGCCCAGCGCTTCAACCCACCCTGGCCCCTGAGTGCCGATCGTGATTTCGACTTCCGCAGCCGTGTTATCACGGACCTTGAACACCTTGGATACGCCAGCGAATCGGGTCACGGCTTCGAGCGGGATCGTGAGCGCGTTATCCGCAGTTCCCACGATCACATCACCCTTAGCAAAGCCGCCGTGTTTTAGCCGGTGGTCGGGGTTCGGAACCTGAACTTCAACCTCAAATGAGCGGCTTTGAGGATCAACTGTCGGATTGACCCGTGCCAACTTGCCGGGGAATACTTCCGTGGGATATGCCTCAACGTGAATCTCGGCGTCCAAACCCAACTTGACTTGCGACATGTATCGCTCGGGGACCAGAATATGGAGTTTCAGTACATCGTCCATGACCAATTCGAAAACCGGTGTCGAGGGAAATGCTCGTACCATCTCACCGGCGGAGGCCATTCGCTTCGCGACGACGAAGCTATAAGCACGACCTGCCTGCGGGCTTCCGATGGATCCAGGAGCCTTAACCTGCGTTTCGCTTAACTTTTGTCGGGCTAGGGATAGGACAGACTGGCGATGCTTGACCGTGGCTAATGCCGTTTGCGCATCAAATCTTGACTGGCGCAACGATGCATCTGCCACCTTCAGGTCGGTCTCTGCTTGTTCAAAGCTCTGTATTGCGGCCGCCTTCGTGGCGACAAGCTTTTCCTGGCGGTCATACTGCCGCTTGGCATTTTCAAGTAGTAAGTTCGCACGTTCGACGGACGGCAATCGCTCGATATTAAAATCGGGTCCGGGCAGCTTAGTTAATCCCAGTCGCGACAGCTCCTGTTCCAGTGCCCGCTCCGACTCGTCGACAGCCAATTGATAGTCAGTCGGGTCGATGTCGAGCAGAACGGCATTGGGCGCAACGCGGTCACCGACATCCACGTGCGTCGCATGAACGCGACCTTCGATTTTCGGTGTTACGACAATCTTCTCGAAACCGTGCAGGGTGCCGACCACTGAGACTCGTCGCTGCACAGGTCTCACGACGACGGCGGCCACACGCACAGGAACCGGTGCTGCCTGAGGGTTCGCAGCTTTCGTGTCCAGGCCTTCAGGCGTTGCCGTCTTGGAATGACAGCCTGATAGACTGACGGCGGCGAGCACAAGTACCGACGCAATCGACAGTGTGGGACGAATTGCCATGCGCCCTTCAATTGTTTTTATGCGACTTTGCATCGACGCCCCGCTTTCGCTCACTCAATATCCCGCGAAACAGAATGTCCAGCACGTCTGCGCATTGGCTAGCGAGCGATTTTTTCCTTCTGGCAAAATAGTTCGTAAAAATTGTGCCGTAGAGCAAATCCGATATGACGTCACTAATCCGATGCACCGGCACGTCGCGAACACTTCCGTCGCGAATCAATTCTCGGAACAATTCCATCCAAGGACCGATGTTCGCGTCTTGATGAACGAAGTAGGTGGGCCGCTCACGGTCGCGGAAAAATGCCCGTTCCTGCATCAGCAACTCGATCACGTCGGCGTGTTCGTCGAAGTACTGGAGATATGCTCTGATGCCGAACTCGACCCGTTCGAGCGCAGTCGCCGCTTTCACCACGGCCTGGTCGATCGCGACGCTGAGTTGCTGCATCCCCTGATCGACGGCGGCAAGGAACAACAATTCCTTGCTGGGGAAGTAACGGTAGACGGTCCCCTTACCGACTCTCAGTTCGTCGGCGACGAGTTGCAGGTCGGTGTCCGCATAGCCGTGTTGGGCGAACTTGCGCGTGGCAATTTCCAGGATCTCTCGGCGTCTGCGCTCCGGCAATTTGGCATCGCGAGGTCGCCCCGAACCTCTCCGCAAGGGTGTCGCCGCCTTCATTTGAGCCGCTCCTATTAGGAATAATTCATTAACGGACGCGCCCGTCATATAATTCTCCGTAGCTCGATCGTCCCGGTCAATAGCGTTCGGTTGCCCGCACAACTACTTGGCGGGTCCCAAGGGGTTTTGTGGCATCGGCAATACCTCGGCAGGAGGAGCGTTGGCAGGTGGAGCCCCAATCTCTTCGCGCACCTGGGGGAGTGGCGCGACTGCATCCGCGCCGCTCGAATCCCATCCGCCACCAAGTGCCTTATAGAGTTGAACCACGCTTAGAGTGACATTGCCTTGAGTAGCGATGAACTCGTCCAGAGTTAATACCAGTGACCTTTCGGCATCGAGCAGCGTCTGAAAACTCACCGCTCCTGCCTTATATTGGTCGCCGGCCAGCTGCGCAGCGCTGCGAGCCGTGCCGACCGCCTGCGCCAACTCCCGTTCTGATTCCCGGTTTCGCCGGTAGGCGACCAGGGCATTCTCGACTTCCTCTGCGGCATTGAGAACAACTTGTCGATATCGCGTCGCAGCCTGCCGGAATTTCGCGTCCTGTGCGTCGATGTTGCCTCGCACGCGACCAAAATTAAGAATGTTCCACCGCACCTGCGGCCCCGTCCGCATTGCCAGGCTGTCCCCATCAAATATTTGGTTGAACTGGTTCGCATCGAGCGTGAAGATTCCGATCAGCGAAAACCGCGGGTACAGATCCGCCGTGGCCACTCCGATGCGCGCGGACTGCGCTAGCACGTCCCATTCAGCCTGTCGAACATCTGGTCGCTGTCGCAGCAAGTTCATCGGGATCCCGACGTCGATTTGGGCCGGCGGCCGCGGGATAGTGCCGTGCAACCCAATCACTGTGTCAAGAGATTGAGGTTGTTCCCCCTGAAGCACGCACAGCCGATAGATCGCGCGGTCGCGTTCTCGTTCGAGTTGTGGAATCGCTGATCGCGTGCGGAATAGTAAGGTTTGTGCCTGCGACACATCCAACTCACTGACGGCGCCTGCTTGAAATCGCTGGGTTGTAATCCTCACGGTCTCCCCCTGTATCCGAGCGTTCTCTTGGGCGTTGAGGATGCGTTGCTCGGTGACGCGCAACGTCACATAGTTCATGGCCACGTCGCCGAGCAGAGTCACTCGTACGGCATTCCGATTCTCAATGGACGCATTCACGTCCGATCGAGCGGCTTCGAGTGTCCGTCGCACACGCCCGAAGACGTCAATTTCCCACGACGAGTCGAAACCCGTGGACCAAAAGTCGAACGGAGGAAAAGCGAGGCCCGTGACGCCGAACGGACTGCCATTGTCGCTGATATCGATCCGCGTAAACGAATCTGTCTGATAGACTTCGGGGAAAAGGCCGCCGCGGGCCACACCTACGCGAGCCCGCGCTTCTTGAATCCGAGCTGCCGCCTCCTGCAACGACAAGTTTTGAACCACTGCACGCTCAACCAAGGCGTTCAAGGCAGGATCGCCTAGCGACTTCCACCATGCCTGATCCAGGGCTCCATCCGTTCGCAGACTTTCGTCGAGTTGTTGACTCCACTCGGCGCGAACGAGATCGTGACAGGCGCGGTAGTCAGGCCCGACCTTGCAGCCGGAAACGCCGGCTAAGATCGTTGCGAGAAGAACGACGACTGGAGGCACCCGTCCCTGAGCCACTTCCCACTCCTCCTCGCTCCCGTAGTTTTCCGAAAGAGATCCATTGGCTGTTTTTCGGACGCGCGCGTCACATTATTTATCGGACGACCATGACGATTGGGTTAATCGAAGGGATTAATTGGGGAATCTGTGCAGGCGTTCCACGGCACACCGCGACCAAGGCCCGTGCGAGGTCGTCCCCGGGAGGCGGGGCCGCTAATGAACAGACCATCGAGCTGGAGAAAGCGGCGCCCGGTTGCGACCTAGACGGACGCCGCGACGCATGCTGCTAGCGTAAAGCCATTTAACATGACGCTAGAAATGTCACTGGCTGTCGGCACGGAATTGTAGAGACGGGTGCCGGCAGCTTTTTAGGATTCTTCTCCATCCAATTGTTCTTGAAGCTTGAGGCTTTCGGTTAGAAGCGCGAACCACCGGTCTTCGCGTTCTTTGCCTTGCGTCGTGCTGGCAAGAACCCTTTGAATCTCGACCTGAATCTCTTTGAGGCGGCGTTCAGCCGCGTCTTGTTCGGCTGGCGTCATGGGACTCATTCGGGCATTCCAGCAGGGGGGCGATTACTGCTCGGCGAGTGCATTTTTAGCGGCACGACTGCCGCTGCGCAGACGCGCAAAACCAGAGCTGAGACGGCAGACAAAGTTAAGCATTCCGGCTCACCATTGCGCGGCAGCGCAAATACCGTTGCGCGGCAGCGTAAATCTTGTCGGCACCGCAGGCAACGGCGCACGCCCTGTCAAACGAAACAGGCGCGGGAATCTGGCGCGAAGCGCCTAGGGGGCCTGCTTCGGTGGTGCGTCCGGCCTTAGGAAACTGAAACTCTCGCGAAAAAGTTCACGCATCTCTGGGCCGGCAAATTCCTGGAACTGACTAAACAGGCGCGTTCGCGACTCAGCTGTCACCGAGGGCTCACCGATCTGCGCGAGCATGTTCCGCATGAGCGTGTTACGGAGCACTTTCACATCATCGGGATGGTTGACAATCCCCTGGAAAAGTCCCAGGTACATCTCATCGGTCGTCTCCATTCCAAAGAGCATTCGCTCGGGCGGACTGTTTGGATTGAACGGATTGTCGCTGCTGTTGTCGTACCTCGCCGTGATCTCAACCTTCGTCCCTTTGGGAAGAACCACCGGCCGGCGATAGAGGTACACGTCCTGCCAATTGAAATTCCAGTCCTTGATCCAAATCAGCGGCTCCGTGGCTCCGTCTGGTAGTGTGGCGGAAATTTTCATTTCCTTGCCGATAAGGTGCATGTGCGGCAGAATCCCCGTTAGTGTCACTTCGATGGGCAATTCGAAAGCCGCCGAGAGGCGATGGTCGGTTGCCCCTGGGGGAATGTCGACGTTGATCGGACCAAACACAATCGGCCGACTCATGATTGGCCGAGTGACCGGCTTCTTGGCGAAATAAATACCGATCTTCGAGCGGTCGTCCTCCGCGCGTCCCGCCGGATGCAAGTGCAGTTGCACCACCAGATCCGCGTTCTTTGGTGCCACGATGCCGATCCCCTCCGGCAGATGCCTGGGGGTCACGCCGGGAGCCCACACATTGAGCATGCCGGCCAAGGACGCGCCGGTGCCTCCGGTTGTCACATATCCCGGCTCCGGCGATTTCGCGTCAAGCTCTCGGGCAATACCCGAGCGATCCAAGAGCAGGACTGCGTGGTGCACTACCTTCGGGTTACCGGGCCGGAATTCAACGGCCGAGATCATCTTGTCTTCCGCGAATGGTGCCGGAATCACGAAATGATGGAAGATGTCCGGGCCATCCGCCGGCAGGTGAACGCTATGCGGGGCTTCGAGCACCAGATCGGGTTTGCCGAGCTGCCAGTCCTGCGGAAAGTCGGGAAGGACCGGCATGTCGGCTGCATCGCCACGTGGGGCGCCACGTTCCGCCCACGCGGCAAGGAGCTTCCGCTCGGTTTCCGAGAGGCGTCGCTCGGCAAGAAAATGACCGTATCCCTCGGTGGCTCTCCAGGGCGGCATCAAACGGGACGCTGTGACATCTCCAATCCATTCCGCACGCTTAGCGGCGTCTTCGTAACTGATGAGCGAAAACGGCGCGATCTCGCCCGGCCGGTGGCATTGCGTGCAATTGGCGTACAGGATCGGTGCTATGTGGCGCGTGAAAGTGACTGCTGGCTCTCCACCGTCCGCGAGGGCTCTGCGCTCAAATCGGCAGCCGACGGGCGTCGTATGCGCCACAGGCGGCTGGCCGCCGTCGAGCAACGCGTCCATTGCACCGCGAAGATCATGTGTCGTGGCTTGAGGCCTTTTCTTTCCGACCTCCGCGTAAATATCATTGATCCGCCCGCGATAGGCGGTCCGACCGTCGGCTCCAAGTACGAAACACTCAGGAACCTGAGTCGGACGAAACGCGTCGGCGAATTGCCCGGTCGTGTCAAACAGCACGGGCAATTGGAGCTCGAACTTCTTCACGAAGTTCGCCGCGTCGCCCCGCTTTTGCACGGGATCGCTGATGACTCCGAATAGCTCAACGGGCTTGCCGGCATAGTTCTGAACAAGTCGATTCAATTCAGGAACGTACTCGATACAAATGGGACATTCGGTGGACAGGAACACAAGCACGGTTGCCTTGAGCTCCGGCCGTTCGGCCAGTTGATGCAGATTGCCCTTCAGATCGACCACACGCATCCCGGAGATTTGCAGTGCGCGTTCCGCTGTGGGCTGCGATTCTGCCGCTTGTGCGAAGGTGGCCAGAGGACTCAAATGGCTGACCAGTACCAGTCCAAGAATCACAGCTTTTGATCCAAGAGTGCTCATAGACGATTCCTCCGCGTGAGCAAATGACACGAGCCAGCACAGTCGCCTGCGTAACACCAGGACACAGCGCGTTAAGTTGCCGGGGATGAGTTTGGCGGGTATTCTAACAATTGACTGACTGGTCGGTCAATAGTTTGACGGCCGGTCCCGAGGGTTGGGTTTTAGCCCAGAACGCTGGAGCATCTCAGATGGCAGTAGGCGCAAGTGGCCGGCGAAAACGCGATCGAAATCAGGAATTGATCAACCGTCGACGATCCGAGATTCTCGCGGCCGCTGCCGTCGTCTTCGCCCGTCATGGCTATGCAAAGTCTGACGTTCAAACGATCGCCGATGAGGTGGGGGTAGCCAAGGGCACGCTGTACCACTATTTCGGCAGCAAGGAGCAGATCTTCTTTGCGGCCGTCGACGAAGGCATGAGCCAGTTGAAGGACCGCCTGACGCTCGTCTACGCCAATTCAGCTGATCCAATTGAAGCGATTGCCGCGGCCATCTACGTGTATCTGCATTTCTTTGATTCCAATAAGTCTATCGTGGAGCTCTTCATTCAAGAGCGCGCTCACTTCGCGGACCGCGAGAAGCCAACCTACTTCGTCCATCGGGACGCCAACATCGGTCCTTGGAGAGATTTGGTCGCCCTACTGATCAAGGAAGGGCGTCTGCGGGCGAATTCCGTTGACCAGATTGTCGACGCCATGGGTGCGCTACTGTATGGATCGATGTTCACCAACTACTTCAGCAAACGGAAACAATCTGTTGAGTCGCAGGCCGCGGACCTGATCGGCGTGGCCTTTAACGGGATCCTCGGCGGCGAACATTCGGACCGATGGACACCTGCCAAGATAGGGGAAGTTGTTGCCGGCGCGCGTCGCACCATGCGCCAGGTTCACCGAAGCGGGAGCAGGACAGGATTGTCCGTCGGCATGGCAACCGACGCGAACGGCTCTTGAAGCCGCGCACCTTTACAGCCGCATGAACTCTGGCCACATAGCTAGGCCACCGGGGGCGGCGAGCGGCCTGTGAATTCAGCACATGCCCCGCAGAATTTCACGCTGCGGATCTTCTCATCCAGTTGGCATTCGCCATGAATCTCGCAGGCGAAGACCTTGATGCGGGTTCCGGCACTACATGTTGGGCAGGGTTCTTCGCGCAGCTCGGCGCCACGGTGGATGCAGGCGAGGAGCTGATCGAGCGGGATTCGGGAGGCAACTTCGGGGCGTGGGCTGCGGCCGATGGGGAGGCCTTGGCGGGCCGTGAGCGCGGGGTGCTTGGCCGGATCGCATTCGTGGTCGACGTGGCCGGGGAAGTCGTCGGTATATGTGGCGCGGAAGCCGCAGTAGTTGCAGATGGCTTCTTTGGTGTCGGGGAACCACTGCCAGGACGTGGACATGCTAGAGATTCCAGGTCAGGGTGAGATTGCCGGAGCCATACGTGCCCGTGGCAAGGAAGGTTTGGATTCGCCACACGCCAGAGGCGAGTTGAAGTTTGGCGACCTCTACCACGCCGTAGCTGCCGGCCGAACGCGTGGCGCCCGTGCGATTCACAGTCAGCGTATTGGTGCCGGTCACCAGGTACGACGACGGGAAGGATTGCGTGATCAGGTCGCCGCTGCAGTCGCCGTATTGGCCGCAGTTCTGCGGATTCGATGACTTGGGCGAGGCGCAGGTGTCTTCGTTCGAAGCGCCGGTTGCGGGATAAACGCCAGACGTGTAGTTGGTGCCGCCGCAGAAGCCGCCGACTTGTGTTCCACAGCATTGGAACTTCGTGCCGCCGGTCGTCTGCAAGCCACAGTAGGCGGGCAACGGATTAATGTTCGCGTAGTAGCCCCCGCCGCATTGGCCGTTCGCGTCGACTGTAGGTCGCGTGAGGGTGTGACCGTTAAGCACGGCGTCGTGAATCTCATCCGACCACTTGTTGAAGTTGCAGACATTGATTGCGACGAATGGCCCGCAGCAGCACTTGGGATCGGTCGTCAGTGCCGCGCTCGCGGACTTGCGCAGCAGCTTGGTGGTGTTGGACTTTCGTTTGAGGGCGACCATCAGCAGGTCTCGATGCCGATGATGTCGCTGTCGGCCGAGTCGTCGGGCTTCGGGAACGACTTGATCGTGCGTTTGGTCTGCTGCAGTTTGGTCGGGTTGCCTCCAGAATCCGTTTTGACATTGATGTCGACCGCCACGTCCTGCAATTCGACAATATCCTCCGGGTTGCTGTCGTCATTGCCAGACATGACGCAGATCGTGCGCTTCCATTGCCGCAGCACGGTCGGATCGTCGGGATCGTCGACTTCCACGGCGATGTCGACCTGCACCTCCTTGTGGATGACGTCCATCAGCAGATAAGCCGGCCCCTCGCCAGACAGATCCTCGACTAGCGCCACGGGCGAGCCGTTCGTGCCCGCTTTGCGCAGCCAGTTCGACGCCGTGGTGATCGCCGGCGCGTCCTCGCCATCGAGAGCGACCACGCTGCCGACGCTGGCGCTCGTATCCGTCGATTCGAGGGTGCCTGAGAGCGTGGCCTTGAACCATCGCGTTCCGCCGGTGCCGCCCGACCTGATCGCGTAGTACAGGCTGTCAAATGGGTCCTGATAGACGTGGATCTTGTCCGACGTTTTGATGTCGACGTCGTTGGACCAGTTCGTAGCGCTCACGATCGTGCCCGTCGAGAGCGTGACGTTGCCGCTGGCGCCGGCCGCAATGTTCGCGTTGGACGTGGAATGCCAAATCTTTGTCTGGGGCTGTCCGCCGGTCTTGATGAGGTAATAGGTGTCGTCGACCAAATCCTTGAAACACAGGCAGCGATCGCCAGGCAGAAGCACGGTATCGGCCGACCAGTTCGTCGCCGTAATCGTCGAGCTGTCGGGCAGGACGACGCTGCCGGTGCCGCCAGCGGTGATGCCCGTGGCGAGCGTCACGTGGTAGCAGTAGTTCTCCTTGTGGTCGAGTTTCACCCACAAATGGCGCAGGCCCAGCCCGGGTGCCGGCATGAGCAGCTCCACCGGGCCGACTTTGCTGGTAATCAGCACGGTAGCGCCCGCAGACGGAACGGCATGCTTGTGAGCCGGGTCGAGGACAAAGATGTGAGCTAGGCAGACACCCGCCACCTGCGCCGGCCCGATCTGGCCGGCTTTGATCGGTCGGTTGAGTATCGCGAACTTGCTGCGTACTGGATCGGCAACGAGGTTGCCTTCGAACCAGGGATGGTCTTCCGACACGTCCGTGAGCAAGTGCGATCCAAGCTGGACGAGCTGGCCACGCCCAAGATCGCCGCCGGTCAAGTTGCGAACCTCAACCTGTACACGCGATCGGGAGCTTGGGAGAGCGTCGGTCGCTCCTTGCAGCCGGCCTTCCTTGTGGGCATTCACGACGTCGATCGTGTCATTGATGAAGCCGGCGCGATGGATGGGCGTTTGCTTCAGCTTCTGGCCGGTGGCGACTTTTTCCCAGGCCATGCTCAGCTCCAGCCGAATGCGGCAGCGAAGTTGACCGGGTCGTAGACGCGCTCGATATGCACGCGCTCGGGCTGCACGGCGGGCTTGCCGGAATCGACCTCGTTCTTGAACTCGATCCACAGGACGTGGTGGCCGTCTTTGACGATGTTCAGAATGTCGCCGACTCGAAGGTCCGTGACGTTCTTACTGGCGACGAAGGCAT
This sequence comes from Pirellulales bacterium, assembly GCA_050250435.1. Taxonomy (GTDB): domain Bacteria; phylum Planctomycetota; class Planctomycetia; order Pirellulales; family PALSA-1355; genus JBFWOR01. The sequence continues at coordinate 432,114 of JBFWOR010000003.1, read as the reverse complement.
AGTCGACCGAGGCCTCGGTTTCGGTGCCGTCTTCGCCCGTGCTGCCGATGTAAAGCAGCTCGCCCGCCGCGAACCCGCGGAACGTGGCCGCGTTCGTCATTCCCGTCACGCCGGCCAGGGCCCGGGCATGGCCTTCGTTGATCACGCCGGCAGGATGTTTGAAGGTATAGATCAGCTTGAGCGCCGGAATGACGATGTCGGCCCCCTCGACCTTGCCGTCCTTGGTAACGCCGATCGAAGCCTTGTGCGGGTTGGCCGGAGCACCCGAAGGGTACGAACCCATGTGCTCCTTGGCCGCTTTGACGTTGATCGTTGCGCCGGTGGTGTCGAAGCGAAACGTGGAGGAGCCGGTCTCTCGTTTGCGGGGCCCATAGGGGACGCTGACCGAGTATTGCTTGTGTCCGTCGGGCTCGATCTGGACGTTGCCACGAAACAGCGTTCCCACGTCGGAGAAAATGACCAGCGCCGTGGCGCTGAGCGCGTAGGCCCGCACGATCCCGTCGTCTTGCTCACCGGTGGCTTTGTAGCGGTAGGTGACTCCCGGCGGGTCGGTCGTCCAGGCCCGGGAGTCGGGCCGCTCGTTGAATTGAAAGATCTCTGGCATCAGGCGACGGCGCCTCCTTCGGCCAGCTTGCGTCGCAGTTCCTTCTGCTCTTCGAACTGCTGGCGGTTGAGGGCGCGGATTTCCTCGAGCGTGCGGACCATACGCTCGACCGGCGAACCGCCGCCGCCCAAGGCAGCCGCAGCAGCAGCCGAGAACGTGACGGCCACCTGGTTGCGCAGGCCGCCAACGTCGGCCGCCGCACCGGCAGCGCCCGGGCCCCCGGGCTCGGCCTGTTGCTGTTTGATCTGAGCGCGGAGCGCATCGAGCTCCGACTTGGCACGGTCCAACGCCTCCTGGGCGCGATTGGCACCGCCACCGGTTTGCTGTTCCCGCCGCCGCCGGGCCTCCTCGGCGTTTTGCTCGGCCGCAGCCCGCATGGCATCGACGGCCGCATTGAGCTTTTCCCGCGCGGCATCGGCGTGGCCGGCCGTGATCGAGCGGGCAGTTTGTTGCGCTTCCGTGAGCGTATCCGGGCCGGTGGCTAGTCCGAGCTCCCGCTGGCGGCGTGCGATGCGCTTGCCGCGTTCCACCTCCTTCTGCATGTCGATTCCCGTGCCGGCCAGAGCCAGCTTGCCAAAAATGCCTCCCTCGGCCGCATTCTTGAGCAGGAAATCGGTGATCGTGTTCTCGATCTTCTGCCACTGGTCGAGGATGAAGTTCGCCGCTACGCCGAAGACCTCGACGATCCCTTGCGAGAAGTTGGTCCAGGTTTCGAGCATGCCCGCGACCGCGTCGTTCCAGGCTCCCTGGAAATCGCCGCCGATGAACTTGCTGCCGATCGAGCCCAGAAAGTCGCCGACCGCGCCACCCACAGCGTTGGAAAGAGTGACCACGCCTTGCAGGGCGGCGATGCGCAGGCCCGCGAAAGCGATCTGACCGGCGAGCTCGATCTGACCGCCGAGGATGGCATCGCGGATGCTCTGCATCCACTTGAGCGTCGCGGTCGCGATCGGCTGGACCAGGTCCACGAACTTCATCATGGCCGGCGCGAGGGTCTCGCCGATGGCGATCGCTCCGAACTGCACGGTCTTCCAGAGGTTCGACAACTGATCGCCCAGCTTCACCGCGTTGGCCGCACCCTGGCCGCTCATCACAAAGCCCATCTCGCGGGCCTCGGCACGCAGCGCCTCCATGTCCTCGATCATGGGCAACAGCTTTGTGCCGCTCTTGCCGAAGAACTGCATCGCCAAGGCAGCCCGCTTGGTCGGGTCCGAAACCTTGCCGATCGCCTTGGCAATCGCGTCGAACTGCTGCTCGGGCGACATGGCCTGGAGCCGCGATGCATTGAGCCCCAAGGCAGAGAGCGCCTCTTCCAGGTCCTTGCTCACCGGCCCCGCCTGGCCCAGTTGTTTCTGCATCTTGCGGATGCCGTTCTCCAGATCTTCGATCGAGCTGCCGGACTGATCGGCCGCGTGCCGCAGCTCGGAGAGCGCTTCGACAGAGAAGCCGGTCCGCTGCCGCATCTTGTCGAGCTCGTCGCCCGTCTTCATGAAGGAGCGGAGGGCCACGCCAGCGATCGCAGCGCCTGCGGCAATGCCGGCTGCACCGGCAATGGCGAACCCCTTGGCGAAGCTTGCGAGGTGCGAAAGGGCACCGCGCAGGCCTTTGAGGAACGCGCTATTGCGCAGCGTGAGCTCGACGTATGCGCCTCCGGCCTTGATGTCGCCCCGTCCAGGCATAGTTCACAGTCCAGCCATTGCTCACATCGCGCTTGCCGCCGCCTGTAGAATCGCCGGGTTGTAGGGGATGACGTCGGCTTTGGATTCAGTCGTGGATGTGGCGCCCAGGAACCGCGCCCGACCTTTGACCATCATGAACAGCTCGCGCAGGGTGCGGCCGTCGGGATGGATACCTATGATGCCGGCGAACTCGTAGCAGAGCTCGACGGGGTCAGGAGGGCTTTCACTTTCTCGTCCAACTGAGCCTCCATCGCGGCCAGGAACTTCTGGGCCAGGTTCGGATCGTTGATCTTCTTCAGGGCCAGCTCCATCCCCAGCGTTCGGACCTCGGCGTCCTTGGCGCACACTGCGCGCAGTATCGCCCGGGTCTCCTCCGGGAAAAAATCGGCGATGGCCTCGTCCATCGCGATGGTGGCGCGGCGAATGGCGTCACCCACTAAGCAGGCCCCGAATTGTTCGTCTGTGATTCCTTGCCGCTGTGCCTCCGGCTGACAGAGCAGATAGAGCGTGTTGACCAACAGCACAACGTCGCGATGAAGCTGCCGCTGAGTCTCGCCGGTCAGGTCGGCCAGGTCGACGCCCGTGCAACCGCAGCCCTGCAGGTGCTTGCAGTTGGGGACGTCGCAGGTGGTCGAGCGAATGCGCAGGACGATGGGCGCGTCGAGCTTGATCGTCCATTCGCGGTCGTTGGCGTCCTTGAACGTCGGCATATCATCCTCAGGGCGTGGCGTCTTGCAGCCACAGAAGCTGGAGCGTTGCCACCTCGGTCGTCGAGCCGTTGCTGGCAAACGCCTTGGTGATCGGGTTGCCGGTGAACGGATTGGCAGAGCCGCCGGCAATGTCCCACACCTGCGGTCCGTTGGCCTCGAGATCGACTTCGGCTACCTGAGCGCTGCCCGAGTCCTGGAAGTCGATGTGCGAATCCGATTCGATCGTGTTCGAGTTGAACTTCTGCTTGATTGCCAGCAGGACCAGGTTGTCGCCATCGATGTCCAGGTTGATCTGGCTCCGCACGCTGACCACAACGGCCGTGCTCGCGGTGGGCAGATTGTCTCCGACCCCCAGATCGATTGGCACGGACGACCCGACGACCGTTCCCACGGTCACGTTGTATTGCACGCCACCGTTCCAATAGACATCGACCTTGGCCCCGGTCGTGATTCCGTGGCCCCCATCGGCCATCGTGATCGTGCCGGTGTTGTTGTCGTCGCGCGTCGTGAGCGTCCCGGCTTTGCCGACCGGCAACTCGATCTCGCGGATGCCGCCGGCGTTAGCCGAGCGGGGAAGCGACTGCGCAATGTTGCCGCCCAGGCCGGAGACCGTGACGCTGTAGTTGAGAGTGGGCATCTCGTTCTCCTCGCTCAGACGTAGAGTTGCGGGGCGCGGCCGTAGCTGCGACTCGGCGTCAGATTGATTTGCAGTGTCTGTTCGCCGTTGAGCGGCTTGCCGCTGGAAACGGTGCCGGTGCAATCGCCGTCAAAGCCCTTGCCGGCCGAGTAGTCCTTCATGCGGATGGCCACGCCTGTGCCGGCATAAAGAGCCGTTTGCAAGGCCGCAAGCGCGGTGTCGGTCGTGTCTTTGATCATCGTGAATTCGATCGTCACCTTGCGGATCGTGACATCCTCGGTCTCGATTGGCGGGGCGCTCCCGTCGCCGCGCACCGTTGTGTTGCCCTTCTCGACTTCGAGGTTGTAGCTGGCATCCTTCACGTTGGTGAGAATCGTGGCGGCGGTCGCGCCGGGCGTGGCGCTGAACAGAATCTGCCCCTCGAACCCCATCTTGATGTTGGTCGGCATGGGTTATTCTCCGATTGCCCCTTTCCACTGACCGGCGAAACGCGGCAGTGCCCGCTCGAGCGCGGGAAACATGTACGGTCGCTCCGGGTACTGCTCACCTCGAAACTGGCCGCCGAATTCGTGTGTACCGCCGACCTGGCCGGCGATGCTGGCAGTCGGCCCAATCACGGCACCTTGCTTGTCGACCACGAATCGCACGGCACGCGGCAGGAGCCGACGTCGCGTGTGCGGCGGATCGCCCGGTGGCGAGGGATCGGGCAAGACCTCGATCGAGCCGACGGCATCCTTGCGGATCGACGCGGCGGCGTGGCTGAAACTGCGGAAGGCTGTCTTATCGGCAGCAGCCTTCACGCGCTTCGTGCGATCTTCGGTTTTGACCTTCATGCCGAACATGTCAGACCACCTTCCGATCCACTCGAAATGTCACGCGCACGATGCCCGTGAACTGCCGCATGTCGCGCAGGTGCGGCTTGTGCGGCGCCACCAGCCGCTTGGTCCCTTGCCAGGCGGCAGCGTCAAAGTCCTGCATTCGGGCCAGCGTGAACAACTCATGAATCTCCTGCACCAACAGCATCAGTGCATCGACGTCGTCGATTGCGATCCGGCCGGTGTCCTGGTCCTGCCGGTTGGCACCGAACTTCTTGCGGACCGCAATGTCGATCGGACACGTGTAGGCAATCGTGTTTCGCGACGAGGCCTCGATCTCCTGGGCAGTCGCCACGGGCACCACATCGACATAGAGCGTGTTCTCTTTGCATGTGTCGTCGGTCTCCAGCGGCTGGACCCAATCGGCGTAACTTCGAATCGGCGCGATTGTCTGGCTCAAGGTGGCCGACGCCAGCTCGCTCACCACCGCCTTGGCCACCGTGACCTCGACGGCTTCGTCGCTCATGCCTCCACCTTCTTGGTATGCACCTTCCAGCGGTAGCCGCCGGGCATCGACTCGGCAGCCGGCAACTTGCCCATCGGCAGCAACTCATACTCGACAGTCGCACCGGCCTCGGTGAGCCGCAGCCGATCGCCGGCTCGAGGCTCAACAAGCTGTCCGCCGAGAACCACCTTCGCGGTCGGAAACACGAAGTCCCGCGACGTTCGCTTGGTGAGAAATCCTTCCTGATCGCTGATCTCGTACTCGACGCGCTCCCACGTTGTCGTGAACGGGGCCGACTCCAGCCCGCCGCGACAAAGGACTACCGAGACGCCGAAGCCCTGCTCGAGCTGCGCCGCTCCGTAGATTTCCAGAAGCTCGTCGACCTGGGATGCCATCGCTTAAGCGGTTACTCCCTGCAGGAGATGCCCGGCTTGAGGGTGCAGAACCTTGACCTGCCGCTTGTTCCGCGGCCGGATCACGCCGCCGCGAACCGGATTCTCGCGATACTCCTCGATGATGAGCGAACCGAAGCCGCCGTCGTTGGAACCTGGCAGCGGCTCGTCGTTCTTGTTGGAGAAGATCGTGCGGCCAATCTGCGGCATGGGGTTTTCCAGATCACCCTCAATGCCGTCGTCGTGAACGACGCACAGCATGGCCTTGGTGTCATCCCACACGCGCGACAGGCTTGCCGTCTGGCCCTTGTCGGCCGTGTTTCGGAAACCACGACCAACGAGGATGCGCTCGACCTGCAACAGGTCCTTCAGCCCGCTAACTACCTGGCTAACCATCGACTGGTTCTGGCCGCTGCTCAATGCGATCATCAGTTCGCTTGCGTCGTATTTCAAAAGACCTTCCAGGCGGGCCGTGCGGACCATCGCCCGAAAGCCCTTCTTGGTCACCACCAGGGTGTTCGCGTCCTCGCCGCAACCAACGTTCACTTTCTCGTGGGCCGCGTCGACGTCGCCGATCGGGTCGGCCGTCGCTGCGGTCGTCCAAGGCGTGCCGAGAGTGGTTGTCAGGGCAGCACCGGTCCAGGTGGTTGTGTTGAACACAGCGGCGGCAATATCGAACTCCAGCCGCTGGAGCACGCGGTTGACGGCCCGAGCCGTGGCGATCTGCTCGGTCCGCAACAGGTCGCCATACTTCTCTACCGTCGCATCGTCGACAATCTCCTCGACGCCGTGCTCCTCGACGGCGTAGCTGTCCTTGCTCCATTCCCAATCGTCCCGGGCATAACCCGCCTTGGGCGAGCGCTTGGTCTCCTCGATCTTCGAGAGCAGCGAGGCGATCTGGATGCGGACGAACTCGGCCCCTTCCTGCGAGACCGCAATGGGCGGCAGCACCTGCAGACCGATGAACTTCTGCTGGTTCGCGGCGAGCGAAAATTCCTGATAGGTGAGCGACAGATCCAGTCGCGTAATTGCAGTGGACGGCGAAGCCATGCCTCAATCTCCTATTCTGTGACTTGTGAAGCTGTTAGGCAGCGTTGATGGTGCGGATAGCCTCAATGACCGACCCATCGCCGCTGGCGGCTTCCAGGGCGGTGCCCCAGGCAGTGCCGACAACGGTGGTCGAGACCTTGCCGCCGTTTGCCCGGTAGATCGTGGCGTTGGCTGCGATTGCTGCGGCTGCGGTAACCCGCACCGTGTTGGAAATTGACGGCAGGCGGACCGAGCCGACGGCATCCGTGGCCTGCGTCCGCTCTTCCAAAATGCCCAGCTCGTTGTCGGCTGCGGCAGCAATCGCCAGGAACCCGCCAGTCAATTTCACGCGGAGGAACGGAGCGATGGCCGAGTTGTTGGGAAACGTGCGGACATCGCGTTGAACAAGGGCGGTCATGATCTTGCCTCGTCGGATTGTGTATGTGGACGGCCGGACTACTTCGCGGCCGCTTCGAGCTTCTCGGTGATGAGCCGGGCCTGTAGCCGGCCAGGATTGGTCGCCAGCAGATAGGCCTGATAGAGCTCTGGGTTCTTCTGCGCGACCGCACGCACGGCACTCTGGCGACGTTGGAGCGTCGGGCCGCGACCGGCTAGCGCCGCGACGGCAGCGTTGAAGTCCTCGATCGGCTCGCCCGACTCGAAGTACTCGTTCGATTCGCCAGGGGCAGTACGCTCGGTGAGCGGGGCGTGCCCCAATGACAGATTATTCTTGGCCGATGCCTGAACGATCGCCTTCGAGTGCGCTTCACGCTCCGTCGCGAGCTGTGTCTCGACATTCTTCGCATACGCGACCGCCGCCGTGGGCATATCGGATTCGGCTTCCAGTTGCGACTCCCGCCACTCGGCCGACGAGTTCGGGAACGCGGCCTTCAGTTCGGCCAAGGATGCGGGTGTCTTGTCCATTGTTGAACCTCGCTTCTGAGGCGCCGCTGTGCCCTTGCCAGCCACGAGCTGGGCGTACTGCACGAGCTGCGCGTACGTGTCATCGAAAGTCTGAACTCCATCGAGCAGGCCCATGCCGACCGCGTCGCGGGCCATGATCACCCGGCCATCCGCAATCGAGCGGATCATTTCCACTGGCTTGCTTAGGCCCCGGGCGATCGTTTCCAGGTAGCCTTCGTTCAAGGCGTTGACGATCCGCTGGGCCTCGACGAGCTGCTCCTCGCTGATCGCCGTGCCAGGCTCGCCCATGCCTTTGTACTGGCCGGCCTTGATCACATGGACCTTCACGCCGAGCTTCTCGGCCATGCCGCTCTGATCCATCAGCACCGAGTACGTGCCCATCGCCCCGTAAAGAGCGGTGTCGTTGTTGGCAAATCGCTTGGTTGCTTGGCTGGCGACCGAAACGCCGGCGGATGTAGTCTGGTCCTCGGTATACGAATAGATGGGCTTGGCCTGCGCGAATCGGGCGACCTCGTCGGCCAGATCGCGGTTGCCGCGAGCAGTGCCGCCGGGTGTGTCCATCATCAGCATCGCGCCGAGCACCTCGGGGCTCTTTCGCGCGGCCCGCAACTGCTGTCGCAGCTGCACGGTGCTCGATCCCTCGCCCAGCGACGAAACGCTCTTCATCATCGGCCCGTTGACCTGCAACATCGCGATGCCTTCGGGCGTCACGTTCAGCTCTAGCTGCTTTTGCCGCCGGGCTGCATCGCTGGGCAACGCGGAGGCGAAGTGCGCGTGCAGGTTGATCCCGTTGAACCGATCCACCAGCGATCGGAACGCCCCTTCCTCGATGCACCACAGCCCGAAGTAGTCCGTGATCTGCGGAGCCTCGAACTCGAATCGCGGCTGGAGTACGAACTCACTCTCCACGACTGCCTCCTGCGGCACCGGCCGTGGCTGAGGTTTCACCGGTGGTCGTGTCGGCGGTCACCGCCAATTGCACACCACTGGCTTCATTGCCATACCGCAGCTCACGCCACAAGCGCGGCACCTCGTCCTGAGACACGACGTCCGGGAATTCGCTCGCAATGGCTTGGGCCTCGCGGATCGCGGCGCGGATGAACTTGCCTCGGCCAGCAACAACCTCGGCGACGTGTTCGTCTTCGTCAACGCCCCGCGAGGCGAGAATCGACTTCAGGCTCTTGAGATTGCGCCGCTCGGCCAGGTCCTCGGCCGCGGCGTCCTCGAGCGGCTTGACGTACGGCCAGCCCTTCGGCCGGAACAGGAAACTGAACGGGTTGGCACCGCGCTGCACGGCGTTGTGAAGCGCCGGATCGAACTGCGGACTGCCCGGCGTGATCCGCTGTCGAGTCTTCCAGCGATAGATCGGGGCATAGAATCCGGCGATCTGGTCGCTGATCAATTGCTCAAGCCGCAGCTTCACCTGGTCGAACGTCATCCGTCCGCCGTGAAAGTTCACCAGCGACCCGTCCAGCAGCAGGAACATCAGCGGCAGATCAAGGTTGACTGCCAACATGGTGAGCATCAGCGCCGCATGCTCGAAGAACGACGGTGTCGGGATGTTGGCATTCCAGCCTTGCATCTTGTAGCCGGTCGGGGCCTTGATGATTTGTGCAGGCCCGCCGACCTGCTCGACCACGATCGACTCCACGCCCAGGCCGGCCTCATTGCTCAGGTAGCGCGGGCCCGATTGTGGGATCTTCCCACCACCCCCCAGCGGCAACTGCGGCGCGAGCGGCTGCATGCTCTCCAGGATCATGGCGATCTTCGACCGCTGTTTCGCTGACATGATGTGGGCGTAGTTCACGTCATCGAACCCATTCATCGCGTCGCGCGGAGCCGACAGCCGGCTGATGCCGCGCCGTTGCATGAAGCGGTGCGTGAACCCCAGCCAGAACGCGATCGCGTTCCCTTCGGGGTCGAACACCGGGAACCGCCGCGACTCGCCCCGCCGCGCCGATTGCCGATGCGTCAGGTGGCGCGGCGTGATCCAATAGGCGACCGTGCGGCCGTTGAACACTTCGGCCCCATGCACGATGCCGTTGCTGTCCGAGCCGGTCGAATAGCGGCCCCAAGGGTTGCGGATGTGGTGGGCTTCCCAAGTTTGGATGGAGCCCTCATCCAGCGGCAGGTGTAGGATGTCGCCGTCGACCACCTGGGAGAAGAACGACTGCCGGGCGATTTGGGGCAGCGTTCGCCGGCCCTCGTAGTCCACTTGTCGCGGGTCGTCACACCAGTCGTACCAGAATGCCTTTTGGTCACCATCGATTGCCGGATCGCCGCTCGACACGTCGAGCGTCATCTCGTCGAGCCGCATGTTGGCCAGCAGGCGGTTCACGCCTTGCTCGACCAGCGGATGGTTCCGTACGGCCGTGCGTGCCCGCTCGACCATCAGGAAGTAATTGAACTCGGTGCGGTAGTGGTAGTCGGCATCCGTGCCGAGCGGATCGATGCCCTGGGGCAACGGGTTCAACCGGTCGACCGTGCCGGCAGCATAGGTCGACCCCGCCTCGCGATCCCGCCGCCGCTCGAAGCGATCCCGGTCGAGCTCGAACACCTGGTCGACGATCTCGGCCGGCAGTCTGCCGCCAGCGTGACCGTTCGTGTTGTTCGCCCGCGCGATCATCAGCAGCCCCGGAAGTTCGAGAAGTCCGCGTGCACCACGTCAGGATTCGCCAGCCGTTGCGAATCGCTCGGCGTGTCGTTGGCGGCAATCCAGGCCAGCACTTGCTGCAACTGGTTCTCAATCGCAGCAATCGCGAACGCGACGTTCTGCTCTCCGCGCCCGCTCGACTGTGGGAAGTCGAGCTTCCGACGCAGCGCGGCTACGCGGCGCTTCGCCTTGGAAACGTCGAACACGACGTCGTAGTCCGCCGTGTCGGCGAGCTCGGCCTCAATGCCGGTGAGTGTGGTTAGATCGGCCATACTTCAATCGTAATGGCCGCGCGGCGTATTCGAAGTGTGGGATGGCAGGTACGACGGGGCTTTGCTTTGCGACGTGGTAAATGACGTCGGGAGTTTCCGTGCGTCAGAGATCCACGGCTTCGCAAATGCGTCGTTCGAGAAGTGGGTGCAATCTCAATCCACTACTTGGAGACTGCCGGTCTCGACCGTGTTGTATCCGGGAAGTTGGCCGAGAAGCGTGCGATAAGCCTTTGAGCGAACAACCCTAAGCAACGCCTGCACACGTCGGTCATCCAGCAAGGCACGCGGAATACACACATCATAGGGCTCTTCTTGGACAGGCAGAAAACCAAGACCAGCTTCCATGCATGTCAATTGCACACAGATCCCCGCATCGGCCCAACCATTTTGAACAGCTTCGGCAACACCCCTATGGTGGCGAGCTAGGTGTCGCGGACCTGGACGGTTACCCATCAGCCGGTCTAGGCATTGACGGGCACCCGAGCCAGGCTCCCGCCCGATCCATCTAAGTTTGCTTCGCAATGCCCCGCGAACGCTCTTCACTCCTAGGGTGGGAGCTGTGGCGATCCCCTCCTGCCAACACGCAATTCGCAATAACTCGAAGCCGCTGCCCAAAGTGTCGCGGACCAGTTGCGAGTTTCGTTCGGGCTCATCCTCTGTAGAAAGATGCAGTCCCGCGATATGGACCTTCCCCTGCTGCAAAAGGTCCAGTGCCTGTCGGCTCGATCGCGGAATAACCAACATCCGCATGCCAGTCGCCCTTGAATACTCACTTGCCAACAAGCCCGCAGCAGGGTCACACCCGGCGATGACTAGCGTTTCCTTGGCAGTCGAGGAAACGGCGGGCAACGATGATTCGCACGCGACCATGCCGTCCGGCAATGGAGTCAACATCGGAGATGACTCGGCAGGATACAACCACGGCTGACCGTTAACTTCCGCCGCCCAAAAAGTGCGCGGCTTCTCAGGCGGGTCCCAGGCCCAAGCCGAGGGTCGGTCCGCACTATCCCTTCGACCGAAGAGTATCTCGACGGTCGTTTCCAATGCCTTCGCCAGCGCTAGGGCAGCGGCCACCGATGGCACGGTGCGCCTTGCCTCAATAGCCGTCACCGTAGTGCGCGAGATTCCAGCGCGTTCGGCCAATTCAGCTTGCGTAAGCCCAGTTGCCGCGCGGCACTCGCGCACGCGGTTGATCGACGTCGGACGCTTTGTCATAATCATGCCATTATAGGTCAGTATCATGGCAACACAAGTACATGAACCGCGGCGCGGCTTGACACTTATTGAGCTGCTGGTTGTGATCGGCATTGTCGGTCTTCTGATCGCTTTGCTTTTGCCTGCGGTGCAGGCGGCCAGAGAAGCAGCTCGCGCTGCCCAATGCCGCAATCACTTGAAGCAAATCGGGGTGGCGCTGAACAACTATCACGGGGCTCACGGTTGCTTTCCGCCGGGCCGTCTGCGAAGCATGATCGACGGCCAAGGACGCTGTTTCTCGGCCTACGTGCATTTGCTGCCCTATCTTGAAGCCGACACGCTCTATGACTTGATTAACTTCAATGCGAACCCCGACGACCCGGCCGCGAATGGAACGGCCCTCAGTCAGACCATCCCGTTTTTTCTCTGTCCCAGCGATTCTCCGAGAGTTCTCCAGTCAAATACCGTGAATGGCATCATCGTGGATAGCGCGGTTCACAACTATCCGCTCAACACCGGCACGACGTACTCGGTCTCGCCGCGAAATCCGGGCGGTATGCCTGTGACCGGCGTGTTCTTTGAAAACTCAAAGGTGCGGTTTGCGGATATCTCGGACGGATCAAGCCACACCGTGTGTGTCAGCGAAACAATCACGTCAGAAGGTGGCCCGGATACTTGGGATGGCGTGAGTTCAACGAACGGCTTCGTACTGACGGCAGGGAATGACAATGCATCGAATGGACCGGAACTGACGGATTACGCCGGCCAGTGCCATCAGCCCGGGCTAAAGCTGCAGCAAACCAGAGGCAGTCGATGGCTTTACGGTGCGCCGGGACATTCGATGTACAACCACATCCGTCCGCCGAATGATCCCGATGTTGACTGCCGGGGTGGCTTGCCTCACAGCAATCGCACGAACTTCTGGTGGGACCGCCTATCCCTGAATGTCGCCGCTCGCAGCCGGCATGCAAATGGCGTCCACACATTGTTCTGTGACGGACATGTACGGTTCGTCGAGGAGAGCATTGATTCCGCTGTTTGGCAGGCACTCGGTAGCAGAAACGGCGGTGAGGTAAGTCAGGACTTGGCGTCGCATTGACAGTCCCTTTATTCCACGCAGATCTGCTCAAGCAGGTACTTCAGGGCGTCACATGGATTGATCACGCGCCGACTGTTGGACAGCCGGACCAGACGCTCATCGAGGGCTGCTGTTACGCGGCGCAGCGCGTGCGATTGTTCGAGCGTGAGGTGCGTGTTGATGTGCAGCCCCCATGTCGCAGGCGGCACCTCAGCGATCGGCACTTCAATCAAGACAGAGTCAGGCCCCGGTCTCTCGTCTTTCAACTTGGGCATATCGAAATCCTCACCAACGGTTCCGTTCGAACATTGCAACCGACGAGGTAGCTGACTGCTCGGGCCCGGTCGGTTGCACAGCGGGCATAGTAGGCAGCGTGGGTGTTTCGAGAACGCCGATTCCGCGCATCGAGCGGGCGACGATCGCCTGGTACGTGGCGTCGAAATAGTGGTTCGGCTTGGGTGATTTCCACCAGCCGGTACGGTTGCCTTTGAAGCCGGGCACGAACCGGGTTTCCCAGGTCTCGGCCAGGATGTGCTTGGAGAATGACAGATGGGCCGTGCGATTCGGACGGCCGTCGGTGGCCGGCGGGTTGAAGACCCGGAGCGCGCCGGGTAACAGCGATCCGTCGGCAGCCTGACCGGCGAGGAAGCCCTCGTGGACCTTGAGCTTCCAGTGGTCGGAGTTCATGATCGCCACCGGCACGCCACCGGGGAAACTGACGTGCCAATTGTCACCGATGATCAGGCGCGACGAGTCTTGCGGCCGGCGATAGGGCGATTCGCCTTTGGACGGCATGAAGCCGCCAAAGCCGACCTGAGAGCAGAACACCTGCACCGGCTGGGAGGCCCAGCTTTCGTGCTTCCAGCCGGTGTCGATCAGCGACAGATCGGTGAAGTACTCCTCGCCGTTGGCCGAAACGAATGGCGATTGCTGCTGGGCCTCGTGCCAAGCAAATAGCCCCTCAAGGATCAGCACCTCGCAGTCCGAGGCCGGGCGGTTTCCGGTGAGGAACTCAAAGAAGTCGTAGTAGATGATGCATCCGGCCGCGTGCTCATCCCATGCGACCACCACGTAGTGCAGGCCCAACTTCTGCACGTCGGCACCCACCGTGATGCACACCGTGCCTTCGGGAACGATACGCTGGTCGAGTCCGCTCAGGCAGCTATTCTGTATATGATAGGCGGTTAGGACGAGCAGCAGCGCCGCGTTTTCATCCTCGGCCGGATCGTTGTCGAGCTCGGCCGCGACCGCCTCCGATCCAAGTCGCGCGACCTCGTTGTAGTAGTGCTGCAGGGCCGACGCCTCGACCTGGGTGCCATCCGGCAGCACAGTCGCATCGAAGCGGTTCTCGTTGGCCACGACCGCACCGGCGTCCATTTCCTGGCGGTGGTCGAGATAGAACTGGTACGACTGCCGGCAGTGCTCATCACGACTGCGGCCGGCCGAGAACTCGCGAAACTCCTTCTCGCGAAGCAGCACGTATTCGTCCCACAGCTCCTGGCGATCGGGCGGCGTGACCAAGTAACGGAACCGCTTCCCCTTCCACGTAGCCTTCTGCTCGGGCTCGGTGTACTTGAACGACACGCAGGTGCGGTTCTGCAACGTCGTCAGCATGACCCGTCCAACTGGACGCTGCTGACTGCCGAGACCACCCAATGCCCGATCAATTCGGTCCTCGAGCTTCTTTGCCTGTTCGCCGCTGCGGACGGTCTCTTCTGTCTCGGGGTCGTCGATGCCGACAAGCTGCGGGCGCCGGCCTTTACGTTTGAGCCCGCGGATCGCAGAGTCCAAGCCCCGCGTGGCGATGATGGCTTGTGCCGCTGGCGCTCCGGGCACGTTGGGGAACACGATCTCCTGGCCGCACCAGCTAAACTTACCCGAGGCCATCTGGTACGGCTCGCCCGTGTCATGACGCTCGCCGCTGACGAGCTGGTAGCCGGCACGGTTGGGCGTGTTCTCCAGGGCCCGCACCGGGACACAGACCTCGGGATAGTCCGCCAGCAGCAGCGGGTTGTCTTCGATCGCCGACTTAATCGTGTCGAGTGAATCAGCGGCCAACGTACCGGTCGCCGCGCACAGGACGGAGAACGACAACACCCCTTGCAGCGTGTACTTGAGCAGCAGGCGTTCGAAGATCGTGGTCTTGCCTTCGCCGCGACTGGCCGCGATCGCCTGATCGCCGCCGAACAAGATGGCATGTCGGATGGCGCTGATCATTTCTCGTTGCTGCGTGGTGAATTCATACCAGAACGGATCTTTGAGCCCGCATCCGGTGCCGAAGTAGTGCATGAGCCAAGCGATGTCGTCGGCCTCGAGCTGCTCGCGCCGCGCCCGGTCGGCACAGAGCGGAATGATGACCTCCTTGGACGCCGCCCGCTGAGCCCGCTTGCGTTCGACGTCGCGCTCGCGCTCGGACGCACCGCCGGTGAGCTTGTCCAATACGGCAAGCTGCTTGCGTAGCGACTTGGCTTTTTCCTGGGCCTCTTTTCGAAGCTGGGACACACGCGGTATCTCTCCGTTAGTTCCGCCCGACGCCTAGCCCACACGCGCCACGTTCGCCCACGTCGCGGCCCTGGGACGTTGTTGGCCACCAAAGCCAACGCGCCGTGCGGACCGCCACGTGGCCCGCACGTGCGCTCGATTGGAATTCGCCCACAGCTAAGGGAAACCTTGGGGATTCTCGGCGGAAAAGAAGCTGTCGAATTCTGCCGGAATCTGGCCCGACCGCGCTTGATGTACCGCGCGACGCATGGCTCATGTGTGACTGTCCGAACGGGGCATTCCAACACCAACGCACAGGAGCTAAACGATGCACGCAAACAACGACGACCGAATGAGCGGGGCGGTGGACCAAGAAGCGTTCGAGAAGGTGATCCGCGACAACCTGTCGCCCGAGGGCGTGGCGACGATCATCGCCTTCCTGCAACCGGCCGCGTTCTACAAGCCAGCCAATGAAGACGCCGTTCGCGGGCTGCAGCAAGCCGAATGGCTGGCCGACACGCTCACCGAGATGTTGGGGGTCGACGAAGTCAATCGCCTGATGGAAGAGCTGGGGCTGTAAGCCGAAACGCCCTGCGGGGCGTCGTCCGTGGATGGTTCCACGGGCCTGATGATGGCAGCCACCCCATCGCACACGTTTCCGAGGAGATGAATTATGGCTACGAAGAAGACGACCAAGAAGCCCGCTCCCAAAGCGCCGAAGGCCAAGGGCACCAAGTCCGCGCCGGCCAAGAAGGCGAAGGCTGCGAGCGACAAGCCCAAGAAGCTCAGCGCGTTGGATGCCGCCGCGCAGGTCCTGGCCGCGTCGAAGGAGCCGCTCAACGCCAAGCAGATGATCGATGCGATGGCTGCGAAGGGCTTGTGGACCAGCCCCGGCGGCAAGACGCCGCACGCCACGCTCTACAGCGCGATCCTGCGCGAGATCGGCACCAAGGGCAAAGAGGCACGTTTCAAGAAAACCGATCGCGGCCACTTCGCCGCCAACGGCTAGACCCCGCCCGGGGTTCCGCCCCAACGCCCCACGTCGCAAACGTCGGGGCGTTTTCTCGTTGGTGGCGTCCGTGGCCAAGGCGGGCCACCGGCCGCGACACGGGCCAAACGTCGCGTTCACGTGGCGGCCTCCTGTACCCGTTCCGCTTTCTGCCCCGTGAACTTCTCCCAGCGTTCGACGATCACGTCGCAGTAGAGCGGGTCGAGTTCCATGAGGTACGCATGCCGGCCCGTTTGCTCGGCGGCCATCAGCGTGCTTCCACTGCCACCGAATAGGTCAAGCACATTCTCACCCGACCGAGATGAGTACCGCATCGCTCGAGCAGCGAGCTCGACGGGCTTCTCGGTGAGATGCACCATGCTCTGCGGATTGATCTTCTTGATGCTCCATACGTCAACGGCATTGGCCGGCCCGAGGTAGACGTGCGCGGCGCCTTCGCGCCAGCCGTAGAAGCACCACTCGTGATTGCCCATGAAGTCCTTGCGGGTCAGCACGGGATGTTCCTTCACCCAGATGATCGCCTGGGAGAAGTAGAGCTCGCAGGCCTTCAGCACCGGCGGGTAGTTGGCACAGTTCGCATACCCGCCCCAGATATAGAACACGCGGCCGGGCTGAAGCACGCGGGCGATGTTGCCGAACCAAGCCGCGAGCAGCTCATCGAACGCTGCGTCGGAAACGAAGTCGTTGGCCAACGGCCGGTCCTTGGCCCGCAGCTTCTTGCTGGTGGGTTTGGACTTCTCGGGGTGCCGTGCCAGGTCGAGCGATTGGTGATGCTTGGGCCCGGCGAACGAGCTCAGGCCGGCGGCGATCGCGTTGTTGCTGCGAGGCTCGACCTTGACGTTGTACGGCGGGTCGGTGTTCACCAAGTGGATCACGGCGCCGTCGAGCAGCCGATCCACATCGTCGGGCTTGCTCGAATCTCCGCACAGGAGACGGTGGTCTCCCAAGATCCAGAGGTCGCCCGGCCGCGTGGTCGCTTCATCGGGCGGTGCTGGAACCTCGTCCTCGACGATCTCAACGCCGTCGTCTTGCAGACCGGCCTCGTCAGCCAGCTCCGCCAGCATCTGCTGGAGCGCCTCGCTATCGACATCGATCTGGCGCAGCAGCTCTTTCAGCTTCTCCGGGTCGGTCTCGGCCATCGCGGAGAGCGGATCGAACGTGGCCAAGAGCTTCGCGGCCTCCTTGTCGTCGACATCCAGCACTAGCACCGGCCACTCGCTGTCGGGTGACACGTCGGCTCGCAAGTGACCGTCGATGAGCTGCAGCCCCGCTGGCGTCTCGCGCACCAGCAGTGCGTCGGCGATCCCGACCTCGGCCAGGATGCCACGCATTGCGTCTTGCTGCGCTTTCGGATGCGTTCGCCAGTTGGCAGGGTTCGGCAGAATCTCGCTCGCTTTGACGCGGCGCAGTTCCTTGATCCGATCTCTAAGCTTCATGCTAGGTTACGTCTCCAACATGCCGGACGGACGGACTGTGTATAGTGCGGCCGCGGCGGGGGTGGGAAACCATGCGCGTCGGGCGAGAAAGTACCTAAGGACCTGGGGGGAGGGGGTCATAAAGCCTGTGCGATTCGCACTTTGAACTCATTTTCCTTAGCGGCCTGGCCGAAGCCGGTCGACCACCAGCGATAGAACCAGAAGCCGGCCTGGTTCGCGTCGATCACCGAGTAGTATTCGCCCACGGCTTCTTTGACGACGTTTCCACCAATGCCATAGGTGTACGTGGTCACAACGCCGGCCGGAGTGCGGATCGAGAGCTTGACGACGTCGGGATCAATCACCGCTTCGGTGTCGGCGTCCGTGAACGTGGCCGATACCCGCACAACGTCGCCAAGGTCGTGGATGTTGTACGGCATCAGCAACCCTCGTCCTGCACAGCGACCGCCCACACTGATGTGTCACCCGTCTCGACGCACCACACCGGGTGCTCGTAGTTCACCACGAGCTTCGGACGAAACGCCGGGTTGCCACTACCCGACGAATAGCAATCCAGTCGCTGTAGTCCATCGTCTGCCGAACCTTTGATCAGCACATCCAGAATGCCACCGCGATTCTTAATTGCGTCCACGACCAAGGGTTTCATCTGGTCGAACACGAGATTCTGAATCGAGTTGAGGAAGAGCGACTGAGCTGGCACCCAATCGAAGTCGCCGCCCGAGATCGCCCACGGGTGCCCGAGGTCATAGGCGCCGAACGTCGCACCGAATTCCGTCCAATTGGGCTGCGTGAGGCGATGGATGCTAAACGTCTCGAAGCTGACGCTACCGCCAGCGGCCGTCAGTGTCAGGGTCGCGTCGACAATTGTCGCGGTGATTAGGGACGTCAGGTCAAACCGCAGAATCGCGCGGAACATCGCCTGGGAGTCCTTGCCGAGATTCTGGGTGCCGATGAGAAGGGCGAGATCACTTCCATAGTTGTTGTTGTAGAGAACGCCGTCAGCGATGTACGTGTCGCGGTTGTTTGGATCGGCCTCAGATGGTTGCAGCGTCAGTGTCAGCACTAGCGGACAATCTCCGCGAGTTTCGTGTCAACCGCTGCCCGCAGCGCATCCAAGCTGCCCTCGAGGCGACAAGTCCAAGGCTTGCGCTTCGTGGGATCGTCGCCCCGCCCAATCGGCTTGTAGCCCATGGGCGCGAGCTCTCCGACACCGAGCACGTCGAACCAAGCTTTCTCGGTCGTGTCCCGCGCCGGGATGACCGACAGGCCACGTTGGCCGGGGTTCTCCTCAGCCCAGACACGCAGCATGCGATAAAAGGCATCTCGATTCAGCGCGGTGAAGCCAAGCAGCCGCGGACCGAGCCACAGCCCAAATCCCACGAGCACGTCGTGGTCGAGAGCGACCACCAACGAGAACTCCTGCGAAAGAAGGTTGGCGATGTCGTCGGCGGTCTTCTGCGGCGATCCGTACCACCACGACGCCTGATCTTGCGCCTTGGCGTTCCACAGATCTGCGACAGCACTTGTGTGCTCGCGCGACCCCTTGACGATTTCCATCAACGTGCCTCTTCTCTGCTCCGCGATGCCTCTCACTTAATCGTACCCGTGAACCCCGCTGTACCCGGCGATCCTTACAACACTTTTCGGGCGCGGGTCAGGTAGCGCCGATCCGTGCGCGCCTTGAATGTCGCTGGGCAGTTCGTGCACCACAGGTACTGAACCTGCCAGCGATCGCCCGTCCGTCGGCTACTGCGAACGTAGAGTTCGCCGCGGTCGCAATGTGGGCAGGCATTGCCAGGTAGCGAGTCGGTGATCGGCAACCATTTCATTGGCGAAATCTCCGTCGGCTAGCACCCGGCCTTAATCAGCTCTTGCCGGGCCCGCTCGTTGTCCCGCGCGCGCTGTGATGGCGTCCGGGTATGAAAATGCTGCACCGGCACAGTCCCCTCGCTCAGTCGCTCGAAGAAGCGGTGCAGCGCCTCGCGAGACGTGCAACGTGTGCCGCCGACCTGGAGGCTCTCCAGGATGACGCCGCGAACGCCATTGAGCGTCCATCTATAGATGCAGCTAATATGCACCGATTTGCCTCGTCGGCGCTTTGGCAGCATCTTGCACGCCTGCCTCAACGTGATGAGCCTTTCGATCTTCGGGTCGATCATGATCGGTCCTCCTTGAAACGGGGTTTGAACGAAACACCGTCATGACGATAGCAACTCAGGCGCGCGGTCCTTGCGCCGCTTGAACGAGCGCGAGAATCGCCGCCTTGATTGCGTCAGGTAGGCGGTCCCATTCGGCCCCGAGACGGGCCAATTCAGCCGGGAATTGCGGGCTTTGGGCGGGTTCCGACGCGGTCGGCACCAATACGGGCACCACGGCGTCGAGTGTTTGACGCAACTCGTTGGCGTCGTCTATAGTTGCGCGAGTCGCGCAGCAGTCTTCGGAACCGAGGGTTGCAGGTTCGAATCCTGCCGGGCGTACTACTCTTTTTTTGTCGCGCGAGTGCTGAACACCCAACGGCTCCAACGGGGCGACACGAGCGCTCGGAAAAGCTTCGCCCTGACAGGGCTCGATCCCACGCGCTTCGTCGCGTACCCAGGGCTACGCAAGGCTACGCCCTGGGCTATTGACTACGACGCCTTCAGCGTCGATGGACTCGCCGAACCGACGTGCCTGGTGCGTGGCAGCAATGGTACGTGACAGCAATCGAACGGCCTTCGAACCCCCGGGCTGCACGAAGCAGTGCGCCGTGGGCTTGTGTGGCACACATCCGCACCGCGCGCTTCACGCCGTGGGCAATAGCTCGGCGATCGCCTCGCCGTCGGTGACGATTGGCGTGGGGCGGCCGGCCAGATCGGGAATCGTGACCTGGCGATAGTCGATGCCCAGGTGCTGGTAGATCGTGGCCAGGAAGTCTTGCGGCCCGACGCGGCGCTGCACCACCTCTTCGCCGCGGCGGTCGGTGGCGCCGATCACCTGGCCCGTGCGAATGCCGCCACCGGCCCAGATCAGGGAGTTGGCTTGCGGCCAATGGTCGCGGCCGGGCTGCACGGTGCCGGCCGCCGCGCTGGCCACGCCTGCGCCGCTGCTGGCCACGTACGAAATGCGCGGCGTGCGGCCGAACTCGCCGGTGACCACCACCAGCACGCGCTGGTCCAGCCCGCGCTCGTAGACGTCTTCAATCAACGCGGACACGGCCTGGTCGAAGTAGCCCGCGCGGAAGCGCAGCGCGTCGAAGACGTGATGATTCACGGCGTGATCGTCCCAATTGGCCACGCGGCCGCAGAGCGGGCCGTCGAACGTGGTGGTAACGATCTCCACGCCCGCCTCCACCAGCCGCCGGGCCATCAGGCACTGCTGGCCCCACTGGTTGAGCCCGTAGCGCTCGCGGACGGAGAGTTCCTCGCGGCTCAGATCGAACGCGGCGGCCGCGGCAGGGCTGGTCAACAGGCTCAAAGCTTGCGACTCATAGCTGTCCATGGCGTTCATCACGCCCGTCTGATCGACGGCGCGGCGCACCTTGTCGAACGATTGCCGCAGGCCGATGCGCTGGCGCAGGCGGTGCTCCACCGCCGCGTCGGACAGGCCGACGTTCGGCACCCGAAAATTCGGCGCGCTCGGATCGCCCAGCACGGCAAACGGCTCGTACGAAGGGCCCAGGTAGGCCGGCCCGGCAATGGTGAAGTTGTCGTAACGCGTGATCGGGTTGACGCCCACGTAGCTGGGCAGGGCCTGCGGCTGGCCCTTGCGCAGATACCTGGCCACGCTCATCAGGTCGGGTCGTACGGGCACCAGCTTGTCCGCCGCGTCGGGATCGCCGGACAGCAGCTGCAACGAGCCGGCCGGATGGCCGCCGCCGGTATGGGCCAGGGAGCGCAACAGCGCGAACCGATGCGCGATACGCGCCTGGCGCGGCAAGAGCTCGGTGAGCCACAGCCCGGGCACGCTGGTGCTCGTTGGCGCGAACGGCCCGGCGTATTCCGAGCCGGCGTCGGGCTTGGGATCGTAGGTATCGAGATGGCTGCAACCGCCCCGCAGCCAGACGATGATGACCGCGGTGCGGGGCCGCGCGGTGGCCGTTGCTGCCTGGGCCCGCAGCCGCAGCAAGCCGGGCAGCGAGAGCGCACCCATGCCGGCCAGGCCCACGCGCAGAAACTCGCGGCGCGAGGGGTCGCGCGCGGTCGCGGGCGTGTGCTGGGTTCGAATTGGCCGACTCATGCAGCGTTCCTGAGGGTGCGCGAACTGCCGCGCGTGCTACCGCGGGTGCGGCAAGCTGCCACCTTGGTCTGCCGACCATGATAGTTCATGCGCCCCTAGCTGGCATAGAGACTCACGTTGGTCGGCGTGCGACCGGCGCCTGAGGCCTGGAAGCCGAATGTCACCTCGCCGCCCGGCACCAGGGTGCCGTTCCAGGGCGCCATTTGAATGACGTAGCGTGTGCCAACGTGACTCACGATCACCGCGTTCCAGATGTTGACGATATCGGCCGCCAGGTCGAACTCCAAACGCCAGCCGCTCGTCGTCGTTGCGCTGGTGTTCTTGATCTTCACGTCCATCGTGAAGCCGGCGCCCCAATCGTCGCGTTTGGTGAAAGTGACCGGGCTGGTGGTGGGCGGCTGGTCGTCATCGGTGATCGTGCCGGTTCCCGTGCCCGCGGCAATGGTGGCGCCATTGGCGGCGCTTAACAGCACACGGAGAGTCTCCGTGCCTTCCACCAACGTGTCGCCGCGCACTGCCACCGTAATCGTGCGGGTCGTCACGCCGGCCGCAAAGGTGAGCGTTCCGCTCGTGGCGTTGTAATCGCTGCCGGCAATGGCTGTGCCGTCGGCGGTCGCGTATCTCACGGTCACCGTGCTGGTCGATGCTCGCGACAGTGTGACGCTGAACGTCAGGTTCACCGTGCCGTTGTGGCCTTCGGTGACGATGGCATTGCCGATCGACAGCGTGGGCAATTGCGGCGGCTGGTCGTCATTGACGATGGTGCCCGTGGCTTTGGCGCCGGCGATCGTGGCTCCGCTGGCGGACGTCAGCTGGGCAGTAAATGTCTCGTCCGTTTCGACGACCGTGTCGCCGGTAACGAGCACGTCGAACGTTTTGGTGGTTTCGCCCGGCGCGAAGCTGAGCGTGCCGCTGGTTGCCGTGTAATCGCTGCCGGCGGTGGCCGTGCCGTTGGAGGTGGCATAGGCCACGGTGACGGGAGCGCCCGCCGGAGCACTCAGCGAAACCGTAAAGCGCGCCGCCTTCGTGCCGCTGTTGCCTTCGCTCGTCGACACGTTGGCAATCGAGACGCTGGGCGGGGGCGGTGACACGTGGTCGTCGTCGGCGATCGTGGCGGTCGCGCTGGTGCGCGTCAGCGTGGCCCCGGTGACGCCGCTCAATAGCAGCGAGAATGTCTCGGTCGATTCCGCAACGAGGTCGCGGACGACCGGCACCGAGACGATGCGCGACGTCTCGCCGGGCGCGAACGTGACCGTTCCGCTGGTGGCGGTGTAATCGCTGCCGGCCGTGGCCGTGCCGCCGGCCGTGGCGTACTGCACGCTCACCGCTTGCGTGCTGGGCTGCGAGAGCGTGAGGGTGAATTGGGCATTCGTCACGGCGTTGCCGGCGCCAAAGGAGAACTCAATCGGCGTGAGTTTGTTCACTTTGGTTTGGTTGACGGTGTTCCAGTCGTCCGCCAGAATGCCGCCGGTGTCGCCGCTATTGGGATTCCACGACCAGTAGGTCCAGCTGATGCCCTGCTGGCCGGCCGGCAGATCGTTCGTGCCGTTGCCATCGAGATCGCCGCCCAGGTAGGCGATCATCTTGTCGAACCATTGCTGATCGCTGGTGGTCGCCAGTTTGCTGCCGAACTCGCCCAACAGGACTGGTGCTGTCGCCTGGCGAAACAAGTAGCCCCAGTTGCGGTCCCAAACCGCCGGCAGGTTGTTCGGATAGTTGGGGTCACTGAACCACGACTGCTGATAGACCGACGCCGGATAGTCGTGCGCGGAATAGACCAGCCGGCCTGCCAGGTTGAGACGCACCGGGCTCGCCCCGGCGTTGGACAGATTGCCGCCCCACCAGTAACTGCCCGACGATGCCTGCTCGATTCCTTCCACGACGATCAGCCAATTGGGATTAGCCGCCAGGATGGCGTTGCCGGCGCGCTCGGCGGCCAAGCGCCAGTCGTTCGCGCTGCCGTCGCCCCAAGTGGCCGGGCCGTGCGGTTCGTTGTGCAGATCGGCGCCGATGACGGTGGGATTGTTCGCATAACGCGCGGCCAGCATCGTCCAGTTGCTGATCCAGCGGCTCTCGGGATAGGCCGCGGTGTACCACAGCCCCGACTCGTTGGCGCTATTGCCGGCGGCCGAGCGATGATGATCGAGCATGATGCGCAGGCCGATCTGCCCGGCGTAGTCGACGATCTTGTCGATGATCTGTAAGCCACTGAGCCCTTGCAGATCGGGATTCTTGGAAAAATCGATGCCGTTGGGCGTGCTGCCGGCGTCGAACAGCTGATCGGAAAACGGCAGGCGGATGGTGTTGAAGCCGAGCTGCTGCATTTGATCCATCATCGATTTGTAGCCGCGCGTCCACAGTCCGTGGGGTGCGAAATTGCTCGTCTCCAGCCCGAACCAGTTCACCCCGGCAATGCGCACCACCTGGTTGTTGGCGTCGAGAATCTGGTTGCCGGCAGTGTGGAAGTAACCGGCGACGGCGCCCGTCGCAGGATTTCCTTCGGTCAGCGCGACGTCGCCGATGGTGAGACCCGGCGGCGTGGGCGGGTTGGTGCCGCTGCCGTTGAGCGTGAGATTGCGCGGCGTATCGGAGCCCGCGCCGGCGACGAATCCAAACGTCACCGTCTGTCCCACGGCGATCGCGCTGTTGTAGCCGGCGCCCTGCAATACGTAGTGCGTGCCGACGTGGCTGACCACCTGGGCATCCCACAGGTTGTTGATCGTGCGGCCGAAATCGAACTCCAACCGCCAGTTGTTGATGACCGCGGGCTGATCGTTGGTGATGGCGATCTGTCCTTGCAACCCGCTGCCCCAGTCGTTGACCGTGGTGTAGGCGGCCGCCAGTGCGAGCCGACGTTCGAGCGCTTCGAGCGCCAAGGTCGAGCGAAGGGGCGCTCGGACGGAGCCGCGGAATGCAGACTTGCGAGACGCGCCTCTTTTCGAACCAAACAGCGGACGCATCGATGTGGCCTCCAGATTGCGACGGGCCGGCAGTTGCCAGCGACCGCAGCATCGATCCGGGAAGAACCGAACTGACGGAATGAGTCGCTGGAACGGCCAGGTTGCGGAGAGGACGAGCCGGTTCCGGACGGCTATGCCGGTTCCAGGTTAATTGGCCGCTGGTGCGGACGGAACCAGGCGATCAAGAAAAAGCGAAGATTCGTCGCGCCGGCAACCAACGCACTAATGCGCGCAATTTTCTCGATGCCGCCGACGGTATCCGGCCGCGCAGCGATCTAAGGCCCTGTAGCGCCGGGCGCAGCCACGGATTTGCCGGCGTCGGCCAAACCATCCGTACTGCGTAGCCGGCGTTTTTTGGCGATCGCCCAACTGATAGAATAGGAGGGAGCTTCTGGCCCTAAGAATCACGCAAATCACGTACCGCTATGGCGACCGCCGAGCACGACCTCGAAAAGTTCATTCGCTTTGTGCAACAACGCATCGAATCCGGCGAAGCTGGCGCCAGCTTGGATGAGCTGTTCGACCTGTGGCGGCACGAAAACCCGTCGGACGACCTGCACGCGACAGACGTCGCGGCAATCGCCGCCTCGATTGAAGATTTCAAGAACGGCGAGCGCGGCACGATGGCCGGGGAGCACTCCGCAGCACTTCGTCGCCAATTCGGCTTGGGCGACCAATGACGTTCATCGTCAGAGAGCTTCCAAAGGCAAGATCGGATAAGCGCCGCATCGTCGAATGGCTAATCGAACGCTCTTTGCAGGGTGCGGCGGCCTGGCTCGATGCCTACGATCAAATGGTTGAGCGTCTCAAGACGCAGGCAGATGCTTTACCTGTTGCGCACGAGAGCAGAGAGCTCGACCTGGAGGTCCGGCAAATACTGTTTAAGACGAGAGGCGGCCGGGTTTATCGAGCCGTGTACTACGTAGAAGCCAAGAATGTGTACATTCTCCGCGTTCGCGGCCCGGGCCAGGCGGATATCATTCCAGGCGATCTTGTCCCGTAAGGGCCGCAAGACGGATCACCGGTCGTTTCCGGCCCGGCCTACCGCGGAAACGTGAACGTCACGTCGGCGACGTCCTGCTCGGCCACCTTCACGTTTTGCCGCTGTTTGCCGAGCCGCTCGTGCCACGCCTCGAGCACGTAGTCGCCCGGCGGCAGCCCGGCAATCTCGTACGTGCCGTCGGCGCGCGACACCCCGTAGAACGGATGGTCCATCACAAAGATGTAGGCGTGCATCCAGAGGTGAAAGTCGCACTGGATCTCGATTTCGCGCTCCGCGCGCTCGAAGACGCGCACCCGCGGCTCAGTATCCGGCGGCTGGCCGAAATTGAACGCCTGGTTCAGCACCGGGAACGAACGCACGTTGTGCGTCACCGGGTCCGCGTTCTTTACCAGCAGTTGCTGGCCCACGCGAATGCCCTGCACGCGAGGATGAAACATGCAGCCCGACTGATCGAGCACGGCCGGCTTGTCGGGCATGGGGTAGTCCTGCTTGGGCGCGCCGCGCTGCACGCGGACAAACGCGTTCTGGATACCGCCGTCGGCCGCCACGATCAAGTCTTCATCCTGCACGGGCTTGCTGCCGTGCAGCTGGACGCACTTGGCATCCTTGACCATGTTGATGATGCGCCGCGCCGGGGGCTTGCCCTTGTACAGCACGCGGCCGCGCAACGTGACTCCGGACGGCGCGGCTTCGGCCGGCGCCGCTGGCACTAGCGCGGTGCGCACCGAGACGTCGCCCGCTGCAGGTTTGGGTGAAGGCGCGACGTTCGATTGCTGTTGCGGCGACGACGTGGTCACCGGCGCTTGCGCCACCAGCAATCCCCGGGGCGGCACCGTGCAACTGGCGGCCATTTCTGCCGCCTGCCGAGCCGATTGGCCGCAGCCGGTAAGCGCCGCGCACAGCGCTGCGGCCAGAGTGACCAGCGGGCTGTGCCGCAAGCGTAATTCTGCCGTCGTCATGGCAACCATCTCGCAATGCAGGAAACACTGGAGTTGAAAAAAGGGCGGTTCCGTTCGGTTCGAAAGCGAAGCGGAACCGCCCTGGGGAATCTACAACCGACCTCTAGTTTCCGCCATCCGCCGCCGCGACGGCCCGCGACTGCACGGTCGTGTCGTCCACCGTGCCATCGAGCGTGATGCGAATGATGGAACCGAGCCGGCGTTCGGTGTGCCGGTTTGGCCAGTTCGAATTGCAAACCCACACGCTGCCGTCGTCGCCGAACTCGATCTCGCGCGTATAGGTCACGCGCGACGGCATGGGATACTCGATCAGCTCTTCCGTCTTGGGAATGAAGCGGAACATCGAGTCGTTGGTGGTGCCGCAAATCCAGATGTCGCCCGTTTGCGGATGCACGCTCAGCGCGTAGGGGAACTGATTCTCTTTGTTCGGCAAGTCGTAGACCTTCCACTTCTCAGTATTCGGATCGAACTTGGCGAACACTCCCGAGCCGCAGCCGGGCACCCACACGTTGCCCTCGGCATCGCACTGCAAGCGGCGCGGGCCGCGGAACGGCGGGTTCCATTCCTTGATGTCGCCGTCGGGCACGTCGGGATTGATGCGGCCCACGCGGTTGCCGTTCAACTTGGTGTACCAGATGTGGCCGTTGGGCGCGATGTCGATCCCGTACGGTGTTCGCCCGCGCGATTCGCCGATGCCCTGGGCCGCGGCCTGATCTTCGTCGGGCAGCTTGTAGAACTTGCGGACGTTCTTGTTGTTCGGATCGAGGCTATAGACGCCGCGGCCCGCGTCCGTGTACCACACCACGCCTTTCTTATCGACGCGCAGTGTGTGCGGATAGACGCCGCGCCGCGCCGGATCGGGCGCGGACGAAACCATGGTCCACTCTTCGGTCTTTACGTCGAACTTGGCCATCTTGCCGCCAATGGCGCAGGTGATCCAGATATTGCCGTCGGCATCGCACTCCAGCGAGTGCGGGCCCATGACCATCGGCTCGTCCGAGTTCGGCTCCTTGCCGCCGGGCACGCGAAACTCTTTGCGCTCGCCGCTCTTCGGATCGAGGCTCACGAGCGTGTCGTTGGCCATGTCCACCGCGTACACCAGGCCGTTATGCCCCAGCTCGAGGTCGTGGATCATTGTCTGGCGCTTGTAGCCCATGTCCCATTCCATCACGCGCAGGGCCAGCGCCTTGCCTTTGGGCGCTTCGGGCGGGGTCCACGCGGCCCACTTCTGGGGCGCGGCTTCGGCATAGGTGTCGACCAGTTTCTTGACGATCGACTTTTTCAAATCCGGGTGCAACGCGCCAAAACCGTCCATGCGCGTGATCATCACCTGCCAGTCCACCGGCTGCTCCGGCGTGCGGAAGCCCTGTGTGCCCACCTGGTGACAGTAGGTGCACGACATCTTGAAGCTCATGCGCTGCTCTTCGTCTTCGATCTGCAGCTCGCCGAACAAACTGGCGCCGGTGCGCTGGCTGAGCAGGTCTTTGGCCGGTGCGAGCGCGAGCTTGAGGCCCTTGCTGGCTTCGCCGGCGGCGACGTCGAGCTCGTCGGACAGGGTGTCGTCAAAACCCACTTGCCGGGCGCGCACCACGTACACTTCGGGCGGCAGCTGGTCGAGCACGAAATGGCCCTGCGGATCCGTGAGCACCGAGATGCTCTTCTGCTGATCTTCGTTGATGGCCGAGACGATGGCGCCGCGCAACGGCTTGCCCGACTGATCGACCACGGTGCCGTTAATGCTGCCCGTTTCGGCGGCGTTTGCGGCCGCACTCACCAGGGTTGCCAATGCAATCGCAATGCCTGCCCGCCCAATGGTACGCATGATACGTGTCTCCTGGCTCACGGCGCGGCCGCGGCATTGCGGCCCGCGCGAAAGTGAAGTGGTAAAGGTCCTCAATGTGAAACCGCTAATCCGAGAATTCCAGTTCGACCGGCTGAATCACCACGTCGACCAGGTAGCCCCGGAACTGCTCGCGATCGACAGACTCCAGCGTGCGTAAAAACGCGGCCACTTGCCGCACTTCGTCTTCGGTAAGCGCAATCTGCCCGACGGAAATCTCCACGCCGGCCCGCTTATTGTCCCGGGCGATGGCTCCGTTTTCGACGTGGCGTGCAATGGCCTCTTCCAGCGTCTTGGCACTGCCGTCGTGGAAATACGACTGCTTGCTACCCAGGTTGCGCAGCGCAGGGGTTTCGATCGGCTCAACCGCCGTGCCGATGTTGTGCCGCAGGTGATCGGTAAAGTCGGGCACGGCGTGACAAGCCGTGCAGTTGCCGATGCCGGTGGCGTCGCCATAAGCGCGGATGAACATCACCCAGCCGCGAAATGCGTCGTCGTCGAAGCCCTTGGTCGGGCGCTTGATGAGAATGCGGCCGGCCTGATTGCCCAGGCGCGATTCCATCACACCCCAATACGCGGCGGCATCCTGCGAACTGGCAAACTTCTCCTGCAGCCGATTCATCTTCATGTAGGCGTCGTACGGCGACGTGTATTTGCTGTCGGTGACGACGCGCCCCGAGGCAGATTGCGCGGCGGCTTGGCGCAGCGGCAGCAGCGCAGCGCAGGCCATTGCGCAGCAGAAAACGACGCGGCACCTGCCACGTTTGGGCAAGCGCGTGCGCGCGGCGCCGGATACGACCTGGAGATCGTTGTCGGTGAGCCTGCCGATCAAGGTAACGCCCCCGTCTGCTGCTGAAATGATCGGGCGGACCGGTTCGTGGACGCTCCGGCCGCCGACTTCACGTTGTACCATGC
Source organism: Pirellulales bacterium (assembly GCA_050250435.1). Classification (GTDB taxonomy): domain Bacteria; phylum Planctomycetota; class Planctomycetia; order Pirellulales; family PALSA-1355; genus JBFWOR01. Next base: position 402,804 of record JBFWOR010000003.1, on the reverse strand, counting down.
CGGCCGTCGGCAAGCACGTTTTTTTGTGCCCCTCAATCGGCCGGGCGGCTACGGACCTGCACTTAGCTCGAACGAATCAACCAGCTCCGCTGGAATGCGTTTGACCGTGCCCGTGCCGAGATCGACAAAGGCCCATTCCGTGGAAGCCGCGGCCAGGACCGCCTGATCGTGGGCCCGCAAAATGCGGTAATCGCGCGTGGAGGAGACGCGCTTCATGCCCGAGACCCAGGTGCGCACCATAATCCGATCGTGGAGATAGGCCGGCTGGAGGTACTTGATCTGATGGGAGCGGACGACCCAGCCCAGGCCCAGGGCATGATAGCGATCAGTCGGCCAGCCTTGGGCGGCGGAATGGGCCAGCGCCGCCGCCTGCATCCAGGCCAGGTAGACCAGGTTGTTCACGTGGCCCAACTCGTCGATCTCGGCCGGCGCTACGGCAATGAAATGTTCGTAAATCGCAGGCATCCGTCGAACCGTCCGTGGCCGCACTTCGCCCGTTGGGTTTTGCCGTGCCGAGAGCCGGCCGCTCAGGGCGCAGGATTGGAGCTCAAGAGATAGGCCAATATATCGCCCAGTTCCGCGGGCGTCTTGACCAGACCAGTGGGCATGGGCGACGAGGTTTGCAGCTGGCGCGCCTCGATCGTGCTCTTGGCCACGGTCTGCCGCACGCTGGTGGGCAAAAGCAGCACAAGCTCTGCGTCGTTCTCCTCGACGACCAGTCCGCTGAGCGAGCGGCCGTCGTCGGTGGCGATGCTCGTGGCGGCAAACACCGGCGCCACCTGCTTGCCTGGCAACAGTACCGACTCGACCAGGTGCGAGACGGTGAAGCGCCGCGCGGCATCGGCCAGCGACGGCCCGCCGCCGCCTTGCTGATTCGCGGCGACCGCGTGGCACTTGGCGCAGCCGAGCGCATCGGCCGAGAACAGGCGCCGGCCGCGCTCGATATTGCCGCCGGCGACCGCGCCGGCCCAGTCCACGCGCAAGAATTCCGGTGGGATGCTTGCGCCGGCTGCATCGCCCGACTGCTGCAATCGTTCGGCCAACGTGGCTAGGCCCAGCTTTTCGGGCAATGCCGCCGCCACACGAGCGGCCGCTTGGAAGCGCATGGCGACATGGCCCGCCGTCGCCGGATGCTGCACGCGCACTAGCAGGTCGTTGCTGCCGGCGTCGAGCTCGAGCACCGCCGCGCGATCAAACATCTCCGTCGGCCGCCCATTGTGCCACAGCTTGCACGCGGCCGGCGTGTCGATTGAAACGAGCGCTCGCTGCCGGTCGAAACTCTCCAGGCGAAAGTACAAGTAACTCGACGCGCCAGGTTTGCCTTCCACCGGCGACAGCTCGAAGCCGCTCCTGCCCTCGGCCGACTGCCACTCCAACGCGACGCCTCCGGCGTCGACACGCGCCGCCAGATCAATGGGTCCATGCTCGGGCGCGTGCACGGTTTCGAAACCCGCCTCGTCGGCAAATGGCCCGATGCGCCAGGCGCGCTCGACGTTCGCTGCTGGCGCGGCGCTCAACATGCGCACGATGGTCCGCCGCCGCGCCACGGTCACCAGTTCATTGCCGCGCGCGTCGTCCAGGAGCCACAGAAAGTAGCCCGCCTGCAGCGCCACCTTGTCGTCGGGGTCGTCGAGCCGCGCGACCAGCGCATCGAACAGCCAGCGTTCGTCGTCGCTGTGCGGCAGCGACTTCCACTTCTCGGCCGTGGTGAAGCTACCCACGCGGCCCAGTTGCCGCAGATCGACGCGCGCGTCGGCAAAGTCGATCGTGAAGTGCGCGTTGCCCGACTCGTAGCGCAGCGGCAACCGCTCTGGCAGCGGGCCGATGGCCGGCGGCACGGTCAGCCGAAATCCGGCCGCCAATACGCCCGCCAAGCGCCGCCGCGGATCGTCGGCCTTCAGCAGGGCGTCGAGCTCCGCGCGCGTCGCGTGCCGGGCGATGGCCAGGGCACCGGCCTGGCGCAGATACGTGTCGTCGCTCGTCGCCGCGCCGGTCAACAGAGTCTCGGGCAACGGCCCGCCGCGCTCGGCCAGCGCGGTAACCGCCGCATGCCGCACGGCGGCGTCTGGATCGCTTAACGTCCGCACGAAGAACTCGCGCGGGACTTCCGGCCCGCCCAATTCGGCGAGTGCACGCACCACTGTGGCGCGCAGTGACGCATCGCTGTTCGAGGCCAGGTCGAGAAGGGCGCTTCGCGCTTCGTCGCGTCCGCTGGCCGCGGCGAGCCAGGGCAAATGATGCGCGGCCGGATCGTCGGGACTGGCCGCCTTAAGCCGTGCAATGGCTTCGCTCAACAACGGACCGCCGCGGCGCAGTATCTCCGTGTGCGCTTGCTGGCGCCGCCAGGTTGAAGTGTGCGACAACTCGGCCCACAGCCGCTCGGCATCCGCGCGCGGCGCGTCGTAGGCCTCGAACGGGTGCGACGGGAGATCGTCCGCGCGGGTGATCATTACCAGTTCACTGGGATACTTGGGCGAGCCTTCGTTGCCCGGCATGTATGAGATCGCGGCGAACACGCGTCCGCCCCGCGCCACGGTCACGCCCACGGGCCGGGCATTCTCCGCGCCGGCCAGAAATGAAAACTCGCGCGCCTGAAAACTGGCTCCGCGCGGTGCGAGCGAAAACCCGGCCACCTTGCGCTGCCCCCAGCAAGCAACCAGCAGGCTGTGGCGATACTTCTCGCCCAACAGCGGATCGTCGTAATACGCCACGTCCACAGGCGCTTCACGTCCCAGGCCGGCGTTGGCAACCTCCAGCAGATCCGTTCGCTCGGGCGACATGCTGGCAATCCAGCCGCGCGGCCAGAAAAAGTTCGCCCCGGGCGCCACGTGCAAGAGCCGCGCCGGCGAATAGCGGTCGGCCAGCGATTCGTGATCGTTGTCGTCCGAGAACAAGTTCCAGTGCCGATCGAACGCCAGGCCGTCGGTGCCGCGCGTGCCGCCGGCCACGACGCGAAACTGGCTGCCATCCGCCCGGCAACGAAAGAAACCGCCGACGCCCGTGTACGGCACCTTGGTGCCCGCGGGCTGCGTGTAGACGGTCCAGTGTCCCCAATGATCGGGCCGCTTCTGAAAGTCGCCGAAGTTCAACAGCGGATCGCCGGAGCAGAAGTACAAATCGCCTTCGGGTCCCCAGGCAAGCCCATGATACGTGACGTGCAAATCGACCGGCGGACCCCAAATGAGCCGCTGCGGCACAAGCCCCGAGCGCTCCACGCGGCCGCGCGGAACCAGATACAAGGCCGCGTTGGTGATGACATAGAGATCGTCGCCACGGATTTCAATCGCCGTGATCCACGAATCCGGCGGGAAACGATAGAGCAGTTCGCGCGGCCGGTAGCCGCCCTGATCGTCAGGCTCGTAAACGAACAGCGCCTCGCGCCCGCCGACAAACAGGCGGCCTTGCGTGTCGCCGCGCAACGAAAGAAACGATTCGTCCGGCGAGGTGTCAAGCGAGACAACTTGGAGATCGTTTTGCCCGGCCCAACGCGTGGCCAGGGGCCCAAAGTCCAGACGGTTCGCGCCGGCGGCGACAGGATTGCCGGCGGCAGAGAGATCCTCAACCTGGCCGCGCTCCAGCCGATCGAAGCGCCACAGCCCGACGGTTTGCGCATCGGCCTCGAGCGGGCCAGCCGGCGGCCCATCGATGGCGCGCAGCCCGCTCGAGATGCGCACTTCGTCCACAACGCCGTCGCAACCAATCTGCTGCGGCGGATAGCCACCAAAGTACAGTGACTCCGGCGGACCGCCACGGCGATTCCGCACGAGCGGCGAGTCTTTGACCAGGCGGCCATCGACATACAACTTCGCGCGCAGGTCGTCGCAGACCGCCGCCACGTGGTGCCACTGGCCGTCGGCAATGTCGACGCCCGAGCGAATTTCCGCCGGCTCACAGCCCGGCAAATACAGACTGAAATCCCCTGCACCGGCGTAAGTGTAGATTTCCCAGTGATCGCCCGATTCCTTACTGTTATTGGCGACCAGGACGTTGAAACCGGTTTTGCTAAACACCTTGGCCCAGCACTCCACGGTGAGCGGCCGGGCGTCGTAGCTCGGCAGCCGCGCCGCGCGCGCGGCGCCAGCGCGCGGATCGAGCGCCGCGCCGAACTTGCCCTCGGTCATCAGCTTGGGGGGAGCCGCTTGCGACTGTTGCTCGGCCGGCGGCGCCGCGAACGGTCGCTGCGGCCGGCCGGCGGCCCAGATCGTGCCGCGCAAAATGAGCGCCGCCTCGCCCGGCGCGCGGATCGATTCAGCGGCATGGCCCAATACGGTTTGAAACACGCGGCCGCGGCCGTAGTCGTAAACAAACGCCATCGGCTCGTCCTTGCCGGTGACGGTCGAGCGGGCCACGGCCAGCACCTCGATCGGTTGTTCGCCGGCCTGGTTGCAATACAGTTCGTCGATCGTTTCGAACGAGTTCAGCCCGGCGGTGATCGGATGCTCTTGGACAATTTCCACGCGGAAGCGGCCGTACGCGTCGTGACTGGATCGGCCTGCCGCATGGTCCCACACCCGGCGACAAATGTTGCGGTACTCGGGCCAGTCGGTGGCCGGCGTCTCGGGCAGCGAGGCATGAAACGCGCCATTGCTGAAATGAACGAGCACCAGGCCACCGCCATCGGTCAGATACTTGACGAAGTTCTGCTGCGCTTGCTCGCTCAGACCGCCGCGCTGCCAGTTGCAGTAGTTCAGCAACACCACGTCGTAACCGAAAAGTTTCTGATCGGCCAGAAACTCGGGATCGGTCACGACCGTGACCTGCAGGCGCTTGTCGAGTGCCAGGGCCTCCTGCAAGGCGGCCGTTGTCTCGCGCCAGTTGTGCGCCGGATGCTGATGACCGGTCACGATCAGGCACTGAATCGGCTCGCCGAGCGCTTCCGGCGTGGCCTCTTCGCGCACGGCCGGCGCGGTTTGCACGCCGCCGGGAGGCACCTCGGCGTGGGCGGTCCACACGATGGCGTTGAGCACCATGCGGCGAAACGGTTCGACCGACCAGTTGTCGAAAAAGTGCCCGCCGGTAAAGCCGAAGCCGCGCCCGTCGTTGGCCCGCTCGCGCGCCCAGGCGACGGTTTGCTCCGCGGCCTCGCCGGGAATTGGCGTGGCCAGAATGGGCACACGCCGCGCGTCGCCCTCGGCAAAGCGGATGTTGTAGTAATATTCTTCGCGCAACGAGAACGGCGCCAGCCCGCGACAGATGGGATGATCGGGCGCGGCCGGCCGGCAGGTGGTGGTGGCCGACTGGATTTTCGAGAACCAATTGCGCGGCGCCGGGCCCGATTGATAGTCAAAGTAGCCGCCGATCCACTCGAGAAACTCCGGCCCGCCGCGCTGTTGCGGCACGAAGACCGTCCAATGGATAGCGACCAGGCCGCAACCGCGGTCCATTTGTTTTTTGAGCACCGCCAGCCGCTCGCCGACCAGGAGCGGATGCTCCTGCGGGTTGCGATCAGCGCCGTCGGAAAGCACCACGATCGTGTCGGCATCGTCGAGCGTGCGCTCGTCGCGCGGCCAGCCGTCGAGATGGATCTCCGCCACGACCGGTGCCACGTTCGTCGCCGTCTCGAGGCTGTGCTTGAGCAGTCGCGCGCTCAGTTCGTATTCGTGCGTGCCGGGTGGATGGCCGCCGGGACCTTGATGCACCGTGCCGGCCAGGAAGACGATCTTCTTTGGTTTTGCCTCCGCCGCGTGCGAAGCGCTCGCGCAGAGAACCGCGGCGATCGTCGCCACCACCGCGAGGGCCCGCGCCGCGCGCCGGACCGTGTCACCAGCGAGCCTGGCGAACCGTGTGACCATAAATTGACACTCGCTGTGGGGTCACCTAGATTGGCGTGGCAGTGGCGTTTGTTGCAGGGGCAAGCGGGCGGGCGGCGTGAACGGTCCTGAGCAAGAATCGCTTTCGTCCTGGCCCACGCGTCGGGCCGCCAGCCGAGAATACCAACGGCCGCTGCCGGGTGCAACTTGCGCCGTTGGGCGCCGGCACCGCACCACGCACCAGCTTTCATACCTGCGAGACTATGCCGTGAGAATTGCCGCAGGCATCACCCGCATCGACGGCGGACAACTGGTCGACGGCACGCTGGCCGCGCCCGTTGCCGACGCCGTGGTCATCGTGCGCGACGGGTACATTGCCTACGCCGGTCCCGCGGCCGCGGCCCCCGCCACGCCGCGCGACGCGCAGCATATCGACGCGCGCGGCGGCACGATCATGCCCGGACTGGTCGAGGCGCACTTTCATCCCACGTATTTCGACGTGGCCAACCTGGAAGATCTGGACATCAAATTTCCGGTTGAATTCGTCACGCTGCTGGCGGCGGCCAACGCGCGTAAAGCACTCGAGTGCGGCTACACGGCGGCGCGCAGCGGCGGCAGCCTGTTCAACATCGACTTCTGGCTCAAGCGCGCCATCGAAGAAGGCCTGACGCTCGGTCCGCGCCTGGCCGCCAGCGGCCGCGAGATTTGCGGCCTGGGCGGGCTGATGGATTGGAATCCCGACTTTCGCAAGATCGGCATGGAAGGACTCGTGCTCTTGATCAACGGGCCGGATGAAGGTCGCGGCGCCGTGCGCAAGCTGGTCAAAGATGGCGTGGAATGGGTGAAGACCTATCCCACCGGCGACGCCGCCGCACCCGATACGAACGACCACCACACGCTGTGCATGACCTTCGAGGAAATGCACGCCGTGGTGCAAGAGGCGCACAATCATCGGCTCAAAGTGACCGGCCATTGCCGAGCGACCGAGGGCATCAAAAACGCGCTGCGCGCCGGCTACGATACGCTCGAGCACGGCACGTTCATGGACGCCGAGGCGCTCGACATGCTGCTGGCGCGGAACACGCCGGTCGTGCCCGCGCTGCAGTTCGAGCACGCCAGCATCGTCCACGGGCCGGAGTTCGGCATGTCGCAGCGCGTGATCGACGGGCACCAGGAGACGCTCGATGGCGGGGCGGAGAGCGCCCGCATGATATTGCGGGCCGGCGGCCGGCTGGGCATGGGCGGCGACTACGGCTTCGCCTGGAACCCGCACGGCACTTATGCCAAGGAGCTCACGTTCTTCGTGAAGTTCGTGGGCTTCACGCCGTTGGAAACCATTCACTGCGCCACGCAGACGGGCGCCGAAATCATGGGCCGGGGCGACGAGTTTGGCACCGTCGCGGCCGGCAAGCTGGCGGATCTGCTGATCGTCGACGGCGAAGTGCTGGCGGATATTACACTCTTGGAAGATCCGCGCCGCTTCATTGCTGTCGTGCAGGGCGGAGTCATCAAGGCGGGACAACTGGCGGCGACGCCCGCGAGCGGGCGCCCGGTTGCCACCGTTTAACGCGGGCACCTGGCTACCGCGCAAAACAAGACCGCGCAAAACAAGACCGCACAGGCGCGGGGCAGCGGCGCTGTGCGGTCCGTTGGCGCCGAAGCGCCGCAGTACGTGTGATGGACGTTCGACTACGCGTCAGAGTCGACGCGGGCGGCGAGCAGCCAATGCCCCCGCTACAGCAGTAGCTTCCTGGAGCATTTGCACTAGGAAGTACATCGACCGTTTTGCGACCAGTCTGTAGTGTGAGATCGTCGCCAGATCTTGCCTGATCGGAACAATCGTCAGGCCTACCTGTGGCCAGGAGGCGCGCGACGCACTGCCGCTAAGTGCAGCGTCGCAACCAGTGCCAGGGCTGCGCTTGTGCCAAACGCGGCCGGTGCGCCGAACGCTTCGTACAGCGTGCCAAAGAGCAGTCCCGCGGGCAGCGCGGCAATGCCGATTGCAAAATTGAACCAGCCGTAGGCCAGGCCCTTGTGCTCGGCGCCTACAAGATTGGCCACCAGCGTGCGTTCGGCCGGTTCGGTCAGGGCGTGAAACACGCCGTAGATCAGAAAGAACAGCCAGCCGGCCAGGGCTGTCGTGGCCAACGAGAAGGCTAAATAGATCGCGGCGTAAACGAGCCAGCCGGCGACGATCATGGGCCGTGGGCCTACGCGATCGACGGCCCAGCCGGCCGCCAGGCTGCCGGCGCTCTTGACCACGTGGAACGCACACCACACCAGCGGCAACAGCTGATCGGCCACGCCCAGCTCGCGCACGCGCACGAGCAAGAACGCGTCGCTGGAGTTGCCTAGCGTGAAGATCACCAGGGCCACGAGATAGAGCCGGAAGTCTCGCCCAAACGGACCCAGCGTCAGCCGAAACGGCCGGCCGGCCGGAGTCGTCGCGCGCGGCTCGCGCAGGCCGAAAAGCACCAGCAGCACCACCGCCAGACCCGGCAACGCGGCCAACAGGAACAATTGACGCAGCGAACCCGGCCAGGCCCACAAGAATGCAAATGCCAGCAACGGGCCAACGGCCGCGCCCAAGTGGTCCATGGCGCGCGTAAAACCGAAGGCTCGGCCGCGCGCCTCCGGCGGCGTGGAATCGACGATCAGCGCATCGCGGGGCGCGGCACGAATTCCTTTGCCAAAACGATCGCCGCTGCGGACCAGCAGCACTTGCCAGGGCATGGTGGCCAGGCCGATGAGCGGCCGCGTGGCGGCGGCCAGCGCGTAGCCGACGACGACGAATGACTTGCGCCTGCCGGCTCGATCGGACAAGCCGCCGGAGAACAACTTGACGACGCTGGCGGTGGTGTCGGCCAGGCCCTCGATCGCGCCCAACGTTGCTTTGCTCGCGCCCAGCACTTCCGTGAGGAAGGCCGGGATCAGCGGAAAGATCATCTCGCTGGCGACGTCGTTGATCAGGCTCGACAAGCCCAGCACGCGCACGTTGCGCGTCAGGCGATGTTGGGTCGCGCCGACCGGGGAATCAGGCGCTGGTGGTGCCGGGGTATCCTCGCCCATCGCTCATCTTGGTCCCGGAGATGACCCTTGCAACCCGCGTTGCGGCGCCGTCATGCAGCATGGGTCGCTACTCAACGCGCTTCCAGATTTCGTAGAGGTTGCCGCTGCCCGCTTTGCCGGTGAACTCGCTGGGGCGCGCCTTGTTGTCCACGCGCATGCACTGAATCATCTTGCCGCCTTCGAACTTGTAAATCACGAGGTAGACTTTGCCTTTCTCCTCGCCGCGCGTGATCTCGATGCTCAGCTCGTGTGGATCTTTGGTGGGATCGATTTTGTACAGCCCGCCATGGCTGTCATCCGCCGTTTCGAACGTGAAATCCTCACCCTTAATCGAGAGGCGGACCTTGCTCAAGCGCTCTTTTGAGAGGGGCTTGCCGTCCATTTCCATGGACTCGGGTGTCCACGTTCCCTGGAACTCTTGCAGGCCTTTTGTGATTTGTGCGTCGCGGTCGGTATCGGCGGCCAGCAACAACGCCAGCGCGGTCAGTGCGTGCAGCAACATATTTTCTGATCTCCGTGCATTGAGTCTTCGCCGCCGCCCAGTATAGCAGCCCGTGGAGGTATCCGACGCGCCTGCGCCATCGCAGGGACGCGATGCCAAAATGGTCCCGGCGCGCCGGGATTGTTTTGCGCTTTCGTGCGGAGCTTTGCTGCGCACTTGGCGAGGTCGAAAAATGCCAGGCTGGCATTTTTCAACAGGCTGACAGGCCCCGGCCGTGCGGCGTGCCAGGCAGGGGCACATTGCTTACCTGCGGCCCACGGCCCGGTTATGATGAACTACAGGAACATCTTGAGCGGGCGTGCGCCCTCGATGGCCTGCTGTTGTGAACGCTGGCAGCCTCGTCATGTCGATTCTTCGCCGTTACGCCGATTTGCCAGCGCGTGTCGCGCTGCACGACCGTCGGCGTGCTTGCGCGGCAAGCGCAGCGCTGGTTTTGCTGGTGGGCGCCGCCTCATGGGTGTGCGGTCCGATGGCCTGCGCCGCCGAGGAGCCACGGCCCGGCGCGGTGGCGCCGGTGGCAGCTGACGCGGCCGCTCCCGTGGCTGCGCCCGATGACAGCGTGCCCGCGCAGGAAGCTGCTGCCGCGAAGGAACCGGCCGAAACCCCCGCCGCGAATCCGACCGATGCCGAGCTTGATCCGCCCATCGATTTCGCGCAAGACGTTCAGCCGATTTTCGCGGCGCACTGCTTGAAGTGTCACAACAGCATGATGGCCGCGGGCGGCCTGCGACTCGACTCGCGCGCTCACGCTCTCGAAGGCGGGTATTCCGGCGGCACGATCGTGGGCGGGCGCCTCACCGACAATGAGCTCTACCGGCGCGTTTCTTCGCCGGACCGCACGTATCGCATGCCGAAGAACGCCGAGGCGCTGTCGGCCGCGCAACTGGACACCTTGCGCCGCTGGGTGTTGGAGGGCTCACCTTGGCCCGGGGCCGATGTGGAACGGCAGCCCTGGACGATTACCGGACTGGTGGATTGGTTTGCCGCGTTGGGAACGCGGTACGAATACGAATATCTTTACTTGCGGCCCTACGCGCTGGCGTTCGTGATTGCGCAAATCGGACTGCTGGCCGTCGCGCGGCTGAAAGGGGCGTACCTGCGGCAGCGCCCGTGGGCCACGGGGCGCTTGCGCCGGCTGGGCGCGCTGGCCGGCCGGATCAGCACGCGCGAGCTGTCGCTGGTGTGGTTGCTGCTCTTGAGCGGTTTAATGGTAGCGATGTTGGTAGCGCACCAGTCGAGTATCGCCAGGCAGCTGGCCGCGGCTAGCGCGGAGCTTGCGAAATCAAAAGACATCTGGGCGAAGAGCGTTTATGGAAGCCCGCCGGCGCCCATCCGGCCCGACCACGCGAAACGGCTCGCCGGCACTTACTATCGCGGCAACTGCGAGCGCAATCCAAAGCTGTTCAACAACGGCAACTACCTGACCGCCGTCTTTCGCACCCACCTGTGCGACGCCGAAGGCCGGCAATTGGGGGCGGGCGATCCGGTGCCCGAGGGCGGGCTGTTCGTTTACATCGAGATCGAACGCGCGCCCGGCACGACCGACGAGCTGTTCTCGTCGCACATGATGAGCTCAGTGTTTTTCAGCGAAGTGTTTTACGATCAGGCGAATCCCCTGCCGCTGAAAGATAAGCCCACGCGCTTGGAAGCGCTTAAAGAGGGATGGCGCTGGGCGGCCCGCGTGCCGATCGGCAAGCCTGCAGAGGACAACAAGCTGTCCGGACTCATCTATCTGTACACCGGCAAGATCATCAAGGGCAAAGTCCGCGGCGAGCCGTCGTACGCCATCAGCTACGATCTGGATGTTGAGATGGGGCGGCTCACCGATGAGTCGGACCTGTGGATGGGCTCGTTCGGCAACGGCAGCGTGGCCGATCCACTACCGGCCGGCAAGCTGCCCTTTACCGAATGGTTCGATCATCGCCCCATCCCGGTGATCACCGGCGAAAACTCGCAAGATCCCAAGCTGCTGGGCGTGGAAGAGTACGTGAAGAAGGGCCTGATCGATCCGGCGGCAAACAAGCCTGCCGCTGCCGAAGGCGCTGCGCCGGCGGGCGACGCGCCGCCTAAACCGGCTGACGCGCCGGCGCCGCCGAACAATGCACCGCAGCCGTAGATCGGGTCAGCAACACGCAAGCGGTAAGCGCGCTCGCCGACCAACCGCGTGCGGCATTTCCCTCGCTGGCGCTTCGGGCTTGTGCATTACAGGCCCCTCGTTAACCATCGGCATTTTGCGTGCCACGGGTCCGGTGCGTGAGGCACGTCGAGAGTCGCACTGGCGAGACGCCAGTGGCACCGGAGCGGCAGGCCGCGATTCGCTCAAGGAACCGCCAGCCGGTCGAGCAGCAACTCGTCGGGCGCGCCGCAGGCGACGCTGCGGCCGCCCTCGACAACGATCACGCGCTCGGCCATCCGCCGCACTTCCGCCGCGCTGTGGCTCACGTAGATCGCCGGCACGCGCCATTCCGTCAGCACGCGCTCGAAATACGTGAGAATGCGGTCCTTGAGCGGCTGATCGAGCGCGGCTAACGGCTCGTCCAGCAACAGCAACTCCGGCCCGCTCAGCAGCGATCGCCCCAGCGCCACGCGCTGCTTCTCGCCACCGGAAAGATTGCGCGGGTAGCGGGCCAGCAGATCGCCCAACTCCAGCACTTCGATCACGCGCCGCGCGTCGATCGCCGCGGCGCGGCGCGGGCGGCGCCTGCGGCCGTACAGCAGATTGCTCTGGACGCTCAAGTGCGGGAACAACAGATGATCTTGAAACACGAGGCCCACGTTGCGCGCCTGCGGCTTAACGCAACGGCCTTGGGCCGTATCGAGCCAGGGCGTGTCGCCCCAACGAATCTGGCCCGCCTGCGGCCGCAGCAGCCCGGCGATCAAGTACAGAATGCTGGTTTTGCCGGCGCCCGAGGGGCCGAAGAGCGCCGTCACTTGCGTTTCGGTCTCGAAAGCTGCGTCGATCGTGAAGCCGCCGGGATATGTGTGGCGGCACTGGAAGCTAAGCCGATTCACGCGCTGCTCCCTTTCGCTCCAGCCACTCGTTGGCCACGAGCGCCAACGCCGCGAGCAGGATGGAGATGAGCACCAGCCGCGCCACGTCGCTCTCGGCGCCCGGCCGATTGGCATAGCTGAAGATCGCCAGTGGAATGGTTTGCGTCTCGCCTACGATGTTGCCGGCCACCATGATCGTGGCGCCGAACTCGCCCAGGCTGCGGGCAAAGGCCAACACGCAGCCGGCCAGCACGCCGCTACGGGCCATGGGCAGAGTGACGCTCCAGAATGCATCGAACCAGCCGGCGCCCAGCCCGCGGGCCGCCATCTCCAGCCGCGGATCGACCGCCTGAAACGCCAGCCGAATGGCCCGCACCATGAGCGGAAAACTGATCACGGCCGCGGCCAGCGCTGCGCCCCACCAGGTGAGCACGATCGTGATGCCGAACCAGCGCGCCAGAAATCCGCCCAGCGGGCCCAAGGGAGAAAACGCCTCCATCAGCAGCCAGCCGGTCACCACCGGCGGCAGCACCAGCGGCAGATTCACGAGCACTTCGAGCAGCCACTTGAAGCGCGACTGCGAGCGGGCCAGAAGATACGCGATGGCCACCGCAAACGGCAGACTCGCCACCACGGCAAACAGGCCGACCTGGAAGCTCAGCCGCACGGCCAACCATTCGTCGTGACTCAGAAATGCCATCCAAGCTACTCCGCCGCTTTAGCGGGCTTGTCCGCCCCAGGCACGATAAACCCGTGACGCTGGAATACCGCCGCCGCCGCGGGCGACTTCAGATACTCATACCAGGCGACGGCGACCGGCCGCTCGGCGCCATGCTTGAGTAACGCCAACGTGTACTCGATCTTCTCGGTCGACGCCGTATCGATCTGCGCGGCCACGCGCACGCGCCGGCTGGCTGCGGCGTCGGTGGCGTACACAATGCCTGCTTCGGCCGCTGCGCTCTCCACAAAGGCCAGCGCTTGCCGCACGTCGGCGGCGCCCGTCACCTTGCCCTCCAGCTTCGCCCACAGACCAAGTTTCTCCAGGGCCTGCTTGGCATAAATGCCCGCGGGCACGGAAGCCACGTCGGCCAGCGCGACATGGCGGACTGCGTTCGCCGCCAGGTGGCCGGGCCCTGTGATCTGCAAGGTCGAATTGGCCGGCACCACAATCACCAGCCGATTGCTCAACAGGTCGGTTTCGCGCGCGACGAAGCTTTGTTTGGCCACGATCTCCACCCAGTTGCGGCTGGCCGAGAGAAACACGTCGGCCTCGGCGCCCGCTTCGATCTGGCGCGCCAACGTGGAGCTGGCGGCGTAGCTCGCGCGAACGGTCACGCCCGGGTGCAGCCGCACGAAGTCGCGCCGGATTTCTTCCACGGCGTCGGTGGTGCTGGCCGCCGCCAACACGAGCACTTTGCCCGTCAGGGGTTTGTCGTCAGCAGCGGATGCAACCGGGCGCGCGGCGACGGCGACGATCGCCAACAAGCACACCGATACGATCGAACGGGACATCGGAAACCACTCCTCGCAGACCGGGGCGCGCGCTGCGCGGCGAAATGCCGCCGGCTCTCGTACCTTAACCCAAGCCCCGGCGACGGGAAAGCCGCGCATCGACGCAGCCGCCCATGCCAGTCTACCGAATGCTGCGCAGGGCTGCTGGGACGGCCGTTTGCGCCTGGCTGCGACGATGTTCGGCCCGCACCAACTGCCCGCAGGCAGCCGCAATATCGGCGCCCAGCGAATAGCGCGTGGTGACGGGTAATCCGGCCGCTTTGAGCAGGCGCGAAAAAGCTTCCCGTCGCTCAGCGTCGCTGCCGGCCAGGTGCGGAGCCTCGGCAATCGGGTTGTACGGGATCAGATTGACGTGCACCGGGATGCCGCGCACGTAATCGATCAAGGCAGCGGCGTCCTCGGGTTGATCGTTCACGTCGGCCAACAGCAGATACTCGATCATCACCTCGTGCCCTTGCACGGTGGCGACTTCCACCAGCGCGGCGCGCAACTCCGCCAGATCATGGCGCCGCGCAATGGGCATGATAGCGGCGCGCGTCTCTTGCCGCGCGCTGTGCAGGCTTACGGCCAAGCGGGCCGCCGGAAACCGCCGCGCGAAGCGCACCATCGCCTCCGGAATGCCGACGGTCGAAACCAGCGCGCGGTTGGGATGCAAATGAAAGCAGCCCGGATCGGCCAGCACGTCGAGCGCAGCGTACAGTTGCTCTTCGTTGTGCAAGGGCTCCCCCATGCCCATGAACACGAGGTTGCGCACGCTTCGGCCTTCGCTCAGCAAGAGCCCGCTAGCGTGCACGAGCTGGTCGAGAATTTGCGCGGCCGACAAATTCCGGGCGATGCCCATCTTGCCCGTTGCACAGAAATCGCAGTTCGCGGCGCAGCCCACCTGCGTGGAAACGCAGAGCGCGGTCCGGCCCGAGGTCATCCGCAGGATGACCGACTCGATGAGCAGGTCGTCAGCCGTGGCGAAAACCAGTTTCGTGGCGCCGTCGAGCGCCGAGTCGTGCCGGCTCACCAGCCGCAGCTCGTAAAATGAAATGTGCGCGGCAAATTCGGCCCGCACGTCGTCGGGCAGCTCGGCCAGCGCCGCCTCGGCCGGTAGCCGCTTCTTGTAGAACGCGTTGCGCAGGCGGCGGAGGCGCTGGGGGTCGAGTTTCAGCTGCCGGGCCAGCACCGCCACGGCCGAGAAATCGTGAATGTTGGTCATCGCGGCAATTCTACGCGCTATCAGGAACGCGGACGCTCCGCGATTTCACAAGTCCGATGCGCCGGCGAGGGAAAAAAGGAACGTGGACGTTTGGGACTCGCCCTCGCTCGCGCGTCGGGCTGGTGTCGATTTCCCGTTCGCGCGCGAGCAGCTATTTCTCAGCCTCACGAAACGTGTAGATCGAGCCGGTGTCGGTGGTGTAGTACGCCTCGCCTTGCTCATCTTCGCCAAACGAGATGATCGGCATGATGTTGCCGGGAATGGTGTAGTTGGCCACCACTTTCTTGGCCGCTTCGTCATACTTGAGGGCCCACACCTTGCCGCTCACGTAGTCGGCGTACAGATAGCAGCCCTCCAGTTGCGGCAGCCGCTTGCCGCGATACACGTGGCCGCCAGTGATCGACTTGCCGGTCTCGTGGTGATACTCCCAGATGGGCTCGATGATCTCCGGCTTGGGCGCGGAGCCGCCCACGCCAAACTTGTGCACGCCTTCGCGCACGTTCCAGCCGTAGTTGCCCCCTTTGACGATCAGATCGACCTCTTCCCACAGGTCCTGGCCCACGTCGCCGCACCATAACGTGCCGGTCTGCCGGTCGAACGCAATGCGCCACGGATTGCGCAGCCCGTAGGCGTAAATCTCCGGCGCCTTGCCGCTCTGGCCGACGAACGGATTGTCCTTGGGAATGGCATACGGCTTGTCGCCGTCGCGATGATCCACGTCGATGCGCAGAATCTTGCCCAACAGCGTGTTGGTGTTCTGGCCGTTTTTGTAGGGATCGTTGGCCAGTCCGCCGTCGCCGACGGCGATGTACAAGGAGCCGTCCGGGCCGAACACGATCGTGCCGCCCTTGTGGTTCCAGAAAGGATGCTCCACTTCGAGCAGGCGCTCTTCGAAATCCGGATCGGCCTTGTTCGGGTCATCTTTGGAGACGCGGAATCGCGACACGGCAATGGTGTGCGGCCTGGCCGTGCCCTGGGGCGTGTAGTACACGAAGAACTGGCCGTTGGTGCGATACTGGGGATGGAAGGCCATGCCCAGAAAGCCCTTTTCGTTCTGCTTGTCCTCGTAGACCACGCGCGACGAGATATCGAGGAACACCTGGGGCTCCTCGACTGACGGATCGTTGGGGAACACGTAGATCGTGCCCATTTGCGAAGGCACGAACAGGCGATTCGTGCCGTCGCCGGCGTGCGTCAACAAGATCGGCCGGTCGATGCGGAAGTTCGTAAACGTCTTCTCGGCCTGCACATCGATCGGCGTCTCGGCCACCTTGAGCCACGGGCTGGGATCGGTCACGGCCGAGGTGGCCAGGGCGAACAGCTCCGGCAGCTTCACTTCGCGATTGGGTTGCGAATCCTCGCCAATCTGCCGCAGCACGATCATGTCCAGACTGGGGACCAGCAGCATGCTGTTGCCGAACTTGCCCATGGCCGCAAACGCGTCGCTCGGCACGCCCGGCCAGGCGTTTTGACTGTTGTTCCACCACAGGTAGCCGTAGTTCTTGTTGAGCTCCTGCGAAGTGCGGGCCGCGTCGGCCGTCCAGGTCGACGAGATCAGCTTCTGGCCGCGCCACTGCCCCTTGTTCAACGTCAACAGGCCAAAGCGGGCCAGGGCCCGGGCCGTGATGTGCAGGCCGGAGTAGGGCGTGGGCATACCATCGCGCGCTTCCCAGCTCCAGTCGTCGCGCGCAATGCCGATCTTTTGAAAGATCTTTTCGTCCAACAGCTGGTCAATGTTCTTGCCGGTTGCCTTGTGGACCACCGGGCTCAACAGCGACAGGCCCGAATTGTTGTAGGCCCATTTTTCGCCGGGCACGGAATCCATCGGCAGCTCGTTGAGCACGTAGGCAAACAAGTCTTCGCGCCGCAGGATGCCGTTGTCGTTGTGCGCGCCCGACGTCATGGAGAGCAGCTGCCGCACCGTGATCTCGCGCTTCTCGGGCGGGTTGGCCTGCGGAAAGAAATCGCCCACCTTGCTGTCCAAGGTCAGCTTGCCATCGCCGATGGCCAGGCCCGCGGCCGTGCTGGCGAACGACTTGGTCGTGGAGTAGACGAGGTACTTGCTCGTCGGCGTGGCGTCGTCGAAGTACCACTCGCCCACGATCTGTCCGTGCCGCACGACGAGGCCCGTCTTCGCGCCTGAGTCTTTGAGCCACTGGCCGACTTTCTCGAGCACCTCGGCGCTCATGGCCTGCGCTTCCGGTTTGGCCACTTGCCAATCGGCCGCGGGGTACACGGTTTGCGCGCTGGCCGCGGCGGCCGAACTGAGCAACGCCAGCAATGAAAACAGACCGATCAGGCGGGCGCGAAGCGGAGTCGACAGTGTCATCGGGAACGTTTCCTTGTGAACCAGTGCCACGGCGGGCGAAATTGGCGGGTGCGATAAGCCCCTATGATAAGGAGCCGATCGTGGGCGATGCAAACGGGGCGGGAAATCAGAATTCCCGAAATCGGGGCGAGCTAGGTTCTTGGACGGGCCAGCCACACAATCGGTGCAACGAATGCAAGAAAGAGTCCCAAAAACAAACCGCCTTCACCCACGGCAAACTGCTTCGCCAACACAGCGATCGCAATTCCGGGCAGCGACAACAGCGCACCAACTGCCATGAACAACGATCGCGAATGGCGGGCGTCAACCGTCGAACCATCTGCAACAGGGCCGCGTATGAACGCCAAACACCCGCGAGCCCTGGACGTTTTCGTGCCACAGTGGCACAGGCTGGCGCGCCATCCTGACAGACTTCACTGCCATGACAGCACGCTGGCAAAATGCGCGCTGCGGATAGTAAGCGGCGAGCGGGTCAACGTTTGGGAGAATCGCGCGGCGCGGCGCGAACCGGCCGCCCCGGGCGGCATCCTATTTGCACATCCGCGGCAACCATCCACTACGGATCACGAGGGACTTGATTCCCTCAGCACACTACTTTTGGAACGGATCGACGAGGCCCCAGCAAACTCTTGTCAGCCGTTCGGCGTCGAGCGGACTGGTGGCGGCAAGCTGCTTTGTGCGTCCGTTCGACATCAAGGAGGATTGCGATGCTGGTTCTCACTCGGAAGCAAGGCGAACGGCTGCACATCGGCGACGACATCATCATCTCGGTACTGGAAGTGAAGGGCCAGCGCGTTCGCATCGGGATCGAAGCGCCCCGCAGCACGCACGTGGTGCGCGGCGAACTGTGCGCGTTCGAGCCCTCGACGCCCGAGCAGCGTGGACCGCGGCACGATCGCCGTCGCGAAGCGGCCTTTGCCGGTTAGCATACGGCGCGCGGTGTCGTTGCTGGGCGGCCGCGGCAAATGGTTTCGGCCCCTGCGGCAACGGACGGCGTCGGCCATTTCGGTGCCGGCCGCGACGCGGTGCAACCACGCGACCCGATGCGGCGATCCGTCCTTCGCTACGTGGAACGCCTTACTCGGGGGCGCCGAACGCCCTTGCGTCCGATTGGCGGGGGGTGTTAGAATCGCTCACTCTGTTACTGGCCGTTGCTGCCTGCAGCGGTCTTGTGAGCGATTGACGGGTGGGCCGCAATCGCTTTTCCAGCGGTTGCTGCTTTCCACGGAGCTGTGTGTGGGTACGAAAAAGACGGGCAAGGGTCGGCGAAAACTCGGGCGCAAGAAGCGACGGATGCGCTCCAAGATTCGTCACCGCAAGCGATAGCCCAGACCCACGTTCCGTGTGCAACGCGCGGCCCGGGGCCGCCCGATTCTCCATTTGCCTGGCCGTGGTAGTGCGCGCTAGCCGGTGCCAATTTCGTCCGTTGCCAGCCTGCGCCGTGAACTGTTGGTATTCTGGGCTGCTAGCTCTTCAGCCCCGTGGCCGCGATGCCGCGCAAGAACGTGCGCTGCGTGAAGAAGAACAAGATCACGATCGGCAGTGTGAACAGCACGGCCGCCGCCATCAGCAGGTTGGTCTGGCTGGAATAGGCGCTGGTGAACTGCTCGAGCCCGTAGGCAAGCGGGAACTGCGAGGGGTCGTTGAGATACAAGAGCGGCCCGTTGAAGTCGTTCCACGAGGCAATGAACTGGAACAGCGCCACGGTCGCCAGCGCCGGCCGCGCCAACGGCAGCACGATCCGCCAGAAAATGCGCCACTCGCCGCAGCCGTCGAGCCGGGCCGCTTCACTCAGCTCTTCGGGAATCGTCAGAAAAAACTGCCGTAGCAGATAAATTGAAAACGCGTCGCCCAGAAACGTCGGCACCACCAGCGCGCCCAGCGTGTTGTACAGCCCCAGCTCGCGCAGCAGCAAAAACCGCGGGATCATGGTCACGTGCCACGGCAGCAACATCGTGGCCACCAGCACGCCGAACACCCGATCGCGCAGCGGCCAGCGCAGCCGCGCGAAGCCGTATGCCGCCAGCGAACAGCTCCACAGCGTGCCCAGCACGCTGCCTGCGCACAACACCAGCGAGTTGCGCAGGTAGCGAAAGTACGGCATCGTGGTCACCGCGTCGACGTAGTTCGCCGCGCGCCATTCCACCGGCAGCACGCGGTGCGGATCGGCCGTGATCTGTTCGGCCGGCTTGAACGACGTGAGCACCATCCACACGAGCGGCGTGACGAAGAGGGCCGCGGTCGCCAACAGCACCACGTGGGCCAGCCAAACCGGCGGACGCCGACTATTCATCGTCCGCCTCCCACCGCAGGTGCACGCGCTGGGCGGCCCGCTCGAGCGCGTCTTTCGGCGGCACCAGCTTGTAGATGGCGTCTTCAGCGGCGCGAACCACTTCGTCCTGGAGGAACTGAGCGCCCACGACGCGCGGCGTCGGCACCTGGTTCGGGCTGCCGGCCAGATCGACAAACAGCGCGAACATTGGAAAGCGGCGCAGGTAGTCGGCAAAGATCGGCTCGTCCACGACGCGCTGCGAGGCCGGAATCCAACCGCCGGCGGCGCAGGCTCTGGCCGCCTCGGCCTCGTGCCCGTCGAAGCCGCTCCAGAACTTCATGAACTCCCACGCGCCACGCGGATTTTTGGCGCCGCGCGGCACAATGAAGAAATTGCCGTTCACCCAGCCCGCCTTTGCCCGACCTTCCGGCGGATGCGGCAAGGG
This sequence comes from Pirellulales bacterium, assembly GCA_050250435.1. Taxonomy (GTDB): domain Bacteria; phylum Planctomycetota; class Planctomycetia; order Pirellulales; family PALSA-1355; genus JBFWOR01. The sequence goes on along the minus strand of JBFWOR010000003.1, from coordinate 382,730 downwards.
CACCACGCCGTAGCGCGGTACCGTCTCGTTGCGCCGCTCGGCGGCCGCTTGAGCCGCCGCGATTTCCGCCACGCGCCACTGCCCGTCCATGATCATCGCGTAGCGCCCCTCCAACAGCGGAAACGCCGCGCCGGGCAGCGCCTGATCCCCCTTGCGAAAGCGCGCCACCTGGTCCGGACCATACAAGCGGCTGAACGACGCCATCCAGGTCAGTGCGGCGATGACGTGGACGTCGCCGGGAGTGACCCGAGCGGACGCCGCATCGTAAAACGTCCCACCAAACACAATCCCCCACGACCAGATGCGCCGCGGGTCGGGCAGGTAACCATAACGCTCGTGCGGCCGACCGGCATGGGGCGGGGCAATGCGCAACGCCGCTCGTGTCAGCTCTTCGATCGAGTGCGGCGGCTGCAGGCCGAACTCGTCGAGCACGTCGGCGTTGTAGTACAGCGCCCGCACGTCCAGCCCGTTGCACAGCGCGTATAGCCGGCCCTGGTAGCTGCCGATTTCCCGGGCCGCCGGGAACAGCCAGGCCGCCAGTTTCTTTGCCTCGTCGGGCGACGACAACTCATCGAGCGGCACGATCGCCTCACGATGCGCCCAGTCGGCCACGATCGGATCGTCCTGATTGATTACGTCGGGCGGGTCCTCGCCGGCCACACTGAGAAAGAACTTCAGATCCAGGTTGTTGCCGGGCATGGCAATGGCCCGCACAAAGTGTTCCTGCTGGGCGGCGTTGAAGCGGGCGACGATTGCTTCGACCACGGCGCGGTCCTTGCCGCCCCAAAAATGCCAGAACACGACCTCGCGCCGCTCGGGCGGAACCTGTTGTCGCAGATCGCGATCGTCGCGCAAGGCCAACAGCACCACCGCCACGAGCAGGATCGCGCCGACGACCGCTTTGGCCGTGCCGAAAGCGGTATGATCGCTGCTGGGTGCCACTGGCATTTTGCCAGTGCCGGTTTCACCGCGCGAGGCACCCTCGCCTCCGGCCGCTGTTGCCGATCGAAGGTTCTCGCTCATCGACCCAGCCCTTGATAGTAGACCCAACGGCGCGAGGAGCGGAACAAGGCGAGCGTGGCCACGACGATCGCCACGAACAGCATCCAGGCGATGGCCGACGCGTAGCCCATTTCCAAATACTTGAAGGCCGACAGAAAGATGTACAGCGACAGCACCAATGTTGACCCGGCCGGCGCGCCTTGTCCCTCGCTGACGATATACACCTGCGTGAAGGCCTGCACCGCGTGGATCAATCCCATCACGAGGTTGAAGAAGATAATCGGCGAGAGCATGGGGAGCGTGATGTGCCAGAAACGGCGCAGCGGCCCGGCGCCGTCCAGCTCGGCGGCCTCGTAGAGCGGCCGGGGAATATCACCCAGCGCCGCCAGGTAGATGATCATGAAATTGCCGACGCCCCACAGGCTCATCAGCACGAGCGCGTCTTTGGAGCCAAATCCTCCCTGGCCGCGGAACCAACCCGGCAGCCAGGCCGCCTCGGCCGTGCTGTTGAACCAGCCGGGTGTGGGCAGCCCCAGGCACGACAACAGATAGTTGACAAGCCCGGCCTGCGGGTCCAACAGCCACAGCCAGAGCATTGAAGCGGCGACGGCCGGCACCACCGAGGGCAGAAAGAAGATCGTTCGGTAGATGACCCTACCGGGCACCTCCCAGGCCAGCATCACGGCCAGCCCCACGCCCAGCACGATCGACAGCGGCACGCTCACCAAGGCGAAGTACAGCGTGTTCCACACCGCCAGGCCAAAGCGATCACCGGCCACGAGCTCGTCGGCCAGGCGAGTGTAGTTGGCGGCCCCCACGAATCGCGGCGGCGTCAACATGTCATACTGCTGGAAGCTCCACACCAGCGAGGCCGCGAAGGGATAGATGACCAGCGCGAACAAGCCGACCAGCCACGGCGATATAAATAGGAGTGCGGTCGCCAGGTCGCGCCGTTGGCGGTTCGTCATTGCGGGCGTCTTCCTCCAGCGCCGGCCCGGGGATCAGGAACGGCGGACTACCGGAGTCCGAACCGATTGGCTGCGCACGATGGGCCGGCGGCGCCACATTGTAGTCGGCAATGTGGGCGATGCGAGTCGCCGAGCAACGTTCACCGGGCGGGCTCGTAAAACGAGCAGCCGGCGGCCCTATTTCGGCCTCCGGCAAACGCACTACTGCGTGCTAGACTTGAGGTAGTGCGGCCGACGGAATAACCCTCCCAACCCTACCGTCGCGTTGGCGGCAACGGGCACAGCCCCGCGCTGCACGAACCCTCGCACTGGCCGGCATGAAGCGCCCCGCATGAGTCGCACCCGCGGATCGGGCATGAAACTCCTCCCTACCAAGAGCTCCCGCCGTCGTTTCACCGTCGGCCGCGACGTGCACGGCGTGCCCCATATCTCCGCCAAAACCTGGCGCGAGGCGCTCTACGGCCTGGGCTACATGCACGCCATCGACCGGCCCACGCAGATGCTGTTCGCCCGGGCCGTGGCCAGCGGGCAATCGGCCGAGCTGATCGCCGACAAGCCCGAGCTCGTGGAAATGGATCGCTTCTTCCGCCGCGTGGGCCTGTATCTGAACCTCGAACACGAGGTCAGCCACCTCGACGACGAGACCTTCGAGCAGCTGACGGCTTATTGCGAAGGCGTGAACGACGGCATGAAAGACTCCGGCCGCTCGTTGCCGATGTGGGCCGTGGGCTTCGTGCCGCAGCCCTGGAACCAGCGCTCCGTGCTGCTGTTGGGCAACCTGCTCAGTTTCGGCGGGCTGGTGGTGGGGCAGCAGGAGAACGAACGTATTCTGCTGGAGTTGATACAGGCGGGTGTCGCGCCCGACAAGATGCGCGAGCTGTTTCATCCGTTGCTGGAAGACGCCGATTTCGATCTCTTGCGCCGCATCCAGCTCACCAGCCAGCTCTCGGACGAAGCGCTGGAAATGCTGACCGACTTGCCGCGCTTGGCCGGCAGCAACGCCTGGGCCGTCGCGCCGAAGCGCAGCTTCACCGGCGCGCCGCTGCTCGCCTCGGACCCGCACCTGGAAGTCAACCGTCTGCCGGCCATCTGGTACGAGGCCGAGTTACACTGGGGCGACGAGCGCGAGCACTACGTGCTCGGCGCCACGCTGCCGGGCTGCCCGCTATTTGCGGTGGCGCGCACGCGCCACGTCTCCTGGGGCGTGACCTACCTGAAGGGCGACACGGTCGATCACTTCATCGAGGATTGCCGCACCAGCGACGACGGCCGGCTGCAGTATCGCCGCGGGAACTCCTGGCAGGACTTCGAGGTGCGCGAGGAACGCATCGGCCGCAAAGGGGGCACCGTCGAATCGCACAACGTGTATTACAACGCCCAGGGCACGCTCGACGCCGAGCTGCGGCCCAACGCGCAGGGCTATTTCCTGTCCACCAGCTGGATCGGCGACTCGCACGGCGCCGGCCGATCCATCACCGCCTGGCTCGACGTGATCTTTGCCGAGAGCGCGGCTGAGGGCATGGACATCGCGCGCGAGTGCCCGTTGCCCACGCTGTGCTGGATCTTTGCCGACCGGGCCGGCCACATCGGCATGCAAGCCAACGGCTGGTTTCCGCGCCGCGGCAACGGCCATACCGGGATGCTGCCCATTCCGGCTTGGGACGAACAGAATCATTGGCGCGGCCGGCTGAACAACAGCGTGTTGCCACGCATCTACGATCCGCCCGAGGGCTTTGTGGCCACGGCCAACGAGAGCATCAATCAGCCGGGCGGGCCGGTGCTGGTCACGCAGCCCGTGCCCGATTATCGCAAACGGCGAATCGTCGAGCGGCTGCGCGCGCTGCCGCAGGCCACGGTCGAAGACATGGAAGCATTACAGTACGACGTGGTGAGCCTGCAGGCCCGCGACATGTTGGCCATCTTCCTGCCGTGCCTGCCCGACGGGCCGATCAAAGAGCGCCTGACGAAATGGGATTGCAGCTATACACCCGACAGCTACGAAGCCACGCTGTTCACGCGGCTGTATCGCAACGTGCTCTTGGAAATCTTTGGCCACGAAGAAGGCATCGGCTGGCGGCGGATGCTGTACCTCTGCAGCCGCGTGGGCTTTTCGACGATGGTGCTGACGGCGATCGACAACTTGCTCGTGCAGGAAGAATCGTTGTGGTGGCGCGGGCGTGACAAAGCGTCGCTCATTCGCAAGGCCGCCGAACGCCTGGTTACGGAGAAGGAGCAGCCCTGGTCGGCAATCAACGGCTTTCACTTCACGAACCGTTTTGTGGAGAGCCGCTTCGTGGGGCGCGCGTTTGGTTTTCACACGGGCGAGATCGCCTTGCCCGGCTGCTACGCCACGCCCTTTCAGGGTCATTTGCTGCGCGCCGCGCGGCGCGAGGCGTCGTTCGCGCCCAGCTATCACTTCGTCACCGATCTGGGCACCGACGAAGCTTGGACCAATCTGCCCGGCGGCCCCAGCGAGAGTCGCGTGTCGGGCTACTACAAGAACGACATTCCTCGCTGGCGCAACGGCCACTACAAGCAGCTGACCGTGGAAGGCTGAGTAGGCGCGCTCCTTGGTTCTCACCCTCACCCCGACCCTCTCCCGTCGAGGGAGAGGGAGAAGAACGCGAGCGGCGAGCGGCAGGATCGCTCGCGCCTAACAGCACTTCCGAAGCACCGCGCACGGCTGCTATGCTGGACCGCATGAATCAAGCGAGCCTGCCGGACGATTTGCCGCGCGATCCTGTCGAGCCCGAGCCCACGGTGTTGCGCTGGCCGCACGGCGCGCGGCCGGCGCCGGTAGCGTCCGATCCTCCGGTCGACCGCGCGGAGCCGCCCATTGAGCTTGAGCCCGAGCTGCGGCCGCGCGCGCTGGGCCGCTCCGATCTCGAGTCGCCCCGCCGCCGGCGCATCGTGCTGCCGGTGTTTCTGTTTCTGGCCACCTGCGTCTCCACGTTCTATGCCGGCGCGCTCAACTGGAATCCCACCGCGTATCTGGCCGTCAACCAGACGGACCGCATGTTGGCCGAAAACTGGCCGCAGGGACTCAAATATATGGCCGCCGTGATCGGCATCTTGCTGACGCACGAGATGGGCCACTTCCTGCAGACCGTCCGCTACCGCGTTCCCGCCAGCCTGCCGTATTTCATCCCTGTGCCGTTCATCCTCACCGGCACCATGGGCGCGGTGATCGGCATGGAGGGTTCCCGCGCCGATCGCAAGCAACTGTTCGACATCGGCCTGTCCGGACCCATCGCGGGCCTGATCGTGGCGCTGCCCATCATCTGGTTCGGCATCCAAACGGCCACGGTCGTGCCCGCCGGCGGCGACGCCATCCTGGGCGACCCGCTGATCTTTCAGATCTTGCGCGAGAATCTGCGGCCGGAATTGGGCGTGGAAGGCGTGCTGGACAAGAACAATCCCTGGCTCATGGCCGGCTGGGTGGGCATGCTGATCACGGGCCTGAACATGCTGCCCATCAGCCAGCTCGACGGCGGCCACGTGATCTACGGGCTGTTCGGCCGCCGGGCTCACCTGGTGGCGCGCACCTTCCTGGTCGCCGCCATTTTGTTCGTCGTGCTGGGCGCGCACTACAACTGGACGGTGATGCTCGTGCTGGTGATTCTCCTGGGCGTGGACCATCCGCCCACGCGCGACGACAACGTGCGGCTAGGCCCGCTGCGCACGGTGATTGGCCTGGTGTCGCTGGCCATTCCGGTGCTGTGCTTCACGCCGGTGTTGCTGTAGCAAGCGATCGGCAGAAACGAACAATTTACCACAGAGAACGCGGAGGACGTCGAGACGATAGGGCAACGAGGCGTGCTCATAAAATGATCGTCTCTTCTCAGCGGCCTTTGCGAACTCTGTGGTGGGAATCTTCCTGCTTGGTCACTCGTCCGCCATGGCCAGCCGTTCGCGGATCGGCGGGTGGCTGTGGAACCAGAAGACTTCCAGCGGGTGCGGGTCGGGATCGTCTTTGTTCAGCCGCGCGAGTTTGCGAAACGCCGATACGTACGCCGCCCGCAGCCCGGTGCGATCGAGCGCGTAGCGATCGCACTGCCGCTCGTAGCCGCGGCTGATCGCGTTTTGCACCGGCTCCAGCAGCAGCCCAAATACGGTCAGCACGAACATCAGCAAGGGCAGGGTGGCCGGCGGCATCTGGTGCGCATCGTGCACGCCGTAGTGCGCCGCCGACCAGGCCAGCATCACCTGGCTGCACACGCCAAAGCCCACCACGCTGACCAGCACGCCGGTGACGATCAACTTGCGGATGTGGCGGAACACGTGATGCCCGATCTCGTGGGCGAAGATCACCTCGATCTCGTCGGGCGTGAACTGATCCAACAGCGTGTCGCCCATCAGCACGCGCCGCGTGCGACCCAGCCCGGCCAGCATGGCGTTGGCCTTGGCCGTCTCGGCGCTTAAGCCCAGGCGATACACGCCTTGAATTGAAAGTCCGGTGCCTTCCGCCAAGCGGGCCATGCGCGCCGACAGCTCGGCGTTGTCGAGCCGCTCGACCTTGTAGAACATGGGCAGGAACACGACCGGCATCAATTGCCCGAGCAGCACGCTGATCACGAAGAATCCGGCCGCGGCCGCCAGCCACCAGCCGTCGCCCACCAACCAGATGAGCTGAAACAGAAGCACGAACAGCGCGAGCCCCAACCCCACCGTCAGCGCCATGCGCTTGAGATAGCGCACCAGCCAGCCGGCGAACGAGAGCCGGCTCAGGCCGAAGCGATGTTCGAGCACGTGGCCGGAGTACAGCGACAGCGGAAAGGAAATGGCCATGTGGAGCGCCGTGACGACCAAGAAAATCACCGCGAGGCGGGCCGTCGCATTGGCGAAGTACCCGGCCAGCCAGCGATCCAAGGGCACTGCCAACACGAACGCCATCAGCGCCAGAAAACCGACGTCGAGCGCCTTATCGATCAGGTCGCACACCAGCGACAAGCGGCCATACTGTCGCGCCTCGGCCAATTGCTCGGGCGTCATTTCGGCCGCTTCGGTCGGTGCGCGTTGTGTCGTGAGGTCGGTCGACTGTTCGTCCACGTGAGGCTCCCACGCACGAGTGTTCGCTGCTACGCCGCAAGCGAATGGTCATCGTCACCGCGGCGTCACTCGTCGGTCACGCAGCCCAGCGACGCGTTCTTGACGTTTTTGATGTACTTATAGAGCGTGCCGCGGGTGAATTTATACGCCGGAGCCTTCCATTTCTCGCGCCGCGCGGCCAGCTCCTTGTCGCTCACGTCCACGCTGATTGTGCGGGTGGCGGCGTCCAGCGTGATCTGATCGCCATTTTGCACCAGTGCGATCGGCCCGCCTTCCTGGGCCTCGGGGGTGACGTGCCCGACGATGAAGCCGTGCGAGCCGCCGGAGAAGCGCCCATCGGTCAACAGGGCCACATCCTTGCCCAGACCCGCGCCCATGATGGCCGAGGTGGGCGTGAGCATCTCGGGCATGCCGGGCCCGCCCTTGGGCCCTTCGTAGCGAATGATGATCACGTCGCCTTTGCCGATCTCCTTGCGCTCGAGCGCGTGCAGCATTTCTTCTTCGCCGTCATACACTTTGGCCGGACCGCTGAAGCGCGTGCCCTCTTTGCCGGTGATCTTGGCCACCGAACCTTCAGGCGCCAAGTTGCCGCGCAGGATCTGGATGTGCCCGGTCGACTTGATGGGCTCCTCGAGCTTGTGCACCACATCCTGGCCTGGCGTGAGGCCCGGCAGATCGCGCAGGTTTTCCTCCAGCGTCTGGCCGGTCACGGTCATACAACTGCCGTCGAGCAATCCTTTCTCGAGCAAGTACTTCATCACGGCCGGCGTGCCGCCCACGTTGTGCAAATCTTCCTGCACGTATTTGCCGCTCGGCTTGAGATCGGCCAGGAACGGCACGCGATCGCTCACGCGCTGAAAATCGTCGATCGCCAGCGGCACATCCACGGCCCGCGCCATGGCAATCAAGTGCAGCACGGCGTTGGTGCTGCCGCCGACGGCCATCACCACCACCATGGCGTTCTCGAACGCGGCGCGGGTCATGATGTCGCGCGGTTTGAGATCGCGCTCGAGGCAGACGCGAATCGCCGCGCCGGCGCGAAAGCACTCGTCGAGTTTCAAGGGATCGACCGCGGGGATGGACGAGCTGTAGGGCAGGGCCATGCCCATCGCCTCGATGGCCGAGGCCATGGTGTTGGCCGTGTACATGCCGCCGCAGGCCCCCGCGCCGGGACAGGCCTTGGCCACGAGCTCTTGCCGGCCTTTTTCATCGAGCGTGCCGGCCAGAAACTCGCCGTAGCACTGAAAGGCCGACACCACGTCGAGCTTCACTTCCTCGCCATTCACCAGGCGATGGCCCGGCTTGATGGTGCCGCCGTAGACCATCAGCGCCGGCCGGTTCACGCGCCCCATGGCGATCAGGCAGCCGGGCATGTTCTTGTCGCAGCCGGGAATGGAGATGTTGGCGTCGTACCACTGCGCGCCCATCACGGTCTCGATCGAGTCGGCAATCAGGTCGCGCGATTGCAGCGAGTAGCACATGCCCTCGGTGCCCATCGAGATGCCGTCGCTGACGCCGATGGTGTTGAAGCGCATGCCGACCAGGCCGGCCGCTTGCACGCCCTCGCGCACCTTGGCGGCGAGGTCGTTCAAGTGCATGTTGCAGGTGTTGCCCTCATACCACATGCTGGCGATGCCGACCTGCGGCTTGTTCATGTCCTCGCGCGAGAGCCCGGTGCCATAGAGCATGGCCTGGCTGGCGCCTTGCGACTTGGGCTGGGTGATGCGGGAACTGAACTTGTTGAGAGCCATGGCGCGTGAGCCTCAGGGCAGGACCAGGAGAAGCCAGGTGGAAATCGAGCAAACTGCCAGATATAGCCCAAACGTTCGGCGGGTGCAAACGAAGGGGCTGGCCGCCGCGTAGTGATTGCGGTTTTGCAGTTGTTCAAGAGAAAACTGAACTGCAAACGCGCCACCCGAAAGTGCGCGACAAGCACCGCAAGTGCGACCCATAACAGCCTTGGGCAACGCCCAATGTGAAGAGCACCAGTCCTCTGAATTCAACGGCAGGGCTGAAGGCCCGACCTGATCGAATCAACGGTCGACGCTGGATGCTTACGATGGCGTACGTTACCGAACGTGTGGCATTCGAACGATCGATCGGGCCGTTGGCCCTCAGGAATCGCTGGGGATAAATCGCCGACCTAGGGCTCGCGCCCTAGGCTGATATTGGTTGGGCCTTCGGCCCAAACTCCAATCAAGCGCCGTCGTGGAATCCGAGCAGCGTGTTGCACCGGCCCTACGGCAGGTTCGGCTGCTTGCCCGCGGCATCCGTCATCGGCACAGGGTCCAGTCCCCGGAACGCGTCGGGCACCGGGCCGGGAGGCGGGCCAGGGCGAAACTCAACCGGCGGCGGCAGATCGCCCGGGCCCTTGGGCCCCAGCTTCGCGATGTTGAAGTACTCGTGCTTGCCGCCGTTCTCGTTGGCCAAGTCGACCAGCGCCCCGCCGGTCATTTCCTTGTAACAAAACTGCACGACGTTGATCTTCGTGCGGCCGCTGTTCAAGCGCTTCAACTGGTCGAGCTCGGTGCGCGTCAGGTCGTCCTTGGGCTCGCCGTCGGTCATCAAGAAGATCACGTCCGGGTGCATTCGCAGGGCGATTTCCACGGGCTTCATGTGGTTCGTCTTGCCCTGGCCGTACATGCTGGTGATGAACTGCGTGGCCCGGCGCTTGTTCTCGCGCGTGGCCGAGAACATCGTCCGCGAGCGGTTGCCCAACGTGAAAACCCACGGACCGTGGTTGTAGAACACCATGCCGAAATCGTGCCCGCCGCCCAGATCGTTCAAACTTTTGAGCAGCTCGGCCTTGGCGGCCACCAGCGGCGTGACGGAAAACACCACCGTGCCTTCAGACGAGAACGTCAACTCCGAGTTCATACTCTCCGAGCGATCGAACACGTAGACGAACCGCTCGCCTTCGCCGGAGACGCCAAACACGCCGGTGCGCACGGGGCCGAGCTTGATGCCATCGTCGCCTTCGCCGGGCTGGTCGGTGTTGACGTCGCCGGAATCGCCCAGGTCGCCGCCCGGCAGTGCCCCGGTCAGCGTCGACTCGCGCGGCACTTCCGCTAACTTGATCTCGAGACTTTCGGCGGTCGGTTCGGGTATTGGCTCGACCATCTGCTCGCTCGGATCTTCCGCACTCTCGGGCAGCTCGCTGGGGATGGCCACGGCGTCTTCGAGAGCGCCGGAGCCGTCATCCAGACCCGGCGACGAAGATTGAAAATCAAGCGAGATGCTTTCCGTGCCGCTCGAGCCGACGTCGGCGACAATCAGCGTCAAGAGCAGCACCAGCGTCAGGTGGAATACGAGCGAGGTGAGCCACGAAGGCATGAACTCGCCCATCTGGCGCATGACGTCATCGTCGTCCGAGCGCTGCGCCGTTTTGTCAGGCGGCGGTGCGGCGACGGTTTGCACGACTGCGCGTGGCGGTTCGGGGATGGTCCGAAGACTGGCCATACCGGCGCGAATTGCCGAACTGGAGAAGGGCTTCTGTTCCGTTGGCGCGGCTGCGCCCGCGGGCCAAGGTCCGTGAGCAAACCACACCAACCGCTATTGTCGCCAGAAAAGCCGAAAATCGCAAGTATTTTGGCGATCGATTCGAGGGCCGCGCAGGCGGCCGGGTGCCCAAATAGCCCATCGCCGCAGCCCAACTGCCGTTGCCCAACCACCGCTGCCAGCTATTCGTATGGCCCGCGCGAAGTCAGCGCACTGGCAATCCACAGCACCACGATGGCCCCCACGACCGACATGATCAGCCCAGCCGGCTCAATGGGGGAATCCGCAGGCCCCATGATCAAGCGTGTGACCGCGCCGCCGACGACCGATCCGGCCACGCCCAGCACGATCGTGCTCAGGCAGCCGGCCGGCCCTCGACCTGGCCACAGCAAGCGGGCGAGGGCGCCGACGATCAACCCAAAGATGGCCCAGCTGATGATCGAGCCGCAGTCCATGATTGTTTCTCGGGGCAGCTTGGTCGCGCGCAGTCTCGCGTCTCTCTCGACGGCAGAGGGCCCGGGCTGACGGTGCAGACGCGCCGCGCGTACCTGGCGGCCGTCTGCAAGTATTTCGATTGTACGCATTTGATCTTGGCCGTATACACGCTTGCCGTGCGGCCGGTCGGCAGCCCAGATGGTCGCGCTTGCAATCGCCGGCCGGCTCGGGCACCATGGTGTCTCCAGAGGCGGTTGGAAAGCCGTTGGGGACTGGCTCAGTCCCCGCGGACACCGCACACCCACCGGCTCACACGAGCCACCTACCCACCATGACAATACGCACGACGGCCGGCGCCCTGGCTTGGGTGCTGGTCCTGCTGCCGACCGCTGCAGCCTCCGACTGGCCCCAGTTTCGCGGTCCCGACGGACAGGGCCATTCCACTTCCAAAAACGTTCCCCTCACCTGGAGCGAGACCGAAAACATCGCCTGGAAGACGGCCGTGCCGGGCCATGGCTGGTCAAGTCCGTCGATCCTGGGCCAGCAGATCTGGGTGACCACCGCGACCGACGAGAATCACTCGCTGCGCGCAATCTGCGTCGACCGAACGACAGGCAAGGTGACACACGACGTCGAAGTGTTTCACATCGATGAGCCGGGCGCTGTCCACGCCAACAACAGCCATGCCTCGCCCACGCCGGTGCTCGAGCCCGGCCGCGTCTATGTGCACTTCGGCGCACACGGCACGGCAGCCTTGTCGGCCGAGGGCAAGATCCTGTGGAAGAACAACGAGCTGAAATACAACCACGGCCACGGCCCGGGAGCTTCGCCCGTGGTGTGGAACGATCTGCTGTTGATCAGTTGCGACGGCACCGACGTGCAGTACGTCGTGGCGCTGGACAAGAACTCGGGCGTGATGCGCTGGAAGCGCGAGCGGGCCCATATCAGCGCCGAGCGCAAGAGCGGCGCGTCGCAAGTGCCGATGGCTTATTGCACGCCGCTGGTGCTGAAACTCGGCGGCGTACCGCAATTGGTCGCCCTGGGCAGCGACTCGGTCGTATCGTACGTGCCCGACACGGGCGAGGAAATCTGGTGGTTTCGCTTCAACGGCTACTCGAACGTCTCGCGCCCGGTATACGGCAACGGGCTGTTGTATTTTTCCTCCGGCTTCGGCGCGCCGGAGTTGTACGCGGTGAAGGTGCCGGGACGCGGTGACCTGACCGAGAGCAACAAGGTGTGGAACGCAACGAAAGGGGCCGTCGTGCCGCTTGACGTCTCGCCCCTGTTGGTCGGCCAGGAACTGTATACGATCTCCGACGCCGGCATTGCCGTGTGCTACGACGCCGCCACCGGCAAGACACACTGGACCCAGCGTTTGGGCGGCAAGTTCTGGGCCTCGCCGGTGCTGGCTGACGGCAAGATCTACTGCCTGGACGACTCGGCCGTCACTTACGTGCTCCGGCCCGGCACCGCCTACGAAGAGCTGGCCGTGAACAAGCTGGAAGGCGAATCGCAGGCCTCGCCGGCCATCGTCGACGGTGCGATCTTTCTGCGTACCGGCACGCACTTGTATCGCATCGAAAACGCGACGAAATCTGCGGCGAAGTGAATGTGCCGACCAAGCGCTGCATGCACGATCGATGCGCTGCGCGCGCTTCTTTTTACCCGCTCCCTCGGTGGGCGAGAGGGGTCGGGGGTGAGGTTGAGCGATTGACCCGCATCGATCTGGCCCCGTTTGCTGGGTGCGTTACACTTGACGGTCGATGTGGCGCATTTGTCTATCTGCGGTTTACTTGCTGGTGGCCTGCGGCCCGCTGGCGGCGGCGCGCGAAGACACGCTGTCGAACGTGCGTGCCCGCGGCACGCTCATCTGGGGCGCCGACGCGGAAGGGGGCGGGCCGTACATCTATCCCGATCCGACCGATCCGCGCCGCATGATCGGCTTCGAGGTGGAGCTGGCCGACCTGCTGGCCGCCGAGCTGGGCGTGCAGGCGAAATTCTTCCAGGGACCGTGGAGCAATTTGCCGGCGCTACTGAACACGCGGCAAATCGACATCGTGCTCAACGGCTACGAGCTCACGCCTTCGCGCGTGCCCACCATGGAGCACACGCGGCCGTATTACGTCTATCAGATGGTGCTGCTGGCGCGGCGCGACAATTCGCACTTGCGCAGCTGGGACGACCTGCGCCGCCGCGATGCCCGCGGCCGTAAGCCCAAGGTGGGCGTGCTGGAAGCCTCGGCAGCGCACAACTACATGCAAGAGCACTACGCGGCCGACGTCGAGATCGTGGCCTATGAGGGCACGACCGACGCCATGCGCGAAGTGGAAACGCGCAAGCTCGACGCCACGCTGGCCGATCTGCCCGCGGTGGTCTTCTATCTCGACCGCTTCGCCGCCTTGGCGCCTATCGGCGAGCCGGTGGGTCACGGCTACTACGTGATCTTTGCGCGCCAGGGCGATACCGCGCTGCGCGATGCGCTGAATGCGGCACTCGACAAGTTGATTGCCGACGGCCGTTTGCAGACCATCTACGAAAAGTACGGCCTGTGGAACGACGCGCAGAATGAATTGGCATCGCTCGGCGGTCGCAGCGCTGCGGAGTTGGGCATCCACTCTACGCAGCTGCGCGGTTGGGCCGTTATTCGCAGCCGGGGCTGGCTGCTGGTCGAAGCCGCCGGCATGACCGTGCTTCTGGCTTGCACCGCCATGCCGCTGGCCATGCTGCTGGGACTGCTCGTGGCGCTGGGCCGCATTTACGGACCGACGGCGGTGCGCTGGCTGCTCGTGGCGTACGTCGAGGTGCTGCGGGGCACGCCGCTGTTGCTGCAGCTGTACGTGATCTTTTTCCTGCTGCCCGAGGTGGGCATCGCGATTCCGGCGTTCTACGCGGCCGTGGCCGGCCTGGCCGTCAACTACTCCGCCTATGAAGCGGAGATCTACCGCGCGGGCTTGCAGGCCGTGCCGCGCGGCCAGATGGAAGCCGCGCTGTCGCTGGGCATGTCGCCGGCCATGGCCCTGCGCCGCGTGGTGATTCCCCAGGCCGTGCGGATTGTCATCCCACCGATCACCAACGACTTCATTGCCATGTTCAAAGACACTTCGGTCTGTTCCGTCATCACGGTGATGGAATTGACCAAGCAATACAGCGTGCAGCGCAACGACACGGGCGCCACGCTGGAGCTGGCCGCCATGACGGCCTTGCTGTACTTGCTGATGAGCATTCCGCTGGCCCGGCTGGCGACGGTCCTGGAGAGGCGGCTGCTTCCTCGGCAGCGCAGCGCCGCATGAACGATCCGGCCAATCATCACGATGCCGTGGTCATCCGCGGGCTGTCGAAGCAGTTCGCCGGCAGTGCCGTGCTCACGGATGTGTCGCTGTCGGTGCGCCGCGCCGAGGTGTGCGCCATTCTGGGGCCCTCGGGCGGCGGCAAGACGACGTTGCTGCGCTGCATCAACGGGCTGGAAGTGTTTCACGCCGGGCAGATCGACGTGGCCGGAGTCACGCTCGACGCCGCGCTGCCGGCCCGCGAGCGTGCGCCCGTGGTGCAACATATTCGCCGCCGCGTGGGCATGGTGTTTCAGCAGTTCAACCTGTTTCCGCATCGCACGGCACTGGGCAACGTCATCGAGGCGCCGATCCACGTGTTGGGCCACTCGCGCGAGCAGGCGATCGCCGACGCAACGGCGCTGTTGGATCGCGTCGGCCTGCGCGACAAATTGCACCAGATGCCCGACACGCTCTCGGGCGGACAGCAGCAGCGCGTGGCCATTGCCCGGGCGTTGGCTATGAAGCCGGAAGTCATGCTCTTTGACGAGCCCACCAGCGCGCTCGACCCGCGCATGGCCGGCGAAGTGGAAAGCGTGATCGCGGACCTGGCCGGCAGCGAGCAGACGATGATCGTGGTGACGCATTCCTTGCGGCTGGCGCGGCGCACGGCCAACACGGTGCACGTGTTCCAGGACGGCCGCGTGCTGGAGTCGGGCCCCTCGGAGCAGATCTTCAACAGTCCCCGGCACGAAGCGACGCGCCGCTTCGTCGACGAAGCGGGCCAGAAGTAGGGGTGCGGCCAGGATCCTCTTCCCCGCTCCCTCGACGGGAGAGGGAAAAAACGCGAGACGCAAATCTCGCTTACGCATCGTTGGGGCGCTTCATGTTCCCGCGCCGCCGTGCGCCAGCGCTTCCCACACGAGCCGGTAGTATTTCATCACGCGGATCGGGTCGCTGGTCGCGGCGCCTTCTTCCAGGAGCGTCCAGCCCTTGAACTTCACCCCGTTGAGCAGCGTGAACAGTTCGCGCCAGGGATAGCTCGAAATGAGATCGTGGATGTGAACGGTGGCGATCCGGTCTTGCACGCTGGCGAAGTTGGCGGCCAGGCCCGCGCCGGCCAGATCCGCGTCGTTGCAGTTCCAGCACAGCTTCGAGCCGGGCTGGCGCGAAGCGTCCATGATCTGGCGAACCACCGGAATCTCCGACGTGCCGCGGCCGTGAATCTCCGTGCGAATTTCCACGCCGTACCCTTCGCCGAACGAGGCCACTTCATCCAGTGATTTGGCAATCTGCTCGATCGTCGTCTCGACGGGCACGCCCGCGGGCAGCGCGTTGGGGCGCACCTTGACACCCGTGCCGCCCACGTCGTGGCAGAGGCGGATGAACGCCTTGCACTCTTCGATGTTCTTGCGGACCACGGCCGGATCGGGCGCGTGAAACTCGCAGACGGTGCCCAAGCCGACCAGTTCGACGCCACTGTCGCTGAAACGCTGGGCCACTTCCTTGCGCTGGGCGTCGTTGAGCGCGGGCTCGACGCCGTGCTTGTGCGTGGTGCGCAGCTCGACGCCGGCAAACCCGGTCGCCTGGCAGTTCTTGATCAACGTGGGCAGATCCCAATCGGCGCCCCACTGATAGGTCACGAGTCCGAGTTGCATGGGGAGGTTCCTTGAGAGGCTGGGGGCTGGAGACCGGAGGCTGGCGGCTGGCGGAATCTTGGATTTTGGATTTTCCTGACCACTGATCACTGACCACTCACCCTCAACCCGCCCTCTCCCGCGCCAGGGGAGAGGGAGAACTCAGGCTCGTGGCCAGAGACGATCCATCGGCGAGCGTTTCTTCCTTCAGCCTACCGTCTCCAGCCTCCCGCCTACAGCCTGTAGCCTCCCGCCGGTTACAGCAACTCGTCCAGCTCGCCGACCAGGCGTTCAAAATAACCCAAGGCCGTGTCCACCGCCTGGGGCTGCTCCATATCCACGCCCGCGTCGCGCAGCAGATCGAGCGGATATTTCGAGCAGCCGCCCTGGAGAAAGCCCAGGTAATCGTCGAGCTCGCGCTGCCCGCCGCCGGTGACGCGCTCGGCCAGGGCAATCGCGGCCGAGAGGCCCGTGGCGTACTTGTAGACATAGAACGCTCGGTAGAAATGCGGGATGCGAAAGCACTCCAGCGACAACTGCTCGTCGAGTGTGAAGTCGGGACCGAAATAGTGCGCCAGCAGCTTGCGGTATTCGCTTTTGAAGCGATCGAGCGTGAGCGGTTCGCCCGCTTCGACCAGGGCGTGCGTGATTCCCTCGAACTCGGCAAACATCGTCTGGCGGATGATCGTGCCGCGAATGGCGTCGATCTCGCGATTGATCAGATACGCCCGCTGCTTGTCGCTCTTGGCCCGCTGCATGAGGTGCCGGGCCAGCAGCTGCTCGTTGAACGTGCTGGCCACCTCGGCCACGAAGATCGTGTAGTTATAGTACTGGAAGGGCTGGTGCCGGGCCGAGAAGTAGCTGTGCATGGAGTGGCCCGCCTCGTGCGCCAGCGTGAACACGTGGTCCAGCACGGAGGGTTGGTAGTTCATCATGATGTACGGATCGCCGTCGAACGAGCCACAGCTGAATGCGCCGCTCTGCTTGCCCTTATTCGGATAGCGATCGCACCAGCGACCGTTCAGACCTTTTTCCAGTGCGCCGCAGTACTCGTGGCCCAAGGGCTCGATCGCGGCCAGCACCAGGTTCACGGCCTGCTGCCAGTTGTGGCGCGTTTCCAGCTCGCTCAGAATCGGCACGTAGGTGTCATAGTGATGGATGTCGCGCAGCTTCATCTTCCGCCGGCGCAGATCGTAGTAGTGATACAAGGCCGGCAGGTGGCGATGCACGGAGGCGATCAGGTTCTCCACCACCGTCGGCGGCACTTTGTCGGCGAATAACGCCGACTCGAGCGCACTTTTGTGGTTGCGCGCCTTGGCGTAATACACGTCACGCTGGATCGAACCGTTGAGCGTGGCCGCCAGCGTATTCTCGTGCGCGGCGAACTGCGCGTAGTACTGCTCGAAGGCCCGCTTCCGCACGCTCCGCTCGGGCGAATGCAAGAATGCGGAGAACGACGAATTGCTCAACTCCACCATCTCGCCGCGCTCGTTGCGGACGGCGCCCCACTTCAAATCCGCGTCGTTCAACTGGCGAAAGATCTGGTTGGCCGCCTCGGCCATCTCGTACTGCATGGCCAACAGATTCTCTTCGCCCTTGCTGAGCGTGTGCGGGCGATAGCGCAGCAACCGCTCGAGCAGCAACCGAAATCCGGCCAGCACCTTGGCCGACAGGAACGCATCCATCGTCGCGGCCGGAATGTCCATGATCTCCGGGCGGATGTAGCTGCCGGCCTGAGCCGCACGGCTGGCCGCGTTGCGATAGCGGCCGATCATGCGCTGATAGGTGCTGTCGGCGGCGTCTTCGGCCGTTTTCAAAAACGCGTAGGTGCCCAGTCGTTCGCCCGCGCGCTCGAAGTCGTTGTCGAACTCCAGGCAGGCCGCCAACGTGTCGGCGCTTTCGCCCAGCTTGCCCTGGAAGTGCTCGTAGCGCGGGATCTCGGACTCCCATTCGAGAAAGGCCGCTTCCCAGGCCGCGTCGTCGGCAAACAGGCTGGCCAGGTCCCAGGTGTCCGCCGGCTTGACCGCGGAGCGCTTTGGCAGTTGCTTTACTTTTCCCATCGTTTCAGACGTGCTCGTGAGGAATGTCGACCCAATGGCGTTCGTGATACGATTCGATCACCGCGTCGGCCACGATTTGCGCGGTAAGCCCCTCATAAAATCCCGGCACAGCCTCGCGGCCGGAGACAATGGCCGAAACAAACTCCCACACCAGGTCGTAGCGAAACACGGTGGCCGGCGCGCCCGCGCCGGGGTCGCGCGGGCTGTCGGCGGGCTTGAGGAACTCGCGCGGCACTTCGACCGTTTCCAGATCCTTGCCCGTCGAGCCCAGCAGGATGCTGTTGGGCGTGTGCAGTTGGTAGACGGCGGAGCCTTCGCTGCCGTTGATTTCGGCCCACTCGTGCCCGAAGCCGCCGCGGCCGTAGCCCTTGGCCAGGGTGGTGCCTTCCCACAGGCCGGTTGCGCCGCAGGCGAACTCGCCGATGATGCTCGACCAGTCGTCGACGTCGGACGGCGGACAGGCTTCGCCCGCGGCCGTTTGCGTGCGCGGAGCAAAGCGGGCCAGCGCGCCGGTCACCCGCGCGATCGGCCCCAGCAGATCCATTGCAAAATCAAGGCGGTGGATCGTCATGTCGAACAAGTCGCCGGCGCCGGCCGTGCGGCGATACTGCCGCCAGCCCCAGCTCGTTTCCGGCCAATCGAGAAAGCGCTGGCTGCGAAAGTGTCGCGGCTCACCCAGCGCGCCCGAGGCCACCAGGTGCTTGAGATAACGCATGGCCGGCGCAAAGCGATAGGTAAAGGCCGTCATGTGCACCACGCCGGCATCGCGGGCCGCATGATACATGGCGCGCACTTCGGCCGCGTTCAATCCCAGCGGCTTTTCGCACATCACGTGCTTGCCGGCGCGGGCCGCGGCCACGGCGATGTTGTGGTGCGTGAAGTTGGGCGTGGCGATGATCACGGCGTCGACTTCCCCGCTGCTGCAGATCGTCTCGGGATCGGTCGAAACCAGATCGATCTGCCAGTCGTGCTTACGCTGTTCGACCAGCTCGCGGTTCGTGTCGCAGGCGGCGACCAGGCGGGCGCGCTCGTCGAGCCGCAGCCCGGGCACGTGATGATAGTCGCTCACCGCGCCGGCCCCGATAATGGCCACGCGGACGGGTAATTTGGGGGCGGTTCGCTGCATGGTGCTCAACAGAGTACACACGTGAGGCCGGGCCGCTCAAGGGCCGCTAGCGTGGGAGGCTGCCGGGATGTTGCAGTGGCACCGCAATTCGCCACAATAGATGCACGGTTGCCGCGCGACGCGTGCCGCTGCACGCTGGAGCGCGGGTCGCCAGGAGTCTTCACCGCAACAGGAGGAGTGCCATGGGACGTCCGATCACCCTGTTCACGGGACAATGGGCCGATCTGCCACTGGAAGACGTAGCGCGCAAGGCCGCCGACTTCGGCTATCAAGGACTCGAGCTGGCCTGCTGGGGCGACCACTTCGAAGTGGACAAGGCACTGGCCGACGAGGGCTACTGCGTCAACCGCCGCGACCTGTTGGAGCGCTACGATCTGGAAGTGCACGCCATCAGTGCGCATCTCGTGGGGCAGGCCGTGCTGGACACGATCGACGAGCGCCACCAGGCCATTCTGCCGCCGCACGTTTGGGGCAATGGCGATCCGGCCGGCGTGAATGCCCGCGCGGCCGAGGAACTAAAGAACACGGCCCGCGCCGCGCAGCGCCTGGGTGTGGGCATCGTGAACGGCTTTACGGGCTCCAGCATTTGGCCGCTCGTGTATTCGTTTCCACCGACGCCGGACTCGATGATCGAGGCCGGTTACGAGCTGTTCGCCGAGCGGTTTCATCCGATTCTCGACGTGTTCGGCGAGTGCGGCGTGCAGTTTGCGCTGGAAGTGCATCCCACGGAGATCGCCTTCGACATGGTGACCGCGGCCCGGGCGCTGGCGGCCCTGGAGCGGCGTGAAGAGTTCGGCTTCAACTTCGATCCGAGCCACCTGGTTTGGCAAGGCATCGATCCGGTGGAGTTTCTGCGGGCCTTTCCCGACCGCATCTACCACGTACACGTCAAGGACGTGGCCGTGCAGCTCAACGGCCGCAGCGGCATCCTGTCGAGCCATTTGCCGTTTGGTGATGCGCGGCGCGGTTGGGACTTTCGCTCGCCGGGGCGCGGCAGCGTCAACTTCGAAGAGATCATCCGGGCGCTCAACCAAATTCGCTACGAAGGACCGCTCTCGGTCGAATGGGAAGACCCGGGCATGGATCGCGAAGCGGGCGCCAAGGAGGCCTGCCAGTTCGTGCAGAATCTCGACTTCGTGCCCAGCCGGGCCGCCTTCGACGCGGCATTTTCCGGGGCTTAGCGGGGGCGGCTCGCTGAGCTGCGGTGCGACGCCACCGTCGATGGTAGACTGGATTCTATGCGGCAAACGGTGCGGATGGGGGCTGGCGCGGTGCTGTGGCTGATGGCCTGCGCGACGGCCTGCGCGAACATCGACGTGACGGGCGAGCGGGCCGCGCTCTATGCCGACTACTCCACCCAACTGGCCGCGCTGGCCGGCGAGTGCGCGGCGCAGCAACTGCCCGAAGCCGCCGCGGAGGTCCGCGCTTGGCTGCCCCAGCGTGCCGCGGATCAGCTGACACTGTTTGTGATCGAGCCGGCTGGTAATGTGTCAAAAACGGGCCCCGGGCCGGGCGACGATGAACTGCCCAAGTGGCGCCAGCGTTGGAAAACCCTGCGCGACGCCCAGGCCGACAAACTGTTCGCTTTGGCGCGCCGCGCGGTCGACGAGCGGCAGCCGGCGCTGGTGTACGAGTTGGTAACCGAGACGGTGCGCGAGAATCCCGATCATAAGGCCGCCCGCCGCATGCTGGGCTACGTGCCGTACGCCGGCGGCTGGCACACGCCCTTCGAAGTGCGTCAGCTCAGCGCGGGCAAGGTGTATCACGAGCAGTTCGGCTGGCTTCCCAAAGATCACGCGCAGCGTTACGACGCCGGCGAGCGCTACTACCAGGGCCGCTGGATGCCGGGCGCCGAAGAAACCCGGCTGCGCGGCGACATGGCGCGGGGCTGGCGCGTGGAGAGCGCGCACTACACGGTCACGACCAATCACAGTCTCGAGGAGGGCGTGCGCCTGTCGCGGCAGCTGGAGCGGCTGTACGCGGTGTGGCAACAGACGTTTATTTCGTATGGGGTCGATGCGGCCGAACTGAAGCGGCGTTTCGCCGGTCGGGCCGCCCGCGCCGCGGCCGCCAAACACGCCGTCGTGCAATTTCGCACGCGCGAGGAATACAACGCGGCGCTGCGCCCGATGCAGCCGCGCATCGACATCACGCTGGGCATCTATCTCGACAAGGCCCGCACGGCCTATTTCTTTGCCGGCGACGAGCAGGACCCCGGCACCATCCACCACGAGGCCACGCACCAGCTGTTCCAGGAGACGCGGCCGGTGGCCCCGAACGTCGGCCGCGCGCACAACTTTTGGGTCATCGAGGCGATTGCCTGCTACATGGAGTCGCTGGTCGATCACGGTGCGACGGTGACGCTGGGCGGCGCGGATGCCGGTCGCATGCCCGCGGCCCGTCATCGCCTGCTGGTCGACAAGTTCTACGTGCCGCTGGCCGAACTGGTGGAGCTGGGCATGGAGTCGCTGCAGCGCGATGAGCGGCTGCCGCGCATCTACAGCCAGTCGGCAGGCCTGGCCGATTTTCTGATGCACGACGCCAGTGGCCGCTATCGCCAGGCGCTGGTCGAGTATCTGCTGGCCGTCTACTCGGGCCGCGCCACGCCGGAAACGCTGGCCGAGCTGACGGGCGCGGACTACGCCACGCTCGATCGGCAGTATGCCGCGTTCATGGCTGAGGAAGTGCCGGCGGACACGGCCGCCGCGGCGTCGCAGGCTGACGAAGCCGCGAACGGCGCACGCTAGAGCGCGCGCAGCACACGATGGAGCGCAGCCGGGCGTTCGCCGCCGCGCGGCGCTATCCGCCCAATGATTTGCGGGCTATCATACACGGTTTCGAGTGCCCGGGGGGGCGCAGGCGCGCGCCTGTAGGCCGCCCGTCGGACGGCCAGACGGAGAATTGCAACGTGCGACCGTGGAACCTCCTGGAAATCAACTACGCTCACGTGAAGGCGCACAAGTTCGAAGTGGCCGTGCTGCCTTGCGGCGCCACCGAGCCACACAACTTGCACCTGCCCTACGGCACCGACGTGATCGAAGGCACCACTGTGGGCGAGAAAATCTGCGAGGCCGCCCATAACCAGGGGGCCAAGGTGCTGCTGCTGCCCACGATTCCCTATGGCACCGAAACGAACCAGATGGCCTTTCCGCTGGCCATGAACGTCAACCCGTCCACGCTCTTTGCGCTGATCACGGATCTGGTCGCGTCGCTGGCGCATCACGGCATTCGCAAAGTCGTGCTTTTGAACAGTCACGGCGGCAACGACCTGAAGCCGCTGTTGCGCGAGCTGTATGGCAAAACCAGCGCGCACGTGTTTCTGTGCAACTGGTACAGCACCATTCGCGACGCCGAAGGCCAATTGTTCGCGCATCCCGAGGATCACGCCGGAGAGATGGAAACCTCGTTCGGCCTGGCGTACTTTCCGGAGCTGGTAGGGCGGAATGAAGATGGCACGTTGATTGCCGATGACGGGGTGACCGCCAAGTCGCGCTTCGCGGCCGTCAACCAAGGCTGGGTCTCGATCACGCGCCCCTGGCACCTACTCACCACGAACTCCGGAGCCGGCTATCCGCACGAAGCGACGGCCGACAAGGGCCGGCGGATGATGGACCTGGTAGTCGAGCGCCTGGCGCCGTTTCTCGTGGAGCTATCGAACGCCAAGCTCGACGAGAAGTTTCCGTTTTGAGCGTGGGACGCTACGCCGTTAACCGTTGAAGTCCGGGGTGGTACGGGCACCTTGCCCGCGAGCGCCAAGCACTGGCGAGACGCCAGTGCCACCCGAGACACGCAAGACGCGAGTGCCATGGAACTACTAGCGGCCCACTTCGGCCGGTTCTTCCGGCTCGACCAACGGCGCGCCGGCGATGGCGCCGTGCGGCGCGGCCTCTTGCTCGGCCTTGAAATCCAGCGGGCCGAAGCGGCGCAACTGCGGCAGTCTAAGCGCCGCAGTGATGACGACCATGATGGTGCCCGCGCCGCCGGCCACCACGGCGATGATCGGCGAAGTGAGCGAGGCCAATGTGCCGCTCTCGAACTCGCCCAGCTCGTTCGAGGCGCTGATGAACATGCTGCTGATGGCCGACACCCGGCCGCGCATGCGATCGGGGGTGAGCATCTGCACCAGCGAGTGCCGCACCACCACGCTCACGCAGTCGCAGGCGCCGGCCGCGGCCAGCGCCACGAACGACAGCATGAAGGAGCGCGACAGGCCGAACACGATAATCGCCAGCCCAAAACCTGCCACCGACCACAGCAGGGCCCGGCCGGCGTGCGCGAGCGGCGGACGATACACCAGGAACAGCGACATCGACAGCGCGCCGACTGATTGTGCCGCGGCCAGAAAGCCAAATCCCAACGAGCCGATGTGCAGCACCTCTTTGGCAAACACCGGTAACAGTGCCGTGGCGCCGCCCAACAACACGGCGAACATGTCGAGCGCCATGGCGCCCAGCACCACCTGGTTGTTCCAGACGAAGGACACGCCTTCGCCCAATTGCTTGAGCGTGGGGGCTTCGTGCGGGGCCTGGCCGTCGGCCCGCTGCACGCGCGCAAGCATGGTGATGAAGAACAGCGCCGCTGTGGCCTGGGCGAGATAGATCTGCACATAGCCCAGCGCGTACACCGAAGCGCCGGCCAGCGCCGGCCCGGCCACGCTGGCCAGTTGAAAGGCGCCCAAGCTCCAGGTGACGGCGTTCGAGAAGATCGAGCGCGGCACGAGTTGCGGCAGGAACGAACTTTTGGCCGGCTGCAGAAAGGACCGTGCTACTCCCACGAGAAACAAACACACAAACATGCCGGCCACGGGCAGCTGGAAATAGGAGACCGCGGCCAGGCCCAGCGAAGCCAGCCCACTTAAGGCCAGCGCCGCCATGAGCACGCGTTTGCGATCGAGTCGATCGGCCACGTGCCCGGCGATGAGCGCCAGCGAGAAGACCGGTATCACCTGCACCAGGCCGATCAGCCCCAGGTAAAAAACCTTGCCGGTGCGCTGGTAGATTTCCCAGCCGACGGTGACGCTCTGCATCTGCATGCCGAGCACAGAGACGAGATTGCCCAGCCAGTAGCGGCGGAAGTTGGGCAGGCGGATGACCGCGTAGGCGTCGTGCGCTGGCGGCGGATCGTCGGGGGGCGACGCGTCGGACTCGGTAGGCGGCATGGGGTGTGCGCTGGGGCGGACGGTGCCGGCGTAGTCACAACGTGTGAGATGACACGCACGACCGCGCCAGGTTCGCTCCCATTATTGCGGTCGGGCCAAGCGAGAGAATAGCAAAGTCGCGGCCCGGCCGCGGGCGGGATTGCGGCGGGCGAAAAACCGCGTGATCGGCGCGGTGCCGGGATCGCTTGTGGCGCCGTTGTCCGCTGGACAGGCCGTCGCTGCAGCACGAAAAAACTGCCGGCGGAACTCTGGATATCACGCCGGGTTTAATAGACGATTTAGCCATGCGCAGGCACGCCACTGAGTGCCACGCAACGCCGTTAGCCGTTGCATCCGGTTGGCACGGGCGTCTTAGTGCGTGCGGGCGTGCACTGGCGAGACGCCAGTGGCACCCGAAATCGCTTGTTTGTCGATACACACGAGGGTTAGCGGCGTGAAGTGGCACGTGAAGTTTTCCGCTCGCAATTCCTTCTAACCCGCGAGGACGCGATCATGTCGAAACGAACGCTGCTGCTGGGCCTGGTTGCCGTGCTGGCCTATCGTTCGCCCGGCGTGGCTGCTGAACCGGCTGGCGGCGTGGCTGCTGAAGGGGCCACCGGCCGGCCGAACATCATCGTGATCGTGGCGGACGACCTGGGCTATGGCGAGATCATTGCCGGACCGCGCGCGGTGCCGATGCCGCACGTGCAATCGATCGCCCAGAACGGCGTAACTTTTACCAACGGCTACGTGACCTGCCCCGTGTGCAGCCCGACGCGGGCTGGACTCTTGACCGGCCGGTACCAGCAGCGGTTTGGGCACGAGTTCAATCCGGGCCCGGCCAATTCGGCGGAAGAGAATTTTGGCCTGCCGCTCGACCAAGTGACACTGGCGGACCGCCTGAAGAAGCTGGGCTACGCCACCGGCATGGTCGGCAAGTGGCATCTGGGCTACCGGCCGGAGTTCCATCCGCTCAAGCGCGGTTTCGACGAGTACTTTGGCTTTCTGGGCGGCGCCCATTCGTATGTGGACAGCGCGGCGGACGCGGCCAACAAGATTCTGCGCGGCACCGAGAGCGTGGAGGAGAAGGGCTATCTGACCGATGCCTTCGGGCGCGAAGCCGTGGCGTTCATCGATCGCCACAAGGCGCAGCCGTTCTTTTTGTATCTCACGTTCAATGCCGTGCACGCGCCGCTCGAAGCGACCGAAAAATACCGCGAGCGATTCACCGATATCGGCGACGAGCGACGCCGCACCTATGCCGCCATGCAATCGGCAATGGATGACAACGTGGGCGCCGTGCTGGCCAAGCTGCGCGACGACAAAATCGAAGACCACACGCTGGTCGTGTTCATCGCCGACAACGGCGGTCCCACGCCGCGCACCACGTCGAGCAACGGTCCGCTGCACGGCTACAAGTCCCAAGTGTGGGAAGGAGGCACGCGCGTGCCTTACCTGGTGCAGTGGAAAAGCAAACTGCCTGCCGGCAAGACCTACGAGCTGCCGGTCAGCTCGCTCGACATCGTGCCCACGTGCGTGGTGGCCGCGGGCGGATCGATCTCGGCCGACGATCGCCTGGACGGCGTGGACCTGGCGCCGTATCTGACCGGCCAGAACTCGGCGCGTCCGCACGAGACGCTCTTCTGGCGCTTTGGCCAGCAATGGGCCGTGCGGCAGGGAGACTACAAACTGTTGCAACCCAACGACGGCCCGGTGCAGCTGTTCGACCTGGCCGCGGACATCGGCGAGCAGCACGACCTGGCGGCCGCAAAGCCCGAAGTGCGCAATCAGCTCGAAGCCAGCTATGCCAAATGGAACGCCGAGCTGACGGAGCCGCGCTGGAAAGGGCGCCGCGCCGGGGCCGGCCGGGCCAATGCCAACCGCGTGAAAGCCAGAGCAAAAAAGGGGGGCTAGTGGCAAGAGGCGACTAACTGGCGAGGAGCACGTAACTACCGGTGCCACTTCTACGCCGTCACCCTGGGTGCGCTGGTAATCCTCCGTTTGGTGCCACTGGCGTCTCGCCAGTGTGACTCTCGACGTGTTCCACGCACTGGCAACATGCCAGTGGCACCCAGAATACTCTTGGACCGACGCTGTCACCCGCCGCATTATCCGGCCGGCTTGACCGTGGTGATCCACAGGAATGGTTTCTCGGCCTCGTCGACCCGCAGCTCGTACTTCAACTTGGCCTGTGCGAGCACGCGGCGCAGCGTCTGGCTGTAGCTGATGCGCTTGGTAGGCACTTCCGCGGGAATCTTGGCCGGATCGACTCCGTGCAACGCCAGCGCGTTGTGATCGTAGAACGTTTTCAATTCCAGCCGATCGGCGATCGCGTCGACCGCCTCGGAAACCGGAATGCCGGTGATCTCCACGTTGAGGAACTCGAACAGCCGCGGCAACACGTCATTGACGCGCTTTTGCGGCGTCCAGCCGAGGGGCCACGCCGAGCTGCCGCGCTGGCCCGGCACCACGCGGTACTGCACGCGGCCGCCAGTGGGTCGTTCGGGCAGGAGCACCAGGCCGGCCGGCCGCAAGCTGATCGCCAAGGCCGTGCCGCTCGACAGGCCGCGCAGCTCGTCGGTGATCTTCGTTTCCGCCAGTGCGCGGCGCGCCGCCGCGTCGAGCTCCAGCGGAAAGCGCAACTGGCGGGCGATCTGTTCCACTGCCGTGGTGGCCGGCAGGCCCGCGGTAGAGAACGTGACGGGCATCTTCAAATCGGCGGTCACTTCCTGCAGTTGCCGCGGCACCAGGCCGAACGCGGCGCGGGGCTGCGTGACGCCTTCGGCTCCCTGGTCGCGCACGTTGTCGAGCCACTTGCGCAGCCCGGCCGTGTCGCTGGCGCGAAACCGTCCGCCCGGTAGCGACAACACATTGTCGCCCGAGAGAATGCCCACCACGCGGTACGACGGCGCCGCATCGGTGCCTTGCCTGGTGATGGTCGCCTGGTCGCGCGGGGTGGCGGTGCGAATCTGCAAACCGCTGATCCCCAGGTCGGTCAGCGTGCGATACCACTGCTGCGTAGCGGTGGGCGCGAGGCCCTGCTGGGTGAGCACTTCCAGCGAAACGCGCGGCCTGGCGTCGGCCGATTGCGCTGGGCAGGGCGCGCATTCGAGCAGCAAGCAAATGGCGCACCCGATCGTGAGAGCGTAACGTCGCATCGCCAATTCTGTCGCGAGTGATTTGCCAAATTATAGCACGTTCGCCGGCATGACCCGCGGATTAACCACTAAGGCACGAAGAGCACAAAGGAGACGACAAATGTCAAGGACCGAGCTGCTGCCTCTTGTGCCGCGGCCTGCAACCGTGCCAATCCTTCTCGTCCCCTCGGCGTCGTGTCCTTTGAGTCTTTGTGGTTTTTGTGCAGCGTTCACGCGGCCGGCTTGCCGCGGCGCAGCCTTCGCGCGGGCACGCGATAGACAATGGTGTTGCCCTGCTTGCCAACCTGGCGGACGGCCTGCATCTCGCGCAGGCAATAGGCGACGCGCTGTGCCACGTGGCGCTGCACTTGCATGGCCCGTGCCAAATCGCCCGTGTGAAACGGCGCGGGCAAATCCGCGGGCAGCAAACGCAGCAAGTCGGCCGCGCGGCGCAAACGCAGCCTGTCGCCGACGGCGGACAACAACTGATCGCCGACGACAAAGTCATTGCGCCGCCAGCGCCGCCGCCGGCCGTGGCCCGGATAACGCCGTTCCTCAACCTCCACGAGCACCACTTCCAGCGTTAGCCGCGGATGGGGAAACACACGCGTGAAGTACACCAGCTCCTCGAAGATATCGAGCAGCTGGCCGCGCTTTGGGCTGGTGCGGCTGGACACCACCGGCCCGTCGGCCGCGGCGAGCTTAACGAGCGTTTTGCGGGCCACGATGGGCTTGACCACCAGCACGCGATGCCGCTCGAGCAGCCGCCGCACCTTGTCGCGAATGGCGGCCAGCGAGCCGTGCTGGATTTCGACCAGCAGGTTGTCACACACCGCGTCGATGCGATAGCCATCGAGCCGCACTTCCGTGCGCGCATGCGCGCCCGCGTAACGCTGTTTCAACGCGCGATGCAAAGACGTTTCCACCGTTGCGCGTCTCCTCCGTGAGATTCGTTCGCTCTGCTTTTCGAACCACAGGAATGATTCTCGGGTGCCACGGGCATCTTGCCAGTGCCTGCAAATGCTCGAGACTCACACGGGCGAGAGGCCAGCGGCACCTGCACACAGCGGTGCGGCCGTTAGGCGGCCGGCTCCACGCCCAAATCGCGCACGGTCAGCAGACTGTCGAAACGGTAGCCGCGGGAAGTGAATGCGCTAGCTCCGCCTTCCAGCCGATCGATGATCGCCACCACGCGCCGCACCTTCAGACCGAACTCCTCGACGCGCTCGATCGCCGCCAGCGACGACCCGCCCGTCGTGACCACGTCTTCGACGATTACCACTTCATCGCCCGGACTGACCGGCCCTTCGACATACTTTTGCGTGCCGTGCCCCTTGGCTTCTTTGCGCACCAGCACGCCCTTGAGCTCCTGCCCGCGCACGCCGGCCATGGTGATGACCGCGGCGGTGATCGGGTCGGCGCCAATGGCCATGCCGCCCACGGCCTTGGGCAAGGGCTGACCCAAGAGATCGAGAATGCCCTCGGCGATGAGCTTGGCGCCGGCGGCATCGAGCGTGATCTGCTTGCCGTCGAGGTAGTAGCTGGCCCGCTTGCCCGAGACGAGCGTGAAGTCGCCAAAGCGCAGCGCTTTTTGTTTCACCAGCGCCACCAGCGCCTGCTTGTCGTACACGGCGAATCCCCTGGGAATGCGAATGGCGCGCGTTCAGATCGCCCTGGAAACGGCGGCGGCTGCGAACCGCGCTCGTGCATCCTATACCACGGGCCCGAGGCGCTCGAAAGGGCAAACCGGGCGGCAGGTGGACCCGACGGGCACAGCGGCTCGGCGCACACAGCAGCTCAAGCTCGCGGCGCTGCCTAAAGCAAACAGCGCATGCCGTTGCGGTTGCTGGCCAGCGCGCGGCGCGCTTAGCGCCGGATCGTGACCCGCGAGCCGGTGGCCAGGATGTCGAACACATCTTCCACGTCGCGCGGGCTCAAGCTGATCGAGCCGGGCAGAACCGTGCGGCCGATGTTCTCGGCGCGATCGGTGCCGTGAATGCCCAGGTCGGTGCCCAGGCCGATCCAGCGGTTGCCCAACGGATTGGCGGCGTCGCCGGCGCCGGCCACGCGTTGGCGGCCGTGATAGACCGGATCGACCACTTTGTCGGAAACCGCGTAGCTGCCTTCGCGCGGCGGCTGATCCTGACCGAGTCCGATGGGAAACCGGCCGGCATAGACGCCGTTGGGCAGCGTGAGCGTGAGCTCGCGCTTCTGCAGATTCACCACCGCATTGAATGGCCCACGCACGACCTTCAACCGCTCGCCGGCGCGCAAGTTGGCCGGGTCTTCGATGCCGTTGATCTTGGCCAGCAATTGCCAGGGCACATTGTAGCGCTGGGCGATGTCTTCCAATCGTTCGCCCGGCTGCACTTCGCAGGGCGGCTCGAGCAAGTGCTGCGTGGAGTAGACCACGGTGCCGGCCACCTGGTCGAGCAGTTGATTGAGCTGTTGCTGTTCGCCGGGCGAGAGGCGCGGGTCGTCGTACCAGACAGAGAGCTTGGCCAGTGCGTTGGCCATCTGGCCCGCTTCCAAATCGCGCTTGGCGGCATCCATCGCTTCGACAAAGGTGCCCGTGGGCACGGCCTGGTCGGCCGGGGCGCCGGCGGGCATTTGAGCATCGGGTGTCGCGGTGTTGTCGGTGCGATAGCGATCGGGGACTTGCGCCTCAGGAATGGTTTGTGTTTGAGGCGCGGCATCGGGTGCTGCATACCGATCGGCGCCGGCCGGCGCAGTCAGGCTGGCGCCATCCGTCGGCGGCGCGGCGCCGGGAACTCCCACGTCGGCGACGCCCGCGGGCGGCGCAAGTTGTCCGTCAACGGGCGGCGCGGCCGTCTGCGGATCGAACGGCGGCGCTTGTCCGCCTTCGACACTGGCATTGGGCGCGGGCCCCGGAGCAAACGGCGGCGCTTGTCCGCCGGCGTTCGGCGTGGCTGGTGCGCCTGCGGGGGGTGCAAAGGCCGGCGCGGTTCCGCCGCCTGCGCCCGCCGGCCAGGCCGACGCTTCGCCAGGGGCCACGGCCTCGCCCAATTGCACTTCCGGCGGCGGGCTCACTTCGTGCGGTGCGCCCGGCGGCGGCGTGTCACTGCCGCTGTTGATGCGGACGTAGACTCCGTAGCCAATGCCGGCCAACACGGCACAGATCAAAAGCGGCTTCAGCGTGTTCACGAGTTCGTCCTCCCTGACGACGCTAGTGAAGAGTGCGCGTGCGGCGGTCAAGATCGTTGCGAACTCGGTCGCGCGCTCCCGCCCGCCGCGCTGACCGCCTCAGCGATATGCATCGCGACCGCCAAGATGCTTTTCGTCTGGAGTCGCGGGGCGGGATGATACGCAATGGCACAATCCAGTGCCAGACCAAGAATCAGCAATGCTGGCAGTCGATTGCAATCAGCGAGTGGCCGCCTGGAAATTCAAAGCCATTCACCCGGCGGGAAATCCCTCGCAGATGGGAACGAAATTGATTGACATGCCCCGTTTGGCGTGGGCATACTACCTGACCAAATGGCTGTAGCAAACGCGAGTTGACATAATTGGTAGCCTGGAGAAGCGACGATGTGGGCACTCGTCCGTCTCTCGTTGGATCGCCGTCGTGGGAAGAGACTTGCTACGCCAACGGTGCGGCACGCTGCGCTTGAGGCGCTGGAGCTGCGGGCCACGCCAGCGGCGGGACTGGGTTTCGCATTTGCGTTGGGCGATGCGGCCTTCGATGAGGCCACTTCCGTGGCCGCGGACAACGCAGGGAACGTGTATGTCGCAGGCCTCTTCAATGGTGCCGTCGACTTTGATCCCGGTCCCGGCACTTTCCAACTGACGAGCACCGGCGCCGCGGATGCGTTCCTGGCGAAGTATGGCCCCGCTGGCAATTTGCTGTGGGCCGGCCAGATCGTTGATGCGGGGCCGACGAACGGCTACCGGCTGGGGCTCGCGCTCGATGCCGGGGGCAACCCCTATCTGACGGGGCAATTCTCCGGCGTGACCGATTTCGACATCCAAGCGGGCGTCTCGACGCTCGCCTCGGGGTCGAACCCCGCCGCCTTTGTCACGCGCTACACTTCGGCCGGCGCGCTGGTTTGGGCCAAGCGACTCGGGGGTGGAACTTCCTACGTCCTGGGCATCAGTATCGAGGTGGATGCCGCTGGCAACGTGTACTCCGCGGGTACCATGTCCAACGGTTCGGCAGACATGGACCCGGGCGCCGGTGTGTTTACGCTTACCAACGGCAGCGGCAATGCCGACACCTATATTTCAAAGCTCGACAGCTCGGGTAACTTCGTCTGGGCGAGCAAGTTCGCCAACGATCCGTCGATTTCCGCCGGGATTTGGCCGGCAGACATTGCCGTCGATGCGGCTCAGAATCTTTATCTCACGGGCGTCTTTGTCGGACGCGCCGACTTCGATCCCGGCGCCGCCCAGCAATGGCGGGCGACGCTCGACGTGGGGTTCCCCTACGGCGATGGTTATGTGGCGAAGCTCAACGCCAGCGGCGCCATCGATTATGTCGTCACCCTAGGCTCGAGTTCCGGGCGCGAAGACGGCAACGGCATCGCGGTCGACGCGTCGGGCAACGCCTACGTCGCGGGAACATTCACCAATTTCGGCGAGAAGACGATCCTCTCGCCGGCCGGCGTCTCAATGGGATCGGTGACGGGATCTGGCGGTTTTGTGATGAAGCTCACCAGTGCCGGGGCGCTGGAGTGGGCCCGGAGCGGGGGCGCGTTGGAAATCGCTTATGACGGCGCTGATGCGCTCTACGTGACCGGAGGTGGACCAAACGCGTACGTACAACGGCTTGGAACCGATGGCAGCGCTGGCTGGACCGCGCTTTTGTCCAGCAGCCCCGAATACGACTTTGGCAACGACATTGCCGTCAACAGCCTGGGCGACGTGTTCGTCGCCGGGCGGTTCGGCGGTAGCGTTGACTTTGACCCAGGCTCTGGCAATTACCCCTTGAATAGCGCCGGCTCGTGGGACGCATTCGTCACCAAGCTAGTGCAAGAACCAACTTCGGTGGTCGCGCGGCGGTTGTTCTATAACGAAAGCGCGTTCGACGACGGCAGCAAGGCCATTCTCCCGGCCGACGACGGCGCCATCGCGCCCGACAAGTCCGCGTACCTGCCGGGCGACGGTCTGGCCACGTTCGCCAACGTCAGCAGCTACTCGCGCGGCATCAACGGCATCATGATCGACCTGAGTCCTGGCGCAGCCTTTCACGCCGGCATCAACTTCAGTGACTTCGTGTTCAAGGTGGGCAGCAACAACTCGCCCGACAGTTGGGCGCCCGCCCCGTCGCACACGGCCGTCTCGGTTCGCGCCGGCGCC
Organism: Pirellulales bacterium; assembly: GCA_050250435.1. Taxonomy (GTDB): domain Bacteria; phylum Planctomycetota; class Planctomycetia; order Pirellulales; family PALSA-1355; genus JBFWOR01. The sequence continues at coordinate 350,099 of JBFWOR010000003.1, read as the reverse complement.
GGCACGAGTGGCAGCGACCGCGTAGTCATCACTTGGGCCAACGGGACCATTAAGAACACCTGGCTCGAAGTGCGGGTGAAGGCCAACGACCGCACGGGCCTGGAAGTCCCGGATGTGTTCTATTTTGGCAACCTCATGGGCGACACCGGCGCGCCGAACGAGCACTTCTTTACCACCAACGTCGGCCACGACGTCGCGCGGATCGCGGCCGGCGTCGGCATCGCCAGCGGCGTCACCGACGTGCGCGACATCGACCGCAGCAATACGATCACGGTGGCTGAGGACCGCGCGACGGCGCTGGCGAACATCGGCATTCTTAACCGGCTGAACATCGGCGGTGCGCTCGTGGCACTGCCGGCCGCAGATGAGACCACCGGCGATGCGGGGATTTCCTCCGCGCTGGCCGCGCTGGCGGGCATGCCTCAAGAGCGACGCTTGTCCGTCGCCGTCATCAAGCGGCCGGAGGCGACGGTCGCCGTCACGCACGCGCCCCGCGTCGATCCACAACTGCTGGAAGCCGTAGTGACGGACGCAGACGTGTTCGACTCAGACAGCGAGGACGACGGCGTGCTGACAGAGGATCTGCTGGCGGCGATTGTGTCGACATCGATCCAGTAGGGCGACGCGCTGACTCGAAACTGGGGCGCAAGTGGGAGGGTGCCGCCGGCAGCTTGCTGCCAGTGAGAAGGACGAGCCAGCCACTTCTAGTGGGCCGACCACGCGTCTATGTCATGCGTGAGCGGAGGCGTTTCGTGCGTTGGCCGCGACAGCGGCCCAGGTCTTTTAGCGACGGGCTTTAGCCCGTCGTACACGACCTGCAAAAAACCAGCCAGGCCGCGCGCTTCGGCGGCCAAGCTGCCACGACTCTTCGGCCGCCGCCACGCCGAAGCGCGCGGCACCGAGGGTAACAGGGCTTCGGGATCCGTGGGCTCGCCGCCCACGGCTACAAGACCTCAGCCGCTTGCGCGGCTGGGCGTCGATCAAAAGCTGTCTCGCAAGCTAGACGCATTTTCACGCAAGCATGCTCACGTGGCGTGAGCATGGCACCCAGTAGTTTGCAACTAATCGTGCATGACATGGATGCGCGGTCGGTTCAGTCGTCGTCTTGCGCGGGGCGCTTCGCCGCACGCAGTTTGGCGCGAATCGTTTCCAGCCGCCGAGCCAACTCCTGCTCGAAGCCGCGGTCGGTCGGCTGATAGTACTCGCGGTCCACGCCCAAGTAGTCCTGCGCGGCCACGGCGTCCGGCGCGTCGTGCGCATACTGGTAGCCCTGGCCGTGGCCCAGCCGTTTGGCCGCAGTGTAGTGCGCATCGCGCAGTGAAACCGGCACCGGCAGCAGCCGGCCTTCGCGAATGTCGCGCTGGGCGGCGGAGAGCGCCAGCATCGAGGCGTTCGACTTCGGCGCGCAGGCCATGTACGTCACCGCGTGCGCAAGGTTCAACTGGCACTCCGGCAGCCCGACAAACTCGCAAGCCTGCATCGTGGCCACGGCCAGCGACAGGGCCTGCGGGTCGGCATTGCTGATGTCCTCGCTGGCGAAGATGACGATCCGCCGCGCCAGGTAGCGCACGTCTTCGCCCGCTTCGAGCATGCGCGCCAACCAATAGATGGCCGCGTCCGGGTCGCTGCCGCGCATGCTCTTGATCAACGCGCTGATCGAATCGTAGTGCGAGTCGCCCGTGCCGTCGTATTCCACGGCTTTGCGCTGCACCGACTCCTCGGCCAGGGCCCGCGTGAACTCGACCGGCCGCTCGTCGCTGGAGAGCACGCCGACTTCCAGCGCGCCCAGCGCCCGGCGGGCGTCGCCGTCGCTCACTTCGGCCAGGAACGCCAGCGCGTCGTCGTGCATGTGGACTTCGTAGGCGCCCAGGCCGCGCGGGCGATCGGCCAGGGCCCGGCGCAACAGTGCCACGATATCCTCGTGCGACAACGGCTCGAATTGGAACACTCGGCTGCGGCTCACCAGCGCGCTATTGATGGCAAAGAACGGGTTCTGCGTGGTGGCGCCCACCAGAATCACCACGCCTTCTTCCACGTCGGGCAAGAGCACGTCCTGCTGCGACTTGTTGAAGCGGTGAATCTCGTCGACGAACAGCAGCGTCTTGCTGCCGTCAGCCGAAAGCCGGTCGCGGGCCGCTTCCAATATCTCGCGCAAGTCCTTCACGCCGCTGGCCACGGCGCTCAGCTCGACAAACTTGCTGCGGCTGGCCTGCGCCAGCAGGTGGGCCAGCGTGGTCTTGCCGGTGCCGGGCGGGCCATACAGGATCACCGAACCCAGCCGGTCGGCGGCCAGCAGCCGGCGCAACAGTTTGCCTTCGCCCAGAAAGTGACGCTGCCCAACGAGTTCATCGAGCGTGGCCGGCCGCATGCGCACGGCCAACGGCTGAGCGCTCTTGCGATTGGCGGCTTCGGTGGCTTCGAAGAGCGACATGTGGAGTTCGAGTATGCAGTTCGACGTTGCCGACGGCCATGTAGTCGACACACTCCGTGTGTCGAAACTTGCCAGCTTGTCAGGCACGCAACGTGTCCGACCTACGCCTGGATCATTGTACGCGATCGGCCGGTCACTTTGTCAGCCAAGGAGTGCCTGACCTGACAACTCTTCGCACACCAACCCCACGCGCAATGCCAGGCAGATCGGAGGATGGTGAAAGTACGAAGAGCCCTCGCTGGCGCTACGGGTTAGTGTCGGGGCTGCTGACGATTCTCAAAACAGCCGCATCTGTCCGCGGGCCAGCTGCGGGGGCGTGAACTTCGAGCTGTCCAGCTTCGGCAGCCGGCCGTCGATGCCCAGCTTTTTCTTGAACACTTGGAATGTCCGGCCGATCTGCTCGGCATACGGCCCGCTGCCGCTCATGCGCTTGCCCCACTGGCTGTTGTTCATCCGCCCGTCGCGCGTGCCGCGAATCAGCGCGAATACGCGCTCGGCCTTGTCGGGATAGTTGCGCGTGAGCCACTCCTCGAAGATCGGCCGCACGGCCAGCGGCAGCCGCACGAGCAAATAACCGGCAGCGCGGGCCCCCGCCCGCTGTGCCGCCTCCAGGATCGCCGGGATCTCGCGATCGTTCAGGCCGGGGATGATCGGCGCCACCATGGCGCCCACCGGCACGCCCGCGCTCGCCAGCTCGCGAATGGCGCGCAGCCGGGCCTGCGGCGTGGCCGTGCGCGGCTCCATCGTGCGCGCCAGCTCGGCGTCCAGCGTGGTCACGCTCACAAACACATGCACCAGGCTCTCCGCCGCCAGCCGCGCCAGCACGTCGAGGTCGCGCGTGACCAGCGCGTTCTTGGTCACAATGCCCACCGGCTGCCGCGCTTCAAGCATCACCTCCAGGCAGCCGCGCGTCAGGCGAAACTCACGCTCCGCCGGCTGATAGCAATCGGTCACGCCGGAGATCGAGATCAGCTCGCCTTGCCAGCCGTCGCGGTTGAGCTCGGCGCGCAATAGCGCCGGCGCGTCGTACTTGACCAGGATGCGGGTCTCGAAATCCAGCCCCGCGTTCATGCCCAAAAACTCGTGGCCCGGCCGGGCATAGCAATACACACAGCCGTGCTCGCAGCCGCGGTACGGGTTGACGCTGTAGCGAAACGGAACGTCCGGGCTGTCGTTCTCACTGATCAGCGTTTGCGAGTTGTCGGGCAGATAGACCGTGGGCAGCCGGCGCACGTCGGGCAGATCGTCCGCGGCGTCGAGCTGCTCGAAGTCATCTTCCGTGCGGACCCGTTCGAAGCGGTTGGGCGGCGCGATGCCCGCGGCCCGGCCCACAATCCGCCCGGTGGCTTTGCTCGTTTCCATCGACCGTGCCCTCCCACGGACTCGCGTGCGGCGCTTTGGGTGTTACTGTACAAGTATACACATATCGGTCGCGGCCGCAATACCGAATTTCGAGGCGGCGCGCAAGTCCGTCGCCCGCGCCGTCGTCGCCGCCAGCGCGTCGCGGTATATTCACGCTTTCGCGCAACGCGCTCCCAGAGATGCCCCATGTCGAAACGGGCCCAACCAAAATTCTCGCTGTGGCGGTACCTGGCGGCGCACCCGCTCGACGCGCTGTTGGTGGTCTGTCCGCTGGCCGTGGCGGCGCACTTCCTGGCGGTCGGGGAGTTGTGGGTGTTCGTGGCGTCGGGCGTGGCGATCGTGCCGCTGGCCGGCTTGATGGGTCGCGCCACGGAGAGCCTGGCGGCCCGGCTCGGTTCCGGACTGGGCGGACTGATCAATGCCACGTTCGGCAACGCCGCCGAGGTGGTGATCGCGCTGGCCGCCCTGCGCCAAGGGCCGCACATGTACCCGCTGGTGAAGGCCTCGATCACCGGCTCCATCATGGGTAACGTGCTATTGGTGCTGGGACTGTCGATGTTCGCCGGCGGACTGTTTCACAAGCAGCAGCATTTCAATCGCACGTCGGCCAGCATGGGCGCAACGCTTCTGACCCTGGCCACGGCCGGGCTGATCATGCCGACCTTGTACTACTATGTGTTCGCCGCTGCGCAACCGCTCACGAGCGAACAGCTGGCCACGGTGGAGTTTCTGAGCGAGGAGATCGCGGTGGTGCTGGCGGGCGTTTATCTGCTGAGCCTGCTGTTCACGTTCGTCACGCACCGCAATCTGCTCTCGGCGGCCGGCGCGCCCGACGCGACCGCCAAGGAATTGCCCGAGTGGAACCGGGGCACGGCGCTCGTGGTGCTCACGCTGGCCACGGCGGGCGTGGCCGTGATGGGCGAGCTGCTGGTGGAGTCGGTGGGCCACGCCGCGCAGTCGCTGGGCATGAGCACCGTGTTCGTGGGCGTCGTGGTGGTGGCCATCATCGGCAATGCGGCGGAGCACTCCACGGCCGTGCTGGTGGCCATGAAGAACAAAATGGACCTGTCGTTCACGATCGCCGTGGGCAGCGGCATTCAGATTGCGCTGTTCGTGGCGCCCTTGTTGGTCTTTGCCAGTATGGGCATGGGGCACGAGCGGCCCTTGGACTTGCACTTCACGCCGATGGAGATCGTGGCCGTGGCGATCTCGATCATCGTGCTCGCGCAGGTGTCGCAGGATGGCGAGACGCACTGGCTGGAAGGGGTGATGCTGTTGGCCGTGTACGCGGTGTTGGCGCTGGCCTTCTATCACCTGGGCGAGATCAGCGGGCCGAGCGCCGCGGCGGGGTTGGCGGTGCGGTGAGGGAGAAGCAGACTGGAGGCTGGAGGCTGGAGGGATCTTTGTGCGGACGCATTCGCGAGCCAAGGCGGCAACGCCAGCCCGTGCGAATCGGGATCGCCACCGTCGTGAGCAGTTCTAAACCGGACGCAATCAGTCCTGCGTCATGTGCAGCACGATAGCGCCGCCAACAGCCACGAGCCAACACCCGCTTCAAACGAGCACCCTCCAGCCCCACCACGCCCACAATCGTCACGCGCGGCATCATCGGTCCACAGGCGGCTGGTCGGCGGCGGCACACCGTCGGGGCGCACTTCAGCCGGACGGCCGCTCGCGTCGAAAAGATGACAGAGCGGCGCGTCCCTCCCGAGATCGACCAGCGCGCCGCGCACCCGATCCGTCCTGCAACCCGATTCACAACCGTCGTCGAGCAGGGAATTGCCCGCGCCGGTTGTGAGACCTGTAACGGCCTTCTCCCGATGGCTGACACACCACGTAAAGAGGCTCCGCGCCGCGGTGGCGGCAGCGGGCCGCTGACCGAGTACCTGCGCCAGTCGAGCCGGCCGCTGCCGAGCCTGGCGTTCGTGCTGCCCTTGTTGGTGATCTACGAGGTGGGCGTGCTGGTGCTCGGTCCGCAGGCGGTGCGCAACGGCGCGGACGTGTGGCTGCGGCAGTTCCTGGACTGGTCGGGCTTCGGCCAGTATTTCTTGCTGCCGGCCTTGACCATTGCGCTGCTCTTGGCGTGGCATCATTTAACGCGCGACCGCTGGCGCGTATCGGCCGCGGTGGTGTACGTGATGTTCGCCGAGTGCGCGATCCTGGGGCTGGTGCTGGTGGGCTGCGGGCGGCTGCAGGCCATGGCGGCGCAGTCGCTGGTTGATCCGGGCGTGCCCGATGAAGCGCAGCGTGCCGCGCTGGCGCTGGCCTTGCCGATGGGCGCGGCGCCGGCCATCGGCCGCATCGTGGGCTACATGGGCGCCGGCGTGTACGAGGAAATGCTCTTTCGCCTGATGCTGTTGCCGCCGGTGGCGGCCTGCGCGTGGCGTATTGGCGCGCAGCGTGGCCTGCGCATCGTGATGGCCGTGCTGCTCACCAGCCTGTTGTTCTCGGCGGCGCACTACCTGGGGCGCTACGGCGAGGAATTCAACACGTTCAGCTTTGCGTTTCGCTTTCTGGCCGGCGTGTTTTTTGCGGTGCTGTTCGTGTATCGCGGGTTCGGCATCGCGGCCGGCACGCACGCGCTGTACGACGTGTTCGTCAGCGTGGGCTAGCGCGGACGAGGGGACGCAAGAGCAGTTCGCATCGTGCCGCGCACGATTTTTTCGCGGCGCACAAGATGTGCCGTTGGCACGGCGCCGCGCTTCCAGCGGCAGTGCTAGCAAGGCGGAAGCGCAGCGCAGACTTGACGCGCGCAGAAATGTCAAGGCCCTGGTGACAGGTTCTCATTTCGATTCTCAAAAGCCTCTTTGTGCGCTACGCGGCAGGTGCCTATAATACGCACGTGATCGACGGCCGCGTGGCTGTCGAATGCGTGTCACTCAGGAGTTCGCATCGTGCTGACCGTCAGGCCGAAAGTCGCGGAACTGGTATTTCAACTCTACGGTCGGGCGCTGCACCCCGAGCTGTTCGAGGTATACAGCAGTCGCACCGTGAAGCGCGGCGGCTATGAAGTGACGGTCGATATCACCACCGCGGGCCACGTGGTCACCTGGCGCTACGAAGGGCTGACGCTCACAGAAGTGGCCGCCAGTGCCCACCATCCGTTGCCGCAGAAGCGGCGGCTGGTGTCGTACCGGCTGAAAGGGGCCGGGGCCGATCAAGTGGAGTGCCGCGGCGGGGCCCGCTATCGAGTGAGCTTCCAGCTTGAGCCGGTCGAGCCCGACGTGTTCTGGACGTTTCAGCAGGAGCTGGCCTGCGACGGCCTGCACCAGGGGATGCTTTATCGCTTCGACTCCAGCGGCCGCATGGCGCTGGGCGCGTTGAGCTACATCAATCTCGAGGCCCGCAATCGCAGCCTGAAAGTGCAGGCCTTTCACACTTTCCCCGACGACTACGCGATCGTCAAAAGCCAGAGCGTGTTCGAGATTCCGTAGGACGCCGCGCACAGACTTTTTTCCCGCCCAGGCGCCGCTGCGCGCGCATCTCGGGCAGCGCGAGGCTCCCGCCGAGGCTTTCAATTAACCACGACGACACAACGGACGACGGACGAAGAGTTAAACACAAAGAACACGAAGGGGCACGAAGACAAAAATCGTTTACCACGGAGGGCGCCGAGGGCACAGAGAAAGAAGACAAAGGGGATTTGTGTTGTGTCGTAGTGGTTAACGAGAATTGTGGCGCGCGGCGCGGTGGCAAAGATGTCTGGCACGGGGTGCCTGACCTACGAAGATCGGATTCAGCACCCGGCGAGGCGGCAGTGGCACCCGGCTAACTGGCGGCTGCGCCGCGCTCGACGCGCGTGAGAAACTGCTCGATCGCCTCGTTGAAGGCCGCGGGGTTTTCGACCGGCGTCATGTGGCCCGAGCGCGGGATGACCACGAACTCGCTGCCGGCAATGGCCTGGGCGATGCCGCGCATTTCGTCGACGGTGGAAATCGCGTCGTCCTGGCCCACGAGCACCAGCGTGGGCAGCGCGATCTGCGGCAGTTGGGCGGTGACGTTCGGCCGGGCGGCCATCCCGCGCAGCGCCGCCGCCATGCCCTCGGGCGGGTTCCGCAAAATCGATTGCCGCACCGCCGGGATGGCCTGCGGATCGCGTGCCGGCGTTTGCGGTCCGAACAGCTTGGGCAGCATAGCGTCGGCCGCGACCACGGTGCCTTCGGTCAGCACGCGCTGGGCCAGTTTATGCCGGCCCTCGGCCCCCTCGGGTGTGTCGGCGATGGCGCGCGTATCGCACAGCACGAGCGCCCGCAGGCGCGCCGCGTATTTGCGCCAGAACTGAAACGCCACGTAGCCGCCCATCGACAAGCCAACCAGCACGACCGGCTCGCGCACGTCGAGCGCGTCTAAGAGCGCGGCCAGATCGTCGGCCATTTGCTCCATGGTGACCGTGCCGGAGGTGACTGAACTGTTGCCGAAGCCGCGCAGGTCGGGCGCGATCACGCGCCATTGCTCGGCCAAGGGGTCGAGCTGCGCATCCCACATGGAATGGTCGAGTGGAAAACCATGCACCAGCACGATGGGCATGCCGCTGCCGCGCTCGACGACGAACAGCTCCACGTCACCGGCGCGGCGCAAGCCTGCGCGTGCTGAGCCCGATGCATCCTGTCGAGCCGGTTCCATCGTTTGGCCCTGGGGTTCGGCGGAAGATTTTATTCGGGCAACTGTTTGTCGGGCAGCTTTTTGTCGGGCGCGGCAGAGGCCTGCGTCTGGCGAAAGACGGCCAACTGGCGGCCGATGGCCAGCGTGTGCGGATCGAGCTTGGCCGCTTCAGCCTGATAGCGGACCGCCGCGTCGTAGTCTTTCTTGGCGAAATAGCAGTGGGCCAGCGTGTCGAGGTACTGGCCCAGCCGTTTGAAGTCGGCGTCGGAAGCGGCCTCGGCCCGCACCAGCTCGACCGACTTGTGCGACATGCGCAGCGCTTCGTCCATGTCGCCTTCGGTGTTGGCCACCAGCCAGGCCCACTCGTTGTAGTTCACCGGATCGTCCGGGTCGTCCTCGATCGCGGTCTGGCAGGCTTCGCTGACGGCCTTCATCAAGCGGTTGAGTTTTTCGCGGCGCAGGGGATCGTCGTCGCCGAGCCGATACAGGGCGATGATCACGTCGAGGTCCGAGGGCTCCGCGTCGATCGCCTTGTCCAGATGTTCACGCTCCAGCCTGGCGTCGTCGCGCTGTTTGGCCGCGGACGCGAAATAGAAGTGCATGCGGGCCCGCAGGAAGTCGACCGAGCGATTGTTCTGCTGCAACAAGAGCTTGGCTTGCTGCAAGACGTTCGGATCGGCGTCGATTGCATCCATCAGCTCCTTGAGCAGGTCGCCGGCATCACCGTCGCGCAGCCGATCATGCAGACTGTCGCTGAGCGTGAGCCGGGCGCGGATGCTGGTGGGCGAGGCGATGGGCCCCAGCGCCAGCACGTGGCGCAGCTCCAGGTCAGACCATTCGGTCAGCCCGCGATCGATCAGCCGCGCCGCCACGTCGAGATGTTCGAGCGGATTGTCGCCGCCGAGCTGCAGTGCCTTTTGCGCCGTGTCGTTCGCGGCGGTCGTATTGCCTTGCACGCGGCGGGCGTCGGCCAGGGTGTACAACAAGAGCGCGTCGAGATCGAAGGTGGCCGCAAAGCGGGCGGCAACTTCGTCGACCACGTTCCAGGCTTTGCGTCGCGACAGCAACTCCACCAGTTCGGCCAGCGACCTTGCATCGCCGCGCTCACACTCCACCATTTCGCGAAGCACCGCGTCGAGCTCGCCGGTGCGCTGCAGGCGATCCAGCAGCTCAACTTTGCGCGTCAGCAGCGCCACGACGATCTTGCTATTGGTCTCTTGCGGATGGGTTTCCATGGTGCGCCGTTCGGTCTGGGCCAACTCGCTCCAGGTGGCCAGGGCGGCAGCCGGGTCGTCGTGCGCGGCCAGGTAATTCAACAGCCACTTCGCCGCCGGGCGGCGCGAACGCTCCATGTGCTTGCGCAACAGCGCCGCGCGGGCCTGCCAGGCGGCGGCGGCATCTGTCGTCTCCTGATCCATGATCGCCAGCGCGGCCCGTTTGCTCACCAGCGGTGATTGCTCGAACCGCACCAGCCGACAGAGCCACTCCAGACCCTGGCCGGCGGGCAGCTCCGCCAATTGTCGAATCCGCACGGCACGGCGCTCGTCGGATTGCGATGGATAGTCGTGCAGAATCTGCCGGACCTGCGGCGGATCGCCGGGCAGCGTCCAATCGATGCGGATGGTACGCACCAGGTAGGCGGCCCGCAGCGCGATCTCGGGATCGTCGCTGGCTTCGGCCTCGCACAGCGCGTCGAACGCGTCGTAGCCGATCTGGGCCAACTCCTCCTGGGCCCGCTGGCGGACGGCATAGCGCTCGTCACCCAGTTGCTCGATCAGGGCCGCGATGCGACGGTCGAGCTCGTTGGCCGCCGGCGCGGCGTTGGCGGGAGGAGACGCGGCGGGAGGAGACGCGGCGGGAGGAGACGCGGCGGGAGGAGCATCGGCCGCCGCAAAGCACCCAGCGCCGGCGCTTGCGTAAAAGACCACGAGCGCCATTAGCGCGCCGATTCGCATCATCAGTTCCCCTCGCCGCTCGACAGATCCAGCATAGCCGAGGGCGGCAGCGACCGGCAAGTCGGCGAGGGACGCCCACGTCGAACGCGAGTAATCCATCGCAAAACGGCTGCCGGGGCTTCGTAGCGTCTCAGGCCGCCTTCTGATCGCTGCGCTGCGAGGGCGCGGCGGAAGGCACGACGGCCGGGGGTGCGACCGTGGGCGGCTTGATCGGCGTCGGCGGCGGGGCGCCGTGTGGTCCCACGGCGCCCGGGCGCAGGTAGGCCCAATAGATGCTGGCCAGCTCGCCGGCGGCTTTGACAAAGTCGCCCCGTTTGACGCTCGAACCGGCGACGTCGCGCCAGCGGTCGAGCGGATACTCGTAGAGGAGCTCGCGCAGTTGAGGCCGCTCGGTCCGGCGCCGAGCGTGCGCCAGCCGGGCGAAGATTTCGACGTCGAAGATCCAACGCGTGCGAAACGGCTGGGCGAAGAGCGCGGCCGTTTCGTCGGTTACGCGAAACAGCTTGGCGCCGCATTGCGTGTCGAAGATCCGCACGCTCAGGGCCAGCGACGCCACGTTGGCGAAGAGCCGGCCCAGCCAGTAGCGGAGCGGCTGGCGGTCGATGCGGTGGCCCAACAGCGGCAGGCGCGTGCCGATCACGATCTCGACGCGCGGCTCGGCATCGAGCACGCGCGCGAAACCGGCGATATCATCCAGCGGGGTGGCCAGATCCGCATCCCAAAAGCCGACGTAGTCCGGCCGCGAAGCAATCGCCTGCAAGATGCCTTGCCGCACGGCCTCGGCCTTGCCACCGTTGCGGTCGAGGTCGAGGTAGCGGATGCGGCGCGGATGGTCGGCGTGCAGCCGCCGCAGAATGTCGAGCGTCTCGTCCCGACTGCCGTCGTTGACGAATAACAGCTCGGCCGCGTCGGCACGTGCGGCGTAGGTTTCGAGGGCGCGCAGATCGAGCCGCCGGGCCTCGTTAAAGCAGGGAACGACAATCACGGTGCGCGACACGCGGACTTCCTTGTCCGGCGGAGAAAAGTTTGATCCGTGGCAATGCGGCCGTTCTATAACGGAAAGCGGGCAGGGGGGCAAGATCGGCGGCGGCACTCTGCTGGTGCCTCTTGTGCCTGCGGCACCCAGACGCCGAGTACGGCGTCTGAGCCACCCGATGTGCTAGCGATGGTGGCCGGGCCCGGCGGCGTCTTCCATCTCGGCGATGTACTGTCGCAGCCGTTCGACTTCGTCGGTCACATGGTGCAGCTTGAGCATGTTCTCCACGCGCTTGACCAGCTCCAGCTTGTTGACCGGCTTGCTCAGAAAGTCGTCGGTGCCGGCCTCCACGGCGCGCTCGATGTCGCCCAGCTCGTTCAAGGCCGTGACCATCAGGATCATGATGCCGCTGGTGGCCGGATTGGACTTGAGCCGTTCGCAGACTTCGAAGCCCGACAGTTTGGGCATCATGACGTCGAGCAGGATCAGATCGGGCTGGAAGGAATCGACTTTGGCCAATGTGTCGCGGCCGTCGACGGCCACGGCAATCTCGCAGTCCACGCCGCTCAAATAGGCTTCGAGCAGTTCGACGTTGGGGCCGTTGTCGTCGGCGATCAGGATGCGGCTCTTGGTGCCCGCGGCAGTCATCGATTTCGCCCGGAATTTCTGCGTGAAGCTCGCTCAGGCCAGGGGCGGCCTGGGTCTGCGGGCGATTATAGAGCGTAAGTGGGCGGGCGAGAATGGGACTTGCGCCGGCCGCGGCGACCAGCGTCTGAAAAGCGGCCCGCCCGCTGGCCCGCACGGCGTCGCCCTGCGGGCGCAAAAAAATGCAAGGACATCTGGTTCGGCTCAGGCGCAGAGCGCCTGTTCACAAAGAATCGATCCTGGTCGGCGAGTGCACCGGGGTGCGTCGCTGACCCATGACCGCAACTTCATTCGTCGCAGAAAATGTCCTTGCGTCTTCCGTGTAGAGCAAGGCTCGTGCCAGCGGCTAGCAAATGCAACGGCCCGGGAAAACGCGGCGTATCGTACTGGCCGCGTCGCGCCAGGATGGTGCGACTGGATCGACGGCAACCACGTCCTGGCCGGTCCCCGGCCGCGATGCATGTTGCGAGCGCTGGCAAAGACTGCCCGCAACCAAGCACCGGCGGGACGCCAGTGCCACCCGACGAAAACCAGCTGCCGACAAGACACTGGCGGACAAGTGTGTCAGTGGCAGCCGGCGCTTGCAACAGATCCAGCAAAGCACTGGCGAGACGCCAGTGCCACCCGCCATGTCACTCGTCGGGAAATGTTTATTCATCGCTGTCGACGCCGGCCAAGCGCGCGGCCGGTACCGGAAACTGCTGACAGAGGTCGAAAATCTGGCCCCGAATCTCGGTGTGCTTCCGATCGTCGTCGGGCGATTTGAGCGCGGCGAACATCCAGGCGGCGATGCGCTTCATTTCGGCGCGTCCCATGCCGCGCGTGGTGAGCGCCGGCGTGCCGATGCGCACGCCAGAGGGATCCATCGGCTTGCGCTCGTCGTAGGGGATCATGTTCTTGTTGACCGTGATGCCGCAGCGATCGAGCACGACCTCGGCCTGTTTGCCACCCAGGCCCAGCGTGGTCACGTCCCACAACAGCAGGTGGTTGTCGGTGCCGCCGCTGACCAGCCGCGCGCCGCCGGCCATGAGCGCGTCGGCCAGCGCTTTGGCGTTGTCCAGGATGGCCTGCGCATACTGCTTGAACTCGGGCTTGAGCGCCTCGCCAAAGCAGATCGCCTTGCCGGCGATCACGTGCATCAGCGGACCGCCCTGCGTGCCGGGAAACACCGAGCGATCGAGATCCTTGGCGTACTGGGCTTTGCACAGCGCGAGTCCGGCGCGCGGGCCACGCAAGGTCTTGTGTGTGGTGGTGGTGACAAAGTCGGCCACGGGCACGGGATTGTCGTGCAAACCGGCCGCGACCAGGCCGGCATAGTGCGCCATGTCGACGAACAACTTGGCGCCCACCTCGTGGGCAATCTCGGCGAAGCGTGCGTGCGGAATCTCGCGCGGGTAGGCGCTGGCGCCGGCCACGATCAGCTTGGGCTTGTGCTCGCGGGCCAGACTCACCAGCTGATCGAAGTCGAGCCGGTGCGTGTCCGGCGTTACCCCGTAGCTCACGAAGTGGTAGAGAATGCCCGAGACGTTCAGCTTCATGCCGTGGGTGAGATGGCCGCCGTGGGCCAGATCGAGCCCGAGCACGGTGTCGCCGGGTTGAGCGGCCGTGAGATAGACCGCAAAGTTCGCCTGGCTGCCGGAATGGGGCTGCACGTTGGCGTGATCGGCGCCGAACAGGCGCTTGGCCCGATCGAGCGCCAGCGTTTCCACGACGTCGACGTGCTCGCAGCCGCCGTAGTAGCGCCGGCCGGGATAACCCTCGGCATATTTGTTCGTGAGCACGCTGCCCACGGCCTGCATCACGGCCGGGCTGGTGTAGTTTTCGCTGGCGATCATCTCCAGACCGTCTTGCTGACGATCCATTTCCAGCGCGACCGCGGCCCAAAGTTCGGGATCTTCTTCGGCAATGAAATTCATGGTGCTGTCAGCATCCGCCGGGTGAAAGGAATCGACGCCGCCTCATTGTCCGGTGTGCCCGGGAAATCGTCAATTTGAAACGGGCGCTGGCAGCAGCGGCGGGCCTGCGGGGCCGCAGGTGGACGCGCGGCCCTACTCGGGCACGATCTCGACTTCCAGCGAGCCGGCGTTGTCGCCGAGGCTGCCGGCCGAGTCGTTCACGCGAAAATACAAGTTGCCGTCGCGCGGCGCGGTGAATACGGTTTCGCGGCCCACCACGGCGGGGCGCACCAGTCCGCTGGTGCCGGCGTCGTCGCCGTCGGCACGCACGGCCGCCAGCAGAATTCCCAACGGCTGAGCGTGGTAGTAGCGAATGGTTACGCCGCCAGGCTCGCACCACCAGACGCGCGGCGCGCTGGCCACCTGGTAGCGCCCGCTGGCATGCAGCCGATACTTCTTTCCGGACTGGAGCCGCACGCCGCTGGCTTGCCAGCCGCGGTCGGCCGCCACACGGGCGCGTCCGCCACCGGCGGGCAGCGGCGTGCCGGGCGTGCGATCGAGATCCATCCGCTCAAAGTCGTAACCGTAGTCGAGATTGGCCACGAACAACTGCCAGTCTTCCTGGACCTGGGGCCAATCGTCGCCAAACGCGCGGCGCAGCTCGGCGTTGAAATCCGGGCGGTCGATCAGCTGACGCGCCGCTCGAAAACGGTCCCGATAGCGCGGATGGCCGTCGAAAAACGCGGCCGCCGCCCAGCACCAACCGTACCACTCGTTCTCGGCATCGCGCGGCGGGCTGAACGCGAATACCTTATCCAGGGTCTTGGCGCGGCGCGCCGCGAAGTCGCTCCCGACGATCTCGATGCGGCCCCATTTCGATACTTCGTCGCGCGTGCGTGGGAAATAGTCGAGCGTCAGCCGGCCGTCGGCCAGGCGATGCGTCGCCAACAGCTCCGCCATGCCTTCGGCGTACCAGGGCGGACCCACACCGCCCACGAGCGTTTGCATGAAGGCATGCGTTCCTTCGTGCAGCAGGAGGTGCCGGCGATAGTATTCGCTCGTCTGGTCGTAGCACCACAGGCGGTCTCCCAGGGCGAAGCCGCTGGTGAAGTCGGGCACCTCGGCCGGCACGAAACCGGCGGCTTCGAATCGTTCGCGCGATTGCATCAAGTGCCCGCGCACGCGCCATTCGGCGTGTTCCTTCGGATCGATGTCGAAATACGCGCACCATTGGTCGAACGCCTGGTCGAACAGCCCGGGCAGCGCGTCGACCTCGGGACCGGCGGGCAAGTCGGTGTACAAGGTGAGATGCTGGGATTCGAGGCGGCGGATTTTTCCGGCTTCGTCGGCGGGCCGCAATTCGTCGGCGGCTGCTGGCAGCGCACAAAGAGCCACGGCGGCCACCGTGCAGCGCACGATGGCGCGACGAACGATCCGAATGGAGCCGCGTGCAGAGTTCATGGAGTCCCGTCCAACTCTGATTGTAGTCGGAGCCAGGGAGGGCCACGTCGATGAGGCCGTTTTGCGGGTGCCACGGACGACTGCACAGCAGACACCCGTGCTCAAGCGGCCCCGCGCCAATTTCAACACCGGTGTCTCTTCGAGCGCCAGTGGCACCGCAGTAGTTTGCTCTCAGGTTTGTTCGCAGGACATCTTGTAGGTTCGCACTGCTGGACAAAGCCAGCAGTGGCACCCGAGACGGCCCTACAACAACTTTACAGTGCCCTGCGAAAGCGGCGTGGCGGCCGGCCGCCACGGCCCAGCAGCGGCGGCGTCGGCTTTTTGGCTTCTTCCTCGGCGGGCGCCTCGGCGGCTGGCGGCACGGCGCCTCCGTCAACGGGCGCCGTGGCAGCTTCCGCAGGCGGTCTGTTCACGACGGCCTGCCGCGTGACGGCAAAGCCCGGCACCTCGTCGCGCTTGAGCAACTTGTCGATGCGTATTTCAATGCGCGTGAGCTCATTGCCTTCTTCGGGAGTGACGAAGGTGTAGGCCACGCCCTCGCGACCCATGCGCCCGGTGCGCCCCACGCGATGCACGTAATCGTCGCAAAACTGGGGAATGTCGTAGTTGATGATGTGCGAAATGCCGGTCACGTCGATGCCGCGGCCCACGACGTCGGTGGCCACGAGTATCTTGACCGTTCCCTGGCGGAAGCCGGCCATCACGCGATCGCGCACGTTTTGCTGCAAGTCGCCGTGGATGCAAGCCACGTTCTCGAAGCGCTTGGTTAACCGGCGCTCGACGCGGTCGGTGCCGCGCTTGGTGCGGCAAAACACAATGGCCTGCTGCGGCTGCTCGCGCTTGAGGAGATACTCGAGCAGCTCGAACTTGCGCTCGTGCTCCACCGTCATGTAAAACTGCTCGATCGTCTCGACCGAAATATCCTTCGGTGAGAAGTTGAGCGACTCGGGGTCGCGCATGTAGCGCTGCGCCAAGCGCTCGACCGGCGGCGGCACGGTCGCCGACAAGAGCAGCG
Source organism: Pirellulales bacterium (assembly GCA_050250435.1). GTDB lineage: Bacteria > Planctomycetota > Planctomycetia > Pirellulales > PALSA-1355 > JBFWOR01. The sequence continues at coordinate 333,757 of JBFWOR010000003.1, read as the reverse complement.
TTTGTCGCGACTGCGGGCAGCGGCGGAGAATCTTTTCGATATCCGGGCGAAAGCCGATGTCGAGCATGCGATCGGCTTCGTCGAGCACGATGAACGTCAGGTCGCTGAGCTTCAACGTGCCGCGGCTCATGTGATCCAACACGCGGCCCGGGGTGCCGATGACGATTTCGGCCCCGCGCGACAGCTTATCGATCTGGCCGCGAATGGGTTTGCCGCCATACACGGCCACGGAGTGCACGCGGCGGCCGTGCGCCAGCTTGACGACTTCTTCGCGCACCTGCACGGCGAGCTCGCGCGTGGGCACGAGGATCAGCGCTTGCGGCCCCTGGCCCTTGCGCGAGGTTTGCACGCGTTCCAGAATGGGAATCACGAAGGCGGCGGTCTTGCCGGTGCCGGTGCGGGCCTGGCCCAGCACATCGACGCCGGCCATCGCGCGCGGGATCAAACCCGCCTGAATCGGAGTGGGCTCCACGTAGCCCGCATTGTCTAGCGCCGAGTGCATCGTCTCGGACAAAGACAGTTGTAGAAATCCAGAAGGAGGGGAATCGGCAGGGTCTTTGACTTTGGAGGTACTGTCCAACACTTGGTCCATACGGAGAGCTTGCGGGGAAAGAGAGCCACCGACCCGTCGGCGACCGGCAGGGGAATCATCAATATCGTGTACTCTAACCCTAACAGCGGGTGGCGCTTTGGTCAATGTCAGCCCACTTTTCAGCGGGGATCTTGAGCGCGCGAGGAAAAAACAATAGGCCGGCCCGCTCGCCATCGAGCGGACCGGCCTTTCTCGTCGGTATCATCGCAGAAGACCGTTAGGCTAGATCTTCTTGGCGCTGGCCTTCTTCGGCTTCGCCTTGGCCTTGGTCGACCGCTTGGCGGCCTTCTTCGTGGTCTTCTTCGTCATCTTGGTTGCCATGTCCGTGGCTCCTCAATCGGGCACCCGGTGAATGTCGCGTGCCTGTCCCTGGGTACCCAGTCAGGGTGGCCGCCTGGTATGCGAGTGGATTCTCGCACCGCATTGCCACCCGCTTGCCGCGACGCTGTGCGCGGCCGTCACCAGGTCTGGAGACCGCCGCCGCAATCGTCGCACCGGCGTGCTGGGAGCAAATGCTCGCGGATTGAAGCAACACATGCCAAGGCGCGTCAAGGTGAGTTCGCGCCGAATGACGAAAATCTGCTGGCGGCGGCGCTGACTTTCGCGCGCTGGCGGGGGACCGGCGCGCGCTGCGCAGCGCGCCGCACGAAGCGGCGGTTGAGCCTTGTATCCGGCAGGCGCGCCACTTGGAAGCGAACCTGGCAGCCACTAAGATTGTCGGCGCTTGCTGGCTCATCCGATCGTCTGGCGGAGGGTCCGCGCGATCGGTTCTGCCATTCACGTTACCCGTTTGCATCGCTGGAGTTGCGCCATGCCGCCGGCCATTTCTAAAATCGTCAGTGCGTTAGAGCCGTCGGCCACGATTGCCATGGCCACGAAGGCCAAGGAACTGAAGGCGGCCGGCAAGACCGTCTATGACTTCAGCATCGGCGAGCCCGACTTCACCACGCCCGCGCACATCTGCCAGGCGGCCACGGCGGCCATGCAAGCGGGCCACACGCACTACACCATGACCAGCGGCATTCCCGAGCTGCGCGCCGCGGTGGCGCGACAGTATGAAGCGGCCCACGGTCTGAAATACGCCCCGAACCAGGTCGTGGTCTCGAATGGCGCCAAGCACTCGTTGCACAACGTGTTCACGGCATTGTGCAATCCGGGCGACGAAGTGATCATTCCCGCGCCTTACTGGGTGAGCTATGCCGAGCTGGTCAAGCTGACCGGCGCCGTGCCGGTGATTGTGGAGACCGAGGAGTCCGGCAACTTCAAGCTCACGCCGGCCCAGCTCCGCGCGGCGATCACGGCCAAGTGCACGATCCTGCTGTTGTGCTCGCCCTCGAACCCTACCGGCACCATGTACTCGCCCGAAGAGCTCGGGGCGCTGGCCGATATCGTGCTCGAGCGGAACCTGGTGGCCGTGTCGGACGAGATCTATGAAAAGCTGGTGTACGGCAAGCATCGTTTTGCCAGTTTTGCCACGGTGCGTCCCGAGCTGCAGGAGCGGACCGTGATTGTCAACGGTGCGAGCAAGGCCTATGCCATGACCGGCTGGCGGATCGGCTGGACGCTTTCGCCGACGAACGTAGCGGCGGCCATGACCGATCTGCAAAGTCAGGAGACCTCGAATCCATCGAGCGTCAGCCAGTATGCAGCACTGGCGGCGCTGGACGGCCCGCAAGAGTGTGTGAGCCAGATGCTGGCCGAGTTCGCCAAGCGGCGCGAGTACGTGCGCGAACGGCTGGCGCGGCTGGAGCTTTCCTGCCCGGAAATGGCCGGCGCGTTCTATGCCTTCATCAACATCAAGCCGCACCTGGGCCGCAGCTACAACGGCACACGGGTGGACAACTCCACGCAATGGTGCCTGGCGCTTTTAGAGCAGCAGAACGTGGCCACGGTCATGGGCTCGGCGTTCGGGGCCGAAGGCTACGCGCGCATCTCATTCGCGACGGATCTGGAAACGCTGCGCGCGGGCTTCGACCGGATCGAGACGTTCTTGCGCGGCCGGTAGGGCGATGGCGTACGGCGGGCTAAAGCCCGCCGCTAACGACCTAGGCCGCCCTCGCGGCCGACGCGCGCGACACGCCTTCGCGCGCACCTGAACGACGGCTACGGACAACCGGTCGCAACGCATTGCAAACGGCCGACGGCAGCGATACACTTTCTGCGCACCCCCCAAAGGTTTGGTCGCCGATTCCGAACAAGGAGCGTCGCGATGACAAACGAAGCACGTTCGAGCGAGAACCCGTATCAGTCACCTGCTACCGATGCCCGCGCTATCGGCGTACGCACGGGCAGCCGCGTGGAGCTGTACAACGTGGCCCGTTACCAGCGCGCCGTGCTGGTGTGCTTGCTACTGCAGATCATGGTGGGAGTTGCCAGCGCCATGGTGCCCGAAGACAGCGCGCCGGTTGTGTCGTTTGTCATCGGCATGGCGCTGATTGCCGTGGGACTCGGCGGCGTGGTGACGGTGTTTCTGCTGGCGGTGAACGTGTATGAAACCTGGGTCGGCGCGGTGGTCGGCCTGCTGGCCTTGGTGCCGTGCCTGGGCTTGTTGGTGCTGTTGGCGGTCAATGCCAAGGCCACGTCGATCTTGCGTCGCAACGGCATCAAGGTGGGCTTTCTGGGGGCTAATCTCGCACAGTTTCAAGCAGGCAGCGGCTAGCAGGCGGCCACCCGTGGCACGCCTGCAGGGCGACGTGCGAACGCGGATTGTGACGATCGTGCGGCGCGGTCGCAGCGCGCCTGGCTCTCTCTGTCAGCGCCGCGGCAGAATGCCTGATCCGAAGCGCCGAGCGGTCCGATGATTGCGCTAGGGCAACGCAGGCGATCTGACGAGAGTTTGCCGGCGCGAGGCGCAACTCCTTTTCAGCTTTTAATTTTCGGCATCAATGTGGTAGCCTGAAAGTAGCCCCGCCTGCCGGCTTTGCCGCCGACCACTAGAATGGGGCAGCGGCCGGTTCGAACCAAGATGCGCGGGGCCGAAGACGCCTTGCCGCAGCGAGTCCGACGATCTGCCGCTGCCAGAGGGAGTGACCACGTGAAGATATTGATGGCCACGAGCGAGGCGGTACCGTTTGCCAAAACGGGCGGCATGGCCGACGTTTGCGGCACGCTGCCCATCGAGTTGGCGCGGCTCGGTCACGAAGTCACGCTCATCCTGCCGGCGTATCGCGGCATTGCCGCGGCCGGTCTGCCCATTGAGCCCACGGGCGTGCAGTTCGAAGTGGCCATCGGCAACAAGGCCGTCGCCGGCCGCTACCTGCGCAGCAAACTGTCCGGCGGCGCGGTCACCGTGTACTTCGTCGAGCAGAACCAGTACTACGATCGGCCCGGCCTCTATCAGGAGCACGGCCAGGACTACAAGGACAACTGCGAACGGTTCGTATTTTTTTCGCGGGCCGTGCTCGAGGCCGTGCGGTTGTTGGATCTCGAAGTCGACGTGCTGCACGCCAACGATTGGCAAACCGGCCTGGTGCCGGCGTATCTGAAGGTCGAATATCGCGGCGTGCCGGGCTACGAGCAGATCGGCACGTTGTTCACCGTGCACAACATGGCCTACCAGGGCATCTTCTGGCACTGGGACATGTTGCTGACCGGCTTGGACTGGAAATACTTCAATTGGCAGCAGATGGAGTTCTTCGGCAGCTTGAACTTGCTGAAGACCGGGCTGATTTTTAGCGATCGGTTGAACACCGTCAGCCCGCGCTACGCCGAAGAGATTCAGGCGGCGCCGCTGGGGTGCGGGCTGGAAGGAGTGTTGCAGCACCGCCGCGACGTGCTGTCGGGCATTGTCAACGGAGTCGACTACGCGGAATGGAACCCCCAGACCGATCGCAATTTGCCGGCCAACTACGACGCTGAATCGTTGGCCCAGGGCAAGGCGGCGTGCAAGGCCGCGCTGCAAGCGAAACTGGGCTTGCCGGTGTCGCCGCGCACACCCCTGTTGGCGTTCGTTGGCCGTATTGCGGAACAAAAGGGCATCGACCTGATCGTGGCCACGATTCGCGATTGGGTGCAATCGCACGACGCGCAGTGGGTCATTCTGGGTCAGGGCGAACCGCGGTACGAAGAGCAACTGGCGCTGCTGTCGGAGCGCTTCCCGCAAAAGGTTGCCGCGCGCCTGGAATTCTCGAACGCGCTGGCGCACCGCATCGAGGCGGCGGCCGACATTTTCGTCATGCCCAGCCGCTTCGAGCCCTGCGGCCTGAACCAGCTCTACAGTCTTAAGTACGGCGCCGTGCCGGTGGTGCGGGCGACCGGTGGGCTGGTGGACACGATCACGAATCTCGATGCGCGCAGTGCCGCCGATGGCACGGCCACGGGATTCAGCTTTGCCGACTACAGTCCGCTGGCCCTGGCCGAGACGCTGGACCGCGCCTGCAACACCTATGGCCAGGCGGACGCGTGGCAGCGGCTGGTGCAGACGGGCATGCGGCAAGACTGGTCGTGGACGGCCAGCGCCCGCCGTTATGTCGACTTGTATCGCGCCACGGCGCAGCACGTCCGGGGCCGCATGGTCGCGGGAAACACCTGACGGCAGTGCTGCCAGCGCGCTGCGACGGCCGGCGAGGAACCCTTGCTTCGCGCTGGGGGCTTGTGTTTGGCCCTTCGCAGGTCGGCCGGGAACGGTATCATCAAAGGCGTAGCCGGCCGAACAGTCGCGCGTGAACTGCAGGCGGTCGCGCAAGGTTTCTAGAAGCAGTTTCAAACCTCACGGAGGTGATTTCGGGGTGCCACTGCTAACTCATTAGCAGTGCCGCTGTGGCAGATTCAGCACTGCTGAGAAGCCGGCAGCGGCACCCGTTCGGTTTGAAATTGTTGGTAGCTCCTCCCATACCGCCCATTCGTTCCTGCCGCCCCGCGCGCCATCGCCATGCAGCCCCTCTCGGTAGCCTTCGTCTGGCACCAGCATCAGCCGTACTATGCCGACGACGTGGCGGGTCACAATCCGATGCCCTGGGTCCGGCTGCACGGCACCAAGGACTATTGGGGCATGGCCATGCACTTGAAGGAAGTGCCGGAAGTGCGGGCCACGATCAACCTGGTGCCCAGCCTGGTGCAGCAGATACTGGCCTATACGGAAGGCGGCGCGGAAGACGAGCACTTGCGCGTGTCGCGCTTGCCGGCCGACAACCTGAGCGAAACCGATCGACACTACCTGCTCGACCACTTCTTCATGGCGCACCCGGACCAGATGATCCGGCCGTACGCGCGCTATTGGGAGCTGTATCAGCAGCGCGGACTGGGAGTGGACAGCGTGGCCCGAGCCGCGCGGCGCTTCAGCAGCCGCGACGTGATCGACCTGCAATGCTACAGCAACCTGATCTGGTTCCATCCGATTGCCTTCGAGGTGCATGCGGATCTGGCCGAGTTTCGTGCCAAGGGGCAGCAGTGGACCGAGGACGAGAAGCAGTGGCTGCTCAATAAGCAAAAGGAATTACTGGCCGAGGTGATTCCGCTGCATCGCCAGCTGGCCGCCAGCGGACAGGTGGAACTAACCACCACGCCATTCTATCACCCGATCTTGCCGCTGCTGGTCGACAAACGGCTGGCGCGGCAAGCCATGCCGCAGGTGAATCTGCCGCGGCACCTGGAGGGATATGCGCAAGACGCCGCTGCGCAGGTGCGCCAGGCCGTGGCGTATCACGAAAAGGTGTTTGGCGTGCGGCCGCGCGGCATGTGGCCTTCGGAAGGCTCCGTCGCGCAGGCCGTCGTGCCGATCATCGCCGCCGAGGGAATCGAGTGGATCGCCAGCGACGAGGAGATTCTGGCGCGCTCGACCGAAGGCTGGATCTCGCGCGACGCGCAGGGCATGGTGCAGAATACCGAGATGCTGTACCGGCCGTGGCGCTTGGAGGAAGCCGGGCACGCGCTGTCAATGATCTTTCGCGATCACGCACTCAGCGACCATATCGGCTTCCACTATCAGCGTTATCAGGCCGATGCGGCCGTGGACGACCTGGTGGGCAAGCTGGAATCGATTCAGCGAGCGACCGCGGCCCGCGGCGGCCGGCCGTCGCTGGTGAGCATCATTCTGGACGGCGAGAACTGCTGGGAATACTACGCCAACGGCGGACTCGATTTTTTGCGCGGCTTGTATCGGCGCCTGGCCGGGCACAGCCACGTTCGCACGTCCCGGGTAGGCGACTATCTGCAGGATCATCCGGCGGAGAAGACGCTGAGCCATCTGTTTGCCGGCAGTTGGATCAGCCACAACTTCGGCATCTGGATCGGCCATCCGGCCTGCAACAAGGCCTGGGACATGCTGTACGAAGCGCGCGGGGCGCTCACGCGGCGCGCCGCCACCGGACAGGTGCCGGCGGATGACCTGCGGCGTGCGTGGCAGGAGCTGTACATCGCCGAAGGGAGCGACTGGTTCTGGTGGTTCGACGATCAGCACACCAGCAGCCAGGATTGGCTGTTCGATCAGTTGTTCCGCAAGCATTTGCAGAACATCTACACGTTGGTGGGAGACGAGCCGCCCGCCGAACTGGCGCGTCCGATCGGCGCGCCGCCGCGGCACGGCCGGTCGTACAGCCAGCCCACGAGTTTGCTGGACGTGAAGGTCGACGGGCGAGTCACGTATTTCGAGTGGCTCAACGCGGGCATCTTTCACGCCTCGACCGCGCGCGGCACGATGACCATGGCCGAGCTGGCGCGTATGGAAAGCGTGTATTTCGGATTCGACAACGAGCGCCTGCTGTTGCGCTGCGACGCGGCGGGTGGCATGCGGTCGCGGCTGGCCGACGTCGACGTATTGCGCGTGACGTTTTTGGAGCCGGCCGGTTTTGAGCTGCTCGTGGCAGCGCCGTCCGCACCGCAGCCTGACGTGCAGTTGTTTCACAACGACGTGCCGGTGAGTGCCGCGGGCGCAGCAGCAGCGACCGACAGCGTTTTGGAAATTGCGGTCCCCTGGCGGAGCCTGGCCACGAGCACCGACGCGCCGTTGCACCTCTATATCGAGCTGCTCCGCGACAGCCAGCCGCTGGAGCGCCTGCCGCACGAAGGCGTGATCGAAACGGCCGTTCCTTCGCCGGACTACGAACTGATGATGTGGCAGGCCTGAACGCGGCCGAAAGTGAACTGATGCCTGATTTGCGCAAAGATCCGATCGTCGGCCGCTGGGTGATTATCGCCAAGAATCGCGCCAAGCGCCCGCACGACTACTTCGACGCGGCGGCTCCCAAGCGCGCGGGCGGTTTTTGCCCGTTCTGCGAAGGCAGCGAGCGGCACACGACGGGCGAGATCGCCGCCTATCGGCAGCCGGGCACCCATCGCGATCGTCCCGGCTGGCGCGTGCGCGTGGTGCCCAACAAGTTCCCGGCGCTGGAGATCGAGGGAGATCTGAACAAGCGTGGCGAAGGGATGTACGACATGATGCGCGGCGTGGGTGCGCACGAGGTGATCATCGAGTCACCCCGGCACGTCACCAGCACCACCCAACTGTCCGCGGAGAACTTGCGCGACGTTTTATGGATGTATCGCGACCGGCTGCTGGATTTGAAGAAGGATTCGCGGCTGGTATACGGGATGATCTTCAAGAACGTGGGAGCGGCGGCCGGGGCGTCGCTGGAGCACACGCACAGCCAGTTGATCGTGACGCCGATCGTGCCCATCAACGTGCTGGAGGAGATCGAGGGATCGGACGCGTTTTACCGGTATCGCGGCCGGTGCGTGTTTTGCGACATGGTGGAGCAGGAGCTGGCGCTGGAAAAGCGGATTGTGTTCGACGCGCCCGGCTTCGTGGCGTTTTGCCCGTTCGCGGCGCGGTTTCCCTTCGAAACCTGGATCGTGCCGACGGCGCACAACAGCCATTACGAGTCATTGTCGCGCGACGACTCGGAGGAGCTGGCGCGGGTGTTGGGCCGCGTGCTGGGCAAGATCGAGGCCGCGCTGGACCGACCCGCCTACAATTACATCATTCACACGGCTCCATTTGACACTCCGGCGCTAGGTCACTATCACTGGCATATAGAGATTATTCCGCGCGTGACGAAGATGGCGGGCTTCGAATGGGGGACGGGTTTTTATATCAACCCGGTGCCGCCGGAAGAGGCGGCGGCATTCATGCGGGACATTGAAATTGCGCCGCAAGAGGCGCAAGAGATTCCGAGTAAGACGACTGGATAAATGGCGGACTGTTTGCCGATTAGTTTCCTAGTCCCGCTTCGGCGCTAACCCCCCGAAATCGCACCGCGATCCTCCGCCCGCCATGTCTCAAAGCATCCGGTTGATTTTTGTACTGCACGACCACCAACCCGTCGGCAACTTTGACCACGTTTTCGAGCAGGCGTATCAAGACGCCTACTTGCCGTTTCTGGACGTGTTTGAGCGCTACGAGCACTTGAAGATCGGCCTGCACACCAGTGGCCCGTTGTTGGAGTGGCTGGACGCGCATCACGGCGACTACCTGGATCGCGTGGCGCGGTTGACGGAGGCCGGTCGCATCGAGATTATCGGCGGCGCGTTTTACGAGCCCATTTTGTCGATGATCCCCTCGCGCGATCGCATCGCGCAGATCCAAACCAGCTTCACCTGGCTGGAGCGCCGGCTGGGCGCGCGGGTGCGGGGGGTGTGGATTCCGGAGCGCGTGTGGGAGCAGAGCATGACGCGCGACCTGGTGGCCGCCGGCGCACAGTACACCATGCTCGACGACTTCCACTTCAAAAACGCGGGCCTCGCGGAAGATCAGCTGCACGGTTATTACCTGACCGAGGACGAAGGTCAGCTGCTGGCCGTATTTCCCGACAGCGAGCCCTTGCGCTATATGATTCCGTTCCGCCCGCCGGAAGAAACGATCGCGTACTTGCGGCAGTTGGCCGAGCGGCACCCGGGCGCGATCGTCATGTTCGGCGACGACGGCGAGAAGTTTGGCGCCTGGCCCGGCACCAAGCACAGCGTGTACGAAGAAGGCTGGCTGGTACGATTGTTCGATCTGTTGGCGGAGAACCGCGGCTGGATCGACGTGGTGACGCCGTCAGAGGCGATTGACGCCGCAGCGCCGGTGGGCAAGGTTTACCTGCCGGAAGGCAGCTATCGCGAGATGACCGAATGGGCGCTGCCCACCGAGCAACTGGGCGAATACGTGGAAGCGCGGCGCGACCTCGAGGGCGACCCGCGCTGGCCGCGCATCGCGCGGTTCGTGCGCGGCGGTTTCTGGCGCAACTTCCGCGTGAAGTATCCGGAAGCGGACGAGATGTATACGCGGATGATGATGGTCAGCAAGAAGCTGCAAGCAGCGCTCGACGACGAAGTGTGCGGCCCGCTGGTGGACGCGGCCCGCGCCGCGCTGCATCGCGGCCAGTGCAACTGTGCGTATTGGCACGGCGCGTTTGGCGGCGTGTACCTGCCGCATTTGCGCAACGCCATTTACCACCAGCTGATCGAGGCCGACAACCTGCTCGACAAGGCGCTCAAGCGGCCGGAGACCTGGGTCGACCTGACGGCCGATGACTACAACATCGACGGCCGGCAGGAAGTGCAACTCGCGGGCGACAAGCTGCTGGCGCTGTTCGCGCCGGCGCGTGGCGGCCTGCTGTACGAGCTGGAAGTGCGGCCGATTGCCCACAACCTGCTGGCCACCATGGCCCGGCGGCCCGAGGCCTATCATCGCAAGGTGCAGGCGGGCAATGACGGCCGGAACGACGTGGCCGGCGTGAGCGATCAGGTGATCTTCAAGCAGGCCGATTTGGAAAAACACCTGCAATACGACAAGCTGCCGCGAAAGAGCCTGATCGACCACTTTTACGACACCGACGTCTCGCTGGAGGCGGTGGTGCGGGGCGAGGCCGCCGAGCGCGGCGACTTTCCCTGGCGCAGCTACGAGGCCAAACTGCGCCGCAACCCGCGCCGCATGCAGGCTCAGCTCATTGGCCAGGGCCTGGTGGGCGAGCGGCCTCTGCGCATCACCAAGAGCATCACGCTCGAGGCCGGTCGCTCCACGCTGGAGATTCACTACCTGCTCGAGGGACTGCCGCAAGACCAGCCGCTGTTGTTTGCCGTGGAGTTCAACTTTGCGGGCATGCCGGCCGGCGCCGACGATCGCTACTTCTACGGCGATCAGCGGCAGCGCTTTGGCCAGTTGGGCACACGGCTCGACTTGCACGATGCCGCAGAGTTGGGCCTGGTGGACGAATGGCTGGGCCTGGACGTGAACCTGTCGTTCTCCCGCGCCAGCTCCATTTGGACGTTCCCCATCGAGTGTGTCAGCCAGTCGGAAGGGGGCTTCGAACTGGTACACCAGTCCGTGGCCGTGCTGCCGCACTGGCACGTGGTGGGCGATGCCGACGGGCGCTGGAGCGTGGCCATGAACCTGGCCATCGACACGCAGCAGGCCGAAGTTCGCCAACAGCAGCAGCAACGCGCGCTGGCGATGGCGACGTAGTTCCCTGCCACTGCGTCTCGCCAGTGTTCACAAAGCCTTAGCGCGCCCGTCGCAACACGAGCGCCTGCACGTCGTACAACCGACCGGTTTCGCCCGGCACCTTGGGCGGCGCGACGACCCATTCCCAGCGCCCCCGCTCGACGACTTGAAAGTGCCCCTGCACGTAGTCGGCCAGGTCGATCGTACGCAACATGCGATACGTGCCCGGCGTCTGCCAGGAACCATCCGGCGCAAGCTGCACGTAGCACATCTGGGCCGATTCGGACAGGCAGACCAGCCCACGGTCGCTGACGCGCTCTGCCAGATTGGCGATGAACTTCTCTTCGATCTGCCGGGCCGTGGCGTACAGCGCCGCCTGCCACGCGGACGAGGTTCGCAACGTGTCGGCCTGCCCGGGAAAGCGCTGTTCGAAGATCGCGGCCGCCTCGTGCGTCAGCGCAAAGTGCAACTGGCTGAGCACGCAGGACGCCACCACCAGATCGAACGGGCCTGGAATCGGGAACGGTGCCGCCTCGGCCGCGACCACCGCCTGCGCCATGGCGTCGATCGCCGTGCCGGCATCTGCCGCGTCGCTGATGGCTTGTCCGATCGCCGCCAGCGCCGGTTGCGTGAGTCCGCTCAGATCGCCCGGCACGATTTTCAGCCGCGCGCGGGCCGTGGGCGACAGCTCTGCCGCAGCGATCGCCTCGCGCAGCAGCCGCTCGTCAATGTCGTTGAGCACCACTTCGCCGAATCGCTCGGCCAACTCGGCCAGCGGAATCTCGGTGCAGGCGCCTGCGCCCAGAATCGCGGCCCGGACCGGCTCGACCGATTGCGCGGCGCGCAGGATCCAGGCCCGGCTATGCTCGATGTGGCGACAGGCTAACGGGGCGAGGCGATACGCGGCGCCCCCAGCGGCCGGCGATGGCGAGTCGTGGCTCACGCTGGCTCGCCCTTGGTCGACAGGGAGCCGCGAGCAACCGCCTCGGCGGCGATCTGGAACCAGTCCACTTCCGGCTCGAAGCCCGCTAGCCCGTACGCCACCTCGGCGAGAATCGGTGGCACGGCGCGGCGGCGCAGCTCGCGCGCGTTCTCGGCGCGCAACTCAGCGTCGCCGCCGGGCGTAGCCTGGTTGAGCACCACTCCGGCCACAATCAGTCCGTCGCGGAACGTGGCGGCGGTGATGAGCGTTTGCAGCACGTGGTTGATTGCTCCCAGCCGGTTGTCAGCCACGACCACCAGCGGAAAGCCCAAGTCGTAAGCCAGATCGGCCACGAAGGCGTCGTCGCCCAGGGGAGACATCAGTCCGCCGGCGCCTTCCACCAGCACGATGTCGCTGCGCGCCAGCCACACGTCGAGGCCTGCGCGCAGCAGTGTCTCGTCGAGCCGCCTACCTTCGTCGGCGGCGGCCAGGTGCGGCGCTTTGGCCGCGGCGAAAACTTGCGGGCAGACTTCAGCCAGCGTGCCGGGCGAACCCGCCGCCTGCCACAGCCGCAGGGCATCGTCGGACACGAGTGCTCCAGCCGTGCGCGTGCAGCCGCTGGCGGCCGGCTTGTACACGCCCACGCGATGGCCCGCGCGCACCAGCGACTCGGCCATGAGTGCGGTCGCGTAGGTCTTGCCTATTTCGGTGTCGGTGCCAGTAATAAAGAGACCGCGTACCGGTGTGCGCGCCATAGAGCATAAGGTACCATGAGCCCGATGAGCGGCACAGACAAACCCCACGAGCGCGGCACGGCGGCCCGAGCGAGCACGGCAGTCGTTGGCCTGGTGCAGATGAGTTGCCAGCCGGCGAAAGGGCCGAACGTGCAGAAGGCGCTCGCGCGCATTGGCGAGGCGGCGGCCGCCGGCGCGAACGTCGTCTGCCTGCAAGAGCTGTTCGCCGGACAGTATCCCTGTCAGAGCGAAGACCACAGCCGCTTCGACGAAGCCGAGCCGATTCCCGGGCCCACGAGCGAAGCGTTGGCCGAGGCTGCCCGCCAGCACCAGGTGGTGGTCGTGGGCTCGCTGTTCGAGCGCCGCGCGCCGGGCCTGTACCACAACACGGCCGTGGTGTTCGACGCCGACGGCTCGACCGCGGGCGTGTATCGCAAGATGCACATTCCCGACGATCCCTTGTACTACGAGAAATTCTATTTCACGCCGGGCGACTTGGGATTCCGCGCGTTCGACACGCGGCACGGACGGATTGGCGTGTGCGTGTGCTGGGACCAGTGGTATCCCGAAGCGGCGCGGCTGACCGCGCTGGCCGGGGCGCAGATTCTGTTCTACCCCACGGCCATCGGCTGGCTGCCCGACGAGAAAGAAGTGTATGGCGCCAGCCAGCACTCGGCTTGGGAAACCATGATGCGCAGCCACGCGATTGCCAACGGCGTGTTCGTGGCCGCGGCGAACCGGGTGGGCAGGGAGGGGGCGCTGGAATTCTGGGGCGCTTCGTTTTTGGCAGACCCGAACGGCAACGTACTGGCCCGAGCAACCCACAACAAAGAAGAGACGCTGTTGGTGGAATGCGATTTCGACAAGATCGACTTCGTGCGCACGCACTGGCCGTTTCTGCGCGACCGGCGGATCGACGCCTACGGCGACTTGTCGAAGCGGTTTTTGGATCAGGGCTAGGCGGCCAACGCTGAACCGCACAGTTCGCGCGCCATTCTCAATGGAACCACGACGGCACGACTACGAAGACAAGGCCAGGCACATTTAGCCACCGAGGACTCAGAGGACACGGAGCGGACGGAGCAACAAGAATCAGTCCACAGATGACACAGATTGACACAGATGAGGTAAGGCACGACTACGAAGATTAAGACGGATTGAACCGCGGAGTTCGCGGAGGACGCGGCGGGGGAACAAGGGAAGAGGGACGAGAAAAAGAGAAATCGGGAAAGAGGAGCGAACACGGTTTTGAATCCAAAATCGAAAATCCAAAATCCAAAATTGGCAATTCGGCAGGGCATGACATTCGATGACTTGGGTGCGTCGCGATGATGTCCACGCCTACGCCCCGAGCGCTCGGCTATCGCTGGCCCGCCGAGTGGGAACCGCACTCCGCCACGTGGCTCTCCTGGCCCCATAAGCCCGAGACCTGGCCCGGCAAGTTCGAGCCGATTCCGGCCGTGTGGCGGACGCTCGTGCGCACGCTGGCCGAGTTCGAGCCGGTGCGGATTCTGGCGGGCGGCGAGACCGTGATGCGGCAGGCCCGCGCCATGGTGGGCGACGTGCCGAACGTCACGCTCTACGACATTCCGACCAACGACGTGTGGGCCCGCGATCACGGGGCGATCTTTCTCTCGGGTCCGCCGGCGCTCGAGCCGGCCCTATTGGACTGGGAGTACAACGCCTGGGGCGGCAAGTATCCGCCGTTTGATCTCGACAACGCCGTGCCTGAGCACATGGCACGGCTGACCGGCCGCCGTCGCTTCTCGCCCGGGATCATCCTGGAAGGGGGCGCCATCGACGGCAACGGCGAGGGCACGGTGCTCACCACTGAGTCGTGCCTGTTGAATCCCAATCGCAATCCGCAGCTCAGCCGGGCCGACGTCGAGGGCTATCTGGCAGACTTTCTGTGCGCCAAAAAGGTGCTCTGGCTCGAAGGGCGCATGGCCGGCGACGACACCGACGGGCACATCGATCAGCTCGCGCGGTTCGTGGGCCCGACGACCGTGGTGGCCGCGATCGAAGAAGACCCGCGCGACGAGAACTATGAGCCGCTGGCCGATAACCATCGCCGCCTGGCCGCCATGACCGACGCCCGGGGCCGGAAGCTCACGGTCATTCCGCTGGCCATGCCGCGGGCCATGTTCTTCGACGAGCAGCGACTGCCGGCCGGCTATCTGAATTTCTATATCGCCAACGGCGTGGTGATTGTGCCCACGTTCGACGATCCGGCGGACGAGGTGGCGCTGGAGACGCTCGCGCGGCTATTCCCGGCCCGGCAGGTGCGCGGCATCGGCGCGGTGGATCTGGTATGGGGCTTAGGTGCGTTCCACTGTATCACGCAGCAAGAGCCGGCGTGAGCGTGGGCGCGGCCAGTGGGGCCTGCGACAGCCCGTCAGAAATAGGGCACAAACTGCTTGTTGTCCAGTGCCCCTTCGCGCAGAAACACTTCGCTGCGCTCTTCTTTTGAGTCGATCTTGACCACCAGTGTGGCCGCGGTTTCTGGAGGGATCGGGCGCGGGTCGCGTAGAATCAACGAGCCGTTGGCAACCTGCGCCACGTTGTATCGCTCGCCGGCGACCAGCAGGTACAACTCAACGTGTGATGAATAGTTTCCGGGCAGGTCCTGTTTCATGGAAGTCAACGAACTGGAAACCAGGGCAGTCGAATACGCCAAGTTCTCCGGTTTTGATTTGGATCGAGCTAGTCCACTTGGTCATGGCACCGACGGCAGCGTGTGGAGGTCGAATCGCGCTAGCGCCGTGAAGGCCCTGCACCGCGAGCGCAATTATTGCATCGAGCTGGAATGCTATCAACGCTTCACCGATCACGGCGTCACGGACATTTTTGGTTTTGCGGTGCCAAAACTGCTGGGCTGGAATGACGAATTGCGGGTGATCGAGATTGGCATCGTCGCGCCGCCTTTTGTCCTCGACTTTGCCAAGTGCTGGCTCGACAGCCCTCCGGAATTTTCCGAGCAGCAGTGGGACGATTGGCACGCGCAAGGGCAGGAGTTGTTTGAGGATCGCTGGGCGGCCGTGCTGGAGCTGCTGTCTGCGCTCAAGCAGTACGGCATCTTCTACTACGACGCCAAGCCGGGAAATATCAACTTCGGCGAACTGGACGAACATTGAGGCGGTAGCGCTCTTTTCTTGCATCCATGCCCGCCAATGGGTAAGTTAGACCGCGGTTCGAGCCTGTTTCACTGCCGGCCCCAGACGCCGCGAAATGGCGCCTAGGGCCACCCGCCAAGAACTGGGGTCGATGTCCTGCCATGCACCCCCCAACGCATCCAGCCCTGCCGCAGCACGTGCGCGTTTCGCGCCGCGCAGCCATTCAAGCCGGGGCGATCGGCCTGGTGCACCTGGGCATGAACCACGTCGAGGGGCTGCGGGCCATGGCAGCCCCGGGCGAAGCGGCGCTAGCGGCCGCGCCCAAGGCCAAGAGCGTGATCTACCTGTTCCTGTCCGGCGGGCTGGCACAGCACGACAGCTTCGACATGAAGCCCGACGCCCCGGAAGGCATCCGCGGCGAGTTCAATCCCATCGCCACGCGCACGCCAGGCATTCAAATCTGCGAGCACCTGCCCATGCTGGCCGCGCGCAGCCACCTGTGGGCCCTGGTGCGGTCGATGCATCACGGCTATCCCGAGCACTCAAGTGGCCACCTGCTGATGCTCTCAGGCCGGGCGGAGATGCCGCCGGGCTTCGACGGAAACAGGCCCAAGCCGACCGACTGGCCCAGCATGGCGGCGATCGCGCATGCCGTGTGCCCGCCGCGCAACAACCTGCCGCCGGCGGTGGTGCTGCCGGAGGTGCTGATCCATCGCGAAGGGCGGGTGATTCCCGGGCAGTTCGCCGGCGAGATGGGCGGGCACCGCAATCCGATGTTCGTGAACTACGTCCGGTTCAGCGCCACGGCGTACGGCGCGTGGCCGGAATACGGCTTTCACCACGCGCGCGGGCGCGAGAACCCCAAGGACATGACGTTCGAGGCGCCGAACTTGTCGCTGCCCGAGGGGCTCGACGCGAATCGCTTCCAGGATCGCCTCGGCCTCCTGCAATCGATCGGCCACCAGACGCGCCGGCTGGAGCGGGCCGCCGAGAACGCCGACTTCGACCGCTATCGCCAGCGGGCCATTTCGCTGCTGGCCGAATCGGAGACACAAAAGGCCTTCAGCATCGCCAAAGCGGATCCCAAAACGCTCGATCGCTACGGTCGCAACACGTTCGGCTGGTCGTGCCTCATCGCCCGACAGCTTGTCGAAGCGGGCGTGAGCCTGGTGCAGGTGAACCTGGGCAACGACGAAACGTGGGACACGCACGGCAACGCCTTCCCGCACTTAAAGGACTTTCTGTTCCCGCCGACCGATCGGGCCGTGTCGGCCCTGTTGGACGATCTGGCGGAGCGCGGGCTCTTGGAGTCGACGCTCATCGTCATGGCGGGCGAGATGGGCCGCACGCCCAAGATTTCGACGCTGCCGCAGCACTACGCCAAGCCGGGGCGCGATCACTGGGGCACGCAGACCGTGTTCTTCGCCGGCGGCGGCGTGCAAGGCGGCACGGTCATCGGCTCGACCGACAAGAACGGCGCGTTCCCGGCGGCCAATCCGCAAAAGCCCGACAACATGGCCGCCACGATCTATCAGGCGCTGGGAATTCCGCGCGAGCTGGCCTGGCACGACCACGCTAACCGGCCGCACTTCGTCTATCACGCGGACCCGATTCCGGGACTGACGTAAGCGGGGCGGACCGGCAGCCAGACGCCGCAGCGGCGTCTGGGCCACGCGCGCCCACTACCGAGCTGGGCCTGAGTCGTTCAATCCGCGCCGGCCGCGGCGGGTTGCAGGCTGAGATCCGCAATGTAGTGCTTGGCCACTTGCAGCGACCAGACGCCGGGCAGCGCGCCGCCACCGTTGGTGAGGATAATCACCGAGAGCTTCTCGTCGAGGAAACGGATGAACTCCGCGCGAAAGCCGCCCAGCGAGCCGCCGTGTCGAACTGCCCGCTTGCCGCCCGGCGACAAGACTTGCCAGCCGAAACCGTAGGGCTGCGGCGTGCCGTCGTTCAGCGTCACGGGCGTCCACATTGCCGTGCGCGTGGCCTCCTTGAGGATGGTATCGCCGTAGAGCGCTGCGTCCCACTTCGCCATGTCCAGCACGCTGGACAAGAACGCCCCGCTGGGACGCACCGCCAGGAAAACCTCGTCGTTCGCAAGACCGCCGCGTCGAAAGTAATAGCCGCTTGCGCGCGCGGGCACGATTTCGCTCATCGTGGTCACTCGCGTGGCGTGCATTTGCAGCGGGTCGAACACGCGTTCTTTCAAGAAATCGCCCCACGGCTTGCCGCTGACCTTGTGAATGATTTCGGCCAGGGTGAAGTAACCCAGGTTGCAATACCGAAATTGCGTGCCCGGTTCGAACAGTAACTTCACCGGGTAGGCCGACTTGATCACGTCGGCTTCGCTTTGCACTTTCAGCTGGACAAAGCCCGGCGCTTCGCGCGGCAGGCCCGAGGTGTGCGTCAGCAGATGGCGCACCGTGATCTCGCTCCAGGTCTCGGGCGGGGCATCAAGAAAGCTGGTGATCTTGTCGTCCACCGCCAGCTTGCCGTCCTGCACCAGAAGCATGATTCCGGTCGCCAAAAACTGCTTGCTCACCGAGCCAATCTTGAACACCGACTCGGGCTGCGCGGGCACGTTCAGCTCGACGTTCGCCAGTCCGTAGCCGGCCGACTTGACCAGCTGGCCGTCCTTGACGACGGCCAGCGACATCCCCGGCACGTGCCGCTTCTCCATCTCGGCGCGCAGGTAGTCGTCGATCTCGTCGGCTGGCGACGCTGATGCGGCGGCCGCCAGGATTCCCACAACCGCCAACACGATCAACTGCTTTGCCGTCTGGCGCATAACCGCTCTCCGGAGATCTCGCTCGGCGCGCAAGGGCGCTACTGTGGATGCATTCGTCGCGGGCCGCAGATTGTTGGGAGCGTTCCGGCAGGTCGCGGTGCGGAGTACGCGCCCTCACCCCGGCCCTTTCCCGTCGAGGGAGAGGGAGAAATACGAGCGTGGACTCGGTACGAAGAATGTTACAGCACCGCTTCGTAGCAGGTGCGGTTGGCGTTGCACTCGCGGCGGTCGACCAGATTGCTGTCCGGGCCGAGCACGTGCTGCGTGTTGTTGCACCAGCAATTGCCGCTGCCCATCTCGACCATCTCCGCCGAGGGTTCCATCTGCCCGGCGACGTAAATGGCCTTGGACCGCAGGTGGCGGCACACGGGCTGCAACGGTCCGGCAAGCTCGTCGAACGAACGGCTGTATGGCATGGCTAAATCCGTCCTCAGCAGCTAATGGATGAGGGGCGACCAGCAGGAGCCCCGTGAACTTTGTTCTCGCGAGAAAGCGCCCAGGCCACTTTCGTGGTTATCGCTAAAACCCTCCGGTGTCGAGGCCCGCGGCCAACAGCAAGGCGCGCTTCACAGCCACTTTGGCCAGTTGCACCTTGTACTCGTTGTGCGACAGGGGCGAAGCGACGCTCACGGCGGCCTGGCCCGCGGCCTCGGCCGTGTCGTGTGTGAGCGGGGCGCCGACGATGGCCCGCACGGCCTCTTGCGAGAGCCACGGCGTGGGAGCGACCTGACCCAACACGATCCGCGCCTGGGCCACCGTGCCACCGCGCATCACGAGCGATGCGGCAGCCGCCACGAGCGGATAGTCCTGGCCGCCGGCGCTATGGTGCACTTCGTAGCTGGCGCTGTGACGATGCTCGGGCGCCGGCAACACAATCTGGGCCACGATTTGATTGGGCAGCAGATCGTGCTCGGGTTGCCGTTCGTCTTTCGGGGTCCGAAACAAGAGCTCCAGCGGCATCTCGGTTTCATCGCCCGGCTCAGGGCCAATCACGCGCACCGTTGCACCCAGCGCGACCAGCGCCGGCGCCACGCGCGACGGGCAGACGAACTTGGCCGGGCCGGCGTTGTCGAAAATCGCGTGGTAGCGATTGTCGCCTTCGGCCGCGGCGCGACCGCGTTCGGCCAACAGGCCGCCGCCCGCGCGGAAGTACCAGCAGCGGGGGCGCTGGCAAAGCTCGCCACCCAGCGTTCCCTGGGCCTGCATTTGCATGCTGCCAATGGCGGCAATTGCTTGCGCCAGCGCGGGGTAGTTTTGCGTGGCGGGATGCGCCAACACGTCGTCGAGCGCAGCCATGGCGCCGATGCGCAGGCCGCGCGAGTCGGCTTCGATCGCCTTGAGCGAGGCTACGCGGCCCAAGCTCACCACGCGATCGGGCGTGACGATCATCTTTTTCATCAGCGGCAAGAGGTCCGTACCTCCGGCCAGCACGGCCGTTTTGCCCGGCGTGCTGGAGAGGAATTCGACGGCCTCGTCTTCGCTTTCGGGTGCTGCGTATTCAAAGGCTTTCATCAGGCATTCCTCGCTTTCAAGGTGTCCAGGACCTGCTTGGGCGTCATGGGCAGCACCGGCACGCGCACGCCGAGGGCGTTCGCCACCGCGTTGGAAATCGCCGCGCCGGGACCGATCACCGGCGGCTCGCCCAGGCCGATTACGCCGCGGGCTCGCTGTTCGTCGGGCTCGTAGATTTCGACTACCAGCTCGCCGATGTCGCCCAAGCGCGGCAGGCGATAGTCGGCGACCTCGGCGTTCAAAAACGCGCCCGTCTTGGCGTCCATGATGCGCTCTTCGAACAGCGCGAAGGCAATGCCCATGATCATGGCGCCATAGATTTGGCTTTCGGCCGTCTTGCGATTGACGACCAGGCCCATGTCCTGCACGGTGACGAACTTTTTCATTTTGACGACGCCCGTTTCGCGGTCGACGGCCACTTCGGCCATCTGCACGCCGCCCACGCCCGAGCTGGAGAGCTTGCTCTTGGGGCCCGGTGCGCCGCGGCTGGTGACTTCCAGCGGGGTCATGCCCAGCAGGCTGCAGGCTTCCTTCCAGCTCAAGCTTTTCTTGGCGTCGGTCTTGTCGCTGAT
This sequence comes from Pirellulales bacterium, assembly GCA_050250435.1. GTDB lineage: Bacteria > Planctomycetota > Planctomycetia > Pirellulales > PALSA-1355 > JBFWOR01. The sequence goes on along the minus strand of JBFWOR010000003.1, from coordinate 313,161 downwards.
GCGGCCGTTCTTGGCCACCAGGTTGTCGGCGCTACAGCCGAGCTTCTCGGCCACCTTGGCGTTGAGCTGTGCCAGCGCGTCGAGCCCGGCGTGGCGGCTCGATTCGGAAACACCACCCACGGTGGTGCTGCCGCCCGAGGGACCGCTCGGCGGATACTTCGAGCTGCCGATGTTCACCTTGACGCCCGAGATTGGCAGGCCGAACGTTTCGGCCAGCACCGTGGCGATGACGGTGCGCGTGCCGGTGCCGAGATCCTGGCTGCCGAGGAACGTCTCGACGCCGCCGTCGGGATGGATATTCACGCGGCAGCTCGAGCCGTGACCGGCGCCCTGCCAGGTGTGAATGGCCATGCCCAGGCCGGTGACGATCGAGCCGTTGGCTTTGCCTTTGCCGTGCGGATGCCACTTGGCCTTCCAATCCATGATCTTCGCGCCGATCTTCATTTCCTCTTCGTACACCGAGGCGCGTTCCTTGGGCACGTTCACCAGGTTGCGCAGGAACACGTCGTAGCTGTCCATGCCCAGCTTGGCCGCCACGTCGTCGATGGCCGTTTGCGACATCGCACAGCCTTGCGGATGGTTGGGCGCGCGCCAGGCACGAGTCGGCCCGGTGTTGGTCTTCACGTTGGTCGTACGGCGGCGGAAATTCTTGGGCACGATCACGTAGGGCACTACCTCCTGCGACAGCGCGCCGCCGGCCGGTCCGCCCGTGGACCACTGGTGCGAATCCCAAATGGTGATCACGCCTTCGGAATTGGCGCCGACCTTGATATCGGCAAAGCCGGAGGGCCGCGAGCCGGCGATCTTGAGTTCCTGATCGCGGTCGAGCATCAGCTTTACCGGCCGGCCCAGCTCTTGCGAGAGCTTGGCGGCCAGCACGCCCCAACTGTCAGCGGCGAACTTGCTGCCGAAACCGCCGCCGATGTAGTCGCAGTGCACGGTCACGTCGTCGGCCGTGATGCCCAGCGGGCCGCCGAACTGGCCGGCCGTGCCGGAAACGTTCTGCGTCGAGAGGTGGGCCGTGAGCTTGCCGTCTTTCCAGTCGCATGTGGAGCCGTGGGGCTCCAGGCACATGTGTGTGATGGCGCGAATGCCATAACGGCCTTCGACTACGGCGGCGGCCTCCTTGAACAGGCGATCGATTTCTTTCTGTTCGAAGGCGGCTTCATCTTCGTCGTCGCCCGGCTCGTTTTCCAGCTGCACCTTGCCGGGGCCTTTGGTCGTGCGCTTGGCAGCTTCGGCGGCGGCCAGGTCCTCTTCGTTCACGAAGACGTCGAGCGGTTCGTAGTCGGCCTTGATGGCACCCAGGCCCTCGGCCACGGCGCCTTCGGTTTCGCCGACGACGCAGGCCACGAGCTCGCCCTGCCACTGAACTTCATCGCCGGCCTTCTTGAGCACGCGCACGGCGACCACGCCGGGAATCTTCTCGGCGGCCGCGATGTCGATGTTCTTGACTTTGCAATGCGCCAGTGAGCAGCCCAGTCCGCGGGCCAAGAGCACCTTGGGCGGGTTGATGTCGTAGCTGTATTTGGCGGTGCCGGTGCACTTGAACGGGCCATCGATCTTGTCGTGGCTGCCGCCCAGCACCGTAGAGTCCTTGCGATCGGGCCAGGTGTATTCAACCATTACCAGCTCCTTTCACGACGTCGAGGACCGCCGGAATGATGTTGCCGTAGGTGCCGCAGCGGCAGAGATTGCCGTTCAGCCCGGCGCGAATCTGCTCTTCGGTCGCCTGGGGATTCTTGGCCAGAAACGCTTTCACCGCCACGACGAAGCCGGGCGTGCAGAAGCCGCATTGCGAAGCATCGTGATGCACGAAGGCCGCGGCCACGGGATCCAACTTGTCGCCCGCCAGACTTTCGGCGGTGGTGATCTTCTTGCCGGTGCAGTCAACCGCCAACAGCGAGCTGGCGCACATTGGCTTGCCGTCGATAAGGACGGTGCTGCCGCCGCTCGAGCCGTCACCGCTGATGGGCTTGGCGCCGGTGAGATTCAAACCTTGCCGCAGCGCTTCCAAGAGCGTCATGCGCGGCTCGACTGCGACTTTTTGCGCCTGGCCGTTGACCTCCAACGTGATGGTGGTCATGCCCGGTCCGACGACCTTCGACGCTTCAGCGCCGGCTGCCAGCTCCGGCCCTGCGGCCAGCGCCGTGGCGGCCGCGGCGGCGCCAGAACCCTTGAGAAATGCGCGGCGGCTGAATCCACTTTTGCCGTGCGCAGAATGTTCGAGGCTGCTCATGTGGTGGCCCCTTGGACGTGAATGGGGTACGTCGCGCTGGGGAAATCGACACTCGGCGCGCGACACAATCGACTGCCACAATCCCCGAGTGTTATAAGCAGCCGGCGCGCGCTTCGCAAGCGCGGGGGAAAACAGGGCGGCCCGAGATTCAAGCGGATTTGCAGCGGGCACGGAGCCTGCGCGAGGGCGCAGGCCGTAACGCATCGGAATCGATGTCCGCAACGGCGCAGGAACCGTTTCCGCACGGCCGCTGCCGGATCAGCGTCAGCCCCCGGCAGGGTCGCCTTCCACCGGCCGCTCGCGGAGGCGGGTCGCTCCCTGACAGCACTCGCAGGGCTTTAGAATGAACATTGGTATCGAGCAGATGTCGCACCAATAGTCCACTTCCTGCCAGGCGCCGTCCTTCTGCCAGAACATGCGGATCACTTGCAGCATGGGCACGTCACCATAGCGACGCACCAGAAGCCGCACGTCGACATTGCGCAAGCGCTCGTCGACGGCAAAGGCCCAGCCGCGGGTATCGGGCACGAGCGGCCAGACCTTGCCCGCGGGCGTCACCAGGGCCACGCTCGAGTGGGCGGCATCGGGCTCGGTGGTGACGCCGAAGCCGCGATCGAGCGCTTCGGCCAGCCATGCGACGCGGCCGTCGATCGTTTCGGTGGTGTAGGCGCGGCGCGTGCCTGGCGCGGTGCTAGCGGTGGCCCCATTCGTGGCCGGCGACGTCGCCCCGCGCGCGGCGGCACTCTTGTCGGCCTGGGCCGTGCTCTTGGTTTCGCAGAGAGCCACTAGCGCAATCACGCCAACCAGGCCGGCCAAGGCCCAGAAGCTGCGGCCGGATGCTGTCGCGGGATTGACCATGGTCTGATTTGCGCCTCTGGCTGGCTGACAGCGTATTTCCGCGCGTCAGCACTGCTGGACGAGCCAGCAGTGGCACCCGAATCGGTGTCAAAGCTGCTACCCCGCTACTCCGCGGCCTTGCCCACGACCACGACTTCCAACACCTGTTGCTTGCCGCTACTGTCCTTGCCGCCGAAACGCAGCGTGTACCATTCCTGCTCTTCGAGATGGCGAAGGGCCGGCAGCTCTCCGCCGGAGTCGGGCTTCACCAGCGGCATAATGGCCGGGTGGGTCGAGCCGGCCGATTCCGCGCTCTCGGGAAACAGCTCGGTGTCGCCAGTGGCGTCTGGCGCCTTGTCGACCGCGGCCGGCACCATCACCAGAAAGTCGCGCGTGTCGAACGTGCCCACGTGATTGCCGTCGACCGGCTGATTGGCATAGCGCAAGGTGTAGAGCCCGCGCTTGATGTCCTGGCCGCGGAAGTCGGCGCCTTTGCGCGGAAAGCGCAGCGCGCCGACGAGCGAGCCGGACTTGAGCGGATAGAGCACGGTGGCGCTGGGCGTGAAATCGGCGTTTACCTGGAGCTCTTTGGCCGGCCAGATTTCGCACACCACGCGGTCACCGTCGCTGACCCGCAGGCCGCTGGCGGAGATCTTCTCAGCGATCTCGGGGGCCAGGCCGTCGGGCGGCGCACCTTCGAACGCTTCGACCTTGTAGTCCTGAGCCAAAGCCACGGCCGGCAGCAACATCAAGAGCAACGCCGGCACCAAGAGCCACTTCCTCGCCATCGTAGGTATCTCCAGGAATGAATTTGTGCCTGGGGTCGTCAGCCGGACAGACCCGGGCGGGCCAGCGTGCAGCGGCGGCCGCGGTGACACTGCGGCAGCGCCGGCCAGGCCAGGCCCGCCACAATTATAGCCCGGCGTGACAGAGGGTCGCAAAGTGCGGGAAAAGCCCGTAGGTGAGCGCGCAAGAGCGCAGATGGTTGTCTCGAGCCAGGCCGGCTGAATTCTGGCGAATTCAGCTACCCAAAAGACGGCCGCCCCTAGTACGAAAAGCTCGCCAGGTAGGCGCTGCGCGACATGTCGTTCGACCAGCGCGTGCCCAGGCCAGGACCGTTGTAGCCGCCGGCCACGGTGTAGGCCGACACAGCGTTCTTCACTTCGTTCAGCGGCGGATAGAAGTTCTCTTCGTTCGAGCACACGCAGTCGCCCTGGTGCAGCTTGCGGGTCTCGATGCGGGCGTACTTGCCGGCTTGCAGCTTGCCCACCGCGGCGAAATGATCGAGCGACATTTCGATCGGCGCGGTGATCACCTTGACCACCTCGCCCGCGTGCCTGGCGTTCACGCTGGCAAATTGCACGAGTGCCTCGTGCTGCTCGGGCGTGGCCTTGCGGTCGACGATGATCACGCTCTTGATCGGATCGGGGTAGGAGACAATCGTGCCGCCGAAGCCCAGCGTGTCGGACGCGTTGGTGACCACCACGACCTTCAGCCCAGCGAGATTGACTCCCTCGTACGAGCCGCGGTCGATGCTCCAGGCCATGATGGCGTCGTTGCCGGTGAGTCCGCCCTGGCCGTTGGCGAAGCAGGGGCCGGTGTAGACGTCGCAGGTGCGGGTCTCGAGATAATCGCCCTTGAGCTCGCCGGCAGCAGCGACCGAGGCGGCGAACAGGCCGAAGAGGGTGCAGGTGGTGCGCAGCATTGCGAACATGGCGAAGTCCCCTATGTGATTGTCTGTAGCTGAATTCGCAAGAATTCAGCAGCGAGCGATCAGTAAGTCATCTGAGGTCTGGCGAGCTCAGCCACGATGTTGATGGTCCCTCTGAGCTCTGGCGAGCTCAGCTACCTGTCCGGCAGAGCCTGTATTTTAGGGCCGGGACAGGGCAGGGTCCAGCGCGGGTGGATGGGCGGCGCGGGGAAGTGCCGCTTGATCGAAAAATCACCGGCCCTTAGGATCGACCGAGTGGGCGTCGAACGCTCGCGTTGGCCCGTTATTGCACGTTGCTGGCGTACGATGGCAGACTTTGCACCCGCCGAGCCCATGACCGACGACGATCCCGAGCGCGGCTATCGCACGGTGGAGCCGCTGGCGATTGTCGGCGCGCTGCTGGGGCTGCTGTCGGTGGTATCCCTGTTCGGCGGCGTGTTGTGGCTGATGGCAGCTTTGGCGGCCGCGGTCAACGTGATGGCGCTGCGGCGAATCGCCAGCGACACGAACCGCAGCGGCCGCGCTGCCGCGCTGGTTGGCCTGGGCCTGTCGCTGGTGTTTCTCGTGGCGCCGGCCGGGCAAAAGGCCATGAACTGGTGGCTGCTCTCGCGTCAGGCTCGGCCGGTGGCCGACCAGTTTTTTGCCTACCTGCGCGAGGACAGTCCCGAGAAAGCAACGACGCTGCGCTTTGCTCCGGACTTTCGCCGGCCGTTCGACGAGCTGTTGTGGACGTACTTTCGCAACGACGAAGAGGCCCGGGCAAACCTGCTGGGCTTCGTGCGACATCCCGTGATCCGCACTCTGTTGGCGCTGGGTCCGCAGGCCGACGTGCGTTTTTATCGCGCTTCTTCCGTGGCCACCGATGGTTCGCGCGGCCTGGTGGGTTTGGACTACAGCGTGACTTATCCTGACCAGGACGGCAAAAAAACCTTCTTCGTCACGGTGCTCATGGAACGCAAGCCCACGACCAGGCCGGACATCAACCCGTGGCGCATTATGGACGTGGTGGGGGGCATCAATCCAAACGATCCCACGGCCGCGCCGAAGAAGAAGTGAGCCGGCTCCAGCGTGGTCAGCGACTAGAAGCGCGGTCTGCCGGGGCAGCAAGCTCGGCGCGAATCTTCGCGAGCAAAGGACCGTTGGCCTGCGCCGCCGCGGCACGAAAATAGATCGCCGCGACCGATGCCTTGCCGGCGGCCTGGGCTTGCAGCCCTTTTTCGAACGTCGCTTGTGCTTCGCGATTGGCTGCCGCGGCGGCTGCGGTGCGACGCTGGGCCATTTCCGCGACGCTGCCGAGCGGGGCGTCATGATTGGCACGGCCGGCATGAATGGCCAGCGGTGGCGATTTGCCGCCGGAGTGCTGCGCGCGTCGCACAAGCGCGCCGCGCAGCGCCGCGTCGGCGGCCGCCGGATCGTGAACAGAAGCGGTCACACCGAGCCCGCCGATCTGTCGGCGGACACCCCAACCGCGGTTGAGCGGCACACCGCCGAAGGTGCTTGTGCCGTAGCTCGCGCGGCGATCGCGCGCGGCGTAAGCGCCGCCGCTATCGGGCACCACCACCGTGGTATCGACGCCAAACGAGCTGAACGACGGCAATTGGATGGTTTGCGCGGTGGCCGTGGCACCGACCAGCAGAAAGGCCGCGCAGCAGAGAAGGTTTCGACGCGCCATCGCCCACCCCTCGACATTCCGTCGCGAAGAGTTGTTGCCCTGGGGGAGTTGCAATTTCCAGGGCCGCCCCACGCGGGCATTATAACGCGCTTGGCGCGCTCTCAGTCCACGTTTTGCTCGCGGAGCCGGCGGAATGCCTCGTCGACCGTGACTCCTGCCTCGCCCTGATCGACCGCATCAAGCACCTCGGAAATCGCGCGCAAATCCTCCACTTCTTGCTCGAGGGCGCGCAGGGCTTCGACAAGCAACTCCTCTTCGGACGCGTACTTGCCGGTCGCCATTTGATCGCGGATCAGACGTTCGACAGCCGGTGAGACTTGATAAACCATTTTGGCAACCTCCGCTACGGGCCTGGTCATTGTACCGCGCCGAGAATCGTCCGGCGCGCGGTGTAGAGGCCTGGAAAAGCTTAGGCCAGCAATTCCTTCACCACGCGGCCGTGTACGTCGGTGAGACGGAAATCGCGGCCGGCATAGCGATAGGTAAACCGCTCGTGATCGAAGCCCAGCAGGTGCAGCATGGTGGCGTGCAGATCGTGCACGTGGACCGGATTCTCGACGGCTTGAAAGCCGAACTCGTCGGTGGCCCCGTGCACGTAGCCGCCGCGCACGCCGCCGCCGGCCATCCACACCGTGTAGCCGTGATGGTTATGGTCGCGGCCGTTGATCTTGCCGGCGTTCGAGCCCTTCTTGGGCAGTTCTACGGTCGGCGTGCGGCCGAACTCGCCGCCCCAAATCACCAGCGTCTCGTCCAGCAGGCCCAACGACTTGAGGTCCTTCAGCAGCGCGCCGATCGCCTGATCGCACTCGCCGGCCAGCCGTCGATGATTGACTTCGATATCGTCGTGGCTGTCCCAGGGCTGGCCTTCGCCGTGCCAGACCTGCACGCAGCGGACGCCGCGCTCGATGAGCCGCCGGGCGATGAGAATCTGCCGCGCTTGCGTGCCGGGGCCATACCTGTCGAGCACGTGCTGCGGCTCACGGCTGACGTCGAACGCGTCGGCGGCTTCCATCTGCATGCGATAGGCCAGCTCGAACGACTGGATGCGGGCCTCGAGCTGCGGATCGGCCGGCCGCGCGGCGCGGTGCTCGTCGTTCAACGCCCGCAGCAGGTCGAGCTGACGACGCTGCTGGTTGCGCGAGACCACGTGGTTGTCGATGTGCTCGATGAGCCGTTCGATTTCGGTGTGCTTGGTATCAATGTACGTTCCCTGGTGCACGCCGGGCAGAAAGCCGGCCTGCCAGTTCTGCGATTCCTGAATCGGGTAGCCGCCCGGGCACATGGCGATGAAGCCCGGCAGGTTTTGATTCTCGGTGCCCAGGCCATAGGTCAACCACGAGCCCACGCTGGGCCGTATGAGCCGCGCCTCGCCGCAATTGGTCAACAACAGCGACGGCTCGTGGTTGGGCGAATCGCCGCGCATTGAGCGGATTACGCAAATGTCGTCGATGCTTTCCGCGGTCCGCGCGAACAGCTCGCTCACCTCGATGCCGCTTTGGCCATACCGCGCGAACTTGTAGGGCGAAGCGAAGGCCGCCCCGGTCTTGCGCTCGGTCGGCAGGTTGACCGGCAGTTCCTGGCCATGCCGCCTGGTGAGCTCGGGCTTGGGGTCGAACGTGTCGACGTGCGACGGCCCGCCGTTCATGAACAGGTGAATGACGTGTTTGGCCTTGCCGGCGAAATGCGGCGCGCGCGGCGCGAGCGGATTGAGCGTGTCGCCCGGCGCAAGGTTTTGCGTGGCGGCTTCCAGCAGGCCGGCCGAGCCCAGCAGCTGCATCAGGCCCAGCGAACCGAAACCCATGCCGGTGCGGCGCAACATCTCGCGCCGCGTGAGGCTGCACTGGCCGCCCTGCCTCTCATTTCCCTGGCGGGAGAGGGCCGGAGTGAGTGGATCATCAAAGCGGCTGGCGTTTTCAGTCGACATACACAAACTCATTCGAGAGGAGCACAACCTGCACGTAGCGCTGCCACGGCGACAAGGGGGGACCGCTGGGCGGACGTTGGCGATCGCGCTTGCGTTTGCGCGGCGCGTCGTCGCCGGCTGCTGCGCCCGCAGCATCCGTTTCGCCGGCGGCCGCGGCAGTGGCTTCGCCGCCGCCTTCGTTAGCCGGCGCGGTGGATTCCGGCGGTGCGGTGGGCTCCGCGGCCACTTCGCTCTCCAGAAACGACAATCCAAGCGCCAGCTCGTGCTCGCTCGGGCGGCGCGCCAGCGCCAATCGATAAAGTTGCTCGATCCGCCCGCGCGGATCGGTCGCGCTGTGCTCGGCCCGCGCGGCCAGGGTCCGCACCTGCTCTGCGAGGAAGGGGCTGTTCAGCATGTACAGCGCCTGCTGCGGCACGGTGGTCTCGAAGCGCCTGGGGCTGTGGGTGTCCGGCCCGGCAAAATCGAACGTGCGAAACAGATTCGGCAAGTTCTGGCGATCGATGCGGCCGTACAGCGTGCGGCGCCTGGGCGCCGGCCAGGCGGTCAGCTCGACCGCTGCGCCGCCCAGCGTGCCGTCCAATTGTCCGGCGGCGGTCAGCAGCCCATCGCGCAGGCCTTCGAAATCCAATCGCTTGCGGTTCATCCGCCACAACAGGCGGTTCTGTGAGTCGATCGCCCGGCACTCCGGCCGATCGAGACTGGCCTGTTGATACGCAGCGGACTGCATGATCCTCCGCGCCAGGCCCTTGAGCGACCAACCATCTTCCATCAGCGAACCGGCCAGGTAGTCCAGCAGCTCGGGATGCGTGGGAGGCTCGCTACGGAGGCCAAAGTCGCTCGGCGTTTCCATCAGGGGCTCGTCGAAAAAGTGCATCCAGACGCGGTTGACGATCACGCGCGCGGTCAGCGGGTTGTCGCGGCTGGCAATCGCCCGGGCCAGCTCCAGCCGGCCGGAGCCCGCGCCAAACGGCTGCCGGGCATCACCGGCTAGCGCGGCGAGAAACTGCCGCGGCACGGCGGCCCCCTGATTGCCCGGGTTGCCGCGCACAAACACGTGCGGGTCGAGCGGTTTCTCCGCATCGGCCAATGACATGTATTCGCCGTCGCCGGGCTCCACCGAGCTGGCCAGCACGCCATACAGCGAGTAGTAGTCGGCGGTGGGAATCGGGTCGTATTTGTGATCGTGGCAGCGGGCACAGGCCACGGTCAGCCCCATTGTGCCGCGGGTGAGCACGTCGATCCGGTCGTCGATGATGTCGTGCGCGTTGTTGAGAAAGCGCCGGCCCACGGTCAAGAAGCCCATGGCGGCCAGTCGCGATTTGTCGTCTCCCGGCAAGCGATCGGCCGCGATCTGCGCCACCAGAAACTGGTCGTACGGCAGGTCGTCGTTGAACGCCCGCACGACCCAATCGCGATACTTGTAGGCATTGGGATAGTTGCGGTCGGCGGTGAACACGTAGCCCTTGCTGTCGGCGTAGCGGGCCACGTCGAGCCAGTGGCGAGCCCAGCGCTCGCCGTAGTGCGGCGAGGCCAGCAGCCGCTCGATCGCGCGATCGAAGGCGCGGGGATCGGGATCGGTCACGAAGGCTTCAATTTCTTCCGCAGTTGGCGGCAAGCCGGTCAAATCGTAGCAGGCGCGACGGAGGAGCGTTCGCCGATCGGCAGCGGGAGAAGGTGAGAGACCTTGCCCTTCGAGCCTGGCGAGCACGAACTCGTCGATTGCCGTTTGCGGCCAGTCGCGCTCGTTGACCGTTGGCCGCGCCGGCGCGCGCACCGGTTGAAAGGCCCAATGTGATCTCCAGGCATCCGGATCTTGGGCCAAGGGAATCGAAGCATCGCCGGGCCAGGGCGCGCCGGCGGCAATCCACTGCACAAGGGGTTCAATTGCTTCATTGGCGAGTGGACCGGCCGGCGGCATTTTCGGCTCGTCGGCATAGCGCAGCGCCTTCACTAAGAGGCTCGCGTCCGGGTCGCCGGGCACCAGCGCGGGCCCATTGTCGCCACCGGCGATCATGGCCGCACGCGAATCGAGCCGCAGGCCGCCTTCTTGTTTGGCGCCGTGGCATTCCAGGCAGCGGTTGACCAACAGGGGTCGCACGTGCTTCTCGAACAGGTCGGTCAGCGCGGGCGAAACTGCCACCGCCCCAGCCGCTGGACTGGCCGGTTCCTCGGCACGTGCCACGGCGAAGCATGCGCAGGCCCCTAGCGCGGCGAGCGCAGGCAATTTCCAGGGGGTGGCACGGGGCAGTCTCATCAATCGCGGCGGGTCAGGCTTGGCAGGACAGCAGGACGGGTCGGAAGGCGGGCAGCGCGCGGGCCGACAGCGAATGTCACTTGGGGCCCGGCAGCTGACGCCATTATAAACCGCGATGGGACCGGCCGCGAGCGATTTTGGGCCACTCCGCGGGGCGCGTATCGTTCGCCACCTCCGTGAGCTAAATTCCACAAGAGAGTGAACCACTGAGTATTTGAAGCAAGCGATGGCCACGATTACGCAAGCTCTCGACGCGGCGGTGCAGCATCACCAGGCTGGCAACCTGGAGGAAGCCGAACGGCTGTACAAGGAGATTCTCTATCGTCAGCCGCGTCATGCCGACGCGCTGCACCTGCTGGGTCTGGTGCACTACGCACGCGGTCAGTTTCCCCAGGCCCAACAGCACATCCAGCAAGCCATCCAGATCGACGACGCGCAGCCCACCTTTCACAATCACCTGGCCGAAGTGCTGCGCGCCGCTGGTCAGCTGGACCTGGCGGCCGCCAGCTGCCGCCAGGCGCTGACGCTCGATCCCCGCGCGGCCATCGTGCATAACACGCTGGGGACCATTCTCGAAGCCCAAGGCGACACGGCCGCCGCGCTGGCCGAGTTCCAGCAGGCGCTCACGCTCCAGCCCGACTTTGCCCAAGCACACTACAACCTGGCCCGCAATGCTGAGGCCCGCGGCGATACGGCGCAAGCGCTCGCCAGTTTTCAACAGGCGCTGGCGCACAAGCCCGACTATCCCCTGGCGCTGGTCGCCCTGGGACTCATGCTGCAGCAGCAGGGCCAGCAGCAGCAGGCCGCCGATGCCTATCGCCGCGCGCTGGCGCTGCGGCCCGGCGACGCGCAGACCCATTGCAACCTGGGCAGTGCGCTCAAGGACCTCGGCCAGGCGGCCGAGGCCGTCGACTCCTATCGCCGCGCGCTCGAACTCGATCCGCAGCTCGCTCAGGCCCACTTCAACCTGGCCGTCACCCTGCAAGCACAAGGTCAATGGGCTCCCGCCGAACGACACTACCTCAAGGCTATCGAATGTAATCCGGACTATCCCGAGGCGCTTACCAACCTGGGGACGGTGTTCAAGCTGCAAGGTCGATTCGACGAAGCCCTGGGCTGCTACGACCGTGCGCTGGAAACGCATCCGGATCTGGCGGAAGCACACCGCAATCGCGCGCTACTGCGACTGCTGTTGGGCAAGTTTGCCGAAGGCTGGGCCGAATATGAATGGCGCCGGCGCGTGCCCGGCATCGAGCGTACGACGTTCCCACAGCCGCGCTGGGAAGGCGCGGCAGTGCCCGGGAAAACGGTGTTCATTGTCGGTGAGCAGGGATTGGGCGATGCCATTCAATTCGTGCGTTACGCGGCGCTTGTCAAAGAGCGTTCGCAGGGCAGGGTGCTTTTGCATTGCCAACCACGGCTGCGCCGGCTGCTGGAAACGGCCGCCGGCGTCGACGCCTTTCTGGCCAACTCGGGCGGTGAGCCGTTCGACTACTGGGTGCCGCTGTTGAGCCTGCCGCACGTTTTTGGCACGACGCTGGAGACCGTGCCCGCGGCGGCGCCGTATCTGTCGGCCCAGCCCGATCGCGTGCGGCGCTGGCGGCACGAGCTGGCGTCGCAGCCGGGCTTCAAAGTTGGAATCGCCTGGCAAGGCAATCCGGCCTATCAGGCCGACGCCGAGCGCTCCGTGCCGCTGGCGCACTTTGCAGCGCTGGCCGCGTGCCCAAAGGTGCGCTGTTACAGCCTGCAGGCCCAGCACGGCCGCGAACAACTGGCGCAAGCCGCGGCCTGGGGCGTCGTCGATCTGGCCGATCGCTTCGACGAACAGGAGGCGGCATTTGTCGATACGGCGGCGGCCATGCAGTGCCTGGATCTGGTGATCACCTCCGACACTTCGCTGGCACATTTGGCGGGGGCGCTGGGCGTGCCCGTGTGGGTCGCGCTGCCGGTGGTGCCCGATTGGCGCTGGCTCCTGGAGCGCAACGACAGCCCGTGGTATCCCACGATGCGGCTGTTTCGGCAGTCGCGCGGCGGCGATTGGGCCGAAGTCTTCACGCGCCTAGCCGCCGAGCTGGCCGCACTTTCTTCGGCCCACCGCTTGAGCTAGATTCCAGGAAGGAGCGGACGGCGTGTGCCACGGTCGGCTTGTTCGCTTGTCCGCGCGTGCTGAAGTCATCCATTTGTTCGCACTGGCGGACAACCGCCAGTGGCACACGTCAGAGGGTCGTACACCCCAGCGATGGCCACGATTACGCAAGCTCTCGACGCGGCGGTGCAGCATCATCAGGCCGGCAACCTGGAGGAAGCCGAACGGCTGTACAAGGAGATTCTCTATCGTCAGCCGCGTCATGCCGACGCGCTGCACCTGCTGGGTCTGGTGCACTACGCACGCGGTCAGTTTCCCCAGGCCCAACAGCACATCCAGCAAGCCATCCAGATCGACGACGCGCAGCCCACCTTTCACAATCACCTGGCCGAAGTGCTGCGCGCCGCTGGTCAGCTGGACCTGGCGGCCGCCAGCTGCCGCCAGGCGCTGACGCTCGATCCCCGCGCGGCCATCGTGCATAACACGCTGGGGACCATTCTCGAAGCCCAAGGCGACACGGCCGCCGCGCTGGCCGAGTTCCAGCAGGCGCTCACGCTCCAGCCCGACTTTGCCCAAGCACACTACAACCTGGCCCGCAATGCTGAGGCCCGCGGCGATACGGCGCAAGCGCTCGCCAGTTTTCAACAGGCGCTGGCGCACAAGCCCGACTATCCCCTGGCGCTGGTCGCCCTGGGACTCATGCTGCAGCAGCAGGGCCAGCAGCAGCAGGCCGCCGATGCCTATCGCCGCGCGCTGGCGCTGCGGCCCGGCGACGCGCAGACCCATTGCAACCTGGGCAGTGCGCTCAAGGACCTCGGCCAGGCGGCCGAGGCCGTCGACTCCTATCGCCGCGCGCTCGAACTCGATCCGCAGCTCGCTCAGGCCCACTTCAACCTGGCCGTCACCCTGCAAGCACAAGGTCAATGGGCTCCCGCCGAACGACACTACCTCAAGGCTATCGAATGTAATCCGCGTTCGGCCGAGGCCTACAACAACCTGGGCACCTTGTATCGCATGCAGGGACGCCTGGACGAGTCGGTGAACTGTTATCAAAAGTCGCTCGAGTTTCGGCCGGATTCGGCCGAGGCGCTCAACAACCTCGGCAACATGTTCATGCTGCAAGGGCGCCGGGCCGACGCGCTGGTGTGTTACGACCAGACCATCCGCATTCGGCCAGACTATGCCCAGGCGCACATCAATCGTGCGCTGAGCTGGCTCGCCGAGGGGCATTTTGACGAGGGCTGGGCGGAATACGAATGGCGCTGGAAGTGTGCCGATCTGCCGCAACAGAACCACTCACAACCCCTGTGGGACGGCAGCCGGCTCGACGACCGCACGCTCTTGGTCTATGCCGAGCAAGGGCTGGGCGACACCCTGCAATTCGCGCGCTATCTGCCGCTGGTGGCCGAGCGGGCCAGCCGCGTCGTGCTGGAAGTGCAAGCCCCGCTCGTGCGATTGTTCGGGCTGTCGGGCTATCGCAACGTGGTGGCCAAGGGCGATCCGCTGCCGGCGTGCGACTTGCGCGTGCCGATGATGAGCTTGCCGCATGTGTTTGGCACCACGTATGAAACCATTCCCAGCAAGGTGCCGTATCTGACGGCCGATCCGCGCCTAGTCGAGCACTGGCGCGGCGTGCTGGGCGAGAAGCGAAAGTTCCGCGTGGGCATCGTGTGGCAGGGGAGCAAGACCTACAAGACCGATCGCTTCCGCTCGGTGCCGTTGACCATGTTCGCGCCCTTGGCACAAGACAACGTGGAGCTCATCAGCCTGCAGAAGGGGGTCGGCAGCGAGCAGCTGGCCGTGATCGAAGGCATGTTCGCAGTGCGCGATTTCGGCAGCGTGCTGGATGCCGAGCACGGTCCCTTCATGGACACCGCCGCCATCATGCTGAACCTGGACCTGGTGATCAGCTCCGACACGGCCATTCCGCACCTGGCGGGTGCGCTGGGCGTGCCGGTGTGGGTGGCGTTGCCGGCGGCGGCCGACTGGCGTTGGCACGTGGGCCGCGACGACAGCCCGTGGTATCCCACGATGCGGTTGTTCCAGCAGACGCAGCTCGACGACTGGCCGAGCGTATTTGCGCGTATCGCCGAAGAGCTGCGCGTGGCGGCGGCGGGCGGCTAAGCAAGTTGCAACTCGAGCGGTCGATAGAGAACGGCCGGCAGAATCGGGTACACTCGGCAGGCTGATCAACCTCTGCACGCAGCCTCCACTCGGGATCCGACGCCATGGCCGCCGCACCGCGCGAGTTTCACGTAACGCTGACCGGCGATTTTCATCATCCCGACGGCACGCCCCTGTTCCGCGATTTTGGCACCAGCGTGCTCGACGCGCAGCCGGGCATTCGCACGAGCGCCTTTCGCGAGCACCGGCTGGAAATCGCGCCGGACCAGATCGGCACGGCCAATGCCGTGGTCGTGCTGGGGCCGCGCGTGACGGCCCACAGCCTGTCGCAAAGTGCCGACTTGCTGGCAATCGGCCGCTTTGGCGTGGGCTACGATTCGGTCGACGTGCCCGCTTGCACCGCGGCCGACGTGGCGCTGGTGACCGCGGTGGGCGCGGTCGATCGCTCGGTGGCCGAGGCCACGCTCGGTTGGATGCTGGCCCTGACACATCAGGTGCGGGCCAAAGACCGCCTGGTGCGCGAGGGGAGATGGCCTGAGCGCACGAGCTTCATGGGCCGCGAGCTGCGCGATCGCACGCTGGGCATTGTCGGCCTGGGCGGCATTGGCCGCGCCCTGGTCGAACTGGTGCGCGGCTTTGGCCTGCGCGAAATCCTGGCGTTCGATCCTTATTGCGATGAAGCACAAGCCGGCCGGCTGGGCGTGAAGCTCGTCGCGCTCGACGACCTGTTGGCCCGGGCCGATTTCGTTTCCGTGCATTGCCCGCTGAGCGAGGCGACTCGCAATCTGATTGGGCCGGCGCAGATCGGCCGCATGCGCAGCGACGCTTATCTCATCAACACGGCTCGGGGCGGCATCATCGAGGAAGACGCGCTGTACGAAGCCCTGCGGCAGGGGCGAATTGCCGGAGCGGCCATCGATTGCTTCGTGGGCGAGCCGCTGACGGGGCCGCACCGCTTCGGCGAGCTGGAGAACGTGTTGCTCGCGCCGCACTCCATTGCCTGGACCGACGAGATGTTTCGCGATATCGGCCATACCATTTGCGGGTTCATGGTGGAGCTGGCCCTGGGTCGCGCGCCGCGCGGCGTGGTGAATCGCGAAGTGCTGGAGCGGCCGGGCTTCCGCAAGAAATGGGCCCGGCTGCGGATTGGCTAAGGTATAGTCCGCAAGCTGTAGGCGTGTAAATCAAGTCAGTCCGCCTCAACCCCGCCCTCTCCCGCCAGGGGAGAGTGAGCAGACGCCCGACGATTCGTGCCCGCTGAGGTCATGCCCCCCGCGCGATACGGGGACGAGGAGTTCGGGTTTGTCATCGGCGCGGCGCACATCGCCCGACCGGCAGGCTTTCGCAGCGATGCGTGTCGGCGTCGAGGATGGCCCGCCACTTTCTGGCTAAAAAGCTTGCGAATCGCCGGCGGGGTGCCAACAATCAAGGGCCTTGTCGCACGGTGTCGCGGAAAAATCGCCGCGGGACGCGAACGGGCTGGTGGTGGCCGACGGTTTCAATCAGAGAGTTTGCGCATCGTTGCTGCGCCTGCGCGCACGCTGCGTTCCTCTCCTTCTGGCATAAAGGGCGCGCGTGATGTCGAAGGGTAAGACCTGGTTTGCGCTGGGCGTGTTGTTCTCCATCAACCTCTTGAATTTTTACGATCGGCTCATTCTCGGCGCCGTCGGCGAATCCGTGCGCAAAGACTGGAGCTTGAGCGACACGCAGCTCGGCTGGCTGGGCACCGCCTTCATTCTGCTGTACGCAGCCGTGGGCGTGCCGCTGGGACGCTGGGCCGATCGCGGCAATCGCTCGCGCATCCTCACCATCGGCGTAACCGTGTGGAGCGTGTTGACGGCCGCCTCGGGCATGGCGCGGAATTTCTGGCAGATGGCCGTGCTGCGGTTGAGCGTGGGCGTGGGTGAGGCTTCCTGCGCGCCGGCCGCCAACTCGCTGATCGGCGATCTTTTTCCGGCCGGCACGCGGGCCCGCGCGATGTCGATCTTCATGCTCGGGCTGCCGATCGGTAATGCCGCTTGCTTGCTGTTCAGCGGCATGCTGGCCAAGCATTTCGGTTGGCAGATGGCGTTCTACGTGGCGGTGGTGCCAGGTCTGTTGTGCGCCTTGGGCGCGGCAATGATTACCGAGCCGGCCCGCGGTGCAACGGAGGCGCATAACGTGGGCGCCGCCAAGCGCGACGGCAATCCGTACGCCCTGGTGCTCTCGATACCGACGATGCGCTGGATCATCGCGTCGGGCGCGCTGCACAACTTCAATATGTATGCCATCGGCAGCTACCTGGTGCCCTATATGATGCGGGTGCACGGCACGGACGTGCAGGTGTCGGGCTGGGTGGCGATGGCCGTTTATGGACTGTGCGGAGTGCCGGGCATGATGGTGGGCGGGCTGCTGGGCGATGCCGTGCTGCGGCGGCGGCGCAACGGCCGGATGCTGGTGGCCGCGTTTGCCATCGCCATCTCCGTGCCGGCGTTTTACTTCGCCCTGTCGCAGCCGGCCGGCAACGCGGCCGTGTTCGGCATCTTGTTCGGTTTTGGGTGCATGATGCTCTACACCTATTACGCCACGGTGTACTCGACGATTCAGGACGTCATCGAGCCTTCGCTGCGGGCCACGGCCATGGCGCTGTACTTTTGTGCCATGTACTTGTTCGGCGGCGCCCTGGGGCCGATCGGCATCGGCTACATGAGCGATCACTTCGTGGCCAGCGCCGCGCAGGAAGATGGTATCGACTTGACCAATCTGGATGCCGTGGCCAAGCAGAAGGCACTCGAGCCGTATCGCGGCACCGGCATCCAGTCCGCCATGTTCGCGTTGCCGACGGTGTGCCTGATTCTGGCGTTGGTGCTGTTCGCCGGCGCTCGCAGTGTGCCCGGCGACGTGGACAAGTTGCACACGTGGATGCGCGAACATAGTGAGCGTGCGGCGGGCACGCGCCCGCGCGAAAAGGTGCCTACGTAGCGGCATTTCGTCGGCCGGTGTGCGAAAGGGCGCAGGGGCCGGCAGCGGCTTGATCGCTCTGGTTGGCGCCGCCCGATGGCCCCGGTATCATATGGCCAGCAATTGATGGGTTGGCGCCGCGTGTTGGGCGCCGTCCTGCCACCTAGCTACGCTCCACGAAATCCCGCCCGAAGCTGGCCACCACACCAACTGGCCGGCAGCCCGACGTTCCTGCTAGTTCCGTTTGAACGTAACGCTGCGGCGCTCCGCCCCGAACTCAGCCTGCCTTGTGGGGTGGCCGCCGGCTGGACTGGTCGAAACACCGTCCCCAGGAGTCGAGAGATGCCTGGACTCGCGGCCCGCGCAATGCATCGATCGCTGTATGCCCTGGCGGCATTGTTTGCGGCCGGCGGCCTGGGCGTTGCCGACGGATTGAGCGCCGAGGAGCCGGCGCCGCTGCACGAGCGAATCGACGCACTGCTCGAGGGCGCGAACTTTGGACTGGCCGCACCGCTGGCCGACGATGCAGAGTTTCTGCGCCGGGCCTACCTGGATCTGAACGGCACGATTCCCGATGCCGCCACCGTCCGCGCGTTCCTGGACGATGCGGCGGCCGACAAGCGGCCGGCGCTGGTCGATCGCTTGCTGGGGCGGCCGCAGTTCGCGCGCCACATGGCCCAGGCCTTCGACGTGATGCTGATGGAGCGACGTCGACAGCGGAGCCTGCCGGGCAACGAGTGGACCGTTTCCGATGACGAGTGGCGCGAGTACCTGCGGCACAGCTTTGTCAGCGACAAGCCGCTCAATCAACTGGCGCGCGAAATCCTGGCCGCCGACGGCACCGATGAGGCGCTGCGGCCGGCAGTGAAGTTCTATTTCGATCGCGACGCTGATCCGGATCTGCTGGCGCGCGACATCGGCCGTTTGTTTTTTGGGCGCGACCTGCAATGTGCCCAGTGCCACGACCATCCGCTGGTGAAAGATTATCTCCAGGCGGAGTACTACGGATTGAAGGCGTTCGTCGCGCGGGGCACGCTGTTCGAAGACACCAAGGTCAAGAAGCTGTACTACGCCGAAAACGCGGAGGGCGAAGTCACTTTCAAAAGCGTGTTCACCGGCAACGCGCGCGATCACGTGCTGCCCGAACTGCCGCAGGCCGCACCCGTCGGCGAGCCGGTGCTGGCCAAGGAAGAAGCATATGTGGTGGCGCCGGCCAAGGACGTGCGGCCGATACCCAAGTACAGTCGCCGCGCGCAATTGGCGGCGCTGGCGACCGACGGCAGCAACCTGGCCTTCAATCGCAATCTGGCCAACCGCTTGTGGGCAATGATCATGGGTCGCGGGCTCGCGCATCCATTGGACATGCAGCACAGCGACAACCCGGCCGTCGAGTCGCAGTTGCTGGCCACGCTCGGCGACGCGCTGGTGCAGATGAAGTTCGACACGCGCGCGTTCCTGCGCGAACTGGTGCTGTCGCGCACGTATCAGCGGTCCAGCGTGCTGCCGTCGCCGACCGACGTGAAGCTCGACCAGGCAGCCATTGCAGCGAACGTTGCCGCGTGGCAGGCCGAACAGGAAAAGATCGCCGCCGAGTTGCCGGCGCTGGAAAAGGCAACCGACGACGCCGGCGCCGCGCTCGATACGTCCTACGAGCAGTTTGCTGCCGCGGCAACCGCGCGCGCGGCGGCGGAAAAGGCCCGGGGCGAAGTGAAGAAGGGCTCCGACGAGCTGTCGGCGGCACTGGCCGCGGCGGTCAAAGACGCGGCCACGCAGGACGAAACGCTCAAGGCACTGGTGGCGGCGCGCGTGGCGGCAGACGCTGCCGTGGCCAAACTGCCGGAAGATAAGGTTCTGGCCGACGCCGCGGCTCAATTCAAGAATCGGGCCAACGACGTGGACACCAAACTGGCCGAGCTGCGCAAGGCCATCGGCGAGAAGACGCCGCAAATACAAGCCGCCAGTGTCAAGCTGGCCGAGCAAGACCAGGCGCTGGCGCAGGCCGTGGCCACGTTGACGACGGCCCGAGCCGCGCTCGACGCAGCGGAAACCGCGGCCCGAACTGCGAACGACGGCTTCCGCGCGGCCAAGGCGCGCAGCAACGAACTCCTGCGCCACGTGGCCGACGGCCAGGCCACGCTCGACTATCTGGCTGCCGCGGCCGTCGCCGATCAATCGCAGACCGCCGCAACAGCCGCCAACGAACAGTACGCCGCCAGCAAGGCGCAATCGTCGATCACCCAAGAGCAACTGCTGGCCGCGGAGCAGGCCGGACTGTCCGCGGCCGAGAAGGCAGCGGCCGATCGGACGGCTGCCGAGAAGGCCTGGAACGCCCTGGCCAACCGCGCGGGCGAGCGCTTCTCGTGGGCCGCGCTCAAGCCGCTTGCCCCCGAGCAACTCGCCTGGTCCACCATGCAGGCCGTGGGCCTGGTCGATCAACAAGTTGCCGCGCTGGCCGAGCAAGCCAAGAAAGACGCAGAAGCCAAAACGGACTTGCCGGCCGAACAACGGCCCGCCGAAGAAGCGCGCCTGCTCGAAACGCGGCTCGCCGAAAAGTTGCGCGGCAACGTCGGGCCATTCGTGTCGCTGTTCGGTCAAGAGCCCGGCCAGCCGCCTGCGTTCCAGGCGACCGTGCATCAGGCGCTGTTTCTGGCCAACGGCGGCACGCTGACCGGCTGGCTGAATCCGGGCGGCAACAATCTGACCGAGCGGCTGTCGAAGCTGGATCAGCCGGCGGCCGTGGCGGACGAGCTGTACTTGAGCGTGCTCTCGCGTCGGCCAACTGCTGACGAACTGGCCGGCGTCACCGCCTATTGGCAAGCGGCCGCCAGCGATCGGGCAACCGCCGCGCGGGAAATGGTTTGGGCACTGCTGACGTGCGCGGAGTTTCGATTTAACCATTGAGCTAAGAAGCAGCACTGGCGAAACGCCAGTGGCACCCGAATTCGGGGCAACCCCAAGAAGACACTGCTCGGACACAACTTAACGGGAGCACGCGGCCATGAAATGCCACTATGCCTGCCAATCGGAAGAGCATCTGTTGGCCCGGCGAAAATTTCTGGGCGCCGTGGCCGGCGCGGCCGGCGGCATGACCTTCGGCGTGCCGCAATTGGTGCAAGCCGCCGTGGGCGGACTGGCCGCCAAGCAGAAGCACATCCTGGTCATCTATCTGGCCGGTGGACTGAGTCAGTTGGAAAGCTGGGATCCCAAGCCGGGCACCGACACCGGCGGTCCGTTCCGCGCCATTCCCACTTCGGTGCCAGGGCTGCACATCAGCGAGCTCTTGCCGCACACGGCGCAGCAGATGCACCACCTGGCCGTGGTGCGCAGCGTGAACACCAAAGAAGATGATCACGGCAAGGGTGCGTATTGCATGACGACCGGCCGGCGGAAAGATCCCGTGGCCGAGTATCCGCACCTGGGAGCCGTGGGCGCCAAAATGCTCGCGCCCGAAGATCTGCCGCTGCCGGGCCACGTGCACATTTCGTCCGGCGGGGGCGGCGGCTCGAGCAACAACGCCGCGTTCCTGGGGCCGAAGTACGCCAGCATCGTACTGGGCAACGGCTCGGCGCCGCAGAACACGGCCCGGCCCGAGGGAATCAGCGAGAGCGCCGACAACGCGCGGCACGCGTTTCGCATGTCGGTGAACGATCATTTCGCGCGACGGCGGCGCACGGCCGATAGCGACGCCTTTACGGCCTCGTTCGAACAGGCGCGGCAGCTGATGGCCAAGCGCGAAGTGTTTGACGTGACCAAGGAGCCGGCGGCCGACCTGGAGCGCTACGGCACGCACGAGTTCGGCAAGCATTGTCTCCTGGCGCGGCGGCTGCTGGAACAAGGCGTGAGCTGCGTGCAAGTGAACCACTCGAACTACGACACGCACTACGAGAACTTTGATTTCCACATCGAGCAGCTCGGCGAGTTCGATCGCACGTTTGCCACGCTGGTGGCCGACCTGGTCGACCGCGGCATGTGGCAAGACACGCTGTTGGTCGTGATGGCCGAGTTCGGCCGCACGCCCAAGATCAACAAATACCTGGGGCGCGACCATTGGGGCCGGGCCTGGAGCGTGGCATTGGGAGGATGCGGCATTCAGCCCGGCGCCGTGATCGGCAAGACCAACGCCAACGGCACCGAAGTGAGCGATCGCGAAGTGGACCACGGCCACTTGTTCCACACGTATCTCCGTGCGGTCGGGCTCGACCCGGAGCACAAGTTCGATGCCGGCGGCCGGCCGATCCCCGTGGCCGACCCGGCAGCCGCGGCCATTGAGGAGCTGTTGGCATGAACGCGCCCGCCGAGTCTCTCAAGATCGAGCCGCAGCAGACGCACCAGGTGGCGGAGTTCAAATACGCCAGCCCGTTGTTGGCCTGCCGGCTGCACCCCAGCGGACAGTTCGTGTTTGCCTCGGCGCAGGATTTTTCCATTCAGCGCTGGAGCCTGGCCGACGGCAAGGCGACACCGCTGGCCGGTCACGAGAGCTGGGTGTGGAGCCTGGCTTGCCATCCCTCGGGCAGTACGCTGTATAGCGCGGGCTACGACGGCAAGCTGATTTTCTGGGAAGCCACGGCCGAAGCGCCGAAGCCCGCGCGCACGATCGCGGCGCACGAGGGTTGGGTGCGGGCGGTGGCCGTCAGCCCGGATGGCAACCTGCTGGCCACGTGCGGCAACGACAACCTGGTGCGATTGTGGAACGCGGCCGACGGGCAGTTGGTCGACGTATTCGCCGGCCACGCACATCACGTGTACAACGTGGCCTTCCATCCTAGCTTGCCGGTGGTCGTGTCGGGCGATTTGAAGGGCGTGGTCCGCGCCTGGGACCTCGCCACCAGCGAAGAGACTCGCCAGTTCGACGCGGCCGCGCTGTGGAAATACGACGCGGGATTCGGCGCCGATATCGGCGGCGTGCGGTCGATGGCGTTTAGTGCCGATGGTGTGCATCTGGCCTGCGGCGGCATCACCGAAGTCTCGAACGCGTTTGCCGGCATCGGCGAGCCGCTGGTGGTGGTGTTCAACTTCCACTCGGGCGAAAAGGTGCAGTCGCTGGCTTCGACCAAGAAGTTTCGCGGCACGGCGACCGGCGTGTTCTTTCACCGCGACGGATTCGTCGCCGGCAGCACCAGCGGCCACGACGGCGGACACCTGTTGTTCTGGAAGCTGGACGGGCCCACCGAATTCTTCGATTTCAAGATGCCGGACTCGGCCCGGGGCATGGACCTGCACGCCGACCAGATGCGCGTGGCCACTTCGGAGCCGGACGGCGCTGTACACATCTGGCAGATGACGGCCAAGCCGGGGTGAACGGCGACAGTTTACGCCAGGGGCACCAGATTCTGGCCACCCACGGATGCTACTTCAGCGGCACGGCGTGTCGCGCGAGGTACTCGTCGAGCGACGTATCCGGCCCGATGTAGTGAAACTGTTCGGCGAACCCCAGCCCGTGGAGTTTGCCTCGGGCGGCGGCGCCGGTGCGGAAGCGCAAGTCGGCGTAGGCCGCGATCGCCTGCTCCAGATTGCCCTCCAGTTCCGGCAGTTTGAGCTTGCGCGCCGCCAGCTCGTCGCGAAACTCGCGCAGCATGTGGCCGATCATCGTTTTGTTGGCGCGAATGGCCGTCATCTTCTGGTCGATGGTCGTGGAAATGTCGACCACGCGATTTACCAGTTGCGGGCCGCGGGCGTAGTAGTATTTTTCGCGCACGCTGTGCGGTCGCAGGCCCGCGGCAAAGTGCTCGGGAAAATCGAGGTGCCCGCCGGCCATCCAGCAGGCGGCCTCCACGCACTGCGCAGTCACGTAGTGGTCGGGGTTCTCCTCGTAGTGGCCCCAGGGGTCGTAGCTGAAGATGGTATCGATCTTGAGCAGGCGGATGAGAAAGATGAGCCGCGCGCGGATTTCCACGCGCGAGTCGTCGTCCATGCGGTGGTTGCGATAGCCCAGGTCGAACACCTGCTGGATGCCTAGGGCCTTGGCCATGGCCTGGTTGTCGGCTTCGTTGGCGGCCACGGTCTGGCCGGGCGAGAGATCGTAGGAATCCTTCTCGTCGTTGCTGGTGCGAATCAGGTAGCCCGTGTAACCCTCGGCGATCAGCTTGGCAATGGTGCCGCCGGCGAGAATCGAGTGGTCGTCGGAGTGCGGGGCGATGGTGGCGAGCACTTTGCCGGCATGCGGTTTGCCGGACGCGGCCCGCTCGATGACGACTTCGGCCCCTGCGGTTACGTCGTCCGCGGCGCCACCGGCGGCCGCAGGCGGTGCCGGGCCAGCCAGCGCCGCGGTGCCGGCCAACGTGTTTTCCAGAAACTCGCGTCGCTGCATGGTGGGATCTCCCGTTGCGCGGATTGGAATGCGAACGGCACGCATTGTGGGCAGTTGCGCCACGGATTGTCCAACACCCCGCGGGCGGCCGGCCAATCCGCGCCAAATCGTTTCTTCGGCCCGGAAATACGGTCCGGCGGCCTTTCACCGGGACGACCGCCGGCGCGGCCCCAGCCGGCGCATGTGGTAGAATTTGGTGGCGCTGGCGGCTGCCTGTTGAAGGACGGCCCGCGGCTCTCCCGCCCTAAAGACATCCCCCGCGACAACGAGGAGTTTGTGCGATGAACCGCTACGGCATCAGCGCGATGGCTTGCGCCATGTTCGCCAGTGCGTGTGTGATTGCTCTTTGTGTGGCGAACCACGCCGCGGCCGAAGAGCCGGTCGCCAAACCGGCTGAGGCGACCGCGCCGGCGGCGCCACCGGCGACGACCGACGATGCTAAACCGGTCGCGGAAAAAGATGCGCCTGCGCCGTCCAGCGACAAACCGGCCGACAAGAACGCAGCTACCGCCAAACCAGGCGACAACAAGCCGCAGCCAGGCAAGCCGGGCGACGGCAAGTCCCAGCCTGACGAGAAGGCCGCCAAGGACAAGCCGCGGTCACTGATCGCTCCGGCCGGATTGCTCGACCGGGCGCCGGCGTTCATTCCGTTTGCCGCGCCGGGCCGAGGCAAGCTAGACCTCAACACCGCCACGCTGGAACAGATCCAGCGGCTGCCGGGCGTGGGTGTGACCTGGGCCCCGCGCATTCTGGCCGGCCGGCCGTATCGTACGTTCGGCGACTTGGCGCGCGACGGCATCCCCTACACGACTATCGAATCGTTGAGCCGGCGGGTGGAATTGGGGCCGTGAGGCCAGGCTGTAGGCTCTAGGCTGTAGGAAGAAGGAAGAGTGGCTCGGCGTCTGTGTCAGGAGGAATCCTGACCTACTGGACTTGGCGGTTGTTGGGAGGTCGTGTACGACGGGCTAAAGCCCGTCGCTAAAAGACCTGGGCCGCTGTCGCGGCCAACGAATGCCTCCGCTTACGCATGACATCGACGCGTTGCCGGTCCATACTGGCTGCATCGGACGCTGCCGAGTTTGCAGACCGTCTTTCGCTACCGGCTTTCCGCCAGTTTGTTGCCCGCGGCGCCGTGGGGTATGATGCACTCTGGTCCGGCCACCGGGCCAAGGCGAACCACCTAAACGTTCATGCGGAGTGCGCACGATGAGCCAAGAGCAAACCGGTATCAACTACGAGCGCCTGCCGGAAGGCATGGCGATGGACGAGACCGACATCAACTTGCGCTCGTACTTCAGCCGCATGAGCGACGAGAAGCTGGCCGAGTACGATCCGCGCTGGACCGACGACGAGGTGATCGGCTGGGACAGCGAGAACTTTCGCGAAGACGGCACGCTGTTTCTGATCTGCAGCGAGCGCGACGTGGACGTCGAAGAGTATCGCCGCGTGCTGGAAGAGCACATCCGCTTCCGGTTCGCCAGCAAGCGCGGCTAAAAGCGCGGTCGTCGATCTCGGTCACAAGCCCGAAGCGCCAGCGAGGTTTTGTTTGCGCGTCGGGCTCGTGTGTTCAGCGCCTCGATCGTTCCAGCCCGTCGTTCTTCGTCCTCCAGCCTGTAGCCTCCAGCCTCCAGCCTAGTACCGGCAGCGCTCGCTGTGGACTTCGTAGTCCTTGTGCCCTTTGATCGGCTGGCCCGGGTCGTGGCACTGGATACAGATGCTCTCGGTGGCGAGCGTCTGGTGTTTCTTGCTCGAGCCTTTGTGCACGTCGTGGCAGGTAAGGCAGGTCATGTCCGCGCGGCCGCCCACGACCACGTCGCGCACGTTGGCCAGCACGTGCCGGTCGCCCGGATTGAGCTGAGGATCGTCGGCCGCGCTTAAGTCGACCTGAAAGTCGCGAAACAGATTGTCGCCGGCGACGAAGTTCGTGGGATACGGCAGCCCGCTGGCTTTCGATTTGCCGCTGCGCACGTGGCACGAGGCGCAAATGGAGGTGACCACGGCCGGCGAATCCTGCCGCGCCTTGGCCAGCGGCATCAGCTTCGGGTCGTTGGCGTGCTCTTCGGTGGCGTCGCCGTGGCAGGGATAGCAATCGATGGAGACCGTGGCGAACGCGTGCAGCTCGGGATCGACCGCGGTCGTATGGCAGCCGGCGCAACCGGTGGCGAACGCTTCGGCATCCCAATGCGGATCCTTGGTCTCGGTCAGCCGCGCACGCTTGCCGCGGCCAAAGGCGGCCACCGGCGACAGCAGATCGACCTTGCCATAGGCGGCCGAGCGCTTGAGAAACCGCTGGGCGCGGGTGTCGCCCAGGAGCAGTTGCACCTCGTCTGCCAGGGCCTTGGTGGCCTCGTTGGCTTTGAGCGCGGTGAGCGCCGGCTCATCAGCCACCGGTTCGCGGATCGTGAGATTGTGGCGATTGGTTTGCCAGGTGCCGCCCACCTCGTTGCGATGGCAGAACAAGCACTCGCCGCTTTCCATGTACATGGGCAGCGGCTGGCCCACGTGATCGCTGCCCCAGGCCGCCGGGTCGAGCTGCTTTTTGGCGGCTGGCTCGGCGGCGCGCGACGGGTTCGCGCCTTCGCCGCCGGATAGCACGAGCCACACGAGGGCGGCCGCCAATGCCGCGGCGCCCAGGGGCGGCGCCCAAGAGAGCAAGCGGCGCCGAGCACCTTCCGGCATCTTGCGATCTGCTGGTTGTTTCGTGTGGCGCGTCATCATCGGTTGAGGCTGCGGGGCAAGGGACCAGCGGGGCCCCAAGGTCCAAGTCCAGATAGTCCTTTCGGAGCGCCGTCTAAAAAAACGCGGCACACGACCTGCAAACCGAATTGCTGATCGTGCGCCGCGTTGGTGGTTCTTCAACAACGTGCCGTCGATTGCTCGCAGCACGTCCGCCCCGGGTACCCACGGCAATCGATACCGCGTACCCGCGGCAATCGATACCGCGACTCGCGGCATCTATACCGTGGCGTCGTCGCGCACCCAGCCGTAGGCGGCATTCTCACGCGTGCCGCCCATGTTGAGATACGCCGTCTTCAGTTTCGACAGCTCGTCCTTGGGAATGTTCTTGCGCTTTTCTTCCGGATCGACGCCGTAAATCTTGGCGGCGTTCAGGCCGAAGATCTTCGCTTTGTCTTCCTTGGTGAGCTTTTTGTAGCCGAACTTGTCGCACAGCTCGTCCGAGATCTGGAACCGCTTGAAGGCGTCGATCACCCACTGCGGCGAGCCCCACCACAAGCAGTCGGTGCCCCAAATCGTGTGGTCGGCTCCGTAGGCCTTGATGTTGCGGCCCAGCAGGTGCTGGCACATCACCGGGTTGGCAATGGCCAGCGTGCCGAATGACGAGCCAATCTCGGGATAGACGTTGTTGATCTGCGGATTGCGCTCCTTGAGCTTGATCAGCACGTCGTGCCAGGCGAAGTCGCCCGTCTCGGGATTGAACTGGTTCATCTCCTCGTAGTTCGGCTCGTTCGGGCCGTGCTTCAAGGCGGAGTGATAGATCACGAAGGTCAGATCGGGATGATCCAGCGCGGCCTTTTCCACGTCCTTGGGGTTGGCCAGGTGACCCAGCGTGCGCGACTGGTAGGAAAAGCCCTTGTGCACGCTGAAGGTCTTGAGGCCCAGCTGCTTCGACTTCTCGTAGAACGGGTAGCTGAGCTTTTCGTCGTCGAGCTGGAAGCCGTTGCCGCTGCGGCCCGGATCGGTGTGGCAGTACCACTTCCAGGAATCGATGCCGTACAGCTTGACTTCGCGCTCCATTTGCTCGAACAGCGCGGTTTTGTCCTGGCTATTGGTCTTCATGTCCCAATAGTGGTTGGGGGCACAGTTGCCCTGGCACAAGGCGCGCTGGCTGCCGGCCATGTCGTTGATGTCTTTTTTGCGCTTCGACATCAGCCAGCTGGGCAGCACGCCGCCGCGCCGCTTGGGGCCTTCCAGCGGCTCGCCATCGGCGCCGTATTGCTGCTCGCGGCCGGGCACGCCGGAGATCACCAGCATCGCCGTCTCGCTGTCGAAGAACATTTCTTTGACGAAATTCGGATAGGAATAGGCGTCGGGCGTGTCCTTGAGCTTGAAGCCCATATTCTTGACGAATTCCATATTCCGAAAGCCGATGGCCACTCCATCGGTGAAGTGCGCCTGCACGTCGATGATGAAGTAGTCGCTCTTGGGATACTTGTCTTCGTAAGCGCCCGGCTCGAGGGTTTCGATCTCGTCGACCGCCCAGCAGCTTTGCGGACCGTAGACCATGTTCTGGGCGAGGAAGCAGGTGGCGAGGCCCATGCTGCTGGCCATGAACGCGCGGCGCTCCATGCCCAGCTTCTTGGCCTTCTCCTCGGCCATGCGCACGATCAGGGACTCGACCTGTTTTTGCTGTTTGTTTTGCGGACGAGGGATGAACTCCTCGTTCGAGACGACTTGCGTCGGCACGGCCGAATCGACGCCCTTCTTACGGTCACGCACCCATTTTGGAATCCACATACGACATCACTCCTAATGACTTAGATCGGCTTCGTGGGGAGAGCAGCGGGACTTTCACCTCGCCTGGCAGCGCGCCCAAAAAAGGCCCTGACGGTTTTGGCGCGAGCCATCAATGACAGACCTACAGAATGCGCCTCTCGGCATGTTCGCGTGCGCGAACGGGCGGCTTGGGGGAGGACCGCGCGTCGCCTTCGAAGAGCGCGGCTGACCGCGGTTGGGTACCTCGCGGCCGGCCAGCTACGTCGCCATTATAGGCTGGTCCGGAAATAACTGTAAAACAGATTTTCCGGGACCGCGGCGCTCAGACCGCGATGGCAGCGTCGGGCATTGCAATTTCAGCACTGGCGGACAAGCCGTCAGTTGGCACCCCGTAGCGCGACAGCTAGCCGGGCGTGCCCGGCGGAGCATCGCTGGGGCCGGGCGGGTTGGCAGCAGGTGCTCCCTGCGCCGGCTGCTGACCGGCGGGCGGGGCGGCTCCGGGCGCCTGGCCGGCCTGCTTTTCGAATTCCTTGGCCGCTTCTACCGCTGCGGCCGGTACCGGCGGGGCCTCCGGCCATTGCTTGGCAAACAGGTCGCGCACCTTGCGCGCCCCGAAATCGGTCGGCACCAGGTTCATGCCGGCGTCCAATTCTCGCACGGCGTGTTTCGGATACCCCAGGTAGCCGAATTGGAAACCCAGCAGGAAACGCAAGGCCGCGGCGTCGGGCTGCTTGTCGCGAGCCTGCTCCAAGGCCTTGAGCTGATCGGTGTACTCTTGCGTGTTGCCGTACAGCTGCGCGTAGTTGCTCACCACCACGCCCCACTTGTCCTCGGGCAACATTTGCATCGCGGCCTGCGTGGCGCCGGCCGCCTCCTCGTACTTGCCCATGGCGAACATGGCTTGCGCTAACAGCATCACCAGCGCGCCGTTCTGCGGATCGTCGACCAACGCGTGCTGCCAGTCGCGGGCCGCTGCTTCGTACTTGCCGGCTTTGAAGTCGGCCTCGCCGCGCGCGGTGTAATCGGGATCGCCCGGCTGCGCCTGTGCCAATTGCGTTTGTGATGCGGCGGGCGGCTGCGCGGCCGCGGCATAGGTGGTCGAATAGTTGGCGGCATAGTTCGCCGCGTAGTTGGCCGGGTTCGGATAGCTGTAGCCATAGAAGCCGGTGGTGTAGAGCGGGTAGCCGTAGCCAAAGCTCACGCCGCCGTAGGGCCAACCCCAGCCGCCACCGTAGTACGGCCAACCGCCGCCGCCCCACAGCCCGCCACCCCAACCCCACCAGGGATTGAAGATATACACGTTGCTGAAACCGTGATGATGGTGACCGTGGCGCGACCAGTTGTTGTTCCAGTTGTTCCAGTGGTTCTTGTTCCAGTTGTTCCAATTGTTCTTGGCCCAATCCGGACGATCGCCGCGATAGCCGTCGCCGCGGCCACCGCCGGGTCGATTGCCGTCACCCCGATTGCCATCGCCTCGATCCACATTCTGGGGCGGTTGGAACGACGTGGGCGGGCGCAGCACTTTTTGCTGCCAGGGACCCTGTTTGGTCCAGTGGTTTGAATCTTTGCTGTCGATGTCGTGCTTTTTGACGAACGAGTTGTCGGGGTTCAGGCGATTTGCTTGTCCCTGGCCCGGCGTGCCCGGACCGCGCCAGCGCTCGCTGCCCGAGGCGGGCGACCGGAACACAGTTTGCGGCTGGCCGTTTTTGGGAAGGCCGGTGTTGGGAAGGTTGTTGGGAAAGTTGTCGCGCATGAAACTGCGTCGATTCGAAGTTACCCCGCGATCATCGCCGGGGGTGCCGTCGCCGGCGATGCCCCCTGGCTTGTTGTTGCCGGGCGGAAGGCTGCGCGGCTGCCCATTACCGCGTTGGAAATTTCGAAGTTCGACGTTGCCCGGTTGCGTCCCCGGTTGCCCAAGATTGTTGTTGCCGGGCGTGCCAAATGGTCCGGTGCCGGGTCGGTACACTCGATTGCCGGTGGGCGCGTTACCCGTTGGGTTGTTACCCGTTGGGTTGTTGCCCGGCTGGATGTCTTTGAACTGCCTGGTGCCCGGCCGGTAGACCCTGGTGGTGCCGCGGCCATCGCCCGCCTGGCCGGTCGCAGCTTGTCCGGCGTCCGCGTTATTGCTGCGTTGCTGGAAGGCGTTGCCGGACTGAGTGATGTTCGGCGGCAAGTTCTGTTGCCCGCTGGGCGGAGAGAAGCGGCGCGACTGACCGCGATTATCGCCGCCCTGTTGAGCGTTGAAATTGGGATTGCCCGTGTTGGGATTGCCCGTGTTGGGATTGCCCGTGTTGGGATTGCCCGTGTTGGGGTTGCCTGTGTTTGGATTGCCAGCGCCGCGCGAGAAACTGCGCGGCGAGCCGCCGCCCTGGAACGGCTGATTCTGAATCTGCGGCGCCTGATTCTGGACTGCCGCCGAATTACCGCCCGGTTGATCGCCGGTTGGTTGTCCGGTGCGAAAAGAATTGCCGCCGCGCTGGTAGCGACCACGGCGCGCCGCATCGGGCTCGTCGGCAGCCGACGCGAACTCCAGCCCTGCAACAACCGTCGCCAACAGCGCCGCGCACGTCGTGAATTTCCGCAACATGGTTCTATCCTTTTGCAAACTTGTCCGCCTTCCGCTGCCAATGGTAATCATACGCTTTTGCCGCTCGAAGAAATCGAAAAACCAGTTGTGCCGGCAGCGCCTGCGTGTTAGACGCTGCTCCACCCGTACGCGTTGCGAAATTTCGCGCGCGCGATCGCCTTAGCCAGCTGCGGCGACGGATGGGACCAGCCGGCCGCCAACCGTGTGGTGCAATTTTCGGACCGCCCGTGGACGGCCGGCCCATCCGCGTTGACTCGTCTGTCCGACGGCTCTAAAATTACGGGGCTCGCACTGCAATTCCATACGCGGCAAGCCCTTGGGGCTCGTCGGGGAGTTCTCCCGTTGATCGAACGCACAGCAGAGCGGCCGCAGACTACCTTGGCCGGCGCGCTGGCTGTTTGGGCGCTGCCGTGGCTATGTTCCACCACCGTCCACATCGTGCTGCTGCTCGCGCTGGCGCTGAGCTATCAGTGGGCGTTTGATCGCAGTTCTCAGCGCGGTTCCAGCATGTTGGCCAGTCTTGAGGTGTCGTTCATCTCGGGCCAGTCGCCCGACAACGCCGCCGGCGATTCGGCGGTCGAGCTGGACTCTCGTGACGCCGGCCGCTACTACGACGACGAAATCGCGCCTGCCACCAGGGAGGCACCCCTTCCCAAGCAGGGAGGCGGCGCCGGCAACAGCGCGGCGCTCACGGCGCTGCTGAATGAACGGCCGGCCGTTGACCTGACGGGCGTGCTGCCCGCCTCCGGCCAGGGTCTGGGTTCCGGCGGACAAGAAGGCACTGGCGTCGGTTCGGCCCAGGGTCTGACCGCGCAGCCGCAGGGATCCAACCGCCGGCGCGGCGCCATGGCCCGCACGGCCGTGTTCGGCGCGGTGGGCGAAGGCCAGAAGTTTGTCTACGTGTTTGATCGCTCGGGCAGCATGGACGGCCACGCGGGCGCGCCCTTGGCTTCGGCCAAGTCCGAGTTGCTGGCCAGTCTTGCGCATCTCGATCAGACCCATCAGTTTCAAATCATCTTCTACAACGACAAGCCGCGCGTGTTTAACCCCACGGGCGTGCTCGGCCGCCTCGTGTTCGGCACCGACCAGAATAAATACCTGGCGTCGAAATTTGTCGGCAGCATTACGGCCGACGGCGCCACGCGTCACGAAGAGGCGCTCAAGATGGCGCTGCGCATGACGCCCGACGTGATCTTCTTCCTCACCGATGCCGACCAGCCGCAACTTTCCACCGAACAACTGCAGCGCATCGGGCAAATGAACAACGGCACGATGATCAATGCGATCGAATTCGGCTACGGCGCGCAATCCGACGCCGACAATTTCCTGGTCCGCCTGGCGCGCCAAAATGGCGGCACGCACGTCTATGTCGACGTGGCGCAGCTGGCGGCGCCGCGCCGCTAGTGCCACGTTGCCGCGGAGAGACTCCAACATGCCGTCCACTCGCGCCGCATTTTGGTTGCGTTCCAGCGCACCCTGGGCAGTCGTGGCGGCCGCGCTGGCCTGCGCCGCGCTGGCGCCGCAAGGTCTGTTCCGCCGCGCTGCGGCCGAAGACGTCGTTGTGCTGCGACCCACGAAAGCCGGCGACAGTCCGCGCAGCGTCTCTGGCCAGATTCTCGACTACACGGGGCGCGAGCTGCGCTTGCGGCTGCCCAGCGGGCGCGAGCGCGTGATCGGGCCCAGCCAGATCGAGCGCATCAAAACCGACCGCACGGCCGATCAGGCGGCCGGGGACGAGCTGTTCGCCAAAGGAGATTTGCGCCGGGCCGAGGCGCGCTATCGCGCGGCCATCGACGCCGACCATGAAACGCGACCCTGGGTACGCCGGCAGATCGTGGCGCAGCTCGTGTGGTGCTACCAGGGGCTGGGGCAGTGGGAGCAAGCCGGCGAACTCTTTCTGGCCTTGCTGGAAGGTGATCCGGCCACGCCGTACTTCGAATGCATCCCGCTGGCTTGGACGACGGCGCAGCCCACGTCGGCACTGGCAACCAAGGCGCGCACGTGGCTGATCCAGCGCGAGCGGCCGGCAATGGCGCTCGTCGGCGCCAGTCACTTGCTGGCCTCGCCGGATCGCAATGCGGCGCTCGCGCGGCTGCGACAGCTGATGGACAGCGAAGACCCGCGCATCGCGTGGCTGGCGCAGACGCAAATCTGGCGTGCCGAAAGCGTGCGTGCCACGCCGGCCGACTTGGCGCGGTGGTCGCGGTTTGTCGAAGAGGGGGACGAAACGCTGCGTGCGGGACCGTACTTCGTGCTGGGTTCCGCGTTGGCGGCCCACGATCCGGCGGCCTCGGCGCTGGCACTGTTGGAGGTGCCGATCATGTATCCGCGGCAGCGCGGCCTGGCTCCGGCGGCGCTGCTGGCCGCCGCGGCCGGGGTGGAAAAGACCGGGGCGACACGGCAGGCCGCCGGCCTGTATCGCGAATTGATTGACCAGTACCCAAGCGCGGCGGAAACGGGCGCGGCCCGCCGCCGACTCGACGAACTTGCGCGCCCCCCTGCGCGGCCGGCTGCCGCGCCGCGCAACTAGTCGCCGCATTTTGATTCGCGGGGATATCGCCCAGTGACTAACGCCCGCTTCCAACGTGGCCTCGCGCCGGCGGCCTGGATGGCGGCACTCGTCGCGGGCACGCTCACGGCCGGCGCTTTGGCCGACTCGCACGACGAGCAGCTTCTCGACGGGCTGCGACGCCGTGGATTGTACGAGCTGGCGGAGAAGTACTGCACGGACCGACTGGCGGATCGCGAACTGCCGATCGCCAGGCGCGCGGTCCTGGCCGCCGAATTGGCGCGCAGCTACGCGGACCAGGCCGTGCAATCGGCGCCCGAGCAGCGTGCCCCACTGTGGCAAAAGGCGCGTCGCGCGGTCGCAGACTTCACGGCCGCCCATGGGAAAGACCCGCGCACGCTGGCAGTCCGCATGCAAGGGGCGCTGGTTACGCTGGCCGAGGGTGAGGCGGCACTGGATGAGGTCGAGGCCGGCGGCGGCGCAACGCAAGCGGGCGGTTCGGCTAGTGACACGCTGCGCAGTGCCGTCGGCGAATTGCGCAAGCTGGATCAGGACATCAATGCCGAGCTGCAGGTCCGCGCTCGCCCAGCGCGTCGCGAAACTCCCGGCGAGGTCTCGACCGCCGAGCTGTCGTCGTTGTTGTTGCACGTGCGACATCAGTTGGCGCGCGGCTTGCGCGATCAGGCGCTGTGCTATGCATCGACCAGCGCCGACCGTGTCAATTCGCTCGGCCAGGCGATCGAGCTGTTGGCGGAGCTGGCGCGGCACGAGCTCACGCTTGACCTGGCCTGGCAAGTGCGGGCCGATGAGATCGCGTGTCTGCGCCTGGCCGGACAACTGAACGATGCCGTGCGCAAGCTGACCGACGCTCAGAAAAACAACCCGCCGGCCGCGATCCAGCCGCGCTTGCGCGAAGAGCGCATTCGCCTGGCGTTGGCCGCCGGCCGCGTAGACGAAGCATTGGCCGAAACCGGTCCGGCCGATCGCGCTGCCGCATCGGGTGCGGCCGATCTCGAGCTGGCGCAGCTCGACGCGTACATCGCGGCCTGGCGGCAGGCGCGCCAGCGGGGCGACGCCGCCGGGGTGCGCAAATTCGAGAAGGCCGCTGCCGACCACGTGCGGGCCATGCAGCAAGGCGCGGATCCGGCCGCGGCACGGCGCGCGGAAACCGTGTTGGCCCGATCGATCGTGCACACCGCCGGATCGCAGGATCCGCAGGTGCTGTTGTTGGCGGCGCAGAGCCTGCATCGCAACGGGAAGCTCGACGAAGCGGTGGCGGCCTACGATGACGTGGCCAAACGTGCCGCCGCCGCCGGCGACAAAAAAACGGCGTTCGAGAGTCGCTACGCCGCGGGCGTGCTCGAATACGAACGGCAGCGCTCTCGGCAGGCGCTCGATCGACTGGCAGGCTTAGCGCTGGAAATGCCCGATCAACCGCAGGCCGCCGCGGCGCATCTGCTGGCGATTCACAGTGCCGGACAACTGGCGCAGCAGCACAGTCCGCCGCAGCTCGACGAGTACCAGCGACTGTTGCGCGAACACCTCGAACATTGGCCCGAGGGGCCGACGGCCTCGCAAGCCTGGTGGTCATTGGGCCGATTGGCGGAGCACGGAGGGGCCTGGCAAGAGGCTATTCGCGCGCTCAAAAACGTGCGCCCTGACTTTCCGCAGTACCCGCAAGCCGTGGCAGCCATCGGCCGTTCGTACGAACAGGCGCTGGCAGCGCTGCGCGATCGGGGCAATAGTCACGAGCTGTTGGCCCAGGACGCGTTGCGATACTTGGAGAGTGTGACCGGCGGCCGCGGCAAGTCGCCGGTGCCGGCCGACGTGCGCCGTAGCGCCACGCTTGCCGCGGCGCGCATTTATCTGCTGGAGATGCCGCAAGGCGGCGCGAAGGCCCGGCAACTGCTGCAAACTGCGCTCGACGGCGACCCGCAAGCTCCCGCCGACTGGGTTCGCTCTGCCAGCGCGCTCCTGGTGCCGGCGCTGGCGGCTGACGGGCAATACGCCGCCGCGGAAAAACAGCTGCAGCAAACCTCGATCGGCAGCGCGGCGGAGTCGCTGGCCCTGGTGGAAATGCTAACGGGCGTGAGCCAGCGCGCCGCCAGCAGCGACAAGCGCGGAGTCGCGCGGCTGGAACTGACGGCGATCGGCGACGCGCTGGCCCGGCGATCCGACCTCGACGCGGCCGCTGTCAAACAACTCACGCGGCGTCAGGCGGCGGTGCACGCGGAGTTGAACGATCCGCAAGCGGCCTTGACCGTGTTGCGCGAACTGGCTCGGCAGTACCCGCGCGACGGCGAAGTGCAGGAAGACCTGGCCCGGGCGTTGGCGGCCAGTGGCGACGCCGAAAGCCGGCAAGCCGCACTGGTCAAATGGCGCGACGTGGCCGCGCACTGCCGGCCCGGCTCGGAGCGTTGGTTTCGCGCGCAGTTTGCGCTGGCGCGGCTGCAATTCGACCTGGGACATCCCGAGCAAGCGCGGGCCACGATCAAGCTGGTGGCAGCGGGACAGCCGGAAATGGGCGGCGCGGAGATGCGGGCCCGCTTTCGGCAGCTCCTGGCCGAGTGCGATCAGGCGCCCGCCGCCCGCGCCAAAAAAGAATGAGCGGCCAAGCGCTTACGCACTTGACCGCTCGCGGGGTGGGGGAGATCGGTTGGTGGCAGTCTGGCAGTTACCAGGGACCGCGCACGTAGTAGGTTCCAAATTGCCGTGTGTCGCTGGGCCACTGGGCCGTGGGCAGGAAGCCATACGGTGTCCAGAAGCCGTTCGGCCAGGGCCGCTGGAACTGGTGATCGATGCGCGTCATGCGCGAGGACACCGAGCCCCAGGCGTAGTCGGTTTGTAGTTCGGCGGTCGGCGGCACGGCGAGCGCCAAGGGCGCGCCGTACTGGATGTTGTAGTAACGTCCGTGCCACGGTTTCCACATGGCACGCCAGCGGGCGTTATGCCCGTGGTGGGTCTCGTCGAACGCTTGCAGGCCGGCCGTGGAGACCACGGTGGCGGCCAGCACGGCCGCGCTGGCCAGCAGTCGCAGTTTCATGCGTCACTTCCTTCGTTTCGTGCGCGCCACCGGCCGAGCGGGGGAACCGGCAGCGCGCAGACTGGGCGGGATTTCGAGCGGGGATGCGTGGGGCGGGAGGTTAGAACGGCCACAGGTGCGTCTTGTATCGCACGCACGACTCGGTGTAACCGCCACCCCGATAGTACTTGTGGTACTTGCGATGGTGGTGATACATGAACTCGTGCGGCGATAACGGCGGGTAGGTAATCCAGGTGTGACCTACGTACGGCGGACTCGGGCGGGGGGAGACGTACATCTGCGCCGGAACGCCGCCGCCATAGGGCGATGGTCCGACGTACTGGTTGTAGAAGATGTCGGGGTGGGCCGCCTCGACTTGCGACGGCACTGCCACGCAAGCCAGAGCGGTCAACGTCAGGGCGGAAAGCATGGCGCGCGGGGAGCGTAACATGCCGCGGGTTCCTTTGTGCGGATGGACGAAAGCGGAAGGCTTGCCAGCGGCCGAACACAGCCGGAAGGGTGATGGCTGTACTGACCGCCGTTCGGGATGTGATGTGCCGGCCACTCGCACGCGGGCAGGTTTTTCGTTGTCCGGCCCGTTCAACCAGCACACAAAAGATTTCGACAAGCATAGGCGGTAGGGGTGAATCTTTGTGTGACGAATGTCCGTTTTGGGCCTGTTTTGCCGCAGATTCGGAGGTTTCAACGCTGACCCGCGGGCCTATAATCGGTATACTCGGCACAACCGGAATCTTCTGGTGGCGCGCCTGCACGGATGCTCGAAGCGACTCCCCCGTCCAGCCGCCATCGCTTGCTGCATGGGCCCCGCAAACTCCACCAGGTTTCACCATTTTCTAAGACGTATGGCCACTAAGCACAGCCGCAACGGTCGGTCCGCCAAACCGGCCCCCGCCGAACAACCCGACGAAGAGCCCCTCGACGACGCTGCCGACACCGCGGCGCCCAGTGCGAATGGCCACGGCCGCACGCGCCGCCGCGCCACGGCCCAGTCGATGGCCGCCAGCCAGCGCGATATCTCCGTCAGCGAATTCTTTGCCAAGAACCGGCACTTGCTGGGATTCGACAATCCGCGCAAGGCCCTGCTGACCACCATCAAAGAAGCCGTGGATAACTCGCTCGACGCCTGCGAAGAAGCCGGCATCGTC
This sequence comes from Pirellulales bacterium, assembly GCA_050250435.1. Taxonomy (GTDB): domain Bacteria; phylum Planctomycetota; class Planctomycetia; order Pirellulales; family PALSA-1355; genus JBFWOR01. The sequence goes on along the minus strand of JBFWOR010000003.1, from coordinate 275,328 downwards.
CCGGAAATCTGGATCCACGTCGAACAGACCGGCACCAACCGCTACAAGGTGGGCGTGCAGGACAACGGCCCGGGCATCCTCAAAAAACAGATCCCGCTGATCTTCGGCAAGCTGCTGTACGGCTCCAAGTTTCACCGCCTGCGGATGAGCCGCGGCCAGCAGGGCATTGGCATTAGCGCCGCCGGTATGTACGGCGTGCTGACGACCGGCAAGCCGGTGAAGATCGTTTCCAAGATCGCGCCGCGCAAGCCGGCCCACTACTACGAAATCAAGATCGACACCAAGCGCAACCTGCCGGAGATTCTCAACGGCCGGGGCGAAGGCGAAGACATTCCCGCCGGTGACGCGGGCACCAAATACATCCAGAAGCACGGCATCGAGTGGATCGAGCTCGATCACGGCACTCGCGTGACCATCGAGCTCGAGGGCAAGTTCAACCGCGGCCGCGGCAGTATCGACGAATATCTCGAGCAAACGGCCATCGCCAATCCACACGTTACGATCCATTATCTCGATCCCGAGAGCGCTACCGACGCCGGCGCCACGGCCAACGGCGACGACAGCGGCGCGGCGGCGGCGCGGGAAGAGCGTGTTTGGACCCGCTCGACCGATCAGTTGCCGCGCGAGCCCAAAGAGATCAAGCCGCACCCCTACGGCGTCGAGCTGGGCATGCTGGTCACGATGCTGCAAGATGCGCGCGGCACGCTTGCGCAGTTCCTCACCGGCTCGTTCAGTCGCGTCAGCTCGGGCGTGGCCTCGCGCATTTGCCAGACCGCCGGATTGAGTTCTCGCGCGAGCACGTCGAAGATCGGCCGCAACGAGGCGGACAAGCTCTATCACGCGATCATGCAGACCAAGATCGCCAATCCGTCGACCGATTGCATTTCGCCCATCGGCGAAGAGCTGCTGCTCAAGGGCCTGCACCACGTAGTGCCCGGCGAGTTTTACGTGGCCAGCACGCGGCCGCCGGCCGTGTATCGCGGCAATCCGTTCCAGATCGAAGTGGCGCTGGCGTATGGCGGCATGTCGACGGCCAACCGCGTGCCGCGCGACGTGCTCAAGGAGCTCTTGGGCGAGAGCGACGCGCGCACGCTGCGGCAATTTCTGACCAGCACGTTTTATGGCCTGGGCAGCGACGCGGCCGACCAGATCATCAAGGAAGCCGATCTGGGGCCACGCAACTCGCCCGGCAAGCTGAAGCCGGCGGAGGTCGGCCGGCTGCACGAGGCGATGAAGAACGTGAACCTCGAATCGGGCCAGACGATGAGCGTGCTGCGGTACGCCAACCGCGTGCCGCTGCAATTTCAGCACGCGGCCTGCGCCATCACGCAGACCGTGATGGGCACGAACTGGCGCTCCTACGGGCTCACCCAGTCGCGTGGACAACTGCCGACCGGGCCGGTGACCATCATGGTGCACATGGCCAGCGTATGGGTGCCGTTTACCAGCGAATCAAAAGAGGCCATCGCCAGCTATCCGGAAATACAGAAGGAATTGCGGCTGGCGCTGCAGTCGGTGGGCCGCAAGCTGGCCATGTACTTGCGCCGCCGCTTGAAAGTGAAGCAAGAGGGCGAGCGGCGCAACGTCTTCTTGCGCTACCTGGGCGAAGTGGCCACGGCCGTGAGCGAGATCAACCGGGCCGATCGCAAGAAGCTCTACGACCAGTTGTTGCTGGTGGCCAAAAAGAAGACGGCCCAGGCCGACGTGAAGCTCGACGAGCGCGGTCGCGTGGTGGAAGAAGAAATTGAATTGGAATCGGACCCCAGCGTGTTGATCGTCGAGTCGGCAAACGAATTTGGCATTCGCAACGCGGAAGGCACCCATGGCGAAAAAGAAGGCAAGTAAGGCGGCCCGCGGCGGCAATGGCGCGGCCACCAAGACCAAGCTCACCGACCGCGACAAGAAGACGCTGAAGGACCTGGTGGGCCTGGCCGACCGGATTGTCGTCGATGCCGAGAAGAAGCGCGACCCGTACTTCGACATTCCCGCGCGCACGCTCTCGAACATCAAGTACAGCAAGGCCAAGCGGATTCTGGAGATGGGCAGCGCTCGCAACCGCCGGCTGCTGTTCAATCTCTCGCAAGCCAAGGTCTACATGCAGTCGGTGCTGGTGGCCTCGGGCAGCAAACGGCTCATCGACGAGGGCAAGACCACGAGCTTGCGCGGCCTGTACTACATGCTCAAGCACTCGATCGAAGGCACCAAGGAAGAAACCTTCGACGAGCAGACCCAGTCCGACGCGATCATCGAAGACATGGAAGTCACGCTCAACTCGATGCGCGAGGAGCTACACCTGTACGCCAAGAACGCCGGCTCGATGGTCGGGCCCATTGTGCTCACCGACTCGGGCGACGAGATCGATTGCGCGCGGATGGGCTCCGGCGGCTACAGCATTCCGTCGATCGTCGAGCCGGAGGTCGTGCAGTTCGGCAAGTGCGACGCCAAGTTTATCCTGCACGTCGAAAAAGACACGGTCTGGCGGCGCTTCAACGAAGACAAGTTCTGGAAGACCCACAAGTGTATCCTCACGCACGGCGGCGGGCAGCCGCCGCGCGGCGTGCGCCGGCTGCTCTACCGGCTGCACAACGAACTGGGGCTGCCGGTTTACTGCCTGTTGGATAACGACCCGTGGGGATACTACATCTACAGCGTGCTCAAGCAGGGCTCGATCAACCTGGCCTACGAATCGAAGCGCATGGCCATCCCGGATGCCAAGTTCCTGGGTCTGCGCAGCCGCGACTACCAGCGCTGCGAGCTCTCGCCCAGCGTGCGGATCAACTTGAACGAGCAGGACATCAAGCGGGCCAAGCAGATCGCCAGCTACCCGTGGTTCGAGCACAAGAAGGCCTGGCAGAAGGAAATCGAGCAGATGCTTTCCAACGGCTTCAAGCTGGAAGTCGAGGCGCTGATTTCCAAGGACATCAGCTACGTGACCGACGTTTACACGCCGGCGCGGCTCAGCGAAGGCGATTGGTTGGATTGAGCGGGGAGGCCTTCTTCGCTCTCCGCGAGAGGGATGCACCAGCGAGCGAAGTAGGGTGCGGGATATTCGGTCACACCCTCACCCCAACCCTCTCCCGTCGAGGGAGTGGGAGAAGATGGTACTCGTGGCCGGGGGCTGCACGACGTTATGTTTGGCGCTCATCCCGGCTTGCGAAAGTTGGCCGTGTAGCGCCACCAGTTCCCGGCGACGCCGTCGGGCTCAAAGCCGGCTTCCTTCGCGAGCGCGGCGACTTTCGAGCGCGACTGATAGTGCGGATCGCCGATGATCTCGGTGATCGACAATCGTCCGCCGGGGCGCAGCGCGTCGCGACAATTGGCCAAGGCCCGCGCGCGATCGGGAATCTCGCCCAGCACCGTGCATAGAAACACCAGGTCGGCGCTCGCCGGGGGCAGCACGGCCTGCGTCGCGTCGGCGTGAATCAATTCGACATTGCCGGGATCATCGTGCTGGAGCTTGCGGCGCAGCTTGTCGATCATGCCTTGCTGCAGCTCGACGCCGATGGCGCGGCCAGCTGGCAGCACGCGGCGTGCGGCGCGCAACAGCAGCCGGCCCGGACCGGGACCAATCTCCACGACCGTCATACCCGGCGCGATTCCCATGCGGTCGAGCGTGATTTGCGTGCCCGACACATAGTCGACGACGCGCCCGTCGACCATCCATGCCAAGGCGGTCGGGCAGGGGAGCGATTTGCGCCGACTGGCGTAGCGCCACACGAGGTTCTGCAGCACGACCAGCGCCACGACGATCACAACGGCCCAGGCGACGTACTGCATAGTTGGCTCGTCTTCGCGTAGCGAAGGCTCGGCGGGAGCCTCGCCCCCTCAGTTCTTTCTCCAGCCTCGAGCCGCCGGCCTGTGCCTACGGCTTGAGCACGATCTTGCCCGAGAGCGTGCCGGCCTTGCCGATGGTGTTCTCTTCCTGCAGGCGATGCGCGGCGGCCGCTTCGGACAGGGGCAAAATGCGATCGATGTTGGCCTGCAGTTTGCCCTCGACGAGCCAGCGATTGATGTCGGTCGCGGCGGCGCGTTGCTCGGCGGCCGTGGCGTTGAACATGGCGAAGCCGAAGAGCGAGCAACCCTTCACGTAAAACGGCCCCACGGGAAAGGGCGGCCGCGCCTCGCGACCGGCCATGACCACCATCCGCCCGCGCGCGGCCAGCAGGCCCACGGTGCGGTCGAAGTTCGGCTCGCGCAATGATTCCCACCACACGTTGACGCCCTGGGGAGCGAACTGTTTGATCCGCGCGTCGACATCTTCGGTCTGATAGTTGACGGCCAGGTCGGCGCCGAGTTCGCGGCAGCGCTTGATCTTCGCGGCGCTGCCGGCGGTGGTGATGACTTTGGCGCCGATGGCCTTCGCCATTTGCACGACGGCCGAGCCGACGCCGCCGGTGCCGCCGTTGACGAACAATGTTTCGCCGGCCTTCAAGCGCGCGTCGCGCACCAGGCCCAGGTGCGCGGTGATGCCGACGAGCGACAGCGCGACCACCGCCTCGCTGGTGATGCCTTGCGGCGTGGGATAGAGCCACTGCTCGTCGACGGCGGCATACTGAGCCAGCGTGCCCTGCCGCCCGAGCAATCCCTGGTTCGATCCCCACACCCGATCGCCGCGCTTGAATAGCGTGGCGCGGGGGCCGGTTTCTTCCACCACGCCCGCCAGATCACAGCCGAGGACATAGGGATTGGGCAACGGCATCTGCACGGCGCCGCTGCGGACGTAGGTATCGATGGGGTTGATATCGGCCGCATCGATCTTGACCAGCACTTGCCCCTCGCCCGGCGCCGGTTTGGGCAAGTCGCCAAAGACGATATTCTCGGGCGGGCCCGTGCGTTGGATGTAGGCGGCTTTCATGGCGGATGCGCAGCCGGGTGGCCGATGGCGAAGTTTTCAGCGCCGCGTGCGCAGCGCGTGCGTGCGCATCGTATCGCGGGTTGCCAGCGGCGGCATGTTACCGTTTTTGCGCTCCACCGGAAAGCGCTACGGCCACGCAGGCGACCAGCGCACAGACAGCCGCGGCCGCGGCGATCCGCACGCCCCACATCGTCAAGTCGAGCCGCCGCGACAGCTCGACAGCCGCGGGTGACACTTCGTTGGGTTCGCCCGCGACACCGAAATGCAAATAGCGCTGAAACTCGCCATACACGTCCATCATCGGCGTGTCCTGGGTGATCTCCACCGGCGCGGGCGGCTCGCGCAGGATCGGGCGAGCGGTCCACAAATAGCCGGCGATCGCCGCCGCGGCCACCGCCACGGCGGCCAGCACGAAAGCCACGCGCTGCCGGTTGCCCCAGTCGCGGCCTCGCGCCACGGTGCCGGCGCCTTGGGCCTCGAGTTCCTGCAAGCCGCGGAGGGTCGGCACTTCGAGTTCAATGCCGCACTCGCAGCGCAACGAGTGTCCGGCGTGCCGGGCCGATACCACGACCTTCCGGCCGCACGAACAGGGCAGTAGATATTCCGACATGAATGCTCGAATCTAGCCGCGTGAATCAAGACGCCTGGGCCGCTCGGTCGTGCCGGGACCGTCAAATTAACCGGGACGATCTGGCAGGACACCCACGGTGGCCGGAACCGTCGCGCCCGAAATTACGTCATTCGGGAACGCCCGAGCCGCGGTTCGCCCACCACGGCAGCGTGATCCCACCGTCGATGGTGAGCCAGCTTCCGGTAATATAGTCGCTGGCCGGATCGCAGAGAAACACAACGCCGCGGCCAATCTCCTGGGCCGTGCCCAGCCGCTGCCAGGGCAGTTTCGTGCCGGAGTTGCGAATCGTCTCGTCGCTGGCGAATTTGCGCTCGCCGGGCGTGTCGATCCAGCCAGGCGTCATGATGTTCACGCGCACCTTGTGCTCGGCCAGCTCGATGGCGGCGGTGCGTGCCATTTGATCGATGGCTGCCTTGGCCATGTTGTAGGCCATGGAGCGCGGCACTGCGGTGTAGGCGTGCGGCGAACTGACCACGACAATCGATCCTCGTGCCGGCCGATTGGCCTGCGGCTGCGCGAGCATTTGCTGCGCGGCGGCGCGTACCAGATAGAACGCGCCCCACATGGTGACGTCGATCGTGCGGCGGAAGCCCTCCATGTCGGCTTGCCAAAATGGCTCGCGATCGCTGTAGGCGGCATTGGTCACGGCAATGTCCAACCGGCCAAAAGCGGCGACGGTATCCGCGACCAGCCGTTCGACGGTGGACTGGTCCGCCACATCGCCCGCTAGCACGATGGCCCGGCCGCCGCGGTGGTTGATCGCTTCGGCGGCAGCCGTCGCCTCACCGGGATTCTGCCGGTAGTTGAATGCCACGCTGGCCCCGGCATCGGCCAGTGCCACGGCCGTGGCCAGGCCAATGCCCTGGCTGGCGCCTGTGACGAGCGCCGACTGGCCTGCAAGCGGTGGTGCCATTGGTGAGTTGCCGGTCGGGTGGGTTGCTGCACAAAATCGCGGGCAGCGAAAGAAGTACGGTCACGAACCAAAGGGTATGCTATCGGCGGCGCGTGTCAGCAGGCAACAGACACGGCGAGCGCGGAATTCAGGATGGCTAGCGCGCTGGAGCCTGGACCCATTTGTCCGCCTGACTACAATTCCGAGCGCGCGGGGGGTGCATTGGTGGATCGACGCACCGTGCGAATCTCCCTCGCAACGCGAACTCGAATAGTGAATATGGGAAGGATGGATAAGATACACCACTCTTTTCCCTAATCCTAATCTTTTGCCAAATGGTCGCGTGTCGGCTCCACCCTACAAACGGGTGATAGAATTTGTTGGATTTCTGCGGACCATATTGAGATAATAGTCGGGAATCGCGCCGGAGACTCGCGACCAACGTCTGCGCAAAAAGCGAAGCGGAGAAATCGCTTCGAAGCGGCCTTGCCGCGTCTGCACGTCAAATACGAACGGGAGCCCTGCGCCGTCGCCGCATTCCATCGCCGGACTCGCGAAGCTGCTATTCGCTCGCGCCTCCGGCTGTTCGCCAAATCGTTCAATCATCTAATCGCTGAAACTACCTACGCCCGCACCGCAGGAGTGTTGAATTGTACGACGCATTGCTGGACGACCTGGAAGACGATTCGACGCCGAATCAAGAAGAGGTAACCGAGCTTTCCGACAAGCAGGCCGGCGACTTGGAGCTGGACGCAGAACTGGATGAAGTCGAGCTCAGCACAGATCTCGACTTGGAGCTGGATCCCAAGGCCGAAGATCTGCTGGCCGTCGTCGACGAGGAAGGTGAATCCTGGTCTGACGATCCGGTGCGCATGTACCTGACGCAGATGGGCGAGATTCCCTTGCTCACTCGGCAGCAGGAAATTGCGCTGGCCAAAAAGATCGAAATTACGCGGGCCTTGTTCCGCCGCCGGCTGCTCGAGTGCGACTACGTGATTCAGCTGGCCGTGAAGGTGCTGAAGCGCGTGCACGTCGGCGAGTTGCCTTTCGACCGCACGGTGCAGGTCTCCGTGACCGACCGGCTGGAGAAAGATCAGATTCTCGGGCGGTTTCCGCACAACCTGCGGACCATTGAGATCCTGCTCAAGCAGAATCGCGATGACTACCGTCTGGCCACCAGCAAAAAGCAAAAGATGGCTCGTCGCCGCGAGGCCTGGCAGCGCCTGGGCCGTCGCCGTCGCCGCGCCGTAAAGCTGGTGGAAGAACTCGGTCTGCGCACCCAGCGGATCGAACCGATGATCCGCGCGCTGGAAGAGTTCAGCCGCCGCGTAGACACGCTGAAGGCCGAGATCGACGCTCACAAGAAGGCCCGCGGATCGCAGGCGGAGCGCAAGCCGCGCATCGCCGAGTTCCGCAACATTTTGAAGGCCACGCAAGAAACGCCTACCAGCTTGCGCAATCGCGTGAAGCATCTGCGCGTGGTCTATGCTCAGTATCAGCACGCCAAGCGCGGCTTAAGCGAAGGCAACTTGCGGCTGGTGGTGTCGATCGCCAAGAAGTACCGCAACCGCGGCTTGAGCTTCCTGGATCTGATTCAGGAAGGCAACGCCGGGTTGATGCGGGCCGTGGACAAGTTCGAATATCGCCGCGGTTTCAAGTTCTGCACCTACGCCACGTGGTGGATTCGCCAGGCGATCACCCGGGCCGTGGCCGATCAGAGCCGCACGATCCGCATTCCGGTACACATGGTGGAAACCATGTCGCGGGTGCGCAACGTGTCGCGGCAACTGCTGCAGGAGCTGGGACGCGAGCCGACGATCGAAGAGACGGCCAAACGGGCCGGCACGGCCGTGGACGAAGCCCGACGCGTGCTGGCCATGAGCCGCTATCCGATCAGCCTGGACCGCCCGGTGGGCAATAGCGAGGACAGCCACTTTGGCGACTTGCTGCCCGACGCCGGCGCGGAAAACCCGGCTATCGGCGCCGCGCAGGAGATGCTCCGCGGCCGCATCGCCAAGGTGCTCAAAACGCTCAGCTATCGCGAGCGCGAGATCATCAAGCTGCGTTACGGCCTGGGCGACGGCTACAGCTACACGCTGGAAGAGGTGGGCCACATTTTCAAGGTGACCCGCGAACGCATCCGCCAGATCGAGGCCAAGGCCGTGCGAAAGTTGCAGCAGCCGAGCCGCAGCTCCGAGCTGGTTGGGTTTTTGGACTAGCGCATCGGGTGCCATGCTCACGCACGAGCGTGAGCATGCCGATTGTCTTGATTAGACTGAGAAATAGGCACAGGGGCCGGACGAAATCGTCCGGCCCTTTTTTTGTTCGGCATAGTGACCGCATGAGCCAGGGCCAACTGAGCACCGATCTGGAAACCGCAATTCGCGACCAGTTTCCGAACCAGGTCAGCGAAGCGCGGCAGATTCTGCTTTCCTATTGCGGCCGCGAAGCGGATCGCGTGCGCCGCGGGATCGTTGCACTGTCGAACGGCCAATGGGACCTGCTCGTTCACTACACCCGGCAGGCCGTAGATGACTATCGCGATATCCTGTACTGGTCCGAGTATCCCGACGAATTCCCAGGCGCCAATGGCGGCTCGTAGTGACACCAGTGCACGCGCGCGTGGGCGAGCGTCGACGACGTTCACCACCGGCTTTGCCGGTGGATTCTGCGTTAACCACTAACGGAGCGAAGTCGTGTACCCAGGGCTCCTCCAGGCTCCGCCCTGGGCTATTGACTACGACGCCCTCAGCGTCGATGAGTGACGAATCCAAGGTGCCAATCAGCAGGTCCGATGCGATAGCAGTTGAATAATCTTAGGTGCCCGGGGCTGCACAGAGGGTTAAGATCGTGATCGCGCAATCTACGGCCGCGCGATTGCAGCGAAAACTGCGCTGAGCTGGTGCTACACAGCCCAGAATACCAGGGATGCGGAGTGCCGATCTCGATAATCTTGCGACTGCCACCGCTGGGTCGGCCGTACTCCGCTATAATGGTCGCGTGCGAGTGGATCGCACGACGGTTCGGGCGGCTTCTTTTGGCGCCGCCGGCGTCGGTCCCGATTGTGACACCAGGAGATACGATTGCATGGCGAAAAAAATTACCCCGGAAACGTACCGCGACCTGAAGATCATCAAGACGACCGTCCGCGTGGCGGCTGGCAAGATGCCGCAGTTGGTCACGCGTCTGAAATGCGACATCAAAGGACACCTGCTGGAGTCCGACTCCTGGCGCGACCTGGAGCTCCAGATCGATGAGCATCTGGACAAAGTCGGCGCGGGCTGATTGCTTGCGCCCATCAGCTGATTGCTTGCGCCCATCATTTGACAACCGCGCGTGGCGTCGCTACATTGACCCGCCTAGCGTGCGTTGGTGGTCGGTCGGTTCTGCTTGAATCGGCCGACAAACAGGGAACTCCGGTGCAAAACCGGGACGGCCCCGCCGCTGTAACCGAGTGTCCGCCAGGCGCGAAGCCGGGACGAGAGGGAACTGATTCGAGCCATTGTTGCGCGTGCCGGCCGCAGGCCGCACGGTAGCGACGAGAAGGCCAGTTTGCTCTAGCTCGGGAGTCAGAAGACCTACCAACGCGTTGTCGGTGGCATTCCGCGAGGGACGGAGGCCACGGAGTTCGTGTTGGCTTCTTAGGACGCCGCTAATCGCGCCTGCGAGTCTCTGACGCGCCCTGTTGCGGGGTACGCGTGCGAAATTGCGCTTACACTGGCGGAACGCCAGTGGCACCCGGCACCTGCACTGGCGGAACGCCAGTGGCACACGGCACTGTCACCGGCACTGGCGGGTGGCCGTGCAGCGCTTCATCGCCGCGACCGCGCGCTTCCGTGTCGAGCTGCGCTTGCGCTTGCGGATGGTCGCATCGTGTCGAGTCTTCGCCCCAGCCGCAGGTCAGGCGCTTCGTGCCTGACACGATTGCCTCGACTCGTGCCAGCACTGGCGAGACGCCAGTGGCACCCCGCGCCCAATCCGTTCGGCTCGGCGGGAGCCTCGCCCTCCCGGATTGCGCGTTCGCATCCGAAGAATTCGTCCGCCGGCAAAGCCGGTGGCTTCACCCTCGTTGAAATCCTGGTCGTCATCGCGATCATCGGCCTGCTCGTGGCGCTCTTGTTGCCGGCAGTGCAAGCCTCGCGCGAAAGTGCTCGCCGTAGCCAGTGCGCGAGCAACTTGCGTCAGGTCGGCGTGGGCTTGCTCGCCTATCACGACGCGCGCAGCGCTTTTCCGCCGGGCTGTGTTGAGCCCACGCGGCGGCGGCTGGCCTGGTCGACGTTGCTGTTGCCCTATATCGAAGAGGTTGCCGCGTTCGATCTCTACGACCTCGACGCCGAGTTCTACTCTGCGCGTAACCGGCAGGCGGCAGGCGTTCTGGTGCCGATCTACCTGTGCCCCAGCACCGTGCGGCTCACGAAGGCCCGCGCGCGGAACACCAGTGGCGACGTGAATCGCAACGGTCAGTACGACCCGGGCGATGAGCTGGCGATGGCCGACTACGGCGGCATGTTCGGCTGGGCCAACGTGCCGCCTTTTGGCAACGGCGCACTGTTGTACGACGACGTGGTGAGCCTGCGGCAAGTGACCGATGGCTCGGCCCACACGATTCTCGTGGCGGAAGACACGGGCCGCGGCACCACGATGAACGGCCCCTGGTCCGACGGCGAAAACATTTTTGACGCCGGAGTGGCGATCAACGCGCTGCAGAACAACGAAATCTGGAGCGATCATCCGCGCGGTGCGCAGGTGCTCAACTGCGACGGTTCGGTGCACTTTCTCGACGAAGGCCTCGACCTGCGCGTGCTGGCCGCGCTGTGCACGCGCGCCGGCAACGAGGTGATCGAACCGCCGTGAGCACGCGCTGACAGGCACTGGCGCGACGCCAGTGCCACCCGACGGCCATTGGCAACCCGACGCGACCAAACCTTCAAACCATTCAACTAGCCGCGATCTCAACAAGCTGGGAGCGACTTATGCACCATCTCCATCCTCACCTTGCGCCAGAGGCAGTTTCAAAACTGATCTTGGGTGCCACTGCTGGCTTGTCCTGCAGTGCAGATTTGCCACAACACTGGCGGGCAAGCCGCCAGCGGCACCCTCAGTTCACCGTCGCCAGGATTGTGACACTGCTGCTGGCGATCGCCGTCTCGTTACTGCTTGCTTCCCGAGCGCACGCGGTCAGCGACGACTTTTCCACGAATCCGCTGGCCGGCGGCAGTCCCTGGTCGTTCGGCCTGGGGAGCAACGCCAACGGACAGTTCAGCTGGAGCCCGGGGGAGCTCACGGTGCACATCGACACGTCGCTGCCCACCGCGCGGCTCGACTTGCCGCTGGGCATCACGCTGGGCGACAGTTCCAGTTTTCTGTTGTCCGCGCGGTTCAGCTTCCACGTGACAAGTGCCCCGGGCGATCAGTTCGGCAACCTCAGTTTCGGCCTGACGAACCACACGCTTTCCGGCGGCGATCGCACCGGCACGCCCATGGATTTCAACAGTGCCAACACGTATCACACGGTCGAGTTCGACTACTTTCCCAACGTGTCCGACATTTTCGGAGGGCCGACGCTTTCGCCCGCCGTGTTCGGCGGGCCGGACGGCAGCGCGTTCAACAACTTCGCCTCGATCTTCGGCCCCGACAGCGTGCTGGGCGATAACACCGTGGGTGTCACGTCGCTTACGCAGGATGTTCCGCTCGAAGCGCAGCTGGCGTACGACGGCGGCACCAAGACCCTGACGCTCAACATGTATTCGGTGGGACCGAGCGAATCGCTGACACTGATCAACACGGAGCTCGTGCCGCTGGATATCGACGCGTTCGGCACCTCATACGATCCGTTCAATCCGTTTCAGGTCGACACGCTGTCGATCATGGCCTACCAGGACGGGTTCACGACGCCGCAAGCTCCGTCGCTGCTGGCAGACGTGACGTTTCATTCGATCGGAGTGTCCCTGGTGCCGGAGCCGTCGGCGCTCGTGTTGTCCTCGCTCGGCCTGCTCGGAGTGGCCGCCATGGCGGTCGTGCGCGGCCGGCGACGTCGATCTGAATTGCGGGTGCGAGTGCTAACTCGTTAGCAGTGCCCATCAGTGCCTGTCTGTTCTTGGCACTGCTGGACAAGCCGGCAGTGGCACACAGTCGACGTTGGAGAGACTACGAGAATCACCATTTTGTCACGGAGGAAGTCTAGTGCGCGTTCACCCCAGCTACGTGTTGATCGCTCTCGGCGTTTTGCGTGCTGCGCAAGTCGTCGCCGGCCCGTTCGCACCGGCCGCCGGACAACCCGGCAGCACGGCCGTCGCCAACAACAGTCCGACGATCGCCGCTTGGGCCAGCGGCGTGGCGGAGCTGGCGCGCGGCCCCTTGGATATCGCCAATCCGCCGGGCGGACTCGCTTCGTTCGGCACCGGCGCCGAGGCGCTGGGCCCTGCCACGGGCGTTGCGACGCAAGTGGTCAGCCTGGGCGATGGCGGACACATTACGCTCACGTTTGCGCAGCCGATATTCGACGGCCCTGGCTTTGACCTGGCCGTGTTTGAAAACGGGTTTAGCGATACGTTTCTCGAGCTGGCGTTCGTTGAAGTCAGCTCGAACGGCAGCGACTTCTTGCGCTTCGACGCTGTCTCGCAGACGCCAACCGCCACGCAAATCGGCAGCTTCAGCGCGCTCGATCCGACGAACCTGGACAACCTGGCCGGCAAATACCGCGCGGGCTTCGGCACGCCGTTCGATCTGGCGCAACTGGCGGGCCGCTCGCTGGCGGTCGACGTCAACCACATCACCTTCGTGCGGATTGTCGACGTCGTAGGGGCAATCCTCCCGGCCTTCGGTTCGCTCGATTCGCTGGGCACACTGGTCAACGATCCGTATCCCACGGCGTTCGCCTCCGGCGGCTTCGATCTCGATGGCGTGGCGGCGCTGCATGTGGTGCCCGAACCGTCGACGCTGATATTGACTGCATGTGCCCTCGTGGCCGCCGTCCTGTGGCGGGGGCGAAGCGATCGCCGACGTTGACAGCCCGCGGGGCGCGCGTATCCAATCGACCGCGTCATGACGTCGCCCGAAGAACACAATCGCCAGGCCTGGGATGCGCGCGTGCGGCAGGCGGCGCGCTTCACGCGGCCCGCGCCGGACGAGGAGTTTCAGAATCCGCTGTCGGCCATCGACGGCGCCGGCTGGCTGGGCCCAAGCATCGCGGGCAAACGCGTGCTGTGCCTGGCCAGCGGCGGCGGCCGGCAAGGGGCGCTCTATGCCGCGGCCGGGGCGCAGGTGACCGTGGTCGATATCAGCGCCGAGATGCTCGCGCTCGATCGGCAGGTGGCCGCGGAGCGCGGGCTCAAGCTGCGCACCGTGGAAGCGTCGATGACGGATTTGTCGGCGCTGCAGCCCGCCAGCTTTGAGATCGTCATTCAGCCGGTGAGCACCTGCTATGTGCCGGACGTTTTGGTGGCATATCGCGAAGTGGCGCGGGTGACGGCGCCGGGCGGACTGTACATCAGCCAGCACAAGCAGCCGGCCAGTTTGCAAACCAGCGTGACGCCGTCGCCGCGCGGCTACGAAATCACCGAGGCGTACGATCGCACGGGTCCGTTGCCGCCCGTCGAGGGCAGCCCGCATCGCGAGGCCGGCACGCTCGAGTTTCTGCATCGCTGGGAAGCGCTGTTGGGCGGCATGTGCCGCGCGGGCTTTGTGATCGAAGACGTGCTGGAACCGGTGCACGCCGATCGCACGGCAGCGATCGGCAGTTTCGGCCACCGCAGCCGCTACGTGCCGCCGTACGTGCGCATCAAGGCCCGGCGCACGGGTGCAACGGGTGGCGAAGCGGGCGCCAAAGTGTGGACGCCATGAACGGCGCCGCGATCAGCCCGGCGGCCGCGATTTCGTGAACAAAACGGGTGCCATGCCACGGCGTTGCAATCGCCGCGCCCGTCGATCAAGATAGACGGCGCGACCAACCGCACCGTGTGCCCGCCGGCAGCCAAGCTTCGAAGCGAGTCCTGCTCTGTGTCTCATCCCGCGATCCAGGAAATTGTGGCGGTATTCGGTCAGCCGGTGGCCGGCAATCCGACACAATACATGATGGAAGAGGCCTTTGCCGACGTGGGCCTCGACTGGCGCTATTTGACTCTGGAAGTGTCGCCGGAGAGGCTGGCCGACGCCGTCCGTGGCATGCGAGCGATGGGCTTTCGCGGCTGCAACCTCACGATCCCGCACAAGGTGGCCGTCATCGAGCACCTCGATCGCACGAGCGAGGCCGCCACGCTGATGGGCGCCGTCAACTGCGTCAACCGCGTGGGCGACGAGTTGGTGGGCGAGAACACCGACGGCAAGGGCTTTGTCCAGTCGCTGCGCGAATTGACCGATCCGGCCGGAAAGAACGTGGTGCTGTTGGGTGCCGGAGGCGCGGCCCGGGCCATCGCCGTGGAAGTCGGTCTGGCCGGCGCGGCCAAGATCATCGTCGTGAATCGCAGTGCCGAGCGCGGCCAGGAGTTGGCCACGCTAATCAACAACCAGGTCCACGTGCCCGCCGAGTATGTCGCCTGGGAGGGCGACTACCGCGTGCCCGCCGAGACCGAAGTGTTGATCAACGCCACGAGCATCGGGCTGGGCGATGCCCAGGCGCGGGTGCCCTTGACTGTCGACACGCTCGAGTCCGACATGGTGGTGGCCGACGTAATTTTCAACCCGCCCGCCACCCGGCTGATTCGCGACGCGCGGGAGCGCGGCTGCCAGACGCTGGACGGGCTGGGTATGCTGGTGAACCAGGCGGTGATCGCCTTTCGCATTTGGACTGGCCAGGACGCCAACGCTCAAGTCATGCGCGACGCGTTGGAGGAATTCCTGGGCATCTAGGCACTTCGTTCGCGGCCACTCGTTTGCCGCGCGCCGTCTGCCGGACCTGACAACTGTGCACACTCTCTCGATAAGGCACCGAGAATGATCTGGAAAACTGCGCGTAGATTCTGCTTGTCGCTGGTTCTGATGATGGTCAGCGCGGCGACGTTGACGGCCGCGGCCGATGAGCCCGTGGGCCTCAAGCTGTTGCGGCCCGACTCGCTGGCCGGTTGGGACTACGCGCTCGATCCGCCGGCCAACTGGATCATCAGCGAAGGCCGATTGACCGGCACGGCCGAGAGCACGCAGCTGGTCTCCGGCTTCACGTGCGACGATTTCGAGCTCCGCTGCCAATGGTCCGTAAAACCCGGCGGCGAGTGGCAGATTGCGTTGCTCGACGTGCCCAGCGGCCCGGGCCTGACGATTGCGCTGCGCGAGGGTGCGGGCAGCGGCGCCGTGGCGGAACGGGGCGAAGATCGCGCACCCGGCATCGAGATTCAACCGCTGGCCGCGCCGGAAATGCACACGGCCCAGCTGCGCCGCTTTGGCGACACGCTGAGCGTCATCATCGACGGCCGGCTGGCGAGTGAGATCGCCGTCGATGCGAATCGCCGCTTCGGCCTGGCGCTGTCGGTGCCCAAAGGCGAGGCGAGTCTGCAGGAGCTGCGCTGGCGCGAGCCGCGCGGCAATCCGCTCAACAACGGTCGCGATTTGACGGGCTGGTTCGTGAACAACGACAAAGGCACGTGGAAGGTCGACAATGGCGACTTTGTTCCCACGTCGCACCGTGGCCTGCACTACCTGCGGCCGGACAAGGAATACGCGAACTTCACGCTCTCGCTCAAATACACGATCTCGCGCGGTGGCAACTCGGGTCTCGCCATCCGCACGGCCAAGGACGGCTGGCCATCGGGCGACGGCATGGAACTGCAGATTCTCGATCGGCCGGGCCTGGTCAAAGACTCAACCATGTCCATCTACGGCAACCTGCCTCCGCTGGATCGGGCCGATCGCTCGCTCGAATGGAACGAAGTGGTGGTGAAGGCCGACGGCCGCATGATCTCCGCCTGGATCAACGGCGAGCTGGTGCAGCAGGCCAACACCGCCTGGCTGAGCGAAGTGCGGCACCGTCATCTGCGCGGGTGGATCGGCGTGCAAGACCACGGTGGCAACGTGCGCTTCCGCGAGATTTATTTGCACGAAGCGCCCGACGGGCTGGGCCTCGACGCCTGGTACGCGCCGCGCAAGGAAGCGGGCGCCGCCATCGTGCTCGATCGGTTGATGAACAGCCAGCGCCTCTCACAGGCCGACAGGATTCGCTCCGGTGTCGTGGCCACGGCTGTGTCCAAGGGAGGCGAACACGTGCTGGCCGAGCTGACCGGGCCGGGCGCGCTGGTGAGCTGCTGGAGCGACTTTCCCTCGGGCCAGATGGCGCTCTATTTCGACGGCGAAACCGAGCCGCGCATCCGTTGTCCCGCGGAGCACTTGTTCGATCACGTTCCGGGGGTGTCGCACGAGAAGCAGCCGACGCTCATGTGTTTGCCGTACGCCAAGAGTTTGAAGATCTCGCTGGCCGAGCCCTTGGAGACGCACTATCGCCTGGAGTACGTCACGTTTCCGGCTGAGATGCCGTGCGAAACATTTACGGCGCTGCGGTCCGGCGTGCCCCGCGGCGCGCTGCCGGCCATCACCTATCGGCACGACGGCATGAGTGGCGGCAAATTGCGGGAGGCGGAAATCTATGATCGCGTGGCCAGCGAGCCGCGCACGATCGAGCCGGGCACGTCGGTCGATCTACTCAAACTCGAAGGCGCAGGCCTGGTCAATTGGCTGCGCCTCACGGCCGACCGCGCCGTGCTGGCCAACAACGATCTGTGGCTGGAAGTGACCGTGGACGGTGAATCGATTCCGGCGATTGCCGCGCCGGCGCGGTACTACTATCCGGGTTTCGCTTCGACCGAGAAGCAAGGTTTTAGTAGCCTGGTGCTGACCCAGAAGGAAGGCTTCGCGAACCTATTGGCCATGCCTTACGGGAATGGACTGGTCGTGACGGCGCGCAATCGCGGCACAAGCCCGATTGCCAACTTGTCGCTGTCGGCCTCGGTGGATCACGCCACCGAGCAGAACCGGGCCGACTACGCCGGCCGCATGCGGCTGCGCGGGATCTTTCAGTTGGCGGGCGACGCCGAGCGGCCGTTGGTGCAGCAAACAGGCGCGGGGCGCTGGGTGGGCTTCGTTTACGAGCAACCGCAGGACGCGACAACGGGCATCGCCGACGTGGAGATCGACGGGCAATCGTCCGTCGGCTGGTCGATGGAGTATCTCGATCCGCTGTTTGGCCGCCCGGGCGAGCCGCAGAATTTCTTCACGGCGCTGGCCGGCCGGCAGGGCAACCTGGCCTGGCGTTACATGATGTTAGCGCCGGTGACCTTCGAGAAATCGCTCGTCGTGCGCGCCAACGCGAGCGATCAGGTGGGCGAGCGACTGGCGCTGTTCTATTTGCAGCCGTAGCGCGTACGCACTTGAGAGTCACACTGGCGAAACGCCAGTGGCACCGAGCACATGTCCTCAAACAGAACGGGCGCCACGGAAGGCTTGGCCGCCCGGGCTGATGGCTCACACTGGCGAAACGCCAGTGGCACCGAGCACGCTTATCGCGGCTTCACGAGCGCCGCCGCTGTCGCGGCGATCTGTTCGAACACGTCGGACCATTGACCCCATTGCGATTGGCGAAACAGCCGCATTGTTGGGTACCACGGGCAATCGTCGCGCTCGAGCAGCCAGCGCCAGTCGGGCACAAAGGGCAGGGCGACCCACACCGGCACGCCCAGCGCCCCAGCCAGATGCGCGGTGGCACTGTCCGAGGTGACTACCAGGTCGAGGTTCATCATGATGGCGGCCGTATCGACAAACGCGCCGCCCGCGGCGTCCAGCTCGTTTCCAAAATCGATGATCGGCCACTGCTGGCGAACCGCGGCCACTTGTTCGCTGCCGGGTCCCTTTTGCAAGCTCACCAAGCGCACGCCGGGCAAGTTCGCCAACGGCTCGAACTGGGTCAGACGGAAAGAGCGCCAGCGATCTTCCGGATAATTCGGGTTGCCTTGCCAGGCCACGCCGATTTTGCAGCCCGCTTCGCCGGCCAGCCGGGCACGCCAGCTCGCCATGCGCTCGGGATCGGCAAACACGTACGGCACGTCGGCCGGAATCGTCGCGTGGTTGGTCCGCATGCGATACGGCAGGCTTAACAGCGGCACACAAAAATCGGCTGCGGGCGCGGGCATGTCGCGCGTGATCCACTCGTCCACGCCGGGCGTGCGCGCCAGCACAGCGTGCAGCGAGCCCTGGCATTCCACGATGACCCGGGCCGCCTGCTGCTTGAGCAACGTCGCATAGCGAACGAATTGCAGCGTGTCTCCCAGCCCCTGTTCGGCGACCAGCACGATCGTGCGGCCGGTCAGCGGCTCGCCGTTCCACAGCGGCCAGCGCGCTTGAAACGCGCCGTAGTCGCGCGAGCGAAAGCGCCATTCGTACTCGGCAAAGCCTTCATCGAAGTTCTCACTCATCAGCAGCGCGGCCGAGCGATTGTGCCGCGCCTCGGCATAGTCCGCCCGCAATTCCAAGGCTTGTTCGAAGTGATCGAGCGCCGAAGCGACCATCTTTTGTTTCAGCAGCGCAATGCCCAGGTTGTACATGGCGTCGGCATTGTCGGGTCGGAGAGCCAGGGCCTGGCGATAGCTCTCGGTGGCTTCGGCAAAGCGCGCTTCGGCGGCCTGGGCGATGCCCAGGTTGTTGTAGGCCTCGGTGAGTTCCGGCTTGAACGCGATGGCCTGCGACAAGGCGTCGATGGCCTCGACCGTGCGTTGCTGGCGCGTGAGCGCACAGCCCAGGTTGAGATACGCTTCGGCAAAGCGCGGCCGCAGTTGAATCGCCCGGTGGAACAGCGCAATTGCCTCATCCAGCTCATTGCGCCGAATGCACACGCCACCCAGATTGACGCAGGCTTCCGCCGAATTCGGATTCAAGCGTAGCACTTCGCGATACTCGGTTTGCGCGTCAGCCAGCCGGCCGATCTGCGCCAGCGAGCCGGCGAACTCAAAACGCACCCGCGCATCCGCCGGCGCCAAGCGCGCTGCCTGTTGCCAGTGCGGCGCCGCTTCGGCGAAGCGCCCCAGATCGCTCAATGTTTGCGCCAGCTCGCTTTGAGCTTTGAACAGATCCGGGGCCAGCGCCACCACGCGCCGCCACGAGGCGATGGCCTCTTCGGTCTGGCCCAAGCGCGCGTGGGCCTCGGCCAGGTTCAAGTGCGTGCTGGCCTGATCGGGTCGAATGGCCAGCGCGCGGCGAAAACTGGCAACTGCCTCGACATAGCGGCCTTGCCGGGCCAGCAGCACACCCAGGTTGTCGTGCGCCGCATGATGATCGGGATAGATGCGGATGGCCTCGGCCAGGTGCTCGGCGGCCTCATCCAGCCGGTTCAAGTTGATGCACACCGCGCCCAGCAGGCTCCAGGCGTCCGCATTTTGCGGATCAGCCGCGACCACCTGGCGATACATCTGCTGCGCCTCTTCCAGCCGACCGGACTGATGGTACTGCACACCCGTGGCTAGCGACGGATCGCGAAGGGACATGGACATGGAAGATGCGCGAGGATGTGGATGAAATGCGGCTGTCTACAGCCAGCGGCCGCGACGAGCGACGGCGAGCGGCAAGTCGCCATTCGCCAATGCTTAAATATACGCCCACTTCCGCGTCCGTCACGCCCGGCGCAAGCCGAAAAACCGTCCCGCCACGGCCTGGCACTGCCGGTCGAAAGGCCCACTAAACCGCGGTTTTCTACGCTATGCTTCGATTGCGAGAATCCGCGCCCGCCGCGTCGTCGCGGGGGCTGTCGGCCGAGTACAATCACTGCCGGACCATGGCAGGTCATTGGGCTCTGGCCGAGGCGATTCACGGCGCCCCGCACCTCGAAATTGACCCCGGGCAATGCCGCGGGCGAACACGGCGCAGGCAGGACAGCGCGCGATCGCATCGCCCGGCGGCACAGTCTGCGACCGACATCCCAGCGACCACGCTGCCATGGAACCAGCACGACCCCAATTGGCTTTCGGCGCGCCGGGCATACCTCCGCGCTGGACGCGCGGCGACAAGGATGCCGTAGGCACGGCCTATTCTGCCTCCAGCCGCATTTGGTTCACTCTTTCCTCCGGCGTGGTCACGGAGGTCTACTATCCCACCATCGACCGGCCGCAAATCCGCGACCTGCAGTATCTGATTACCGATGGCAAAACGTTCTTTCACGACTCGCGGCGCAACTTGGAGAGCAAGGTCGAGCAACTGGCACAGCACACGCTCGGCTTTCGCGTGACGAACACCTGCGTCGACCGGCCCTATCGCATCGTCAATGAAATCGTCACCGATCCGCACCATCCATGCTTGCTATTGCGCACGCGGCTGGAAGGGGACGAGCCGTTTGTTTCCACGTTACGGCTGTTCGCGCTTTTGGCGCCGCACCTGGATGTCACCGGCGAGGGCAATACCGGCTACCTGGCCGAAGTGGCCGGCAAGAAAGTGCTGATTGCCAATCGCGCCGACACCTGGCTGGCGCTGGGAGCTTCCGCGCCGTTTGTGCGCCGCTCGTGCGGCTACGTCGGCTTTAGCGACGGCTGGACCGACCTGCACGACAACTTCGAAATGGATTGGCAGTTCGATCGGGCCGAGAACGGCAATATCGCCCTGACGGCCGAGATCGATCTGTCAGAGTCACGCGAGTTCACGCTGGCCCTGGCGTTCGGACCGGCCGCTCACGCCGCCCAGACCACGCTCGTGCAGGCGTTGGGGGTGCCGTTCGAGCGACACCGCGACCGATATATCGAGCAGTGGCATCGAGTCTGCTCCAAAACGCATTCGTTCGATCAGATGACCGGCGACGGCGGATCGCTGTGGCGGCACAGCCATAGCCTGCTCCTGGCCCACGAGGACAAAATCTACCCGGGTGCCACGATCGCGTCGCTCAGCATTCCCTGGGGCGAGGCGAAAGGAGATGACGACCTGGGCGGCTATCACCTGGTCTGGCCGCGCGACATGGTGCACACGGCCACCGGGCTGTTGGCCTCCGGCAATGTGGAGACTCCCTATCGGGCGCTCATCTACCTGGCCTGCTCGCAAGCGGTGCACGGCGGCTTTTATCAGAACTTCTGGATCGACGGCAACCCTTACTGGACCGGCGTGCAGCTTGACCAGGTGTCGTTCGCGATCTTGCTGGCCTGGCGGCTGCGCTGCGCCGCCGGGCTGTGCGATTTCGATCCGTACCCGATGGTCCGCGCAGCGGCCGAGTTTCTCATCCGACACGGACCGGCAACCGCCCAGGAGCGCTGGGAGGAGAACAGCGGGTACTCGCCTTCGACGCTGGCAGCCAATATCGCGGCGCTGCACTGTGCGGCCATGTTTGCCGCCGAGCGCAACGAGCCCGCCACGGCCCAATACCTGCACGACTACGCCGACTTTCTGGAAAGCCACGTCGAACGCTGGACGGTGACCACCGAGGGCACGCTGGTCAACGGGATTCCGCGCCATTACATCCGCATTCTGCCGGTAAACATCGACAATCCCGAAAGCCCCGAGGATCCCAACCGCGCACTCGTGGACCTCAAGAACCAGCCGCCCGGGCGACCATACGTGTTTCCTGCCAAAGAGATTGTCGACGCCGGGTTTTTAGAACTGGTGCGCTACGGCATTCGCAAGCCGGGCGACCGGCTGATCGAAGACTCGCTGGAAGTGATCGACCAGGTGTTGCGCGTGGAGACGCCGCTGGGGCCGTCCTGGCGACGCTACAACCATGACGGCTACGGGCAGCGCGACGACGGCGGGCCCTTCGAAGGGTTTGGCCGCGGCCGGGCCTGGCCGTTGCTCACGGGCGAACGCGGACACTATGAACTGGCCGCGGGACGAGATCCGGCGCCCTACTTGCGCGCCATGGAGCGCTTTGCCGCCGGCGGGCTATTGCCGGAGCAGGTTTGGGACGCGCCTGATTTGGCGCCGCATTTGTTGTTCGGCCGACCGACCGGCGCCGCCATGCCGTTGGCCTGGGCCCATGCCGAGTACATCTGCCTGGTCCGATCGGTGGCCGATGGCCAGGTGTTCGACCTGTTGCCCAGCGTGGCCGAGCGTTATCAGTCGGGACGGAGCCGGCGCGACCTGGAAATCTGGAAGCCGAATCGCCATGCCCGCGCCGTCTCGCCGGGAATGACGTTGCGTGTGCAGGCGCTGGCGCCGTTTGTGCTGCATTGGACAAGCACCGAGTGGCAGCAGGTGAACGACTCGCAATCCACGGCCACCACGCTGAGCGTGCACTTTGTGGATATTCCGATTTTGCGCGGCCAGCAGGCGCCCATCCGCTTTACCTTCTACTGGCCCGATCAGGGTCGCTGGGAAGGGCGCGACTACCAGGTGGCCATGGAGCCGCCGGCCTAAGCGGCGCGCCGGCAGTGAGGCCCGCGTGCTGCGCGGCCGCTTTGCGCCTGGCGCGATGGATGATCGCTAGCGCGGCGGGTTGTGCAGGGCCGGAACACCTGGTCCGATCGATCGTTTTATGTGCCGCACGCGTTCGCTAAAGAATGCACAAGCGGCACTTGCGGCCGCCCGGCTAGAGACCGAGGCGGCGCGCGTCCGATCAATAGGTGTCGCCTTGGCAGCCCTGCCAACACGACGCCCCCCATTCCGCGACGGCCCACCGTTCATTGACGCCCCCTCGTGAAAGGAACTCGCTTGAGCAATCAGCGTACTGTGTTATTGCCCATCTACAATTCCCAGCAGAGTTTGGTCCGAGCGGTGGCAAACATCCTGGAGACGCTGCCGGAATGGAATGAGCGGTTTGAACTGATTCTGATCGACGACGGCTCGACCGACGACACCCCCGAGATCGCGCTGGACCTGGCGGCCCATTTTCCGCAGGTGCGCCTGTTGCGTCATCCGTTGCGGCTAGGGCTGGGCGAAGCCATTCAAACGGGCCTGGACGAGTCGACGGCGCAGTACGTTTTGGTGGGCAACGATACCTATCAACTCGACTTGGACGACCTGCGCGTTTTGTGGCGATTGCGCGAGACCGTGCAGGACCAGTCGCGACGACCGAGCGTGCCGGCGGCAAAGGTGCGGACATCGCGCGGAGCCACCAGCGAACCGACCCGTGGCCGGGTACCGCTCGCGCGGCTGGCCCAACAGCTCGGGTTTCAGTACTTCGAGCGGACTACGAGCGACGAACTGCGGCTGGAGCAGGCAGTGGCCGAGATTGCCCGCATCGATGCCGCGGGCCACGTGGCCAGCGGTCCGACTTCACCTGCCAGTTTGATCGAACGGGTGAAACGGCTGGTGCGCGGGCAATAGTCGGGCATGGGCGTCTCTTCGAGCGACCCGTGGCACCTATTTTCGCAATCAACACGGGTGTCCGCGTGTGCGGCCGCCAGTGCCACCCGGGCTGACGAACGATTGCACTGGCGAGACGCCAGTGGCACCGAACCTCTCGCGCCGCGGGCCTATGTTCAGGCCCGCAACTGGGCCCCGTGCTCGCGGCCGCAGGCCTCGACCACGTGCTGACAAACCCGGTCGGCCTCCTCGCCGGTCAACGTGCCCTCGCGCGACCGCAAACTCAGCGTAACGAGCAAACTCTTTTTGCCCGGGCCGAGGCGCTGTTCGTCGCGATAGACATCGGTGAGCGTGATCGATTCCGCGCCAGGCCCGGCCGCCGCACGAATCGTTTGCACCACGTCGGCCCAGCGCACTGCCTCATCGACCACGAGATTGAGGTCGCGCGCCACGGCGGGGAAGGTGGGGATGTCGCGGCACTTGGGCACGAGCCGAGCAATCTCGCGCAGCGCGTTGCAGCGAATTTCCGCCACGGTGGTCGGCTGACGCAATTCGAACTGAGTTAGTCCGGCGGCCGACACCCGGCCCAGGTAGGCCAGCAGCCGCTCGTCGCCCGAGGCAGGGCGGACCCACAGCTCGGCGGACTGTGCCGCATCGAGCAGCGCGTGGCGCGTAGGCCGCACGGAGAGCACCGCGTCGGGATCGAGCGCGGCGACCACGCCTTCGATCACGCCTTTGACGGCCGCATAGTCGCCGCCGCTGGTCAGGGCGATCATCAGCTCTTCCACGGGCAGATCGCCGCTTTGCGGCAGATAAACGTGCGCGGCCTCGTACAGCTCGATCACCGGGTTCGAGAGCGATTCGTTGGTTTGTCGCGCGCCCAACAGGCTGGGCACCAGGCTGCGGCGCAGCCGATCGGCCCGGCGCAGCACGGGAATGCTGGAGTGCAACGGCGGTGCGTCGGTCCAGGGACTGAACGCGGCCGACCAGGGCTCTTCCACCACGCTGGGCGTCATGGCCTCATCGAACCCGGCGGCCATCAGCACTTGCCGCACTTTGCCCAGCACGCGGTCGCTCTCGGTCCGCTCGCTCTTGGCCATCGGCACGCCGACGTCCTCGGGAATCTTGTCATAGCCGTGAATCCGCGCCACTTCCTCGACCAGGTCGATCTCGCGCGATAGGTCATGCCGCCACGAAGGCGGCTCCACTTCCACGGCCGTAGCGTCGGCCTGCAGCTCACGATTGCCCAGCGCGACCAGGATTTGCCGGGCCTCTGGCGACGGCACATCGATGCCGAGCACGCGCTTCAATTGGCCGAATCGCAGCTTGATCGGCGGGCGCGGCGCCGGCGGATTGCCGAAATCGAGCAGGCCCTCGGCCAATTCGCCGCCGGCCAACTCCAAGATTAATTCGCACGTCCGCCGGCTGGCCCAATCCACGCCCGCCGGATCGGTGCCGCGCTCGAAGCGATACGACGAATCGCTGTGCAGGTTGAGCGAACGGGCCGTGTTGCGTATCGACATGGGATCGAAGGCCGCGCTTTCAAGCAGCAGCTCCGTGGTCCGGGCGGAAACTTCGGTCTCGGCGCCGCCCATGACGCCGCCTAAGCCCACGGCACGCCTGGCGTCGGCAATCACGCACACGCTCGAGTCGAGCTTGTACGTCTTGTGGTTGATGGCCAGAAATTCTTCGCCCTGGCGCGCCTGCCGCACGACAATCTGCCGACCGGCCAGCTGGGCCAGATCGAAGGCATGCAGCGGCTGGCCGCACTCGAGCATCACGTAATTGGTGATGTCGACCACGTTGTTGATCGCCGCCACGCCCACGGTTGCCAACCGCCGCACCAGCCAGGCCGGACTAGGGCCGACCTTCGCGCCGCGAATGACCCGGGCCGTGTAACGCGGACACTCGCGCGAGTTTTCGACCCGCAGCGTGGCCAGCTCGCCCACTTTCACCTGGCCCGAACGCGGCGCTGCCGCGGGCAGCGTCAGCGGTCGCTGCCACAGCACCGAGATCTCGCGGGCGATGCCGATGTGGCCCAAGCAGTCCGAG
This sequence comes from Pirellulales bacterium, assembly GCA_050250435.1. GTDB lineage: Bacteria > Planctomycetota > Planctomycetia > Pirellulales > PALSA-1355 > JBFWOR01. The sequence goes on along the minus strand of JBFWOR010000003.1, from coordinate 249,711 downwards.
CGGTTGCTGGTCACTTCGAGATTGATGGCCACGTCGTCGCCGACCGCGTGCGTATCTTCGTGGTTCAAGCCGGCCATCATCAGCCGCTCGGCCAAAGCGGCCGGCGTCATATCGAGCGTGACGTATTGCTGGAGCCAGTCCCAGGAAACGATCATGAGTCGAATCTGCTTGCGCCGCTTTTGAGAATGCCGAGGATGAGTGTCTGGCGGAAGGGCCGCCTGTTCGAGTTTTCGCGGTCAAAACTGTTGTAAAAAGCGCACGTCGTTGCGATAAAAATCGCGAATGTCCTTCACGCCGTGCCGCCGCGCACACACACGTTCCACGCCGATGCCGAAGGCAAAGCCCGACACTTCTTCCGGATCGTAGCCGACGGCCTTTAGCACGTTGGGGTCGACCATGCCGGCGCCGCCCATCTCGATCCAGCGAATCGCGCCGCCATGCTCCGTGTCGTGCCAGCTCATGTCCACTTCCACGCTCGGCTCGGTGAAGGGAAAGAACGACGGCCGGAAGCGGATGTGCACGTCGCCGCCCAGGAAGCTGGAGGCGAACAGTCGCAGCACGCTCTTCAGGTCGGCCATCGTTACGTGCCGATCCACGAGCAGCCCTTCGATCTGCTGGAACATGGGGAAGTGCGTGGCGTCGGCCGTGTCGGGCCGATAGACGCGGCCCAGCGAAATCACGCGCACCGGCGGCGGCGTGCTCTCCATCACGCGGATCTGCACTGTGCTGGTCTGGCTGCGCAACAGCATCGGCGGGGCGCCGGCGCCTTTCTCGGTCTTGGCACCAGCGACCGCGGCTGTGGAGAGATAAAAGTTCTCCAGCGGATCGCGGGCGGGGTGCGAGGCGGGAATGTTCAGCGCCTCGAAATTGTGCCACTCATCTTCGATTTCGGGCCCCACCGCGACGGTGAAACCGAGCCGGCCCATGATGTCCTTCAGCTCGTCGATCGTCTGCGTGAGCGGATGGACGTGGCCGATACGCGGCCGTTTGCCGGGCAGGGTGATGTCGAAGGGGGCGGACGACTTCGCCGCGGCACCGCCGCCGGCGAGCCGGGTCTCGGCCGCCGCGAACGACGACTCGACGGCCGTCTTCACTTCATTGAAGCGTTTGCCGGCCGCGGGCTTGTCGGCGCCTGGCACCGTGCCCAACTGCTTTTGCACAGCCTTGAGGCGGCCGCTTTTGGCGCCCAGGAATTCGACGCGCGCGGCTTCCAAAGCCACCGTATCGGCGGCGGCGTCAAAGCTGGCGGCCGCGGCCGCGGCCAACGCGTCGAGCTCTCTTAGGAATTCAGCCAGTGCCATGATCGGCGTCGTCGGGTGGTGACATTGGACCGGCCGCAAGCTGGTCGCCCGCGAGCAATATCAACTCCACGGACTGCCGCGCCCGCGCAGTACAAACTCGACTGCGACTCGGCGGTGCGCGACGGCTTTAGCGCGTGCGCCGAATACTAGGCGGCCAAAGCGGCCTTCACCTGCTCCACAACCGCGTCGAACCCGGTGGGATCGTGAATCGCCATTTCCGAGAGCGTCTTGCGGTCGAGCTCGAGCTTGGCCTTTTCCAGTCCGTGGATGAATTCGCTGTAGCGCAGGCCGCGCTCGCGGACGGCGGCGTTGATGCGGATGATCCACAGCTTGCGGAATTCGCGCTTGCGATTGCGCCGATCGCGAAATGCAAACACGCCGGCGCGGACCAGCGTTTCCTTGGCGGTGCGGAACAGTCCGCCGCGGCCGCCGCGATACCCTTTGACCTTCTTGAACAGGCGGCGCTTGGCTTTATTGCGCGCCGCTCCTTTGGTAGTCCGCATGGCACTTCACACCCTTTGGTGTCTGTCGCACGTCCAGGCCCTCGCCCAAGAAAGTTGGGCAAGCGTTGTACCGCCCGCGCGCGTGTCGCGTGCCACGGGCGACTGGTCCGCCCGTGCCTGTTTACACTGGCACCGGCAGCGAACTGCCAGTGGCACCCTTTAGTTTCTTACCTCTAGTAGCTGTGTCCGGCCAGCATGTTGGCAATCTGCGGCGTGAACTCTTCGGCGAGCACCGTGGTGCCGCGCAGCATGCGCTTGCGCTTGTGGGTCTTGCGCGCGGCCAGGTGGCTGGTGCCGGCCTGACGATGCTTCACCTTGCCCTTGGCCGTAAGGCGAAAGCGTTTCTTGACGCCTTTGTGGGTCTTTTGCTTTGGCATGATTGGCCGCCGAAAAGTTTCAGGGAAGCAGCCCCAGACGAGGCCGCCGAATCGCAGAACCCATCATTATAGGGCCCGGCGGCAAAGGCGAAAGGGTATTTTTCGCGGGCGAAATGCCGGGCGGCAAGGGGGCCGGCCCATTCTTCGCCGGGGGCGGCAATTTGTTGACGTCGATTTTGTTGCCAACTACAGTTTCAGGTGTCCTCTCTCCCCTCACGCGAGTCGCTACTGCATCGTCCTAGTCCTGACAGTAGTTTGTGAGCCGCCTTCTCTCTGAGGCGTCTCGGTACTCGATTCGTTGACTCTTTCTGGTGGGGACCTTCCATTGCGCCGAATGTTTGCTGTTTTCCTCCTGCTCGTCGTGGGCTCGAACGGCTTTGTAGCAAGTTCCCGGGCCAGCACGATCCTATTGCATGCCGCGGCCGGAGACACGATTCAGGTGTTCACGCCCGGACTGCAGTTTGTAGCGGCGACCCAGTTTGTGGCCATGCCGCCACAAGAAGTTTCGGGAATCGGTCCGATCAGCCCTAGCTTCTTCGTACTCGGCCAGCCGACGCCGCCCTTGTCGCCGCAAGCCTACGTCGATATCTACCTGGCCGATGCGCCGGCCGCCTTCACGGGCCTGGTTGGACTTCACATCCATCAGCACAACGGTTTTCAAGTTGCGACGCTCAACGGGGCATTCAGTTCGACGGCGGCAGACTCGTTCGAGTCCATTCATTTCTCCGCTCCGCTGGCAGGCGACGTGACGTTTGCGATTTTCACCGCGGTGATGCAGCCCGGGTTGAGCCTGCAGGGCCTGGCGCTGGTGAACCAGGCGCCGCCAAATCTGGCGGACTTCGATCTGGTGTTCGGGATCAGTAAGACGTCTCCCGATCCGATCGACCCGGCGCTGCCCTTGATCCGCATGTCGATTAACGAGGTGACGCTCGTGCCCGAGCCGTCGACGCTCGCGCTGGCTGCCGTGGGCTTGATCGGTGCAGTGCTGTTGCGCGGTCGGCGGCGCTGGTAGTCATTCGCCATTCGTTGACGTGGTGACGGTCTTCGGGTCACCCCTCCGGCTTGGGCGGCTGCTTGCCGTACTTGGCTTCGTACTTCGCAGCGAACACGGCTTCCAGCTCCGGATGGCAGGCAAAGCACTGCGAGTCGGGCCGATCGTGCTTTTGGCACCAGTCGCCGTCCTGCTGGAATTTGGCCGCCAGCTTGGCGTTGCACTGGCCGCACACTTCCTCCGGCACGCCATGCTCGGCACACCACCAGCCGCTGTGGTCGTGGCCGTCGGTGGCCTGCTCGTGCGCGTGATCCGCATGGTCATGGTCGCCATGCTCATGATCGCCGTGGGCGTGGCCGGCGTGACCGTCGTGGGCTGCGTCGGCCGGCCTGGCATTGCCCGCTTCGGGTGCCGCATCGCTCTTGGCACAGCCGCTCGTCGTCGCACAGATCAGCGAAACGAAAACAACCGCCGGCAGAGTCAGGTTCTTCATCAGTGTTAATCCTTGGGAAAGGGGGACAGGCACCTTTGGCTCTTCGGATCCGCAAATGAGCCATTCCCCGCAGGTTTTGTCTACGCGTCGTTGGTTAGTTAGTTCGTGAGTGAGCGAGTTAGTGAGTTGCTGAAACCAGATCGACGGCGGGGCCTGATGGCGAACCGGACAGCGCGGCGCCGGGCCGCTGTCGATCATTGTCCCACGGGCTGTTGAACACCATGTACAAGACGCGCAGCACCAACAGCGACATGATCATGGCGCCGATCACGCCGCCGATCACCACCGTGGCCAGCGGGCGCTGCACTTCCGCACCCATGCCCTGGCTGAGCGCCATGGGCACAAAACCCAGGCTGGCGACCAGCGTGGTCATTAGTACGGGCCGCAGGCGTGTGACGGCGGCTTTCATCACGGCTTCGTCGAGCGCCAGCCCGCGCTCGCGCAGTTGCCGCACGTAGGACACCAAGATCATGTCGTCCAGCACGGCCACGCCGGACAGGGCGATGAATCCCACGGCCGCCGGAATCGAAAACGGCATGTCGCGCAGCCACAGTGCGAAGATGCCGCCCACCCAGGCAAACGGCACACCGCAAAACACGCGCAGCGAATCGACCAGGTTGTGATACGTGAAGTACAACAGCAAGAAGATCAGCACCAGCGCCAGCGGCACCACGATCATCAGCCGCGTCCGGGCCCGTTCCAAATGCTCGAACTGCCCGCCATATTCCACGTGATAGCGGGCCGAAGGCATGGCCACCTGCGCCGCGATTTTCTGCCGCGCTTCCTCGACAAAGCTGCCCAAGTCGCGCCCGCGCACGTTTGCCGTGACCGTGATCCGCCGCTGGCCACTCTCGCGGGTGATCGTCGACGGCCCTTCGACCACGTGCACCTTGGCGAGTCGGTCGAGCGGAATGCGCTGGCCGTCCGGAGTGGTGATCAACAGCTCGGCCAGGGCCTCGGGACTGTCGCGATAACGCTCGGGCAGTCGGGCCACCAGCGGAAACCGCAACTGGCCTTCCACCACTTCGCCCACCGGCGTGCCGCCGGCCGCCGCCACCAGGCCCAGCACGTCTGCGGCCGAGACGCCGTAGCGCGCGATCTGCGCCTGATCGACCTTGATCTCCAGCACCGGTTGTCCTGTAACTTGCTCGCTGGCCACGTCCGCGCTGCCGGAAATGGAATTCAGCACCGTTTCGATTTCGTGGGCCATGGCCACCAGCGTGTTCAAGTCGTCGCCAAACAGCTTAACGCCCAGATCGGCCCGCACGCCGGAGACCATTTCGTTAGTGCGCATTTCGATGGGCTGCGAATACGCCAGCCGCTGGCCCGGCAAGTCGCGCAGCAGGCGATCGAGCTGCTCGGTGAATTCGGCCTGAGTGCGGGCCTTGGTCCACTCGCTGCGGGGCTTGAGCGTGATGAAGGTATCTGTGAGCTCGACGCCCATCGGGTCCGTGGCGATCTCGGCGGTGCCCACGCGGCTCCACACGTGGGCCACCTCGTCGGGAAACTCGGCCAGGATGGCGCGTTCCATTTGCGTGTTGTAGCGGATCGATTCTTCCAGGTCGGTGCCGGCCAGGCGCACCACGCCGATGGCGATCGCTCCTTCGCTTAAGCGCGGCACGAACTCCGAGCCCAGGTTGGGCGCAATCAGCCCGAACGCCACCACCATCGTCGCCGCGGCAAAGGCCAAGACGGCCGGCTTGTGCTCCATGGAAAACCGCAGCACCGGATTGTGAATCGCGTGGGCCACGCGCATCAACAGGGGCTCGCGATGCGATATCCTGCGCGGCAGGAAGAAGCTGGCCAGCACGGGCATCAGCGTGAGCGACAGCACCATCGACCCGGCCAGCGCAAAGATGACCGTCAGCGCCATGGGACGGAACATCTTGCCTTCAATGCCCTCGAGCGTGAGGATCGGCAGGTACACCACGGCGATGATCAGCTCGCCAAACAGCGTGGGCCGGCGCACTTCGACGGCCGCGTCGCGAATGATTTCCAGCCGGCTCTTGGCGGTGTCGCGCGCATCGGCCAGGTGACGCACGCAGTTCTCCACCATCACCACCGAGCTGTCCACGATCATGCCGAAGTCGATGGCTCCCAGGCTGAGCAGGCTGGCGGCAATGCCGAACCGCAGCATGCCGCTGAAGGCAAACAGCATCGACAGTGGAATGGCCGTGGCCACAATCAGCGCCGCGCGCCAGTTGCCCAAGAATGCGAACAACGTGGCCACTACCAGCAGGCCGCCCTCCAGCAGGTTCTTGCGCACGGTGTCGATGACGAAGGTGACCAGTTGCGTGCGGTCGTACACGGGCGTCACGCGGACGTTGGGCGGCAGCGCGGCGCGCAATCCGTCGAGCTTTTCCTTCATGGCCCAGGTGACTTCGTGGCTGTTTTTGCCCATCAGCATGAAGCCCAGTCCAAGCACGACTTCGCCCCGGCCGTCGGCGGTGACGGCGCCGCGGCGAATTTCGTGGCCCACGACCACCTCGGCCACGTCCGAGAGACGAATGGGCACGCCGTCTTTGGCGGTCACCACGATGCGGCGGATCTCGTCGAGGTTCGAGGTCCGTCCCGTGCCGTGGACCAGGAGCATGCCGCCCTTCTGACTGATGTTGCCGCCGCCGACGTTCAAATTGTTGCGCTTGACGGCGTTCACCACCTCGTCGAACGTCAGGCCGTGCTTGATCAGTCCCTGCGGATCGATGCGCACCTGATATTGCTTCTCGTAGCCGCCCCAGGAGTTGATTTCGGCGGTGCCGGGCACCATGCGCATTTGCGGCTTGATGACCCAATCGTGAATGGTGCGCAGGTCGCTCACGTCGGTGCCCGAACCGGAAACGATATAGTGCAGCACCTCGCCCAGGCCGGTGGCCACGGGTCCCATCTTCGGCCGTTCGATGCCGCCGGGCAGCTCCACGCCGGCCAGCCGTTCGTTCACCAGCTGCCGCGCGAAATAGATATCCGTGCCGTCCTCAAACAGCACCACCACTTGCGAGAAGCCGAACTTCGACACCGAGCGCAATTGTTCCAAGCCGGGCAGCGCGCCCAGGGCCTGCTCGATGGGGAACGTGATCTGACGCTCCACCTCCTCCGGCCCCAGCGCCGAAGCGACCGTGTTGATCTGCACTTGCACCGGAGTGGTATCGGGAAAGGCGTCGATATCGAGCTGCGACAGCGAAACGGCGCCCCACACCGCCGCCACGGCCACGGCCGCAACCACCAGCAGGCGATGCCGCAGCGAGAAATCGATGACGTGGTTGAGCAGGTCCATAGTCGGGATGCGACTGCTGGCTTGTCCAGCAATGCGAATTCAAATTTGCGGGTCGCTGGGAAGCTCTCTTTGGGCGCCACGGGCGGCTTGTCCGCCTGTGCAAAACCTCACGGGTTGGTTCTATTGATCGTGACAGGCGCAGCCTTCGCCCAGGTTGCTGCGCAACAGTTGGGCCAGGATGACCGAGCTGCCTTTGACGGCCACGACTTCGCCGGGCAGCGCGCCGGCCAGCAACTCGACGTATTGTTCGTCGCGGGCTCCGGTGCGCACCTGGCGCGGATGAAACACCTTGGGCGCGCCGGCCTGCAAATAGTCGCGGTCTCGCACGAACACGAAACTCGCGTCGCCGGTGGATTGCACCGCTTCGCGCGGCACCACAATCGCCTCGTTCTGCTTGCGCAGCACGATTTCGCCCGTGCCAAACGTGTTGTCGCGCAACCGGCCGTCGGCATTGTCCAGCACGACGCGGGCCTGCAGCGTGCGCGTGCGCGGGTCGACCGTGGGGCTGATCCAGGTGATGCGGCCGCTGGCTTTCTGCGCGGCATCGTCGGTGCGGAACGAAACCTCCTGGTCGAGCGCCACGTAGCGCGCGTCTTCCTGGCGCACGTTCAGGGTGAGCCACATCCGCGCCGGATCAGCGACGGTAAAGAGTACGTCGGTCGATTCGACCACCTCGCCGGCGACGACCTCCGTGGCCACGACAACGCCGGCATACGGCGCCCGCAGCGCAATCAGGTTCGCGCTTTTGTTGGCCGGTGGCAGCGCGGCCAGCACCTCGTCTGGAATGCCCAGGAACCGCAGCTGGTCGGCGATCTTCTGGGGATCGCGATCACGGAATTCTTCAGGCACTTCCAGGCCCAGGTTCACCAGGGCCTGCCGCGCCGAGATGAGCGCCACCTCGGCCTCTTGGCGCGCGGCCTTGGCATCGGCCACGGCGGCCGCCGCCACACCGTCGCCCGCGGACTGCAGTCGCTGGTAGCTCAATTGCTTGGCCTCGAGCTGCACGATCGCTTGCAGCAGGCGCGACTTGGCCTGGCTCACCTGAGCCGCATCGATCACGGCCAGCGTGTCGCCGGCTGTCACGCGGTCTCCCAGGTGTTTGAAGACGACCGTTACCGTGCCGCCGGCGCGCGACGAGAGGTGCGCCACGCGGGTCGGATCGAAGCGCACTTCGCCGTTGGTCGTCACGACTTCCTGCATCGACCGCTGGCCGACGACGTCGACGTCGACGCCCGCCTTGTTGACCGTTGCCGCGGAGGCAAATTGCACGCGATGCGTGTGCAACGTGTTGCGGCTGTTGTTCTGCGGCCGATTTACCAGGGCGATCGCCTGCGCCGTGTCGTAGGCCGGCATTTTTGGCTCGCCCTTCACTTGCGCCAGCTCGGGATGGCACAGCACGCATTCGTTCACTCCGTGCGTCGTACAAAAGCCGAACACTTTCGGCCGCGGCATGAGTTTCTCATTGCACTCCACGCACTGCGACTCGGGCACCAGGTGCTCGACGCACCAGTCGTCCGGGACGTTTGCCGATGACCCAAACAGGTTCGCCACGCCCGGCAACCGCCAGCCCGTCTGATGGCCGATGTAGAACACGCCCATCAGCAGCACCAGCGACAGCACGTTGGGCATCTGCCGGACCAGTCGCGCCGGCAGCGAGCGGGTTTCGCCGGCGCCGGTGGTGGGCGGATGGGTCGCGTGGTCCAGGGGCGGATGGATGGTCGACATGACAAGTTCTCCGAGCGTTCTCTACGTGCGATGGTTTTGCACCGCGCCGGCAAGCGACATGAGCCGCGCAGGGGCAAGTAAAGTTTTCAGTCGAGGGCGCCGGCCAAAGAGGCGCACGCCCGCGGGGCGTTTTTTGGAGGAAGGCGCGCGAAATGCCGAACGGGCGCATCCGCGGGCCAGGCGATTCGCGCACGCGCGAATCGAAAGCGCAGCACAGAATCAGCAGCGCAGCACAACCGTGCTCAGAATGGTCGCCGTAAAGAGCGTCGACCGGGGCGGACGTAGCAGCGCGGTGCGCGGGGCATCGGCATCCGCGGGCACAAGATTCAGGCCCACGTGCGCCGCAACCGGCGGCGTGATGAATTGACCGTGATCAGCTTCCCAAGCACCGCGCGTCAAAGCGGGCGCTCTCGTGGCCGACGAGAGCTGAACGTGGTCACAATCGCAAGGAGTGGTCAACGCGGCGGCGCCATGATCGGCATTCGCGCCGGCGAGCTCGTGGACGTTCGACACCGAACCCGGCGCCGCGATGGCCGCGTGCTCGTGTGCATGATCGGCGCACTCGCCCTTCGTACAAGCTCCGGCAACCGTCGCCGATTCGTGCTGGTCCTCGCAACAGTTGCACTGCTGCGGGCCGCCGTCGATGCAGACCGAGCGCTCGCCACAGATGCACAGATACACGGGCGCCCCGCCCCAAGAGCAGAGCTGCGTGAACGCGAGCACCAGGGATAGAATCAGCTTCGCCATTTTGCCTGAATTCTTCTACTTGACTCTATCGTGAGTCTATCGCCGCCCGGTGAACAGGTCAACGTGAGCACGCGGCCGCGCTGCCCTACGGAGCGGCAGCCGCCGCCGGTGCGAGCTGTTTCATCAGCAAATCCGCCAGAACGTGCACGTCGGCACCGCTGCGATTGCACATCAGCGCCACCACGGTCTTTTCCGCCGGCGCGAACACCAGGTAGGTCGACACCTTGGGTTGACCGCCCGAGTGGCTGATACGGCGCTGCCCTGCGACGGTCTCAATAAAGCAGCCCAGGCCGCAATCAGTTTCCTTGCCCAGGCTGGTCATCTGCGGCGTCCACATGCGCTGCAGGGTCTCGGGCTTCACGAGTTTTCCGTCCATCAGGGTCAGCGCGAAGCGCACCAGGTCGCCCGCGGTGGCGCACCAGCCGCCGCCGGGAATCTTGTTCGTCACGTCGACCATGAAGTCGTTGCGCAACTCGGCCGTTTTGCCTCGGCCGTGCAGCCGATAGCCGGCCGCGCGATGGGGAATGATCAGGTACGGATTGTCCGCCTGCATCGTGGTGATGCCCGCGGGCTGGCAAATGTGCTCGCGCACGTAGCTCACATAGTCCTGGCCGGCGGCGTTCTCGATGGCCGTGCCCAGCAGGTTGTAACCATAGGTCGTGTAGGAGAATTTCTCGCCCGGCTTGAACAGCAGGCGATCGTCTTGAAAGATGGCCAGCGCGTCGCCGACGCGGCTGTAAAACACGGCGCTACGCGTTTCGTCGTTGCGGTAGTGGCGGATGCCGCTTTGGTGCTTGAGCAACAACTCGGCCGTGACGACGCCCTCCTTCTCCGGGAAGCTGGGCACATATTTCTGAATGGGCGCGTCCAGATCGAGCTTGCCCTGCTCGGCCAGTTGCATGGCTGCGGTGGCGGTGAACATCTTGGAGATCGACGCGAGCCGGTAAATCGTCTGGGGCGTGGCCGGCACGTTGTTCTCCAAGTCGGCCAGGCCGTAGCCGTGCTCGTAGACAAGCTGCCCGTCGATGGCGATCGCGACGGACACACCCGGCACGCGCTCGTCCTCCATCACCTTGCTGACAGTCGCGTCGATCTGCGCCGTAAGCTCGCTGGGCAGCTCCGCCGCGCCGGCCCGGGCCGCCGGACCGAGCGTCCAAAGCGCCGACACGACGAGCAACAAGTTCACGATTCGCCGAGTGCGTAACGTGTGGACCGGCCAAAATGATCGCGGCAGGGGCGAAGTGGTCGTCGACATTGTCGGGCTTCCTCACTTAGCGGGTGGGAAAGGTCGCGTGGACGGCCGGCGGCTGCGATGACTTGCGACCGCTCGATTCCGATGATAGTCGCCGGCGGCGCATATTGTCAGTCGCGCGGGCTTACTTTAAGTTGAGCGCGGGGACCGGGCCGGCGCGGGTCGGTCCCCAGTTAATTCGATTGCCGCGAAGGAATCTTGGCCAGTGTTGCCGCCGGGCCGAGCTTGCTGCCACAGATAAGCGGAATCCGATCGGGGAAACAACACATGGGACTGCCCGGCCTGAAGGGACAATTCTGCACGGTGCTGGCCGATCCGCCGTGGCGGTTCGCCAATCGCACGGGCAAGATGGCGCCCGAGCACAAGCGGCTGCAGCGCTATCGCACGCTGGAGTGCGACGAGATTTGTGCTCTGCCGGTGGCGGACCATCTGAATGCGGCGGCACACTGTTATTTGTGGTGCCCGAACGCGCTGCTGGATGACGGGCTGGCCGTCATGCGCGCCTGGGGCTTCACCTACAAGACGAACCTCGTCTGGTACAAAGTTCGCAAAGACGGCGGCCCGGACGGCCGCGGCGTCGGCTTCTACTTCCGCAACGTCACCGAGCTGGTGCTGTTTGGCGTGCGCGGGCGGATGCGCACGCTGCCGCCAGGCCGGCGGCAGGTCAATCTGTTCAGCAGCCGCAAGGAAGAGCATTCTCGCAAGCCGCGCGAACTGGTGGAACTGATCGAGGCCTGCAGTCCCGGCCCATATCTGGAGCTCTTCGCTCGGCAGCGGCAGCCCGGCTGGACTTCGTGGGGCGACGAAGTGGACAGCTACACAAAGCGCCGCCGCCGCGTGCCAATGTACAACGGCCACGCCTGGCCGGAAGCAGGGAAGAGGGGATAGGGACTAGGGAGGGCGGCGAGGCTCCGCCGCGCGCTGGTCCGTGGGCCAGTGTCGCTTGTGGACGTAGCTTGTGGACGTAGCTTGTGGACGTAGCTTGTCGGCGTAGCTTGTCGGCGCGCTCGCCAAGTGCGTCTAGCGCGGCGCCAGAATGCAAACGATGCGCTTGCCCTGGTGCGAAGGGGCGCTCTCGATCTTGCCTACGGGATCCAGTTCTTTGATGATGTGATCGATGACTTTGCGGCCTTCTTCCAGGTGCGCCAACTCGCGGCCGCGGAAGATCACCGACACGATCACCTTGTCCTTGTGCGCCAGGAACGTGCGGGCCTGGTTCAGCTTGAAGCCGATGTCGTGCTCGCCCGTCTTGGGGCGCACGCGAATTTCTTTGATCTTGCTTTGGTGCGTGTGTCCCTTGCCGTGCCGCTTCTTTTGCTGGTACTTGAACTTTCCATAGTCCATGATGCGGCACACGGGAGGCCGCTCGTTCGGCGCGACTTCAACGAGATCCAGATCGGCCTCGCGAGCGCGCGTCAGTGCGTCGTCCGTGTTGATAATGCCCAGCAACTCGCCGTCGGCTGAAATGACCCTCACGGGCGAAATACGAATCTGTTCGTTAATTCTCTGATGCCGGTCGATACGAATACCCCTTTCTGAAAGACCAAGAAGCTTGAAACTCGTGGCGCTCAAGAGCAGTGCCGGCCTAACGCACCGCCAGCAGTTCGGCCGTAGCGCAGCGGCGGATCAACCTCCGCGCATGCCCACTGTCGCGCGCCTGTAGACCCTCGAATATGTACGATTGTCGGCCTGCGCGTCAACCTTTTGTCTCCTGGGGCCGCAAACTACCCTAAGCGGTCGCGGTACCATGCGCGCCGCTCCCTGCCGTTGCGGGGGCCTGGGCATGGTGCGGGAGCACGGACCGACCTCACGCAGCGCAGCGCATTTTTGCCGTGTCCGGCCGCGGATTCGGCACATTCCCGTCGACCGATACGTTGACCTGGCCCGGTGGGACCTACAATTTGTTCGCTCGTGGCTGCAAACGATCCCTCACGCCCAAAGGACTCTGGCCATGCGACGCTGGCTGTTGATCGGTTTGGTGCTCGGTGTTGGAATGGCGGCGTATTGGGCTGTCGAAATGCGTTGGCCCGCCCCGGCGCTGGCTGCTCCGCCGCAGGCCGCCGCCCAACCCAAGGCGCCTGCCGCTGGCGCAGCGGGGTTGCTGCCCGCGCTGTCGCTGGCCGACCTGGTGGCCGGAAAACTCAAGATTGTCGACCTCACGTGGCCGATTAACGCGAAAAGCGCCTTCTGGCCGGGCGACAACTACAAGCCATTTGCGCTCGAAACGATTGCCACGCTGGACAAGGACGGCGTGTTGTCGAAGGCCTTTTCCATGCCGGAGCACCTGGGCACGCATCTGGATGCCCCCAATCATTTCGCGGCCGACGGCATCGCAGTCGACCAGATTCCGCCCGAGAAGCTCTTTGCACCGGGCGCGGTGATCGACGTGGCGCCGGCGGTGAGCACCGACCCGGACTACCTGGTGAGCGTCGACGACGTCCGCCGCTTCGAACGCATCCACGGGCGCATTCCCGACGGCGCGGTGGTGCTGGCGTACACCGGCTGGAGCCAGTACTGGGGCAACCACGACCGCTACCAGGGGCGCGACGCCATGGGCCGCTTGCACTTTCCGGGCTTTTCTCCCGAGGCGGTGAAACTGCTAGTCGAGGAGCGCGACGTGCGCGGCGTGGGCCTGGACACGATGAGCACCGATCGCGGGCTGTCGCGCGACTTTGCCGTGCACCACGTGCTGGGCAAGGCGGGCCGGTATGGGCTGGAGAACCTCGCGCGGCTGAAGACCCTGCCGCCGAAGGGGTTCTACCTGGTGGTGGCGCCCATCAAGATCGAAACGGGCAGCGGCGGGCCAACGCGCGTGTTCGCGATTTTGCCGTGAAGCTCTCGTGATCGATGACGCTCGATTTTGTCGCGACCGCGGTGCCTCACTTTCACCATGTCACCGGCACTGCTGGACAAGCCAGCAGTGGCACCCGGCCCCCAAGGACAATCGTCATCGCCCCCTAGCGCCGTTTGTGAAAGTCGAGCCGCGGCGGCACTGGCGGTCCAGGGGGCGGCGCACTGGCCCGCGCATCGGCCGCCTCGTCGGGCATCTCGAATTTCAGCCGCCGGGTTTTCTTGCGCTTCTTGCCGGGCCGCGGCGCGGCGACGTCCGTTGACTCGGAAGTCGGCCGGTCGTCGAATCTCGCGACGCGCGCGCCGGCCGACGGGTCGTACGTCACGCGCCAGGCCAATCGTCCCAGCAGCCGCGCATAGATCAGGATCACCGCGGCCAGCGCCGGCGCCGCCAAGAGCATTGACGCGAATGGCGCCGCCTGCAGGGCGAACGAGGTGCCTATCAGCCAAGCCGCCAATAAGAACGTCGACACGATATAGAACGCCAGCCACGTGCCGGCAAAGCGCAGGGTGGTGCCCCACACGCGCGGCGACCAGGGAATAAAGAACGAATCGCACTCCATGGCCGACAACAGCAGCACCGGAAACAGCACCAGACTGGAAATTGGCACGGCCAGCGCGCCGATCGACGGCACCAAGGCAAACGGATAGCCCAGCGCGCCCGACATTAACCAGATGCCCAGCACGCTGAAGAAGGCAAAGAACCAATCGCCCAGCGGCGGCAACGAGTCGGCCTGCACGTCGTCGTGGCCGTCGGCCGTGTCGTCCACCGCGGCCAAAAAGCAGGCCGCGCAAAACGAACCGGTCACCAACATCAGCCCGGCGCCCACCAGCGACAGGATTGGCATCAGGAGGGTGCTGTTGCCCACGCCGTTGCGCATTTCCAGGCCGGCCACCACCAGCAATTCGCACGTGGCCAAAAGCGCGATCGACATAACGACCCAGCGCAGGATGTTTCCTTCGCGCCAGGGAAAGCCGAACACGCCGGAGAAGAACGTCCAACTGGGAATCGGCCGCGCGTCTTTGGTGCGCAACAGCCCGCGCCGCTTGGCGATCTCCAAATAGTCTGGTTCCATGGAGGGCGGCGGCACGTGCGGTTTCTCGACCTCCATCTCGTCGGTGGCCCAGTCCGCCTCGTACTGTGGCTGGTGCGCCGCGGTCGGCGGCTGCATCGGCAGGATTTCCGGCGGCGGGCCGTCCGTCTCCAGCATCACCGGCTCCTCGGGCACGATGGTCGCCCGCTTCAGCGGCACTTCGGGCTCGTAGGTGTTGACCGGCGTGGCGGCTGTCTTGCCCGCCGACCCGCGGCCGACCGTGAACTTGGCGCCGCACTTGGGGCAGGCCACCTCTTCGCCCGCCTGGTCCGGACGGACCCGCAGGTGATTGCCACACTTGGGGCAGGGGAGTCCCTTTTTGGCTTTGAATTCGTCGGGGGCCATCGTGCGCTTCCGGCACCCTCGGCGGGTGATCGCGCGGGGCATCGTCGTCGCCACCGTGGCGAACCGACAGTGCGCAGCCTGCTGCCGCGGCAGCCCTTCTATCATAGCGAGACGGCGGGGCGGTTTGGCGGTTGTGCGCCCGCGGCATTTACCACGCGCGGCGGCCGCCAAATTGCCAGTTGGCGAGTCGGCGCGCTGCTAGAATGGTGGCCTTAACCCGCAATTCTCACCAGCCTCCTGCTCTGCGGAGCGCTACGAAGCGGGTGAGAAATCCGGGCTAAATCAGGCGACCGCCATGCATTCGATCTACCTGGACCACAACTCGACGACGCCCCCGCTCAGCGAAGTGATTGCGGCCATGGCGGCTTGCGCCGCCGAGTCGATTGGCAATCCGTCGAGCCAGCACGTGTTCGGCCGGCGGGCGCGGCAACGGCTGGAGGCCGCTCGCGAAGGCATCGCCCGCGCTTTGGGCGCCGACACGTCGGGCCGCGAACCCGATCGCGTGGTCTTCACCAGCGGCGGCACCGAGGCCAACAACCTGGCGCTTTTTGGTTTGGCCGGACAGCTCGATCCGCTGGCTCGGCCGGGCCAAGCCGTGATTTCGGCGATCGAACATCCCAGTGTCACCGGGCCCGTTGAAGTCCTTGAGCGGCGCGGCTGGACCATCCACCGCCTGCGCGTGACGGCCGATGGCGTGGTCGACCTGGCGGCGCTGGACGAATGCTTGAGCGAGCACACACGCTTTGTGAGCGTCATGCTGGCCAATAACGAGACAGGCGCCGTGCAGCCCGTCGTAGAGATTGCCAAGCGTTGCGCGGCGCTGGGCGTGCTGCTGCACACCGACGCGGCCCAGGTGGTGGGCAAGCTGCCCGTGAACTTTCGCGCACTGGGAGTCAGCGCCATGACGATTGCGGCGCACAAGTTTCACGGACCGATCGGCACCGGCGCGCTCGTGTTGCGGCACGGCGTGCGGCTGGAGCCGCAACTGCGCGGAGGCTTTCAACAGGAAGGCCTGCGGCCGGGGACCGAAGCGGTGCCGCTGGCCGTGGGCATGCAAACGGCGCTCGACTGCTGGCAGCGCGAGGCGGCCGCACGCGCGCAGCGTTTGCGGGCACTGCGCGACCGATTGGAACAGGGCATCGTCGAGGGCTGCAGCGGCGAGGGCGGCAGCGGCGAGATTCGCATTAACGCGGCCGGAGCGGAGCGCTTGCCGAACACATCGAACGTGGCCTTCATCGGCCTCGATCGCCAGGCCTTGCTGATGGCGCTGGACCTGGCCGGCGTGGCCTGCTCGACCGGCTCGGCCTGCGCGAGCGGCTCGAGCGAGCCTTCGCATGTGCTGGCCGCCATGGGCTGCGAGCGGCGGGTGCTGACCGGGTCGCTGCGGTTCAGCCTGGGCGCCACGACCACGGTCGACGAGATTGACGCGGCCGTCGCGCGCATCGTGCAGGTGTACGAGAAACTGGCTGTCGGCCGCCGCGCCGTGGCGCGTTAGACCGTCGCAGTCTCGGGTGCCACTGGCATCTTGCCAGTGCAGTGCACCCATGACGTGGCTACCGCACTGGCGAAACGCCAGTGCCACCGAGCAAGTCGGTTTGCCCCGCACTTTCAAATTCGTGGTCGTTGCGTCAGCTAAGCTAACTGCCGAGTCGAATGGACGTGACTTCGCCGGTGATGTGGCGATGCCTGGCGTCCAGATCGCCAACGCCCAGCTCCATCTTCAAGCCGACTTTCACTTCGTGCATCAGGACGAGCATTTGCCGGGCCTGCGGTCCGGCCGTCGCACCCAACAGATACATGGTGCGCGGCTCGCCGAAGTTCTTGCCGTCGGCACTGACGGCCATCCGGCATTCGCCGGTGGCGCGATCGACGAGTTGACCTCGATAGGCAGCGTCGGTCGTGCGGATGACGAATTCCTGTCCGACCGCCAGTTGTTGATGGGTAAGCGTGGGAACATCCTTGTCGGCGGCGGCAGCCATCGTGGCCAGCGCAACGAGCACCGTTGCCGAAAGGCTAAACATGATGTGATCTCCCAGTTGCATGCCGCGAATGCGGACTCTCAAGACGTGCATTGAAAGATACTCTGTGTCTGGCCCAGCAGTCAGGGCCTGGCCGGCAGAATCGCTAGAACTCGACCGGCAGTCCGCCGGCACAATCGGCACAACCGCGAACCGTGCCGTATTTTGCGGAGATTCGCTAATCCACCACCGAGAATAATCCCGCGTCGGGGCGGGCGAGAAAGTCCAGCAGGTCCGCCATGTCCTGCGGCGAAAGGTTCTGCTCCATGCCCTCGGGCATGAGCGACTTGCCGGTGGCGCGGAGTTGTTCGATCTGGGCCCGCGGCACAAAGTCCTGGGCCCCTTCGGCGCGGCGCAAGGTGACGCTCGCGGCCGTCTCCGATACCAACAGCCCGCTGAGCACCTGGCCTTCGGTAGTGACCAGCGTGTAGGCCACGAAGTCGGGCGAGACCTGGCGGTTGGGATCGAGCACGTCGGCCAGCACGGCTTCGCGCGGCCGCGCGCCGACGCCCGACAGATCCGGCCCCACCCGCTGCCCACGCCCCTGCACGCTGTGGCAGGCGAGACACTGCCTGGCAAACAGGGCGGCGCCGCGCAGCCGATCGCCGTCGGTCTTAAGCGCCGGTTCATACCTGGCCAACACGGCCGCGCGATCGCCGCTGGGCTCCTCGCCCAGCAGCTTGTCGATGCGGGCCTGCAGGCCCGCGTCGCGCACGGCGCGCAGCGCGTCGCGCGTGCTGGTATCGAGCTCGCGGGCCGAAATGTGGTCGCCTTCCAGCGCGGCCACCAGTGCCGCGGTTGCCGTCGCCGAACGCAGCGCGCCGGCCACCAGCGCGCGACGCGTGGCGGTGGTGCGCGTGGGCCACGAGGCCAGCATCGCTTCGGCCGTGGCGGCATCGGCGCTGGCGATGGCGCCGGCCGCGGCGGTTTGCAGCGACTGGTCGTGCCGCGGGTCGGTCAGTTCGACGACGATCTTGCCGGCCTGCGCGTCGAGCCGGCTGAGCACGTCGAGCGCGAGCAACCGGTGGTCGAGCGACTGCCGATCGTCCACGGCCAGCTTGCGCGCCGCGGCGACGAGTGCCTCCACCGCCGCGCGCTGCCGGCGCTGCGCACCGTCCGGCTCGGCCAATTGCGAGCGCAGCGAGGTGCCGCGATCGGACAAGCCCTGAGCCAGGCCCGACAGTACGGCCAGGTCGCCCGGATGGATTTCGCCTGGTTTTTCGCCGGCCGCCAAAGCAAGAACGCGGGCGACGCTCTCGATGGGATCGGCGGAGGCAATGCGCGCGGACGCCTCGGTCAGCAGCCAGATCTGCGTGCTCGACGGCTTGCGCCGCCAGCGCTTATCGCCCTCGAGCAATTGCGCGAGGAACTGCGGACCTGCGCCGCCGATGCCGCCCACGATCGCCGCCGCGGTCCAGCGGTCGTCCGCTTCCAAGTCGGCCAGAGTCACCAGCGCCGCCGTTTTCTCCGGACCGGCGAGCGCCGCCAGTGAGCGGGCCAGTTCGAACCGCACCAGCACGTGCGGAAAATCTGCCAACCGCAGCGCCGCATCGCGCAGCGGAAGACTCGTCGCCATGCGCGGCGCCGCCAAACGAATGGCCACCTGGCGCACGTGCCCGTCGGCATCTTCGATGGCCCGCAACAGCGTGCTGTCGTCCAACAGGTCCAAGCCGGCCAGCGCGCCCAGGGCGTTGACCTTGGCCTGCGGAATGCGGCTTTCCAGCACGATCGCCCGCAGAAACGGTGCGGCCGACGGATCGCGCCGCTCAACGAGCACACGCTGCGCCGTATCGCGGAGCCAGCCGTTGGGGTTGTCGATGTGCCGGGCCACCTGCGAGATGGATTGCCCGCTCATTTTGGGCGCGGGCCGCGGCGGCCAGGTGAGCTCGCGGCGGCTGACTTTCCAGATCCGCCCGTGGCCGGAGCCCTTTCGCCAGTCGACGCTAGCGCGCAGCTTCTCGGGCACGAAGGCCGGATGCTCGACCCAGCGGCGGTAGAAATCGACGATATACAGTGCGCCGTCCGGACCCGTGGTCATGTACACCGGATGGAACCAGGGATCATCGGACGCCAGGAACTCGCGATCGTGCTCGCCGCGGCGCGAAACGAACGTCGGCCCGTCGGGCGCGAGCAGCCGCCGGTGCACCAGGTTGGTGAGCGACTCGCCGGCAAAGGCGCTGCCCAGGTATTCTTTGCCCAATGCGTCGCCGCGAAAGATGGTCAGCCCACACAGCGCGTTGTAGTAGTCGGTGCGTTCGCGATTGAACGTTTGCGGCCGCGGGCTCAAGGGAAACACGCGGCCGGTATCCTGCGGATCGGCAATGTCGCGCACGCCGCAGGAGCTCAAACGCGGATTGCGATCCAGGAACTGCTGATCGAACAAGGCGTGCCGCACGGGGATGGTGTTCCAGGAGAGGAACCGATTGCCCCAATCGTCCGACGCCTGGCCAAACTGGCTCTGGCCGCTGGTGGCCTCGAAACGGCTGCCGTCGGGCAGGAAGCGAAAGTCTCGCCCGCGGATCGAGACACCTTTGTCGGCGGGCTCGTCGGGTCGGCGCACCGCGCCGTCGCTGCGCCCGTTGGCGCCGTAGATGAAATTGTCCAAACCCCAGGTGAGGCCATTGGCGCGCAATTGCTGATTGCCCTCGCCAAAGCCGGTGAACACGACGCGCTTTTGCTCGGCGCTGCCGTCGCCGTCGGCATCGCGCAGGTACAAGAGGTCGGGGGCGGCGGTGACGAACAGCCCGCCCTGGGCCGCCAACAGGCCGTTGGGGAATCGCAGCCCATCGGCGAACACCGTGGCGTGCTCATAACGGCCGTCGCCGTCGCGGTCTTCCAGCAGGCGGATGCGGCCGGCCGTGGGACCGAGCGGATAATCGATCATCTCGGCCACGAACATCCGGCCGTCAGCGTCCCAACAGATGGCCACGGGGCTGTCGAGCTGGGGCTCTTCGGCAACCAGCTCGACCGTCAAGCGCGGATCGGCCAGGTGAAACGTGGCCAGCTCGTCTGCCGGGGCCAGCGGCGTTTCGCGGACCGTGGGCGGAGGATCACTCGCCGGACTGGCCGATGCGGCAGGTTCAGCGGCCGTCGCAGTGCCGCACAGCGCCAGCGCGACCATAGGCGCGGCGCACGCGAGCAACCCGCCACCGAATCTGCGTCCACACCGCATCGGGTCACCGTTGCGTCACTGCTTGGACAGCTCTTCGAGCATTGCCACGACCTGGTCGGCCACGCGTTCGCCCGTGCCCGGCTCCGCATAGCTGTGCAGCCCCATCCAGGTCTGATAGCCGCCGAACTCGTGCGCCTCGAGATTCGGCAAATAGCCGACCCAATCGTTGGCCAGCTCGGCGACATACGTATTGGCAAAGGGCGAGCGGCGTTTGATCTCGGTGCCAAAGATGGTGAAGTACTCGGCCGGCACGCCGACGATGGCCACGTCGCCAATCACCATGGCCTGCAGTACGGTGCGGCGTGTCTGTCCCTGTTGATCGGCCAGCTTCTTGCGCATGGCGCGGAACACGTCGATCACGCCGTCGGCATGCGTGCCGATGCGTTTGCGGCAATAGCGCGAAACCTTTTCGTCTTCGGTCGCCTCGTCGAACGTGCGCACTTTGAACTCAAAAGGCCGCTTGATCGACACCAGCCGGGTCACCGCCCGCGGCTCGGCTCCCTCCAGCGCACTGCGCACGGCGCGTTTCATCCGCCGCACGGCCTCGTCGACCGGCACGGCCGTGATGTTGTGCGTCGAGCCCGAGGCGCCTTCCAGAAACAGCACGGTGCCGCCCAGCTCGGACTCCAGCTCCTGCGTGGCCAGGCCGTAGAAGCTGGGGGAGCGCACGCCCGGCGCACGGCTGCCGATGGTATGCGTGGAGTGGTTCCAGACCAGGCCGCGCAGCTTGCCGTCGTCGCCGCGGAAGGCGAGCACGGGGAGTTGCGGATCGAAGGGGCCGGTGTGGCGCACGGCGTCGTCCATCGAGCCCGTCCACCAGATCGAGTCATCCGCCAGCAGCAAGCGGCTATTGGCGCCCACGGTGTTCTCTTCGCCCAGCTTGAACAGAAACGTGGCGTCACCTGCGGCCAGTTTGGCGTTGGCGGCTTCGACCGACTGCACGATCGCGTCTTCCACGTGCTTGATGAACCCCGCTTCGCGCTCGTAGCCGTGCACGGTCGCAGTGGTGGGCGCGTGGTGCGTGTGCGTGGCGTTGACCAGCACGCACTCGGGCGGGATGCCGGTGGATTTCTCGATGCGGGCGAGCGCCGCGTCGACAAAATCGGCGGTCACGAACAGCACGTCGCAGGCCACGATGGCCACTTTGTTTGCCGGCTGGGCGCCCGGTTTTTCGATCACGACGGCCACGGCGCGCAGCTCGCCTTCCTGGCCCGTGGCTTTGCCCGGGCCAATGCCGCCGCCGATGACCATGGCGTCGTCGGCCGCGATGTTGGCCGCGGCGGCGCCCACGCGCACGTCGCCGGCGAGCGAAAACGATCCGCAACAGATTACCAATGCGGCAAGTGCTGCCCGCAGAGCACTGCTGGACAAGCCAGCCGCGGCACCTGCATTTGAACGGAAATGGCGTTTCATGGATGTCACTTCTTGATTAACCAGATTTCGGAGACCTGGCAGCCGCGGCCGTTGCGGCCCAGCCCTTGTTCGCGCGTCCAGGTGAGCCGCAGCTCGCCGCCGGCCGTGGCCGCCGGGGGAATATCGAACTCCACGGGTCCGTACGGAACTTTCTTTTCGATGAACAGGTGCACTTCCAGCGTGTCGTTGGCCACACAGCGGATCTTGGTGCGCGGCGAATCGCCGCCGTAGACCACGCGCATTTGGTAGCGCGCGTTGGGATCAAGCCCCGTGTAGCGCATGTTCAGCGGCGCGTCGACCAGCGCCTCGGCGTGGTCTTTCCACGAGGCCCGCATCGGCCCGAAGCCGGCGAAGCCCGTGTGCGAGGAGCGCAGAAACGCCGGGTCCTCGGCGACCCCGGGGCCCACGACCAGGTGCGGCTGTTGATCGAGCTTGCCGAGATCGTCGTAGAATCCGCCCGGGCCGGGATCGGTCCAGCGCACGATCTCATCGATGCCGCGCAGGCGTTCGTCTTCCACCGACATGTCACGCAACACGGCGAAGCGCTCCTTGAGCCACAGCTTGCTGGTGAGCGGCACGTCGATGGTGTCGAGCGTTGCGCCGCGATCGACGCCGATGGCCTGGTACTTGGGGACGCTGGTCTGCATCTGGATGCTGGCAAACAGCGCGTCGGCCAGCTCGAACACGCGGCTGCGCAGATCGGCGGCCACCGGCTTGTCGGACTCGTCGAGAATCTTCTCCGCTTCGTCCAGCGCCGCCAGCCCGCCTTTCGTGCCGGCCTGGCGCAGCACGTCCATGGCCCGGGCTTCCAGGTTGGTTTCGTTGATCAGCCGGGCCCGCACGTAAGCATCGTAGTACGCACGGTACAGCGCCTGCTGGAAGCGCCAGTTCTTCTGCACTGCGGGCGGCGCGGCGCGCTCGAGCGCTTGAAACTGCGCCAGCGTCACATCCACGCCGGCGTTGGTCAGCAGGGCGCCTTCCCAGTTGCGCTCGAGCGCCAACAGTCCCTGCGCGAAGCTGTCGGCATAGGCGTCGCTGATGTAGTACCGGCCGAAATCGCGCAGGATGTCGATCACGGGCGTTTCAGGATCCCAGCCCAGGCCGCTCCACACGGCCTTGTTCACGTCGTCGTTGCAGCCCTCGGAATAGGTGAGGAAGCCAATTGTGTAGGGCTGCAGCAGCCGGAAGATCGAGGCCATCTGCAGCGGACGCGGATTGATCGCCTCGCGGCTCGACGTGATCGCGTGCGCCAGATCCCAATCGGGCACGGGATACTGGCACTGGCGGCTGTGCGTGATATCGGGATAGTGGCGAATCGGGTATCGCGCGGGAATGGATTTGCGCAACTCCGGCAGGCTGACGCGCACCTGCGGACCGAACACAATGCCGGAGAGCCAAGCCGGCTCGCCGCGCAGGATCTCGTAGAACTCTTCCATCCAGGCCGCGTCGAAACTTTGCGGTGAGACCCACATCTGCGCTTGCGGATGGTACTTGTGCAAGAGCGCGGTCTGCTTTTCCAAGAGCGCCATCAAGTATTTCGGTTGCGTGTGACCGGGATCGCCCCCGGGCACAAAGATCACGTCGATCCGCGGCAACTGCTTGTAGACTTGCTCCCACTCGGCCAGCGCCGACTCGACCGTCTTGGGATCCGAGTAATCCGGATCCATGGCCGGGTACCAAATCCACACGTCCAGGCCGTACTCATCGGCCAGGCGCGACATACCCACCATCATTTCCATGGGCGGACGTGGGAAGTGGGGGCTCGTGGCCGCGTCGTCGCTGCGTGGCGGAATCAACTCCACCGCGTTACAGCCAAAGACGGCCAGGTCGCGATAGTATTGCTCCCACTGCGGCAGATCCCAGGCGTCGTAGCTGTTGGTCTTGGGACGATAACCGAGCTGATGGCCGCGCAGCGGATACTTAGGCGCTGTGGTGACGGACAGCCCGTCGTCGAGGACGATCGTGTCCTTCGTCATGTGCAGCTTGCGCAGCAAGTGGCCGATGCCAAACAGCACGCCACGCTCGTCGTTGCCCACAATGGCCACGCGCGGCCCGACGCTACGAATGCGATAGCCCTCGGCGGCCGTCGGCGGTTTGCCGGCAAACTGAGCGGCCAAGGGGCCGGCGACTTCTTGCAGCTTGCCCGCAGGGCCCACGGCAATCGTGGCCCGATCATCGGCCGGCCATTCGTTCTGCAGAGCCCAGCGCACGCCGCTGCGTTTGTGAACCTCGTCGACCAGCATGGCCACGGCCTTCTGCTCGCGCGGCGAAAGGCCCTCGGGCGCCACGACCACGGCCTGGGTCAAATCAGCGGCTTGAGCGGCGACGGCAACCGCGAGCGAGCACAACGCCAAGGCGACTTTGGGGAGGCGAGCAATCATGGGTGTTGTGCTTCGAGTCGGGGCGGGACGTCACGGGGAGTCTGTTATTCTGACTCCCGCCGTCGCGGCAAGCAACCAGGCGATTTAACGACCAGTGCCTAACACCGAGACCACGAAGATTTACCACAGAGAACGCCCCAGACACGCAGAGCGAGGGCTCGAGTTGAGCCGGCGTCTATAAAAAAGAGGCACAGCGCTGATCGTGCCTTTCTGCGTATTCGCCTACTCGTCGAACTCCGCCACCAGTTTTTTGGGAGCGACGTTGCGCCAGGCCGCAATCACGGCGGGCAGCAGCTTGGCTTTGGTGGCCTTTTTCAGTTGCACGTTGGTGTTGCCCTGGCGGCCCCATGCGCCGCGCACCGGCACGAACACTTCCGGCTCCGCGGCAACATGGTCGCGCTGCGCGGCGGGAGTCAGCTTGACCATGCCCCAGCCCTTCTCGGGATAGCCGAGCGAGGCGAAGATCTTGCCGCCGACACGAAAGTCGGGATGGCCCTGGTGCGCGCGCTCCTCGGTGGCGGGCAGGGAAAGCACCAGGCGGCGAAAGGCGTCTTCGGTCATGATTTCGTGCTGGAACCGATTTCGGGTGCCACTGCTGGCTTGCCCAGCAGTGCAAGTTTGGCAAAAACACTGGCGGACAAGCCGCCAGTGGCACTGAATTTACATCGTCTGGGAACTACGCGTTACCGCTTGCGCAAATGACCGGCGCTCGACTGAAAATACTTCTGGCGGCGGCTGTCGACGGCGGCCGGCTCGTCGTTCTTGCGATGTTTTAGATCGTCGAGGTTGGCCTGGCACGTGCGGCAGCCGGACGTTTCCAAGTGGAACTGCACGAAGCCGGCGGCGCTGGAATCGAGCACGCCCAACAGATAGTTGCCCAACTGTTCGCGCGTGGGGCAGCTCAATCGGTGCCGGCGCCAAATCTCGCCGAGCGAGTGCAGGCCGGCGTCGCGGCGAGCGTTGATGGCCGCCAACTGCGTAACGAGCTTGCCGTCGGCGCGCAGCGCTTGTTCGATGGCCGCCATGACGGCCACCGGCAGCGCCTCGTCGAGATAGGCTTCCAGTTCGGATTGGCTATAGGATTGGGCCATGTTGGCTCCGGCACGGTGCCAAGGCACGCGCTCGATGATTTATTCGTGCAACTCGGGAAACACGTCTTCGCTCAGTCCCTGCTTCTTGACCAGCGTGCGGAGCCGCGAAACGAACTCGAACTTGAAATTGGCGACCGTTTGTTCCGACATGCCAAGCCTGGCCGCCACGTCGCGATTGGGGCAGCCGCGCACGAACAACAGCTCCAGGCAGGCCAGTTTCTGCCACTCGCCGCGGCTGCGCAGCCGCTCGATTTGTTCGACCAGCGCCGCCACGATGGCGCCTTCTTCCAGGTGTTTGCGTTCGCCGCTGCGCATGACGCTGGACACAGGCCGCGCGGAGTCGGGCGGCTCCCACTGACTGCTTGAACTACCCACCGCCATGGGCAGGGTAGGACGACGGCCTTCGCGCCGCAGATGATCGGTCAGCTTGTGCGCCGCGATGGAGAACAGATAGCTCTCCAAGGGGCGCGAGTCTTCGAAGTTCGGCAGGCTGGTGAGAAAACCGAGAAACGTCTCCTGCACGACGTCTTCGCCGGCCGTGCGCCGGCCGAGCCGGCCTTCGACAAAGGCCAGCAGGCGCCCCTCGAAGCGCGCGATCAGTTCGTTCCACGCCTCGGGCTCGCCACCGCGAATGCGGCCCACCAGCAATTGATCCGAAGGAGCCAACGGGCACATGGTCGAACCGCGCTACGAGCCTAGGCGAATATCTTGGCGGACCACGCAACTCACCTGGTATGCGAGCTGCTCCGCAGCCGGACATTTTAGCATAGGCACTTAGAAGGGCACCACGGTCCAGCGGGCCAGAACGGCGCCGGCGGCCACAATCAGCGCCAACAGTGTGGCGGCCAGCTGCAACCGACCCCGGTGCGCCCCGCCACTTTGCTGGTCGAGTTTCAAATAGCCGTAAAACGTGCTCAATAACGCCAGCACCACGGCTGCCGCCGAGCCCGTATACCACAGCCGCTCGGTAACCACGGCGCGGCGCCAGCGCTCGTGAAACTCGGCCCGGGCCGCATCGTCGAACTCCAACAGCGCGTGGATCTCGTGCATTGGACCGACCGACTCCGATTGCACAACCTCGTCGTACTCGTCTTTCTTGATGTGCGCGTTGAGGAACTCTCGATCGATACTGACCAGCTCGGCCGCCCCGGCACCCTCAGGCATGAAACGCTCGATGTAATCGTCGGCACAGCGCTTGATCACATCGTCGAGGGCCCGCTGGCACTCCGGCACGTCGACATAACGGCCCGAGTGCACGCTCACGCGATAGACCGAGCTCACCAGTTGCCCGGGCATGTCGACCCATTGCGGGCGCGGCTTATTGACGAAGGTGCCATCGCTGGCGACGTGCGGCTGTGCTGCGGGCGCCGGCGTGCCGAATAAAACCGTCGGCTGTTGCGTGGGTTCAGCTTGTTTGTCCGGCGCGGGAGAAGCCGGCTTGCCCGGTTCCGCCTGCCTGGCTGGCGCCGGCTGGGGCGCGGCTTCAACTTGTTTCACCGGCTCGGGCTCTTGAGGCGCTTCGGTTGCCGGTGCAGGTTCGGCTGGCGGTGCAGGTTCGGCTGGCGGGGCCGGTTCGCTGGCTTTCGCGTCGGCCGCCGGTACGGGTGCTTCTGCTGCGGGTTCGGCGACCGGCGCTTCCTGTGCGGGCAATGCCGCGGCTGCCGGAGTAACCGCCACGGGAATTTCCGCGGCGCGCGGCGGCAGCTCGTCGCTCTCTGAGAGCGCCGGTCGCGGCACCGGGCGCTTGGCCCGCTCAAGACGGTGTTCTTCGTGCAGCGGGCGTTTTGCGTGCGGCGGGCGCGGTGGCTCGGGTGCGGCCAGCGCATGCGGCGGCGCATCCGGTTTCCTGGCGGACGGCGCATCGCCGTCGTCGCGCGAGGCCTTGATCACCGTATCCATGGAATGCGATACGTGTCGTGTGGGCGTATGCTTGAAGAGCGAGAACAGGATGAACCCGGTGGCGACCAGGCCCACCGTCGTCACGGCGCGCCGCGCAAAAGGACGCTTCCGATCGCGATTGAACAGCAGCCACCCACACATCAACAGCACGGCGCCCAGGGCAATCAGGCCCACTCGCGAGAACGCAAACTCCGTGTTCACCTGCGAGCGATCGAACTCGCCCTCGAACGTCGGCTCCGCATCGGGAATGTCCCGCGGCTCCGCGGTGGGCACATCGTCCAGCTCGCCCAGGTCGACGCCATGCGCGTCGTCCAGATCGCGTTCCAGCCGGGCCACGTGTCGTTCGACGTGGCGTTTGACGTTGTCGCGAATGCGGTCGCCCAGGTCTTGATCCCAGGCGGCGGCCAGCACCATGTCGGCTTGCTCCTCATGAGCGGGAACGTGCCGCACGTAGAAGCTGCGATGATTGTTCTCGAACAGCTTGTGCCCGGCCACGACGGCCGCCACGGCCACCAACACCAGCGGCAGCTTCCACGAGCAGCGCAGCATCCGCCGGCCCACACCCAGGGCCACCCAGCCCACGGCCACGACGGCCAACATTCCCATCCAGGAGATGGATCCGATGAGGCACATGACCCTACGCCTCCTCTGCGTTATGCCGCGTCACGCGCTCGTTCTGCGGCACAAACGGGCTGACTAGCTGCACGGAAGTCGACATGATCGCCGCGACCATCAGGCCCCAGGGTTGCGGGAAGGGCCACACGCACGTGATGGCCCAGGCCACGAACACGGCCACGATCGTGCTCCAAATGCTGAGTCGCGTGCGACGCAACGGATCGGCCTGTTTCCACCAGCCCACAACGAAGAACAAGGAGCTGAAATAAGCCAGGTACGCGTATAGCATGGGCGACGCGTCGTTCCGGAAGAACTTTGCGCCGATCTTGCGCACGTCCACGATGTGCGGCATGGGCGAGTCCGGGAACTTCACGAGCAAGGTCTCGGCCGCCATATACGCCGCCCCGCCCACGGCCAGCCCGATCATCAATTGCACCATGCGGCGCAGAATGGCCTCGCCCTCGCGACCTTCCCATAGCTTCGCCGGTACGAGCACCGCCCAGGCGCCCACGATGCTGGTCATGCTCAGCCAGGCGAATTGCTCGGCGTCGATACTGGGCTCGCCGCGCAACAAGATCACCACGACGCTCATGGCCACGCCGACGCCGGCCGCCATGATCATCGAACCCAGCAAATCGGTAATGCGATCGCGGACCGGTTTCACCACCAGCGCCGCTGCCGCCTGATCGCGCCAGGGACGCGTCGCCTGACCTTGACGCTTCTTCCAATGCCGCTGCGAGGCGCTGCGCCAATCTCCCAAGGGCACATCCGGCACGCGCGGGTGATACTCGGTGGCTGCCGGCGCCCCGCGGGGTGCGGGGCGCGGAATTGGCCCGGCCGCGGCTTGCACGGGTCGCTGATAACGGCCGGCATTCGCGGCAAACGTCGGTCCCATCCGCGGGCGATTGCCCTGATTGATAATCACCGAACGGGCCACGCGGTAAACGACGTACAACAGCACCAGCGGCGGCAGGTAGCTGAGGGCAAATTCCCAGGTATGGGGATTGGACATCAGGAAGATGCCGCCCGCGCCCACGCCGATCTTCATCGGCATGCTGAGGCTGTCCCACTTGTCGCGCGTGGTGCGCCAGCCTTCGCGGATGGCACGCCAGATGGGCTCTTCGTCCACGAGCGTCGCTTCCACGTGGTCGGCCGCGCCGGCCATGGCCGTTTGCACGGCAGCGGCACCCGCAACGGCCGCTGCGCCTGCATAGGCGCCGGCCTTGCCGCCCGCAGGCTGCGCGCTCGCGGCGGAAGGATCAACCGGCGGCGGCTCGCTGGCATGGCGCGTCTCTTTGAGCGGCGGACGATAGGCCATGGTGGCGGCCAAGGGCGGAAGAGCCGCCATGAACTCGCTGACACTGCCAAACCGGGTGGTCGGATCCTTGGCCAGGGCCCGGCCAATCACCTCGCGATAGCCCTCGGGCACGGCGGCCAGAGTGGGCTCTGCGGTCAGGTGTTTCATCAGCACTTCGCCAACGCTCTCGCCTTCGAACGGCACATGCCCGGTGAGCATCTCAAACAGGATGATGCCCAACGCGTAGATGTCGATCTCTTTGCCGTAGCGGCCGTTGGCCACTTCGGGCGCCATGTAGTGTACGGTGCCAATGCTTTCCGTCTGCCCACTGCGGCGGCTGCAGGAAATGAACTTCGACAGCCCGTAGTCGCCCAGCTTCACCTGGCCATCATCGCGAAAGATGTTGCCGGGCTTCAGGTCGCGGTGGACGATGCCGTGATCGTGGAGATAACCGACGCCGGCGGCGATGCCTTGCATCCAGTCGATGGCTTCCTCGGGGTGCAATCCCTCGGGCGAGCGGCGAATGACTTCTTCCAGCGACTCGCCGGTCGCGTACTCCATGATGACCCAGGTGTTGTCTTGCTCGTCCTGCTTGACGTCGTAGAGCGCGATCAGATTGCCGTGCTTGAGGTTCAAGCAGTGCATGACGCCGCGCAGCTCGACGTCGAGATTGTGGCGGATCAGCTTCAGGGCGACTTCCTTGCCGCCGTCGCTGACGGCGAAATACACCTCGCCGAAACCGCCGCGACCGATCCCGCGCTTGATTGTGAATCCGTCGAGCGGCCGCGAACCCGAGGCATAGGAGAAGCGCGTGGGTCCGCGGGGTGCTTCGGCGTTCGCTTGTGTCGCGTGAGGATCCATCGGTTCGTCAACGGGTGCAAACGTTAGGGCCGAGTTTTGGGAGACCATCGCAGACCTTCTCTGGGGATCTATACCCCTGGCAAACGGGCGCCAGTTTCCCGCAGGCGGCGATGGGCGGAGCGGGCGGCCGGCAACGCTGAATCGCACGCTGGCGCTCGGTGTTCCGGTCTGATCAGGTCCCCCCAACTGTCGATTATGACACGCCGCCCGGCGGCACGAAAATCAGATTTCCTCCAGACTAAACGAAAATTGGTCGCCCACCACGTGTGATTGCAACGTCAACGGTCCCTGGTGTTCGTAGCGAACCTGGTCGATTTCCAGGGGAGATTCGCTGCGGCAGAACAGGCCCCCGTGCTGGCGGTACAGCACCACGTCGTGCGGCCAATGGCGGCAGACAATGTGGTTCTGCGCGCCGGGGCCCATGACACAGGTATCGCTCAACAGGAGCACGGCGGATGCCGAGGGCTGCGTGCGATGGTTGCTGACAAAGTCGAGCCGCGCCGTGGCCGATAAAGGATGCGGCCGTCGGAATCGCATTTTGAGCGCGGGTCCCATCTCGATCAGGCTCCCATCGTTGATCCAGCTGACTTCCGTGATTGGTTGTTGATTAAGCCGCACGTCCCGGATTGGCTCGATCGTGTAGCCCTCTTCGTCCCGGCGAATGGTGGCATGGTGGCGGGAGAGATCTGCCAGCAGGGGCAACTCGATCGCACTTCCCGGCACCGCTTGTCCCACGCGCACCTCCGCTCCTTGACAGACGTAGAATCCGCCGACCGCGTCGACCCACAACAGCAAACGGTTCTTCGCGGCTATATTCTTCACGGCACTTTCGATCCACGGTACGCATGCTGCCGAGTCGGTCGACAAGGGCCGGGCGGAGTCGAACATCATGAGAGTTTCTGCCTCGCTGCCGCGGCGCTGGTTGTGCCGCCGCGGCGTGTGCATGGTTCTCACTCGAAAGCGCGCGACCAATCGACCATTATGACCGGTGGATCGCTGCGCGCCTGCCAAAGATCGATTCCGCTATGCCGTCCGCCGAGCGGCCCCCACCGCCCATCCTTACGGAGTGCCCGTGCTTACGGAGTAACCGTGGCCTGAGCCTCAACGCTGCCGGTCTCCACCTGCACGCTGCCGGCTTGCGCATCGGCCACTTCGGCCGCGGGGCGCTGACCGTCGAAATACTGCGTAACCTGGTCGACGATGTCCTCGCTCTCGCCTTCGGTCAGCGGAATTTCCGTCGCCATTTCCGACTGCGCCGTCGCCAGCCGCTCGGCCACGTTCAACCGCGCCCGCACGTCGGCAATCAAGTCCTTCACGCGACCCAACTGGCTGTCGTCGATGTTGAACTCGCTCGACGTCTGAGCGACCTGGATCACCTTGAATTGCGCTTCCAGCGCCTCGACCTGCACTTCCAAATCGCGCTTGGCCACGCGCATCTTGTCGAGCTTCTGCCGAGCGGCATCCAGGCCGGTGCGGCGGTGGTTCATCGTTTCGCGCAGGCTGGTCAGCGTCAGCTCGTGCGTCTTGAAACGCTCGAACCGATTGGCCAGGTCGATCTTCACCTGCTGGATCGGATAGCTGCGGCCCGAGTAGTGATAGACGGGCTGCGGCGTGGACAGATCGCCTTTGAGCTTCATGATGGCGGCCTTTTCGTGGTTCATCACGCTCTCGGTCTTGGCAATCTCTTTGTCCAAGCGGTCGATCTCAACTTCTTCCTGGGCGATCACGTGCATGTTGCGGCGAATGTCGGGCACGAGGCTCTTGACCATTTGCCGTGCCCGCTCGATTTGAAATTCGATCGGCACTTGGGCCCGGACCGAGTCTTTCATCCAGCCGAACGTCGTGCTCATATAGCTGGCGGCATCCCGCCCGAACAACAACACCGACAGCAGGGCGACGCCCCCGACGGTTACCAACGCTTTCTTAATCATGGTTTGGCCCTCCACCCCCAAGATGTGTCCAAGAAATTCCGGCGGACGGAAAACCGAAACCGCCGCTCCAGTGGATATTTCGCGGGTCTTGGACGGCTATTGGCCGCCCGTGGCAGGATTTGCGGATTTTTCTGGCTTGCGCCGCCGTCGGGGCCGACGCAAGTCGCCAACTCGCCGGCGGTACGCCGGTTTTGCTGTGGTGCCTTTGGCCCTAAACTACGATTGCTGCGTAGGTTCGACTCGCTGCTAACGGCGACATTCCCATGCCCGAAACCACACCGGCCGAGATGGCCCGCGAGATCCACAATGCCGGACTGCGGCTGGTGATCGCCGTGACGGGCGGGGGGAGCGGGGCGATTTCGACCCTGCTCGCGGTGCCCGGCGCCTCGCGCTCGGTACTGGCGGCGGTGGTGCCCTATGCCGAAGCGGCGCTCGTGGAATGGCTGGGCGGCCGGCCCGACGAGTTTTGCTCCGCGGCCACGGCGCGGGCCATGGCCATGGCCGCCTATCAGAAAGCAGTGCAATACGACCCGACAGGCGGCAAGTTGTGCGGCGTGGCGTGCACCGCCAGCCTGGCCAGCGATCGGCCCAAGCGGGGTCCGCACCGGGCGCATCTGGCCTGGCAGACGATGGGCGTGACCGCGTGCGTTTCGATCGAACTCGAAAAGGGACGCCGCACGCGTGCGGACGAGGAGTCCGTCGTGGCCGCGTTGTTGATCAACCTGATTGCCGAAGCATGCGACATGCCGGCGCGGCTGCACGTGCCGCTGACTGCCGTGGAAGCGCCCCACAGCGAACGCATCGAAGCGCCGCCGCCGTGGCAGGATTTGCTGGCCGGTCGCCTTGCGGCCGCGCGCGTCCGCGGGCCGGCCACTCCCGGCACGCCGTTGGTCCTGTTGCCCGGCGCATTCAATCCGTTGCACCACGGGCACACGCGCATGGCCGAGATCGCCCGCGCGCGGCTGGGCCATCCGGTGGCTTACGAGATCTCGATGATCAATGTCGACAAGCCGCCGCTCGACTTTCTGGAGATTAGCGAGCGGCTGAGGTGTTATGCCGCGGAACAGGAAGTCTGGCTCACGCGAGCTCCGCGGTTTGTCGACAAGGCGGCGATTTTTCCCGGGGCCACGTTTGTCGTTGGCGCTGATACGCTTGTGCGGATCGGCCGCGAGCGGTACTACGGAGGCCGTGCGGCGATGGAGCAGGCGATCGCCGAGATTGCCGCGCGCGGCTGCCGCTTTCTGGTGTTTGGCCGACTGGACGATGGCCGCTTTGTGACGCTGCACGAACTGCAGCTGCCTGCGTCGCTGGCAGCCTTGTGCCAGGAAGTTCCGGCGGACGAGTTTCGCGACGATATTTCGTCCACCGCGTTGCGGCAACAGCGCAGTTAAGCGCCCGGCGAGCGATTCGTGAATTGCTGCCCGATTGCTGGTAGAATCTTGCCGGGTTCCCCGTCTCCCTTGCGGAAGATCCACCGATGCCAGAGCCAGTTTTCCGGGCCGGCGCCGCCACCAGCAATATCTCGCCCGCGCTGGGCGTATCGATCAACGGCGGCATGTCCGATCGCACGGCCGACAACATTCACGACGAGCTGCACGCGCGCTGCCTGGTGCTCGACGATGGGGCCACGAAGCTGGCCATCGTGGTGTGCGACCTGTGCATGGCGCCGCGTTCGATCCTGGATGCTGCGAAGCATTTGGCCCACGGCCACACCGGCATTGCGCCGGACCAGATGCTTATCTCCTGCACGCACACGCACTCCGCCCCCACCACGGCGCCGGTGTTTCAGAGCGAGCCGGATGAGGCGTATTGCAGGTTTCTCACGGTGCGCATTGCCGATGGAATTCGCCGCGCGGCACACAACCTGGCGCCAGCCACGATCGGCTGGGGCGTCGGCAGCGAGCCGGCGCAGGTGTTCAATCGCCGCTGGAAGATGAAGGAGGGCGTGGCACTGGTCGATCCGTTTGGGCGGACCGATCGCGTGAGGATGAACCCGCCGCGCGCCAGCGCAGAGCTGGTGGAGCCGGCCGGTCCGACCGATCCGCAAGTGGGCGTGTTGTCGGTGCGCAGGGCCGACGGCCGGCCGCTGGCCCTGCTGGCCAACTACTCGCTGCACTATGTGGGCGGAACCGGCGGCGGCGACATTTCGGCCGACTACTACGGCGCGTTTGCCGAGGCCGTGACGCAGCTGTTGCCGGCTGAGGGGCAAGACCCGCCGTTCGTGGCCATGATGTCCAACGGCACCAGCGGCAATATCAACAACATCAACTTTCGTGAAGCCGGCGCCAGCCAGCCGCCGTATGCGCAGATTCGCATCGTCGCCGATGCGCTCGCGCGCGAAGCGGTGCGCGTGGCCGGCGGAATCGAACATCGCGATCAGGTCACGCTGGCCATGCGCGAAGCGCGGCTGCGGCTGGCGCGCAGGGCCACACCCAAAGACGAAGTGGCCCGCGCCAAGTTCGTGCTCTCGCAGTCCGAGGGTGCGGTGCTATCGCGCGTCGAAGAGATTTATGCGCGCGAAACCGTGCTGCTCAATGAGTATCCACCCTACGTCGAGACGATCGTGCAGGCGCTGCGCATCGGCGCGCTGGGTATCGCCACGTCGCCGTGCGAAACATTCGTGGAGACGGGCCTGGCAATCAAAGAACAAAGTCCACTCCAGCCGACGTTCACGATCGAGCTGGCCAACGACTATTGCGGCTACCTGCCCACGGCCGAGCACCACGAGCTGGGCGGCTACGAGACGTGGCGGGCACGCAGCAGCTTTTTGGAAGTGGGTGCGGAAGCCAAGATTCGCGCCCAGGTGCTCGATCTGCTGAGCGCGGTGCGAAATAAGGAATAGGGACTAGCCGGTCGTGAGCTCGCTGCCACTGGTCGATCGTGCCGAAGCTTTGCGGTCGATTCCCGACATGCCCAACCGCGTCGAGTTTCGTGCCGTGGCGCTCGACGCGGCGTCGACGATCTTTCGCTCCGGCCGCGGCCTGCTGCTGGTCGACGCGCGGCAAACCACCGTCTGCGTCCTGGGCGAAGTGACGATGGCCAACCTGACCTCGCTCGTGCGCTCGCGAAACATCGATTGTGAACTGGTGGCTGAGGAGCGGGCCGTAGCGGCCTTGCGCGACGAGCTCGACTGGCATTCCGCGCGGATTGCCACGCTCGCCGGGCCGTGGCAGCCGCCGCGAAACGCCCACGCTCGGCTCGCAGTGCGCCCTTTGCGCGCGAACGATCCCTTGGAGCACCTGCCGGACGATGTGCAGCAAGAGATCGCACGCTTTCGCGACGCCTGCACGGTCTTTGTCGGCGTCGTCGATGGCCGAGTCGTCTGTGTCGCGTATGCGCCTTGGGCGAGTGAAAGCTGGGCCGACATCGGCATCGACACCCACGAGGAGTTCCAGAATCAAGGTATCGGCACGCAGGTGGCCGCCGCGCTCATCGAGTCGATTCTCGCGGCCGGCAAGCAACCGGTGTGGGGCGCCGAAGAAGACAACGGCGCCTCGCTGCGCCTGGCCGACAAGCTCGGCTTTCGCACGCCCGCCGGACGGCTATGGGTGGCAGAGGGTAGCGCAGTGATTGGCGGTTAGCGGTCAGTGAATGAAATCCACTTCGCGCACTGGTCCAAAGAGCTACGGCACGTGGAACGTGCCGGCTGCAATGGATTGAACTCTGGCGCTTTTCAGCTACGAGGATTGCACTGGCGAGACGCCAGTGGCACACGGAAAGCAGTGGCACCGGAAAGCTACGGCACACGCCGTGTGCCGGCTACCATGCGCGCAGTGGTGCCTGGGAAGGCGTTGGCCGAAAAAAATGTGCGCCGCTGCTCCCCTCCCGGGGCCGTGGCGTTCTTGTTCGATCACGCATTCCGAAGCGCGCCGGCCGGCGCGGTCCGGAAGAAAATGCCACGGCTTCTTTGAGAAGCAGCAGCGCACGGGCGGCCCCTGAGGAGATGACGCGAGGGAACCCCTGGCACCGGGCCGCCAAAGACCAGGACCTCGGCCAACCACAGCTCTGCCCGGCAAATCCGGCAGTCACGCATCGAAGCGCGCGTTTTGGATCCAAGCACCGCGCGCTCGATCTACCGGCCGGTGGCTCGGGATGCCGCTCCTCTCGCGAGCCTCATCGCAGCGGCTTTTCTCGGGGGCGGCTTACGCATGGCGGCGCCCCACCGGCGACTTTAGAGGGCACGAGGCCCGAACGCACGCGCGGACAAGACACGGCGCGGCGTCCGAAGTTTCACATCCCGTTAACGAGTTCTCCCGCAGTCCACCTTCGTCCAAGCAGTCTACTTTGCACTATACGCATTTACAGGCGCGATGCAACAGAAGTTTTTGGCCACCTGGAAGGGAGGGGTGAGGGAAAAACAACGACGAAGATGTCAGGCACGGGGTGCCTGACCTACGAAAGCAATTAACCACGACGCCACGACGGCACGAAGACAAACGCGGCAGGAAGATTTGACCACAGAGAACGCAGAGGGACGGAGAAGAATCAGATCGAAACGAAGACTTTCAAACACAAAGGCACCAAGGATACGAAGACACAAAATCGTTTGCCACAGAGGACGACACCGAGGGCACCGAGAGGAAAGTCAAAAGAGATTTGCGTGGTGGAGGGGTGGTTGATCAAAGATTTCGCCTGCGCCGCTAGCGCGGCCAAGAGGCTGAACTCTGGCGAGTTCAGCTACGAAGACCGCACTGGCGAGACGCCAGTGGCACCGGAAAGCTACAGACGGCTCGGCGGGTAACTCTCTGAACTCTGGCGAGTTCAGCTACGCATCGGAAAGCTACGGCACACGGCGTGTGCCGGCTACAGGCTACAGAAGACTGAACTCTGGCGAGTTCAGCTACCAGGACTGCACTGGCGAGACGCCAGTGGCACCCGGAAGCTACGGCACACGGCGTGTGCCGGCTACAGAAGACTGAATTCTGGCGAATTCAGCTACCAAGAAATCCCCCGGCAGGCCCGCGACTGAACGATCCTCGACGGACGGAGAATCACTCTCAAAAACCCTTGCCCTTGGTCGTGGTGGGAATGCGCACCAGGTACCAGTTCGCGCACACGTACAGCACGGTGCCGTCGTCGCCCCAACAGACATTGCCGGTGGGCTCGTTCGTGTCGAGCGTGCCCAACAGCGTGCCATCCGGCGCAAAGACGTGCACACCGCCAGGACCGGTGGCGAACACGTTGCCGGCCTGGTCGACGTCCATGCCGTCGGGCAGGCCTTTCTTACCTTCCTTGACCCAAGCCGTGGCGTCGTAGAATACGCGGCCCTTGCCGAGCGTGCCGTCGCTCATCACTTCGAAGGCTTTCCAGATCGCCGCCTGCGGATCGGACTGCGCCACGTAGAGCGTCTTTTCGTCGGGCGAGAAGGCGATGCCGTTGGGACGCGTCATCTCCTTGGTCAACAGCGTCAAGTGCCCGTCCTTGCTCAGTCGGTACACGCCGCAGAAATCGAGCTCGCGCCGCGGATCGTCATAGCCGTCGGGCAGGCCGTACGGCGGGTCGGTGAAATAGAGATCGCCGTTCGACTTGTAGACCGCGTCGTTGGGACTGTTGAGGCGCTTGCCCTGATAACTGTCGACCAGCGTGCGTTTGCCCCCCTCGGGTTCCAAGCGCGAGACGCGGCGATCGCCGTGTTCGCAGAACACCACGCGGCCCTGCGGATCGGTCAGCAGGCCGTTGCTGCCCGGCTCGCGTCCATAGGGGACCACGCCGGTGTAGCCCGCGGGGCGCATGAAGAGGCTCAGCCCTTCGCTTTCTTTCCACTTCATGACGCTATTGCGCGGGATATCGGAGAAGAGCACGTAGCCGCCCTCTTTGATCCACACGGGCCCTTCGCACCAGATGAGTCCGCCGCACAACTTTTCCATGTAAGCCTGCTTGGGGATGAGCTTGTCGAAGCGCGGATCCTGCCGATCGATCTTGCCGAAGCTGGGATATTTGTCGGCGCCGCGAACCTGCGGCGTGCCGCAGACAACCAGAGCACCAACGAACGAAGCCAGACAGACCGAACCCAAAGCGAGCGCACGGCGACCCATGGCGGACAACCTCCGAAAGCGTGGTGGACGGAAGGCGGGATGCGAGCGGCCGTTTCGCCGCAAGTTGCCACTACGCTAGCCGCCGGCGCCCCCGAGCGTCAAGCATTTTCGGGGCGGCGGTTGCAGGACATTTTGTGCCTGCGGCAGCCAGACGCCGCGCGGCATCTGGGTCACTGGCGTTCGTGGGTGGCACTGGCGTTTCGCCAGTGCGATCCCGCGGCGCAGATTGCGCTCCACCGGCAAGATGCCACTGCCACCAGTGGCAGTCCGTTGTCAACGATGCTGCCGCAGCAGCGAGATGCGATGGGCCAAGAAGCCCAGCACGGCGCCGGCCACCAGTCCGCCGCCGTGAGCCCAATTGGCCACGTTGCCGATGACCCCCACGGCGCACAAGACGAACCAGCCCATGATCCAATACACGAGGTCGGGCCGCAGGTAGAGCCCGCACGTGGGATCGAGGCGGCCGCGCACCCAGGCGTAGCCGAAGAGTCCGAACACCACGCCCGACATGCCCAGAAAGTTCGGTCCCGTGACAATCGCCTGCGCCATGTTCGAAAACACCGCCACCACCAATACCAGCGCGGCATAGCGGACCGAGCCCAGCCGGCGCTCGATCAGCGTGCCGAGATCGAACAGCATCCACATGTTGAAGATCAAGTGCAGCGGCCCGCCGTGCAAGAAGATGGGCGTGATCAGGCGCCACGCCTGGCCGGCGAGAATATCGGGCCAGGAAAACATCAACAGATCGTCGGGCACGCCGAGGTTGCCGAAGACGCCGAGCGCCAGCGCCACCGAGAACGCGATCATCACGATGGTGACCGGCCGCCGGCGCCAGGGGCTGGCCCACTCGTTGCGCATGTCGATGTAGTTTTTGCGCGCCTGGCGGACCTTGTCGGCGGCCTCGCGGCGCGCTTGTTTGGCCGCCTGCTCGGCCTGATCGTAGCGCGGGTCTTGCGGGGCGCGCTCGAACTGTTCCAGCTCCTGCTTGCTGCGCGGGACGTCGTTTTCGTCGTGCACCCAGATGGCCCACTGTTCGCCGGCGCGATCCACTTTGGTGGTGATGCCCAGCGCCAGCAGGTAATTGGCAAAACGCTCGGCGTCTTGTCGGGTTGCAATGGTGCCGGCTTGGCGCATCTTGGGGAGGGATCCGAATCCGCGGTTGGAGACAAGGCCGGGGCGCGTCGTCAGCGGCGCGGCCGAGCCGCCCTTGCTAGGTGGGTGTCAGTCGGATGTGCTGGACGCCGTGGGCGACCAGCCATTCCAGCCAGGCCTCTTGTTCTTCGCTTAGTTCCACTTCCGCCTGATTCTCACTGTCCAAGGGAGACACCAACAGCAGCACGCCCTCGTCCAGCCAGCGCCGCGCTTCGTCCAGATTGATCCAGAATTCTCCGGCCGGCAAGCGCGGTGCGCCGCGCTCGCCCGGTGGGGTCATGAAGTAAGCAACGTCGTGGTTGAACCGCGCCGGCATCTGGAGGGGGGCCAATTCGGGCCGATCGACCGCGTGGACCCACATGATGCCTGCTCCCGTCCCGGACCGCGATTTGGCTGCCCGGCTGTTAGGCCAGCGATCACGCAGCCTGTCGGACTTTTTGACAGGCTGCTAGCCTACCAAAATGGTCCGCCGCTGGCCACGCGAGGGCGCTTTCGAATCGTGATACCCTTGTTGATTGGCGGCCGGCAATTCAACATCGGCCCGACGCACAAGCAAGGGCGGACAGACCCTCGCTGGCGCTTCGGTTAGTGTGGCTCGGCTCTAGGGCACCTCTCCCTCGCTGGCGCTTCGGGCTTGTGTGACTCATTCGCCGCCGGCGGCGCATAAGCCCGCCAAATGGCCTGTGCTCCAGGCGGCCTGAAAATTGTAACCGCCGATGGGTCCGTCGAGATCGAGCACTTCGCCGGCCAGGAACAGGTTCGGCACGCGTTTGCTTTGCATGCTGCGCGAGTCGACCTCGTCGAGCGCAATGCCGCCGGCGGTTACTTCGGCCTTGGCAAAACCGCGCGTGCCGCTGATCGGAATCCGCACCTGCTTGAGCGCCTCGATCAGTTGCGATCGCTCGTGGGCGCCGAGTTCCGCCGCTTTGCGCTCGAGCGACAAGCCGGCCACGGCCACCAGGGCTTCGGCCAGTCGCTTGGGAACTTCCTCCGGCAGCAAACTCGCCAGTTGCCGCTTGCCGGCACTCGCCACGCGCTCGCGCAGCAGTTGCTCGAGCTGGGCACGCGGCACGGCAGGCAGAAAGTCGCATTCGAGCACGAGCCGCTGCGGCTGCGCGTGGCCGCTGACCACTCGGCTCACGTCGAGCACCACCGGGCCGGACAGACCGAAGTGCGTGAACAAGAACGAACCGCGCCGCGTGGCGAGCGGCCGCTGCTGGGCGCTGGATCGCGCGGCGGGCGCATCGGTCGAGTCGGCAGCATCGGTCGAGCCGATCGGGGCCGTCGATTCGAGCACGCGCACCGCCACGTCGGCAATCGTCACGCCCTGGAGCGCGCGGACCCACGCGGCATGGGTCGTGATGGGCACAAGCGCTGGCCGCGGCGCGACGATGGTGTGGCCGAAGCCGCGGGCCCAGTGGTATCCTTCGCCGGTGGTGCCGCAGCCCGGGTACGACTGCCCGCCGGTGGTGATCACCAGTCGCGCGGCGCCGAGCGTGCGCTGCGCAGTTTGCAAGCGAAACGCACCGTCGACGCGCGTCACCTCGGTGACGCCTTCGTTCAGCGCCAGTTCACAGCCGCTGCGCTCGAGCCGGTGCAGCAGCGCCGCCAGCACGTCGGTCGCCTTGTCGCTTACGGGAAAAACCTTGCCGGTGGGCTCGACCTTGGTGGGCACGCCTTCGGCAGCGAACATGCGCAGCGTGTCTTCCACACCGAAGGCGGCCAACGGCGAATGCAGGAACTGGCCCTGCCGGCCGAAGGCTGCGACGATGCCGCGGTTGTCGGTGGCCTGCGTGATGTTGCAGCGCGTGCCGCCGGACATCAGGATCTTGACGCCCGGCTTGCGATTCTTTTCCAGCAGCAGCGTGCGTGCGCCGTGGTGTGCAGCGGCGGCGGCAGCCATCAGGCCCGCGGCGCCTGCGCCAATCACAATCACTTCGTAGCGCGCGGCGGGCACATCGCGCGCAGGCGGCACCGTCGGCGCTGGCTCGCTGGTGCTCATCGAATGGGGGCGGCGACGGTGCGCTCGACGTCGACCGTGTTGGGGCAGGGCCGACCATCGGCAACGTCGCTGATGTTGGTCAGCGTGGTCTCGGCGATGCGCGCCAGCGCGTCGCGCGTGAAGAACGCCTGGTGCCCGGTCACGATCACATTGGGAAAGGTCATCAGCCGCGCGAGCACGTCGTCTTGCAGCGGGACGTTTGACAAGTCCTGAAAGAACAGGTCGCCCTCTTCTTCGTAGACATCAATGCCCAGGGAGCTGAGCTTGCCCGACTTGAGCGCGTGGATGACGGCCCGGGTATCGACGACGGCGCCGCGGCTGGTGTTGATCAGCATGGCGCCTGGCTTCATCTGGCGCAAAGCTGCCCCGTCGATCAAATGGTACGTTTGCGGCGTGAGCGGGCAGTGCAGCGTGACCATGTCGGACTGCGCGTACAGCTCGTCCAACGGGCAGTAGCGCACGCCCAGTTGCAGGCACTCGGGATGCGGAGCGATATCGTGCGCCAGCAATTGACAGCCGAAGCCGTGCATGATCGTGGCCACCACGCGGCCGATCTGCCCGGTGCCGACGATGCCCACGGTGCGGCCGTGAAAGTCGAAGCCCAACAGTCCCTCGAGCGCGAAATTGTTCTCGCGCACGCGCATGGCAGCGCGGTGGATCTTGCGATTGAGCGCCAACATCAGACCGACGGTGTATTCACCCACCGCATAGGGCGAATAGGCCGGCACGCGGACCACGGCGATGCCGAACTCGGCCGCGGCCGCCAGGTCGACGTTGTTGAAGCCGGCGCAGCGCAAGGCAACGAGCCGCGTTCCGCCCGCGGCCAGCGACGCCAATACGGCCCGATCGAGCACGTCTTGCACGAACACGCACACGGCGGGGTAGCCCACGGCCAAGGGCACCACCTCGGCCGTCAGCCGCGGCGTGAAGAAGGTCAGCTCGTGCGGCGAGCCGGCAAAGACGGGCTCGAGAAATTCACGGTCGTACGAACGCGTGCTGAAGACGGCCACTCGCATACGTGCATGGTAGCCGACAGCGCGGAAGTAGACGAGAGTGGACGATATCCGCTGGCGTCTCGCCAGTGCGTGGCACAGAGCGCTTGTCGGGCACGGAGTGCCTGACGTACCCGGCTCGTATCGGCCATCACCGCGCGGAAAAAGTGTGCCGCGTGAATTCGACTTCTTCCGGGCCGTAGGGGACGTCGTCGAGCAGAGGAGCAGGGCGCCCGAGCAGGTGCCGGTCGAAGAACGCCCGCGTGTAGCTGCGGGTGATCTCCATGGCCCGCTTGCGGTTTCGATGAGCTTCTTCGGTTTGGCCACTTTCCAATAGCGGCACGTCACTGAAGCTTTCGTGAACGATGCCGGGAACGTTGAGCGTGAGCTCATAGCTGCCGGCGGACACACTCTTGCAAAACTCCTGCCGGGCCGCGCGCAGCTCGGCTTCCAGGTCGCGCCCCGGAGTCTGCAGCAATGCCAGCGTGCGTGCCCAGCCGTGCAAGGGAACCCTCCGCGCGTACTGGACCATCATCGGTTGCCGGACGGTGCTGCCGTCTGGGCTCTTCTCGACTGTCATGCGTCGCCCAAACCCATCGCAGGCAATGCCGGCCTGCAATCGACTGTCGAGCTGACACGCCCTGGCCGCCGTGCGTCCACCAAACGAGTGACCAAACACGCCCGTGCGCGCCAGGTCCAAACGCCCCTGCAGCTGGCTGGGTAGCGAGCCGGACTCGAGCCGCTGCAATTGATTGAGCACAAACACCAAATCCTGGGCACAGACTTCTACCTGCTGCGTTTCGAATTTATTTTTTTCTTCCTCAGTGCGTTGTTTGTCCCACAAGGACTCGTCGAACAGCGACACCCGTTCGTCCGGAAAGAGCACGGCGAATGCCGTCGACGGATGATCGATGCCGACCACGACGTAACCGTGACTGGCCAGGTCCTCGGCAAGCATCGAGTATCCCAGCGAGTTGAATCTCAGCCCGTGAGTCAGCAGCACGACGGGGTATTTGGCAGTGTCGGGATCAATCGGCGCGTCGGCGACCGCGTGAGTCCGCGCGGACGACAGCGCTTCGTACGACGGCCCGGCCGCAGCGCGCAATGTCTCCTTGCCAATGGCGGCCTCGATCGTTGCAAAGCCGGGAATGTAGGGCGCCGGCGCACCCGCCTTCGAGGGACGGGCGGGATACCAGAGATGCACCACAACCTCACGCCTGGCAGCGTCAGCTGTCTGGGCCGGTGTTGCAGAAACGTCGACCCAATGAAACGAGGTCCGACCAACCGACAAAGGGCCGGTTGGCGGCAGCAACTGGCCCGGCCCCGTCTGCGGACGCGGCCATAGCCGGCCGACCGCAAGCGAGACAAGGACCACGCCGACTACGATCCATGCCAGGTGGCGCAGCCGAAACTGCGCAGGCCGCCATTTCATGCTACACTTCCGGATTTGAACCGTGCCGTGGCACGACCATCGAGTCGGGCCGCGGCCAATCGCGCGCGGCCGACGCAGGGTGCCACCTATTTGATTTCGGTGCGCAGGGTGGATTCTTGACGGCTGCCTGGGGATGCCGACGAAATACTAACGTTGAGGGTTGCGCATGGCTCGGCGGAAGCCTCGCCCTCCCGGTACGAATGCCCGGGTGGGCGTGACCTACCTGGTGGCCGCCGGTGTTTCGTCGAACGATTTGTGCAGCACGGCGCGCAGCTCGGCCACGACGCTGGCGTGCTTTGGGTCGTTGGCCAGGTTGTGGAACTCGCGCGGGTCGGCTTCGTGATCGTACAGTTCCGCGCCCGCGCGGCCGCCGTCCCACTCCGTATAGCGCCAGCGCGCGGTGCGCACGGAGCGGCCCGGCGCGTCGCCCCGTTCGACCTGCGTGAATGCCGGCCGGTCCCAAGCGTGCGTCGGATCTTCCAGGAGCGACTGCAAGCTGACGCCCGCCAGATTGTTCGGCGCCGCCAGGTGGCACAGATCGGCCAGCGTGGGATAGATGTCGATCGTCTCCACGATGCGCGGGCAGGCGTGGCCGTTTCCCTTCATCCCGGGCGCGGCGATGATCAGCGGCACCCGGGCCGACTCCTCGAACAGGCTCTGCTTCATCCACTGGCCGTGCTCGCCCAGCAGGTAGCCGTGGTCGCCCCACAGCACCACGATCGTGCGGTCG
Source organism: Pirellulales bacterium (assembly GCA_050250435.1). Classification (GTDB taxonomy): domain Bacteria; phylum Planctomycetota; class Planctomycetia; order Pirellulales; family PALSA-1355; genus JBFWOR01. The sequence continues at coordinate 205,741 of JBFWOR010000003.1, read as the reverse complement.
GCAAGTTTCAGGCGATCGAGCGCGTCGAGCACGCGGCCCACCTGCGCATCCATGAACGAAATCGACGCGAAGTACGCCTGTGTGCACTCGCGCAGTTGCTGCTCGCTTAGCCCGTAGTTGAGCGGGCGGATGGTCGCGGCCGGGCGCGGGATGTCGTCGTGATCATTCACTGGGTTGGTCGGCAGTGCGATCGATGCGAGCGGATACATGTCAAAGTAGCGGCGCGGCGCGATGTACGGCGTGTGCGGCCGATAGAAACCCACGCCGAGGAAAAACGGCTCGTCGCGATGCGCTTCGAGCAGGCGGATTGCTTCGGTGGCGCCGATACCGTCGGTCTGTTCTTCGTCGCCGCCTTCCGCCGCGTAGAACGACATGGCCGACCCCAGCCCGCGCCGGGGTGTGTAGTTGACCACGCGATCCTCCTCGGTCTTGTCGCGCCCGCGCGGGTTGACCACCTGGTCCCACGAGCCCGGATCATCCAGGCCACTGGTGCCGATGCCGCCGGGCACGCCGTAATGAAACAGCTTGCCGACGCGCGCCGTGAAGTAGCCGGCGCGGCGGAAACACTGCGGCAGCGTGACGGCGTCGGGCAGGATGGTGCGAAAATCGGTGCGCAGTTCGAAGATGCGCGTCGTCTGCGGACGCAGGCCGGTCAACAGCGACACGCGGCTGGGACTGCACAGCGGAAACTGGCAATAGGCGCGCTCGAAACGCACGCCCCGCGCGGCCAGCCGATCGATGTTGGGCGACTTGACCAGCGGGTGACCGTAGCAGCCGAGCGCGGTGTTCAGATCGTCGACGGCGATGAACAGCACGTTCGTCTTGGGCGGGTCTGCGGCCAGCGCAATCGTCGCGAACATCGCGGCCAGTGCAGGGACCAGGCATCCAATTTTTGCTCTCGAACCTGTCATGTCAGATCCTTGCTAATTGCCCGAAGGACACAAAGGTTCACCCGGAGTGCAGCATCGAATCCACTTGGGCGCCTTGGCGTTCTTTGTGCTCGTGGTGGCTTGCATTTTTTCCCTCGCTCGCGCTTCGGGCTAGTATGCTCTGTGTCCCTGCCTGTGTCTCTCTTAGACTTCGTGCCGCTTTGTGTTCTTGGTGGTTTGCACTTCTGTGGAGTCGTTCGTATTCTCGCCGCAATCACGATGCCAGCGGCGGCCAGAGTGAGTAGCCGCTCACTTCCACCGGGATGCGAAACACCGACTTGCCGGCCGTGACATACAGCGTCTTGAAGTCGGGCCCGCCGAAGGTCAGGTTCGTGAGCACGTCTTCGGGGATGGGAATGCGGCCCAGCAGCTTGCCGCCGGGCGAGACGACATAAATGCCGGTTTGCACTTCGGCCGTCTCGAAGGGATGGCGCGGCTTGAGCACGCCGGCAGCGATCCACAAGTTGCCCTGGCGATCGAGGCGCATGCCGTCGCCGCCGCGGCCGCGGCCGAAATCGAACACCAGGCGCTGGCCGGTGAGCGTGCCGTCGGCCGCCACGTCGAAGGCCCAGATCTTGCGGTTGCCCCCTTCGATGTTGTGGCTGTCGACCACGTACAGCGTCTTGTCGTCAGGCGTGATGGCCAGGCCGTTGGGCCGGCCGATCTGGGGCTGTGAGACGACGCGCCGCACGCGATCTCCCTCGATGCAGTACACCGCTTCGCAGCCCATCTCCAGACTGGCCGTGTCGGTCCAGTAGTACGGATCGGTGAACCAGACACGGCCGCGCGTGTCGACGCAGACGTCGTTGGGCGCGTTGTAGCGCCTGCCCTCGTAGCGTTCGGTAAGCACCTCGATCTGGCCGGTGGCGACGTCGCTGCGCACCACGCGGCGTCGGCCGCCGTGGCCGAACTCGGCCCCTTCGCAGCTGATCAGCCGGCCCTGGCCGTCGAACGTGTTGCCGTTGGTGCGGCCGCTGTCTTCGCGGAACGTGGACACGCTGCCGTCGGGCGCGAGCTTCAAGATGCGATTGCCGGAGATGTCGCTGAAGTAGAGGGCGCCGCTTGAGTGCCAGGCCGGCCCTTCCAGAAAGCAGATGTTGGCGTGCGTTTTGGCCTTCGTGCCGGCGGCGACCAGGCCGGCGGGCGGGTCAACGTTGAACATGGATGAGCGCAGTGGTTTGGAGATTGACGCCGGGTGGCACTGGCGTTTCGCCAGTGCGATTTTCGCGCGGCTGACGTATTGCACTGGCAAGATGCCACTGGCCGCGAGCCGTCAATCTGGCAGGGCTGCTATTGAAAATCAAGCATGCGATTGAGGTACGCCGGCCGCATCGATGCGGGCATCTTGCGTTCTAGCGGGCGTGTCGCCGAAGATAGCGACATGCAACCGCTTGCCGGAACAAAGATTGTCACCATTGCTTTTAACCTGCCAGGGCCGGCGGCCGTGTCGCAGCTTTCGCGCTGGGGCGCGGACGTGGTGAAAGTCGAGCCACCCGGCGGCGATCCCTTGGCGCTGCACTGTCCCGACTTTTATTCCCATCTGCTGGGCAATCAGCGGGTGGAACGGCTCGACCTGAAGACCGACGCCGACCGCGGCCGGCTGGGCACGCACCTCGCCGCGGCCGATGTATTGGTCACTTCGTCGCTCCCCTCGTCGCTCGAGCGCATGGCGCTCGACTGGCCGCGGCTGCACGCGCAGTTTCCGCGGCTGTGCCAGGTGGCCATCGTCGGGCACGGTCCGCCGGACATGGAACGCACGGGCCACGACCTGACGTATCAGGCCACGGTGGGCCTGGTCGCGCCGCCGTTGATGCCGCTGACGCTGTTGGCCGACATGGCCGGCGCGCAGACAGCGGTCAGCCACGCACTGGCCGTGCTGGCTGAGCGGGCGCGCACCGGCCAGGGCGTGCTCAGCTACGTGCCGATTGCCGAGGCGCTCGAGTTTTTTACCTTGCCCTTGCGCCACGGGCTGACCGTGCCCGGCGGACGGCTGGGCGGCGCGCTGCCGTTTTACAACATCTATCCCACGCGCGAGGGCTGGCTGGCCGTGGGGGCGCTCGAGCCGCAATTCTGGGCCAGGTTGCAAGCGCTGCTGTCGGTCAAGGACGGCACGTACGACGAGATGAAAGCGATCTTTCAGTCGCGCACGGCGCAGGAGTGGGAACAGTTCGCCATGGAGAATCGCCTGCCGCTGGCGGCCGTGCGGACGCGTTCGGGGGCGTAGCGCCGGTGCCGCACACACACTCGTAAGCGTTCTCCTGGTTCCGCGCGCAAGGCCGCGCACTGGCGAGACGCCAGTGGCACCGGATTTCACTGGGGCACGATGAAGCCCAGGTGCATCTCGCTGTGGCGCAGGTGGAACTTGTCCCACTGGGCCGGCGACAGGCGGCCCAAGAGCGGATGAATGACACGGGTCGTTTCCTGGCGCAGCCGCGCCACGCCGGTTTCCAGACAGGCCAACGCGTCGTCAAACTCGGCCTGGTCGAACATGAACTCGCGCCGCACGGCGTCCGGCGGTTTGATGCCGGCCGGCACCGCCACGTTGAGCAGAAACGGTCGCAGGATCAGCCGCCCCACGATCCGCGAGAGCAGCGGAAACTGCACGGCGTCGCCGCTGGGGCTGCCGTCGATCGAGCCATGCATAACCCGGCCCAGGTGCTTGGCGATCTGGGCCAGCGACCAGTTTCCCAACTGCCGGTGCGGGCCGGCGTGCAGTCGACGCACGTCGACCAGCAGCTCGTCAAAGTCGTGAAACCGAAGCTTGCGTCGGCCACGCACTTGCCGGGTATTGATCACTTGGACCTCCGATCCCGCGGGTAGCGGTTTACGAGATATACCGGCCCGTCGGCTGCAGGGTTTCAAGGCCACGCTGGAGTGCATCTCGCACGGGTGTCGGCAAGTGCGGCCACCCAGTGGCACACAGGACGCACTGGCGGAACGCCAGTGGCACCAGCACGTTTCGCCAGTGCCGGAAGCGCACGGGCCGGTCGAGCACGGGCAAGATGCCCGTGCCACCCCAGGGTATTGCGGCGCCTTGCGGCGGGATACAATTTACGGCTAGCGCGTTGCCATCCCCCGCGCACGAACGCGAGGACATTCGTCCGGCCGCGTTCGAGCGACGGCCACGCGGCCACTAGTGCTCCGTCAACGCCTCGTTTTCGGGTAGCAAAAGGTCGTGCGGAGCACTAGGTATTGTTTGCGCCAAAGCACTTACGTCTTTGGCGTCGTTGGAGCATCAACCCGAATGAATCGGGTTGACGCTGCACTAGGTCTCTCTTTCCACTCCTTGCGCCACTACAAGGACTCGCGAACCATGCACGGCTTGATCATGGACTTTCAGTTGACCATTCCCACCATGCTGCGCCGCGCGGAGCAGTTGCACTACGATCGGGAGGTGGTCACACGGCTGCCCTGCAAGTCGTTGCATCGGTACACGTATGGCGACATGGTGTCGCGGGCCAAGCGGCTGGCGGTGGCGCTGCGCAAGCTGGGGGTGGAAGACGGCGATCGCGTGGGCACGTTCTGCTGGAATCACTACCAGCACCTGGAAGCGTACATGGCGATTCCCTCGATTGGCGCCGTGTTGCACACGCTCAATCTGCGGCTGCATCCCAGCGATCTGACGTACATCGCCGGCCACGCCGAAGACAAGGTGATCATCGTCGACGAAATCTTGTGGGAAGCATTCGACAAGTTCCGTGAGACGGTGCCCTCGCTCAAACATGTGATCGTCGTGCGCACGAGCGACCAGCCGCTGCCACCGGGCACGCTGGACTACGAGGCGCTGGTGGCCGACGCCGACGAATCGACGTTTCACTATCCCGATCTCGATGAGCGGCAGGCGGCCGCCATGTGCTACACGTCGGGCACGACCGGCATGCCCAAGGGCGTGCTGGCGTCGCACCGCGCCATCACGCTGCACTCGCTGGCCAGCGGCCTGACCGACGTGCTGGGTTTGCGCGAACACGACACGGTGCTGGCCGTGGTGCCCATGTTCCACGCCAATGCCTGGGGCATGCCGTTTACGTGCGTGATGCTCGGCGCCAAGCAAGTGTTTCCCGGACCGCACCTCGATCCGCCCAGCGTGCTGGACCTGATGGTGCGCGAGCGCGTGACCGTGACCGGCGGCGTCCCCACCATCTGGCTGGGCATGCTGCAGATTCTGGATGCCGATCCCAAGCAATACGACCTGTCGAGCGTACGGGCCATAGTTACCGGCGGCTCGGCCGCGCCGATGAGCATGATCCGCGGTTTCGAAGAGCGACACGGCCTCAATATTTTGCACTCCTGGGGCATGACCGAGCTGTGCCCGGTGGGCACGGTGGGGGCCATGCCGGTGCGGCTGAGCAATGCGCCGAAGGAAGCGCAGTTTGCGTTCAAGGCCAAGCAAGGCCGGCCGAGTCCGCTCGTGGAGATTCGGGCCCGCAACGAGAACGGCGTGGTGCCCTGGGACGGGCAGTCGATGGGCGAATTGGAAGTGCGCGGCCCCTGGATCGCCAGCGGCTACTACCATCGGCCCGACGCGCAAACGTCGTTCACCGAGGACGGCTGGTTCCGCACGGGCGACATCGTGGCCATCGAGCCATACGGCACGCTGCATTTGCAGGACCGCGCCAAAGACGTGATCAAGAGCGGCGGCGAGTGGATCAGTTCGGTGGCACTGGAGAACGCCCTGATGGGGCACCCGGCCGTGGCCGAGGCCGCGGTCATTCCCGCGCTGCACCCCAAGTGGGCCGAGCGGCCGCTGGCCATCGTGGTCCTCAAGAAAGAGCAGCAAGCGACGCCGGAAGAGCTGATCGAATTTTTGCGGCCGCAGTTTGCCAAGTGGTGGCTGCCCGATGCGATTGCCTTTGCCAGCGAGATCCCGCGCACCAGCGCCGGCAAGTTTCTGAAGACTGCACTGCGGGAAAAGTACGGCGATTACTATGCCAACAACGGGACGTGAAGAACGGGCTGCAGGCGGGAGGCGGGAGGCGGGAGGCTGGAGGCTGGAGGCTGGAGGCTGGAGGAAAGAGGAGAGACTAACCCGCAGCGCCAGCGAGGGCGGCCGGCGCGGTTCGCCGTCGGCCGATTTGGCACGCACACCAACCACGACAGATATTGCAACCCATGAGCCAGGTGCACAAAGTTTCGCTGCGCGAAAAATTCGCCGAGTTCCACGAACACTGGAGCCCGCGCATCGCGGGCGAGCTCAATGGCCAGCACGTCAAGCTGGTGAAGTTCCAGGGCGAGTTCGTGTGGCATCACCACGCCGACGAGGACGAGTTGTTCTTGGTGGTGAAGGGCGCGTTTCGGCTGGACTATCGCGACCGGACGGGCCAGGAGCAAAGTCTCGACGTGGGTGAAGGTGAGTTTGTCGTCGTGCCGCGCGGCGTGGAGCACCGGCCGTCGGCGGCCAGCGAGGTACAGGTGCTGCTGTTCGAGCCGGTGGGCACGTTGAACACGGGCAACGTGCGCAATGAGCTGACGGTGGAAGCGCCGGCCAGGCTGCTGGCAACGTGAACGAATACACCACAATCGACACCAGCCCGACGCGCAAGCACGGGTGACAAAGAAAGTGCACCTGCCATTTCGCCCTCGCTGGCGCTTCGGGCTTATGAATTCCCGGATCCGTCGCGTATATAATTCACCTGAAACATCCATTGCACAAGGAACCTGAATCATGCCGCAACCCGTAGTGATCGAGGCCGTGCGCACGGCATTCGGCCGCAAAGAGAGTGCGCTACGCGAGGTCCGTCCCGACGCCCTGTTGGCGCAAGCGCTGGCCGGGTTGTGCGAGCGGGCGAAAGTCTCGCCCGCCAAGATCGAAGACGTGGTGACGGGCTGCGTCACCCAGGCCGGCGAACAAGGGGCCAACATCGGCCGGCTGGGCGTGCTGCTGGCGGGCTTTCCGGTGGAAGTGCCCGCGGTGACGCTCAACCGCATGTGCGGATCGAGCCAGCAGGCAATTCACTTCGCCTCGCAAGAAGTGGCGGCGGGCGACGCTTACTACACGATTGGCTGCGGCGTGGAGCACATGAGCCGCGCGCCCATGTTCAGCGACGTGGGCTCGCTCGACAAGCTGAATCCCGCGCTGGCCAAATTCAATCTCATTCACCAGGGCGAAAGCGCCGAACGGCTGGCGGAAAAATACAAGATCACGCGGGCCGACGTCGACGCGTTCTCCATGGAGAGCCATCGCCGGGCCAGCGCCGCGGCGCGCGACGGGCGCAATCGCGAGCTGCTGCCGACCGCCGGGCTCGACAAGGAAGGCAAGACCATCACGCTCGCGCGCGACGAAGGCATTCGCGATTCGCTCGACCCGGCCAAGATCGCCTCGCTGCCTACGGTGTTTCGGCCCGACGGCAACGGCGTGGTCACGGCGGCCAACTCGAGCCAGATTTCCGATGGCGCTGCGGCCGTGCTGATTGCCGACCGCGAAGTGGCCTTGGGCGACGGGCTGCGGCCGCGAGCCAGGTTCCTGGCGCGCGTGGCCGTGGGCGACGATCCCACGCTGCAATTGGCGGGAGTGATTCCCGCCACGCGCAAAGCACTCGAGCGCGCGGGCCTCACAATCAACGATATCGACTGGGTAGAAATCAACGAAGCGTTTGCCTCGGTCGTGCTGGCCTGGCTGCGCGAGTTGAAGGCCGATCCCGCGCGGGTGAATCCCTGGGGCGGAGCGATCGCCCACGGGCATCCGCTGGGGGCGACGGGCGCGGGGCTGTTTGCCAAGATGCTCACCGGCCTGGAAGCCAGCGGCGGCACGCTGGGTCTGCAGACCATGTGCATCGGCCACGGCATGGCCACGTGCACGATCATCGAACGCATTTGATGATGGGCGCGCGCCACGCATCGGGCCGCTCAGACCATGGTACCTCCGGGGTATTGAAGTGGCGCAGCGTGCAACGGACTCTCACCGGTCAGTGTCCCCCGGCAAAGCCGGGGGCTGAACCATGAATAGCGTTTCACGATGCGGATACTTCGCGCTGGTTGGCGCGCTCTTGGGGATCGCGTCAACTGCGCATGGCGGAGAAAAATCGCCGGAGGCCCGCGCGATCGCCTTTCTGGCGGCCGAAGTGCCCAAGTGGCACGCCGAGAAGCATTGCCACTCGTGCCACAATAGTGGCGATGCCGCCCGGGCATTGATGTGGGCGGCCGACGCGGGACTGCTGCCCGACAAATCTCCGCTGGCCGAAACGCTCGAGTATCTCTCTGAGCCGGCAACCTGGGACGCCGACGGTCCGGATGGGCCGTTCAAAGATCGCCAGCTGGCGCGCATTCAGTTCGCGGCTGCTCTGGCCGAGGCTCACGGCGCCGGCGTGCTCGATCATCGCGACGCGCTGGCGCAAGCCGCGGCGCTCGTGGCCGAGCTGCAATCGCCCGAGGGTTTTTGGGACACCGACATGCCCGGCACGCTCGGCTCGCCGGTCACCTATGGCCGGGCGTTGGCTACGGCGCTGGCGCAGCGCGTGCTGCGGGCAACGGGTGACGAGCAGTACGACGATGCGATTCTCAAAGCGCAGGGCTGGTTCGAAACGACCGAGGCCAAGAGCGTGCTCGACGCGGCCGCCACGATGCTGGCACTCGCGCCGTACCGCAACCAAGAGGCCCAAGCGCGGCGCGAACAGTGCCTGCGATTGATTCGCCAAGGTCAATCGCCCGATGGCGGCTGGGGACCGTTCGCCAACTCCGCGCCAGAGGCGTTCGACACGGCATTGGTCGTGCTGGCGCTTTCCATCGAGTCGCAGCGGCCGCAGCAGGGCAAGCCTGACGAGGCGCGGCGTGAGGTGCTCCAGCAAATTCAGCGCGGCCGCGCGTACCTCGTTGCCGCGCAAGAGGCCGACGGCGGCTGGCCGCCGACCACGCGCCCGCCCGGCGTGGACAGCTACGCCCAACGGCTTTCGACCACCGGCTGGGCCACGCAGGCGCTGTTGGCCACGCGCGGAAAATAACCACCAGGACACAAAGGGCGCGAAGAAGCACGAAGTTCAATTTGAAACACAAAGCCACGACGACAGGAAGGATTCCGTGTCCCTTCGTGCCGTCGTGGCTCAGTTTGGCGATTGAATCTCAAACGGCAGCGAGACGGTGTCGGTCGTGATGCGTTTCTGGATGGGCTCGACCACGTCGACGTCGAACGCCCGGCCGATGGAATTGCCGGCCAGGTCTTCGAGCGTCGTGTCGGCCACAAGCTGGTAGGCCCCGTCCGCCCAGGGTTGCGCGGGCGTGAAGCGCCAGCAGGTTTCGCCGTCGGTCACCTCGATCTTGCCTGGCACGGCCTCTCCGCCGGCAGTGGTCACGCGCACGACGCGTTCCAACAGCGAGTGATCCAACGGCTCCGGAAAGCGCACGAGCAGCGGATTGGAACTGCCAGCTGCGGGCGGGTCGATCTTCCAGGCAGTGGTGTCGAGCGGTGCTTCGTCGGGCGGCAGCGTGTTGAATGACTTCTTGATTCCAGCTTCCAGGGGCTTGCCGGCCGCATCGAGCCAATCGCGGTCGACGACCAGTGTGTAGCGCTGGCCCTCCTCGAGCACCGGCCCGACTTCCTCGCGCGGCTTCAGTCCGCGCTTGATGCGGCCCGGATCGAACAACAGCGTGAAGCGCTCGAGGGTGGGATCCCACAGTTCCTCACCCAGCTCGAGAAACGGGTCGGCCACTTCCTTGCCGTCGGCATTCAGGAGGTGGATGCGGCGGTAGGCTTCGCCGCGGCACATGGGCGCCGAGAAGTGCAAATAGAACTTGAGCAGGTTCTCGGGCAGCCGCTCGCCGGACGGATAAACGTGCACCAGCGAAGTCGGCCCCTGGGCCGCGGCCGTCGGAATGTCGAACTCCGCCTCGAAGTCCCGCGCGGCTTTGTCACCCTCCGGGATGCGCGCGGGATGGTAGACCACGCGATAGCTGGTGCCGGGGCGGAGCGGATAGCGCGGCTGGAAGTACAGCAGGCCGTCCTCCTTGAGCGCGACGTCGCCAGCCATGCCAGGCACGTCCTCGCCGGCGCCCGTCACGTGCACCGTCAGCACGTCGGCCAATGAGCGCGGCTCGGCCGCTTCCAGCTGATAGCGATCCGAGGCGGGAATGCCCATCACGGCGAAGCTGGGCTGCGTGCCGCCCGTCTTGGTGAGAAAGAATGCAATCTCCGCATCCTCGGCGGCTGCGCCGGCGCGCGGCGCCGAACTGCGCTGGCAACCGCCGGCAACCAGCAGTGCCGCGAACAGCACGCACGCGTTGCGCCAGTACGATCCGGCCATCGGCGTCCCCGTCCTTGATGAAAACAGGGGCGACCGACAACCGGCCGCCCCTGTATACTCATTCGCTTTTCCGGCAGCCAATCCAGGGATTGCCCGCTTACGGCAATTGCACCGTCTTCAGGTCGAGCGAACCGGAATCGGACTGGACTAACAAGAGCGCGTGGCCCTTGTCGAGCTTGTCGAGCTGCATGACGCCCTTGAGATCTTTGATAGTGTCGTACGACAAGCCGGCCGTGCCGCCACCTTTAACGTGGTCGGTCACGCCTTGCGTCTCGTCGATCTTGTTGACGTCCACTTTCATCACGCCGCGGGCACTATTGGCCATCAGCAAATAGTCCTTGCCGTCCTTCTCATACACGATCATGTCGAGCGGGCGGTTGCGGTTGCCGAGTTCGGCAATCGTGGTGCCCTTCACCTTGGAGCCGGGCTTAAGATCCGAGAGCGGAAACTTGACCAGCGGGGTGCAGGTGTAGGCCGCCAACACGTTCGGCTGACCGCCCACGTCGAACACGGCAAACGTGCGCACCGGCGAACGGGTTTCGAACTGGCCGTGGGCCGCGTGCCAAATCTCGACGCTCGCGCCGCCGTCGACCTTCTGGAACGGGAACGGAATCACGCGCAATTGCGAGGCAAACTCCTCGTTTGACAGGCCTGCGACGATAACCTGGCCGCCGGTGAACTGCAAATCCGTGGTGACTTCCTGGCGCTGGCGTCCGCTTTCGGGCGCGCTGGGAATGGGGGCCGAAGAGAACATCACGTCAGCCAGCGAGAACTCGCCCAGCTTGCCCGACGAATCGACGCGTACGATGACCGGTTTCGCGTCCGGTCCCTTGCCGCGCGAAACGGTAAGAAACACGCTGCCGCTTTCGGGATTCACGGCCACGTCGTTGATCAGGATTTCCTTGGGTGAGGTGCCCAGCAGTCCGGCGATCTTCTCGTCGATCTTGTCGATCGCCAGGGGCTGTCCGGGAGAGCCGGCCGACTTGTCGTCGGTGGCAATGGCGTAGATCGTGGCGCCGGCCGTATCGCCCACCAGCAAGATGCCCTGCGGCGCGAACGTGGCCGGACCGGCCGATTTCAGTTCCGGCGTTCCCTTTTTCATGCCGGCCGTGAGGTCGGCGGCGCGGCTGGCGGCGCTGAACGTGGCCGCCGCCAATGCGGCCAGCAGCAAGATTCTGGACCATGACATAAGTACTTCTCCTTAGTTGGATCGACTCGTAGACCTCTCCTCACCCTCGAGAAGGGCAAGGTGAGGGGTAAAGTTTTCAGTCGCGCCTGGGTATCGCATTCATCATGAGCGAGTGGCTCAATTGCCCGGGCGTGCTACTTGGCGCGTTTGGCTTCCCAATCGCGGCTGCGCGATTCGCCGCCGGCGTTGAACTCGACGGTGCCCTTGATCGTGTCGCCTTCGAGCTTGCCTTTGTAGCTCACGGTAAACGTCTGACCGTTGCGCTCGCGGGTGACTTTGAACGCCACTTCGCCATCCTTGAACGAGCCTTCTTCGATGTCGGCCTTGCGCTCGTCGCGGCCGACGGTGCCGGTGAGCTTCTCGCCATCGGCCTTGAGCGTCATGGGAACTTCGGTCACTTGTCCCTGTCGCATCATCTCAAACGTCCAATCGCCGCTGGGATCGGCATCGGCCGCCCGCGCATTTGCCACGATCAATGTCAGAAACAGCGCCGCCAGAATCGTGTGCCGTACCATGGGAATCGCTCCGCAAAAAAAAGGGGGCCGGTAGGGGCCTGGAAGGCAAGAATCCCGGACACGTTGCCGCCGCGAAAGACGCCGAGACCTGTCCGCCGCGCCGTCAATCTTGGCACTTCGCCAGGCGGTCGTCAACAAATTTGCGGCGTTCGGCTGCCATGCCACCGTGCGGATCGCGCGCACTGCTGGCGCCGCGGCCGCATGGTCGGGCAAAGTCAACCAGAATCGCGGACCGGCGGGAATGCTCGGGCGGCACGAATTCGCCAGATCGTGCGAAACTTGCAGCGCTGCGCGATGTTTAATTAGATTCGCGACAGCTGGCCGGCGGGCCGATCAGCCGATGATCACTTTTGGCCGCCGCTTGGGATCGGGCTCGGCTTTGATGATCAAATCGCGCACCCGCCAGGGCACATTGCCTTCGCCCAGCAGGAAAAAGCCGATGCTGGCAGCCAGCTGGTTCTCGTCCGACCAGCCAAAGTGAATCTCCGGCGGCTCGCCGTAGCGCGACAACTCGAGCGCAATCGTGGCCACGGCATGTGCGATGGACACGCAGCGGGTGACGCTGATGACGAACCGCCCGCCTTCCTGGCCCACCTCCATCAGGGGACTCTGCTGGAACTCGCTGGGATCGCCCAGCTCCGCCTCGATGAACACGATGGGCACTTCGTCGCTCAGCCGGTGACGCTCGCGGATGCTGGCTTCCTTCTCGTCCAAGCCGCGGCGGCCCGGCCGGTGCGGCACCAGCACTGGAAACTCCAGGTGCTTGAGGCTGTCCCACAGGAAGCGCGAGTTCATGTCGACAAACTCGAACGCCCGGAAGCGCAGCTCGGTGCTGCGCTTCATGCGCGAACCGAATGACGCCAACACGATGGCAATGATGAACCAACTGGCGATCTTTACGCCGTCGGGACGTTCGATAATGTTGGCCGCGGCCGTGAAATAGAACACGATCGCAATCAGCACGAACGCCCAAGGCACCCGCGCAATCCACATGCCGTTGCGCTGCCGAAAGCGCTCGATCACCGTGGCCGTGCAGGCGCTGCAAATCAGCACCAACACGCCGGTGGCGTAGGCGCCGCCCTGGGCGTCGACGTCGGCATTGAACACCCAGGTGACCAGGAGATTGATGGCGGTGAACATGATCACCAGCGGCCGGACGGCGCGGGTCCACTCCGGCGCCATGCCGTAGCGCGGCAGATACTGTGGCACCAGGTTGAGCAGGCCCGCCATTGCGCTCAAGCCGGCGAAACTCAGAATCACCACCGTGGCCAGATCGTAAAACGTGCCGAACGCCGGCCCGAATATCGGGTTGATCAAATGCGGGCTTTCGCCGTGCGCCAGGTAAGCCAGCGCGCGATCGGCAGCCTGACCCGCTTCGGCCGGCAAGCCAGCCGCGTGGTTGACCAGCGCACTATGCGGAATCAGCGCTGCCGGCGGAATCAACGTCGCGGTCACGAACGCGGAGCCGATCAGAAACACCGACATGATGCAGGCGGCGGTGATGAGCAGCTTGCGCGCGTTGCGAATGCGGCCCGCGGGATGCTCCGGCGTGTCGTCGGCGCCGCCGTCGATCAACGGCATCACGGCCACGCCGGTTTCGAAGCCGCTCAAGCCGAGGGCCAGCTTGGGAAAGAACCAAATGCTCGTGGCCGCGATCGCCAGCCAGCTCGTGCTGCCGAACGGGCGTTCGGCGATGTGCCATTCGCCGCTGGTGACCCGGTCTTGCCAGACCTGAAAGTAGCTTGGATGCGCCAGCAGGTAGACCACGCCGCTGCCCACGACAAACAGATTCAAGAGCAAGTAGGTAGCGACGACGATCACGGCCAGGCCGATCACCTCGCGAAAACCACGCATGAAGCTCGCGCCCAGGATGATCAACAACATCATGGTCAGCGCGATGCGCTGCTGATCTTCGCCCCACTCGTGCACGAACGCCGGCGCGTTCGCCCACAGGGGATTGTGAATCAAGTGCACGGCGGCGTCGGCCGCAGAAAGCGTCTTGGTGATCACGAAATCGGTGGCGGCGAAGCCCAATAGCGCCAGCACCAGGATTTTGCCGGTCCAACCGTGGACCAGCCGTTCGAGCATGGCGATGGAGCCCTGGCCGTTGGGCGAGCACTCCGCCACGTGCGCGTAAACGGGCAGCGCGCCAAAAAGCGTGACCGCCACCAGCACAAGCGTGGCCAGCGGCGCCAGCATGCCCGCCGCTTCAATGGCAATCGACGGCTGATAGCCCAGCGTGCTGAAGTAGTCGACGCCCGTGAGACACATTACCCACAACCAGAAGGTGCGGTGCTGATGTGCTTGGGGCACCAGCTCGGCCGCGGAGTGCGCGGGCCGAGGCTCCTGGCTCGCCGGCTCAGGACGATGCACCGTATCGGTCGAGGCGCGCGCAGACGAGGGATCGGGCGCGCCGGCTGGTTCAGACTGCATGGTCCGGAGAGTCAACCATAGGAAGGGGGCCGTGCGGCACTCGCGCGCGTCCTCTCGACGGCCTGGCGGAACGTCCCGCTGGCTTTCGCGCGCCAGGCTTGTGAAACGCGGCGCCAGCGAAATGCCCAGCGCATGTCCGGGGAGGCGCCCTCAATGGTACGTGGCGCCCGCGGCACGTGTCAATTCGGCGGCCTTGGCACCGCCGGCAGGCGCGCAGGCGACGACTGCGCAATCTCCGTTTCTGTCCGCGTTTTCGTGTGTCAGCGGCAACGAATGTGCTGCGCCGCCCCTGGCCACGGCAGCTTGCAGCGGGCAACCGAACGGGGGTATCCTGGGCCAAGGTTGACACACGGTCGGTCGCCAGCGACAGGCCTCATCCTTGGGGAGCTCGTGAGATGCAACACGCCTCTTCGCGCCGCGCATTTTTAAGAAACTCGGCGTTGGCCGCCGGTGCGCTTACTTTGGCCGGCGATACGCGTCGGTCGCGCGCCGCCGACAGCCCTAACGAAGCGGTGGCCGTCGGCGTGATCGGCGTCAACGGTCGCGGCGCGGCCTTGGCAGACGGGTTCGCATCGATCGGCGGGGCGCGCGTGGCCTACGTGTGCGACGTCGACGAGCGCGTGCTCGATCGGGTGGTCAGTGCCGTGGCCGGTCGTCAGAGCCAGCCGCCCAAGCAAGTCACCGACCTGCGCCGCATCTTCGACGATGCGGGGGTCGACGCGGTGGCCATTGCCACGCCCGACCATTGGCATGCACCGGCCGCCATCATGGCTTGCGCCGCGGGCAAGCACGTCTACGTAGAAAAACCTGCCAGCCACAACCCGCGCGAAGGCGAGCTGATGGTGGCCGCCGCGCGGAAGCATCATCGCGTGGTGCAGCTGGGCACGCAGCGGCGCAGCATGCCGGGCATCATCGAAGCGATCGCACGCGTGCAGGCCGGCGACATTGGCCGGGTGCTCCTCTCGCGCGGCTGGTACACGGCGGCGCGAAAGACGATCGGTCGCGGGCAGCCGGCGTCCGTGCCCAAAGGGCTGGACTACGAACTCTGGCAGGGGCCGGCGCCCGAGCGCGAGTATCGCGACAATGTGGTGCACTACAACTGGCACTGGTTCTGGCACTGGGGTACCGGCGAGTTGGGCAACAACGGCATCCACTCGCTCGACCTGTGCCGCTGGGGCTTGGGGGTCGACTATCCGCGGCGCGTCGTGGCCGGCGGCGGGAAATATTTCTTTGACGACGACCAGCAAACGCCCGACACGCAAACCGTCACTTACGATTTCGGCGACAAGAGCATCATCTGGGAAGGCCGCAACTGGCACCGCCGCGGCTTCGAGGGCTCGACCTATGGCTTCTCCTTCTACGGCGACCGCGGCGCGCTGGTCTGCGATGGCGACAGCTATCGAATTTACGACACGGACGACAAGCAGATTGCGGAGCAAAAGTCGGGCTTTACCGGCCACGACCCGCACTTGAAAAACTTTCTCGAGTGCGTTCACTCCGGTGCCCGGCCCAACGCCGACATCGAAGAAGGCCACAAGAGCACGTTGTTGTGCCACCTGGGCAATATTTCTTATCGCACCGGACGCACGCTGCGCACCGACCCGGCCAACGGCCACGTGCAGGACGACGCCGAAGCACAGGCGCTGTGGGGCCGCGAGTATCGGCCCGGCTGGGAGCCGCAGGTGTAGGGCAGGGGGCAGTGGCTAGAACAGAGATTCAAAACCGCTCTCGGGTGCCACTGCTGGCTTGCCCAGCAGTGCAAAACTGCAACAGACACTGGCGGACAAGCCGCCAGTGCCACCCCGCAATCTGGCCGTGAGGTTTTGAAAGAAGGAACGACGAAGACACATGCTCACGCGAGCATGACACCCGGCGGAGATGCAGTTCCCTCGCTGGCGCTTCGGGCTTGTGCAGGTTGCCTCGGTCGACTACGTCCCCAGGCCGATGCCTTCGCCGAAGTAGTACTTGCGCGCCTCAGGATTGGCCAGCACTTCTTCGGGCGGGCCGTGACAGAGCACCGTGCCCGAGCGAATCACATAGCTGCGGTCCGTGATCTCCAGCGTTTCGCGCACCTGGTGATCGGTGATCAGAATGGAGATGCCGCGCTGGCGCAGATCGCGAATGATGGCCTGAATGCTGTCGATGGTGACGGGGTCGATCCCGGTGAACGGCTCATCCAGCAGAATCAGCTCGGGATCGGAGACCAGGCAGCGGGCGATTTCCAGTCGCCGCCGCTCGCCGCCGGAGAGTGAATCGGCCCGGGCCTTGCGCAGGCGCGTGATATCGAACTGCTCCAACAGGTCGTCGCAGCGAGCGCGGCGCGTGCGGCGGTCGTAGCCGAGCATTTCCATCATGCCCAGCAAATTGTTCTCGACCGAAAGCTTGCGAAACACGCTCGATTCCTGCGCCAGGTAGCCCATCTTGCCGTCGCGTGCGCGGCGATACATGGGCCAGTCCGTCACGTCGATGTCGTTGAGCACCACCGTGCCTTCGTCCGGCTCGATCATGCCGCACGTCATGCGAAAGCTGGTGGTCTTGCCGGCGCCGTTGGGCCCGAGCAGCCCAACAATCTCGCCGCGATCCACTTCGAAGTCGACTCCGTCGACGACGCGGCGGCGGCCGTAGATCTTGACCAGCCCTTGAACTTCCAGCATCGGCATCTGATGAGTCCTCCGTGACGCGGGGTGCCACCCGCGGCTTCTCCCGGGCGTACAAGTGGCTCACAACCACGCACGGCCAGCAAGCTGTCACTGGCACCCGAGCGCGGCTGCGCATACAAGCTTCTACCGGATCAGGCCCATCTCCGGCAAGTTCGGTATGACCGGCAGCGAGACGTTAACCAGTGGCAGGGGGAGTGAAATCGCGTGGGGCCAATAGATAAACAGCGCCTTACCTACCAGCAAGCTGCGGTCCACATAGTTCTCGCCGGACCAGAAACGCGCGTCGGCACTGGCCGGGCTATTATCGCCCAGCACGAAGAACTGATCGGGCCCCAAATCAAACGTGATCGACTGGCGATCGTCGAACGCGCTGTGGCCGTCGCGCAATTTCCATTGCCGCGGCGACGCCAGAAAATCGACCAGCTCGTCCGACCGCAAGATCGGCACCATGCTGCTGCGAGCGCGAAAATCGGTGATCGGCATGTGCTGGTCGATGCTGCGATCGGCAATGTAGTAAATGTCGCGCAGCACGCGCACGTGCCGCGCTGCGACAGCTGCTCCGCGCGAGCCGATGCCCACCGGCGCCAGATCACCCGGATCGTCGGAGGTCGATTGCGGTTCGTCGTTGTGCAGATCCGGATACTCCGTCGGCACGTCGAATGTCACGAGTTTGGAATCGACCCACAACAACAACTGCCGGTCGACATTGGCAAAGGTCACATCATAGGTGCCGCTGCCGCGCAGCGGTGTATCGGCCGTGGGCCGCCAATCGGCCAGGCCGTCGATCGACAGCTGTGCCCGGCCCGTGGCCACGTCGATCGTGGCGCGGAAATGGCGGCCGCCCTTGACCAGGTCGAACAGCACCGCCCCGCTCGGGCCGCGCACGTCCACTTCACAATCCACGAGCAGGTCGCCCACCCAGTGCAAACCGAGCGTGCTG
Source organism: Pirellulales bacterium (assembly GCA_050250435.1). Lineage (GTDB taxonomy): Bacteria > Planctomycetota > Planctomycetia > Pirellulales > PALSA-1355 > JBFWOR01. The sequence continues at coordinate 187,845 of JBFWOR010000003.1, read as the reverse complement.
GGCGCGGGACCGTAGTGCTCGTCGCGCCGCAGCACGCGCGTGTTGAAGGCATAGAAATCGGTGATCAATTGCGGCCGCGGGGGATTGCTTGGCGCCGGACGCCCCTCCGCGTTGTCGCGCCAGAAACGTTCCGTGGGTACGCGATGCTCGTAGCGGATCCACGCTTCGCCGGGCGCCTGACCGGCAGTGGAGAAACTGCGCGTGTCAGCGTCCACCTGCCATTTACTCTGCGCGTCGTCCGCCGACCAGGGCCTCCAGCGCGAGGCCCAGCCCGCTTGCGCCAACACGGGACTGACGTAGTCCGCATCGTGCACGACTTGCGCCATGGCCAGTACTTTGTCTGCCGGTTTGCGCGCCAACGCATATTCGCGCGCGGCGGCGGCCTTCGACAAGATCTCGCCGTGGCGAATCTCCAGCGTCTCGTTGGGCAGGCCCACCAGGCGCTTGATGAAATAGGTCTCCGCTTCCATGGGGCAGCGGAACACGATCACGTCCCAGCGCTTCGGCTCGGCGAACTGATAGGGAACCTTGCTCACCCAGATCCGATCGCCCGAGTAGCTGGGATGCGTCGCCTTGCCGGCCTCGTGCACTTTGAGCGGATCGACCGACATGGGGGCGCGACAGATGGGACACGTGCACTCCACGACCTGGTGCGTCTGGTCGATCTGGCCCTGGGGCGTGCGCAGCACGTTGCCGTTGCGATCGGCCTCTTCGCTGCCGCTGGCCGTGTAGTGATAACCGCACTGCGGACACTCGACGTCCTTGTGCCGACCCATCAGGGTGGGCGCCATCGAGCCTGTGGGAATCACGAACGCCTCGGCCTCGAACGTCTTGAACAGGAACGCCAGGGCAAAGGCGATGGCAATCGACTCGACCGTATCGCGCAAGCTGCGGCCCCAGCGCTCGGTGGCGGGCTCGGCCGGCGTGGCCGGCGCGGAGGTGTCGGGAGCGATATTGTCGGACGGCGGCTTATCAGGTTGTCTGCTGGCTACACTCATAACTCACATTTTACCTGATGAAGCCCATCCGGGCGAAATTTGGGAAAAACGGAAAGGGAATCCGCGTTCCCGGGATGCGATGAAACGAATGCGGCCAAAAGACATACAGCGCCTTGCCAATCAGCAGGTCGCGCCGCACGTAGCGCTCGTTGTCCCACAGCCGCGCATCCAAGCTCAGGGGACTATTGTCTCCCAGCATGAAAAACTGGTCTTCGTCCAAGGGGTAGATCGCTTCCTGCCTTTGATCGAACGGGTTATTGCCGCCCGACCACATGGCGGGCGTGGACCAGAACTGCAGCAACTCCTCGTAGCGCATCTGCAGGAGCGCCGCGTACGGAAAACGATAGTCCGAAACCACCGGCCCGCGGCCATCGGTGGCGATGTAGTACAGATCGCGCCAGAGGCGCAGCCCGCTCACGCTCAGGCCCACGCCCTCGGCGCCGATGCGTGCCGGCAGCAGGTCGCCCGGCTCCGCGTTGTCGGACCGCGGCCGGTCGTTGTCCAAGGGGGGATACTCCGTCGGCCCGTCGAACGTCAGGGGTGTTCCGTCGACCCAGAGGCGCAACTGGTCGTCGATGTTGGCGAAGATCACTTCGTGGCTGCCGGGCCCGATGATCGGCGTTTGCGCCTTGGGTTCGAAATCGGCCAGGCCGTCGACCGAGAGCTGTGCCTCGCCGGATTGGGTTTCGATGGCGCAGCGGAAGTGACGGCCCCCCTCGATCAGCTCCAGGTGCACCTTGCCGTCCGATTTTGTCACGTCCACCTGGCACTGGAGCAGCAGATCACCCACCCAGTGCAGCCCCAGCATTTGCGGCTGCTCGAGCGGCGCGCCGCGTGTGACGCTGGTGTTGTAGGCATAAAAATCGGTGATCAAGCGCGGGCGGGGCGCGTAGCCGGCAGGCAGCGACCCGCGATCGAGCAGCTCCCAATCGGCGAGGGAGGGCGCGTAGTGCCGATAGCCCAGCCAGCGCACGTCCGAGGCCGATCCGTCGATTTGATACGTGCGGCTGCCGTCGTTCGTTTTCCAACCGCTTTTGTCTTCCGCGCTGACATCCGGCCAGGGTCCCCAGCGCACAGGCCAGCCTTTCTTGGTCATTTCATCCACGACGAAGTCGTTGTCATACACGATTTGCGCCATGGCCCGCAGCTTGTCAGGCGGGCGGCGCTCGAGATGAAAGGCATCTCCTTGGGGCGGTTGAACGTACAAGTCGCCGTGCCACAGGCGCACGGTTTCGTTGGGCAGACCGACCAACCGCTTGATGTAGTTGGTCTCTGCGCCGCCAGGAAACTTGAACACCGTGACGTCCCAGCGTCGCGGCTCCGAGAACTCGAAGTTGAATTTAGTGACGAGGATGCGGTCGCCGCCGTAGGTCGGATAGTCGCGGCCAGTGGGCGAGCGCGGATCGACGTTGGTGGTGGTGCGGCACATCGGGCAGGTGACGGCAACGACTTGTTCGCCCGGCCCACGAGATCCTCGCTGCCGCGCCACGTCGTCGGCCTCGCTGCTGGCGCCGGCGGCATAGCGATAGCCGCAGGTGGGGCACAGCACGTCTTTGTGCGCGCCCATGAGCGTGGGGGCCATCGAACCGGTGGGAATCACGAACGCTTCGGCTTCGAACGTGCGGAACAGGAACGCCAGGACAAACGCGACGACCACGGACTCTACGGTCTCGCGCAGCGCCGGCGAGTTGAAGAACCGGTGCGCGCCGGGCGGATCGGCCTTCCGTTCCATGACCGTCGGGGCGGCGCCTTTGCCTACAGCGGGTGCCGCCGCCGGTTTCGATTGAGATCGCTTCTTGGCCATAGCTGCTGCTGAATTCTGGCGAATTCAGCTACCTTGACGACCGTCGCTTACGGATTGACGCCCCGCTGTGCCGGACCGGGAAATATAGCGGATTGCGGCAGTTCTCGGAACTTGAAAACCGGCGCCGCTTTGCCGCTGGCAGGGCTACGCTGCCGAGTGTTGTCGAGACTTACGGCGATATTGCCCGGCCAACGATATGCTCGCCGGCCATGCCCGACGGCCGCCACATGCGGCTGTCCTGCGAGTGCGAACTATTGTCGCCTAGCAAAAAGTATTCGCCGGGCCCCAGCAGATATTCGTGCGTCGCCGACCCGTTTCGGCCAGACGTGTAATAAACGTCGCGCAGCAGCCGTAGATCGGCTACGATCACTTCCGCCCCACGGGCGCCGATGGCCAGCTCCAGCGGTGCGGCCGGAGCGTGCGCCGCCGCATTTGTAGCCTCGCCGCGCCGGTCAGCGACATACTGCAGCGCCAAGCGGCCGTCGATCGCCAGTTGGACTTGCCGATCCACCAGCAACCATTCGATCGAGGCGGTGCGGCCGGCGAGTGGCCCTGGGACGATTTCGTCGACCGTCCGTCCGTTGCGCACCAGCGTGCCGCGGCCCGTCGCAATGTCGATTCGCACTTCGAACGCGTCGTCGCCGCCTCCACAACGCAGCAAGAGCTCGCCATCGCCGCCACAGGTTAGCAGCGCGCTCACGAGCACGTCGCGCAGCGGATGCAGCGGCCGCGACTCAACTTGATCGTAGGGACTCTCGTCGGTTAGCGACGCATCAGCTTCGTCGGCGCCGGCCGGTGCGCCTGCGGGATGATGATAGGCGAGCCAATGTACGGGGGCGGCGCGCGATCTCGCCGGGCCGGCGGCCGGCGCTTCTGCTCGATGCAGGAAGCGGCCACTCTCGATGCGCCAAGTGTCGCTTTCGTCGCGCCAACGCTGGCGGCCACCGGCCGCATTCCGACCCGCCGGCGCGACGTGGACCAGCACTGCCAGATCGCGCGCCTCTGACAAAGATTTGCGCGCCAATTGCCCGTCGATCCACACTTCACCGTCGCGCAAGCTGACCCGCTCACCGGGCAGCCCCACCACGCGCTTCACGCACGACTCACTCCACGCGCCCGGACAATCGAGCACGACCATCGCCCAACGCCGCGGCTGGCGCCAATGAAACGCGGCGCGATCTACCAGCACGCGGTCGCCGCGGCGATCGACGGCCGCGACGGGGTCGACCTTGGCGTAACAATAGGGACAGATGGCGGCGCTGCGCGGTCCGGGCAGCGAATCGAGCCCGCAAGCGAATTGTTCGCCACAGCCGGCGCACAGCCAGGTGCGATGCGGGCCGAGCAGAGCAGGAGCCATCGACCCGCTGGCCACGAGCACGGGACGCAACAGGCCCGAGACAAACCACGTGTCGAGAAAGATCGCCGCCAGCAACCCGGCGATGAAGTAGCGCAGCGCCACGCCGAACCAGCCGCGATGCTGACGGTCGGGCTGCTTGAGATCGACCGGCGGCGTACCGAATTCCACGATCGTCCCGGCCAGCTTTAGTTCTGCTTCTCGTTGCCGGTGTCGAGCACGGCCAGAAATGCCTTCTGCGGAATGTCGACGCTGCCGATCGACTTCATTCGCTTTTTGCCTTCCTTCTGCTTGGCCCATAACTTTCGCTTTCGCGAGATGTCGCCGCCGTAGCACTTGGCGGTGACGTTCTTGCGCATGGGGGCAATGGTTTCGCGGGCGATGATCCGCGTGCCGATGGCGGCTTGCAGCGCGATCTCGAACATGTGCCGGTCGATTTCGGTGCGCAGTTTCTTGACGATCGCCCGGCCGCGACGGTCGGCGTCGCGGCGGTCGCAAATGATCGACAGCGCGTCGACACGCTTGCCGCCGACAAGTATATCCAACCGTACCAGTTCGGCCGGAAAATAGCCGATCAACTCGTAGTCCATCGTGCCGTAGCCGCGCGTGACGCTCTTGAGCTTGTCGTGCAGGTCATAAATCACGTCGGCCAGCGGCAGCTCGAACGTCAACATCGCCCGGGTGGGCGAGAGATACTCGGTGCGCTTGTACACGCCGCGCCGTTCGGTACACAACTGCATTACCGGGCCGATCGATTCCACCGGCAACACGAAATTCACCTTCACCACCGGTTGGCGAAACTCTTCGATCAGTCCCGTGTCGGGCACTTGCTGCGGATTGTGAATCTGCAGCGTCTCGCCCGTCGTCGTCAGCACTTCGTAGGTGACGTTGGGCGCCGTTTGCACCAGGTCCATGTCCGACTCGCCTTCGAGACGCTGCTGAATGATCTCCATGTGCAGCAGACCGAGAAAGCCGCAGCGGAACCCGAAACCCAGGGCGTCGCTCGTTTCCGGCTCGAACTCAAAGCTGGGATCGTTGATGCTCAGCTTGGTCAACGCGTCGCGCAGCTCTTCGAAGTCCTGGCCGTCCGACGGATACAGCCCGCAGTACACCATGCGCTGCGGCGGTCGATAGCCGGGCAGCGGCTGGCCGGCGTTCTCACCGGCCACGGTCACGGTGTCGCCGATGTGCACCTGGCCCAGCGACTTGATGTTGCAGATCAAATAGCCGACCTGGCCCGCTTGCAGCTCCTCGCAAGAGCGGCGTTGCGGCACGAACTGGCCCAGCTCCAACACTTCATGCGTGGTGGCAGATCGGATAAACCGGATCTTCTGGCCCTTGCGCACGGTGCCGTTCATCACGCGCACATAGGTGATCGCCCCGCGAAATTCGTCGTAGTGGCTGTCAAACACCATCGCCTGCAGGGGCGCCTCAGGGTCGCCGCTGGGCGGCGGCACGCGCTCGATGATCGCTTGCAGCAGCTCCTCGGTGCCGGCGCCCGTCTTGCCGCTGGCCCGCAACACGTCCTCCGGATGGATCGCCAGCACCGACTCCATCTCGGCGATCACTTCTTCGGGCCGGGCGTGCTTCAGGTCGACTTTGTTCAGCACGGGCACGATCGTCAGGTTGTGCTCCATGGCCGAGTAGAAATTGGCCACGGTTTGCGCCTCGACGCCTTGAAACGCGTCGACCAAGAGCACGGCGCCTTCGCAACAGGCCAGGCTGCGCGAGACTTCATATTGAAAGTCGACGTGTCCCGGCGTGTCGATCAGGTTCAGCTCGTACTCCTGGCCATTTAGCTTGTAGCGCATGGCGACGGCGCGGGCCTTGATCGTGATGCCCCGCTCGCGCTCGAGATCCATGTCGTCCAGCGTCTGCTCGCGCATTTCGCGCTTTTGCAGCGTGCCGGTTTTCTCGAGCAGCCGATCGGCCAACGTGCTCTTGCCGTGGTCGATGTGAGCGATGATCGAGAAGTTGCGGATATGTTTATTATCGATCGATGCCATGCCGTGCTGCGCCGTTCGTTTTACCGGTTCTCTACAAATACGGATCAACCACAGAGGTCGCAGAGAGCCAGGAATTCAATTCAATAAATCCACAGACGTCACAGCTGCACACGCAGATGAGGGGGCCAAATTGAATTTCATACTCTGTGTCCGTGGACTTTCCACGACCCTCTCTTTCCTCTGAGCTCTCTGTGGTTAATCTCTCTTTGCTCGCGTCTTGTCTGTGGCCATCTGTGACATCTGTGGGTGGATCTATCTTCACTCGTCAATTCCGCGCCGTTTCGCGCAGATGGTCGCGCCGTGCCAGTCCGGCGGCGCCGATATAGCCGGCGTCGCCCCCGAGCGAAGCGAAGTCGATCGTCGTCCGTTCGGCCAGAAACGGAAACGCCCGGGCCCGCACCTCCTGTTTGACGCGCTCCAAAAATGCGCGCCCGGTGGGACTGTCGTGCTCGCCAAAGGTCATGGCGCCGCCGATGACCACGCCTTGCGGATCAATGGCGTGCATGGCCGAGACAATGCCGATGCCCAAATAGCGCGCCGTCTCCAGGATAATCTCCAGTGCCAGGGCGTCGCCCTGCTGTGCTTCTTCGTCGATCAATTTGCCGCTGAGCTCTTCGCCGGCGGCCATGCGCGCGCCGAGCGAACTGACGCGTCCGGCGGCCAGGTGCTCCTCGGTGCGTTTCACCACGGCGGTGGCGCTGGCATACGCCTCCAAGTGGCCGCGGTGGCCACAGGAGCACATCCGCGCGTCGTCGTGGTAGTCGATAATCAAGTGTCCCAATTCCGAGCCTGCGCTGTTCTCGCCTTCGACCAGCAATTCGCCAATCACGATTCCGCCGCCGACACCGGTGCCCAGGGTGAACATCACCATGCTGTGCAACACACGGCCGCTGCCGACCCAAAACTCGCCGTAGGTGGCCGCCCGCGCGTCGTTGGCGAAGGTGACCGGTCGTCCGCAGGCCTGCTCCACCGCGCTACGGATGGGGAAGTGCCACCAGTGCGGCAGATTGCCCGGCTCGAGCAAAATGCCTTGGGCCACGTTCATCGTCCCGGGCGTACCCAGCCCGATGCGGGCGATCGAGTCGAACTCGACGCCGACGTCGGCGGCCATACTTCGCAGGCCGTGCTGAATGCGGTTGACGGCCTGTTGCGGTCCCTGTTCCTCCTCCGTCGGCATGCTGTCGTAGCCGAGCGATCGGCCCTGGTTGTCGACCATGCCGATCTTGATGTTCGTGCCTCCCACGTCGACCGCGGCGAAAAACGGGCGCTCACCCTGCGCTGCCGGAACGATCTGCCGGGAGTGAGCCATGACGGGCGGAGCGGGGCGGGCAACAAGCATCGGGGGCGTCGACGCGTAACCAGAAGAAGTATAAGGGCTTCGGTTACGGCGGACAATGCGAAGTGCGGTTGCCAGTGGGGCCAGATTCGAGCCGGGCCGTGTCTTGCACAGCCGAATTCGCGGGAATTCAGCCATGTCGCGGCGTTAGCTGCTACCTTCGTCCGCATTCCGCGGCCGCGAGGGGGCTACTTCTTGGGCCGCGTGTTCATCACCTTGCTGCACCGCTTGCAGCGCTTGCGCTGCGGGTTCAGCTTGGCGCCACACTTGGGGCAGCGCAACGACTTGAGCGCTTGCACGAACGAGCTGTGTGGTCGGGTACGCATGACAGGACTCTCAGGTAGGGGCGATTGGCGTGTCGGGAAACGATCCAGAATAGCAGCCGGCGGACGTTGAGTCTATGCACACGCGTTCGTTGGAGGCGTACCGTATCTGCGAAATTGATAGGGCCCTAACAGGGCCGGCACAGCTTCGCTTCGGCCTGCATTTTACCGGACGACCGACGCCGCCGCGAACTCGCCCCGCTTGTGCCGAGCTTGGCGGCGAGCATAGCATGGGACGAACAAATTCCGCCTCCTTCTTGCCCCGCCGCCCCATGTCGCACTTTTCGCTCCCGATCGACGGCAGCATCGTGGCGCTGTACCTGCTCGGCACCATGATTGCCGGGCTGAGCGTGCGCAAGTACGTCGGCAAGGTCGAGCACTTCCTGGTGGCCGGGCGTGAGATGGACGTTTATCTCGGCGTGGCGTCGCTGGCCGCCACCGAGTTCGGCATCGTCACGTGCATGTATACGGCCGAACTCGGCTACAACCACGGCTTCGGCGGCGCTGTGCCCGGGCTGATCGAGGCCGCGGCCATGCTCTTTGTCGGCTGGACGGGATTCTGCATCCGTCCGCTGCGCGACAGCGGCGTGATCACCATAGCCGAGCTGTTCGAAAAGCGCTTTGGCCAGCGCGTCCGCTGGGCCAGCGGCGTGGTTATCGTGCTGGGTGGGCTGCTGAACATGGGCGTCTTTCTGCGCCAGGGGGGCGAGTTCCTGGTGACGGTCGCGGGTTTGGACGAGCAGTATCTGGAAATCACGATGACCACGCTGTTGGTCGCAGTGGCCGTCTATACCATCGTCGGCGGCATGCTGAGCGTGCTGGTCACCGACTACTTGCAATTCGTCGTGATGAGCGCGGGCTTGCTCGCCGTCACCATCGTTACGCTCTATCAGGTGCCGTGGGAGACGCTCGTAACAACCGTGGAAAAAAAGTATGGCGACGGCGGCTTCAACCCCTTCGTCAAGCCGGACCTGGGCTGGTCGTGGGTCGTGTTCAACGGCATGCTCAACACGGCCGCCGTGCTCACCTGGCAAACGACGATTGCGCGGGTGCTTTCGTCCAAGGACACGAAGACCGGCATGAAGGTCTACACTCGCACGAGCTTCTTCTTCGTCTGCCGCTTCGTGATCCCCGGACTATGGGGCATTGCCGCGCTCGCCGTGCTGGCGCCCGACGCCGTGCGCAACGGCAGCAGCGCGTTGGCCATGCCCACGTTCTTGAGCACGCACGTGCCCGTAGGGCTGATGGGATTGCTCGTGGCCGCTATGCTGGCCGCCGACATGTCGACCGACGCGTCGTACATGCTCACCTGGGGCAGCGTGATTTATAACGACATCCTGGCGCCCTTTCGCAAAACAAAATGGTCCGAGCGCCGCGGCTTGCGTTGGAACCGATCGATCATTGCGCTCATCGGCCTGTTCCTGCTGGTGTTTGGATTGTGGTATCCCTTGCGCGGCGATATCTGGACTTATCTGACGGTGACCGGCACGATCTACTTGTCGAGCATGTCGGTGCTGCTGGTTTCGTGCTGCTATTGGCCGCGGGCGAACAACTGGGGCGCCAGCGGGGCGATTGTAGCCGGCGCGGCGTTTCCCATCGCATATCTGGTGCTGGAACTGATCCCGGCCACTCATGACTTCGCGGCGTGGGTTGGGCCAAACTATGCCGGCATGGCGGGCTTCGGCGGGTCGGCCACGGCCATGATCGTCGGCTCGCTGCTCAAGCCGATCATTCGCGGACAAGCCCCGCCGCCTGGAGCTCAACAGGCATGACTCTCGCCACGTTCTGGTTGATCATCGCCATTACCTGCCTGGTTTGGTATTCCACCATCACGGTGTACGTCTCGGTGCGCGGCATTTGGGACATTCGCAGCATGTTCGCACGCTTGGGCGCGCTGCGCGACGACGCGGAAAAGCCGCACCCAGCGGAGCCGGATTGACATCGCATTCACACAATGCTCGGGAGGGCGCCGTGCTAGAATGGTCGCCAGCCACTCTTACCGCACTCGCTGGCCGGCAGTTTCTCGATCCCGCTCATGCCGCATCCGCAATCGACTAACGGGCACGCCGCTCCGACCGATCCGGTCGCGACCGGGGCCGGCTGGTTCGGCAGAGCACGCAGTGTCACTCCGCGGCCGCCCGCCACGCGCTGGCAGAAAGTGCTCGCCGGGCTGATGATCGGCTACGCCGTGGCGCTCGTGCTGTTGTGTCTGTGGATGTATTGGCAGGGCGACCGGGAATGGTTGGCCACGCTGGTGCTGTTCGGTCCGCGCTGGGTGTGCGGCCTGCCGCTGCCTTTTCTGGCGCTGGCCGCGGCCATCTGGCATCGCCGGCTGTTGTGGGTCGCGGCGCTGTCGGCCCTCGTGCTGGTGTTTCCCTTCCTGGGCCTGGTGCTGCACTGGCCGGCGTCGGCCGCCCCGGCTACCAGGCTGCGCGTGCTCACTTGCAACGTGGACCAGAATGCGCTGGACCCGCAAAAACTTGCCCAGGCGATCGCCGACAACGACGCCGACATCGTCGCCTTGCAAGAGATCAACGTCGTTACGCGTTTTGTCTGGCCGGAAGGCTGGCACGTGCTCAATCGCGACGAATTCATTCTCGCCAGCCGCTATCCGATTGAGGAGCTGCGCTATTTTACGCACCCGCTGAGTCCGCCCGAGGTTGCCGCCGTGTTCTATCGCGTGCGGCTGCCGGATCGCGAGGTGCCGATTTTCAATGTGCACTTACGTTCGCCACGGCCGGGCATTGAGGCCGTACTCGACAAGCAGGCCAATGGTCCCGCTCAGCTCGACGACGTGCTGGAAGTGCGGGCCCTGGAGTCTGAGGCCACGGCGATCTGGGTCGAGGGCATCAACGAGCCGATGATCATTGCCGGCGACTTCAACATGCCCTGCGAAAGCTGGATCTTCCGCCGCGACTGGACTGCCTGGGACAATGCCTTCGGCCGAACCGGCTTGGGATTTGGCTTCACCAAGATCAGCCGGCTGGGCCCGCTCGAATACGGCACGCGCATCGACCACGTGCTCTATCACGAAGCCTGGACGTGCATCGGTTCCTGGGTAGGCGCCAACATCGGCTCGGACCATTTGCCACTGGTCGCAGAGTTTCGTTAAGCCAACTGCCCGTGGCAGAACGAGCGGATGCCCGGACGATTGCTCACAGAAATTTAACCCGCGGTTCGCTGAAGCTGCAGGCTCAACAGGTCCACCAGTAGCAACCCCGCGCCGGCCTGAGTATGCTTGGGACCAAGCACTGAGGCGCTCGCGCATTCGCCGCCAGCGCCTGGCACGTCCCGCAGGCGGAAACTCTTTGCATGGCACGTTGGGCGACGGTTTGTGTGCTCCGGTTGTCGGCCGTGCTCGCGCTCGTGACGGCGAGCACGCACGATGTGCGCGCCGTCGTTGTTAGCGCGCAAGATCTGAGCGTTACCGAGGTGGCTCCCGCAGACGATCCCGGTTGGAACAACGTCGGCCGCGTGGGTGCGGGCAGCGGAATCTACTTGGGCAATCGCTGGGTGTTGACGGCGAACCACGTTGGTGACGGGGCCTTGCGCCTGTCCGACGGACGTTCTATGGGCATCGTGCCGGGGTCCGGCACGCCATTGACGAACAGCGGCGTGTCCGCCTTCGGCTCACCCGACTTGCGCATGTTCCGCCTGGCCAGCGATCCCGGCCTGCCGGCAATCGACATTGCCGAGCAACGCCCCGTGGCCGATTCCAGTGTCGTCATGATCGGCGCAGGACTGGATCGTTTGCCGGGGCTTATCGGTTGGCAGGTCTCGGGCGCGACCTGGAACCAGGTGGCGCTGCCATTGGCCAACATCACCGGCTACGTGTTGGGCGACACGCATACCATGCGCTGGGGCGCGAATGCGGTCGTGGGCGGCTCGATTCTGGTCCAGAACAATACGCGCGGCTTTGCCACGCGCTTCGAACGACCCGGGCTTCCCTTCGAAGCGCAGGCCGCCACGGGTGACTCGGGCGGCGCTGTGTTTCAGAAGGTCGACGGCTCGTGGGAATTGGCCGGTGTCATTCTCACGCAGCAATTGCTCGGCAACCAGCCGGCAGGCACGATTGTCAGCGGCGATCAGACCCAGGCCGCTGACCTGTCGCAGTATCGCGCGCAGATTGAGGCCTTGCTTGCGCGCATCGACCCGGCCTGGCAGAACTCGAACAACTATTTCGACGTCGACGGCTCGGGGATCGTGGACCCGCTCGATGCCCAGCGCATCATCAATGAGCTGATCAGGAATAACACGCACGCACTCACGGGCGCGGCGCCGGCCGGCCGATTTCTGGACGTCAACGGCGATGATCTCGTGAGCCCGCTGGATAGTCAGCGCGTGATCAACGAGTTGATTCGCGCTGGGGCGGCCAACAGTCCCGCGTTAGCCAATCCCGCGCTGGCGGCGGCAGCTGCGGCCGACATGTTGCTCGTGCCCGAGCCATCCGCCGCGTTCTTGGCTGCGCTGGGCGCGCTGGTGTTGGTGATGATGCGCGCAGCGGCGCCTGGGCAACAGAAGTTTTTGGCCACCTGGAAGAGAGGGGATAGGGAAAAACAAAGACGAAGATGTCAGGCACGGGGTGCCTGACCTGCGAAAGCGAATTCGTTTAACCACGACGGCACGACGTACGAAGACACGAAGAGTACGAAGAAAAACCAATTTGACCACGGAGAGCGCAGAGACAAAGAAGAATCAGATTGAAACGAAGCCTTTCAAACACCGACACCAAGAAACGAAGACAAAATTCGTTTGCCACCGAGGACAACACCGAGGGCACAGAGAAGAAAGGCAAAGAACGATTGCGTTGTGTCGTGGTCACGACGATTGTCGCGCAACGTGTGGGAACGAAGATGTCAGGCACGGAGTGCCTGACCTACGAAACTGGCGAGACCCGTGGCAACGGAGAGCTACGGCACACGGCGTGTGCTACGCACCGGAAAGCTACGGCACACGGCGTGTGCCGGCTACAGGCTACAGAAGACTGAACTCTGGCGAGTTCAGCTACGATGGAACGAAGAATCCGGCAGCGGGCCGTTATTTTCCGCCGCCGGCCGCGGCGCCCACCGGCGCCAACGAATGGTCGCCGAGGAATTCCTGCAGGTCGCCAATGAATTTTGGCGCGCTGAAGGCGGTCATGTGATCGGTGTTCTCGATCACTTCGACGCGCAAGTTGGCCATCACCTGGGCCATTTCGTCTACGCCCAGCTTCAACGGATCCTGGCTGCCGATCAGCGCCAAGGCCGGCACCTTGTTGGACCGCAGTTGTGCTTCGGTCACCGTCAGGCCTGCCATGCCGCGAATGCACGCGGCCAGCGCCTTGGGATCGTTGTTGGCCATCACCATTTGATTGACGAAGGCAATTTGCTGTTCGTCGGGCTTGGGCTGGCCCGGCGGAGTGAGGCGCTCGAGCAGCGGACCGATTCCTTTGCCGGCTTCGAGCGAGTCGGCCAGGTCGCCGATGAACTTCATATTCGGATCGTTGTCGCGCGACCAGCCGGCGCCACCCAGCGTGGCCGTGAGCACGCGATCGGGATGCGTGTTGACCAGATAGTTCGTCATGAACCCGCCCATCGAATAGCCCACGATGTGCGCCTTGGGCAGATTCAAATGGTCGAGCAGCCGCACCACGTCATTGACCATCTCCGGTCCGTATTGCTTGGGATCGTGCGGCTTGCCGCTCTTGCCGTGGCCGCGATTGTCGATGGCGATCACGCGATAGTCGTTCTTCAGCTTGGAGATCACGCCCGGCAGGCCCCATTGCATCTGGATGTTGGCCGTGAAGCCGTGAATCAACAGCACCGGCTCGCCTTCGCCCTCGACGACGTAGTGGATCTTCACTCCCGCCGAGTCAAAGCTGCTGTCTTCGGCCACAACCTGCGAGGCAACCAACAACAAAGCAACCAGCGGCAGCGCCGCAAACAGGCGACGAAACATCGGGGAGTTCCTTCCTGACAGAGATTGACCGTGGACTTGGGCTGGCGGCCGCCAGCCGCACAGCGGCTGCCGCACCGGCCGCGGCAGCACGCGCTTCCAATGTATTCCGCACGAACGCTCAACTCAAGCTGAGTCGTGATCAGGGATCGGGGGGTCAGGGGTCGGGGAGAGCGGATCAAGGTTACGCGATGAAGAAATGGGTGGAGCCTGTGGTTCACGACGTGGGTGGCGCGGTCGTAGATCCCGCCGGAACCAGGGGCCGCGGGCGGTCCCTTGGCAGCCTCGCGGGTCGCCGCTACACTGCGGCGCATGCTCCAACTCGCTGCCCACATTGACGAAGCCGTCGCCGAAATCCGCAAGCACTGGCCCCGCCGACCCCGCGTGGGCATCATCCTGGGCACGGGCATTGGCCCGCTGGTCCAGCACATCGAGCAGGAGGCGGCGATCGACTACGAGACGATCCCGCACTTTTTGCGGTCCACGGCGACCGGTCACCGCGGCCGGCTGGTGTGTGGCACGCTGGCCTCGCTGCCGGTGGTGGCGATGGAAGGCCGCCATCACGCGTACGAAGGTTACCCGATGCAGCGGATCACGTTGCCGGTGCGCGTGATGAAGGCGCTGGGCGCGGAGCTGTTGATTGTGACCAACGCCTGCGGCGGCATGAACCCGCTCTACAGTCGCGGCGACATCATGCTCATCGACGACCACATTAACCTGATGGGCGCCAATCCGCTGGTGGGCATCAACGATGACAAGCTCGGCCCGCGCTTTCCGGACATGTCGCGGCCTTACGATCCGCTGCTGATCGAGAAGGGCCTGGAGATTGCCCGCCGCGAGGACTTCGTGGCCCACAAAGGTGTGTTCGTGGCCGTGCTGGGTCCGAACCTGGAGACGCGCGCCGAATACCGCTTTCTGCGGCAGCTGGGAGCCGACGTCGTCGGCATGTCCACCGTGCCGGAAGTGATCGTGGCCGCGCACTGCGGACTGCGCGTGCTGGGCTGCTCCATCGTGACCGACATCTGCCTGGCCGATTCGCTGGTGCCGGTCGACGTGGCCGAGATCATCGCCACGGCCAACGAGGCGGAACCCAAGTTGCGCAAGATCATCCTGGGCGTGCTCGCGCACGAAGCTGCGCGCAGCGAGAGCTAAGCGCGCATTTCTCACCAGCCTCCTGCTGTGCGGAGCTCGCTACGAAGTTGGTGAGAAATCTGGGCTAACCGCGCATTGACCGGCTTGCGCAGCCCCCGGAAAACGCCCGGGGGCTGCGCTAGTCTGTGCGGTCTGGCCGCTCTTACAAGAAGGCATCGAGCGCGTCGTCGACCACAATCTCGGTTGCGATTTGCTCGTCGCCGTCCGCTGCTGAAACGGCCGCTTCGAGCAACTGCACGTAGCTTGCAGTAGCGCTGCTCGCGACACTGTCCGCCGGCAAACGTTCGACGACGGCGACCGGCAAGGGTTGCGTTTCCTCCGCGCCGCCGGCAGTTGCCGCCAGGGCCGAGGCAATGCCCGCGTCGCCGCTCTCGGGTGCGAACGGTCCGGCCGTGCCAACCGTCAGCCGGTTGAGGGCACCAATGTTGCCCAGGGCCGCGGCCCGGTCGCCGGCTACCGTGATGGTATTGCTGCGGTCGATGTCGCGAACGTTGGTGATGCCGCCGGCACCGCCGAGACCGCCGGCGATGATCGTCGACGCGTCGGCCGTCGTGGTGGTGAAGGAGGTCGCCGTGGGCGAACCCGTATCACCCAGGCGATTGCCGAAGAAGAAGACGTCGCCCACCGAGACCGGTCCGCCTGGCGTGTTAACCGTGGTGAGGGAGGTCAAATTGGTATTGGCGTTGTCGCGCACGCCGACTTCCAACCACTGGTTCTGAATGGCGCTGTTGGCCCAGGTGATTTCCACGCGGTCCGAGCCACTCACGCCCGCGCCCATGCGAACCGAAACGGCGGATGGAGCGGGAGCGAGCGACCAGGTGTCGGGCGAGTTGTTCGCGCCCACCTTGAACACAAAGTCGTTGGCCGTGATGCCCGCATGACTCGCATCGGCGGAGAGGTCGACCATGATGCCGTTGATGCCGCGGGAGTAGCTGGTGATGTTGGCGAACACCGCCAGCCCGGCACCAGGCAGGTAGGCCGTCTTGTCGATGGCAATGGCAGCGTCGTCGGCCACTGTGATCGACGCGTTGTTGCCGTCGAACGCGCTTTGATTGTAGAAGATGTTGCGAGCCACGACGCTCGAGGCCACCACGCCCGGATAGTTGGGCGCGCCGAGGGTGTTGGTGAGGTTGGTGCCGTAGGGCACGCCCTGGTTCGTTTCCACAAAGGTGGGCGCGCCGTGCGGATCGCCCGACTGGCGGAAATCGCCCATCGCGGTGTAGCCGGACAATCCATTGTCCGTCAGGTTGGAGATGTGCCAATCAACGGCAGCCTGACCGGTAGAGTTCCCGTAGCGGCCGATGTATTCCACCTCGTAGCCGAGCGCCACGTACGTGGCACCCAGTTCGATGTTGGTCGGGCCGCCGGGCCCAAAGTTGATTTGCGCGTAGAGGCGGCCGAAGTCCTCTTCGCCCGCTTCGCTGTGAATGCCGATCGCGTCGTGAATCGTCCAGTCGGCATGGCCCGTGGGCACATCCAGACCGTCGTGGCCGACATCCAGGTCCTCGCCCAGCGCGGGCACGTGACCGACGGTCGAAATCAGCATGGCGGTGAAGCCGCTGTTTTCGAGTTTGTCCGGGTCTTCTCCCTCGGTCGCCAGCGAGCTCGACGCGCCGCTCCCCCAGCCGGTGCCGGAGCCCGAGTTCACGAGATCCGTGGTGCCGGGGGCCACGGTGTAGTCGTTGCTGCCCGGCATGGGGTCTTTTTGTCGCAACGTCAAAAAGCCGTTGGAGCCGAACGATTCGCCATTCAGATCGAAGATGCGTTCGATACGGCCAGGCGTGCCGGTATCGAGCGCGTCGTTTTCGTTCTCCAGAAAGATCAGGTAGTAGTCGTCAAGCGACATGCTCGGCGTGCCGCGCAGCTCGATGTACTCGTGCGACAGGTCGAATCCCGAGGCCGGCGGGTCGAAGTAGATCTCATTGATGTAGGCTGCCAGCACTTTGCGCTCCTCGAGTGCTTCCAGCTGAAGTGCCGCGTTTTTACGTCGGTTTGTTCGGCGTTGCTGATATGAATCGGTCGATTTGCCGACCAGCGAAGGGCGTGTCATGAAGAAACTCCTACCAATGATGAATGAATGATCGAGTGGGTTGCCTGGACCGTGCTACAGAACAAAGTGACCGACAGAACAAAGTGACCGAAGGATGGATGCCGCCGGCTGCAAGCGCACTTTCAGCACACCGTGATTGTTCGCAGGGCTGCTGCCGCAGCGTCCGGTGGGGGTGGGCAGTCGGGCGGCCGCCCACCCCCGGTGACGCCGTAGCGCGGCGAGAAGTGCTCTCATGATCGCGGGCGGCGATCAACGCTACGCTGTTGATGCCTGGCCCGCGCCGCTTCGTTTTACTCCCGTGCGCGAACTTGCGTGCTTCACGCGCAAGCTGCAAGAACGGTGCGAATCTGCCTTTGCTTCGCTCGAACTCCCCACAGCGCGGCGCCACAACCGGCGATGGCCGCCAAGAACATCGAGCCCGGCTCGGGTACGACTGCCGCCCGCAGCGAAGTGAAGTCCTGATACACCCCGGGCGAAATCAAATTCGGCTGACCGTAGCTGGAGAAGGTCACATCGCGATAGCCGGTGAGTGGATTTACGGCCGTGGGATTGGCTCCCAGTGCGCCGGCTTCGGTCGAACTGATGCCGCCGCCCGACCAAGGCGCTCCGGCACCTTCGCCGACATATCCTTGCTGCACCACGGCGGCATCATCGACAATTCGACCGCGCCAGTCGTCGTTGTCCACCTTGAAGCCGCTTTTGATCATGTAGGGAGCGTCGTCGACATTGATTTCAATCCACCAGTCGTTGCCGAAGGGATTGAAGCTCGTGTCCGAGGCCCGGTGTCCGACCGGTGAGCCAGGGTCGCCCGTATCATCTTCGCGCAGCGTGATGATGGTGCCCGAGCGCAAGTCAGTCCACAGGGCATTGTTCGTGAACGTGACGCTGCCGGCATCCGGATCGACGTTGTCCCATTGAAACGTCCAACCGGTGATGTCCAGGTGATCCTGGGTGACCACCAGCTCGATCCAATTGCCGCCGTTGCCGGCTTTGCTGCCGAACGTGGTGTCGCCGCTGGAGATCAATTTGCCTTCGCCCACCGCGTTGAATTCGTTGAGAATCAGACCCGCTCCGTAGGCGTTTGCCGCGCTGGCCAATACGGCTGCCGCGGCAAGCATCGTGAGTCGCTGCATTAGCATCTCCTCCGTTGTCAAAACTGGTTGCTGAATCGGAAGCCGCCTGGGTGCACAGGCGCGCCGCCAAGCCTGCGAAAATCGAGGGATGTGCTAAGAGTATCGCGGCTGTGTTAGTCACCGATGACGCGGCTGTGATCTTCGGACAAACATTCGGTGAGCTCGCGCTTAGCGTTGTGCCATGCAATCGTCAGCGACGACAAACGTGGCGCTCACAATTTGGCGCGATTGCTGGAACGTAGTGCGCGGTGCGTTGTGCACCACACCCAGGCACGATGTGGAGAACGACGCGCGCGAGCCTGACCGTCGCGCAACAAGAGCCGATCGGCGCCGCGCCGCAGCACCGCACATGGTCGCGCGCAGCACGGACTACTCAGCAAGCGCCGTGCCTTCGATCACTTCGTCGCCGTTGCGGCTGCACAATGCAAAGGCGATGCTCATATCGGTCTCGTCCACAAGAAAGTGCACCGAGCCGTCGCACATCAGGACGTTCACTCCGCCCGGGTGGTCGGAGAAGAATTCTTCCTCGGACCAATTGAGCCAGGCAGGTGGATTGATGCCGGAATAGCCGAAGGTCGCCGTCGTGAGCTTGAGCTTTCCAATGTTGCTTTTGCTGGCCCAGGCCCCGTCGAGCTCGTTGAAGTTCGTCCCGCCGGGAGAGTCGCCGTTCGAATCGTGCACGCCACGCCCGCTGCATTCGGCGACCACGATCGTGTGACTGGTGCCGTCGGTAATGTTGCGCACGGAGATGGTTTTGCCACTGCATTCGTCGGCCGTGCCGAAGCACGGGCCGCCGCTGGCCATGTTCAGAAGGACGCCGCGATTGTCCCCGTAAGCCACGTTCTTGCTGGCGTTTACGGCCGTGGACGCCGGTCCGGAAACGCCGATATAGTCAATCGCGCCCAGCCCCTCGCCCGAGCCGCTCTGATAGGTGCCGTTGTTATTGAAATCCGTCAGCCGACCGTCCAGGCCACGGTGTGTCTGATGCGTGGCCATGCTGGGACAGAGGTACGTGGAAATCGGCGTGTTGGTCGGCCCGCTCGGCTGCCCGTTCGCATCCACGAGCCAGTTGGGTGGACTGCGCATGTCCTTCTTCAGGTCCATCAGGTCGAAGAGCGAACCCTCTTCGATGTAAGGCAAAAACCAGCACGACCAGCCGAGCCCGCCCGACGTCGGCACGCCTGCCGGTTTGTACTCGCCCGGGGGGAAGTGTTTCTTCGACGTTTCGTAGTTGGTCATGCCGACGCCGATTTGCTTCAGGTTGTTGGTGCACTGCGTGCGGCGCGCGCTCTCGCGGGCAGCTTGAATGGCCGGCAGCAAGAGCGCCACCAGCACGCCGATGATGGCGATTACTACCAATAGCTCAACCAGCGTAAACGCCGATCGGATCGCAAGCTGTCGCACCGCGCGCATACCCTGAGCCCAGTTGAAATGCACTCTTCGTTCGCCGAGCAGATTTTTAAGGCGCCGGCGTTAGCGCGCCATGAGCCGACGGTATGAGTCGAGTGATCTCTTGATGAGACCTGGGAGAGGAGCAGGGCGCGTCGACGCGGCGCAGGGCGAAGAAATGTTTGCGTCGTGTAAGCTGCGGATGAGGAGCTTGCGATTAGCCGCAGACCGCCGCGCTGCGCTTTCGAGCAAGCCTCCACGGCACAGCGTCGATTCTGCGGCGCAGTGAAGCTTCCGCGGCGCAGCGAAGCCTGCGCGGCGCAGTGCAGCTACTTCCCCAGCAGCTGCTCGAGCTTGGCGTCTTTGGACGTGGTGAAGGTCATTTGACCTTCGAAATTCTGCCGGCGAGTGCCATAGCGCAAGATGAAGTCGCCGCGCGGATCGAAGGGGTTTAGACCGCCCAGCCGAGAGAGCGAGCCCTGCGACTCGCGGTGTACCCAAGCCAGCCATTTGCGGTCGGGTGCGAGGCGATAGAGCATCTTCGTCTCGGGCCGCGGCTGGAAAGAATCCATCAGAAAGTTCCGCGCCAACGGCGCGGTGTGCAGCGTCATCGTCGCAAAGCAGAGCATGACCCAACTGACCCAGACGGCCATGATTGGCCCGCCGATCTTCTCGACCAGGCCGTGGAACTTCACCTTCACCGGCGAGACGTAGTCGGTCGCCACGCGCAGCAAGCTCACGACCACCGCGAAGATCAGCCACAGGCAGAGAAAGTCGTAAGCGTAGGTGAGGCGCGATTCTTGACCGTCCAGCCAGCTGGCCAGGGGCTCGAAGTAATTGGTCGCCACCAGCCCGGCCGTCAGCACGTTGACCAGCGTGAGCGTGTTGGTCCACAGCCCCGATTTGAGCAGGAACGCGAAGGAGCCGACAAAGATCAGCACGAGCAGAAGATTGATATACATGGCCCCAAGCCCTACTGTTTGAGCGCGCGTGCCAGTTCCTGGATCGACGTAATGCCGCGAGCCACGAGCAACACACCTTCTTCCTGCAGCGTGCGATGTTTGACTTTGCGCGCGGCCAGCCGCAGCGCGTCGAGCTTGGGCGTGGTGGCCAGCACCTGCCGCAAGCTGTCGTCCATCGTCAACAGCTCGAAGATCGCCGTGCGCCCGAAATAGCCCACGCCGTTACAGGCCTCGCACACTTTTTCGGGCTTCTTGGGATCGATCGGCACGGTCGGCGTGCGGTACAAGCTCTCCACACGCCCTGCCGGCAGGCCCAATTGCTTGAGCACTTCGGGCGACGGCGGATAGGCCTCTTTGCACTGCTCGCACAGCTTGCGAATCAGGCGCGTGTTGAGCACTCCGGTCACGCTGGCCGCAAACTCCGCCGGCGTGATCTTGAGCATCAGCAAGCGCAACAGCGCCTCGACCGCTTCGCGGGCTCGTACGCCAACCATCACCATCCGCTCGGCGTCTACCTGATCGCACAGCGTGGACAGTGTCTCCAAGTCCGGCACTTCGCGGACGATGATCACGTCGGGATAGGCGCGGATCATTCGCGGCAAGACGGCCGCCGGCGATTCGCCCGCAGCGCTCGAATAGGTCGTCACCGTCACGTTTTCAATGTCGCGGTCGCGACTCGATTCCTCGGCCACGGCCACGAAGTTGCGCACGAAGCGATCGGAGTGCGAGATCACCATGTCCATGGTCGTGGTCAACCCGCCCGCCGGCAGCGCCGAGAACACGACCACACCCGGGCGACTGAGTATCTCGTCGAGCTGCTCCTGCATTTTCTGCCGCATGCCGATTTCGTCGAGCGACTTGAATTCGACCTTCTTGGTGGCGAACTGCAACAGGGCCCGCTCGCCGGTTTGCGTGCCCTGGCTGGTCACCGTGCAGGTCATTTTGTTCTTGGCGTGCTCGAGACCGAACTGGCCGGACTGGCGTTTGCGACGTTCCTGAATGGACAGCCCGGCCAGCCCCTTGAAGACCTCCAGGATCGGATCGCCTTGGACGCGCTCCAGCGGCGCGCGATCCAGCCACACGCCGTCGATCTGATAGCGCACCGCCACGGCCTGGGCCGAATAGTCGAGCATGATGTGCGTGGACCGCTGTACGAGGGCGTCGTCGATCAGTTCGCGCGCCGGCATCCAGCCGGCGGATTGCCGTGCGAGCAACAAGTTGGCGGAGTCGGTGCGTTCGTCCGCGCCGCCCATGGCGGTGAGCTTGACGTCGGGCCCCATGTCGCGCGGGTCGATGTCGGCGCCTTCGAGCTTGATGCCGATGACCGCCAGCCGCTTGCCGAGCCAGCGACGGATATGCTGGAGCGTGAACACCTTGTCGTAGCCGCCGACCGCGTTGTTGCGATAGCGGACGTAGAGCCCCAGCGGCACGGCCCAGGCCAGCGCCAGCAGCACCATGCCGGCGGCGAACCAGGGCAGAATCCAGAACAGCAGCAGCGCCACGAAGAAGCTGCCGTAGGCAATGGGGTTCCAGGTGCCGTACTTCAGGCTGTGCGTTTGCGCATCCTGGTTGATCCAGTCGGTCGACCTGACCCACAGCAGAAAAACGAGCCAGCAGGCGACGATCTTCCAGGGGCTGAGATACGCGCCGGGTCCGCGCGTAAATTGCAGATCGGGCCAGGTGCTGCCTTCTTCGGCAGCCCAAGCCACGGGCACATCGACGGCCAAGACGGCCGCCGCACCGGCAACTACCAACAACCAACGCAGCATTAGAGGATTCCGGGTTGCGAAACGGCGATGCCTTTGAGTGCCATTTTGATCGCTTCCGCATTGGGCGCTACTTCCAGCGCCACGGCGCGGTCGATCAATTCGCGCTGCACCAGGTCGGTCAGGCTCATCGTGAAGTCCTGCATACCCTCCTTGGCGCCGATGCGAATCGCGTCGGACAGCTTGTCGTCCTTCTCCTCCAACACCAGCTTGCGAACCATGGGCGTGAACATCATGATTTCCACGGTCGGCACCCGGCTGACGCCCGGCTTGATCGACGGCAACAGCTTTTGCGCCACGATACCCTTCATGTTCATGGCGATGGCGCTGCGCAAGGCCGGATGCATATCGGCCGGGAACAGGTCGAGAATACGGCCGATCGTGGTCGAGGCGCTCGAGGCGTGGATGGTGCCGAACACGAGGTGGCCCGTCTCCGCCGCGTGGATCGCGGTCATGAACGTTTCGCGATCGCGCATTTCGCCCACCAGCATCACGTCGGGATCTTCGCGCACGGCGTGCTTCATGCCGATCTCGAAGTCCTTCACGTCCAGGCCGATCTCGCGCTGATTGATCAGGCACTTATCTTCGGTGTAGATGAATTCGATGGGGTCTTCGAGCGTGAGGATGTGCTTGCGATAGTTGGCGTTGACCCAGTTGAGCATCGAGGCGATGGTCGTCGTCTTGCCGGAACCCGTAACGCCCGCCAAGAGCACCATCCCCTGGTCATACTTGCACAACTCTTCCATCACCGGCGGCAGGTGCAGACCCTCGAAGTTCGGAATCCAGTTGCTCACGCGGCGGGCCACCAGGCCGATGTGGCCCATTTGCCGGAGCATGTTGACGCGGAAGCGCCAGCGCACGCCGTCGACGTGGATGCCGTAGGCGAAGTCGGCGCCGCCCGTATCCTTGAAGATCTCGCGGTTCCGCTCGTCGAGCATGGGCATCAACAGCCGCTCCATCTCGTCGTCGTCGATGGGTCCGCGATTCAGCGGACGCAGCGAGCCTTTGACGCGCACGTGGGGCGGGACATCGACCTTGAGGTGCAGGTCGCTACCTTCCAGCTTTACCAGCGCGGCGAACAGCTTGTCGACTTCCAGCTCTTTATTCGTGCGCACGTTCGGTTTCGCCGACTTGGAACTCGTTGATTGAACAGTGGTAGCCATCGTGCCTCCTCAGTGTCCTCAATTTGTGCGGCCCGCCCCCTGGGCGTCGCCGTTCCCGCGTTCCGCCGCTGGGCCGTCAACCGGCCTCGCGCACGGGAATTCCCCGCTCACTCATCACGCGTTTCGTCTCTCGAATCGTATACTCGCCAAAGTGAAAAATACTGGCCGCCAGGGCCGCGTCGGCCTTGCCCTGTTGGATCGCGTCGGCCAGGTGTTCGGGCTTGCCCGCGCCGCCGCTGGCCACCACGGGGATGGTCACGGCCTCGCTTACGGCCCGCGTCATTTCCAGATCGTAGCCATTTTTTGTGCCGTCGGCATCCATGCTGGTCAGCACAATCTCGCCCGCCCCCAGGCGTTCCACCTCGCGGGCCCACTCGACCGCCTGCAGCCCCGTTCCGCGCCGGCCGCCGTGGGTGTGCACTTCCCAGAATTCCTGCCCGTCGCGCTGGACCCGCTTGGGATCGATGTTCACGACGATGCACTGGCTGCCAAATCGCTCGGCCGCGCGGCGGACGAAATCGGGATTGGCCGGGGCGGCCGAATTGATCGATACCTTGTCGCTGCCGGCCAACAGCAGGTCGCGAATGTCTTCCAGCGTGCGGATGCCACCGCCGACGCACAGCGGCATGAACACCATCTCGGCGGTGCGGCGGACGACGTCGAGCATGATGTCGCGGCCCTCGTGGCTGGCGGCGATGTCGAGGAACACGAGTTCGTCGGCCCCTTCCTGCTCATAGCGTGAAGCCACGGCCACGGGATCGCCGGCATCGCGCAGATTGACGAAGTTGGTGCCTTTGACCACGCGACCGCGATCGACGTCGAGACAGGGAATCACGCGCTTGGCCAGCATGCAAGGTCGCAATTTGACGAGGGTTAGATTGTTCCGTGGGGCTGCGGAAGCCCGGCAGGCTGGGGGCCCGCGGTGCCCAACCCTTCACTTTAAGCAGACCGCCGGAGGTGGTCAACGGCGGGGCAGGGCGGACAAAAGCCTCGCGGTTGGCCAAGGGATGCCAGGCGACCGTTTGGAGAAGGCTTTGGGGGGCGAACCTGCAAAAGGCTAGGGAATCGCGGTCGCGGACGCCAAGTCCATCTCCCGCGCGAGCGCCTTGATCCGCAGCTCGCCAAAGCGCATGGCCCAGCGATAGGCCCAGATGACAAAACTCACATCGTAGTTGGGCCGAGCTCGTTCCATGCGAGTCAGCGTGACCCGCGCCTCGGTCAATGACTGGATCGCTTCGGCCAGTTTGCCCTGCTTGCGATAGACGCTTGCCAGGCCGCAGTGGTTCATGAAACGGCTGAACTCGATCATGTCGGCCGCTCCGGGCACGGCCAACACGGCTGCCGTGTGTAACGGGAGCGCGAGGGCGAGCGTGCGCTGCGCTTCCTCGAGATCTCCAGACTGGAATAAGGCATTTCCCAGCAAGGTCTGGTAAGCCGGATGGAGCGGCTCGTCTTTGACGAGTTTACGCGCCAGCATGACGACACGCTCACGGTCGATGCCGTCATGTTGATCAATGGTGCAGATAAACACGGTGGCAAACGTGGACACCAAACTGATGTCGCTGAATTGTTCCAGCATGACGCGCGCAGCCTCATGGCAGCCGGCATCGTCCTCCATCGCGAGCAACAGCAACCCACATAGGAACTGACGGTTCCACTCATATTGGCGATCCTCCACGTGGATGCTGCCGTACGCGTGTGCAGCTTCGCCCCAACGGCCGACCAGTGCCGCGGCGTCCGCGCAGATCACCTGCACGGCGACATCGTCGGGCCCGAGATCGTGCGCTTTGGTCACGACCGGCTCGATGTCTTGCCACGACGCTCCGTCCAACGCCTGGTGAACCGCCAGTGCGGACAAACAAAACGCCAGCTTGCGCCGACGGATGGCATCTCCAAAGGGACTGGTGGCATTGGTTTCGAGCGCGGCAATCGCCTGCTCGTAGTGGCGTCGCGCATCGTCATGGTGGCCGGCTTTGGCCAGCGCCCGTGCAAAACCTTGGTAGGCATCCAACAACCGCGTCTTGTACGACGCCACGGCTGGGTTTTCTGCAGTCAACACCTGATTCATCTCGACCGCGTTGCGGTAGAGTCCCTCGGCTTCGGCGGCGCGGCCATTGTCGTAGACGTGATCGGCAAAACAATCGTAGTCGATGGCCAATTGACCTCTGGCGGCGAGATCCGTCGGGGCCTGCGCGACGACGGCCTCCAACAGCTCACACGCCCTGCGGAACTTGTCATCCGCCGGCTGCATCTTGCGCACCCTGGCGAGATAATGCCCATGCCGGTGGCAGATCGCGGCCAGATGGGAACGGTAGTTGAGATTCGCGGGATACTGGCGCGTCAGCGCTTCGCCAATCTGGGCGGCCCTGGCAAACAAGGCCGCGGCATCCTCGTTGCGTCGCAAACGTTGCATCAACATCGCGCGGTACATGAGGCTTCGCGCGAGATCGTCGCGAAAGGACGCTTGTTCGGGGCTGTCCTTTATGAGCCGTTCTTGCATGTCGATCAGTTTTTGATACATGCCGTCGGCCTCTTCCTCGCGTCCCTGGTCTTTCAGCAGATCGGCCTGAAAAAGATACGTTCTGGGAAGGACGCGCCGGTAGGACATGTCGTCCGGAAACTGTTGAGCCAGGTTCTCGCGCAGTTCGACCGCCTTACGGAGTGACGATTCTGCTTCGCCCAGGTGCCCGGTGTCCTGCTGCTGGGCAAAGAGCTGGTGATAGCTGCCGGCCAAGGACTCGCGCAGCTGCAAATCATTGGGATTCTCTTGCAACAGCTGTTCGAGGATGTCGATGGCCCGCTGGTAAGACTTCTCGGCGGCGGCCAGCTCGCCCATCAACTGCCTGATATTGCCCACGCGTACATGTGTGGCGGCCAGCTCGGCGCGCACGCCAGGATCGTCGCCCAAGTCGCGCGCGAAGTCTTCGTAATAGGTAACTGCTTTCTGCAACAACTCGCTGCGCAGCGGCTGCAGGCCTGGAGCGCCGATCAAGCTGTTCTCGCTGATGGCGGTGAGCGAATCGTCGACGGCCTGGCGGGCCTTGGCAAAGCCGGCTTCGGCGCGTTGGCGCTGCCGGTTGGCTTCGGCCAGATTTTGTTCCGCGCGACCGCGTTCGAGCTCAGCCTCGTGGGCCCGCGCGCCGGCCTCGAGTGCGTAGTAAGTCGAAATCACCGTGCCGCCTACGAGTGCGAAGAACGTCAGCGCCGCAGAAGCCGCCACGGCCCGATGCCGCTTACACCACCGCCAGGAACGCTCGATGCGGCCCACCGGCCGGGCCTGAATCGGCATTTCCGCCAGATAACGCTCGATATCGTCGGCCATTTCCTTGGCAGTCTGGTAGCGTCGGCTCGGCTCCTTCGCCAGGCAGGCCAACACGATCGTCTCCAGGTCGCGCGGGATGCGGGCATTGAGCTTGCGCGGGCTGGGAGGCTCGTCGCGCAAGATCTGCACGATCAGCATACGAGCTTCGCCCCGAAACGGCAGCTCGCCGGTCAACAGCTCAAAGAGGATGACTCCCAGCGCATAAACATCGGCTCGACGATCGGCGCAGTGCGCCTGGCCGCGGGCCTGTTCGGGCGACATGTAGGCCGGCGTACCCAGCACTTGCCCCTCGACGGTCAACGTCACGTCGTCGGCAATTCGGCGCGCGAGCCCAAAGTCGATTACGTGCGGTTCGCCCGCTAGATCGATCATGACGTTGCTGGGTTTCAAGTCGCGGTGCACCACACCGGCTTCGTGAGCGTGGTGCAAGGCCCGCGCAATTTTGATTACCAACTGCGCGGCTTCCTGGATCGAGAGCCGCTGGCCGGAGATCCATTCGCGCAGATTGGCGCCGTCCACGTAGTCGGTGACGATGTATAGCGTCTGATCGTCGCGACCCACCTCGTGCACGCTGACGATGTGCGGATGTTTGAGCTGAGCCGCGGCGCGGGCATCGCGCAAAAACAGTTCGGCGTCACGCGGGTCGAGTCGTCCGGCGTGCGGGATCTTGATGGCCACCGTGCGATCGAGCTGGGAGTCGTGCGCTTTCCACACGCTGCCGAAGCGGCCGAACCCCGCCTCCTCCAGCAGCTCGAAGTGGCCCAGCACCCGCGCGCCGCTACGATGCGTGTGCGTGGATTGCTCGCCCGCCAGCGAAAAACTGCTGCCGCACACCGGGCACACGCACTCGGCCCAAGACATATCGGGAGCCGAATCGAACGGAGCGTGGCAGGATGGACAGCGAATTTGCATCCGACGGCTTTCGCGTAAGGCGGGCGCGGCCGACGCCGCTCGCACGGATTATCCAATGCCACCCGAAGTGTGTCCAGCAAATGCAGGCAGTATCGGCCACCTCTGCGATAAACCCGAAATTGGATAGCAGCGCGCTGGCGATTTCTACCCGCTGACCACTTCCTCGTACGCTTCGACCGTGCGGCGGCAGTCAGGCAGCGACTCCAGAAACAGCCGACCGTAGGGCTTGCTGCGGACACGGGGGTCGAGAATCACCACCGTGCCGCGGTCGCGAGTAGTGCGGATCAGGCGGCCGAAACCCTGCTTCAGCTTCAGCACAGCCTCGGGCAATTGATAGTCGCTAAACGGATTGCCGCCGGCCGCGCGAATGGCTTCCAACCGGGCTTCGAGCAGCGGCCGATCGGGCACGCTGAACGGCAATCGCGTGATGATCACGTTGGTCAGCGCGTCGCCGGGCACGTCCACGCCCTGCCAGAAGCTATCGGTGCCCAACAGCAAGGCCCGCGGGTTCTCGCGAAACCGGGCCACCATCTGAGTGCGCTGCAAGTCTTCGCCCTGGCAATACAGGCCGAGTTTGCGCGCCGCCAGCCAGGCCGTCAGGCTGCGCGCCACGCGATTCATCATGGCATAGCTCGTGAACAGGGCGAACGCATGCCCGTCGCTGCGCTCGACGTAGCGCCGGATCATTTCCGTGCAAGCGCGCTCGTAGCGCTCGGCGTCGGCGGCCGGATCGGGCATGCCGTCCACCAGCACCAGCTCGGCCTGCCGGCGATAGTCGAACGGGCTGCCCCAATGGCGACATTCTGCCTGCGTCAATCCCACGCGCGATTGAAAGAACGCGAACGAGCTATCGCGGCCCACCGACAGCGTGGCGCTGGTCATCACTACCGTGGAGACTTTTTCGAACAGCTCGGCGCGCAGCGTGGGCCCGACGTCGAGAGGCGCCGCAGCCAACGTCAGGCGCTGTCGGCCGCGCCGGTTGCGCGTGGCGTCGATCCAATACACCGTTTCCGTTTGCCGCTGCAAGCGCCAGTCTTCCAGCAGCCCGCCCAGCGCCTGCAGACGTTCGGCCGCGGAGGTGAAGTCGAGCCGTTCTTCCGGCGGCACTTGCGTGGCCGCGCGCTTCAGCGTTCGCGACAACGATTCCAGCACGGGGCTGAGCGGGTTGTCGACGATGTCCGGCTCGTTCACGCGTAGCGCTTGATCGCCGCGTCGCGCCGCCCAATCGCCGACGTCCGCAAAAAACTCGTCCGCCCGATAGCGGGCCGCCTGCACTTCCTGCTGCGCCTCCGCCAGCTTGTGGTGCACGAGCAGTCCGCGATTGGTCCGCTCGTTGTACAACTTGCCGAGCAAGTATTCGATCTGGCCCGAGGAGACGCGGGCGCCCAAGTGGTCGCCGGCCACGGACTCCAGGTTGTGGGCCTCGTCAAAGATTGCCACGTCGTAGTCGGGCAGGATGCTGGCCCCACCACGGCGCAGCGCCAGATCGCTGAAGAACAGCGCGTGATTGACGATCAGAATTTGCGCGTGCTGGGCGCGGCGGCGGGCCCGGTAATAGAAGCAGGCGTCGTAGGTGGGACACTGCCGGCCCTGGCAATTGATGCTGTCGCTCTCGACTTCGTCCCACACGCTGGGGAGCGGCCGGTAGTCGAGGTCGGCCAGCGAGCCGTCGCCCGTGTCGCGCGACCAGGAGGCCACGCGGCGCAAATCGTCCAGCTCCTGGCCGCTGCGAAACAGGCTTTGCGCGCGGGCGCCGGCCAGCTGCAGACGCCGCAGGCTGAGATAATTATGCCGCCCTTTGACCAGCACCGCCGAGAACTCCAGCGGGATCACGCTGTTCAACAGCGGCAGATCCTTCTCCAGCAGCTGCTCCTGCAGGCTGATGGTGTGCGTGGAGATGATCACGCGCCGCGGCGGCCGTTGCTCGTCGTCTTCGCCGGCGTCAGCCTGGGCGACGGCGAGAATGGCGGGCACGAGATAAGCAAAGCTCTTGCCGACGCCCGTGCCCGCCTCGGCTATCAGATGGCGGCGCTCGGCAATTGCCCGGGCCACGGCCTCGGCCATGGCCAGCTGTTCGCTGCGCTGTTCGTAGTTCTCCAATCGCGCGGCAATGCGCCCGGCAGGGCCGAGAATTTCAGCGGGCGTAAGCATGTCAGCGGGGAGCGGTGGCGCAGCGGTTGATGGGGCGCCCTCAGACTAACAGTTCCCCTCCCAACGCGCCCAGGCCGAGGCCCGCGTTGGAGCATCCCCAGGGCTATGCTATTCTTGCGTAGCCAGCGCGGCCGACAACCGGCGCGCGTCGGTGGCCTGGGAGGAACTTGCCGATGCCGATCGAATTTCGCTGCACTCAGTGCGACCGCCTGCTGCGCACGCCCGACGGCACGTCGGGCAAGAGCGCCAAGTGTCCACAATGTGGGGCGCTCGTGCGGATCCCCGATGTTGCGCCGCACGGATCTGCTGCGCCGCTTTCAGCCGGAGGCGCAGCAGCTGCCGGATCGTCGCCGCCGCCCCCCGCGGCGCCGCGACCGCAGGCCGCCATGTCGCCCGTGGCTCCGCCGTCGCTCCGCGATACGATCGGTTACAGCGATCCGTCGAATCCGTATCAGTCGCCGGCGGCGGGCGCGATGGGTCCCGAGGTGGCCCGCGGATTTCAGCCCACGCGGATCGAGCTGGGTGAGACGTTTGGCCGCACCTGGGAAATCTACAAGCGCAATCTGGGCATCCTGGTGGGTGCCGCGCTGATCCTGATTGTTTGCAATATGGTGGTCGGCGCCGTGATCGGCGCGGTTTTCGCCGTCGCCGGCCAAAATGCCGAAGGCGCGATCGCGGTGATCCTGGTACTGGTGCAAAATGTGCTGTCTCAGGCCGTGAGTTCCTTCTTCTGGATCGGCATGATCTTGTTCAACCTCAAGGTTGCGCGGGGCGAGCCGGCCGAGTTCTCCGACCTGTTTGGTGGGGGACAGTGGTTCGTGTTTGGCGCGGTCATTCAGATCATCACCTCGATTGCCGCGATGTTTGGCCTGGTGCTGCTCATCGTGCCCGGCATCATCATTTTCCTGATGTTTTCGCAGTCGATGTACCTCCTGGTGGATCGCAACGCCGACATCATGGGCGCGCTGCGGATGTCGATGGAAGTGACCAAGGGAAACAAGCTCACCCTGTTCGCGCTGTACGTGGTGGCGTTCTTAATTACGGTCGTCGTTACGTTGTTGACCTGCGGACTGGGGCTGATCCTCATGGCGCCGTTCATGGTACTGCTGACGACCGTGGCTTATCTGGGCATGACCGGGCAGCCGACGGCGCTAGACGTGGCTCTGCAGCCGGCCGTCGAGCGCACTTTCGGCGCCGGCGGCGCGCAGCCGACGGCGTAACCCGAAGCGCGCTTCGGGGGAGCTGCAACAGGTCCGCGCGCGAGCAAATTCCCCTCGCTGGCGCGTCGGGTTGGTGTGCGCTGGCAAGTGTTTCGGTGCTAATGAAAAGGGCGGACAGCACCGTGTTCTTGGCCGCCGGAGACCCGGCTAGCGCGGCTTGGGCGCGATCGTGCCCACGTCCGGGCTGCTGGCCGTGGCATACAGTTTCTTGGGAATGCGGCCCGCCAGGTAGGCCAGCCGGCCGGCCTCGACGGCCGCTTTCATAGCCACGGCCATCAGGAGCGGATCCGCCGCGTGGGCGATGCCCGTGTTGAGCAACACTCCGTCCACGCCCAGCTCCATAGCGATTGTCACGTCGCTGGCGGTGCCCACTCCCGCGTCGATGATCACTGGATAGTCGGGGTCGCCGTCTTTCAGATACTCGAGGCAGATGCGGATGTTATTCGGATTGAGCACGCCCTGGCCGGAGCCGATGGGGCTGCCGGCGGGCATGACGCTGGTGGCCCCGGCCTGTTTCAGCCGCCGCGCCATCACCGGGTCGTCGCTCGTGTAGCACAACACCTGAAAGCCTTCGGCCACGAGTTGCTCGGTGGCGGCCAGCGTGGCCACCGGATCGGGCAGGAGTGTCTTGGCGTCGCCCAGCACTTCGAGCTTCACCCAATCGGCGCCGGGATTTTCGAGGCCCAAGAGAATCTCGCGTCCCAGGCGCGCCACGCGCACCGCGTCTTCCGCCGTGAAGCAACCGGCCGTATTGGGCAGTAAGGTGTAGCGCTCGGTGTCGATGGCGTCGAGAATATTCTCGCCCGCGGCGTTCACCAGCCGATCGCGGCGCACGGCCACGGTGATGCAATCGGTGCCGGACAGGGCCAGCGCCTCGGCCATTTGTGCGTACGTGGCATACTTGCCGGTGCCCACGATCAACCGGCTGGCCAACGTGTGGGTGCCGACTTGCAGCGTGTCGCTCTGCCGGGTGCCCGGAACCTGCTCTCCCAGCGCCATGCGCTAACCTCCTCCCACTAGCGTGACCACTTCCAGCCGATCGCCCTCTTGCAGTTGATGCTGCGCGTGTCGTGTGCGCGGCACTAACTCCAGGTTCACCTCCACGGCCACGTGCCGCTGGGTGACGGCCAGATCAGAAAGCAGCGCCGCGACGGTTGTTGCCGCCGGCACCTCGCGTGCCACACCGTTGACGAAGACGTTCACGTTCGATCCGGCAAAAACTCGGCCGCAGAAACTCAGGGATTGCGAATCGCGGTGGTGCGGAACTGCCAGCGATCCAAGGGAATCATCGTACCTTTAAACGGCACCAGACTCGAGGCGCGGCCCGGCACCCAGGGAATGCCATAGGCCACCAACTGGCCGCTGGAAATCTCGGCCACATACACAACCGACCGCGCCATCTGGCCGGCGGCCACGTTCTGGCGGATATTCGTGATCCCGCTCACGATCCGGTAGCTGCCGTTCTTGCCGCCGGAAGGGGGCAGATCGCGGAGCACATTGTAGTCGAAGAACGTGTTGAAGCGCCGCATTTGCACGTTGAGCGCGGCCGCTTTCAAATCGCCCGTGGCATCAT
Organism: Pirellulales bacterium; assembly: GCA_050250435.1. Taxonomy (GTDB): domain Bacteria; phylum Planctomycetota; class Planctomycetia; order Pirellulales; family PALSA-1355; genus JBFWOR01. The sequence goes on along the minus strand of JBFWOR010000003.1, from coordinate 155,297 downwards.
CCAGGATGAACACGGCTTCGATGTCGTCGTCCATGGGCGCCGTGCAGATGGCGAAATTGTCCTGGCCGTGCGTGGCGACCGCGTGCAAGGGAACCTGCGGCCAGTAGCCCGCCACGTTCAACCCCAGCACCAATCCGGCCGCGAGGCCGGCCAACAGCCAGACGACTCGGGAATGTCGCATCGTCGTGATTCCAAAGGGTGAACGCCGACCCAACATACAAGCGGCCAACGGGCCTCGGTATTCCAGGCAAGCGGTGTGCACCGCCGCCGGGCCCCAGTGTGGATACTACCGCTTCACGGCAGTCATGGCCAGATGGAGTCGCCGCGGCGGCGGCTGCGCGAAAATCCGGTTCCGGCCGCTGCCGCCGCTTGCGACCATCTGCTAAAAAAGGAGACTTCGCCGGGCATTGGCCGCGGCGCCGGCCAAGCGCGTGGCGAGTGCGACGGGCCACACCCGAGTCGCCGGCGAACCTGCCTTTGGCGCTGCGACAGCTATCACCGTGCATCTGGGAGTCACCAAGAATGTCCACTAACGGCGCGCTCAATCGGAAACTTCGCATGGGACTGGTCGGCGGCGGCCAGGGCGCCTTCATCGGTCGCGTGCATTGCACGGCCGCGGTGCTGGACAATCGCGCCGCACTGGTGGCCGGGGCGCTATCGAGCGATCCGGCCAAGGCCAAAGCCTCGGCACCGGACTACGACATTCCGCCCGCGCGGGCCTATACGTCGTACGCGGAGCTGCTCGCCTCTGAAGCCAGGCTGCCGGCCACGGAGCGCATCGATTTTGTCACCGTGGCCACGCCCAATCACACGCACTTTCCGATCGCCAAGGCCGCGCTCGAAGCCGGCTTCAACGTCGTTTGCGACAAGCCGCTCACGCTGACCCTCGACGAGGCCGAACAACTGGCCGCCATCGTCGATCGCTCGGGAGCCGTCTTTGCCGTCACCCACAACTACACCGGCTATCCGCTGGTGCGCCAGGCGCGGGCCATGATCGCCGCCGGCGAGTTGGGCGAAATCAACGCCGTGCGCGCTTGTTACATGCAGGGCTGGCTGCGCACGCGGTTGGAGAAGGAGAACCAGAAGCAGGCTTCCTGGCGCACCGATCCTGCCAAAAGCGGTGCTGCCGGCTGCTTTGGCGACATCGGCACGCACGCGTACAACCTGGCGCGCTACATGACGGGGCTGTTGCCCGAGAGCGTCTCGTGCAATTTGAAGATCTTTGAGCAAGGCCGCCGGCTCGACGACTATGGGCAGGCGGTGATTCGGTTTGAGAACGGCGCGGTGGGCAGCGTCACGGCCTCGCAAATCAGCCATGGCCGCGAGAACGACCTGTTCATCGAGATTGACGGCACCAAGGGTGCGCTGGCCTGGCGGCAGGAAGATCCCAACCAGATGCTGGTGCGCCGCAACGGTCAGCCGCACGCCATCTACACGCGCGATCCGAATGCGCCGTACATGAACGAGGCGGGCAAGGCGGCCTGTCGCTTGCCCAGCGGCCATCCCGAGGCGTTCTTCGAGGCGTTTGCCAACGTTTATCGGGCCGCGTTCGACAACATGGCGCTGCGCGCCGGCGGGCAGAAGTTCGAGACAACCGACACCGTTTATCCGAACGTCAACGACGGTGTGGAAGGCATGTTCTTCATTCAGCAGTGCGTGGCCAGCAGCGCCGACAACGGAGCGTGGCTGCCGCTCTGCCATCCGCGGGCGCGGAAGTAAGCGCGTCGCGATTTTGGATTTTGGATTGCGGGGGCAAGGCCACACTCGCGGACAAGCCGGCAGTGGCACCCGGCGAATCCGGCTGCCAACAAAGACACTGGCGAGACGCCAGTGGCACCACAGCTGCGGCACGTGGAACGTGCCGGCTACAGAAGACTGAATTCTGGCGAATTCAGCTACGAGAGAACGAAGAAGCCCCCGGCGAAGCCGGGGGGCTGAACAATCGCGAGACTGATCACTGGTCAATCCCGCCGGCTATTCACGCGCATCAGCCAGTACAGCAGGATCATGATCGCCTGCAACGTGCCGGCCACGTAGGTCCAAGCGGCCGCGCTGAGCACCTTGTTCACGTAGACCAATTGTTCGGAGTCAATGATGCCCAGCTGCACCAGCTGCTGTTTGGCGCGGGTGCTGGCGTTGAACTCGACTGGCAAGTTCACCACCTGGAAGAAAACGACACAGGCAAACAAGCCCAGACCGACGTACGCCAGCACGTGCAGCGGCTGGAACACAAAGCCGGCGATGATCAGCCAGATGCCGGCCTGGCTGCCGAAATTGGCCGCCGGGACCGCCGCGTTGCGGATGGCCAGCGGACCATAGGCATGCGCATCTTGCAGCGCGTGGCCCGACTCGTGCGCGGCGATGCCCACGGCCGCCAACGTGCGGCTCTGATAGACCTCGGGGCTGAGCCGGAGCACTTTTTCGCGCGGATCGTAGTGGTCGGTCAATTGTCCGGGAATCTGCTCGATGGCGACGCTGTGCAGGCCCGCCGAATCGAGGATATGGCGCGCCGCCGCGGCGCCGCTCAACGGCGCGGGCATCTGCTGCGCCTCGGCGTAGGTCACCTTCACGCGCATCTGCGCCCACAGCGCCAACAGCAGCGCCGGCGCCGTGTAAACCAGATACCACGGATCAAACCAGCCAAACATGTTCGTTTACCTCAGGCAGAATATTGTGCGATCCGCGCCGGCAGCATTATACGCGCATAACCGTGGCGCGTCGCGCTGGGCACTACAAGTTATTCTACGGGGCGCGGCGGGTGACGGTTCTTGCCGCTCGGCAGAGTGCCACGCCGCTTCGACTTAGCCGCGGCAAGCCGCAACGACCGGAGTGCTGCGCGTAGGGGCATTGGCGGACCGCCGCCAGCGGCACCCCGAGCGCTTACGGTCATCTGGGGCGCACTACAGACCCGCCTGGCGGCCGGCCGCCAGCGTCGCCTCGCTCGACAGTTCGCCGGCGCCAGGCTGCCGCATCACCGCCGAAAGCCAATACTCCATGATCTTCCGCGCCGTTTCCTGATATTCAAGCAGGTCGTCCGACTTCACATGGTAACTGTTGGCGTGCGCGCGATAGCAGCTCGTGATGTCCGAGTAGTGCTCGGACGTGGAGAAAATCACCACTGGGATTGAGCACAATTCCGGATCGCCCTTGATGCGCGCCAGCAACTCGCGACCACCGAGGCCCGGAATGTTCAAATCCAGGAGCACCAGGGCCGGCCGCCAGGGGCTATCGCAGCCCGGTTCCGTCTCGGCGCCCGTCAGCAGGGCCAGGGCCCGGTCGCCGTGTTCGGCCACGATCAGCCGATGCGCGACGCCACTGCGGGCCAGCGCTCGGCGGGCAAAGTCGACGTCGTCGGGGCTGTCTTCAACCAGCAGCACAAGCGGCGGATTCTTCAAGGGCATGAGCGGGCTCGCTTCCCAGAGTGAAATAAAAGGTGGTGCCTTCGTCGGGTCGGCTCTCCAGCCACACGCTGCCACCGTGGGCCTCGACGATCTTGCGCACAAACGTCAGCCCGGCGCCCGTGCCCTCATATTTGCGCCGGCTGTGCAGGCGGCGAAACATTGTGAACACAGCCTGGTGGTGGCACTCGGGAATGCCAATTCCGTTGTCGCGCACATACAGCGCGCCCGCCGGCGTGCAGCCGATTTCCACGGCCGGCTCCGGGTTCTCGTTGAACTTGAGCGCGTTGGCAATCAAGTTGCGGAACACTTCGCCACACAGCACGCGGTCGGCCTCGAGCGTGGGCAATGTGCCGCGGAGGCGAACAATGGCTTGCCGCTCGTCGATCGATGGCCCCAACGTGTCGATCACGTCGCCCACGATCTCATTCATATCCAACAGCGCCGTCTCCGGCTCGGTGCGGGCGATTTGCGAGTACGTCAGCAGATCATCGATCAAACGGCTCAGCCGCTGGCACAGCGCGACCAACGCCTGCAGCCGGCGCGCGCCGTCGGCGTCGAGTTTGTCGCCGTAATCTTCCAACAGTATCTGGCAGTACGAGCTAATGCCACGCAGCGGCTCCTTCAAATCGTGCGACGCGATATACGTAAAGTCGTCGAGCTCGCGGTTGATTTTGGCCAGCTCCGCGGCCTTGGCCTCCAGATTTTCCTTCACTTCTTGCAGTTTGAGCATCTGCGAGCGCATGGCCAGGGCCGCCTCTTCGCGCTGGGTTGCGTCGCGCACAATGAGCGTGAACACGGCGCGATCGTCGAGCGGTGCCACGCTCACCGACAGCTCCACGGGAAAGCGGGCTCCGTCCGCGCGGCGTCCCAGGGCCTGCGTGGCGTGCGTTTGCCAATGGTCGAGCTGCTCGTCGCCAAATGCCTGCCGGAAGCCGCGCCCGCAGGGCAGCAGAATCAATGCGTCTATCGAGTGGTCGACCGTCGCGTCGGCCGCGCAACCAAACATCCGTTCGGCAGCCAGATTGAAGGTGTCGATCGTGCCCGCCGCATCGACCGTGATGATGCCGTCGCCCGCCATGCTGACAATCGCCCGCACGCGGGCCTCGCTCTCTTCCAGGCGGCGCAGAAACGGATGGCACACGCGCACCAACAGCGTGGCGCCGGCCACCACGAAGACCAAAGTTTCCACCGCCGCCAGCCGCGCGGCCCGGTCGAAGGTGGCCGCGGTCGAGAAGCGCAATTGAAATGCCGTTACGACCACGGCGGCCAGCGACACCACCAGCAGAATGGCGATCGAGAACGCCATCAGCCGCAGGCGGTCGACGTAGCCTTGTCGCACCACCAAGGAACGCGGTTGCGCCATGGGATTTGCCGGTTCTCGTGAATCCATAAAGTTCGCCTAATCGATTCATCGGCCTGCAATCGGCAAACGTTCTGTATTTTCCGTCAGCTGTGTTTTTTATCCAAAACATTGCCGGCAACGTCCGAATATCATAAAACCGTCGGGATGCCGCAGCCGCGCGGACGGGAGCTTCCCGGCATAAACGCTACAACCGCAAAAGTCCGCCAACGCTCAGCACCCTGCCGTTTCGACACGCCCGCACGGCCAGGCGGAGCCGCCGCATTTTTCAGGAAGCACCCACGATGACTCGAAGCGCGTTTTTGTTCCTTGGTCTGGCTCTGTGCTGCGGCGCATTGGCAGTTACGAGCGGCTGCAGCCGAGAAGCGCCGCACGTGGAAGCGACGCCGCTGCCCACGGACGAAGCGCTGCGCGACCGCATTGACCGCGCGCTGGAGTTTACGCAGTCCGGCCGCCACTTGAACACCAAGGACCAGGCCGCGTGGCAGATCGTGCACGGTGCGCTGGCCTATGGCCGCGACTACCAGGTGTACAACACCGAGGGCCAGCTCGTGCCCGCGCTCGACTATCTGCTGCAGGGCGGCTCACTGCGCGGCTGGACGCTGCGCAAGGGTGACCACGGCCTGGAAGCCGTGCTCGAAGCCGGCAGCAAGACAGGGCAGGGGCATGAAGATCAGTGGCTGGGATACTTGTCGCAATGTGGTCTATCGCCCGACGATGACATCGTTGTCGATGGCCAAAGCTATAAAGTGCGCGACCTGATTACGCAGGCGCAATGGGATATTTACGACGGCATGGAAGCAACGTGGACGCTGATGGCGTTCTCCACGTATCTGCCGCCCGATGCCGAGTGGACCGCCAAAGACGGCTCGAAATGGAACATCCCACGCATCGTAGAAATGGAAGCAGCGCAGAATCTGGACGATAGCGCTTGCGGTGGCACGCACCGGATGTACGGGCTGACCGTGGCCCGCAATGTGCACCGCCAGCAGGGCGGTGCCGCGACGCCCGGCGACGCTTGGGACAAGGCGCAGCAGAAGATCGACGACGCGGTGGCCACGGCCCGCAAGTTTCAGCAGCCGGACGGCAGTTTTTCCACGAACTATTTCAGTCGGCCGGCGACTTCGCCCGACATCGCGGCGCGCATCGGCACGACGGGGCACACGCTGGAGTTTCTCACCGTCGCGCTCGACGACGAGCAACTGAAGCAACCCTGGGTGACACGCGCCGCGGTGAGCCTGCTGGAGTGTTTGGAGCGCACGCAGAAGTTCGACCTGGAGTGTGGCGCGCTGTACCACGCGGCCCACGGGCTGGAGCTGTACCGCACGCGGCGCTTCGGCCCTCGCAAGCCGAACGTGGCGGCCGAGCCTGCCGTAGTCGAACCGGCCTCGTCCGAGTCGAAATCGGCCGAGCCGCCACAACCAGCGGCGGCTGAGGCCGCGGCAGTTGCGCCGGACAAGCCGGCTGCCACCGAAGCTGCTGCCGCAGCCACACCGTAGCGCAGTGATCTTCGCGCTCGACGATCACCGCTCGCCGGGCTGGCGATCGGGCGACGTTACGTCCGTCGCTTCACGGTCATCTGCCGGCGGCTTGGCGCGTTCGCCGGCATCGGGTGCGTCGGGCGCGGGCCCGACTTCGTCGCCGGGCGCAGACTGCTCTTTGGCTTCAGGCGCAGGCTGGTCTTTTTCCTCCGGCGCCGCCTCGTCGGTCGGCTTCTGGGCCGGTTGCTCCTCGGGCGGCTCGGCCGGACGCACTTGCAACATGGCCGGCACCAGGATGCTGCCCAGCATCAGGTTACCCGCGCGATCGGTGAGCAACAGCCCGGCGACCCGATTGTAATGCTGCAAGGAAAAGTGCCCCAGCGAAGCGCTCACGCCCGGGCCGGAGTTGAACGTGCGCACCAGTCCGCCCTCGGCATTGGCCTCGAGCACGACCTGTCGCCGGCCGGCCTGATCGGTCACCACCAGCTCGCGGCACGAGACGCGGCCCGTATCGACCTCGCGCGTCACCTTGTCGCGCAGCGCGATGCCCAAGGTCATGAACAACAACGGATAGACGGTCCAGCGCTCGCGACTATTCATCTTCGTAGGTTTCTCCGAGTGCGGCTTGCGCGCGGGGCAAGCCGTGGCTATTTGACGGGTGAGTAATCGGTGGGATTCAAAAACTGCGAATTGACTTTCTTCACGAGGGGGCCATTCGCGTGCGACGCTTTGTACGCGGCCTGCCAATCGGGATCGGCCATGAACGCCTTCCACGACTGCTCGCGCGACTCGCGATCCGGATACGCCAGGATGTAAACCAGCGTGTTGGCGGCGTCCGGACCTTCGACCGGCGTCCAATAGCCGACCAGCGTCATGCCGTGCTTCTCGAACAGCTTGTTCGTGTGTTCGCGAAAGCGCTTGTGCAGGTCTTCCATCTTGCCATCGTTGGCGATGTAGGTGCGCATCTCGAACAACCGGTTGGCGGGTGGATCGGCCGCCTGCGCAGAGGCCAGCAACGCGGCGCTCAATCCGATGGCCAACGATGGTACGAAGATCTTGAACATGCTCGTCATGGTGAAACTCCTGGCAGTGAAAATCGCGGGCGGGTATGGCTGGACCGGCGCCGCGGGCGATCTCGCCGCATACATAGCAGGCGAACGTGGCGCTGGGCCGTCATTATGACCGCGCGGGCGCGCGCCGCCAAGGCAGACGCCCGCACCGCGGTCGCCGCGCCGCGGCCCGAGCGCTGTTCACTGCGGCAAGGCCGGCTTGCGCAGCAGCTCCAGACCGCGCTCCAGCACCGGATCGCCAGACTTCAAATCGGCGGCGGTCGCCGGCACCACTACTTTCGGCTCCACGCCGAGTCCTTCCAGCAGCGTGCCGTCGGGCAGCAAATCTCGCCAGGACGGCAGGAGAACCTTCAGGCCGGCCGACAATGCGTGCGGCTTGGGATTGCCTGAGCTGCCGTAGCTCCGCTGGCCAACGAGCGTCACGCCCGGCGCTTCCCGCATCATCAATAGGAATGACTCGCAACTGCTCATGTTGGCCGGGCCCATCAGCACCACGGTGCGCGCGTGGACGGGCGAACGCTCGGCGTTGGGGCTGACTGCGCGAGGGCTGGGCGAAGTGAAACCGCCGGGGGCCTGCGCGCTACGATACTCGCTCTGCGAATAAACGGTGGGCTGCCGCACAAAACAACCCGCCACGCTGCGGGCCAACAATTCGTCGCCGCCGGCGTTCGGCCGCACGTCGAGCACCAGGCCCGGCGCGTCGGCATACTTTTTGAGCGCCGCGAACACAGGCTCGAAGTCGGCCGGCGTGCCCGACCACTTCGCAATCAGCACATAGCCGATGCCGCCATCGAGCTCGCCGGTGGCCGCCAGCTTGCCGTGCAGCTGCAGATTCCCGACCCGCTTGCGAAGCTGGGCGAAATTGAAGTTGGGCTGCACCTGCCGGCGGAAGGTGCCGACTAATTCGCCATCGGCCAGTTGCAGGGTGATGTGCGGATCGCGGGCGGGGCTCAACAGCGCAGCGGCAACCGTCGCGAACTTTCGCCAGCTGCCGGCTTGCTCCAGCCGGGGAGTGAATTCGTCGAAGCGGGCCTTCCAGTCCACTTTCCGCAGATCGCGATAGGAATAGCGCTCGTCGATGGCCTGCTTGAGCCGCTCGACGGCCGCGCGTTTTTCTTCGAGCGACAATGCGGCCCGCGGCTTGCCGCCGGCAGCGGCCGTGCGAAACGTAAGCGGATAGATCTCCGCCGGCACGCCCTCGGCGCTGCGAAAATTTTGCGCCGCAGGACAGTTGATGCTCAACTCGTACTTCTGGTTAGGCGCGAGCTTGATGGGCAGTTCGAAGACGCGCTTGGTCTGCCAGCGTGGTTTCCCAGCGAGCTCCAAGCCTCCGCCGCAGATGGAGAGCCCCTGCGGAGCCATGTCGCGATCGAACTCCACGCGCAGCACCTTAGTCGCCGGGTCCACGTCGTCATCGCCGTTGTCCGGCGAGCACGCCAGCACCTTGGGCGCTGGAGCATCTGCCAGAGCGGCCGCTGTCGTTGCAGCCGTGGTTGTGAGAAGAATCGCGCAGGCCCCGGCGATAACACCAGGCCAATTGCGGTGATTGCAGTCTGCTCGGCACATCACTTGGCAAACCAACTCAGCACGCGTTTGGCTTCCTGCTCGTAGGGCAATGGGACGTAGGTGGAGAACTGGGTCATGCGGCTGGTGAGCGCGGCGCTTTTCGACCGGACCTGCCGCTCGCTCTCGCTGCGCTGGAGCTGCTTCTCCAGCTGTCCGGCTTTTTTGGCGGCCTTGGCGGCCGTTTGCTGACTTTTGGCGAGGCGCACGGCCTCCTGCGCGCCTTTGTCACCCAGCTCGGCCGCGCGGGTGCGCAGCGCCAGAATCTCGCGGTCGATCTCAAAGGCCTGCTTGTTGACTGCTGCCAGGGCGAAGGCGATGGTTTGGGCTTGAGCGTATCGGTCGAGTGATACTCCCGTCCTGGTCGAAGTAGCATTGCGCTGAAAAACGTCGCCGGGTCGCGGCGTGGTATCCGACGGCCGATTGGTGGTCGCGGCGGGCAGTTGCGTTGTCGTGGGCTGCTGCACCTCGGCCATTTGCGCTTGCAGCACGACGATCTGCGCGCTAAGTCGCGCACGATCCTGCGCCAGCGAGTTCAGATGAAGCGCGATGATGGACAGCTCTCGACTGGCACTTTGCAGTTGTTCGGTGCTGGCCTGGGTCACTTCGCGCTCGCCCCGCGCCTCCTTGACCTTGTCGGCTAATTCCGCTTCGGTGCGCTTGATCTTGTCGGCGGAGGCGAGTTGTTCGCCACGCAGCCGCGCCTCGCGATCGGCGTTCATCTGATCGAACTGCGAAACGACCGCGGTGCGACCCTCGTCCCAGGCCGCGCGATAGCGATTGCCCAGCTGCGCCAACAGTGCGTTTTTATTGGCCGTCAATCGCTCGGCGTCGATGGCGCCGGTGCGCACCCGCTCCAGGTAAGTGAACGTGGCGCCCAGAAATGTCGCCGCCGCGAGTTGCTCGGGCGAGACCTGTGGCGGTTGTGCGGCGGCCAGTAGCTTGCCCATCGTCGCCGCCGAGCCGAGCACCGCCTCGTAGCGCTGATCCTGCATCTCTGCCCAAATGCGCACGCGCCAGGCCGCGAGGTCCGCCGGCCGGGCAGTGAGATACTTCGACAAGTACGCCAGCGCATCGTCATAGCGCCGCTGCTGGGCCAGCACCACGCCGTAGGCGTAGTCGACACGGACATCATCCCCCAGCTCGCGCCCTAATAACTGCTGCTGATGGTTGGCGCCAGCCACGGCCGGCGGGGTGTTCTTGAGACCGAACTGAAACAGCCTGGTCAGTTGCGCGCGCGGATCGGCCGCTTGCGCGGTCGCCGCGATCAGTCCGCAGGCAAGTAGCGCACACGCAGACAGAAGTACAACTCGCTGGCCGCTGCTCATGGTTCGTCCGCGGCGGAGAGTCCGGTGGTGGAGTCGGCTTGCGGCGCGGTCAGGCCCGGCACGAGCGCGATCGTTTCTGCCAGCGGCGAATTGTCGTGCACCAGCACCGGTCGCTCACCGACAAAGTACGTGCCGTAGTCGCTGACGACGAGATTGTAAGCCTCGCGCGCGGGAGTCTCCTCAAGGGCGTCGATATGCGTGGCGCCGTCGAGCCCGTGCAGGTACTGGCCCACCTTGAGGTCCTTCGCCATCGTCCATCCTGCGCCGTCGACCCACAACGAGTGTCCGCGCGTAGCGGTGATGGTTTGCGAGCCCGTGGTGATCTTGATGAGGGCCGCCGCGGGCCGGATCGTCACGGTCTGCACCGACTTGTAACGAATCTCGCCGGTCATTGCCTGCTGCGCGACGATTCGATCGCCGGCTTTCAACGACTCGATCGGCCGTGGGCCCTCGATCGTCAACACAGGTGTGCCCGCGGCGAAGCATTCAATCCCCATAATGATTAGACCACCAGACTCGGGCCCGAATCGCCCGGGCGGCCTCCTCGACACCGCCGTGGCCGTTTGCGGTGCGGCTGACGGTTCCCCGGCCTGATCGACTGCTGACCGATTCTGTTCTTCGGGTCTCTCGCGCGGTATTGGAAAGTAAGCCTCGTAGTTCGATGCGGAGGCCGCCAGATACCGCCTTGAGGGCAGCCAATTCGACTCATACGATTCCAGGTACTTGCGGTACTGCTCGGCCCAGCCGGTTGCATCTTCGGCGCGCGAGAAACCTGCGGCGCGCTCCAGAATCATTTCAATGCGCTGCCGCCATAGGCTGTTCTGCTGCTCGACTTGCTGGGCGCCTTGCTCTAATTGGGCAGCCGCTGCCAGCTCTCGGTTTACCGAGCGAGGTGTCACCACCGACGCCAGCGCAGGGTCCGTCAGGTGTACGGTTGAGTCGTAGCGGAAAGCAAACTCCGTGTCCCGGTCATTCAGCAAAAATTCATGTTCATGAACGACCGTGCCGTTCGGACTCACGTACACGCGAAACCTGGTGCTGAGCTTGCCCGGCAAGGCCGCCAGCAGCTGCGGCACGTAGGCGAACTTGGGCCGCCTGCTGAGCTCATCCGCTGCGGCACCCACGCACTGACTGTTCGGATCGAGCGCGCGGCGCAACAGGACCTGCGTAGCCTCGGGCACAGGCATCCGTCCTACCGTTTGGATCAACAGCCCTTCCAACTGCCGCGCGGTGTCGCCGCGCCCGTTGGTCAAGAACGTGGCCTCGAGCGCCGGAATGGCCGCCGGGTCCGAGAGTTCTTCCAGCCCGGCCAGCGCTTCGCGGCGCTCCTTGTTGCTGCCGCTCTGGATGGCCGTGCGCCATTTGGCCAGCTTCGGCTGCCAGTGCTTCAGCGCCTTGAGCCGCTCGCCCGCCTGCTGCTTCGCTGCGGCAATCTGCTGTTTGTTGAGCAGCCGACCTTCGTACAGCTGCAGACCCAACGCCGTTAGCGCCTCGGCGTCTTGCGAATCGAACTCGAGCACTTTGGCCCAGTGAATGCGCTCTTCGTCGTTAAGCCGGTTCTTGCGGCACCAGCGCGCCAGCTCGCGATGGCTGTCGGCCATGTCGACCATGGCGTCGCGCCGTTTGCGATACTCAGTCAGAATCGGATCACCGGCCACACGCCTGGCCACTTCATCGAGCGCCAGCCACTCGTCGTCCCAGCGCACGAAGCCCAGTTGCCAGCGGGCCGGTGCAAAGTTCTCGTCCAGCGCCAGCGCCTGCCGCAGAAGCTCGTCGCGCTTCGCGGACGGCCCGGCCAGCTCCGTGCGCAAAGCCGCATCGACGAGTTGCTGCGGCGTCGCATTGCCCGAGGGTGCTTGCGGTGTGGCGGCATTCGCCAGCGAGAGAAAGAACAGCGTGGCCGCCGCGGCGCCAGCGCGTACGGCAAGAGGGAAAGCGCCCATGGTCCCAAGCCTCCCCGAAGTGCGATCGATTGTTCCGCTGCCCCACGCGTATTGTGCCCCACTGACGGGCGGCACGTCAAGAAAATCTGGGCGGCTTGCCAAATTGTCGCAATGGGTGTCCGACTCCGCTGGCCAACAACCGTGACCGTGGCTTGTCCGGCGGATTGGCGATTTGCGGCAGTGCGCAACAAAAAGCGAGGCCGCCCGGCGTTCGAGCGGCCTCGCGAAAATCGTCCGAATCCGCGTCGCGCCCCAGCCGCTGCTCACAGAGCGACTCCGGGGCCGACGTCGGCGGTCAGTTGCCGCCGCCGTTGCCTGTCGGGCTCGCCTTGTCGTTGGCGGCCGTCTTCTTGGCCAGTTCCTTCTTCTTGGTAATGTCCTCGGTCGGATCGATCGAGGTGTAGAAGCCGAACATCATCTCCTCCCAGGTCTGATCGCCGTAGGTGACCGTGGCGGTCGGATCGGGATTGGCCGGGTTGTCGGCGGAGTTGTCGAAGTGCGCGGTGCAGGTCAACCGGGTGCCCCGGGGCATCAACTTCGGCTCCTTGAGCATATAGCGGAGCTGCCAGTTGAAGTCGTACGCCGGCACGTCAAGCAATACTTCCTTGGTACCGTCGGGATACTCGGCTTCATACTTGAAGTCCTTGCCGCGCAAGTGCATGTGCGGCGTCAGGTTCAAGAGCAACGTGTCTTTCAAGAACTTGTGACGAGCGACAACCTCATGGTTGCCTTCACCAGGTGGAATCGAAAAGCTCTGGTCGCCGCACACGCCGCCACGAACCGTCTTCGTCACGGTCTTGGGATCGGCAAATTTGATGCCCACCAGGCTACGGTCCAACTGCTCGCTGCCGTTGGGCGTGTAGTGCATCTGGAACATGAGCTTCGACCCGGCCGGCACAAACATGGCCGTGCCCGGCGGGCAGATGGTGGGCGTCATGCCTGGGGCATAGCCGCCAATGCCGCCGCGGCCGCCCGAGTCTTGCCTGCCTTCCGGCGGTTGTACGAACACGATAATGTGATGCACCACGCCGCGGTTGCCCGGACGCGATTCCGTGGACTGAATCCACTTATCCTCGGTCCAGCCCGGATCGGCCGTGAAGTACTGATAGTCGACCGTGCCCTCGGCCGGGACCTTATACGCTTCGTCGCTCACGTAGACGATCTGGTCCGGCTCACCCATCTGCCAGCCGTCGACAAACTTGCGCGGCTGCGGCAAATCCTTGGGATCGCCCTGGGGGCAACCGTTGTCGACCCACTGGAAGAGCGTCTTTTTCTCCTCGTCGCTTAAGCGCGAGTCGTTGATGAAGTGGCCGTACTGCGGGTCGGCAAACCAGGGAGGCATGCGGCCTTCGTTCACCACTTCCTTGATCGTGTCGGCCCAGCCGATGACGTCGTCGTAACTGGTGAGGGTGAACGGCGCCACTTCGCCTTGGCGATGGCACTCGACGCAGCGATCTTGCATGATCCGCGCCACGTGCTTCGAGTAGGTGATCTCACCCGTCGGCGCCGCCTTGGTCGTGCGACCGATGAAACAGCCATCCGCGGGCACGACCGGCTTGGCCACGTCTTTGCCGGCCAGCACCGCGCTGACGGCGTCCGCCAGGAAGCGCTCGCGCAGTTTGGGCTTCACGTAGCCGGCGCCGGTCTTGAAGCCATATTGATCGTCGATCCGGCCCCAGTAGCGCACCACGCGGTCCTTGTCGAGCAAGAACACTTCCGGAGTGCGCACGGCGCCAAAGCGGTCGGCGATCTCGTTGTTATTGTCTTTCAGGAGCGGAAAGCTGATGCCGTGCACGCGACCAAACGCCGCCAGCTCCGTCAGCGTGTCTTGCAAGTTCGCGTCGATGCCCACAAAGGCCACGCCCTGGGCCTCGAATTCGGTAGCCAACGCCTGCAATCGCGCCGCATAGGTCTTGGCCAGCGGGCACTCCGTGCCTACAAACGCCACGACCACGGCCTTGCCCTGGTACTCGTCCAGCGAGCGGGGCTTGCCATGCGTATCCGGCAGCGAGAAGCTTTCGATCTTCTTGCCGATGGGGGTCCCAGCGGCTGAAGTCGCAGCGCCTGAAGTCGCAGCACTGTCCTCGGCCAGCGCCAGCGACCCTGCGCAAATTGCTGCTATTGCTAGCGTCGTCGTCCAAATTCGTCCCATGTCACACCTCGAAAAAACCTGACTAGTTGAGAAAGCGGAGGCCGGCTCTGTCCGCGCGCGTGCATGCGCTACTACGCGATTATTACCCAGGGGTTGCGGCGGGGGTTTCAATAACCAGAATCTCGGTTCTAAAAACCGAAACCCCGCTGCCGCGGGAACTCAAACTTTGCGCCTTTCATCTTGTCGAAAGCGTCGCGCTGTTCGGTTGTAAGGACTGCTAAAGCTTTATCGCCCATTTCTTTACGTAGGGCCATCATCTTTTCGCGGATCTCGTCGCGGTTGGCGCCGGAAAAACTCTGGAACAGCTCCTGCTGTTTGGCGCCCGCCTCGTCGCGGAGATCGGACAAATTCTTCTTCTGCTCGTCGGTCAGCTTCAGCGCTGCGATGACCTCGTCGTCGCTCAACGCCTCTACGCCGCGCCGCTGCAGCGACAGCTCTTTGACGCGGCCGGTCTGCTTGTCGTCCAGGATTCCGTCGACTTTGGTCTGCAGATCCTTGGCCTTGTCCACGATCATCTCCATCACCTTGGGCAGCTCTTCCTGGCGCTCTTCCGGCGTCAGATCCTGCAGGCCCGACATGATTTCCATGGCTTCGGCTTGCATCTGCTTGGCGATGTCGGTGATCGACTTCGTCTGATCGGGCGACAACGTCAACTCTTTTTGCACCTCCGCGGTGTTCATCATCATGATGTCCTGCACGATCGGTGGAATCGAAAAGCCGCGGCCAAATTGGGCCGAGGCCGACGCGGTCATCGACAATACGAGCGCCAGAGCCGAGCCGGCCAATACGATGTGACGCAACATGACCAAACTCCTTCAGAAGGATGTGTGTGTGCGGCCAAGACCCATCGAAGCGGCGCGCTGCGCGGATTCCAGCAGCGCCGGACATGCCGCAGGGGCACCCGAAACGATTCGCCAGAGTGCGCGCTCGCTGAAGTTCAGAACCAGTACCGCGATGGCCCTGCAAGCCGTGGGGGCCGGCTTGCCTTTCGCGAGCGTCGCGAAAGGAGGATCCGCGGCGAACCAAAACGACCGGGGCATTATTGTCCCCGCCCCATGCGGACGCAAGATTTTTGTCGGAATCTCATACTCTGTGGATCGCTGCCCGGTGCCACTGGCGTCGCGCCGCCACGCACGGACAAAATGCCCGTGACCTATTGATACCGAGGTAGCGAATGGGCCGGACCAACGGACCGCACAGAGGGGGACAGCCCCATTTTTCTCCCAGGGCACCGAAAAATCGGGACAGTCCCCGACGCTTTGTCCCAGGCGCTTAACCAAACAGCCCACGAATGGGCTCGCCACCCGCCAGGCGGAAGGGCCGGCCGTTGACGTCGTGCAGCTCGGTATCCAGATTCAGGCCAAACCGCCAGAAGATGGTCGCCGCCAGGTCGCCCGGCGAGACAGGGTTCGCCGCCGGGTAGGCTCCCAGCTTGTCGCTCGCGCCCCAAATGGCCCCGCCGGTGACGCCGCCGCCAGCCATGACCACGCTATAGCAGTCGGGCCAATGGTCACGCCCGCCCTGGCCGTTGATCTGCGGCGTGCGGCCAAACTCGCCCAGCATGATCACCAGGGTCGAATCGAGCAGGCCCCGCTCGGCCAGATCCTCGACCAGTGCCGAAAACGCCCTGTCGCAAGGCGGCAGCAACTGGTCCCTCAAACGGCCGAAGTTGTTGACGTGCGTGTCCCAGTTGTCCAAACCGTTGGTCACCTTGTCGTACACGCTGACAAAACGCACGCCCGCCTCGACCAGGCGCCGCGCCAGCAGGGCACTCTGCCCGTTCGTGGTGCGGCCGTAGCGCTCGCGCGTCTGGGGGGTTTCCTGGTTGACGTCGAAGGCGCGGCGCACGGCATCGGACCGCAGCAGGTCGAACGCCCGTTCGTAGAAGGCGCCCATGCTGCGCTGTTGCGACGAGCGTTGCGGCCCGTCCAACTGCCGGTTCACGTGCGCCAACAGTGATTCGCGATGTTCCAACTCCGCCAGCGTGAGGCCCGAGGGCAACGTGATCTCGCTCACCTGGAAGTCGTCGCGATTCGGATCGCGGGTGACTTGCAGCGGCTCGTAGGCCGGGCCCAAGAAGCCCGCCGTCTGCCCGGGCAGCTTGACCACGTTGTACATCACGTGCGGCAGGGCCACGAAGGGCGGCACCGACGCCGGTTTGGAAGAATAGCCGACCGCCGAACCGTAGCAGGGAAAGTCCGTGGTCGGATCGTTGGCCAACAGCTCCAGGTCGCCGCGCAAGGGCGTGCGGCCGCACAGCGCCTCGACGGCCGCCGAGTTGTGATTGCGCATGGTGTGATGCGCGCTGCGAATCACGGCCGCGCGGTGCATCACTTTGGCCGAGTGCGGCAAGTGCTCGCAGACCTGCAGGCCGGGCACCGTGGTGGCGATCGAGCGAAACTCGCCGCGCACTTCGGCCGGCGCGTCGGGCTTCATGTCCCAGGTATCGTGATGACTGGGCCCGCCGTAGTAGAACATCAAGATGCAGCTCTTGATGGGCTGGCGAGGGCCCGTCGCGGCCGCACCTGCCTCGGTCGCTCCGGCGGCCAGCGCTTCGGCGCGCAGCAAGTCCGGCAGAGTCAGCCCCAGAATGCCGAGCCCGCCGGCGCACAACAATTGACGCCGGTCGAGGCGTCGGTCCAGGGATCGCAGCGGCTGTGTGGGGCGGCGGGGCATGGCGAGGCACGCGGCAATCGGGCGGGGGGCAGGGTAGGTGGGCAGGCAATAGCCTAACGTATTGGCCCTGCAACGGCAAATTTGCCCGGGGGGTGGTAGTGCGTCAGTCTAATCCGAGATTTTCGGGAATGCTGCGTGGGTCGCGTGGCTCAGCGAATTCGACTTCACTGCCTACCGCTAGAACCTTACCCGAGTTGCCGTGGATGAACATCCGGTATTGATAAGGCTCATCTCCAACCAATTTCACAATGACAGTGTAAACCTTTCCGTCTCGGGTCATCTCAATGCGATCGACATTCCAGCCGTTGGATGTCGCGGCGCGGCGAACGATGGACTCGATACGCGCGGGACTGAGGTTTGGTCCGAACCAGAAATCGACAAAAGCGCCGCGCCGCCCACGCGACCAACCGGGACCAGCGGCGCTTAGGGGCAGGGCCTTCGCTCATAGGGTCATTATAGGCAAGCGGGGAAAGAAACACCCTGCGGGCCCCAAAGGGGGCCAAACCCGATAGCCCATGGCGCAGCCATGGGTACCGATGCGATCAAGATTTGTCGCAAGGCCCAACGGGCCGTGACTCGTCGCGCAACACCTGTTGCGGCCCGTTAGGCCTTTCCCGTTTTGTGTGGCCTCTTTCCCCTGGGCTGCGCCCAGGGCTGTCGGGTCTCGGGCCATTGGCCCGATGGGATCCGCGCAGCAAAGGCCATCCTACGACCAAACCATGCCAGGCGGGTCCAAAGACGTACACAGCGGAAGCCCGCCCGGCCATCTCGACAAGTCGGCACGCCGCTCGATAATGAAGGCGCCGCGGTGGCATTATCTGGCGTCCCGGTAAATTCACTTGCTGAGGGTCTTGCGATGCGGAGTCTACGGTTCGGCATGTGTGCCCTGCTGACGTGCGGCGCAATGAGTGCGCCGGCGCTGGCGCAACAACGTCCGGCGGCCCCCCGCGCCGCGGCGCCCAGGAGCGAAACGAAGACCGCGGCGCCGGCCACGGCTCGCGATCCGCAGGAGCAGCCCATTCGCGCCGTGGCCGAGGCCTACACCAAGGCCTACAACGCGCACGACGCAAAGGCGATTGCCGCGCTGTTCACGCCGGAGGCCCAGATCGTCGATCGGGCGGGCGATACGATCCAAGGCCGCGACGCGATCGAGCTGGTGTTTGCCGGCCTCTTCGCAGAGTACCCGCAAGCGCGCACGACCCTGGCCATCAAGGGCATTCGCTTTTTGAACGCGGGCCTGGCCGTGGAAAACGGCATTGCCAACGTCGCCCTCGTGCCGGGCGAGGCTCCCGAGCCGAACGACTATGTTGTGCTGCACGTCAAGCAAGACGGCAAGTGGCTGATGGTCAGCGCCCACGACATGCCCAGCGACAGCGCCCCGCCGGAAGCGCACTTGAAGCAGCTGGAGTGGTTGGTCGGCGAGTGGGTGGATGAAAGCCCCGAGTCGATCGTGTTTACCAACTATCGCTGGGACGAGGGCAAGCATTTCATTCTCAGCGAGTTTTCGATCAACATCGCCGGCAAGGCGGTGATGAACGGCACGCAGCGCATCGGCTGGGATCCGCTCGAGAAAGTGATTCGCT
The DNA here is from genome assembly GCA_050250435.1 of Pirellulales bacterium. Taxonomy (GTDB): domain Bacteria; phylum Planctomycetota; class Planctomycetia; order Pirellulales; family PALSA-1355; genus JBFWOR01. The sequence goes on along the minus strand of JBFWOR010000003.1, from coordinate 136,740 downwards.
CCTGGACCTTCGACTCGCAAGGCGGGTTTTCCGAAGGCGTGTACTCCCGCGACGGCCAAAGCTGGGTCATCAAAATGACCGGAGTGACGCACGACGGCAAATCGGCCTCGGCGACCAATGTGATCACCCGCGCCGGCAACAACACCATGACCTGGCAATCTCGCGATCGCGTGGTGGGCGGCGAGCCGCAGAGCGACATTGCGGAAGTGACCGTGGTGCACACGCCGCCGAAACCCATGTAATCGCCAAACCTCTACTCCATCAAAACTCGTGCCGCCGGCGCGCGGTGCTTGACCGGGAGACAATCACATGCGTAAGACGCTGCACATGACGCTGGTGGCGCTGTCGATATTCGCGCTCCTTACCGAACAGGCCTTTGCGCGAGGCGGCGGCGGTGGTGGCGGCCGCGGCGGCGGGGGCTTCCATGGCGGGGGCTTCGGCGGCGCGGGTGGCTTTGGTGGCGGCGGATTTCATGGCGGCGGCTTTGGCGGCCCAGGTGGCTTTGGCGGCGCGGGCGGCTTTCGCGGGGGCGACTTTGGCGGCGCAGGCGGCTTTCACGGTGGAGATTTTGGCGGGGCGGGCTTTCGCGGCGGCGATTTTGGCGGCGCCAATCGCTCGCCGTCGTTCAGCTCGCCCGCTTCGCGCCCGGCGACGTTCTATCCTTCGCGCGCCGGCGGCGGTCAATTCGCCGGTGGCGGCGATCGTTTCGCCGGCGGCGGCATTGGTCGTGGCGACGGCTTTCAATATCGCGCGAACAATCTGACGCGGCCCGGGCAGGGCGGCGCAGGCGAACGCTTTCCGAACGCGGGCACGCGCCCCGGTGTGCGCCCCGGACAAGGGGGCGCCGGCGAACGCTGGGCCGGCAATCACAACTGGAACTACAACCACATCAATCACGACAACTGGCATCACGGCAACTGGAGCGGCCACTGGCACAACGGCTGGTGGAATCATCCGGCGTGGTGGGGCGGTTGGGGTTTGGGCTGGGGTTGGGGCGCCGCCGGCTGGGCCGCCGCCGCCATTCCCTGGTCCTGGGGCTACTGGGATTATTCCAACCCCTACGCCACCACGCCCTACGTAGTCGACAACACCACGGTCGATTACTCGCAGCCAATTCTCGCCAGCAACCAGGAGCAGCCGACCGATCAGCAGCTCACTTCGGATCAGCCCACACCCGCCGACGAGGCCACGCAACTGTTCGATGCGGCGCGGCAGGCCTTCAGCGCCGAGGACTACGCGGCGGCGCTCGACAAAGTGAACCAGGCCATCGCCAAGACGCCCGACGATCCGGCACTGCACGAGTTTCGCGGGCTGGTGCTCTTCGCCACCGGCAAGTACCACGAGGCGGCGGCCACGATCTATGCCGTGCTCTCGTCCGGGCCGGGTTGGGATTGGTCGACGTTGGCCAGCTTGTACTCGAACATCGATTTGTTCACGCGGCAGCTGCGCGCGTTGGAGAGCTACTGCCAGGCGCATCCCGACGAGGCGGACGCGTCGTTTTTGCTGGCCTACGAATACCTGACCATGGGTTCCGTCGACGCAGCGGTGACCGAGCTGAAACAGGTGGTCAAGCTGAATCCCAAGGATCAGCTTTCGGCGCAGTTGCTGACCAGCTTGACGAGTAAGCCGGCAGATCAGCCACCACCGGCTGCTGCGCCGGCGCCGGGCAAACCGGTGACTGCCGCCGCGCTGGCCGGCGATTGGAAAGTGACGCGGCCCGACGGCTCAACCATTTCGCTCGACTTGGGCAGTGACTCGAAATACACCTGGACCTACGCGCACGACGGCAAAACCGACGCGCACAGCGGCAACTATTCGGTCGCCGACAACCTGCTGGTGCTCAACCAGGATCAAGCGCCGGCGATGGTAGGCCAGGTGGCATCGCTCGGCGATCGTTCGTTTAGCTTCAAGTTGGCCGGCGGCGCGCCAGGCGATCCGGGTCTGACGTTTACCAAGTAAGTGCGACGGCGCGCCACTGGCGACTCGCCAGCGCCTGGTGCGCGCTGCGGGGGTATCGTGTGGTGGGTGCCACGGGTGGCTCGCCAGTGTCCGGCATCCACGGGCAAAATGCCCGTGGTACCCGCGGAGCCGATCGGAGACTCGCGACGGCCAGGCAGCGCTGTCTGCGCATGTTGACCTCAGGGAGAGGGTGCGGTGAAAACGAATCTCGCCCGCGACGCCGAGCCCACGGTGGTCAACTGTTACACCTTCTTCGATAAGGTGTTTCCCACCCTGGGCATGATGGACTACACGGAGGGCATGTACCACGACGATCCCAGCACGCCTTACGACGTGGCCCAGCAGAACCAGATTCAGTACGTGCTCGACGAAGTGCGTTGCGGTCCGGGCTCGCGGATCATCGACGTCGGCTGCGGCAACGGCGAATTGCTGGCAGCGGCCCGCCGCCGCGGCGCGCAGGCCGTGGGCATCACCATCTCGCCCGAGCAGGTGCAGCTGTGCACGGATCGCGGGCTGGACGTGCGGCTGCTCAACTACCGCAACCTCGGCAACGTGTGGCGCCAGAAGTTCGACGCGGTGATCGCCAACGGCCCGATCGAACATTTCGTGCAGGCCCGCGACGCGGCCGCAGGGCAAGACGGCGCCATCTATCGGCGGATGTTTCAGATCTTTCACCAGTTGATCGATCCGCGCTCCACCGTGCGCAAGATGATCAACACGACGATCTATTTTGTGCGGCCGCCGGAGCCGCGCAACTTGCTGGCCAGCCCGTTCCGATTCCGCTGGGGCAGCGACAATTTCCATTGGGCCATGCTGGAGCGCAGCTTTGGCGGCTGGTATCCGCGCCTGGGCCAGCTGGAAAGCTGCGCCACGGGCGCCTTTCAACTGACCAAGACCGTCGACGGCACGCAGGATTACCACCTCACCAGCGAGCACTGGCTGCGCCGCGTGCGGAGCGAGATGCTGCGGCTGCGCGGTGCCCCGCGTTTGCTGTCGAAGTCGTTGGGGATCATGGTTCGCCATCCGCGGCAATGCGTCACGATGCTCACGTGCATGCTGGTGGCGCAATCGTGGAACTGGCAATTTCGCACGGCCAATCCGCCGACCCGACTCCTGCGGCAGACTTGGGACTATGTCGACGGAGGTGCGGTGGCCGAAGGTTGATGAGGCGCGCACGCGCTATCGCAGTCGTGTGGTTTTCGTAGCAATCGGACACAGCCGCAACACGTCATCGCCGAGGTCAATCATGGCCATCGCCCCGCCGCCGACCCATTCCATGGCCGTCGGCTACATCGTGTGGATCTTCGGCGTCTTCGGCGCCCATCGCTTCTATTTCGGCAAACCGATCACTGGCACCATCTGGTTCTTCACGCTGGGCCTGTTGTTCGTGGGCTGGCTGATTGACCTGCTGCTGATTCCGGGCATGGCCCGCGCGGCCGATTGGCGTTACACGCCGGGCCGCCTCGATTACACCGTGGCCTGGATTCTGCTCACGTTTCTGGGCGTGTTCGGCATCCACCGCTTCTACATGGGCAAGTGGTTCACCGGCATCTTGTGGCTGTTGACCGCCGGGCTGTTTGGCCTGGGCTGGCTCTACGACCTGTGGACGCTCAACGGGCAGGTCGACGCGATCAACCGCTACGGTTAAGCAACGATTCAGAAGGCCGGCTCGCGCTTGGGGCCGGCATGCTCACTCCCCGTGAGCATCGCAGCCACGATTGAACGCGCTCTTACGCGCTCGCGCCGCCTGCGGGGCGGCAAGAAATCAAAAGGGTGGCTGACCGGACTTGAACCGGCGACCCCCAGATCCACAATCTGGTGCTCTAACCAACTGAGCTACAACCACCGTGTGCGCCCCACCTGAGAGCGACAATATATCTACTATCCGGGCCCGCGGAATCAAACCGGCAGGCGCGGCCGGCAACTCGCGCTCATTTGCGAACTTCGCAGGCCCTCAAGTTTATCGGCCGACGCCAGGGATGGACACCGCCAGCAGCGCCGCGTGGCGCCACCGCCGGATGTCACGGCGGTCCGTGCCGCGCAATCTAAGTTATCACGAAAGGCATTGCCCGCAAACCCCTTCTGGCGATGCATTGTGCGCTTCACAAATGTGCTGCCGAGCGCCGCTCGCCGAGCGCGTTTTTCGCCGCGGTTCGTCTTGGATCCCAACGGCTAAGCGCGTATCATCCGCCTCCCTTTCACGCTGCTACCGCAGCTAACGAAAGGCGCCAGCACGCTGCGATGGGTGGCACATGAGGCTCTGCCTTGGGGCCGTGCCCTGAGGAACGTGCCCGGCGCCGCGACAGGGCACACGCCCTGGCTCGTCGGGCTTGCCGCCTCGAGTTTTTCAGATTCGGACAGACCAGAGTGCCCCTCATCGATCGTTTGCCATTCCGCGGACCGAATTGGCCGCTCGACTCCGCCAAGCGCGCCATCGTCGTTGCCGGCTGCTGCGGCATGGCCTACACGCAGCTGACCACCTCGCCGGCCACGGTGCAATTCGCCCGCTCGCTGGGCGCCACCGGACTGCACATCGGCATTCTGGGGGCGCTGCCCTTGGGGCTGGTGTGCATGCAATTGCTCTCGGCCGTAGCCGTGCAGCACCTGGCGCGGCGCAAGGTGCTGTGGATCAGCTCATCGGTCGTGCAGCGGATGATGTTCCTGCCGGCGGCGCTGGGCCCATGGCTCTGGCCGCAAGTGGATGACCGCGTGTGGGTTTGGGCGCTGATCACGCTCACGGCGCTGAACCACGCCACGCTGCACTTCTGCACGCCGCTGTGGCTCTCTTGGATGGGCGACTACCTGCCGCACCAGGGACTGAACAAATTCTGGGGCGTGCGCCATTCGTCGCAGCAGTGGACCGCGGCGCTGGCACTGTTGGCCAACGCGCTGTTCTTTGTCAAAAGCGGCGCCGACGTGCGCGCGGCGTTTGCCGCCATCATCGCGCTCGGCGCCTTTCTGGGCGTGGCCGATATCCTGTTCTTCCTGCGCGTCGAAGAGCCGCCCCTGGGCCGCGCCCAGGGAGCTAGCTTGCGCGACGCCTTGGCGGGGCCCTTTCGCCAGCGCGATTTTCGCGGCTTCATCTTCTATTCCTGCTTCTGGAACCTGGCCGCCATGGTGGGCGCGCCGTTCATCAGCATGTACTTGCTCGAGCACGTGGGCATGGACCTGTTTCACGTGCTGCTGCTGTGGACCATCTCCTGGGTCGGCGGCGCGGTGCTCTCGAATCAACTAGGCCAATGGGCCGAGCGCTTCGGCCAGCGGCCGGTGCTCGTCATGTGCACCGCCTTCAAGTCGCTGAACATGCTGGGGCTTTTGGTCTGCCCGGCGGACCCGACCTTTGCCTTCTGGTTTCTGGCGCCGATTTTCATGATCGACGCATTCCTGAACGCGGGCATCACGATCGCCAACAACGGGTTCATGATCAAGAACTCGCCGCGCGAGAGCCGCACGATGTTCATTGCCGCGGGCACCGGTTTCGCCGGCATCGTGGGCGGCGGCGCGTCGATTCTCGCCGGTGCCGCGATCGCCGCGACGGCCGATTGGTCGCTCGTGCTAAGCGGCACCAGCTACGTGAACTTTCACGTGCTGTTTGCCGTGAGCTTCGTGCTGCGGCTGATCTCGGCCGTGCTGGCCACACGAATCAGCGAGCCGGCGTCGGCGAGCGTGCGCTTGCTGGCGACGGAACTGCTGGCCGGCGGACCACTACGAGCGGTCGCCTGGATCATGCCCTGGCGCAGACAGCGCAGTGAACTGTCAACCGACACGCCGGTGCTGCTCACCAGCGCGAGCCCGGAAACGATTCGGTTGCCGCAGCCGGCCGCGACGACGGCGAGCCAGTTGCCGGCGGCTCACGCACCAGCCCGCGCGACGGAGCCGGTGCGGCAGGCGGCGTAGGGGGGCGTAGGGCGTCCTCCGACAGTCCTCCCATGAACCGCCGGTAACGCGGCACGGTCGATCAGTCTTCTACCCCGTGGGCCAGAGGATCTGATCGGCACGATACGACCACCCGCCGAGCACGCCCCAGGCGCGAGTACACCGCCGCGCACGCTCTCAGCTCGCGCGAGCACGATCGATCGCCGACCGCAGGTCTTCCAGGTTCTTGAAGTCGGCGACGATGAGGTCGAACGAGTAGTCGGTGTCAACGATCCGCAGCCGCGATGGAAGCTGAGTTTGTATTGCCCACGCCGCGCGCAGTGCCGCGTCAGATGTGCCGGATATTGAGATCGTCTCACGATCTGAATGGAGTCGTACGGTCGTGAAATCGTCCCCATATGCGTACTCGGCTTCGATTGGCGTTCCGATCGGAGTGTTGTATCGAACCCGACCAAAACCTGCCGCTGTCCTAAAGACTTCATCCAACGCCTCGACGGATATCGGAGTCTCATTGTGGTCGAAAAGCAGAAGGTTGTGCATGGCTATGGAGTTCTCCAGGAACCGTTGTTGCGCAAGTGAAGGTGATGCGCCGGGCACCGAGCGTGACTAGTCTGCTGGGGCGTTTTCGATCGCCGCGATCAGTTCTTCGACCGTCGCGAACTCGCTCAAGCGAAAGTCAAATGAGTACTCGGTGTCGACCATGCGCAACGACTGGGCAAAATGACTCTGCAAGATCAGTGCGGCGCGCAATGCGGCATTCGAAGTTCCTGAAAGCCAAATGCTCTTGCGGCTCGCACTGAGCGCTGCCGTAGTACGATCGCCGTTCTCAACATAGTCGGCTTCGACCAATGCGCCACCGGGCTCATTGAGTCTGATGTCCTGAAACTTGCCGCTCGATCGGAAAACGAGCTCGATGACGTCGGCGTCAAACGGCCGATCATCGAAGTTGAGAAGCAATAGGCTTTGCATGTGAGGTCCGCGTTGCTGACAACAGTCTTTCTTATACCGTGCGGCGAGTAATCCGGCGTCTCTGGCCGAACACGGCCCGTCAGCACAGTCTCAGCTTGCCCGCGCACGATCGATCGCCAATTGCACGTCTTCAAGACTCTTGAAGTCGACAAGCGTCAGATCGAATGAGTAGTCGGTATCCACCATGCGAAGCGGAATATTGAGCTGATTCTTCAAGATCCAGGCGGCACTGAGCGCCGCGCCCGAAGTCCCTCTGATTGAAATCGCGGTTCGTGTGGAGCTTAACCTCACGGTCGTGAAGTCTTCCCCGTCATGGTAGGTTGCCTCAATCGGGGTGCCTGCTGGCGTGTCGAATCGCACGTCAGTGAACTTAGCGGAGGCCTCAAACGCTCGCCGAAGCGCGTCCACTGTGATTTCACGATCATTGGCTGAGATAAGCAGTAGGCTGTGCATGGTGTTGATGTTCCTACGGCCGCAACTGTACGGTTCCTGGTACCTGCATCTCCCTTAGTAGTCCCTCAAAGTACGCCTTTGCCTCCTCGGAGTTTGTGATGATCTCAACGGATTTGAACGGAGTCTCCTCACTCTCGATGATTATGCGCACTCTGCGAAGTTCGTCGCGAACCCCCGCCGCTATCTCGTTGCGCACGGGGTCGGGGCATGAGGATCCCAGCACATAAGGACTCTCCAATGGCTTCCCGACATGTTTGGCCTCGAGTATCGTTTGACCGCGATATCCGTCGATGTCGAACACCTCACCGCCACCCGAGACCGTGTAATTGTATTCCCCCGTGTGTTTGATTTCATACTGATTTGCCGCGGTCCTGGTTGGAGTTGGCTTCCTTGGAACAGTCGCCATGAACTGGTCGACATCGCCAGGAGAAACTGTCGATCGCGCCGCCCGGCGCTTTGCAAAGTTAGCCGCTCGTTGGGATACCGCTTTGCCGACTTTCAGCGCGGACAAGCCGGCCAGCGCCAAATCAAATTCGATGCCTGTCGGCGTTGGTCTAGCGAAGGAACCTGTGTGCTGCAACACATCGGCGACTTCCCCAATCGTGCGGCCGCTCACGAGCGTTTCGCCGGGTGTCCACGTCGTATACCCGATCTCCTCGTATCCCGCTTTCTTGTATTCCTGCTCCAGCTCGCGCAACTCCTCCTTGAGCCGCCGAATCTCTGCCGGGATCGTCTTTAAGTCTTGTTCGGCTTTCGCCAGATGCTGTTTATGAAGATACGAGCATCGGCCGCCATGGCCGATCTGCGCTCGTAACTGCTCGATGGTCTGCGGCAGCGCTTCGATGTTCGAACGATGCTGATCGAGTTGGGTTTTCTTCTCTCTCCAAGTGCGGGCCATTTCCAGCATCTTCCGCGGCGGCGGACTAGCGTCTCCCAACGCCCGATCAACGATCCTTGTAGGCGCGCTCGCGAACGACCCGCTCGCTCCACCGCCGCCGCCCGTCCCGCCCGTACTTGCAAACCAGCCTGCGTTAGGCGGGCCGCCGAGACGGGGATGCTTGGATGGATCCCAATCCGCCTCTTGCACGCCTGCGCGAACAACCAAGCTTCGTCGGGCGGTGTTGCGGCTTGCTGAAGATCGCCCACTGACCGATCCGCCGATGGTTTGCCCCAGGCCATGATTCCTCCTTCGACAATGTTCGTCGCACACTCACACTGCCGGACAAGCCATCAAATGGCCACCTGACACAGCACTGGCGAGACGCCAGTGGCACCAGACCTCCAAAACGAAAAAAGCCCGCGACCGGCGGGCACCTTGCGAAAAAGGCGCACGCCGGCCACGGGCTCTCTGGATGCTCGCAGGATGCCGAGCTCTTCGGATACCCTGATCAGATGTAGTGATCGAGTCTCATTTCGAGTGACCGATCACTTGCGAACGTAGCACAATCGCTGGCCTAGTTTCAAGAGAAGTTTCAGCCACCTCGAACCATCAGATACAGACGCTCCGCCGGCAACTATGGCGTCGCAAAGCGTGCCAGTGCGCGCTCGAGCACCTGCGCGCACGTGGGCACCGGTGTGCGGCAGAGCGCCCGCAAGCGATCGGTCGCCAGGAAATCGTCGCAGCCGCGCGGCGCGCGGCCCGGCACCGGCGCGTCTTGCGGCACGATCAGCCGTTCATCGGCGCCCAGCCCGCGCGCAATGGCTCGCGCCAGCTCATAGCGCGAGATCTTGTCGCTGGCGCCAATGTGCACGATGCCTGCCGCGCGGTCGTGCTGCGTCAGTTCGAACAGAAACTCGCACAGCGTGGCCACGTCGATCGGGTTGCGCAACTCGTAGGTGGGCGAAATGATCTCGTTGCCCGCGCGCAAGTTGCCGGCGACCTTCTCCAGATACGAGTTGCCGCCGGCCAGGGCGCTGGTGCCCAGGACGAGCGACAGCCGCGCGATCGTGGCGGTCGGCACGAGCTCGGCGATCGCCCGCTCGGCCCAGACCTTGGTCTCGCCGTAACGGTTGGGCGGCGTGGGCGGATCGTCTTCGCGATACAGGCCCCGCGTGCCGTCGAACACGGCATCGGTGGAAGTGTAGAGCAGCCGCGCGCCGGTGCGCGCGCAGTGCCGCGCGACATTGGTCGCACCGCCCAGGTTGATCCGCTCGGCCAGCTGCGGCTCGCGCTGGCAACGGTCGATATCCGAAAGGGCCGCCAGGAGCGTAACGAACTCGGGCCGCACGCGCTCAAACGCGGCCGTCACACTCCGTTCGTCGACAATGTCGATCGCCACGGCCTGCGGCGCGTCGCCCGCGTGCCGCGAGCCGCGCCACACGTCGAACGCGCGCTCGGCCGAGCGGGCCCAGTTCGAGCCGACGAACCCCGTGGCACCGATGATCAAAAGGCGTGGCTTCATCTGCCTCACTACTACCGTCATCGTGAGAATTGGCACAACGGGTCATTCGCCCTCGCTGGCGCTGCGGGTTAGTGTACGCGAACCTGCGAAGAAAATGCCCGCCCACAGACCTGCCTGCCTCGCCCCCACCGCGTGCTAGATTTTCGCATACCAACGCGGTAAATTGGACGGTTTCCGGACGGCCGCACTCGGGGCGGCCGACGACTCAACTCAAGCGGGGAGCCCGATGGCGATCATCAAGTTCGTGAACGAGAAGAAAGAAATCCAGGTGCCGCCGGGCTCCAATCTCCGCCGCGAGGCCATGCAGGCCGGCGTCGGGCTGTATCCGGGCATTAACAAGGTGCTCAACTGCCACGGCTTCGGCCACTGCGGCAGTTGCCGCGTGCTGATCACCAAGGGCATGGAAAACGCCAGCCCGATGGGCTTCATGGAAAAGCTGCGGTTGCGGTTCTCGATGGCCTACATCGGTCATGAGAACACGATGCGGCTGGCCTGCCAGACGCAGGTGAACGGCGATATGGAAGTGCAGACCAAGCCGGCCATGAATCTGTACGGCGACAACTTTTTTAGCTAGGCGAGCCGCCGCGCGCCGGCACATCGCCGCGTTCGTGCTGCGCGCTCGCGTCCACCCTCGCGCCAAGTGCCGTGTGAAACAAGTCATCGCCATCGTCAAGCCGTTTCTCGCCGAGAAGGTGCTCGAAGGGCTGAAGCGCGCCCCGCTCGAAGCCTGCTCCATCCGCGAGGTGAAAGGCTACGGCCGCCAGAAGAGCTATCTCGACCAATACGCCGACAGCGAATACTCGCTGGCCTTTTTGCCCAAGGTCGAGATCACCATGTGGGTCGACGACAACCGCGTGGAGGAGATCTTGCGCAAAGTGGTCGAGGTGGCCCGCACCGGCCGCATGGGCGACGGCAAGATTTTTGTGGTGCCCACGGACGCGGCTGCGCAAGTAGTGGACTTCTGAGAGACGGGCAATAGGCTTTGGGCAATCGGCGATAGGAAAAGGCGATCTCGCCCCTCCTTCCTCCAGCCTATGGCCTATCGTCTATAGCCTATCGTCTCCAGCCTGTTTCACGATTGCGTCGCGTCGGTCGAGGCCGGCGGATAGAAGCGCGTGATGAAGAAGTCGTAGACGCAGGCCCCCAGCACACCCCCGCAGAGCGGCCCGACCACCGGCACCCACCACCAGTTGTCGTGCGCCGTGAACACCTGGTCGCCCCAGCCGGCCACGTACGTAAAGAGTCGCGGGCCGAGATCGCGCGCCGGATTGATCGCATAGCCCGCGTTCAAGCCATAGGTCATGCCGATCACCGTGACGACGGCGCCGACGATGACCGGCCCCAGCGACGCGGACAGCCCCATGTTCCGCTGGTCGCTCACGGCCAGCACCACCAGCAGCAACATGGCGGTTCCCACCACCTGGTCGAGAAACCCGCCGGGGAAGTTGGTCAAGTAGTCTTGCGGATAGGTGGACCAGATGCCGGCCGTGGCCAGGGTGCGCGTCGGCCCTTCGAAGGCGTTGAGCGCGTCGTAGTAAACGAAGTACACGACCGCCGAGGCTGCAAACGCGCCGGCCATTTGCGCGATCCAGTACGGCAGCACCTTGTTCCAGGCGAAGCCGCGGCACACCGCCAGGGCCAACGTCACGGCCGGATTCAAGTGGGCGCCTGAGATGCCGCCGGCGACGTAGCAGCCCATGGTCACGGCCAGCCCCCAGCCCAGGTTGATCGACAAGTACTCGCCGTGTCCGCCCTTGCCGAGCACCACTTGCGCGACCACGCCCGCGCCAAAGATGATGAGCGTGAAGGTTCCCAGAAACTCGGCCGCCGCTTCGCGCAGTGTCTCTCGTGACATCGTGTCCGCCCTTGACAGAAGTGTCCCCGAACTCTGATTGCATGCCGGCCGCCGTGTGGCCGCCCGATATGGCAAGCGGATTATCGCGCGGCGCCGCGCGCAATACAATCACCGCGCGCCAAAGGGCGAGCGTTTCACAGTAAGCCGCGACGGCCCGAAGGCCAGGCCCGCCCCAGCAAGCCCGGAAGATCACTACGTGCCGCCACGCTCTTTCAGGTACCAGCGCTGCACCTCGGCAACGCACGACTGCCCGCTGGCCGCGGCGGTCTGGCAGTGGGCCTCGGCGGATTTGGCCTTGGCCACGAGCTCGCGCACACGCGCGACGATCCCGGCGCGGGCATCGGCCCGCACATTGTCCAGCAGCATGCCGAAACAGGCGCAGATCGGCGCCTGCGGATCCTTGGGATAGACTCCGTGGCGCAGATCGTCGACCCCCACCCGCCGATCGAACATGTCGAAATAGACGACCTGGCATTTGTCGTAAGGGCAGAAGAACGCGCTCTCGGCCAGGCTGGTGGCGGCCGCGTCGGCCACGTGCGCACTCCACGTCTCGCGGGTCACTGCCACGCCCAGCGAACCGCACGCCGGACAGGCCAAGGCCCCGGTCTCATCCGGTTCGCGCAGAAAGGCCTTGTTCATGGGTGCACCGCCATATTGTCCACTGCTACGCGCCGCCAAGAGTGCCTGCCGCGGGACGTTTGCGTCCCGGCGCCGCCGGCGCCAGAATCAGTGCGCGAACACGTCATTCTACAGCGCTGATCGCCGCGCCAGTACACGTCGGGGTAGTTATGGCTCGCCGCCTGTGCAAACTAGCGCCGCCCCTCTGGAGCGGAGTCCTCTGCGCTTGTCTGGCGGCCGTCACGTGTGCCGAGGAGCTGGCCTGGAGGGCCGTCGAGTCCGTCGAAATCGAGCATGGCCCGTTGCGCGCCCTGTTTCGCGACAACGGCCAATCGCCCCGCGTGCTTTCCGGCGTCGATGCGCTGTTCCATCGTGCCGCGCCCGAGTTCGACGCGTTCGACCCCGACTCGCCGGGCGCCAGCGCCGGCTTGAACTTCGAGCACATCATTTGCGGGCACGCCTCGACCCACAACATGTTCACGCCGCGCAAGGGCCGCATGGTGCTCGAACGGCTGGGCGATACACCGCGGGTGCGGCTGGTGCGCGACGAGCGCGAAGATCCGTGGCGCATGTCGAGCACGCTGACCTACACGCTCACTGCGCCGCATGCGATCGACATCGACTTTCGCTGCCGGGCACACGACGCCGCGCTGTTTGGCCCGCGCGGCTACGCGGTGCTGTTCTTTGCCAACTACATGAACGACGTGGAGCAGGTGGCCTTGAACTTTCTGGGCCGCAACGGCCCTGCGGCGCCCGAGCAGTGGCTGGCCGTCGACGCGCCCAGCGGACACGCCGACTACAACGGCGGCGGCACGTATCGCCACGTCGACGCGCCGCCGCTTGAGTACGACGCGGACCACAACTTCAAGCTCAATCTGTGGAGCTATGACGAGCCGCGATTCGCGCGGCCGTGCTACTTCGGCCGGGCGGCGCACGGTATGACCCTGATCATGATGTTCGACCGGGCGTACACCGCGCGCGACGAAATCCGCTTCAGCCTGTTCAAATTCAAAATCGTCAAATTTCCTCGGCCGGCCTTTGATTGGCAATACGTCATCCATCGGGTCGAAGCAGGGCCAGCGTACGGTTTTCGCGCGCGTCTGATGTGGAAACGATTTGTCAGCGCGGACGACTGCCGCGCCGAGTACGAGCGCTGGGCTGCCGAGCTGGCCGGCCGGCCGGCGATTGACTGAACTTGTCCGGTCCTGGCGGTTGGCGTAAGATCGGCATGTCGATTGCACGCTATAGACGTCCACCGCGGAGGTCGCAGAGAGCGCGGAGCAATCAAAAAGATCAGCCCGCAAGATTTGGCGCTTTTCTCCGCCTACTCTGCGAACTGTGTGGTTCGCGTCTAAGATGGACGTATCGAGAGTCATGAATCCCTTCACCCATGTCGATCCCTGGCCGAACACTTTGGACGCCCTCGTCACGAGTGCGTTTCTGGCGGTCGTGTTGCTCGTGCCGGCGGCCGGCTACGTGTTCATGGCGCTCGACATTCGGGCCTACGTGCGGTCGCTCAAGCGCGGGCTGGCGGTCATTGGTCGGTACTTGCCGTTTTATGAGGTGCCGGGCTGGGCCCGCGCGGAAACGCCCCGGGCCATTGCCGCGTTGGGCCTGCGCATGCCCTGCACCGAAGCCGACTTGATGCGGGCATATCGCAAGCGCGTGAAGCGCCTGCACCCGGATCACGGCGGCGACCAGCGGCGCTTCCTCATGCTGCAGGCCGACTTCGAAGAAGCGCTATCGCTGGTGCGAGCCGCGGCGAACAGCGGCGACGCTCCGTGGTCGCCCTACGGCGCGGCGTAGTCTCGCGAATTCAGCTGCAAGGCTCGGCGGGAGCCTCGCCCTCCCGAACGAATCGACCTCGCCTGGTGCCACTGGCGTCTCGCCAGTGTGGGAATAAAAAAACGCCGCGCGACTCATCGTGGAGCCGCGCGGCGTTTGTCTTCCATCAGATCACGCGCACTGGCAGCGAGCTGCCAGCGGCACACACAGCTTTTACTTGCTGGCCTGCTGATCGCCCGACGTCTTGATCACGTGGCCAGTCTGCGGATCGATCTTCAGGTTCAGGTTCTCGTCGTCGTCCGTGTAGAACACGAACCCGTACATCATTTCCTGGAAGGTCTGCTGACCTTCTTTGACCGTGTCCTTCGGATCGGGATTGTAGGGATTGAACGTTGAGTTGTCGTAGTGCGCAATGCACTCGAGCGTCGTCCCCTTGGGGAACTTGATCTGTTCCACCGGCCAGCGATAGGCCATCTGCCAGTCGAAGTTGTAGTTCGGAATGGCCAGCAGCATTTCGTCCTTGCCGTCGGGATAGATGGCCTTATAGGTCATGTCTTTGCCGCGGACGTGCATGTGGGTCATCATCCCGTAGCCCGTCGCGTTGCAATCCAACTTGGCCTGGGCCTTCACCGGATGGTGCGGATCGCCCGGCGTGATGGCGAATTTGCCGGTGTGCACCAGCGTGTGCTTCAAGTTCTTTTGCACCACCTCGCGAGCGAACTTCAGCCCCACCGAAATCTTGTCGGTCGTTTCGGTGCCCAGCGTCACATAGTGAACCTGCAGCATCAGGATCGTGCCGGCGGGAATCTTGAACGCCACGTTGCGGTCGAGGACAAAGGCATCGCCGCCTGGCACCTGGCCGGTGATGAAGTTCTGATCGTTGGGCCGCTTGCCGAACTGCACGAAGAACATGTTGCAGTGGTGCATGGCCTTGAGATTCTCGGGCAGAATCTGCGCGCCCTGAATCCACGTGTCTTCGGTAAACGCGTGCTGTAGCGGCAGATATCGATAGTCGATGTAGCCGGAGGCCGGAATCTTTTGCACGGCCGTTTCCAGCACGAGGTCGGGCGTGCCGATTTTCCACTTGGCTTCGCTGAACACGCGGGCCGGCGGCGCCTTGGCCGAGTCGCCCGCCTCGCGGCCGTTGTTGGCCCAGGAAACGAGCGTGGCCCGTTCGTCGGCCGTCATGCCGCGCACGTTCGTGAAGTGGCCGTGCTCTTCGCTGCCGTACCAGGGAGGCATGCGCTGCTCGGCGACCACTTCCGCGATCATCTCGGCCTGGTTGGCCACGTCTTCATACGTCACCAGAGCAAACGGCGCTTCCGGCGCGCCGGCGTGATGGCAATCCTGACAATGCTTTTGCAACAGCGGCACCACGTGTTCGTGGAACGTTACCTTGCCGCCGACGCCGCTGCCGGGCGAAAGCGTGAGCTTGCACCCGTCGACCGCTGTCTCGCTCACGGCCACGTCGCGGCCGGCCAGCACGTCGTCGATGGCCAGCTTCAGGTCTTCGCGCCCGGCGTCGCTATTCTCGCCGCCCAGGCGGAACTGGCGATCGATGCGGCCGCGGTAGCGCAGCTTCTTCTGACCGTCGAGCACGACGACTTCGCCGGCGCGGGTGGCGCCGACGGCCTTGGCCACCTGGCCGTCCATGTCCTTGACGAACGGAAACGGCGCGTCGGTTTTGACGGCCTGATAGGCGATCTCGCGAATGGCGTCGCCCGGCGCTTCATTCACGGCCAGGAACTGCACGCCTTGCGCGCCGTATTCTTTTTCGAGCGCCACGAGCTTTGGCAGGTAGCGCTGCACGATGGGACAATCGAGCGTGGTGAACGCCAGCACGTAGGCCTTCTTTTCGCCGAAGTCCGCCAGCTCGCGCGGCAGATAGCGAATGTCCTTGAACGTGAAATCGGCGACTTGCTGGCCGATCTTGGCGGGCGCATCGGCCGCCGCTTTGCTCACCGCTTCTTCCGCGCTGGCGACCATCGCACCGATGGACCACAGCGCAACCGCGATCGATGTCTTCCACGTGGCCTGCATGTTCGAATACCCCTAAAGAAGAGAGTGCTGCCGTCAGACGTGGCCCGAGGGGGGTGATCTGCCGCTGCGCAAACGCCCACTGCCAAGAGGCCGCCTGCGCCGTCGGCGAAGTCGGACCAGTCCGCTTGCTCCAACGACGCTTCTGGAAAACACATTTATACCATGTGGGGGCTGGCTTACCAATGTTTTTTGGGCCGGGCGCCAGCAGCCAGGCGACCGATTTTCGGACCGCGGGCGTCGGCAGGGCGGCCGCTCGCCCCAACTCAAACCTGGGCGAGTCCTCGTGCAAGCGGCAATCTGGTTGCCGCCTCGCCGGACCCGCAAAGTCCCCATCCGCCGGCCGCGAGCCCCTGGCTTGCAGAGCTGGGGCGGCTGCGTTCAATTCAACGCCATTCAGTGGGCCGGCCGCCGAGCGCAACCCGACCGCAGGCAGCGACCTTGCCAGACTTTCGCCGATGACCAGCGAACCCCAACCCGACACGCCGCTGGACCTGAAGGCCTACTTCGCGCGCATTGAACACGCCGGCGGACGCCGACGCGGAACGGACACCCTGCGGGCCATCCACCTGGCCCACGCCACGCACATTCCGTTCGAAAACATCGACGTCCTGTTGGGAGAGCCGATCCGCCTGGACCTGCCCGGCCTGTTCGACAAACTGGTCACGCGGCGTCGGGGCGGCTACTGCTTCGAGCAGAATTCGCTGTTGGCGGCAGCGCTCGAGACGCTGGGCTTTCGCGTGAAACGCCTGCTGGCGCGGGTGCGGGTCGACAGCGGGCGCCTGCTGCCGCGCACGCACATGGTGCTGGAAGTTGCCGCCGGGCGCCGTGCCTGGCTGTGCGACGTGGGCTTTGGATCCTGGGGTTTGCTCGAGCCACTGGCGCTGGCCGCAGGAGAGTCGCGGCAGTTCATTTGGGACTATCGTCTTTCGCGCGCCGGGAACGAATGGTGGCTGCAGGCCCGCCAGGGCGACGTTTGGCGCGACCTGTATTCGTTCACGCGCGCAGAGCAACTGCAGGTCGATTTCGAACCGGCGAATCACTATACGTCCACGCATCCCGACTCACGCTTCACCCACACGCTGACCGCGCAGCGACCGCTGCCTGAAGCGCGCTACCTGCTGCGCGGCCGCGAGCTGATCGTGGCCACGGCCGAAGGCATTACCACGCGCGGCCTGACGGATGACTGCGAGCTATTGGGCGTGCTGGCCGAGTGCTTTCAGCTCGAAGTGCCGCGGGGCAAATGGATGCCGCCGGTGGAGCAGGTGGTTCCGTCGGAACCGAGCGAGCAGTAAGGCGCGAACATAGCCCCCTCGCGCCGCTTGCGCGAGCCGCTGGCGCGCGATATGATGGCATCAGCGAGGCCGACCGCTCGGCCCGGGCACACGGAGTCTCCACGCAAGGAAGACGGCATGAACACGATTGAGCGCGGCGATTGCGTCGCGGGCATGAACGCCTTGGCCCCCGGCTCGGTCGACCTGGCGTTTGCCGATCCGCCGTTTAACATCGGCTACGAATACGACGTGTACGATGACCGGCTGGCTTACGAAAAATATCTGGAGTGGTCGCGGGCGTGGATCGGGGCCGTACACCGCGTGCTCAAGCCCGACGGCACGTTCTGGCTGGCCATTGGCGACGAGTTCGCCGCCGAGTTGAAGCTGGCCAGCCAGCAGATCGGCTTTCACACCCGCAGCTGGGTCGTCTGGTACTACACGTTCGGCGTCAATTGCACGCGCAAGTTCACGCGCTCCCACGCGCACCTGTTCTACTTCGTGAACGACCCGCAGAACTTCACGTTCCTGGAGCACGATCCGGCCAACCGTATCCCGTCGGCGCGGCAATTGGTCTACAACGACAACCGCGCCAATCCCAAGGGCCGCCTGCCCGACGACACCTGGATCATCCGGCCGGCCGGCACGTCAGGCGAGATGGTGGCCGACGACGACTGGCTCGGCGGCGATGCTTTGGGGATCGATGCGCTGCCTGCCGCGCTCGGGCCCGATCCGCTGGCGCCCCCGCGCGATGACGAACAAACCTGGACGCTCCGCCCGCAGGATCTGTCCGGCTGCTTCACCGCGGCCGAAGACACCTGGTACTTTCCGCGCGTCGCGGGCACGTTCAAAGAACGGGCCGGATTTCACGGCTGCCAGATGCCCGAGCAACTGCTGGGCCGCATCATTCGCGCCTGTTCGCGCGAGAAGGACGTAGTGCTCGATCCGTTCTCCGGCAGCGCCACCACGTTGGCCGTGGCCAGGAAACTAGGCCGGCAGTACATCGGCTTCGAACTATCGGCAGAGTACGCCGCGCGGGGCTGCGAGCGCCTGGCCGCGATTCGCGTGGGCGACGCTCTGGACGGCTCGCCGGAGCCGTTGGTCTCGGCGCCCAAGACGCGAACAGGGCGAAGCGGGGCGGCGTCGCCGAAACGCCGAGGTAACGCGCTGTCTCCCCGCTCCCAGGACGGGAGAGGGGTCGGGGGTGAGGGTGCGGCGCCAATGTCGGACAACCGCTCACCCGGCCGCGATCCTGCCACGTCGCTCGCCAACGACGCGCCGCAACTCCACTTGACGCTGCAGGGCGTCGTCGATGCCTTTCGTCAAACGCACGACGGTTTCTCGGCCGACCGCGTCGTGGCCGATCCTGCCTTGAATGCGCGCTTCGCCAATGCGTGCCGCGCGGCAGGGCTGCTCGGCGAGGTTCGCACGTGGAACACGCTCCTGTTTCGCCTGCGCAAAGCGGGGCGCTTGGCCGAGTTTCCCACAACGCAGCCCACGAAGATCTCCTGGGAAGATTGTGACGGCTACCTGTTCGCCAGCGAAATCGCGCTGGCGACGATGCTCGCCGACGGGCGGACCGGGAGCATCGATGAGGTCCTGTGCGATCCGCTGCTGGCCGGCGAGTTCGACGCCACGGCCGCTCGCTTCGCGCCGGGCAATTTGCCGCTCGAGTATCGTTGGGCGGCGCTCAAGCTGCGCAAGCAAACGAAACTGGCGCGCAGCCGCGCTGCCTTGCTCGTGGCGCCCGCGCGCTTGGGCCGGCCATTATCCGTCGACGAATTGCTGGGCCAGTGCGATGCAGTGGCCGACGGCCCCGGCGCCTACCTGGTCAGCGGCCCAGGCAAGGAGCGGCTCTATGTGGGCGAGACGTTGCACCTACGAGCCCGGCTGGCGGCCCAGTTTGGCGCGGGCGACGTTCGCCAGCAGTGGGCCGACTATGGCCCGTTACACATCCAAACGATTCGCACACTGGCGCCGCCGGCCGAAATACTGGCCTGGCAAAGCTGCCTGGCCAGAAAGTATCGCCCGCGGCTCAATCTCCGCGACTTGTGCGACGATCGCCGCCGAGTAAGGGCGGCCCGCCCAACGCGCGCGGTCAAATAGATCGCGCCGGTGACGAGGCGCTCGGAATGCTCATGGCAGCGTGTCGTCGTCGTGCCCCATAACCTTCGGCGCGGCCGCCGTTCGTTGAGAAACTCTGCCGGCTGTAGCGGCTGAACGCGTAGGCTTTTCACATCTCGACGCGCACGCGGACGATTCGATTCAACCGACGGCCGGCTATCGCCCGATGAATGCGCGGCGAACCTGCGAATTCGCGCAAGTCAGAGACACGCCGCTATGGATGCACATTTTTCGGAAGAAACGCTCAAACGCAGCGTCAAGGCGCTTGAGGAACATCAGTCCGTCGGCGCGGCCGTCGAAACGCAGCGTCCAACTGCCTCGGCGGAATTGCGCTTCGACAACGTGCACACGGCGCTGCGCTGCGCCTATCTGGCTCATCTGGCGCAGCACTCCACGCAATAAGCCCCGCCGCACGAGCGGCGGCCATGCGTGAGGCCCTGCCAGAGCCGCTCCGGCGAGACGCCGGTGGCGCCGGACAGATGATTTCCAGCGCGTCCAGCGGAACGGCGTAGAGCGCCGGCGCGCTACAGCTCGTCTTCCGGAAAGTACAGGTCGTCGTCCGCAATGTCGGGCACGCCCACCACGAGCACGCGCATGCGGCCCCGCGCGCCGTGAATCACGCCCGGCGGAATGTGCACGATCGAGCCTTTGCGCACGTCGTGGGCCTGTCCGTCCAAGAGCACTTGCCCCTCGCCCTCCAGCACGTAGTACAACTCGGCCGAACGGCGATGATAGTGTTCGCGGGCACCGTCGATATCGACGGCGTGGGCCCAGGCGGCCACGCCTTCGGCATCTTCGCTGCTAATCAGCCGATCGCGCCAGCCGCAGGTGCTTTGCTCGCGCGGCGCTTCGCCCTCGTGCCGAACCAAGGTAGACCATTGCAATTCCGTCACGATTTGATGCTCCCTGGCTGCGGGACGAATTTCTGATGAGGGGCCCTGGTGCTGACGGCAGGGCGAGAATGCCGCTTGCCGCCGGCGCGCCGCCGATTATATCGCCGCCGGCAAATCGCCGCGACGGCGACTACGCCGGCCCTCTGGTTCCGCGGTGCTGGCGGTGCCAGAATAGAGGCACAGCCATGCCCGCTACGCCGCCACGCCCCGCCGAAAACCCTGCCGGCCTGAAGATCGTCGCCGACGCCACCTGCGCCGGTTGCGGCTGCGCGTGCGACGATATTGAGCTCTCCGTCCAGGGCGATCAGATTGTCGCGGCCACTCGGGCCTGCGCGCTGGGCGAGGCGTGGTTTTTCGAGCAACCGTCTGCGGACCGTCCCAGCTGCACGCTCGCCGGCCGGCCGGCTACCGTCGCGGAGGGCGTCGAGCGGGCCGCGCAAATTCTCGCCGCCGCCCGCTACCCGCTAGTCTACGGCCTCGTCGACACGACCTGCGAGGCGCAGCGCGTAGCCGCGAGCATCGCCGATTGGATCGGCGGCACGATCGACACGCCCACCAGCAGCAAGCACGGCCCGGGCGGCGTTTCGTTTCAAGGCGTCGGCGAAGTCACTTGCTCGCTGGGCGAGATGGCGAATCGGGGCGACATGATCATCGTCTGGGGCGCCGATCCGGTGGTCAGCCAGCCGCGCCATTTCGAGCGCTACAGCCTCCAGCCGCAGGGCATGTTCGTGCCGGGCGGCCGCCGCGATCGCACCCTGGTCGTGATCGACGTCGAACGTACAGCCAGTGCCGCAGCGGCGGACATCTTTCTGCAAATCAAGCGCGGCCAGGATTTCGAGGCACTGTGGACGCTGCGCGCGTTGGCCCAAGGGCTTCCGCTCGATGCGGGCGTCGTCGAGCACCAAACCGGCGTGCCCCTGGCCACCTGGCAGGATTTGATGCAGCGCATGATGCAGGCCCGTTTCGGAGTGTTTCTGTTTGGTCAGGGCCTGACGATGACCAGCGGACGGTATCTCAACGCCGAGGCACTGGTGGCCCTGGTGCGCGACATGAATGCCCACACGCGCTTTGCGGCGCAGCCGCTGCGGGCCGGCGGCAATGGCGCCGGCGCCGACAGCGTGCTTTTGTGGCGCACGGGCTATCCGTTTGGCGTCAACTTGTCGCGCGGTTATCCACGATTCAATCCGGGAGAGTACACGGCGCAGGAAGTGCTCGCGCGCGGTGAAGCCGATGCGGCACTGCTGGTGGGCGGAGATCCGTTAGCCGAGTTCGCGGGACCGGCCCGAGCGGCGCTCGAAACCATTCCGCTGGTCGCGATCGCGTCGCGGGATACGGCCACGGCCCGCGCCGCAGCCGTCGCGTTCACGACGGCGCGGTACGGCATCCATACCGCGGGCACCGTGTACCGCATGGACGACGTGCCGCTGCCGCTACGGCCGGCGCTGCACTCGCCCCATCCCAGCGACGTTGCGGTCCTTGCGGCCATCGAGGCGCGCGTGCGGAAACTCAAGGCCATAGGCTGTGGGCTGTAGGTTGTAGACGAAGAAGTCACCATGTCCGGACCGTATTTGAAGATCGCCGGAGGCACCGTGTACGACCCGGCTAACGGCGTCGAGGGTGCAGTGCGCGATCTGTGGGTTGCCGACGGCCGCATGGTCGCCGCGCCGACCGATCCGAACGTTCGGCCCGAGCGCACGCTCGACGCGCGCGGCCTGGTGATCATGCCGGGCGGCGTGGACATGCACTGCCACATCGCCGGGCCGAAAGTGAACATGGCCCGCAAGCTGCGCCCGGAAGAGAAGCGCGTGGCCCCGCCGGTGATGCGCACCGCGACGATGCACAGCGGCACGATGGGCAGCGTGCCCAGCACGTTTGCCACCGGTTACAAGTATGCCGGCATGGGCTACACCACGGCCTTTGACGCAGCCATTCCGCCGTTGGCCGCGCGCCACGCCCACGAAGAGCTCGACGACACGCCCTGCATCGACAAGGGCTTTTATATTCTGGTGGGCAACAACCAGTATCTCATGCAGGCGATTCGCGATCGCGAGCCTGAGCGATTGCAGGCCTTTCTCGGCTGGCTGTTGAGCGCGGCCAAGGCTTATGCGCCCAAGATCGTCAATCCGGGCGGCGTGGAGGTGTGGAAACAGAAAGCGGCCGGCAATGTGCGCGACTTGGATACGCGGGTCGAGCACTTTGACGTCACGCCGCGCGAGATCATTCGCGGCACGGCCGAGGCCGCGGCCCAGCTGCGCCTGCCGCACCGCGTGCACATCCACGCCAACAACCTGGGCCTGCCCGGCAACTGGACCACCACGCTGGAAACGATGAAGGCGCTGGAAGGGCACGGCGGCCACCTGACGCACATTCAGTTTCACAGCTACGGCGGCGGACTCGACGACCATGACTCGTTCAGCTCCCAGGTCGGGCCGCTGGCCGACTACGTCAACGCCCACCCGAACATCACCGTCGACGTCGGCCAGGTGATGTTCGGCGAAACGACCAGCATGACCGGCGACAGCCCGCTGGGCTATTACCTGAGCAACATCTACAAGTCCAAGTGGGTCTCGGCCGACGTGGAGATGGAGGCCGGCTGCGGCATCGCCCCCATCGAGTACAAAAACAAAAGCCTGATCAACTCGCTGCAATGGGCGATCGGGCTGGAGTGGTACTTGCTGGTGCAGGATCCGTGGCGCGTGGTGATGAGCACCGATCATCCCAACGGCGGCTCGTTTTTGGCCTATCCGCAGATCATCCGGCTGTTGATGGACCGCACCTGGCGGCGCGACGTACTGGCCACGGTCAACCCGCACGTGCGCGAGCACTCGACGCTGGCCGATCTGGATCGCGAGTACACGCTCAACGAGATCTGCATCATCACCCGCGCCGGCCCGGCACGCATCCTGGGCCTGAAAAACAAGGGGCACCTGGGGGTTGGAGCCGACGCGGACATTACCATTTACACGCCGCACGAAAATGCGCAAACGATGTTTGAGCTGCCGCGCTACGTGATCAAGGCCGGGCAGATCATCGTGGAGCAGGGCGAGCTGCGCGCGCCGGTGCAGGGCCGCACGCTGCACGTCGCCCCCGAGTACGACCTGGGTGTCGAAGCCGACATTGCCCAATGGTTCGAGCGCTACTACTCAATTCGCTTCCGCAACTATCCGGTCAGCGACGAGTATCTGCACGAGCACGAGACGGTGCCGTGCGGGGAATAGGCTTTAGGCTGTAGGCGATAGGCTGCAGGAAGAGAGACGCCTTCGGACGGTGCATTTCCTTCTCGGTGTTCTCGGTAGCAAGCGTCAGCGGCGCTGCCGCGCGCGGGCATGTAGCCGCAGGTTGCCGACCACCTGGCCGCGCATCGGCTCCCAGGCACTATGCTCGACCGACAGCCGGGGCAGGCGATCCTGCAAGTAGGCGACGCCTTCCTCGGTGTACGCCGGCTCCGGGTGAACGATGTCTAGCTCGATCAGGTTCTCGAGCGCCGACAGTTTCGCCAACCCGGCGTCCGTGAGATTGAAGTTGGTCAGCCTCAAGCTGCGCAGATTCTTCAGACGCGCGAGTTGCTCGATGCCGGCGTCGTCGGCGTCCGCGGGCAGTTCCCCCGACGTCAAAAAGCTCTTGTCCAGCTCCAGCGACTTTAAGCGCGTCAGCTTGCCGAGCGGCGCGTAGCCCCGCTCGGTCATGCGATCGACGGAAACGCTCAGGTATTCCAGTTGCTTGATTTGCGCGAGGCTGGCGATGCCCTCGTCGGTAAGCCCCATGCCAACGACGCGTAGCGACCGCAACTTCGGCAGGGTCGCGAGGACCCGCAGCCCCTTGCCGGTCATCCCTGGCGCACCGGCCGAGTACAGGCCCGGCGAGCCGATCGTGAGGTTTTCGAGTTGTTTGAGCTGCGCCAGGTGTGCGACGCCAGCGTCGGTGAAACCGCCCCGGTCCAGCGAGGTCACAAGCAGGAACTGCAGCTTCCGAAGACGCCCGATCGCGCGCAAATCGTCGTCGTTCGTGTGCGCGTGCACCACTTGCAGATTTGTCAGTTCTGGCAAGTCGTCAATGTGCGAAAGGAAGCGGGCGCCAGGCCGATATTCGCTCACCATCACAGTCACGACGTGCTGAAAATATTCGTCGCCCACGAGCTTGCGCAGCCAGCGCGGGCCGGGCGCTTCGCGGATCGTGCCGCGCGGCGGCTTGGGCTTGCTGGGATCGCGCTGTTGCCAATCGTATTCGACTACCGAGCGCGTCTCGCGCAGTTCGGCCACGATGCGCCGCTGCCGGTGTGCCCGATCGGCCGCGAAACCGAGCCACACGGCCACCACCGTCAACAGCACCAGCAGCGTGCGCAGGCTGAAGCGCAGCCAACGGCGGGGTCGGAAGTTTTTGTCACGCATCCCCATGCGCACGTTGTAGCAATTCCAACACGTCCTGCGAAGATCGGCCGAATCATCGGTCTAGACTTCCCCACAAAAAGTGGGCGCTGGTTAGTGATAGTTGGTAGGTAGTGGAGCGGCTGCGCCGCGGTTGTTGTTGAAATTGGGGGAGACGAGGCCCCTCTCCCCCAAGCCCCCTCTACCCTCTTCTCTGTTGGGGCCGTTGTGGAATGGGGCCGGCAGCTCGCGATGGACTCGGGACGATGACGCGAGCCAGAGTGCCTGCGGCTGACTTCAGGTTTGCCTGTTAGTCCCACCACAAAAACAGTTGTTTTGTTCGCTCAAGTTCGTACGCCAACAAACGAATGCCCATATCCGTCGGTGTACCAAAGCCGGCTCCCGACTCGAACAGCGCGCGTAGATTGTCAGGAATATCCATCCCTCTGAACTCTGCCAGTTGAGCGTCAAGCGTGTGACGTATCTCGGCCGACAGCTCCGGGCATAACTCTCGGGCGGCCGCGAATACTTCTGGGTGCTCGCGCTCGTGCAACAAACCTACGCCTTGCTCTACCGTATCCGGGCAAAGCAAGTAAATGCTCTCGGCAAAGCCGCACACGTTTGCCGGGAGAGAGTCAAACTGAATGGCGACCCAATCTGTTGCTGCTCCGAAGATCTGAAACCGGCAGGACGCTTCCCATTCCTTCAACTTCGCAATGATATCGCCGGTGAAGACGCCGTAGTTACCACCGTTGGACCGTCTATGTCGGATGATCTCGTATGGGTCCGTGCCCCGCAGGATTGCTATTTCGTCGCTATCGGTCATGCCGTTGGGTGCGCGAATCTCGCTCCAATAGGCGCGATAGCCCTGGAGCTCGAGTTGCGGCTGCAGTTTGGCCATCGTGTGCTCGACTTCCTGGCGATCAACTCTGATCGACAGTCCGTTTCCCAGTTGTTGCGCGTACTCCTCGGTAGTAACAGTCAATCGCTGGAAGGCGCGGCCTGTCAGCAGTTTGACGGCCTCGCAAAAATCTGCCTCGAAACCAATGGCCGCAGCAAGCTCCTTTTCCGCAGGGTCCAATGCCATTTGTCGCCGTCCTACTGTTTGCTGAGGCGTTCGCGGCAGCGAGATTTGATCACTGCCGGGTTGAATGGTTCGATCTCACCACGATCTGCCGCTTCCATTCCCAGCCGTAGTTGCTCGCGAATCCATTGCTCGGATAGCGCGCGGGCGCATTCCCTCTTGAAGTCGCCTTGTCGGCCGGGTCTGATCTCTTCAGTCATTGTGAACTACTTCGTGCCCCCGGCGGTCACAAATCCCGCTTCCGCAAGCGCCGCCAGATAGTCCTCCGGTTGGTTGAGGTTCTTAAGCGTGTCGAGTCGCGGGTCAACGTCGAGCAGTTCGTTTGCCGCTACGCGGCGCGTGGCCACGATGTCGAACAAGTCGCGCGGCCGCAAGCGATCGGCCGCCAGCAACGTCTCGATCAGCTCAGTCAGGCTGCGCCGATACACGGCCGACAGCGGATGCTGAAAACCATCGCTCACGGGCACCGCAATCGCATCGTCGCCGAGCAGCTCGAATATGCGCCGCACGAACGCGGGCACAAGAAATGGCACGTCGCAACTGGTGGCATAGGCGGCGTCGACGTCGGCCGGCAGGGCGGATAGCCCGGCCAACAGTCCCTCGAGCGGCCCTCGGCCCGGATGCCGATCGCGCGCCACGATCACGTTGGCCGTTAGCGACGGCAATTCCTGGCCGGGCGCGGCCACCACCACGATCGGCACGCACACTTCGCCCAGCAGGCGCACGATCCGCGCCAGCATGGTCTCGGGCCCGAAGGGGAGCGCCAGCTTCGGCGCGCCCATCCGGCTGCTCTGTCCGCCACACAACACAATGCCGCCGCGCGTCATGGAACCAGACCGTAGACTGTAGGCTGTAGGCTGTAGGAAAAGGGCACGAAGGACGGAAAGAAACGAATTGGACTAAGAAAGGCGAACCACTGAGGTCGCAGAGAGAACTACGAGAGGTCAATCCACAGCTGACGCCGATCGAACGGGCTCTAGGCTGTGCTCTCCTACGGCCTAGGGCCTACAGCCTACAGCCTGTTTCATCTGTGGCCATCCTGTCTATCTGTGGATTTTTTTCTTCCGTGTGTTCCTACTCCGCGTTTCGCTGCGCCTCTCAGCGGTTCAATGTATCCTCCCGCAGCAGCGCGCGCTCGATTATACTCAAACGACGTTTCGCAGACCGACGCCCGCAAATCCCCTGCATGCTGCGCCTCGTTTACCAAGCCGAAACCAACGTGCCCGTCGAAGTTGCCGGCCTCGTGCCGCACGCGCTGCGCGGCAAGTCAGCGGCCGAGATCGAGCGCCTGCCAATCGCGCACGGCAACGCGTCGCGCCCGCTGGCGGAGTTTTTCGCAGTCTCAGGCGATGCGGCCGACAACCGTCTCGAGTTCGCCGGCAACCTGGCCGGCGTACACTGGATCGGCGCGCATCTGGCCGAGGGTTCCATCCACGTCGCAGGCAACGCCGGCCGGCACGTCGGCAGCGAGATGACCGGCGGCGAGATTCACGTCGCCGGCGACGTTTCTGATTGGCTCGGCGGCGAGATGCATGGTGGGCTGATCGACGTGCGCGGCAGCGCCGGCGATTTCACAGGCGCCGCCTATCGCGGCAGCAAACACGGCATGACCGGCGGCACGTTGCTCGTCCGCGGCGCAGCAGGCAACCAAATCGGACATACCATGCGGCGCGGACTGCTGGCCGTGGGCGGGTGCGGTGACCATGCGGCCATCAACATGATCGCCGGCACGATCCTCGTGTTCGGGCCGTGCGGTATCCGGCCGGCGGCGGGCATGCGCCGCGGCACGGTGGCCCTGCTGGGCGGCAGCTCGCCCGCGCTGTTGCCGACATTTCGCGCCGGCAGCCGCGAAAAGTTATTGGCGCTGCAACTCGTTTTGCGCGAGCTGGTACGGCTGGACTATCCGGTGCCGGTGGAACTCGTCGACTGCGACTACCGCACGTACCACGGCGATTTACTGACGATCGGCCGGGGCGAAATCCTGGTGCCCCAGCGGTAACGCCGCGCTTGGATGGCGTTGCGGTTGCCTCTCCGCGCAGGGGGGGTTACAGTCAGGGATTCAGCGGCGCTTGTGCGAAGTGAGGCGCTTGCTCAAGCCTTGCTGCCGCTTGCCCAAATTTCTCCCCCCAGGGGCGCACTGCGCCAATGTCAGCCAACCGAGCCGTGGGAATCGACCTGGGGACATCCTTTAGCGCCATGGCGCGCCTGGAGGGTGCCGGCCGCACGGCGATGGTCCGCAGTCCTCAGGGCGACATGCTGATTCCCAGCATCGTGTACTTCGAGGACGACGAGTTATTGTTCGGTCGCGCGGCGAACCAGGCCGCCGTCACCCATCCACAGCGCGCCGCGGAAGGCGTGAAGCGCGATTTCGGCCAGCCCGCTTATTCGCGCGCCATTCAGGGCGAGCTGCTGCCCACCGAGGTGATCGCCGCCTGTTTGCTGAAGAACTTGTGCGCGGACGTGCCGGCGCTTCTCGGAGCGCCGCCCGCGGTGGTGCTGGCCGTGCCGTCGAGTTTCGATCAAGCGCAGCGCCGGGCGATGCTCGACGCAGCGCGCATGGCCGGCATCGACACGCTCGGCACCATCAACGACACCCTGGCCACGGCGCTGGCCTTTTCCGAAGTGCAGGGGTATCTGGCGGCGGATGCGGCCGGCAAGCCGGCCTGCCGCGTGCTGGTGTTTGACCTGGGCGGCGGCAAGCTGGACGTGGCAATCATTGAAATCAAGCCCGGCCTGCTGCGCACCTTGGCGGTGACCGGCGACGCGCGTTTGGGCGGCCGCGATTGGGACCAGCGGCTGACCGAGCACCTGGCCGCCAAGTTTGCCAAGCAGTTTGGCGACGATCCGCGCTACGACATGGCCAGCGTGCGGCGCCTGCTCACCAGCGCCGAAGAAGCCAAGCACACGTTGACCGCGCGACAACAGGCTCGCGTCCACATCGAACGCACCGGCTACGCCACCGACGTCACCGTGCAGCGGCACGCGTTCGAGGAGGTTGCCACCGATCTCGTCGAACAGGCCCGCCGCGTGACCGAAGAGTGCGTGGGCCAGGCCGGTCTCGCCTGGCGCGATCTGTCGCATTTGCTGCTCGTCGGCGGCGCCACGCGCATGCCCATGATCACCAGCATGGTCGAGTCGGTCACCGGCATGAAAGCCGCCGCCAACATGCACGCCGATGAGGCCGTGGCACGCGGCGCCGCGCTTTTCGCGGAGCAACTGCTGGCCGCGCGCGAAGGGCGCCAGCCGGCGACCCAAGTGAAGATCATCGACCTGACGGCCCACAATATCGGCATGGAGTGGCGCGAAGCGGGGGCCGAGCACGCCGAGAATGTGCCGCTGATTCCGCGCGGCGCGGAGCTGCCCTGCGGAACGACGTCGCGCGTGGCTACCGACGTGGACGACCAATCGACCGTCGAAGTGCAGCTGCTGGAGGGCAACAGCCGCGACGCCGACGAGTGCCGCCGCATTGCCCGCGTGAAGATCAGCGGCCTGCCCGACGAGCTGCCACGCAAATCGTTGATCGACGTGTTCTACCAGATCACGTCCGACGGACGATTGCAGGTCAAAGCCCAACTGCAAAAGGGCGGGCTGCCGCTGACCGTGGAAGTCGGTCGGGCCGACGGTCTCATCGAAACCGAGATCGCCAATTGGCGCCGCCTGCTCGATGGCAAAGCCGGCTTGAAAGCAATTCACTCCCAGGCCGCAGCGCATGCCAGGCTGCGCCCCGCCGCGCCGCCACCCATACCCAGCGGAACCGCTGCGACCGACGCCCAGGCCGCGCCGGCCGACCAACCGTCGTTCGAGGTCGAGATCGACGCCGAACCGCCGGTCGAACGCGTGCGACGCTCGGGCTCCGCGCGAAAAATCTTCATTATGCTAGCCGGCCACGTGGTGTTCGCTACGCTCGGTCTGGCCATCGGGTACTATATATTGATGGTCCTCCAGCCCAGTTGGAACGTCTGGAACTTGCCGCTGCCGGGCGTGCGGCAAGTCCCGGCCAGTAGTCCGCCGCCTGCAGCGCAAAACTAACCGGCTCGCCTGCGACGCGGCATTGTGCTCGTTGCGGCGGCGCGTCTCGCATAGCGATTGCAACATGAGTTCAGAGAACACGCCGGCTGTCGGCATCGACCTGGGCACCACCTACTCGGCGGTGGCCTATATCGACGATTCGGGCCGGCCCGTCACGCTGGTCAACGCCGAGGGCGACCTGGTCACCCCGAGCGTCGTGCTGTTCGAGGGCAACCTGCCCATCGTCGGCAAAGAGGCCGTCAAAGCGCTGGCGACCGAAGGCGAACACGTGGCGCAGTGTGCCAAGCGCGAGCTGGGCGAGCGTACCTTTCACAAGGCCCTGCAAGGCGCGCTCTATCCGCCCGAGGCGCTGCAAGCGCTGGTGCTCAACAAGCTGCGGCAAGACGCGGTGCGGCAGATCGGCGAGTTCAGCAAGGTGGTCATCACCGTGCCCGCCTATTTCGACGAAGTGCGCCGCAAGGCCACGCAAGATGCCGGCTACATGGCCGGCTTCGAAGTGCTCGACATCATCAACGAACCCACCGCCGCGGCCATCGCCCACGGATTTCTGAAGGGGCTGCTGAATCGCCAGGGCGAATCGAACGAAGCGCGGAAGATCCTGGTCTATGACTTGGGCGGCGGCACGTTCGACGTTACGGTCATGGAAATCCGCGGCAGCGAGTTTCTGGCGCTGGCCACCGACGGCGACGTGCAGCTGGGCGGACAGGATTGGGACACCCGGCTGGTCAACTTCGTGGCCGAAGAGTTTCAGAAAACGTTTGAGCTCGACCCGCGCGAAGATCCCAACGCGGCCGGCCGGCTGTGGCGCGAGTGCGAGGATGCCAAGCGCACTCTCTCGGCCCGCGCGAAGGTCTCCATCAGTTGCGACTACAAGAGCCAGGCCGCGCGCGTGGAAATCACTCGCGAGAAGTTCGAGGAGATCACGCAAGACCTGCTCAACCGCACAGAATTTACCAGCAAGCAAACGCTGCAGGCCGCCGGACTCACTTGGAAAGACATCGACCAGGTGCTGATGGTCGGCGGCTCGACGCGCATGCCCATGGTGGCGGCCATGCTGCGACGCCTCACCGGCAAAGTGCCCGATGCGTCGGTATCGGTCGACGAGGCCGTGGCCCACGGCGCCGCGCTGCACGCCCACATCCTGCTTTCGGAAGGACGCGGCCAGCGACCGCTGCTGCGGGTGAAAAACGTGAACTCGCACAGCCTGGGTGTGGTGGCCACCGACGCGCGCACCGACCGCCGCCGCAACGCCATTCTCATTCCGCGCAACACGCCGCTGCCGGTGACCGCCAAGCGTCTGTTCCGCACGCAAAAGGCGGGACAGAAATCGATTCTGGTGCAGATCGTCGAGGGCGAAAGCGCCTCGCCCGACGATTGCTCGCAGATCGGCCGCTGCGTGGCCCGCGATCTGCCGTCGGACCTGCCGGCGCAAACGCCCATCGAGGTGAAGTTTTCGTACCAGGAGAACGGGCGGTTGACGGTGAACGTGGCCATCGCCGGCACGCACCGCGAGCTGCGCCACGAAATCACCCGCGACAACACCATGACGCAGCAGCAGCTCGATGCCTGGCGGCTGTTCGTCACCGGCCAGGGAAACGCGGGTGAAATTCCTGCGGACGAATCGCGCGTGCTCGATTCGCAGATCGGCCAGGCGCCGCTTTCGCCGTCCGGCAGCTCGATCATCAGCGGCGACAGCCGCGCGGGGGACTACCCCAGCAGTAGCTCTGTCTTTAGCGACAGCACGGTAGTGGGCGACCTGACGGGCGAAAGTCAGGGCGACGGCACCTTTCAAGGCGAGGCCGACGACAACTCGGGCTCCAACGACGACCTGCGCTTTGCCGACGGGGGCTAGCGAGCACACCATCAATCGCTGGACATCATGCGTGCCCATGCCAAGCACATCGAGCGTGCGTTGGGGAAGCGACTGCGGGCGCCGCACGTGTTGGTGTATCTTCTGGGCGTGTTGATCTTAGCCGGCGCCGTGCTGGGGCCGGATGCCGCGCTGTTGATGCTCCTGGGAATCGTCGTGGGCGCCGTCGCGCTGGTGCTGGCCGTGAGGTTTCGCACGGCGGGGCCCCCCGCGCGATTCAGCCTGCGGGCGTTACTGATCTTGGTCACAGGTGCCTGTTTGTTCTTAGGCCTTGTCGTCAACCGCCTGCGCGATCAGCGGTTGGCCGTTGCCAGAATCGAGAGCTTGGGCGGCCGAGTGAGCTTTGGCGCTGACGAGGCTGGCGACGACGCCACACTGCTGAATCGAGTGCTGTGGTTCGTTCTCGGTGAGAAGTACATGGCCCCCGTTCAATCGATCGGTCTGGAGAACGCTGCCGTTGTCGATCGTGACCTGGTCGCTCTGAAGAGCTTCCCGCAACTCAAGCAGCTCGAGCTGGACTACACTGCGATAGGTGACGAAGGTATTGCACAACTGGCGGCATTGCCACAACTGTACCGGCTCGACGTGGAGGATACCGAGATCAGTGACCGGGCGCTCGAGACGATCGGCCTGCTACCCGCGCTGAGTTCGCTGATTCTCGACGGAACGAAAGTGAGCGACGATGGGCTTCAAAGCTTGAGTGGATTGCCCAGTCTGGTTCATTTGCGGCTGCGGCGAGCACCGATCACCGATGCCGGACTATTGCATCTGGCGAGAATTGCGCCCCTGCAATCGCTCGACGTGACCGGGACGCACGTTACGGGCGAGGGCGTTGCGACGCTGCAGAAGTCGCTGCCGAAATGCAAGATCCATTGGGACGATCCCGGGGCGCAGGCGGGCCAATAGAATTCGCTAGCGGACGACGCCTACTACGCGTCCTCGCGACACAACATGTGCAGCGCCGGCCATCCGTCTCGCCCTTCAACGCGCAGATCCCAAGCTTTCGAGCCGGGAAACAATCGCCCGTTCAAGCGCATCGACGAATTCATTGGCCTTGGCCACGAGCGGAAGGACGTCGGAGTTCCTTTCCTTGCGCGCCGCTGATTCGCACTCACGCAGCAGCGTTCGCATGGTCGGCACCTTCTCAAGGAAGCCAAGCTCCATCTCGGTTGGTTGTGGCGCGGACTCAAGCCACCCGTCCAGGACCAGGTCGTAAGAGATGAATTGATACGCGAACATGGAAAAGCGCCATTCCCGGAAGTCAAGGTCGGAGAACCATGCTTGATCGATTGCCGACACGTTCAAATGAGGCCAATCGATCTCTTTTCCAACGCAAGTGTCGCGAGCCTCCGCATGGATTCGCAGCGCTTGACAAGCAATATGATGCTCCGGCAATTGGCGCAGAAGTGATCGGTTCGCGGGATGGATTCGTGGATGCGTCTTCATCGATTGTCTCTCGTTACCTGGCGAGAGTTGAACCATACAATCGTTGGACAGCCTTCCGGTGTGTTTACGGCCGGAACAAGTCGTAGTCTTTGGACGACTTTATGCTGGTCGTCAGCCTGCACCCTGCATCGAGCATTTCTTCGGCTTGCGGACCGACGAAGAACGAGCGGATCCGCTTGAAGTGTCGGCGGATCTCACGCGCAAAGAGATTGACGAGGTCCTTTGACGTGGGATCGTCGGTGCAGGTGCCGACCTGACCAGCGATGATGACATTCTCGCAATGAAGACCGCCGGGTTCAAAGGCGACGGACGCCGGGTTTAAAATCTGATCAATCGCATGTCGCGTGCCACCTCGGCGCTGCAGTACCGACCGTAGCTCAACACTTTGCGTACGATCCACGATCAGCCACCATGGCTCGCGGTTCCAATCTCCGACCGTTGCGACTCCTAGGCCTGGAAGGTGCAATCCCGAAGTGAACGACACGAGCTCCACGTCATCTGACATGCCAGCGCGCACATACAGTAGATCGCGATGCGCCTCCACCGCAGCGATCAAGGACTCAACGTCTTGCTTGGTTGCAAAAAAATAGAGTGAACGTGACATGGTCCGGTTTCCTGTCATTCATCCAAGGGCTTCGGGATGAGCAGCAAATGCTCGCCGGGCTTCAATTGCCTAATTTTCGCCGCGCCTCGTCTCTCACGTGAGTCCGGCGTGGTACCATCAACAAGCGTATCTACCGTGTTTATCCGAACAATCCGGCCTTCCTTTTCAGCTGTAATGTCTGGGTACGCCGCACCCTTTCTTCCCCCCGGACCGGGAAGGTATTCCTCAGCGCGAACGCCGCCTCCGCCGGTGATGGTCCACCCACGTTCCTCAAGTGTCATAGAGACTGCCCTCACATGAGCACGAGTAGCGACGGACCCCAGCCTTCCACCCGTCGCTGATTGTACTACGGATGGTCCGACGGGTAAGTCAGTCGCTTCTTGCACCGTTGCGTCTACGACGGTTTGAACAACTTCTTTCAGTAACGTGCCCTTGGATGCAGCAAGGCCAAAGGTGCCGACCGCTGTCGCCTGTTCACCCATCGCGCCGGAAGTCGGCCCACCGCCCAGAATGATCTCCACCGTGCCGTCGTCGTACGTGATGACCTGCGTCGGTTCGCTGTCGGGAAACAGAGATCGCACGACGGCCAGCGCCACGCGCCTGCCGAAGCTCGGCCGATACTGGCCCGTGGCCAGGGCCTCGTCGTACCAGCCGCCGATCCCTTGCACTTTCTCGATCCGCACCACCTTGCGCGCCCGCTTCATCTCGGGCGGCAACGTCGCTTCGCGCGTTGGGTCCGGAAACAAGGCCGGATGCGACAAGGACAGTGCGGGCGCCTGAGATTGCGACTCAATGAACGCCCGCGCGTCGCCCGCCGCGTCGACGCCCGGCCGGCCCGATTCCGCTCGCGGCGTGACCACCGGCTCCGGCAGAATCCCTCGCGCCTTGCCCCAGGCGGCGATGTAGTTCTCCAGCACGCGCCGGTACCGCGGGTCGACTTCAAAACCCTCCTGCTCCTGGGCATCGAAAAAAGCGTGCATCTGGGCCCGCCAGTCGGGCGGCAAGCGGCGCGCGAGCAGCTCGTTGACCCACAGCGAAAGCGCGTCGGCGAAGCGCTCGAGCTCCTTGCGCACCTCATCCAAAAACGCACGCAGGATGTGCCGCAGGACGTTTTCGACGTACTTCTCTTCGAACATGCCTGCCACCTCGTGTGTCGCCCGCGCGATCGCGTGCTTTCGATCGACACCGCGCATGCTGCCACAAACGGTGGCCTAGTTTCTACGCGAAGTTGTCAACTATTTTTGAGAATCGGCGCGCGCCAGCGCGGCGGAGACATTTTGCCGCTGGCCTAGAAAGAGGCCTTGCGTTTCATTGAAACGCGCATGCAATTCGCGCCGACTGGCCGCATCGTGCGACAGCAATTTGCATGCACCCGCGGGCGGCAACTATACTGGCCCCGGACGGGCGTGGCCCTGCGCGCGCGAACGTTTCCCGCCACCAGCACCTGCCTTTGCACTTGCCCTGACGAGAGATCACATGCCCGCCGCCGCCTCGACGCCATGTCTGCTTCGCCGCCCACAGGCCGCGCCGTCGAGCGCGCCGCGCAGGGTTCCGGCCTGCCCGCTGGTTTTCGTTGTGGTCGCGCTGGTTGCCCCCTTCGCGCTGGCCCAGCAATCGCCCGAGGCGGAACTCAAGACGCTGCGCGCGGCGACCGATCTCGACGTGAGCCTATTTGCCAGCGAGCCCTTGATTACCAATCCGGCCGCCATCGACGTCGACGCGCACGGCCGCGTGTGGGTGGCCGAGATCCAGTGGTATCGCGCCGGCGCGAAGACACCGCCGGCCGACAAGATCAAAGTGCTCGAAGACACCGACGGCGACGGCCGCGCCGACAAAGTCACGGTGTTTGCTGAGGGCCTGTTTGCACCCATGAGCATTTGCGTGGCCGGTGACAAGGTGTTTGTCGCCACCAGTCCGGACCTGTGGCAGTACGAAGACAAAAACGGCGACCTCGTGGCAGACGGCCCGCCGCGCAAGCTGCTTTCCGGCTTCGGCGGTCACAATCACGATCACGGCGCGCACAGCCTGGTGCTCGGGCCTGATCACAAGTGGTGGATGTCGCACGGCGACGCCGGTTTCGACGTCACCGGCAGCGACGGCTCGCACATCGCCTACCAGTGGGGCGCCGTGATGCGCGGCGAGCTCGACGGCTCACAGCTGGAGCTGGTGTCCGTCAACTTTCGCAATCCGTATGAAGTCTGCGTCAGCTCGTTCGGCGAAGCCTATCTGAGCGACAACGACAACGACGGCAACGAGAGCGTGCGCATCTGCTGGCTGTTGGAAGGAGGCAACTATGGTTGGTTTGGGGGACCGCCGTTTGCGAAACAAGATTTGGCGGCGCGGCTCTCGGCCGATACGCCCGGGCGCGAGCATTGGCATTTTCGCGGCCACGTGCCCGGCTACGTGCCCGGCACGCTGATCACCGGTTTTGGTTCGCCGACCGGCATCTGCTTTTACGAAGGCGGTGCCCTTGGTCCGAAGTATGAAAACGCCCCGTTGCACACCGACGCCGGACCGCGCGAGTGCCGCGTCTATCGCCACGAGCCGGCCGGGTTCGGCATGCGGGCCACGAGCGAGACATTTCTCTCCAATCGCGGCGACGACTACTTCCGCCCGGACGACATTTGCGCCGGCCCCGACGCCGCGCTCTACGTGTCCGATTGGTACGACGGCGGCGTCGGCGGGCACGGTTACAACAATCCTGACCAGGGCCGCATCTTCCTGCTCAAGCCGAAGGGCAAGGCACTCGCCCGGCATGACAAACCAGGGCCGTACGCGAACCTCGCCGATGCCATGGAGGCCCTCAAGAGCCCCAACCTGGCCACGCAGTTTTTGGCGCGCGAGTATCTGCTCGCCGCCGGATCGGCGGGCGTTGCGGCGCTTAAGCAGCTCGTGGCTGACGGCGCGCCGAACGATCGGGCCCGAGCGCTGTGGCTGTTGGATCGCCTGGGCGGCGACGCGCGTGGCGCGGTGGTGGAACAGCTCCACAGCAGCGACGCCACGTTTCGCGCCCTGGCCGTGCGAATTCTGCGCCGGCACGGCCGTGAGCACGAACGTGCGATTCTCGCGCTGGCCGCGGACGGGTCGCCCGAAGTGCGGCGCGAGGTTCTGCTGGCCGCGGCCCATTGGGACAGCGAGTCGGCGCTCGACGCCATCGCTGGCATTGCCGCCACGTACGACGGCACCGATCGCTACCAGCTCGAGGCAATCCATATCGCGGCTACCGGCCCGGCTGACGCCGCGGGTGAAGAGCGCGCGGCGCGGCGTCTGGCCGTGCTGGCGCGGCTGGAGAAGTCTGCGCCGCTCTCGCCTGCGCAGTTTCCGCTGCTGGAGTTGCTGGCGCCCGAGCGCGCCGCGGCCAGCTTGCTCGCGCGACTGGCCGCCGCTGATCTCGAGGAGAAGTCCGCGCGGCAATTGCTCGATAGCGCCGTGAACATGGCCGCGCCCGAGGCAGGCTGGGCGCTCTTGACGCTGGCCACCGATGCCAGGCGTCCGCCCGCGCTGCGTCGCCGCGCGCTCGAAAGAGTGCTCGCCAATGTGGACGATCGCCAGCCGTGGTCGTCGCTGGTGCTCGACGAACGCTTTGCGAAAGCGATCGCGGACCTGGCGGCCGACGCCGCCCTGCGCCCCCTGGCACTGCGGGCCATCGGCCGGCTGCATTTGACGGCGTTGGCGCCGCAGGTGACGGCGCTGGCGCAGAGCAGTGCGCATGGCCCCTCCGCGCAAGCCCAGGCCATTCGCGTGGCCGCGCGGTTGCGCTCGGCGGACATCGCCGGAGTGTTGCTTGTGCTGGTTGCCGACCCCAATCGCGAAATCTCGCAAGCGGCCCTGGATGGCCTGCTCGAGGTGCAAGACGTGCGCACGCTGCGCGAACTCTTCGGCGGTGAGCGCTTCTCGAGCGACGTGCGCCGCGCGGCCGTCGAGAAGCTGGTGGATTCCACCGGCGGGGCGCTCGTGCTACTGCGCTTGATCGACGATCACGTATTGGCGGCGGACCTGGCCCGAGTGGCGGTGGCCAAGGCCGTGACCCATCCCGACGCCAACGTGCGCGTGCTGTTCGAGAAGTTTGTCCCCGCGGACCAGCGACCCAAGAAGCTGGGACAGGCCATCACGGCTGACGCTATTTTGTCGCTCGCGGGCGATACGAATCGCGGCCGCGAGATCTTCTTCAAGAGCTCGGCCGCGCAGTGCAAATCGTGCCACGCGGTGCAAGGTTTTGGCAGCGGCATTGGGCCCGAGTTGACCCACATCGGCAAAAAGTACGAACGCCAGGCGCTCTTGGAAACGATCCTCGATCCGTCCAAAGCCATCGCTCCCGAATTCCGGCTCTACCTGCTGGAAACGACCGGCGGCATGGTGTTCGCGGGCTTTTTGGTCGAGCGAAACGCAGACCAGGTGGTGCTCCAGGATATCAAGGGCGGGCGCATCCGCG
This sequence comes from Pirellulales bacterium, assembly GCA_050250435.1. Taxonomy (GTDB): domain Bacteria; phylum Planctomycetota; class Planctomycetia; order Pirellulales; family PALSA-1355; genus JBFWOR01. The sequence goes on along the minus strand of JBFWOR010000003.1, from coordinate 98,669 downwards.
TGCCCACCGACGAGATCGAGGCGCTCGTGGAGCAGCCGAAGTCGCTGATGCCCGAGCTGGTGCTGAGCGAAGTGACCGCGCAGGACGCGGCCGACCTGCTGGAATTCCTGACGACGCTGAAATGAGCCCCGCACTTACTGGAAGCAGCATCAATACTGATTGTGGGTGTCACTGCTGGCGTTTCCAGCAGTGCCGCGTTGTCACAAACACGGGCGGACAAGCCGCCAGTGGCACCCCTGAGTTCAACCGTCATCGAGGCTGTGAAACTTCTTCTAGCCTCCGTGTCGCGCTGATGTTGCTCGCGCCCTTGCTGCTCGCGCCACGCGTCCTGCCGGCGCAGGCCCTTTCGCCGGCCGAAGCCCTGCAGCATTTCAAAACGGCCGACGGCTTCGAGGTGCAGCTGTTCGCCAGCGAGCCCGACGTGCGCCAGCCCGTGACCATGACCTTCGACGAGCGCGGGCGGATGTGGGTCGTTCAGTATTTGCAGTATCCGAATCCCGCGGGCCTGACGCCGGTCGAAGTCGATCGCTATCTGCGCACGAAGTACGATCGCGTGCCGGAGCCGCCGCCGCGCGGACCGCGCGGCGCGGACAAAATCACGATTCTGGAAGATACCGACGGCGACGGCCGTGCGGATAAAGCAAAGGATTTTGTGACGGGGTTGAACCTGGCCTCGGCCTTGGCCATCGGCGACGACGGCGTGTACGTCGGCCAGGCGCCGTACCTGTTGTTCTATGCCGACCGTAATCATGACGACGTGCCTGATGGCGATCCCGAAGTGCTGCTGACCGGTTTTGGCATGGAAGATGCGCACGCGGTGGTGAATTCGCTGCAGTGGGGCCCGGACGGTTGGTTGTACGGCGCCCAAGGCAGCACGGTGACGGCCGACATTCGCGGCATCGGCTTTCAGCAGGGTGTTTGGCGCTATCATCCGCCGACGCAGCGCTTTGAGCTGTTCTCCGAAGGGGGCGGCAACACCTGGGGCCTCGATTTCGATCGCGCCGGCCAGGTCATCGCCGGCACCAATTGGGGCGACGCCGTGTGCCTGCACCAGGTGCAAGGCGGCTACTATGTCAAAGGCTTCTCCAAGCACGGGCCATTGCACAACCGTTACACGTTCGGCTACTTCGACCATGTGAAGCATACGGGCCACGTGGGCGGACACGTCACGTGCGGCGGCATCGTCTATCAAGGCGGCGCGTTTCCCGCCGCGTTCGACGGCAGCTACATCGCGGCCAACCTGTTGTCGAACGCCGTCTACTGGCACACGATCGAGCCGGCCGGCTCGACCGTCACCACGCGCTTCGCCGGCACGCTGTTGGAAACCGACGATCCCTGGTTTCGTCCCATCGATTGCCTCACCGGCCCCGATGGCTCTGTGTTCGTCGCCGATTGGTACGACGAGCGGGCCAACCACGTGATTCCAGACGACACCTGGGACAAATCGAACGGCCGTATTTGGAAGATCGTCCAGCGCGGCACGCCGGCCGCCGGCACGCTCGACATGCGCAAGCACACCAGCGACCAACTTGTCGATCTGCTCGCGCATGCGAACGCCTGGCAGCGGCGCGAAGCGCGGCGCCTACTCAAAGAGCGGCGCGACTCGGCCGTGCTGCCCCGACTGCGCACACTCATCGACAGCGGCGGCGACACGCCCTTGGCCCTCGAAGCGCTGTGGGCCTTCTACACCAGCGGCGGCTGGAACGAGCAGGTGGCCCTCGAGCTGCTCGATCATCCCAGCGCCGACGTGCGGGCCTGGACCGTGCGACTGATTGGCGACGAGGCCCGCGACCTTTCGCCCGCCGTGCGCGAGCGACTCGTACGGCTGGCAAGCGACGACCCCTCGCGGCGCGTGGCCAGTCAATCGGCCTGCACCGCCAAACGGCTGCCCGGCCCCGCTGCGCTGGCGATTATCAGCCGCCAATTGCGCACACCGCTCGTTGACGATGCGCAGCTGCCGCTGCTCATCTGGTGGGCCATGGAAGACAAGGCGGTCTCCGATCGGGACGCCGTGCTGACGCTGTTTACCGATCCGGCGGTGTGGCAATTGCCACTGGTGCAAAACACGATTTTGGAACGACTGGTAGCGCGCTACATGGCCGAGCAGAACGACGCCGGCTATGCGGCCTGCGCGCGGTTGCTGGCCCTGGCGCCGCCATCGCCCGATACGTCGCTGGCGCGCATCATCGCCGCCATGGACAAAGCGTTCGCCGGGCCGCGGCTGGCCGTCGTGCCCGCGCCTCTGGCGGAGCCGCTGGCGAAGTTGTGGCGCGAGCAATCCACCGATCCAACCGTGACGCGGCTGGCCCTGCGACTGGGCAATGCGGACGCGTATCGCGCGGCGCAGTCCGCCGTGGCCGATAGCGACAAGCCGCAAGACGAGCGGCTGGCGCTGGTTGCCGCGCTGGGGCAGTCGGGCGACGCCGACGTTGTCGCGCACCTGCTGCCGCTGTTGGACAAGTCGCAGCCCGAGCCGCTGCGGTCGGCCGCGCTCGCCGCTTTGGCGCGCTTTGACAATGAGGTGATTGCCCGCGAGTTGTTAACGGAACTGCCGGATTTCTCGACGGAGTTGCGCAATCGGGCGCTGGCCGCGCTGGCCAGCCGTGGCGCCTGGGCGCATCGGCTCGTGACGGCCGTACAAGCCGGCAGCGTCGACCCCAAGAGCGTCTCGGTCGATCAAATCCGCCAGATGCTCGCGCATCGCGATGCGCCGCTCGCTGCGGCCATCGAGGCCACCTGGGGCAAGATCCGCGCGGCCACGCCCGGCGAAAAGATGGCCTACGTGCCGGTGCTCGGCCGCGTGTTGAACGCCGGCCCGGGCAATCGCGAAGCCGGCCATGCGCTCTTTACCAAGCATTGCGGCACGTGCCACACGCTGTTTGGCGAAGGCAACAAGGTGGGGCCCGATCTGACCACGGCCGATCGCAGGAGCCGCGAGGCGCTGCTGTTGAACATTCTCGATCCCAGCGGCTACGTGCGGCCCGAGTTCGTGGCGCAGACGGCCGTGCTCAACGACGGCCGCGTGCTCACCGGCCTGGTCATGGCCAGTAGCGCCAGCGAGATCACGCTGGTCGACGCCAAGAATCAGAAGTCGACGATTCCGCGCGGCGAGATTGCGGACATCCAGCCGTCCACCCAATCGCTCATGCCCGAGCGGCTATTGGAAGTCTTGCCGCCGCAGGAAGTGCGCGATCTGTTTGCCTATCTGCAATCGGAAGGGCCGGTCGCTTCGGCCGCGGGCAAATAGTGCGGCCGGCTAACTCGCGGCCCGTTGCTGGCCAACAGGCAATTGCGGTTGGCAACGCGCGCCGGCGATTGCCCGCTGCTGTGCTTCCCGCGCATCACGCTCCCATTGGGCCTGACGCAGGCGACCGAGCAACTGCATGAGTGCTTCGCGCGCAGCCAGGCGTCGCCGGATGCGCATTACTTCGCGCTCGCGCTCTTGCTGGGCTTCCGCGCGACAGACCAGGCACGGCAAGAACACCTTGCCGCCGCAGCCAGGGCAGCGCACCAGTGGGCCGGCAAACGGTGCGTCGCCGCCGCGCTCGGCCCGGCGGATGTCCGGATTGCGGCAGCGGCCGGATGCAATGGCGCTGACCGTGGCTCGACTGATACCCACCGTGGCCGCAATCTTGCGCCGCGACAGTTTGCCCTCCGCCAGCAGACGCAGGGCTTCGTGGAACTTCGTGTTCGCAATCATCGTAGGCTCGTCTTCCTTCGTCTTGAGACGGCAGGGCAGCGCCCGGCCCTCGCAGCGTTCATTGATCGTCCCAATCGCGCTCGAAATCGAAATCGCCCGGCTCTGGCTCGACTTCGAATTGGTCGTCGGGATCGCTCCAGTCGACGTTGAGCTCGCCGGGGGCGCCGCGGCGCGTGTCGCGCGCTGCTTTGCCGGTCGGTCGCGCTGCGCGCCGATCCATTCGGCGGGCTCGCCGTGGCCTGCCGCCCTTGGCAGGTGGTGTCTGGGAAGGGTCCGATTTGCGCGAATCCATGGCGTGACCTCGCGGGTGGCAGGCCGAGGCAGCAAAGCGGCTGGCGGAAGGAGAATCTGCGTTGCCGGCCGTGGCAGTGCCTCGATTGCATGGCCGCATGGTAGGACACCAAGTGGCCACATTTCAACCATTGTTTTGGACAAAATTATGACCATTTTATGCGTCTATCCGCCATCGTGAATCTGGCAATTTTGCAGGATTTGTTCCGAGAAATGTCGCATCTCGCTTGCAAAGCGGCTATCATGGGACAGCGACCACCGGGATTCTACCCAGAATTCTGGCATCTAAGGTGATCAAAATTATGACCCTAGAAGCGTACGACCCGGACCGGCTCGATCAGCTCGCGCTGCGCATGCTCGACCTGTGCGCTCGCGTGCGCACCATGGCCCGGCAAAGCCGCGAAGCCGGTGTGGAGAAGCTCGACCTGCACGATCGCAAGGCCCGCGAACACCTTGATCGCTTCGAAGAGTGGCTCTACAAGGCCGAGGCCGAATTGCCACGCGCGATCATGAAAGAGCGCGGCCGGCGGCATGCTCGGCAAGCGCAGTCGGGCCGGCCGAAGTAGGACGCCGGCGTCGCGAGAGCGCGCCTCTAGCCCGCATTTCTCACCAGCCTCCTGCTGTGCGGAGCCCAAGTCCTTGGCTGGCGTCGTCGAGGGGCGCGTCTCGACTCTCAGCGTATGTACCAATACGCTTGCGGCCGAGCCGCACCTCTCTCCTCGGCAGTCAAGAACTGAGCTCCGCTCGCTACGAAGTTGGTGAGAAATGCGGGCTAGAACCAACGCCGCTTGTCGGCCACGTTCAGAAGCGCCTCGCCGCGCACAAAGCGGCGAATATTCTCTAGCAGCACGGCCAGATGACGCGGGGCCACGCGCGGCGATTGACCCGCGATGTGCGGCGTGATGAGCACATTGTCGAACTTCCACAGCGGATGGTCCGCCGGTAAGGGCTCGATCTCGAAGACGTCCAGTGCCGCGCCGCCGATCTCGCCTGCGGCGAGCGCCGCCACCAGATCGTCGAGATTCACGATCGCCCCCCGGCCAATGTTGATCAGAATCGCCCCCCGCTGCATGGCCTGAAACTGCCGCCGACGGAACAGTTGCTCAGTCTCGGGCGTGTGCGGAGCGGCAATCACCACAAAATCACTCGCGCGCAACAGATCGTCGAGCCGGGCCGTCGGCCACACCGCCGCGACTCCCGGCGGCGCGGTCTGCTGCACCGGATCAACCGCCAACACGCGCATTTCGAAGCTAACGGCGCGCCGTGCAATCTCCGCGCCGATATGCCCCAGCCCGACTATGCCCAGCGTCAGATCGCCCAGGCTGCGGTGCGCGCGGTCCATCTCCGTGAGCACACCGGGGCCCGTGGCAAAGGTGGCTCGTGAATCCTCGCCGCCGACCGGCTCCCATTTGCGCGCCAACTGCCGGCGCACGTACGTGTGCAAGTGGCGGGTGAACGACAGCATGATGCCCAGCACGTGCTCGGCAATGACGTCGGAGTACAGCCCGCGCATGTTCGTCAGCACGCACGGATGTTCCACAAGCTGGGGAAATAGGTAGTGTTCGAGGCTGGCCGTGGGAGATTGCACCCAGCGCAACCGCCCGGCGGCTGCCAGCAGCTCGGGCGTCAGCTTGCCGAAGAAGGCGTCGGCCTCCGGCATGGCCGCCAGAGCCGCCGCCGCGTGCGGCGCGTTGACGACTTGCATGGTCTCGGCCGCAGCCTCGATGGCCTGCAGCCGCTCCGATTCGACCGGCGGATGGATTACCAGCTTCATGGCGTTGCCTCAGATCGGACGAGCACGATGCGTACCGCGCGATTGTGGCACGCGGCGCGAGCCGCTGGCAAGATACGCGCCGCCGCGTGCGGCCCGCGCAGCCGTGCGGTATAACAGCCGTGCGGCACAAATGAGTCGCCGGCTTCGCCCTTCAGGATTATGCCCCGTGAACGCCAAAGAGATTCTCGCCGAGCTCGAGAAACTGGGAACTGCCCAGGCGCGCAAGATCTACGCGCGACACGGCGTCCGCGGCCCGATGTTCGGCGTCAGCTATGCCGAGCTGGGCCGGCTGCGCAAGAAAATCAAGACCGACCACGCGCTGGCCTGTGCCCTGTGGGACAGCGGCAACCACGATGCCCGCGTGCTGGCCATGATGATCGCCGATCCGGCGCAAGTCGACAACCGCCTGGCCGAAGCCTGGGCCAGCGAGCTGGATAATCCGGCACTCGCCGATGCGTTTAGCGGCGTCGTCCGGCAAAGCAAGCTCGCCCGCGCCAAAGCCGACAAGTGGACCAAGAGCAAACAGGAGTGGATCGGCCGCGCGGGCTGGAACCTGGTCGCGGGGCTGGCGCTGTATGAGCCCGCGCTCGACGACGCGTACTTCGCGGCGTTCTTGCCGGACATCATCGCGCACATTCACGCGCGGCCCAACCGCACGCGCGACGCGATGAACAATGCCCTGATCGCCATCGGCGTGCGCAATTCGCGGCTGTGCAAGTTGGCGCTGGCAGCGGCCAAGAAGATCGGCAGAGTCGAAGTCGACCACGGCGAGACGTGCTGCAAGACGCCGGACGCGGCCGAGTACATTCACAAAACGCTGGCGCATCGCCGCGGCCAGAAATTAAAGGCCCCGGCCGGCAAGTAATGCCGCGCCGCTGGCGCGAGCCCACAACTAAGACAATCCCAGCTCTTATCACTTCTGAGGAACTCTCATGGCAGTCGTCGACGGCGGAACGCTGGTAGGCCGCATCCTGGCGGAGCAAAAGGTCAAATACTTGTTCTCGATCAACGGCGGCCACCTGTTTCCCATCCTGGCCAATCTGAAGAACAACGACATCAAGTTGATTCACATGCGGCACGAACAGGCCACGGCCTACGCCGCCGATGCCTGGGCCCGCAGCACCGGCACGCCCGGCGTGTGCTGCGTCACGGCCGGCTGCGGACTGACCAACGCCGTGACCGGATTGTGCGTCGCCGGGCTCACCGGCAGCGCTGTGGTTTGTCTGTCCGGCCAGCATCCGGTAGGCGAAGACGGGCTGGGCTCGTTTCAAGAAGCCTACGGCGCCGATATTTGCCGCTCCTTCAGCAAGTTCACGCACCGCGTGCTCGATTGGTACCGCATTTCGTTCGACGTGCGACAGGCCTTTCGCCAGGCCATGGCGCCGCCGCAGGGCGTCTCCGTGCTGGAGATTCCCACGAACATCCTTTACCACCAGGAGGAAGAGACCGACCAGGTGCCCGGCGCGAAAGTGTATGCGCCCGATCAACTGCGCTCGCAAGGAGACCCGCGGGCCATCGAGCGCACGGCGGAGTTGCTCGCGCGCAGCGAGCGGCCGTTGTTGGTTGCCGGCGACGGCGTGTTCTGGAGCGGCGCCGCGGCCGAACTGGCGGAGCTGGCCGAGCTGACGCGCACGCCCGTCTATTCGCGCCGCGCCGGCCATGGCGCGCTGTCGGAAGATCAGCCGCTGGCCGTCCAAGGCGCCTGGAAGAAACCGTTCACCGGCCGGGCCGACCTGGTGATCGCCATCGGCTTTCGTTTCTGGAGCGGCGAGAAGTTTGGCCAGCCGCCCACCTGGACCGACAAGGCCACGTACGTGCAGATCGACCCCACGCCCACGCGCATCGGCTGGCAGGTGCCGGCCGAGGTGGCCATCGTCGGCGACCCCAAGCTCGTGCTGCGGCAACTGATCGACGCCGTCAAGGCGCGCCGCGGCGATTTTCCGACCAGCAAGAACTCCACCTGGCTCGGCGAAGTCGCCACCGCCCGCGAGACATTTCGCAAGATGGTGCGCGAACGGTTGGAGAAAGTTCGCACCGAAGTGCCCATCCATCCCGACCGGCTCATCGGCGATCTGGCCAGCGTGCTCGACAAGGACGCCACGGTCGTGGTCGACAGCTTCACGCTCTCGGGCTACATCAGCCACTGGTGGACCGTGCGCTTCCCGGGCCAGATTGTCGACGCGGGGCCGCTGGCCCCCGTGGGGCACGGCGTCGGCATGGCCATCGGCGCGCAACTGGCCCGGCCCGGCAAGCAAGTGGTCACGGTGATCGGCGATGGCGGCCTGGGCATTGGCGGCTGGGACATGGAGACGGCCGCCAAGTACAACATTCCGATCGTGGCCGTGCTGTGGAACAACAGCTCCTGGGGTCCCAGCTTCGAACAGATGCCGCTGCTCAAGGGGCGCACCGATCCATTCGACATGCTGCCGGGCATTCGCTACGACAAGATCTTTCAAGAGCTGGGCTGCCACGGCGAATACGTGGAAAAGCCCGACGAGATCGTGCCCGCGTTGCGCCGCGCGCTGGCCAGCGGCAAGCCGGCCTTGATCAACGTGGTGGGCGACAAGCGCATCGGCCATCCCACGCTGGGCGGCAACCTGCTGGGGTCGACGCAGGTGTGAGAGAGAGGCGAAGCGGAGTGGCGCTTGGTTGCCGCGGCTAGGGCGCTGTGCCCCAACCGTCGAAATCACAGTTCAACTTGGCACCGGCCGCGACCATCCAGGTTACCCATTGGTCCAGAATCGTAGGTGAAACGGCCGTCGGCTGTGTCGTTCCTTGAACCAGCCAACGGCGACGAAAGAACCAGCCACTGCCGGCCACACTGACGTCGTAATCCGTCTCTTGCTGTAGCAGCGCAGACAACGCGGCGGCAGCCTCGCGACTGGGCGCGTAGTAGGTAAAGTCCAACCGCAACATGCTCGACTCGGTGACGCCATACCGCTCAAGCACGACCCACGTCTGCCGGTTCATGGCCAGCTGATTGGCAAGGATGTTTTGGTAATGCGCGTTGGCCATAGCTTGCCTGCCACTCTGAGTAGTTCCACAGTATATCAGTACGGCTTCCTACGTCGTCATACGGCTGATGCCAGCCTGACGATACAATCGAGACGTCGCTAATGAAACGCCCACGCATCATGCCGCCGGTCTATTTGCTCATAGCGATCGTTGCCATGCTGGCGCTGCACTTTGCGTGGCCCGGGCGGCAGATCGTCGCCGGCCCGTGGCGCTGGGCGGGTGCGGTCCTGATCGTGGCGGCCGTCGCGCTCGTGCTGTGGGTCGCCGCGATCTTTCGCCGCCACGCCACCACCATCAAACCGGGCGACACGTCCAGCTATCTGGTCACGGCCGGGCCGTTTCGCTTCACGCGCAATCCGATCTACCTGGGCATGACAGTGCTGCTCGCCGGCGTGGCCATCGCCCTGGGCAGCGCCACACCTTGGCTCGTCGTGCCGATCTTCGTGGTCATCATCTCCGTAAAGATTATTCCGGTGGAAGAGGCCATACTGGCCGAGGCGTTCGGACCCGACTACGCTAACTACCGCGCGCACGTTCGCCGCTGGATCTGATGGGCCGCACGGCATCGACACAATCTGCCACCGAGGACACCGAGGGCACAGAGAGAAACGCAAAGAGACTTATGCAGAAGCACCGACCAGACGAACATCGTGAATCCTCTTCTCGGCGGGCTCGGTGCCCTCTGTGGCCAGCAGTTCGCAAATTGAATTGATTACAATGGACGAACACGACGAGCTAACCGAGCAGATCATCGGCGCTGCAATCGAGGTGCATCGTGTTCTCGGCCCAGGATTGCTGGAATCAATCTACGAGCAAGCGCTCGCCGTTGAACTGGAGTTGCGTGGTATTCCCTTTGTGCGGCAGGTGGAAGTGGATTTCGAGTACAAGGGACATATTGTCAAAGGGCAGCGCCTCGATTTTCTAGTCGGTGGCGAGGTCGTTGTGGAGATAAAGTCGCTGACCAGAACCCCTGAAGTCGCTTTGGCCCAGGTTGTGTCATACCTTCGCGCGTCGCGCCTGAAACGTGGCCTGATCTTGAATTTTGGCGCCGCGCGCATGGTCGATGGGATCAAGCGAGTCTCCCTCTGACGATTCTGACTCTGTCGCTGGAATTTCGACTTCATGCTCTGTGTCCTCGGTGTGCTCGGTGGCCGATTGGTTTGGCGCCCACCGGCGCCACGCGCAGACATTTTGTACGGAAAACCAAAGTATCTTTCGCCGATTCGACGGGTGAAATCATGAATCGATCTCGCATCGCTTGGGCCAGCTTGTTTGTCACTTTGGTCGTCCTGCTCGCACCGCCGAGCCTGCTGGCGGCGCCGCCCGCCACGCCGGCGGCAAAGTCGCCCGCGACAAAATCCGCTGCCGACGAAACGCCCCAGCCACCCGTCGCCCCGCGCATCGGGCATCGCCAGTCGTGGCACGGCGAAGAGGTGACGGACCACTACTACTGGCTGCGTGAGAAATCGAATCCCGCGGTCATCGACTACCTCAAAGCCGAGAACGCCTACACCGAGGCGCTGACCCGCGGCCAGAAGAGCCTGGAAGAGACGCTCTACCAGGAAATGCTCGGCCGCATCAAGCAGACCGATCTCTCGGTGCCGGTGCGGCGCGGGCCGTACGAATACTACGATCGCACCGAGGAGGGCCAGCAGTATCCGATCTCCTGCCGGCGCAAGCTCGATCCGCCCGGAGCGGAAGAAGTCCTCTTGAATGCCAACGAGCTTGCCAAAGGCAAAGCGTTCTTCGCATTGGGGGCCTTTGAAGTCAGCGACGACCAACAGTGGCTGGCCTACACCACCGACACCACCGGCTTTCGCCAGTATGAGCTGCACGTGAAGAGCCTGGCGACCGGCGAGACGCACCCCGACACGGCCCAGCGCGTCACCAGCGTGCAATGGTCGGCCGACAACAAAACGCTCTTCTACACCACGGAAGACGAAGTCAACAAGCGCTCGAATCAATTGTGGCGGCACGCGCGGGGCGCGGCCGACAACAAACTGGTCTACGAAGAAACCGATGAGCTGTATGGCCTGGGCCTTTCGCGCACGAGCGACAAAAAGTTCCTGCTCCTGGAGTGCGAGTGCTTCGACGCCGGGGAAACGCGCTGCCTGCCGGCCGACAAGCCCCAAGACACATGGCGCGTGCTCTTGCCCCGCGTGCACGGGCATCGCTACGGCGTCGACCACCGGGCCGGGCTGTTCTACCTGTTGACGAACAGGGATGCCAAGAATTTTCGCATCGTCACCGCGCCCGACGATGATCCGGCCAATGAAAGCCGCTGGCAAACGTTCGTGCCGCATCGCGAGGACGTTCTGTTGCGCGATATCGACTTGCTGGCGGACTACGCCGTGGTGCTCGCACGGTCGGAAGCTCTGAACCACATCCGCACATACGATTTCGCCACGGGCAAGTGGCACGACATTGCATTTCCCGAGCCGGTGTACACGGCCTCGTTCGGCGAGAACGAAGAGTTCACGGCGACCACCTATCGCTACGTTTATCAAAGCCCCGTGACACCTGCGAGTGTCTTCGATTTCGACCTGAAGTCGCACGCATCGGCTTTGCGGAAGCGCGAGGAGATAAACGGCTACGATGCCACGCAATACGAATGCGCGCGGCTGTGGGCCACGGCCCGCGACGGCACGCGCGTGCCGCTGTCGGTGGTCTACAAAAAGGGTATCCGGCACGACGGCCGCACGCCGCTGTATCTGTACGGCTACGGCTCGTACGGCGCCGGCTTGCCGGCCACGTTTTCCAGCGATCGGGTCAGCCTGTTCGACCGCGGGCTGGTGTTCGCGCTGGCCCACGTGCGCGGCGGCAACGAGCTGGGCGAGGTGTGGCGCGATGCCGGCCAGCTGATGAAGAAGAAGAACACGTTCACCGACTTCGTCGATTGCGCGGAGTACCTGGTCCAGGAGAAGTGGACCTCGCCCGATCGGCTGGTGATCGAGGGCGCCAGCGCCGGCGGCCTGTTGATGGGCGCGGTGGTGAATATGCGGCCCGACTTGTTCCGCGCAGTCCACCTGGGGGTGCCGTTTGTCGACGTGATGAACACCATGATGGACCCCAGCATCCCGCTGACCACGATCGAGTACCTGGTGTGGGGCAATCCGAACGAAAAGCAGGCGTTCGATTACATTCGTAGCTACAGCCCGTACGACAACCTGGCACGGGGCGACTATCCGGCCATGCTGGTGACCGGCAGCTTGAACGACAGCCAGGTGATGTATTGGGAGCCGGCGAAGTATGTGGCCAAACTGCGCACGCTGAAGACGGATGGCGATCCGCTGCTGTTGCGAATGAACATGGGCGCGGGCCACGGCGGCGCCAGCGGCCGCTACGACGCGCTGCGCGAAACGGCGTTCGAATATGCCTGGCTGCTCACTCAGGTCGGCATCGATAAATAGCAACGTTGAACTGCAGAGCGGCTCCGGGAACGCAGAGATGGATACGTTCCAACTCCTCGGCGCTCTCTGCGTTCTCCGCGGTTCAATTCCGAACTGCGGGCTCGGGGCGGCTCAGGTTCACCCCCTGCCCGGGGCCGCCCGGTTTGCTACGATTACGACAGGCGGCCTTCGGCGTGCCGGCCGCGCGCGAGTCGTACCCGTCCGGAGTCAACCCGTTGCAGATCGTCCAGTACCCCCATCCCACGCTGCGCCGCGTGTCGAAGCCGCTGGTGCGCGTCGACCAGGAGCTGTTGGCCGTCGTGCGCGAAATGTTCGAATTGATGTATCAGGCCAAAGGTATCGGCCTGGCGGCCAATCAGGTCGATTTACCCTACCGGTTGTTCGTCATCAATCTGCAATCGGATCCCGCAGCGACGGAAAACGAGTACGTGTTTCTCAATCCGGTGCTCATCGATCGCAAGGGCAACGCCGAGGCGGAGGAGGGCTGCCTGAGCCTGCCGGGCCTGTACGGCGACGTGAAACGCTCTGAGCGCGTGACCCTGAACGCTTACGACCTGCGCGGCCAGGAACTGACGCTGGACCTGGAAGGGCTGTTCGCCCGCGCCGTGCAGCACGAGATCGACCATCTGGACGGCGTGCTCTTCATCGATCGGCTCAGCGCCACGCGGCAAATGGCCATCAAAGACAAGCTCGACGAGTTCGAGACTCAATTCACGGGCATGCAGCAGCGGGGCGAACTGCCCGACGACGCCACGATTTCGCGGCGGCTGGACGAACTCGAACGATTGCGGACGTAAGAGCCTAACACGATGCGCGTGATCATGATGGGCACGGGCCCGTTCGCCGTGCCAACGCTGACGCGGTTATACGAGTCGCCGCACGAGGTGTTGGCGCTGGTGACGCGGCCGCCCCGTCCGCTGCACGGCAAAACCCGCGCCGAAGCCAACCCGATGTGCGAGCTGGCAGTGGCCCACGGCACCCGCGTCCACGACCCCGCGGATGTCAACGCGCCGCACGCCCGGGCCGTGCTCGCCAGCTATCAACCGGAACTGTTCGTGGTGTGCGACTACGGGCAGATCCTGTCGCGATCCGTGCTGGAGATTGCCCGCTGGGGCGGTATCAATCTGCACGCCTCGCTGTTGCCCAAGTATCGCGGCGCGGCGCCGATTAACTGGGCCATCTATCACGGCGAAACGCGCACCGGCGTGACCGTGATTCACATGACGCCTCAGCTCGACGCTGGTCCGGCCATCGTGCAGCGAGACGTGGCGATCGGGCCGGACGAAACGGCGGCCGAACTGGAGCCGCGCTTGGCCCAGCTGGGTGCACCGGCCGTGCTGGCCGCGATCGACGCACTGGCCGCGGGCACGGCGCAGTCGATCCTGCAGGATCCCGCTTTGGCCACCCGCGCGCCGCGACTGAAAAAAGAAGACGGCGCGGTCGATTGGTCGCGTGGCGCCGCGGCCCTTGCCAACCAGGTGCGGGCGCTCGTGCCATGGCCCAAGACCTTTACGTATTGGCAGGCGTCCGGCGGCCGCGAGCCATTGCGGCTCATCCTCGACAGGGTGCACGTCGAGGCCGGAACCAGCGGGGGCGGGGCACCCGCCGAGCCAAACGCTGCCGGTGAATCACGGGGTGCCACTGGCGTCTCGCCAGTGCTGCCTGACCGCAGCCAAACTGGCGCGGCGGTGCCCGGAACCGTCCTCGTGGCCAGCGGCGAGAACCTGCTGGTGGCGACCGGTGAGGGCGTGCTGGCGATCGATGCACTCCAGCCGGCCGGCAAGCGCGTGCTCTCGGCAGGCGAGTTTTTGCGCGGCTACGGCGTTCAGCCGGGCGAGCGATTCGGCGTTTAGCGCTGAACCGCGCCGGCACGTGCATTTCGCGCTGGCCGCGACGCCGGGGTGTAGAGTAAGATGCTTGTGGAACTCGTTGGGCTAAGGAAGGCGAGGCACCAGTGTTCCCCAGCATGGACCCGTGGGAAATCGCGCTGTGGTTGGTGGCCACTTATGTGGCCGTCGTGTCGCTCGTTCGGCTCATGGCGCATCACCGGGACCGGCTGGTCGACCGATTGCGCGAGCAATTGCGCACGGAACGGCGCGAGCAGGCTCAAAACATCCTGGCGCGCCAGCGCCGCGCGGCGGCACTCAAGCGAACCTTGTCCGGCCATTCCGCGGACCGATAACCGACGCAGACGCGAAACGCCTTGCCAGCCGATGTCCCGCTCCAGCGACCGCTTGCCACTTCCCTCTCCATCCCGTGTCCCACCCGCGTGTTGATGCGCTGCGCATGGCTAAGCACCTGTACATTGAAACCGTGGGCTGCCAAATGAACGTGCTCGACAGCGAGCTCGTGGTGGCCAGTCTGCGCAAGGCCGGCTACGAACTGGTCGACTCGCCCCGCCAGGCCGACGCCATCTTGTTCAACACCTGCAGCGTGCGGCAGCACGCCGAAGACAAGATCTACAGTGCCCTGGGTCGGCTGAAGCACGCCAAGCAGCACCATCCCCATAAAGTGATCGGCGTGCTGGGCTGCATGGCGCAAAAAGATCAGCGGCTGATTTTCGAGCGGGCGCCGTTTGTCGACCTGGTGGTGGGACCGGGCCAGTTGCACCAAATTCCAGAACTGCTGGAAAAGATCGCCGCCGGCGCCGGACCGCAAATGGAAGTCAGTCTCGACCGCACCGCCGGCAGCCGCGCCGAGGTCGAGCGCAGCTTCGAAAGCTACGATCCGCTGCGCGATCCGGAAATGCGGCCCACGCCCTTTCAGGCGTATGTGCGCATCATGATCGGCTGCGACAAGTTTTGCACCTATTGCATCGTGCCCAGCGTGCGCGGGCCGGAGCAGAGCCGCCCGGCGGCACACATTCTGGCCGAGGCCCGCCGCCTGGCCGACGAAGGCTGCCGCGAGATCACGCTGTTGGGCCAGACGGTCAACAGCTATCGGCACACCGTCGCCGGCCGCACCACGCGGCTGTCGGATCTGTTGGCGCAGTTGCACGAGATCGAAGGCCTGGCACGCTTGAAGTTCGTGACCAACTATCCCAAGGACATGACCGACGATTTGCTGGCTGCGGTGCGCGACTTGCCCAAGGTGTCGCCCTACTTGCACGTGCCGGCGCAAAGCGGTTCGAACCGCATGCTGCAGCGGATGAAGCGTGGCTACACGGTGGAAGAATATCGCGCGATGTACGCCCGCATTCGGCAGACCGTACCGGAGGCCGCCATCACCAGCGACTTCATCGTCGGCTTCTCGGGCGAGACCGACGACGATTTTCAGCAGACCGTGGAGCTGGTGCGCGAGTCGCGCTTCAAGAACAGCTTTATCTTCAAGTATTCCGAACGCCCAGGCACCAAGAGCGCACAACTGTATCCCGACGACGTACCCGAGGACACCAAGCGCGCGCGCAACAACGAGCTGCTGGCAATCCAAAACGCAATCAGCGAGGAGGACCACCAGCCGTTCGTGGGTCGCCAGGTCGAAGTGCTGGTCGAAGGTCCCAGCAAAGCGGCCCGGCGACACGACGACGACGGCTCAGACGTGTTGCAACTGGTCGGCCGCACGCATTGCGACCGGATTGTGGTGTTCGAGGGAAATCGTCGTCAGATCGGCCAACTGTTGCCGGTGACGATCGTCGACGCCAACGCGTTTACGCTGTTTGGCGCGGTGGTCACGCGGCACGTCGGGCCGGAGGTATACTGTCTCAGTTAGTCGCGCTTAGGGCCCAGGGCGTTCGATGGACGTCGATCGACTGCACCGCTACCTCGATGAACCGGCGAAGGCCGCCGAGTGGCTCGCTTCGTTGGGATTGACCGACGCCGCGCGGGGCCACGAAAATCTGCTCCGCATCGCCACCTCGGGCATTACCCTCGACCTGCTGGCCGTGATCTGCGACCAGTTGGCCGAGCAGCTGCCGCGCTCCAGCGACGCGGACCGCGCGCTCAACAATCTGGAGCGCTTTGTCGGCGCCGCGCGCAATCCACTCTCGCTGGCCTCGCTGTTCGAGCGCGATCGTGAATCGCTGCCCATCCTGCTGCAGATCTTTGCAACCAGCCAGCACCTGAGCGACGTGCTGATCACCGATAGCGAGAGCTACGACCTGCTGCGGATCACCGAAGGGCAGCCGGTGTCGCGCGACTCGCTCGTTGCGGAGTTTCGGGCCGACGTGTTGCGGCTGGCCGATGACGACGCGATGGTGCTGGCCGCCATCCGCCGCTTCAAGCGCCGCGAGACGCTGCGCGTGGCCTACGGCGACATCATTCGCGGTCAGCCGCTGGATACGGTGACGCGGCAGATCTCGTACGTGGCCGATGCGATCGTCGAGGCTGCGCTGGCTGCCGCCACCAAGCGGATGGCCAATCGGGCCGGCGCCGGCCGCCTGCCCGCAGACGGCCCGGGCCGCTTCGCCGTGCTGGCGCTGGGCAAGCTCGGCGGCGTGGAGTTGAACTATTCCAGCGATATCGATTTGATCTTCTTGTGGGACTGCGGCCGCGGCGGCAACCCGGCCCGCCAGCAAAGCTTGTCTGAGTATTACGACCGGCTGGTGCGCGAGGTGCTGCGCTTCCTGACGGAGCCGACGGAGCTCGGCACGGCCTATCGCGTGGACCTGCGCTTGCGCCCCGGTGGCAAGGCCGGGCCGATGGCCACGAACGTTGACGCCGCGTTGCACTACTACGACACCGTGGGCCGCACCTGGGAGCGCCAGGCGCTTGTGAAGGCGCGACCCATTGCCGGCGACCTCGACTTTGGTCGCGCGTTCCTGGAGCAGCTCGAGCCGTGGATCTATCGCCGCTATCTGAGCCGCGCGGACATCACTGGCATCAAGGCCCTTAAGCGCCGCATCGAGCGCCGCACGCACGCCGAAGGCGACGATGCACACAACGTGAAGACCGGCCACGGCGGCATTCGCGACATTGAGTTCGTGATCCAGTTTCTGCAGCTGCTCAACGGCGGCGATCTGCCCGATTTGCGCACGGGCAACACGCTGGAGGCTATCACGCAGTTGGCCTCCTGCGGCTGCCTGACCGATCAGGAGCGCGCGCTGCTGCAGGAAAACTATGCGTTTCTGCGAAAGATCGAACATCGCCTGCAAATCATGTTCGACTTGCAGACCCACCTGCTGCCCACCGATCCGCAGGAACTGCGCCGCGTGGCGATTCGATTGGGCTATGAAGACCAGCAGAAGTCGACCGCGCTGGCCGCGTTCGAGGCCGACTACAAAAGCAAGACCGAACTGAACCGCAAGATTCTCGACCACTTGCTGCACGACGCATTCGGCGACGACTCCGCCACCGTGCCCGAGAGCGACCTGGTGCTCGATCCCGAGCCCACGGCCGAGCGAGTGGCCGAGGTCTTGAGCAAGTATCACTTTCGCGATATCGGGCAGGCCTATGCCAACTTGATGGAGCTGGCGACCGAGAAGATTCGCTTCTTGTCCACGCGCCGCTGCCGGCACTTTCTGGCGGCCATCGCTCCGCAATTGCTGGCAGCCATCGCCCGCACCCCCGATCCGGACTTCACCCTGGTCAATCTCAGCAAGGTGAGCGATTCGCTCGGCGGCAAGGGCGTGTTGTGGGAGTTGTTCAGCTTCAATCCGCCCACGCTGCACTTGTATGTCGAGCTCTGTTCGTCCAGCCAGTATCTCTCGGGCATCTTGATCAGCAACCCGGGCATGATCGACGAACTGCTCGACAGCCTGCTGTTGGACAAGCTGCCGACGCCGCAAGTGCTGGACGATACGCTGGCCGAGATGTGCCGCGGGGCGGAAGATATCGATCCGGCGCTGCACAGTTTCAAAAACGCCCAGCAGTTGCGCGTGGGCGTGCGCGACATTCTGGGCAAGGAGCGCATCGAAGCCACCAGCGGCGCGTTGTCCGACATTGCCCAGGCCTGTTTGAAGCAGATTGCCGAGCACGAATACGGCCGGCTGGCGGCCAAGCTGGGCGAGCCCACCGTGGGCGAAGGGGACGACGCTCCTCAACGCTGCGAAGTGGCGATCGTGGCGCTGGGCAAGTTCGGCGGCCGCGAGCTCAACTACTACAGCGATCTCGATCTGATCTTTCTGTACGAGGCCGACGGCACGACCGCGCATGCCCGGCGCACGCGGCGCGACACGACCACCACGAATCAGCATTTCTTCAGTGAGCTGGCGCAGCGGATCATGAAGGTCGCCGGCCAGCTCGGCCCGCAGGGCCGGCTGTACGAGATCGATCCGCGGCTGCGGCCTACCGGGCGCAACGGCATGCTGGCCACGTCGCTGGCCGAGTTTGTGCGATACTTCGAGTCGGGCGAAGGGCAGTTGTGGGAACGCCAGGCGTTGTGCAGGACGCGCGTCGTGTATGGCTCGGAGCGCGTGGCCGCCCGCGTCAGCGAGGCGGCACGCCAGGCGGCGTTCTGTCAACCGTGGCAGGCAGACGACACGCAGACGATTTGGCAGATGCGCGCCCGATTGGAAGAGAAGGCCACGCCCGGCAATTTGAAGCGCGGTCCCGGCGGCATGGTGGACGTGGAGTTTCTGGTGCAGATGCTGCAATTGCGACATGCTGCCGAAGTGCCCCAGATAGCCGTGCCGGCAACGCTCGACGCGCTGGCGGCATTGCGTGCCGAAGGCCTGCTCAAGCGCGACGACGCCGACGCGTTTATCAAAGGCTATCGATTCCTCCGCACCGTGCAGGCCCGCATGCGCTTGATGAGCACGACCGCGCGCGACGATCTGCCCGACGAGCCGCGCGAGTTGGCCAAGCTGGCCGGACTGCTGGGCTATGCGAGCAGCGACTCGCTGTGGAGCGATTGCCGACAGACGACGGCCGACATTCGTCGCCGTTGCGAGCGGCTGTTCGACGTCGTGCCGGTGTGACGGATTCGTGCAAACTGATGGGAAGGTAACCATGCAATCGCGCAGCGTCGGCATCCTGGTCTTCGACGACGTGGAAGTGCTCGACTTCTGCGGGCCGTTCGAGGTGTTCGCCGTCACTGGCCGGCAGGTCGTTCCCGGCGCGTTCAACGTCCTGACCGTGGCCCGCTCGCACGATCCGATCACCGCCCGCAACGGCCTGAGCGTGAATCCCAGCTCGTCGCTGGCGGATGCGCCGCCGATCGACCTGTTGCTGATTCCCGGCGGCTACGGCACGCGCCCGCTGATGAACGACGCATCGCTGTTGGCCTGGATTCAAGAGCGCGCCGCGCAGGCGGAGCTGGTGCTTTCCGTTTGCACGGGCGCACTGTTGCTGGCCAAGGCCGGACTGCTCGACGGCTTGTCGGCCACCACCCACCACGGCGCGCTCGACCTGCTGCGCGAAGTGGCGCCGCAGACCACCGTGCGCGACGATCTGCGCGTGGTAGACAATGGCCGGATCATCACGTCGGCCGGGGTGGCCGCCGGCATCGACATGTCGTTTCACGTGGTGGCCAAGCTACTGGGCAGGGAAACGGCCGAAGCCGCCGCGCGCTACATCGAGTATCCCTGGCACTGGGGATAGACGGAGGCTCGCCGCCGCTGCCGCCGGCCGCAAGCAGTTGAATTCCGGGTGCCACTGGCGGCTTGTCCGCCAGTGTGTCGGGTGGCATTGGCGTCTCGCCAGTGCAGCCTGCCCAGTGAAGCGGAATCGCACGCGCGAGACTGCCAGCGATACCCTGGGCCGGCGAAACCGCCGTCCCGCGCCGGCCACGGCCTCGCTACAATGCCCGGCATGAGCGAAGCAGCCACTCTCGCGCCGGTGATGCCCGCGAAATTGCGGGCCACGTACAGCGTCTCGCCCGAGCGGATGCACGTTTGCTATCGCCCGCGCTCCTGGGGCGTGACGCTGTTTCTGATCGTGTGGCTCACGGGCTGGACCGCCGGCTGTGTGTTCTTGGCGTTCGAGGCGATCAAGAACCCGCAGCCGTTTACGTTCCTGTTCGCCGTGCCGTTTTGGAGTTCTTGGCTGTTCGTGGCGGCGGTGCTGGTGGGTGCCTTCACGCGGCGGCAGGACTTGGAGATCGACGCCGACGGCTTGCGCTACGTCGATCGTGCGCTGGTTCGCCTGGCGCACCGCTCGATCCCGCGCCACGAGTTTCGCGGCTTTGAGTTCGGACGGCGCGAACGTCGCCACGACGATTCGGTGACCACCGAGTCGGGCCTGGAGATTCGCTCGCTGGGACAGCCGTTGTTTGTTTTCTCCGGCCTGCCCGACGCGGAGTTGAGCTGGCTGGCCTGGCAGCTTTCGCGCCTGGTGGAATCGCTGGGGTCCGGCGGAGACGCGCGCCCTAGCGCGCGGGCCGAAGTGCCGGCGCCCCCCGGAGAGCAGGGGGCGCCCAGCGTGCCCCTGCTGCTCGGTGACGAAGTGCTCGAAGCGCCCAGCGACTGCTCGTGGGAGCTCGTCTCGGAAATCCAGTCGCTAGCGTTCATTCAGCGCGGGCGGTGGAGTTGGGCTGCGGTGCTGGGGCTGTTGTTCATCTGCGCCTTTTGGAACGGCATTGTCAGCGTGTTCGTGGCCAACCTGTTCGGTCTGGCGCCCGGCAATGCGCCGGCCGGCGGCGAATGGTGGTTCTTGTTCTTCTTTTTGATTCCGTTCGAAGCCATCGGCCTGCTGTTTCTCTTGGGCCTGGTGTTCACGATCCTGGAGCCCGTGCGGCGGAAGATCTGGCACTTCGATGCGGGCAAGATCGAATGTTCCTGGTCTTGGCTGGGCATCGGACCGCGCTGGACCTATCCCGTCGAGGCGCTGGCGCGCGTCGACCTGGTGCGCGCCGAGAGTACCACCAAAAGGTCGCTCCGCGCCAAAAACACCAGCAGCTCCGGGATCGAAGAGCCGCAGTTCGGCCTGTCATTGGTGCGCGGCGACAACACTCAACTCTGTGTCATTCAGCCGCTCACTGAGGGCGAGGCACGCTGGATGGCCGACGCCGTGATGCGTCAATGGCCGGAGTGGTTTCGGTGAGCCGCAGGCTGGAGGCTATGGGCTATGGGCCATAGGCAATCGGACAGGCGAGGCTCTCTGCCTGAGTTGCTCAACCCTCATCTGATTCATCGACTTCTTCTGACTGGCGCTTGTCTGGCGGGCCGGATTCTTCGGTTTCGTCGGCGGCCGGTGCCGGCTTGCCGGACTTTTCTTTGGCGGGTTTCTCCTCGCCGGCCTCCTCTTTCTCGGACTTCTCCTTGTCGAATTTTTCTCGGCCGAGTTTCTGCTTGAGCCCCTTAGCCTGCAGCATTTTTAAGAGCGCTTGCTTTTCCACCTGCACCCGAGCTTGCATGTGTTCGAATTCCTGGGCCTTCTGCTGCAAAGCCTGCTCGAGCGCCTCGAGGTTCTGGGTGCGCGCGGCCATCTCGGCCTTCAGAGTAGCAGCCGCATCCTCGAGCTGCTGGCGCTGTTCGGCAATGCGCTGCTTCTCCAAGGCCAGTGACTGCTCGCGTTGATTCCACTGGGCGAGCTGTGCCTGACGTTGTCCCTCGTCCTTCATGGTCCGGCCTTCTCGCACTCCGGCCTTGGCCTTTTCAACATCCTGCAAAGTTGACTTCAGTTGATCGCGCAGCTGTTGATATTGCTCGCGGCACTGGGCTTCCTCGGACACCTTGCCGCGCGATTCCACCTCTTGCCACACCTTCTTCGTGGCATCGGCGGCGCGGCGCGCGGCGACGTAACCGCTGGCCGCGGCCAGGAAATGCTGCTTCGGCCCATCGCCCGCCAGCGCGGCAACCGTCTTGGCATACGTCGCTTCCGCATCCGCACGGCGGCGGATGGCCTCGAGCGCCTCGTCGACCGTCACGGTGTCGGCGGCCAGGGCTTTGAGCACCGCTTCCAGTTGGCGATCGGTTGCAGCGACGCGCTGCGAGTTCGTCTGCACGCAATCGATGCCCATCTTGGCTTGCTTGACGGCGTCGGCCAGCTTGAGCTTGACCTCGTCTTCCCACTCCTCGAGTGCGAGCCCTTCGTCGAGCAGTTTCGACGGCGCCGGCGTCCCGGCAGCTGCCGGTTTGACGGCGGGGGCGGGCTTGGGAGCGGGAGCCGGTTTGGCGGCCGGAGTCGGACTGCCTGCCGGGACTGGCCTGGCAGAATGTCTGCGCTTTGCCACGGGCGCCGGCTTCGTTTCCGATGATTCGCCGTGCCTGTCGGCAACCAGCTTCTCGATCATCCGCTCCAGCCGATCGAGCCGGCGCTCGATGGCGTTGTCTTCAACGGCCGTCGCAACCTTTGGCGCGGCAGCAACCGGCCCGTCGCCCTCCCTAGCCACAACCGGCGCCACAGCAGCAACCGGCGCCACAGACTCGACGGCCTCAGCAGGTTCCACAGGGTCGACAGATTCCACTGCCTCGACGGGTTCCACAGGCCCCACGGTTTCTGTGGCGCTCAAGGGCTCGACAGGAGCGGCCGCCTCCTCAACCTGTTCGACTGCTTCGCTCGCCGCAGCGGTGTCCGAGGCCACCTCTTCCTCCTCCACCGCGACTGCTTCCGCGACAGCGTCGGCCGGCGCCGGCTCCGCCCACAGCGTGCGCAGCGAAAGGGGCAACACGAGTAACGTCACGGCCAGTAGGCCAGCGCGCAGCGGCCACGCCAGCCGCCCGGTTGTCGAATGCGTGAGGATCATGGTCAGCCTCCTGTGTACGTGTCCCAGTTGAGAGAAGCCGCTCGCGCCCAGCGGCAACGGCCGGCCGGGCTCCGCCAAAAACTCCAACGTGGCCAAGAGCGTCTCGGCATACGCGCGGGCCGAGCCGGGCAACAGCGCCAGCACCCGCGCATCGCAACATTGCTCCTCGGCTGCCGCCAGGTTGTGCCGCGCCCACCAGGCCACCGGATGCCACCAATAAAGCGCGACCGCCGCCAGCTCCAGCCAGCGCACCAGGTAGTCGCGCCGCGCAAGATGCGCGAGCTCGTGTGCCAGGAGCGTCTCGCGCTGCCGCGGGCTCAGCTCGGCCAGTAGCTCCGCCGGCAGGAGCATCGTCGGCCGGCCACCCATCGCCCAAACCAAGGGCGGAATGCGGCGCTGCGCGACGCGCACCACGGGCGGCCGCGCGAGCCCAAGCTGTGCGGAGAGTCGGCGGACCTCGGCTTGTATGTCATCGCCCGCCAGCCCCGCGTATCGCAGCAATCGCGCAAAGCGGGCCATCCGCGCCGCGGCCAGCAGGCACCACGACGCAGTTCCAGCGAGCCACAGGGCGAGCAAAACGCCGGGCAGCCAGCTTCGCCATGGCACAGCCGCCGGCTCGACCGCGGCGGCATCTGAGACAGCCCCTTGACCCATCGTGGCGGCCGCCGGTGCGATCGCAACGGCCGCGCCATCGTCGAGCGCCGGCCAGCGCGCGAGGTCGTCGTCCGCGGCGCCTGCGAGCTCCTGTACATCCAAGGCCGCCGCGCGCGGCGGCGATTCCAGATACTCCGCTTCGAACGGCCGGGCGTCGAGTTGCCCTTCGTCGACTACCGCCGTCGTCGGCTCGATAGTTGCCGGCGACCACGCGACGTCGAGAAGGTCGGAGCCCAGGAGCGGATCGCCCCTGTCGTTCGAATTGGCGGCGTCCTGATCGGCAACATGCGACGCGGCCGGTACGAGCGCGTATTCCGCGACCGCGATGACATAGCTTCGCACAGGCCCCAGGGGCAGTGCCACCAGCGGCGGCGCCACGAGCTTGGCCAGCACGAGGGCCCACAGCACATAGGCCACCTGCGCCCGCCGGCGAAAGACAACCGTCGCCAATGCGGCGACCATCGCCAGGATCACTGCCGCCACGCCGTTCGATGCGCCGTATTCGAGCCACGCGTTCATGTCGCCGCTCGCTCGTTCAGGGTTTGCCGCCGTCGTCGATCAACTTGCGCAGCCGCTGGCGGTCTTGCTTCGACAGCCGGGTGCGCCGCACGAGTTGATCCAGCACGGGCACGAGCGAACCGTCGCACAGCCGCTCGGCAATCTGGTTCAGCTCGTGGTCGATCAGGTCCGCACGCGCAATCGCCGCGTGAAACACGTGCGCCGGCTGCGACCGGTCGCGGCGCACGCAGCGCTTGGCTTCCAGCCGGCCCAGCAGCTTCTGCACCGTCGCGTAGTCCGAGACGGATTGCTCGGGATAGAGCGTGGCCGTGAGCTGGCGAATCGTTTGCGGGCCGCTGTGCCACAAGGGCTCCAGCACCGCAAACTCCGCGTCCGTCAGTCGTACTCGCGGGGCTGCCACGCCACTCACTCCGTGTCTCAGATGTGTTGTCTGAGGCGTATCCTAAGACAGGTCGTCTGAGGAGTCAAGAGAGGCATCAAAAAATTTCGCGCCGCACGCTCACGGCTGCCTGAGCACTCGATTGCTGTCACGTGCCGCGAGCAAGTCCGTCGTACTCGACGCTGTGGGCCTGGCGGCCGATGGCCCGCACGGCGGACGGACCCTGGGTGCAAATATTTACCACTGGCCTGGTTTGCGCGCAGATTTCGGCCGCGCGACTTGCTAGACTCGCCGGCATGGTAACAAATGCGAGGTGATACGCACGTAGACGCCCATCTGTGAACTAACATCCGGGTATCAAGCGGGGCCTGCTTGTTAGCAGGTATCCAAAGGGCCCGTCGCCAAAGTGCGCTTTGTAGCGCGCTTTGCCGGCGGGCCTTTTTTATTTCGCAGTCGCCACAGTCCGCCGAGGCACTAGCACCATGAACGACGAACACAAGCCGTCCACGGAAGAGCCCGAGAACGAACGACCCCCATTGCCGTCGTCTGCTCGCGAGGACGGCGCACCCGCTCCCGCGCTACGAGCTGGCTCAAGCGACGAACAACCGCGCGCGGACGCGACAGATCGTTCGCCGGACACTATTGGGCCGAGCAAGATCGGGGTCGTTACGGCACCTCCCGAAGTCATGCAGCTCCCGTATGATCCGACCGGCGCGGGGAAGCACGAGGTCCAACAATTCGAGTCCGCTCAAGTCTCGTCCGGCGCCGAGACAGCGGCTCGCCCGGCAAGCGATCCTACTGCGGATGACGGCGGCGCCGCGCAGTCGGACTCGCCAGGCTCTCAGGGCGCCGACTTTGGACCCAACGCCGACGTCGACGTGTTCAATCTGCCGGAGGGCCAATTGTTCGTCGTTGATGCGACCGGAATTCCGGAGCCAGTGGGCGACACGCAATAGAGCGAAGGCGGTCTGATCGAGCTCGAGCCAGGCCCGCCATCGGACGGCGACGTCGCAGACACAGCACCGATTGCCGCGGAAGGCCCGAGTTACGCGCCGCTTGGCGAGAGCGGCCTCGGCCCGTGCAGCACCGCCTTGCTCGCGCCGACGGCGGACGGCGGCCCGCCGCTGGCGCGCCCGATCATCATCGTGCGGCTGTCCGACGAGCAGATGTGCGAAGCGCGTGAGGCGGCGCTGGTGGCTGCGTCGCAGCGCGACGCTGCCTTGTGCAAGCGCATTGCCGACGAAGTGGTGCGTGAGGAGTTCTGGTGGCGCGATACCGAGGAACGCGCGATGATGAAGCACTTCGGACTCATTCACTAGAACGCTGCGCCGCCGCGCCGCAATCGTAGCAGGAAACGAGTATCGAGCTTGGGCAAGGGATCGTGTTGATGGACTACACGCAGCCAGTTCGCGAAAACCGCGAGAATTTGCTGAGCGAGCTTGACCGCGCGATTGCCAAGGTGCTCGCGCCGCTGGAACAGGCGCTCGACGCGTTTCTGGCGCTACTCTTTCGCGGGAAGTTGCCCCTCGACTGGCGCGAGCAATGGCAGGCGTTTGTCGCCGAAGAGCGCGCTAGCGGTTTTGCCATCGAATCCGACAGCTCGCAGGAAATGGAAGTATGGATCAATGCCTGGGCGGAGTTCTGTGGGTTACTGCCGGCGGAGACGGGCACGGGATCAGAACAAACAACAGACGGGGACTATCCTCTGCTCAACTCGTCGCTAGTTTATGAATTCTCGACAGTCGAACGTCCGCCGCGCATGAACATCGGTCCAGAAGAACCCCCGACAAGGCGAAGCCGAAAGGGAACTAGTCGCCAATTCGGATTGGATTCAGAAGCGATAGCGTCCGAGGCAACTGACGTTCCGCTCAATAGAGGACCTAACCAGCATCGCATCCCCGCGATGCCACGAGGAGCGAAGGGAAAGCCGAAGCGAAAGGCATACCGAATCCCGGACCTCAAAGTTCGCGGAAAAGATGGCTCGCTTCGCCGCATCAACGCGATCGTCGAGGTAAAGGCCGTAAAGGATCCCAAGACCGGTGGACTCTCCGCTCGATCGATCCACCAGATAGAAGACGCGGTAGCCTATATTCGCAAGGTACGCGAGAAGGCACGGCTAGTAAAGAATCAGGCTCTGAAGGACCGCCTGGCGCAAAGCCACGTGAAGTTGTATACAGACCTAGCCCAGCCCAAGATTGGTCGGCCGAGCACTTTCGTCGAGACAAGAATACTGCAATGGAACCGGATCCCCACGCTTCGTGTGAAGACGACGTCGAGCGCGATCGTGAAGCCCGGCCTCGGAATGGCTGAGAACGTCGCCCTTGGAACGATCATCTCTCTTGTCGAAGCCAACGTTGCCAACGAGTACTACCGATCCGCGGCACAGTCGCTAAACGACCTCCTGGACCAAATCGCGGCCAATGGCGACGCAGATGAGCAGGGATGGCGAACCATCAAGCAACGTCTGGATGCGATCGCGTCCATGAAGCAATCAATCCTTGGATCCCTTTGGGAGTTTATCAGCTACGGGCAGGGCTCGTTGCAGGAACAACAAGGAGCGGCAATGATGTTCTTCGCCGGCGAGCTAGCGGAGAAGTACGGCTACGAGCACCAGCTGACGTGGAGTGACGCGTTCGATGCAAAACCGGGCCGCTTCAAACGGAAGAGCAAGTGAGTCGCAAGGAAAGCAAAATGGGGCTGTGACATATCAACTGTGACTTCGTGGGTGCACAATGCGACTAGTCAGCCATATCTTTTTTAGTCAACCGCTATTCACCGAAGCCCAGCTCGACGGCTTGCAGGCCATCCTCAACGACTTGCTGCCGTTCTGGACCAAAGGCCTGCGCGTTGCCAGGTATGAGCACTCACCCGACAAAGAGCTCGTCGGCCGCGACAACCGCCTGTTCGATCGCCTCTATCACGCTGCCCCTCCCAAACGAACCCTGGGTGAGGCGGTCTTGACCGGAGTCTACAGCGGATTGTCGTTCTACTTGTCGCACTGTCAGGGTACTCTGCCGCCCGTTTTGAACGACATGAGCGTCGAGGTCTATGAATTGGCACGAATAGAGGGCAAGAGGGCGTTTGATACAACTCGCGACCTGTTTGAGGCGTTCGTCACCCGTTTGCCTGTGCGCTATGCTAATGTGCGCTCCTCCGACGAGTACGACGCCAAGAACATCCTAGACGACGACTCGGGCGTCCAGGCAATCGGCGCCGATATCGAAGTCGCCATTCCCGGCCTGTATTGGCTCAACTACTTTGGGCCGCCCTACGTGGAAATGCTCGGGCGGGAGCGTTTGCTGACGGCGCCCGCATTTGAAGCAAAAGCACTAGGTGACGGCGTTCTGCTGGCCCTCGATGAATCGCCTGAGGCCTGGCAGCAGCCCTCTTACCGACAACGCGAACAAGATGTCGTCAACCACCTCGGGCCGCATTACTTTTTCTCTCGACGCGATCCCGATCGCAAAACCATCGCCCCGGATTTCTACGCGTTCCGTGCCCGAGAACAGAATCCCTAGCGGCCCGCTTCGAGCGCCAGAAATCAACAGCCGGTAACTCGACCACAACTTCAAACCCATCCATTCAAACACCCACCGGAGCAACCCTATGAATCAAAAGCCTTGGCTCGAAGCCCTCGAACATCTGCGCCGCTCAATGCCCGATTGCAACTGGCCGCCGGAAAGCGAAGTCGCGCCGACGGATCTCGACCACTTGCCCACCTGCACCACCATCGACTTCTTCGAGCAGGTCGTCCGCGGCCAGTGGCCCGTGCGGGTGCCGGTAGTCATGGAAATCTGGGCCGAAGGCACCGAGCCGCGCCTCCGCGGGCTGCGGCCGGGCGACAAGCGCCACAACGGGGATAGCCAGATCATCACCATCCACCTGGAGTTCGATCGGGCCAAGGTGCGCGAAATGATGCTGGCGGACGTGCATGCGGCCGATCGCCGGCCGTCGTCCAAGCTGCCCCACATGGCCGGCCTGATCTGGGTCGATCGCGATTGCTTCTTGCAAACGGCCGCCGCGCACTTCGTCGAGACGCTGGCCAACGGCGACGAGCCCTTGCGCCGAGACTCCTGGTTCATGGAGTTTTTGCGCGAGCTATACGAGTGCGATGCCGACCTGATCGTCGAAGTGGTCGCGGCCACGCTCGCGCGCGAATCCGCGGCCGGCGCCCGTCTGCGCGATCTGATCCTCGAGCGCTTGAGCGATCCGCAAGTGTGCGACCACCTGGGCTGGCTGGGCGCCGCCATGGTCACCGAGCGCCTGCAGGATCTTGAAGAGTAGCGTTGGCCGACGCCAGCGCCTCACGCCGCCGGGCGCCCTTCGGCATCGAGCGCCACGACCGCCATGTGGTGGCGGTTGGCAAATTCGATCACGTGCGCCTGATCGACGACGATGGTTCGCCCCGCCTCGATGGCCAATGCCCGCGCGCCGGCCGCCACCATCGACTCCAGCGTGCCGCGGCCGATCGTGGGCACGTCGAACCGCATATCCTGCTGCGGCTTGGCCACCTTGACGACGGTGAACCCGCCGGCCTGGCACAAGTGGCCGGCGCGACGAATG
Source organism: Pirellulales bacterium (assembly GCA_050250435.1). GTDB lineage: Bacteria > Planctomycetota > Planctomycetia > Pirellulales > PALSA-1355 > JBFWOR01. The sequence goes on along the minus strand of JBFWOR010000003.1, from coordinate 69,804 downwards.
CACTCGTCGGTCCCTTCCACGGCTTCGATGGCCAGGGGCGAGCGATTCTTCACGGCCACGCTTTGGCCGACGTCGAGGCGGCCCATTTCCTTGGCCAGCCGCCAGCCGAATTGAATATCGTGCCATTCGGCGGCCGTGGGCTGCCGCGCCGTCAGGCAGGACAGCCTGGCCAGCAGTTCCGGCGCGTAGTCCGTGGCCGGCTTCATCGCCACGCCGCCACGCTCAAAAGCCGCCACGATCGCGCCCAGCAGGCTGTCGTCCTGCAGGCTCCTGCGGCGCGAGACAAAGTGCGGCCAATAGGTCTTCACTCCCTGCCAGTCGGGCAAGTGGCGCAGCCAGGCCGCGCGCTCAAACAAGAGCACCTTGTGCACCTTGCCGGCCATGGTGGCCTGCGTGACGCCGTGGTGATGAAAATAGCGCAGCACGCCGCCGATCTGTCCCAGGCCGATCCAGGCGAAGTCGTCGACGAGGCTGCGAATTGCCGGATCCACGTGATCTTTAATGCCCAGGCAATACACCCGCGCGCCCCGCGCCTTGAGCGCCTCGGCGATAACGATCGGATAACGGCCCCAGCCGGCGATCAGGCCGATCTTCTGCCCCGCGGTCGTTGGCGATGGTTGCGTGCTCACGTCCCGCATCTTCTTCCTCCAGCGTTCGGTCTGTGGCCTCCCACCTCCAGCCTGCGCTCCGGTCTTCTCCCCGTTCTTTCTTCTTTCTCTTCCTTCCTGCAGCCTGCACCCTGTTTTCTCACGCCGCCTGCTGGCCGCCGGCCGGCGGGCGTTCGCGATCTCGTTCGCGTTCGCCTTCGAGTCGCGCCAGCCGCCGTTCGAACTCCTTGAGTTGCTTGCGCGTCTCCGGCAGGCGCACGGTCAGGGCCATGACTTGCTTTTGATCGCGCTCCGGCAATGCCGGGGTGCCGAACATTTTGGCCCCGGCCGGCACGTCGTTGCTGACGCCCGACTTGGCGCCCAGCACGGCGCCCTCGCCAATCCGCACGTGATCGCGAATGCCCACCTGGCCGGCCAACACCACGAAGTCGCCCGTCGACGTGCTGCCGGCAATGCCTACCTGCGAGCAAATGATGTTGTGTTTGCCAATGCGGCAGTTGTGGGCGATCATCACCAGGTTGTCGATCTTGGTGCCGTCGCCGATCAATGTCGGTCCGTAAGTGCCCCGATCGACCGTGCTGCCGGCGCCGATCTCCACGTCGTTGCCGATGTGCACCCAGCCGAGCTGGGCCATGGGCAAGTGACTGCCGTCGTGAAAGCGATAACCAAAACCGTGGCCGCCGAGCACGGCGTTGGCGTGGATCACGCAGCGGTCGCCGACGAGGGTGTCTTCGTAGAGCACGGCATTGGGATAAACGGTGACCTGCCGGCCCAGCTTGCAGCCGGCCATGATCCGCGCGCCGGCGTGGATGAACGAACCGGGACCGATCTCGACGTCGGCCTCGATCGTGGCTCCGGCTTGCACGGTGACGTCGGCCGCCAGCCGCGCGGCGCCGTCGATCCAGGCGGAGGGGCTGATGCCGGTGCGCCGCACCGTGCGTGACGGGCGAAAGTGCGTCACGATGGTCGCGAAGGCGCGGTGCACGTCGTCGACGACGATCGCCGGACGGCCCAGCTGCTCGCGCGGAAAATCGCGCGGCGCCACCACCGCCCGCGCCGCCGATTTCACCAGACGATCGGGCCTGGCGTTCTTGTCGACCAGAGTGATGTCGGCGCTGTTGGCGTCTTCCAACGTAGCGGCTTGCGAAATTTCCAGCGCGCCGTCGCCCACCACCTCACCGTTCACCAGGCGAGCGAGTGCCGCCAAACTCGTCGGCATGTCGGAATCCTTTCCGTCGGGCCAGGAAAATGCGCGAGGTGCAATTTCCCAAGTCGTGCAGGGGCCGGAACTTTATCGCCTGCGGCCTGCGCGAGCAAGAGCGCTGGGGGCGCCATGCTAGCAGTGACTCGCGAGCAAGCGGGCTACTGCCGCGGAATCACGTTGAAATCCAACCCCAGCACAAACAGCATCAGGCTGATGATGAACACAAATCCCACGTAATGAAACGCGATCTGCACGCGTTCGCTCACCGGCCGGCGCAGGATGCCTTCCAGAATCAGGAACACCATGTGCCCGCCGTCTAACAGCGGAATCGGCAGGAAGTTGACCACGGCCAGGTTGGCGCTCAACAGGGTCAGGAAGATCAACAACTGCGAGACGCTGTCGTAGGCCGCGCGACCGGCCGCCTCGGCAATCGTTTTCGGCCCGCCCAACACCTTGAAGGAGATTTGCGAGCCCAGCTTGCGCAAAAACAGATACACGTGCAGCACGGCGTCGACGGTCTCGCGCCCGCCCAGCGACAGGGCCTCGCCCAGCGAGCGGGCCTTGGTGACCGTGCTGGCGGCCGTGGTAATGAGACCGCGATCGGCCAGGTGCCAATCGGCGGCGTCGGCCGGCTCGATCGTAGTCGTGCGGCCATCCGCCAAAGTGAGCTTCACTTTTGAGCCCGGCGGCAGCCATTGCAAGTTGGCCGTGAAGAAGGCCCAGTTGGGCGCATCTTCGCCAAACTTGATCGACGTGCTCTCGCGACCTTGGTCTTTGGCTTCGGCCGCGGCCTTGTCGCTCAACAGGATCTCGGCCTGCACGATCTCATCGCCCGAGGCAAACACCGGCACGTCCGCCGGCTTGCCGTCCTTGGTCAATTGGGCAAGCGCCGCCGGACTATCCTTGTCCGCTTTGTCCACGATGTTCAACACCCGATAGGCGATGCCCAGCGCCGGCACGTCGACCGGTGCGCCGTTGGCAATCAACATGCCGTCCGACAGGTCGCTCCACAACGGCTCGCGCAGAGTCACTTCTTTCTCGAGCTTTTGCTCTTCGCCGGCATTGCCTTGCCGCGAAATCCCCAACACGATCTTCTCGCCCGCGCGGCGGCGCAACACGTCGGGCAGGCGCATCGGGTCGCCTGGAGGCGCGCCGTCGACCATGGTGATGAAGTCGCCTTCGCGCAATCCGGCCGCGGCGGCCGGGGAGTGATCTTGCACGGCCGTAATCTTGCCCATCTTCATGACCAGGCCCAGCGTGCGCATGGGCCGCGGCGGCACGTTGATCTCGACCCGCTGCGGCGCCGCCGATTCGGCCGTGGCCGCATTCTGTTCGTCGGTCTTCTTCTCCGCCGTGTCTTGCTCGGCTGAGTCGCCGTCTGCCGTTTCGGTGTTCGCCGCATTGCGCTCGACCACGACTTTCAGCGCATCATCAGGCTGTCTGGCAAAGGCAGCCACCAGATCGGCATAGCCTTTGATCGGCATGTCGCCCACCTGCACGATGCGATCGCCCGGCTCAAACGCCTGGGTGGCGGCGGCCGGCGTATCGGGAATCGTCGGTTTCTCCTCACCCAACTGCGTGGTGCGCGGGTTGATGACGCCGATCGTGGGCCGGAAGCGCTTGGTATCCGGGTCGGGCCGCACGTTGATCACGAATGGCTCGGCCACCCCTTCGCGCTGAACGTGAAAATTGATGCCTTCGTCCAGATCGCACAGGGCCACGGCGTTCATCAGGTCGCGAAAGCGCAGCGGCCGATCGCCCGAGTTATTGATGCCCACAATCTTGTCGCCGGGATGCATATCGGCCCGCCAGGCGGCTTCGCCCGGAATGACGGCGGAAATGCCGCACGCTTCGTCGCGCACGCCAATGCCGTAGGCGATGGCCGCCATCACGAACGCGAAGATCACGTTCATGATCACGCCGGCAGAGATGATGGCCATCCGTTGCGGCACGCTCTTGGCCAGGTAGCTGCGCGGATCGAGCGCGGCCGCCATGCGCTCTTCTTCGATCGACGTCGGCTCGTGCGGCAGATCGCCCGAGGGGACGTGATGGTGGACCGTCGAGCGTTCGCGCTCGGCGGCCGCGCGGCTGGGATTGTCGTCCTGGCCCAACATCTTCACGTATCCGCCCAACGGCAGAATGCCGATGCCGTATTCGGTTTCACCCCACTGGTACTTGGCCAGTTTGAGGCCGTAGATGTCGAAGCCGAGATAGAACTTTTCGCACTTCACGCCGCACCACTTGGCGACCAGGAAGTGCCCCAGTTCGTGTACGAAGATCACCATGCCCAGGCCGAAGGCGACCTCGAGTATGACGACGAGCAATTGCCAGTCGTACGTCAACGCCATTAGATGCATGCCCAACGGACTACCTCCTGACGGGCCCACACGTCCAGCTCCAACAGCGTGTCGAGCGATGGGTGGGGCTCGTAATGATGTTGTTCTAAAACCGCGCGGCAACTGGGCACGATGTCGGTAAAGTGCAGGTGCCCGGCGCGAAACTCCGCGACGGCCGCCTCGTTGGCCGCGTTCAATACCGCGCCCGCCGTGCCTCCGGCGCGCGCCACTTCCTGGCCCAGGGCCAGCGCGTCGAATCGCTCCGGATCCGGCGGTTCGAAGTCCAGCCGCAGCCGCTCGCTCAAATCCAGCCGTGCCGCCACGCCCGGCATCCGCCGCGGATACTCAAGCGCATACTGAATCGGCAGCTTCATATCGGGCGAGCCCAACTGGGCAATCACCGATCCGTCCACAAACTCGACCAGCGAGTGCACGATCGACTGCGGGTGGATGATCACGTCGATTTGCTCGGGCCGCAAGTCGAACAGCCAACGGGCCTCGATGATCTCCAGCGCTTTGTTCATCATGGTGGCCGAGTCGATCGTGATTTTCGGCCCCATCTGCCACGTGGGATGGCGCAGCGCGTCGTCCAGCGTGACTTCGGCCAATTGTTCGCTCGTGTGATTGCGAAAGGGACCCCCGCTGGCGGTGAGAATGATCCGCTTCACTTCGTCGCGCCGGCCGCATTGCAATGCCTGAAACACGGCGCTGTGTTCGCTATCGACCGGAATGATCCGCGCGCCCGTCTGCCGTGCCCGCTCTGTCACGAGCGGCCCGGCGACGACCATGGTTTCTTTGTTGGCCAGGGCCACGGTCTTGCCGGCTTCAATGGCGGCCCACGTGCCTCGCAAACCGGCGCTGCCCACGATCGCCGCCAGCACCGTGTCAACTTCAGGATGGCCGGCCACCGTGACCAGTCCCTCTGTACCGCTGAGCAGTTCCACGCCCTTGGGCAGCCGCGCACGATCGAGCGCCGCCGCAGCCACGGGATCGGCAATCACCACCCAGCGCGGCGCGAACTGCTCGGCCTGCTGGCACACCCGTTCCACGCTGCCGTGGGCCGTGAGCGCCATCGCTCGCAGCCGCTCGGGCGCGGCGCCGATGACTTCCAGGGCGCTGCGACCAATGCTCCCGGTCGAGCCGAGCACGGCGACGTTGGTGGGTGGCTGGATCATCGTTGATACGTTTTGCGCGGGGGTCGTGCCGATGGTGCCGGCTTTGGGGATCGTATGCGGCCGCGCGCTTGCGGCGCCTGTGGGGGGCGTGCGGTGTCCGGCGGGCGGCGCCGCCGCGACCACCGCAATCGCCCTCGTTGCGGTTCAGCGCCCAGCCCCTGGGCACGCCTCTGGATATTCGCCGCGCAACGGGCATTTTAAGGCGAAACGCCGCTTAGTCACAACCCGAGCACCGGCTGGCCCTGCCGGCATCGCGCACCGGCAGCGCGTTGTTTTTGGAAAATGTAGGTCATACTATGAACAGACGCGGCTGCCGCGCGGCCCCAGCCGCCTGATTCGCCGTGCCGGCTCGGCGTCGCGCCCCCCGACGGAAACGACCTTCACCCGCACGCAGCGGCGCCCTGCACGGACCTCACCCAATCGGCGCAAAACCCTCAAAGCATTCTCGCATGACCAACGAACGCGAACCCCGCAAAAGCGATAAGAAGTCGGCCACCCTCAATAACAACGTCGTCTGGATCTTGCTCATTCTGGGCGTTGTCACCTTCTCGGCCGTGAGCCTGCTGACCAGCGGGTCCGAAGAGAAGCTCGAATACTCGGACCTCTTGGCGCTCGTGAAGGTGGTCGACGACAAAAACGGCGTCAACCACATCGAGGTCAAGAAGCACTCGGGCGACAAAGAGCAGGTCATTCGCTACAGCCACCCCAGCGACATCAAGATCGGCAACTATGAGGTGATCGGCAAGGTGACCAAAGAAGTCGTGGGAGAGAAGCCGCAGCCCGAGCAGGCGTTCTCAACCAACCTGCTGCCGATGACGAACAACCGCCTGGCTGAATTGCTGGAAGCCAAGGGCATCCCCTTCGACTACAGCGACCGCCCCAACGCGTGGAGCTCGTACGTGCCCATGCTGGTGGTGACTGGGCTGTTTGTGCTGTTCATCTTCTACATGATGCGCCGCCTGGGCGGCGCCGGCTCGCCGATGGCCTTCGGGCGCAGCCGGGGAAAAATGTACGCGCAGGAAGATCTCGGCGTGACGTTCGAAGACGTGGCCGGCATCGACGAGGCCGTCGAAGAGCTGCGCGAAGTCGTCGAGTTTCTGCGCACGCCGGAGAAATACCAGGTCCTGGGCGGACGCATTCCCAAGGGCCTGCTGCTGGTGGGGCCGCCGGGCACGGGCAAGACGCTCTTGGCCAAAGCCATTGCCGGCGAAGCAGGCGTGCCGTTCTTCAGCCTCTCGGGCTCCGACTTCGTGGAAATGTTCGTCGGCGTGGGCGCCGCGCGCGTCCGCGACATGTTTCAGCAGGCCGAAGCCAAGTCGCCCTGCATCATCTTCATCGACGAGCTCGACGCGCTGGGCAAAACGCGCGGCTCGAGCATCGTGGGCGGACACGACGAGCGCGAGCAAACGCTCAACGCGCTGCTGGTGGAGATGGACGGTTTTGATTCGAACAGCGGCGTGATCGTGCTGGCCGCCAGCAACCGGCCCGAAACGCTCGACCCGGCCCTGTTGCGGCCCGGCCGCTTCGATCGGCATGTGCTGGTGGATCGGCCCGACGTACGCGGCCGCGAAGCAATTCTCAAGGTCCACGTGCAAAACGTGAAGCTGGACGAAACGGTCAACCTGTCCGAGGTGGCGGCCATCACGTCTGGTTTTGTGGGCGCCGACCTGGCCAACCTGGTGAACGAAGCGGCGCTGCTGGCCGCCCGCAAAGGCAAAACGGCCGCCGGCATGGACGAATTCAACGACGGCGTGGAGCGCGTGACCGCCGGCCTGGAAAAGAAACAGCGCATCATCCATCAGGATGAAAAGCTGCGCGTCGCGTATCACGAGTCCGGCCACGCCCTGGTGGCTTACAGCCTGCCCAACACGGATCCTGTGCACAAGGTTTCAATCATTCCCCGCGGACTGGCCGCGCTCGGCTACACGCTGCAGCGGCCCGAGGGCGATCGCTACCTGCTCACGCAGGGTGAACTGGAAAGCCGCATTCAAGTGTTGCTGGCGGGCACCTGCGCCGAAGAGCTGGTGTTCGACGACGTTTCGACCGGAGCCCAGAACGACCTGGAACGTGCCAGCGGCATCGCTCGCAGCATGGTCATGGACTACGGCATGAGCGGGCTGGGCCGGGTGAACTATCGCGAGAGCTCGCGCAGTCCGTTTCTGGCCACCGGCGGCGATTTCCAGCGCGAGCACAGCCATAGCGAACAAACGGCCCGCGAAATCGACGAGGAAGTGAAGCGCATCATCGATGAATCGCTGGACAAGGTGCGGCACATCCTGCAATCGCGCATGGCATCGCTCAGGGCCTTGAGCGCGCGACTGATCGACAAGGAAGTGATCGACTCGGACGAGCTGAAATCGATCATCGAGGCCAACTCGCCCAGCCCGCAGATCGTGCCCGGCACCGATGCGGAGCGGAAGCGCGTGGCGCAGCTCGAGAGTGCCGAGCGCGGCGAAGCCGCTGGCCCGGCCCCGGCGGAGAATGCGTGAGGCCGCTGGCTGATCAAGGAGGATCATCCACAGATGACGCAGATGGCTGCACAGTGGCCATGCTGCAAATCTGTGGATCCATCGTGTTGGATCCACGCTGCTTGGATTGCTTCGCTGCGAATCTTTGATCGCTCTTCGCGATCCACCCAATCACACCCTGTGATCCGGCGAATCCGGAATGTCGCCCGGCCAGTCGTAGGTCCGGCGCAAGGCCGCGTCGACCGTGCTGGTCAACTGCTGCCGGCTGATCGGCTTGGCCAACACCGAGAAGGCCTCGGCCAGCTTGGCCTGGTGGATGATCGACTCGTCCAGTCCGGCCGAAATCAGGATGCACGGCAGCCGCGACTTGAACTGCTTCACGCGCACCAGCGTCTCCAACCCGGTGAGCTTCGGCATGTGCATGTCGAGCAGTACCAGGTGCACCTCGTGCCGGCGCACGATATCGAGCGCTTCTTCGCCATCGCCAGCCAGAAACGTGCGGAAGCGCGGCTCGAAAAGCCCGCGCAACGTCTCGCGAAAATCGCGATCGTCGTCGGTGATCAGCAGCGATGGAAACTCTAGTCGCATGGCACCCAACCTCGCACGCCCCGCCTGCCTCTCGCGGGCCTGCTCAACGAAGCGTTGGAACTATGTGCAACTCGAATACCATTTGAGTGCGTCGAGCCGCGGTTTGGTCCGGCGCGCTGGCGATAAAGCCTTGCAAGCCCGGCTCTTATAGGATAGTTCAATCCGCGCCGATAGATAAAATAGGGCATCTAAGACGCCGAAAGGGTCGCAGAAGAGGCCTGCCAAATAGGCAGATTTTGAGTGGGCCCCGAGAGTAACCACAAAGACACCAAGGGCACGAAGGGAGAAGCAGAGTGATCGATGGGCTCAGTCGGTCCGTCCGTCCTTTGTGTCCTTAATGCCTTGGTGATTCATTCGCACCGAAGACGCGAGCGACCTTGAGCTGACGACCCTTCCCCCGAACGCGGCTTGTCAGCGCCGCATCCCCCCCTATACTACAGTGCTTCACTGTTTCAACATGCGCCTCGCCCAGCCAGAGAGCCCGGCAGGCATTCGGGAACAGCCAAGTGCACACCACTTCCGCTCCGCCGGCGCCGGCCGAAGCCCGGCCCTCCTTTGTCGTTCGCCATCAGTTTGTCATCTACCGGCTGTTTTCGCTGGCAGGGTTGGTGCCGGTGGGCGCCTATCTGGTCGTCCACCTGTTGACCAACGCCACGATCATCAACGGCCCGGTGGCCTTTCAGGACGCGGTGAACCGCATCCATTCGCTGGGCCCCGTCGGGGTGGCAATCGCCGAGTGGACTTTTATCTTCATTCCGTTGCTGTTTCACGCGGGCGTCGGCTGGCTGATCATTGCCGGCGCCGTGCCCAACGCCAGCTCCTATCCGTATGCCAGCAACGTGCGCTACGTGATGCAGCGCGTCACGGCCATCCTGGCGTTCGCGTTCATCATGTTCCACGTCATTCAACTGCACCACCTGGCCGGCGCGCCGTTTGGTGCGATCGGCGGTGCCCAGTTCGATCCGGAGCACGCCACCAGCTCGGCGGCGACCGCCATCCGCCCGCTGTGGATCACCGTTCTGTACTCGATCGGCATGCTGGGCACGGTGTACCACTTCTCGAACGGAGTGTGGACGCTGGGCATCACCTGGGGCATCTGGACCACGGCTGCGGCGCAGCGCCGCGCCAGCTGGATCAGCGCCATCCTCGGCCTGGGCCTGGCGAGCGTCGGCATGGCGGCCATCCTGGGCATGTCGCGCGTCGACATCCCCGAGGCCCGAGCGATCGAAGACAACATGCTGCGTCAGCAAGAGGCGATCGAAACGGTCGACGGCCAGCAGGTTGACGGCACGCAGTCCGCCGATCCGCCGGCCGACGGCGCGCAGGCCGAGCCGGCCGCCAGGTCCGAATGATCCGCTCCGCACAACGCCGCAGCCCCCACGAGTAGCCCCACCCACAAGCGACAAGTTCCACGCATGGCAGACAAGCAACGGGTATTGATCGTCGGCGGCGGATTGGCGGGCCTGTCGGCCGCCATGAAACTTGCCGAGTTGGGCATTCACGTCGACCTGTTGAGCCTGACGCCCGTCAAGCGCTCGCACAGCGTGTGCGCACAGGGCGGCATTAACAGCGTGAACGACGTCACCCGTCAGCAGGGCGACTCCGAATGGCTGCACTTTGACGACACGGTCTACGGCGGCGACTTTTTGCAGCACCAGCCGCCGGTCAAGGAAATGACCGATTGGGCCCCGCGCATCATCGATCTGATGGATCGCTTGGGCGTGCCGTTCAATCGCACGCCGGAGGGTTTTCGCGATCAGCGCCGCTTCGGCGGCACGCTGTTTAAGCGCACGGCCTTCGCCGGCGCCACCACCGGTCAGCAATTGCTTTACGCGCTCGACGACCAGGTGCGCCGCTGGAGCGTGGCCGGCAAGATACACCTGCATGAGACGTGGGACTATCTCGAACCGGTGCTCGATGCTTCCGGCGCCTGCCGCGGCGTGGTCGCGCAAGATCTCGTGACCATGGAGATTCGCGCGTTCCCGGCGGATGCCGTGGTCATCGCCTCGGGCGGCTGCGGATTGATCTACGGCCGCTCGACGATGTCGATGGTCTGCACCGGGGCCGCGGCCAGCCGCACGTTTCAAGCCGGCGCGAAATACGGCAATGCCGAATTCATCCAGGTGCATCCCACGGCCATTCCCGGCGCGGACAAGCTGCGACTGATGAGCGAAAGTGCTCGCGGCGAAGGGGGCCGCGTGTGGGTGCCGCGCCGCCCGCAAGATCCCCGCGCCGCCAACGACATTCCCGAGAGCGATCGCTACTACTTCCTGGAAGAGCGCTATCCGAAATACGGCAACCTCGTGCCGCGCGACATCGCCACGCGCGAGATCTTCAACGTTTGCACGGCCGAAGGGCTGAGCGTCGAGCGCGGCCGGCTGTGCGTGTATCTCGACCTGACGCACATCCCGCGACAAACGCTCGACATTAAGCTGGGCGGCATCCTGGAGATCTACGAAAAGTTCCAGGGCGTTGACCCGCGCGACGTGCCGATGAAAATCTTCCCCGCCGTCCATTACTCGATGGGCGGGCTGTGGGTCGACTACGAAAAGAGCGCCTCGGGCGGACTGGTGGCGGGTTCGCCCCGCAACCAGCAAACCAACATTCCACGGCTGTACGCCATCGGCGAGTGCGACTATCAATACCACGGCGCCAATCGGCTGGGTGCCAACTCGCTGTTGAGCTGCATTTTCAGCGGCCTGTTCGTGGCGCCAGGCATCGTCAACCTGCTCAAGGGGCTAAAACAGGCCGCGGTGGACGAACCTGCCGCGCTCTTCGACGCGGCGCGGCAAAAGTGCCAGGGCGATCACGACCGCCTGCTCCGCCGGCCCAGCGGCGGCACAAACCCCTACCTGCTGCACCAGGAACTGGGCGATGTGATGACCAAGGCCGCCACCGTGGTGCGGCACAACCATGCCCTGCGCGACGCGATCCAGAAGGTCAACGAACTGGCCGAGCGCGCCCAGCGCTGCTCGCTCTCCGACACCGGCAACTGGACCAACCAGAACGTCGTGTTCACCAAGTCGCTGCGCGACATGTTTCCGCTGGCCAAAGCGATCTTGCAGGGTGCACTGGTGCGCGACGAGAGTCGCGGGGCTCACTACAAGCCCGACTTCTGCATGCCCGGCCTGGCGGCCACGGACCCGGCGGAGCGCCGCCGCGAGGCCGAAGCCTGGTGCGACCGCTTCGAGCAAAGCACGGCCCGCTGGCTCAAGAGCACCATCGCCACGACCGATGCCTCGGGCGAAGTAAAGCTCTCGTTCGAAGACATCGACACGTCGCTCATTCCGCCGCGGCCGCGGCTCTACGGACTGGTGGGGGCCGAAGTCATCGAAGAAGCGTGGAAATCGCGCCGCGCCGCCAAACCGGCCGGCGCTGCCGACGGCGCCGCGCCCGCGCAGAAGCAAGCAGCGCCCCGGCCCGCCGCCGTTCACTAACGTTAGCGACCGACTCGATGGAACCCTTATCAGACCCGTGACGCACGTTCATTCTGGTGCCACTGGCATCTTGCCAGCGCTACCCGACGAGTTCGATCACTGGCGAGACGCCAGTGCCACCAGCCAGCTGTTATCGACCGACTGAGAATCTCATGAGCGAATCGCACACCAATGGTCATGCCGGCGGCGAGCGCACCTTCGAAGTGCGCGTGCTCCGCCAAGATGCGCCCGACGAACCCAGCTACTGGGAACGCCATCGCGTGCAGTACGAAACCGACATGAACGTGACCAGCGTGCTGCAGCGCATCGCTGCGCAGGCCGAAACGATCGACGGCCGCCACGTGGCGCCCGTGGCCTACGACGCCAATTGCCTGGAAGAGGTCTGCGGCAGCTGCACGATGATCATCAATGGCCGCGTGCGGCAGGCCTGCTCGGCCCTGGTCGACAAGCTGCTGGCGGAGCGTCCGCACGAGATCGAGCTGCAGCCGATGAGCAAATTTCCCGTGCTGCGCGATCTGAGCGTCAATCGCCGGCGGCTGTTCCGCGCGCTGGAAAAAGTACAGGCCTGGTTGCCGGTCGACGGTTACTACGACATGGGTCCCGGCCCGCGCCAGTCGCAGGAAGAGCAACAGCAAGCCTACCCGCTGAGCGAGTGCATGAGCTGCGGTTGCTGCCTCGACGCGTGCCCGCAATACGTGCATCTCGACGTGGGCGTGCCGGCCGGTGCCGGCCACGAGCAGCCGGCGGCCGCGGAGAACAGCGTGTTTGACGTCAATTTCGTGGGTGCGCACGCCATCAGCCAGGTGGTCTATTACAACTCGCATCCCACCGGCAAGCTCAACGCCGGCGAGCGGCTGGATGCGCTCACGGCGCCCGGCGGGATTCAAATCTGTGGCAACGCCCAGAACTGCGTGGCCGTGTGCCCCAAGCGCATTCCGCTGACCACTTCCATTGGCCGCGCCGGCCGTCAGGCCACCAAGCGCCTGCTCACCAAGTGGTTCGACCGGTAGGGATGCCGGCCGCATCAGCGTGGGTATCGTGTTGGATTTCCACCCGTGCTAACGACGCAGTACCATTGCGCCTATGAGCCGCCTGGTCTGCTACCTTCCCAGCTACAACGACAGCGAACTGGTCGCCCAGTCGCTGGCCACCGTGCCCGACTGGGACGTGGTGATCTCCGACAATGCTTCGGATCCAGCGCACGCCGCGGCCCTCGATCGACTGGCCAGCCCGCGCGTGCAAGTCATTCATCAGCCGCGGCAGCTAGGCCGAGTAGGCAACTGGCAGTTCTGTGTCGAGCATTTTTTGTCCGGCGGGACCGGCGGCGCCAGTTGGATGAAGTTCCTGTTGGCCGGCGATCGACACAAGCCGGATTCGCTGGCCATCTGCGAGCGGACGATCGAGCGGTTTCCCCAGGCGCGGTTCATCATCACCGGTGTCGACATGCTGCTGCCCAACGCGCGCCGCACGTCGATCGACGCGCCCGGGCCGTTCGTTCTGCAACCGCCGGAGGCAATGCTGGAAGTGGTCCGCCAAGGCAACGTCTTCTTCGGCCTCCTGGCGGCGCTGATCCACGCGGACGCCGTGCGCGACGGGTTCACATTCGGTGAAGAGCTGCTGAACTATTGCGCGGACATGTACTTTCTGGTGAATATTGGCCGCCGCTGCCCGACACTGTTCGAACCGGAGCTGGTTTCCGAGTTCGTGTCCGCCAACCGCAAGGTGTATCAAGTGGCACAACACTCGCTCGAGCACCTGGTGGAAGAGTGCCTGGTGCAGTTGCGCGCGGCCCACTACTACGGGGACGCCGTTGGCGATCCCCGGGCACGCGACCCATTGGTGCCGGGCATAGCCGATTGGCTGCGCAGCGGATTGAACGCGACGGACAAGATTCAGGAGGCCAGGCAGTAGGGGGCGGGTGACACGGGCGTCTCGCCCGTGTTCGCCATGCACGGGCAAGATGCCCGTGCCACCCCGAGTGAGATGATTAACGGCGTAGAGTGGCACCCACGAATCCTGGAAAGAGCGCTTTGCATTGCTCCAAAGTATGAGCCGCCTGGTCTGCTACCTTCCCAGCTACAACGACAGCGAACTGGTCGCGCAGTCGCTGGCCACCGTGCCCGACTGGGACGTGGTGATCTCCGACAACGCCTCGGATCCAGCGCACGCCGCGGCCCTCGATCGACTGGCCGGCCCGCGCGTGCAAATCATTCATCAGCCGCGGCAGCTGGGCCGAGTAGGCAACTGGCGGTTCTGTGTCGAGCATTTTTTGTCCGGCGGGGCCGGCGGCGCCAGTTGGATGAAGTTCCTGTTGGCCGGCGATCGGCACAAGCCGGATTCGCTGGCCATCTGCGAGCGAGCCATTGCCCAGTATCCTGACATTCGATCGTTTGTCTTCAACGTCGAGATTCACGGGCCTGACGGAATCGCTCCCTGGTCCGCCGCAACCGGGCCGCTGCGGTTGTCGAGCGACCAATCGCTGCTGCAGGTCGTGCAGCGCGGCAACGTCTTCTACGGTCTGTTGGCGGCCCTGTTTCACGCCGACACGGTGCGCGGCGGATTCTCGTTCGGCGCCGATATCTTGAGTTATTGCGCCGACATGTTTTTTCAGGCGCGCATCGCCCGTCGCTGGCCGACGCTCTTCTATCCCGAGGTCGTGGCGGAGTTCGTGGCGGCCCATCGCAAGATGTACTCAGTGAGCCAATTTTCGCTCGAGCACCTGGTGGAAGAAGTTCTCGTCAAGCTGCGCGCGGCCGACGACTACGCCGCGCTGACGGGCGACCGCCAGTCGCGCGAGCAAATGGCCGCGCTGTTGGCCGGCTGGTTGCGCGGAGGGCTGGAGCAGTCGCCGGAAAAGCTTATCGGCCGACGTTAGCCAACGACAGCACACGACTCGCGCTTAGCCGTGCGCAAAGCTTGATTGCCCGAACAAGCGCTCCGCCAGGCCCGGCGCGCTGGTTCCACCGAGCCGCATGTGGCGCAGCCGGCGCTGCTCGGCAAAGCCGTGACGCGACAACAGCTCGCAGGCCCGCGCGTTCGAACGTGGGACCATCACCAACGGCAGACGTTCCTCCGGCGGCGCCAGCGGGCTGGTCAGAGCGGCGCGCAACAGACACTCGGCCGCAGCCGCGGTATTGGCCACCCAGGGCCCCAGCATCGGATCGCGCGCGAACAGATAGCCGACCAGGTTTCCGGCCGCGTCGCAGGCCACCAGGCATTGCGCGCGCTGCTCACGGAAGTGCACCGCCAGGAGCTTGTGCCGATTGGCGCCGAAGGCCGCCGCATCGACCGCCACGATCGCAGCCAGGTCCTGCTCTTGTGCCCGCCGAACGCTGAGGGCGGCCGTAGCTGCGCCCACCGGCGCGATATTCTGATCTGCCGATAACGATTCGTTCGGCAACCGCTCGTAAACATACGCCGCCGCGTCGTCGACAAAACCCAGCGACTCATAGAGCGGCGCGCCTTTGTCCGTGGCGTCGAGCAGCACGGTGCGGACACCGCGATGCTCCAGCCATGCGAGCAGCCGCTCCATCAGCAATCGCGCGATTCCTTCTCGCTGCCGGTGCGGCGCCACCGACATGAAGCCTAAGTAGGCCAGCTGCTCATAGGTAACGGCGCCGACGGTGCCCACGATCTCGCCGCCAGCGACTGCCGCCAGCAGCCCCGCCGGCTCAATTTCGCGCGCGATCGCCAGCGCCGGCAGAAAACTGCGCGTGTAGTGAAACGCGCTGCGCAGCACGACGTCGGCGGCGGGCAAGTCCGGCGGTTCCAAGCGGCGAATTGAAATTGAAGGGCTCATGGCACATAGATTACCGAGTCCGCGGCGAAATCCATTTTCGCAAAGACAGCGCCCGGATGGGTGCGGTTCGCCGGCGCCGCGCGTTGACGATCGCGGCCTTACATCAACTGCCAGTCGCCGCTGGCCACCACCCACACGCCCAGCAAGAAATTGGTGACCATGTGGGCCACCACGCAGTCCCAGATGTTGCGCGTCCGCCACATCAACCAGGTGACCAGCGAAAACCAGACCAGCACGGCCAGCATTTCGGACAACGGGTGCGACAGCACCGGCACCAGCGTGCCCACGGCCAGCGCCGCGGGAGTGAGTTTGCCAAACGGCGCGTTCCACCAATCGAACTGCAGAAAGTAGCGCATGGCAAAACCGCGCAGAAAGAACTCTTCGATCACCGGCACGATCGCGGCCAGTCCCCAAAACCGCACGGCCAGGAACCCGCAGGCCAAAAGCGGCCGGTCCGCATAGTGTTCCAACGGGTTGAACGCGCTGCGCTCGCCGGCGCCCAGCACCCCTTCGAGCCCCAGGGCCGTAAAGATCGCACGCTCGAGCGCCAGCTTGCACAAGCCGACCCACAGCACCACGCCCACTGCCCCCACCCCAATCGCCAGCGGCGAAAGTTTGAACGGAAACTGCCGGTAGCCCTGCCAGAGCAACGCCATGCAGGCCATAACCACCAGCAGCTTGACCGTGTAGACAATGGGGTAAGCGGCGTAGGGAATCGTCCAGCCGAACCAACCGCTCGTGCCAGCGGGCGTGGGCTCGAGCGCCGTGAGCGCCAGATAGAGCGCATAGGGCACGATGAACACGGCCCAGGGATATCGAACCGCCAGCGACGGCGGTGTGTCCAACGACTGGGAACCGCCTGCGGAGGACGCGGTGCCCGCGCCTTGGCTGATTACATTCCCGGTGCCCGCGGCACGGCCGGACTTATCGCCCGCCGCCGCGCCAGCTGCTTCGCCGCCTGTTAGCGATTGATGAGGCGGCGTGGCAGCATCGTCTGGGACGGGGAACATGCGTGAAAAACCTAGTGAGCCCAAGCGGATATGTCAAACAAAAAGCGGTGTGTTGCGTAGTTAAGAGTGCGCCAGCGCGAGGTGAAATACGTGTTTTCAGCGCGTAACTCGGGCATTTGTCGCAAACTGGGCTTTGCCCCGTGCCGATCTCTACGTAATATAAAACGCAAGACCAGCCTGCATTACAGCCACTTCCCCTGGCGCTTAGGCGGTGCGGGACTGCCCTAAGCGGTTGCGTTCCCTAGGTTTGGCAAGCGACCGGCCGATTCCTCGCGCCGGGCCGCGGCGCCAGGCCCCTATACCTTGAACCCTGAATTCGGATCGTACTTTCGAGGCTCCCATGGACCTTGCCAAACTTCGCAACATCGGCATCTCGGCCCATATCGACTCGGGTAAGACTACCCTGAGCGAGCGGATCCTCTACTATGCCGGCCGCATCCACCGCATCAACGAAGTCAAGGGCGGCGGCGACGGCGCCACCATGGACTACATGGACCTGGAGCGCGAGCGCGGCATCACCATCACCAGCGCCGCCACCACGGTCTCCTGGAACGACCACACGATCAACCTGATCGACACGCCGGGCCACGTCGACTTCACGGTCGAAGTGGAGCGCAGCCTGCGCGTGCTCGACGGCGCCATCCTGGTGCTGTGCGGCGTGGGCGGCGTGCAATCGCAATCGCTCACCGTCGATCGCCAGATGAAGCGCTATCACGTCCCCCGGCTCGCGTTCATCAACAAGATGGACCGCATCGGCGCGGACTGCGAGAAAGTCGTGGCCCAGGTGCGCGACAAAATGGGCTGCGACGCCGTGCTCATGCAATGGCCCATGGGCAAGGAAGACAACTTTGCCGGCGTGATCGACCTGGTGACCATGAAGGCCAACTACTTCGACGGTGCCAACGGCGAAGACGTGCGCACCGAGGAGATTCCGGCCGAGCTCAAGGCCGCAGCCGAAAAGGCCCGCCAACACATGCTGGAAGGCTTGTCGATGTACAGCGACGAGCTGATGGAGAAGCTGTTGTCGGAAGAACCGGTGGCCGAGGAGCTGATTCACAAGATCGTGCGCGAGGCCGTGCAAGGCCAGGACCTGACGCCCGTCTACATGGGCACCGCCTACCGCAATAAGGGCGTGCAGCTGTTGCTCGACGCGATCGTGCGCTATCTGCCGTCGCCCGTCGACCGGCCGGTGAAAGCCAAGCAGCACGACGACCCGACCCAGGATTTCCCGCTCGAGTCGGACCCGAGCAAGCCGTTCGTCGGCATGGCGTTCAAGCTGGTGGAAGACTCCTTCGGCCAGCTCACGTTCATCCGCATTTACCAGGGCACGATTCGCAAGGGCGAACTGCACTTCAACCAGCGCACCGACCAGAAGCAGCGCTTCAGCCGCATCGTCAAGATGCACGCCGACAAGCGCGAGGAAGTCGACAGCGCCGGCGCCGGCGACATCGTGGCGGTGCTGGGCCTGGACTGCGCCAGCGGCGATACGTTCGCCTCCGAGCGCCGCTACTGCACCTTGGAAAACATGTTCGTGGCCGAGCCGGTCATCAAGATGGCCATCAACCCGCTCTCGCGCGAAGGCGCCGACAAGCTGGGCAAGGCGCTGCACCGCTTTCGCCGCGAAGATCCCACGTTCCGCGTGGCCACCGACGAAGAGACGGGCGAGACCGTGATTGCCGGCATGGGCGAGTTGCACCTGGACATCTACGTCGAACGCATCCGCCGCGAGTACGGCGTCGAGGTGGAAGTGGGCGCACCCAAGGTCAGCTACCGCGAGGCTCCCAGCCGCGCCGCGCAATACAACTACAAGCACAAGAAGCAGACAGGCGGCTCCGGTCAGTACGCGCACATCGTGGGCAAGCTGGAGTGCCTGCCCGACGACGCCCCGGAAACTTTCGAGTTCGAAGAGACGGTCGTGGGCGGCCGCATCCCGAAGGAATACATTCCGTCGGTCGAGAAGGGCTTTCGCGACGCGATTCACAAAGGCCCGCTGGCCGACTTTCCCATCGTGGGCGTCAAGGCCATCCTCGAGGACGGCTCGTACCACGACGTGGACAGCTCGGACATGGCGTTCCAGATTTGCGCTCGCAACTGTTTCCGCGAGACGTTTTTGAACACCAAGCCGGTGTTGCTCGAGCCGGTGATGAAGGTGGAGATCGAAGTGCCCTCGCAGTATCAGGGCCCCGTGGCCGGCGAGTTGACCAGCCGCCGCGGCCTGATCGTATCCACCGAAGTGAAGGGCGCGTTTGCCACGATCGAAGGCGAAGTGCCGCTGGCCGAAACCTTCGGCTACTCGACCGACCTGCGCTCGATGACGCAAGGGCAAGGGACGTTCACCATGGAGTTCGCCAAGTACCGCCGCGTGCCGTCGAACATCCAGGAAGAGATCATCGCCGAGAAGAAAAAGAAGCAGCTGGTCGGCGCGAAGTAGCGACCGGTGTGCCACTGGCATCTTGCCAGTGCTGAATTCTCGCGTTGCCCGCACTCATCGCGCCTCCGTTCAGCCCCCGGTTCCACCGGGGGATTTTTTTGCGCGCGTTCTCTCTAAAGGATTAACCACAGACGGCGCGGAGGGCCACAGAGAGGAACGAGAGGGGGTTTTCGTTAATCCGTCTCGTTGTTGACTTCTACCCGGCGTGGATTTTCAACTGCACGTAGGCTCGCAGTCGTACCCATTCAGCGGGATCGTCGAACCAACGTCTTGCGATATAGACCGCCGCAGAGCAGTCAGGTTTCAGATACATGGCCAGGAACTCGGCACCTTCTTGGGATCGCGCAAATCCCTCCCACGAAATGTTTGTTTGCGCATCCTTTGAACGCATCAGACGCCCGCGTGATTCAGTTCAAACGTCTGCGGAGCATATGGCCCAACCTGTTGGTCAGATAGCATGCGAGCTTTTCGACGGTGCCAATACCAGCCACCCGAAACGAACGCAACTACTGCAACGGCGACAACAGGCTGCATGTAGAAACTGAGTGGTCGTGAGAGCAACCCGCTAAGGCTATGCTTGCGGATCTGTGCCGCAAAATTCATGGCAAGAAGGAGAGATAGTACTGCGGGAAGTACGAACAGCAGCACTCGAAAACATTTGGAAGTCCACCCCGCATCCAATTCACGGATTTTGTCGTAGTCGTTCTGTGTTAGACGACCGGAAAATCGAATCGGCTCGTCAGACGCTGCCTGACGCTGCGACATTTCACTTTGACCGGGCGACTGATACGGATTCTCCATCGCGGAACCTGTGATTGCCTGTGCACTGGTGGTTAATGAGTTTCCTTCACAGTAATTAGGCGTGCCTTAGGACCATATTGCAAGCGGAAGCCCCCCGCGGCCTCTGCGATCTCTGCGGTTCAACCTCGCCAGCTCAGCGCGGTTGGAACAACCGCTCCACCGCCTGCCACACGGCCGCGGCTACGAATACCGCCAACGCCAGCAAACCGACGAACACGGCCAGGAGCGCCAACAGCATCAGGCCCACGAAGAACCAGTCGGCCAGCGTCGCGCGGCGGTTGCGAACCGCTGGATCGGTCAGACGCTCGACCAGCAACCGAGAGTTGCGTTGATTGGCCTTCCACCACACGTCGAACAGGTCGCCGACGAACGGAATGGCGCCCAACAGCATGTCGATCGCCACGTTCAGCGACATGCGCGCCAGCGTGATCCGCGGCAGGCCCGTGCGTCCGGCCAGGCCAATGATGTACAGCGAGACCAGCGTGGTCACGACGTCGCCCACGCCGGGCACCAGGCCCACCAGCGCATCCATTCCGAAGCGCACGCCCAGGCCCGGCACCTCGAAGCGCGCATCCATCCAGTTGCTGAGCCACTCGACCAGCCGGCGAATCCGCTGCGCCTCGTCATCGGGCAGTTCGTCGAACTGCCACTCGCCGACTTGCGGTTCGATGCGTCTCGGCAATCCGTCGGGCTCGACCGTCCAATCCGCCATGACGCGCCTCCCAGGATGTCCGCCGCATGCCGTGGACCGACGCGCGGCGCTCGATCCGCTGCCAGGGCATTCTATGCCTGCGTCCGCCCTGGGAAACACGTGGCAACCGCGCGAAGTGCTATAATATTCGCGTCGGTCCCATCACTCCCAGCGCGAAAGGACACGAGCCATGAAGAGGCGGCCCCCCATCTCGATGCGTAGCGCGTTGCGCTCTGTGGCGATCTTCACATTGACCATCGGCACGGCACTGGGCGCCGCCTGCGCCCTGGCCGGCGAACTGCCGCGCTACAAGCTGAAGGTCGGTCAGGAGCTGACCTACACCACGGCGCAGCCCGCTGAGAACAAAGAAGAAAAGGACGCCCGGCCGCGCGCCACCAACGAGTGGGTCTTCACCGTGGCCGAACAAAAAGACAACGGCTCGTGGCGGATCCTGTTTCGCAGAAAGATGTCGTACGGCGGATCGCGCGAGAACACTCAGGAGGGCTACTTCGAGCTGGTACCCGACGGACGGATCGCGCTCAACCCCACGCTGACGGTGAACGCCAATCCCACGGTGTTCTTCCCGGCGCTGCCGGCAGATGAAGAGGCCTTGAAGAAAGGCTGGTCGTCCGAGATCGCGCTCGACCAAACCAGGTGCGATTTTCAGGCTCCCGCCGGCCCGCCCGCGCCCGACGCCACGACGTTCGCCTTTGGCGACGACGTGCAGACCGTGTTCAGCCCCATCTACCTGCTCACGACGCACAACGACTACGACTTCGACCTGCAAGCCGGCCTGGTGCGCAAGGTAACCAGCACGTACAAGCAGGGCTGGCCCGAGCGCGCGGCCGAGCGGGCCAGCACGTCGGCCATGGAGTTGAAAGGCGAGCGGCAGCTCGACAGTCCCGACGTGGCGGCACTCAACGCCGAGATGACGCGCTATTTCGAAGTGTGTGCCGCCTACGACGAGGTGATGGCCCAGACCTCGGACTTTGCGCGGATGGAAGAGATCGTCGACCGGGCGGCGGCCGTGCTCAAGGACGCGCAAGGGAAGTTCAAGCTGCCGGCCGTCGAGAAGCAGCTGGACGAAAAGCTGACCCAGCACCAACAGTCGCGCAGCTACTACCTGGACAACGCCGAGCGCTTTGCCAAGCGGATCGGCCAGCCCTCCGAGGAATGGCAGACCGAGGATCTCGACGGCCATCCGCGCTCGCTGGCCGACTACCGCGGCAAGGTCGTACTGTTGGACTTCTGGTATCGCGGCTGCGGCTGGTGCATTCGGGCCATGCCGCAGATCAAGCAGCTGGTCGACGACTTTCCGCGCGACAAGTTCGTGGTCCTGGGCATGAACAACGACAACAATCTGGACGACGCCCGGCTGGTGATCGAAAAGATGGGTCTCAACTACGAGACGCTCAAGAACGGCGACCACCAAAACGGCATCCACCAAAAATACGGCGTGCAGGGCTGGCCTACGCTGGTGATGCTCGACGGCCAGGGCGTGGTGCGGCAGATCCACATCGGCTACTCGCCGAACCTGCGCGCGGAGCTGAGCGCGCAGATCCGCAAGCTGCTGGATGAAAAAGTGGCCGCGAAGACGGAGTGAATTGAGCACGACGCTTCGGCACCTGTGAAATTGATCGACGACGAGATCGATCACCCTTAGTTCAACAAGGGCGGGTGCAGCAGCTTGTCGATGGCCGGGTCGTCCATGTTCTCGGGCGTGGCCAGCGTTTCGCCGGTGGCGATGCGCGGCGCCACCTTCTTGCCGCGCAGATGGTCCGCCATCGTCGTGACGGCGAGCGCCGCCATGCCCACGGGATCCTGCAGCACGATGCCGTGCATCTTGCCGGCGCGTAGCGCCGCCACCAACTGCGGCGCGGCGTCGAACCCGATAAACTTCACCTTGCCGGCCAGCCCTTGCTCTTCCAGGGCCCGGAGCATGCCCGTGGCCACGTGTTGCGTGGGCACGAACACACCGTCCACGCGGTCGCCGAAGGTGAGCAGCAGTTGCTGGGCCTTGACCAGCGCCTTGTCGGCCGAGTCGCCCGCGTATTCGTTCGACGAGAGCACTTCGATTTCGGGAAACTCCTTGGCCAGCGCGTCGAGACAGCCTTGTTCGCGCAGCTCGCTGCTTTGGCTGCCCACCACGTAGCGCAGCACGATCACACGGCCTTTGCCACCGAGCAGTTGGCCCAGGTGCCGGCCGGCCAGCTGCCCGCCGTGGTAGTTGTCGGTGGCCACGAAACTCACCACGTGCGACGCGTCGTCCAGCCCGCTGTCGTAGAGCAGCGTGGGCACGCCCGCGGCCTGCGCCTCTTCCACGGCCGGCAGCAAGGCCTGCGAGTCCAAAGGCGCCAGGCAGATGCCGTCGACCCCTTGGGCCACGAAATCCTGCACCAGGTTGATCTGCTGTTCGCGGTCGCTCTCGGTGATGGGGCCCTTCCAGATGATCTCGACGCCTGCCTGCTCGGCGCCTTGCACGGCGCCGGCATGGATCGATTTCCAGAACTCGTGCGACGTGGCCTTGGGGATGAAGGCGACGAGCGGTTTGTCACGCGCGGTGCGGGCAGAGGTTCCGCCGCCGCAACCAACGGCCAGCGAAAGGCACAGCGCCAAGATTGAGCAGTAGCGGATCATGCAATCGCCTTCATACGCTGAGGAGTGCCACTGCCAACTTGTTAGCAGTGCGTGAAACGTCGGCCTTCACTACCGCACGAGCCAACAGTAGCACCCGGCGAAACATTCGCCGGCCGAACGCGTGGGAGCTGCGCCGCGCGCGGAGTGCCTGGAACCGCCGCTGATCATCGTTCGCCGCGCGGCGCTTGTCAAACCGAGGCCTCCGAGTACCAATTTGCAATGCCCGCGCGGCCCACCTACACTCAAACCGACGCTCCCTTGGCAGCGAGGCGGATCATGCACCTGCTTTCCCATCCCTGGTACGAGACCGCTTATCGCCGCGCGGTCATCGACATGCACATTCCGGATTGGGACGACAAGTTCCTCTCCGAGTTCGATGCCGATCGCTACGTGGAGATGCTCCTCAAGGCCCGGGCCCAATCGGTGGTGGCGTACGGCCAGTCGCACGTGGGCCTGTTCAACTATCCGACCAAGGTCGGCCAGCAGCATCGCGGCCTCAAGGGGCGCAACATCCTGCAAGAGGTGATCGACCGCTGCCATGCGCACGACATCGCGGTGGTGATCTACACCAGCTTGATCTTCGATCGCTGGGCGGCGGATCAGCATCCCGAGTGGCGCATGGTCACGCACGAGGGCAAGCCGCAGGGCGAGGGCGGGCGGCACGGCGTGCTGTGCCCCAATTCGCCGTATCGCGAGTACGTGCGGTCCTTCGTCGAAGAAATCTGCCGCACCTTCGACTTCGAGGGCATTCGCTTCGACATGACGTTCTGGCCGTCGCTGTGTTTTTGTCAGCACTGCCAGCGCCGCTTTGCCGACGAGGTGGGGGGCGAGCTGCCGCGCCAGATCGATTGGCTCGACGAGCGCTGGGTGGCTTTTGCCCGGCGACGCGAGGCGTGGCTGGCCGAGTTCGCCGCCATTCCCACGGGCACCGTGCGCAAGCTCAAGCCCACGGCCAGCGTGGAGCACCAGTCGTCGACCTATCCGCTGAACTGGCAGTTCGGCGTGACCGAGCTGCTGGTGCCGAACAACGACTTTTTGCAAGGCGACTTTTACGGCGACGCCCTGCAAGGCTCGTTCGTGCGCAAACTGCTCGAACGGCTCACGCCGCACCGGCCGTTCGGCTATGAAACCAGCTTTTCGCAAGAGCTGCGCGACCACACGGCGATGAAGCCCGAGCCGCTGTTGGAGGCCAAGGCCTCGGCCGCAATTGCCGACGCCGCAGCGTTCATCTTCATTGACGCGATCGATCCCGTCGGCACGCTCAACCCGCTGGTCTACGAGCGGATGGGGCGGATCTTCGACCGGCTGCTGCCCTACTATCCGCACGTCGGCGGGCAGCGCGTGGCCGACGTGGGCATCTTCTACAGCCTGGAGTCGAAGTTCAACATGACCACCAACGGCCGGCCGGTCAGCCTGCCCGACCTGAGCGACTCGCACACCACGAGCGCCATGCAAGCGGGGCGGCGGCTGATCGGCGCGCACGTGCCGTTTTGCGTGCTGACCAAACAGTCGCTGGTCGATCTGGCGAAACTCAAGCTGCTGCTGCTGCCCAGCGTGACGGTGATGGATGCCGAGGAAGCCGCGGCCATTCGCGACTGGGTACGCGCGGGCGGCACGCTGCTGGCTACGGGGCCCACGTCGCTGGTGGACAAGCGCGGCCGGCTGCAGAAGGATTTCATGCTGGCCGACGTGTTTGGCGTGGCGCTGGAGAAGGTCGACTGGGCGCCGCGCGAGCGCTATCTCGCCCCGACGCGCGCGGCCGGAGATCTGTTCGGCACGTTGAGCGCCAAGTATCCGGCTTTCGTCACCGGCCCCGGCCCGCACGTGCGCGCCTTGCCAGGAGCGGAAGTGTTGGCCACCGCGACCCTGCCGTGGCCGGCGCCCGACGGCTCGCGCTTTTCGTCGATCCACAGCAATCCGCCCTGGCAGCCGACCGATCAGCCCGAAGTGGTGAGCAATCGCTTTGGCCGTGGCCGAGCCATCTATTGCGCCAGCGAGCTGGAGAACGTCGAGGGGCTGAGCGGCCCGTTCGTGGCCCTGACGCGGAAGCTGGCGGGCGACTTGCGTTTCGAGGCCGACGCGCCGGCGGTGGTGGAGATGACCGTGTTCCATCAGCCCGATCGACATCGCTACGTTGTGAGCCTGGTGAACTTTCAAAAGGATCTGCCGAACCTGCCGGTCGACGACATCGAGATTCGCGCGCGGCTGGGCGGCGAGACGATTCATCGCGTGACGCGCCTGCCCGATGGCGATTCGCTGGCGCATCGCGCGGCCGGCGGCGTGGTCAGTTTTCGCGCGCCGCGGCTGGAGACGCTGGCCATGTTTGCGCTGGAAACGATGTGAGGTATGTCACACACAAGCCCGCAGCGCAAGCGAGGGCGAAATAGCGGGTGCCACTGGCGTTCCGCCAGTGCGAACTCAACTCCACGGCAACACTGGCCAGATGCCAGTGGCGCCGAACACCTACAACTTCCATCGATTACCACAGCATGCCAATTTGCCCAGTTCCAACCGCCGGTAAGCGCCCTGTAACGGTCGGTATCTGGCAGCACTTTCCGCTGCCCATGGTTTCGCGCTTGCTCGCCCGGCTCGGCTGGGATTGGGTCATCGTCGACATGCAACATTGCAGTGCCAACACCGAAACGGTCTACGAGTGCGTGCACACGCTATCGACGGCCGGAGCGACGCCGCTGGTGCGCACGAGCATCGGCGCGCCGGCCGAAGTGCAGCGCGCCCTCGACCTGGGGGCCCGCGGCGTAATCGTGCCGATGGTCAACTCCCTGGCCGAGGCCCGCGCCATGGCGCAGGCCGCCAAGTATCCGCCGCGCGGCTGTCGCTCGGTCGGCAGCGACGCCGCCTGGCACTACGGCGCCGATTACTACGAGCGGGCCAACGACGAGACGCTGTTGTTGGTGCAAGTCGAGCACATCGACGCGGTGACGCAGGTGGAAGAGATCATGGCGCTTGATGGCGTGGACGGCTGCTTTATCGGGCCCACGGACCTGGCGCTGTCGATGGGCCTGCCGCGCACCGGCTACGAGGAGCACGAGCAACATCGCGCGGCCATCGCCCGGACGCTGGCCGCCTGCCAGGCCAGCGGCAAACTGGCGTGTTGCAATACGTACTCGCTGGCCGACTTTGCCGAAAAGGTGCAGCTGGGCTTCGACTGCATCACGCTGCGCAGCGAGGCCGATCTGTTCTACAGTGCCGCCGGTGAACTGTTGGCCCAGGCCCGCGAGGTGGCCGGGCAGCCGCGGCCGAAGTAGGTGGCGGGCGTACGATGACTTCTTTCAATGCCCCGCTGCGAGCCGCCGTGGTTGGCTGTGGGCCGATCGGTCAGCTTCACGCCCAAGTTGTGGCAGCGTCGCCGCGCGCGACGTTGGTGGGCGTTTGCGATACGGATGCCGAGCGCCGCCGCGCGACGGCGGCGCCCTTCGGCACGACTAGTTTTACGGACTGCGGCGAACTGTTGGCTGCGGCCCGGCCTGACGTCGTGCTGATCGCCACGCCCGACCACGCGCACGTGGAGCCGGCGCTCTTGGCGATTGGCGCCGGCTGTCACGTGTTCTGCGAAAAGCCGCTGGCCACGAGCGCGGCCGAGGCCGAGCGCATCGTTCGTGCGGCGGCCCAGCACGGCACGCACCTGGCTGTAAATTACAATCGCCGCTACGGCCCCGGCTATCGCCAGGCCTGGAAATGGCTGCGGCGCGGGCGCATCGGCGCGCTCGATTCCCTGACCTTTCGCATCTGCGACCCGACGCCGCCGGCGCGCGTCGCGCGGGGACCCTACGTCATGCTGACCACGTTGTTGGTGCATTTTCTCGACCTCGCCGGCTGGTACGCCGGCGCCATTCGGCGCGTGCGGGCCAAGGCGGGCGATGCGGCGCCCGGCGGACTCGTGCGTCAGGTCAGCCTGTGGCTGGAAACGGTCGACGGACCGGTTGCCACGATCGAAAGCAGTTATCATGACGAGCAACCGCACACGACCGAGTGGCTTTCGCTTATCGGCGCAAACGGCTCCATCGTCGTCGAAGACATCAGCCGCCGTGTGGCCCTGCACAGCGAGGAATCCGGCGCGCGCCAGGTTATGACGCAAGATAACTTCACAATGGAGCAGGCAATTGGCGCCTCGATCGCCGCGCACGTGAATGATTTTCTCAACCGCCTGGCCAACAACCGCCCGCCGCGCATCACAGGCCAGGACGGACTGGTTGGCCTGCGAGTCGCCGAGGCCGCGGTGGAGTCGCTCACCACCGGCCGCACGATCGAGATGCCCGCATGAGCACTCAAAAACGCACCATCGTCGACCTCAGCCATCCGCTGAGCGAGCAGACGCCGGCCTTCCCGGGCGATCCGCCGCCGCAAATCACCGTTCTCGACGCGACGGGCCGGCCGAGCACTGCCGGCGAGCGCCATCTGAACAGCAGCCACCTGGCCATCGGCGTGCACTGCGGCACGCACATGGACGCGCCGTTTCACTTCTTCGGCGAGGGCACCACGATCGATCGGGTGCCGCTGGATCGCTGCGTCGGGCCGGCCGCGCTCGTGCGCTTGCCGTACCGCGAATTCGGCCTCTCGATCGAGGCGGCGCATCTTGCGCCGCACGCGGAACGCATCCGCACGGCCGGTCGCGTGATCATCAACACTGCCTGGCATCATCGCTGGGGCCAGAACGACTACTTCACGGAGCATCCGGTCATCACCGGCGCCGCGGCACGCTTGCTGGTTGAGTGCGGAGCCGTGCTGGTGGGCGTCGACACGCCCAGCGTCGACCGTCCGCCGTACGAGGCCCACCTGGCGATCCTGGGCGGGGGACTGTTGATCCTCGAGAATCTCACGAACCTCGACGCCGTGCCCGGCGACACGTTCGAGCTCGTGGCCACGCCCTTGGCGATTGTCGGTCGCGACGGTTCGCCGGTGCGCGCGATGGCGATCGTGTAGTGGACAGTGATCAGAAGCGGTCGCCAAGCCTCCATGACGATGTATTCGGGGTGCCACTGGCATCCGGCCAGTGCAGGTTTTCAATCTCACCACGGCGACACAACGACACAATGTTGATCGACGGCAGGCTCAGCAGGAGCTTCGCCCTCCCGGAAAGACAACGCTGGCTTGCCCAGCGGTGCTGACCACTATCCCACGGCCGAAGGCTCGCGCCATTCGAGCAGCTCGGCGATTTCGGTCATGGTGATATCGCGCTTGGGCGTTTCGGCGGCCAAGGCGCGGCGCAGAATCGTGGCCATCGGTTCCGGCATGCCGGCCGCGAAGCGGGCCGCATCCAGCGTGTCGATCTGTCGCAGCACGCTCAGCAGGTTGTCGCCGCGCACCGCCTTTTTGCCAGAGACCATTTCGTAAATCGCCAGGCCCAACGCGAACACGTCGCTCTGGGCCGTGGCCGGTTCGCCGCGCGCCTGCTCGGGCGACATGTAGTCGGGCGTGCCCGACAGCCCGCTTGGCCCGGCAGTGCTCCAGCTGCCCGTTTCCTCCGTGGGCGAAACCGGCGGCTCGCGCCGCGCCAGCCCAAAGTCCATGATCTTCACCAATCCGTCGGGCGTGACCATGATGTTCGCGGGCTTGAGATCGCCGTGGACGATTTTGTGGGCGTGCGCGCTGGCCATGCCGCGGGCGATTTGTCGGGCAATGGCCGCGGCTTCTTCCAGCGAGACCTGGCCGCCTTCCAAAACCTTGCGCAGCGGCCGGCCCTCGACGTGCTCCATCACGATCATCGACACGCCGTCGCTGTCGTCGACCGCGTACACCGTGCAGACGTTCGGATGATTGAGCGCGGCGGCCGCGCGGGCCTCGTCCAACATCCGCCGCGAGAGCGCATTGCCCGGCTTGAAAATCTTGAGCGCCACGCGGCGCTCGAGCGTGAGGTCGCGGGCCCGAAACACCACTCCATACGTGCCGCTGCCGATCTGCGCCTCGATGCGATACTGCCCCACCACGCTGTTGGGCCCCAGGGCCTTCGAAGGATCCAGCGTGGCGGTCTCGCGCGACCAGTTTTCCGGGCACAGCCCGCCAGTTTGCAACCCGTCGAGCACGCGCAACACTTCTTCGCTCCGCCGGCCCACGCTCAGGTTGTGCACCACTTGATACTGCAGCACACCGTTGGGGTCGATAATGAACAGCCCGCGCAGCGACATGTTCTGGCGGGGCAGATAGACGCCGTAAGCCTGGCAGGCGGCGCCGTCGGGATCGCTGGCGAGCGGAAAGGCCAGTCCGCCGAGCCCGCCCTGGGCGCGCGGCGCGTCGATCCATTGCTGATGCGTCTCGAGTGAATCGGTGCTCACGCCCAACAGATCGCAATCGCGGCGGGCGAATTCGTTGATCTGCCGGGAGAGGGCGCTCAGCTCCGTGGGGCAGACCATGGAGAAATCGCGCGGGTAGAACAACAGAATCAGCCAGCGATCGCGATAGTCGGCCAGCGAGACCTGCCGCCGCTGGGCATCCGGATGGCCGATGCACGACAGGGTGAAGTCGGGCGCGCGGGTGCCGACGCACACGGGCGCCGCCCCGCGCGGTGCAGCTTCAGGGCCGCTGGAATGGTTGCTCATAACGGTCATTTTACCGCGCCGGCGATGTTCGGCCACAGGCGTTATCGGCCGCGGCCGTATTGGCCCGACTGCGCCTATTTGTTGGGTGCCACGGGCATCTTGCCTGTGCATGACCAGCCACTGGCGAGACGCCAGTGCCACCTGGTGCATGACCCACGATGTCAATACGCGCCCCCGCACTGAATTTGCTTGCACCGGCGGCCCGAGTCGATTTGAATTGAGGCTCTGCCCGCTTTGCCCACCTGCCAGATCGAAAGGCCCGCCATGCAACCACATTCTCTCACGCGTCGCGAGTTCGTGGCCCGCAGTGCGGCCGGATTGGGCGCCGCCGGTTTAATGCCGACCTGGGAAACACGAGCGGCAAGTGCCGC
Source organism: Pirellulales bacterium (assembly GCA_050250435.1). GTDB lineage: Bacteria > Planctomycetota > Planctomycetia > Pirellulales > PALSA-1355 > JBFWOR01. Next base: position 39,694 of record JBFWOR010000003.1, on the reverse strand, counting down.
CGAACCGCATGCGCCGATCAAGGTCGCGGCCATCATCACCACGTTCACCCATCGCAGCCACGCGCACGTCATTCTGGAGAATTTCCTGACGCCGTATCTGTTCAACGGCCAGGCCACGCAGCCGGGCATGCAGGTGGCCAGCATGTTCGTCGACCAGATTGACGCCGGCGACATGGCGCGCGACGTTTCACGGCAGTTCAACGTGCCGATCTACCCCACGATCGGCGAGGCGCTGTGCCTGGGCGGAGATTCGCTGGCCGTGGATGCCGTGTTGTCGATTGCCGAGCACGGCAGCTATCCGGTCAACGAGAAGGGCCAGATGCAGTATCCGCGCAAGCAGTTCTTCGACCAGATCGTGGCGGTGTTCAAGCGTAGCGGCCGCGGCGTGCCGGTGTTCAACGACAAGCACCTGTCGTATCGCTGGGATTGGGCCAAAGAGATGTATGACACGGCCCGCAGCATGAACTTTCCCCTGATGGCGGGCAGCTCGGTGCCGCTGGCCCAGCGACGGCCGCCCTTAGAGCTGCCGGCCGACGCCAAGATCACGCAGGCCGTCTCGGTGCACGGCGGCGGCGTGGAAAGCTACGATTTTCACGCGCTCGAGGTGCTGCAGTCGCAGGTCGAAGCACGCAACGGCGGCGAGTCGGGCGTGCGTCGCGTGCAGTTCCTCGACGAAGGCCCGCTGTGGCAGGCCGCTGCCGCTGGCCGCTGGTCGACCGAGCTGGCCGCCGCGGCCGTGGCCGCCGAGCTCGGCGCGGACCACGAGTTCACGCGCTATGTCGCTTCCGGCGGCAAGCAAAAGCCGAAGGAAGCGGCCCCGGTGCACGGCATCTTGCTCGAGTACCGCGACGGACTGAACGCCCTGGCACTGAAGGTGGCCGACAGCAGCACGCGCTGGAACTTTGCCTGCCGACTTGAAGGCGAGACCCAGCCGCGCGCCACGGCCTATTACGTTGGCCCCTGGCAGAACCGCAACCTGTTCAAGGCGCTGTCACACGCCATACAAGCGCATTTTCGTGATCGCAAGGCGCCGTATCCAGTCGAGCGCACGCTGCTGACCAGCGGCGTGCTCGATGCGGCCATGGATTCGCGCATCGGCGGCGGCAAGCCGCTCGACACGCCGTGGCTCGACATTGTTTACGCGCCGCAAGATTTCCGCGCCATGCGCGAGATGGGCGACTCGTGGAAAATCATCACGGAGCAATCGCCCGAGCACGAAGGCATCAAGCCCGTGGGGATTTAGAGCGCAGCGACCAGAGTCGTCGTGGCGCGCGTCGGGTGGGTGCCCCTGCGCGTGGCGTAATCGAGCGCGGTTTCACGTCACCAGAATCAATGCGCCCAGCGCGATGAAAAACGCGCGGAGAAGTTGTCGCTTGCTCATCGATCGCTTCATGAGATGGGCTCGCCGGCACCAGGCTGCTCGTGCGGACAACAGATCGGCCGGCGGCGGGCAAAACTTGAGCACAATCGCCACGCGGACCGGGCCCCGCTAGCATGGCCCGCCAGCGGGCCTCGAAAGGGCGCGTCCTGGGAATGTTTGGGTAAGGTTCGGCGCGTTGACGCCTTGGCCCGTGCCCCCTAAACTCACCGGATTATCGCGCGTGTGAGCGAGCGACGAGTTCGTCGTCCGGCCCACGGCGATTCGCGCCGCTATCCCCCCAGAGGCAAACTGGCCGATGTCCGCCAAGTCCGATACTCCGTCCGCCTCCGCGTCGCTGGACCAGCTGTCGATCAACACGATTCGCACGCTGGCGATGGACGCGGTGCAAAAGGCCAATAGCGGGCATCCCGGCACGCCCATGGCCCTGGCCCCCGTGGCCTACACGCTGTGGAACGAATTGCTGCGCTACGATCCGGACGATCCGGATTGGCCGGGCCGAGATCGTTTTGTACTGTCCTGCGGCCACGCTTCGATGTTGCTCTACGCCCTGTTGCACCTGGCGGGCGTCAAGCAATTTGCAAACGGCCGCCCGACGGGCGAACCGGCGGTGTCGCTCGAGCAAATCGAGCGCTTCCGCCAGTTGCACAGCCGCACGCCCGGCCATCCCGAGCACGGCGATACGTCCGGCGTAGAGACCACCACCGGCCCGCTCGGCCAGGGCTGCGGCAACAGCGTGGGCATGGCGATTGCCCAGCGCTGGCTGGCGGCGCATTTCAATCGGCCCGGCTTCGAGCTGTTCGATTACGACATCTACGTGCTGTGCAGCGACGGCGACTTGATGGAAGGCGTCGCCAACGAGGCCGCGTCGCTGGCCGGGCACCTGCAGCTGTCGAACCTGTGTTGGATCTACGACAACAACCACATCACCATCGAAGGCCACACGCCCTTGGCCTTCACCGAAGATGTCGGCCGGCGCTTCGAAGGCCTGGGCTGGCACGTCGTGCACGTGAACGACGCCAACGACCTGGCCGCGCTGCGGGCCGCGTACGCCGAGTTCCAAAAGACGATCGACCGGCCCACGTTGATCGTGGTTCATTCGATCATCGCCTGGGGCGCTCCGCACAAGGCCAACACGCACGAAGCGCACGGCGCGCCGTTGGGCGCCGACGAAGTGAAGGCCACCAAAGAAGTCTACGGTTGGCCGGCCGACGCGCAATTTCTGGTGCCGCCCGAAGTGCCCAAGCATTTTAACGCCACGCTGGGTGCGCGTGGCCGCGCGTTGCACGACGCCTGGCAGAAGAAATTCACCGAATACGCGGCGAAGTTTCCGGAACTGGCCGACCAGTGGCAGCGGATGGCGGCCCGGACATTGCCCCCGGATTGGGACCAGGAGCTGCCTACGTTTCCGGCCGACGCCAAGGGTCTGGCCACGCGGGTCTCGTCGGGCAAGGTGCTCAATGCGGTTGCCCGGCAAGTGCCCTGGCTGATCGGCGGCGCGGGCGATCTGGCGCCCTCGACGATGACGCTGTTGGACGGCGGCGGCGACTTCGAACCCGACAACTACGCCGCGCGCAACTTCCACTTCGGCATTCGCGAACACGGCATGGCGGCCGCGCTCAATGGCATGTCGCTGTCCTGCCTGCGGCCGTTCGGCGCTACGTTCTTCGTGTTCAGCGACTATCTGCGGCCGTCGATGCGGCTCAGCGCCATCATGCGGCTGCCGGTCATCTACATCTTCACGCACGACTCGATCGGCCTCGGCGAAGACGGGCCCACGCACCAGCCGGTGGAACACTTGTCGGCCGTGCGGGCCATTCCGAATCTGATCTTGATCCGGCCTGGCGACGCCAACGAAGTGGCCGAAACCTGGCGCGTGATCATGCCCCTTACGGATCGGCCGGTGGCGCTCGTGCTCTCGCGGCAGAATCTGCCCACGCTCGATCGCACGAAGTTCGCCGCCGCCGCGGGCGTCGCTCGGGGTGCGTATGTGCTGGCCGATGCCCCGCAAGGAAGTCAGCCCGAGTTGATCCTGATTGGCACCGGCAGCGAACTCTCGCTGTGCGTGCAGGCGTATGAGCAACTGATCGGCCAGGGCGTGCGCGTGCGGCTGGTCAGCATGCCGAGCTGGCAATTGTTCGACGCGCAGGATCAGGCCTATCGCGACAGCGTGCTGCCGCCGGCCGTCACCGCACGGCTGGCCGTGGAGACCGGCATCGTGCAGGGCTGGGAGAAATATCTCGGCCCGGGCGGAGGCTTTGTCGGCATGACGAGCTACGGCGCCTCGGCGCCGGCCGGCGAACTGTTCAAGCACTTTGGCTTCACCGTGGAGAACGTGGTGAAGCAGGCCAAAGCGCTACTGGGAAAGAGGTGAACGATGCCGGCTCAACGGGCGCTCAAAGGGCGGCAGAGTCTCCTACGCGTCCACCGTCATCAGCCGCCGCAGGGCCGCTTCCGGATACAGGCAAAAGGCGTATTCGCGCGAGGCCAGAATCGCCTTGCCGCGCTGAACCGCTTCGGCCGTGGACCGCTGGTCGACGAGCGCCTTTCGCCGGTCGGATAGATAGTGCTGCATCCGGTCGTTCGCCGCGCGAATCGCCCGGCAGCGCTCACGGGCCGTTGCGGCTGACGCCGCTTGCGCCACCCAGTGGCGTTTCTCCTGCACCAGCGCCGCCAATGCCGCATCGCCATCGGCCGAGAGATGCCGCTCGGGATGATACGTCATGTCGCGCAGCGTGGCGGCAATCTGCCGCGCGTCGTAATCCGTCGTTGCTGCTTGCGCGATCGGCAGCCGCAGCGTGGCCGTGATCGTCATATAGCGCGGCGGACAGACGCCGAAAAACCGTTCGATGATGGCATCGGTCACCTGGTCGTACTTGGCGCCGCCAATGCCGTGCAGAAACAGGTCGCCCAGGAATAACCGCGCGAACAACGTCGTCATCAAGGCCCGCGTGCGAATCCGCACGCCGCGATCGGCCAGGGCCGCCAGTTGTTCCACCGCGCGGGCCGCATCGCTCTCGGGCGAGAGGGCCAGCGACGCTTCGATCGCTTGCCGGTCGGAAATCAGAATCTCGTCGCCCCGCTGCCGCACGAACAAGCGCCGTCGGCGCGGGTCCTCGGTGTCCCAAATCCAAAACGGCGCCTCCAGCCAGTCGTCCTCGGCCGCCAGGTCGGGCACGGGATGAGCGCTCGAGCGCACGTGATTCGCCAGGCGATAGTCGGCCACCGAGCGATTGTAGACGTCCCACATGTGCGGTAGCCGCGCCAGCAAGTGCGCCGTGAACCAATGGAAGGCCGGCAGGTCGCACACATGGCTCTGCGGAATCTCCAGCGTGGTCGTGCCCCATTGACCTTCCTGCAGGTGGCGCGCCTGGGCGATGCACTCGCCCAGGTTGCTGCACTCGGCGGCACGGCGAGCGACCAGCGGCCAGAAATCGCGCACGAACGGATCGCTCACCAACGGACGAATGGCGTCGGCCGCCCGGCGGCCGAACGAGTCGAGACACTCGCGGTCGATGATGCGCCGCGCCTCGTAGGGAATCTCTGCCGTTTGCTTGTCCAGCGGCACGCTCTCCACGAGCGGCTCTGCAACGGTGCCCCTCGGCACGCGCAGCGAGGCCGTCTTGATCGTGTCGCTGTCGATGGCCAGGTTGACGGCCACGCCCCCGTGTCGCTCGGCAATGGTGCTGAGCACGAAATTCTTGAACCACACGCCCGGATGAAACAATTGCGGCTGATGGCCGGCCAGGATCATCCGCGTGCCGGGACCCGAGGCGGGATGGGGCACGTCGCGATAGGTGCGCGTATAGGCCCAGGCCGCTTGCTGCAGCTCTGCGCGGGCCTGTCGCGACAAGTCCCCGAGCGAACGGCCCTGCACGTCGCAATCGTGCGCGGCTGCGGCCGTTGCGTTGCGTTCGATGACCTCGCCCACGGCATCCAGCGGCGGCGCAATCAGCGTGCCGCCATCTTCCGCCGGTGCGCGCAGTCGTTTGTGCTCCAGGGCCGCACTCATGCACTTCATTCGCTGGTCTCGCGACACAAGGCTTTCGAACGGCTGTGCGGCGGCGGCACCTCGGCGCGCCCGATCAGACGATCGAGCACTTCGTAGTAGTACTTCAACCGCGTGTTCGCATCGTCGAGCGAGCCGCCAAACGAGCGCGCCAGATCCAGGTAGATCAGCGGCACCGCGAGCTCCACGATCTGCAACCTGGCCTGCGCGGCTTGCACCCACACCTGCAAAGGCATGGCGTAGCCCAACTCGGTGATCTGAAAATGCGCCAGCGCGTCGCGGCGATAGGCCTTGAAGCCGCAAAAGGCATCGGTGAGGTGCAAATCCAGCCGGCGGTTCACGGTGGACGTCACCTCGGCGTTGATTTTGCGGCGATCTTCGGGTGGCCGGCTTTGACCGTCGAAATCGTGCAGGTAGCGGCTGCCGGAAACGATCTGCGCGTCGGCCGTCGCGGCCACAAAGTCGGGAATGCGCTGCGGCTCGTGCTGGCCGTCGCAATCGATGGTCACCAGCACGTCGTAGTTCTCCGCCAGCGCGTACTCGAAGGCGCTGCGCAAAGCCGCGCCGTAACCCTGGTTGCGCGGGTGCGTGACACAGGCGATATCGCCGCGCGCGGCCAGCAACTGGGCCGTGCCGTCGCTCGAGCCGTCGTCGATCACCAGCACGTCGTTGCTGTACCGCCGCACCTCGTCGAGCACCGGGCCCACGTGGGCCGCCTCGTTGTATACCGGCAGCGCGGTCAGGAACTTAGCGGGCATGACGGGCCTCGTAGGGCGGCTCTGTGTTCACGCGGCGGCGGCCAGGGAGACCTATCATTGTAGACAGTAAACGGGCGAAGGCGAGCGACCGGCAAAGACCGTTGCCGCGGGCAGCAAAAAATCGGAATTTCATAGCAAGCCCGGCTTCATAGCCAACACAGTGGGTCGCGCTCCTCGCCGCTGGCCCACACTTCCAGCGCGGGGAACTGCTCGGCCAAAACCGCGGCCAATTGCTCCACGGCAAAGCGTTCGCTGGCAAAGTGTCCCGCCAGCACCAGGCCGACCTCCAGCGCCTCGGCCTCGAGGCAGGTGTGGAAACGCACTTCGCCGGTCACCAGGACCTGGCAACCCGCCGCCTGCGCGGCGCCCAGAAACTCGCCCGCACTACCGCACGCCACGGCCACCGAGTGCACCGGTTGGTCCAACGAGCCCACGGCCTGCGCGTGCTCGATTGCCAACAGCCGCTTCACGCGCGCCGCCAGCTCAGACAGCGGCAGGGGCGCGGGCAGGCGTCCAAAGCGGCCGGCCCCCTGATTGGGCTCGGTCGTTGGCACCAGCGGCGCAATATTCTGCAGCTCCAAACCGGTGGCCAGTCGTTGATTGATGCCCTGTTCGGCCGAGTCGAACGCGGTGTGCGGACTGTACACTGCCGCTTTCGCACCGATCAGCTCCAACAGCAAGCGGCCCTCGCTGGTCTCGCTGGTCAACCGCTTGAGCGGCCGAAACGGCAGCGGATGATGGCTGACCACCAGGTCGGCGCGGCGCTCGATGGCCTCGCGGCAACTCGCGGGCGTGATCGTCAAGCAAGTCATCACGCGCTGGACGCGCTGCGCAAAGCTGCCGACCAACAGGCCCACGTTATCCCACGATTCGGCCAATGCCGACGGGGCGAACGCTTCCAAAAAACTGGCGACGTCGGCGACGGTGTGCATGGCTAATGAGTGTGAGAAAAAATCCGTCCACCACTGTCTGGAACATGCGGCAAGTTCACGCTTACACGACACCCGCCGCTAAGTACCTGGGCCGCTGCGCGGCCGAACGATGCATGCGACGCAGTACCTCGTTGCCGCCCTCACCATTATGCCCGACGATGGGCGGCAATATCGATGGGCGCGCGCTCAGGGGCCGTTACAATCAGTATCTTCCGCACGATCCCGGTCGTTCGCCCAGGAAAGCCGCACGTGCCCGCGCTCAAGATCGCAATTCAACTGTCCGGCCTGCGGCTGCCGTTTCGCAAGGCCGTGGCCGTGGCTGCACGGCTGGGCGCGAGCGCCGTGGAGATCGACGCCCGGGGCGAGCTGCGGCCGGATCAATTGGGGCAAACGGCACTCCGCGAGGTGCGGCGACTGCTGGAAGAGCACGGCTTGCGCGTATCGGCCGTTGGCTTTCGCACACGCAGAGGTTACGACGACAGCAACGAGCTGGATCGCCGCGTGACGGCCACCAAGGCCGCCCTGCGCTTGGCCGCCGACTTGCGCGCCGCCGTGGTCGTCAACCAGGTGGGCCGCGTGCCTGAAGAAGCAGGTGGTCCCGGCTGGAACCAACTCGTCGAAACGCTGAGCGACCTCGGTCGCTACGGACATCACGTGGGCGCCACATTTGCGGCGCACACGGGCGGCTGCAGCGGTCCGGTGTTGCGCCGGCTCATCGACGCCCTGGGGCCGTTGGCCATCGGCGCCGATCTGGATCCCGGCAACTTGATCATCAACGGTTTCTCGCCGCTCGGGGCCGTCGAATCGCTGGGGCAGCACATCCTGCACGTGCATGCGCGCGACGGGGCCCGCGACCTGGCGCGCGGCCGCGGACTGGAAGTGCCGTTGGGACGCGGCACGGCCGATTTTCCCGCGCTCTTGGGGGCGCTTGAGAATTTTGGCTATCGGGGCTACTTCACCATCGCCCGCGAGGAAACTTCCGACGCCGAACAGGAGTTTGGCCAGGCGGTTGAGTATTTGAACGAGATTGTGCACTAAGCGTATAAGGTTCATATCGGGTGCCACTGGCATTTTACCAGTGCAGCGCAACGGTGACGTGGAAATCGCACTGGCGAAACGCCAGTGCCACCCACGAAGACGATGAAAGACGCGATTTCAACGGACTCGCGCGGCACGCCTACAGCGAAAAACTGTCGAACGGCCCGTTGCAACCCGGTACAATGCGGCGGATGGCTCGGCGCCGGCTGCGTGCCGCCGAGCGTCGCCACTGCAAGTTCACTGCCGAGAGGATGTAGCCATGATTCGCATCACGTCGTCCACGGTTGCCTGTTTTCTACTGACGCTGCAAGTTGCGCTGGCCCAGCCAGCCGCGCCCGACGCGCCGCCCGCTGACCAGGAAGAGCTGGACAAGAAGTTCGCCGAGCTGATGTCCGGGGCCACGCTGGCCGGCCGCTTCACCACCCGCGACCAGACGGGCGAGCATCCGCTCAAGGAAGACCGCTACACGCTCGGCAAAGTCCACAAGCTGGAAAACGGCCTGTGGTCGTTCGAAACCCGCATTCAGTACGGCGACCACGACGTGAAGTTGCCCTTGGCACTGCAGGTCAAATGGGCCGGCAACACGCCGGTCATCACGCTCGACAACGTGCTCGTGCCCGGGCTCGGCACGTTCACTTCCCGCGTGCTGGTCTATGGCGACGAGTACGCCGGGACGTGGAGCGGCGGCGATCATGGCGGCCATATGTTCGGCAAGATCATCAAGGCCGAAAAGAAGCCGTGAGGCACCGGTCCAGTGCCGATCGCGCTTGCAGACGCCCTTCGGGTGCCACTGCTGGCTTGTCCAGCAGTGCAAATCTCGCCTGGACACTGCTAACGAGTTAGCAGTTTCACCCAGGTGCTGATTCAGTGCGACGCTGTGCCTGCCTCGCTCCCCAGCGCCACTGCGGCCGCCAGAGCGATGGCGGCGGTTTCCACGCGCAAGATGCGCGGTCCAAGATCGACGACGCGCCAGCCGGCTACATGCGCGGCTTCGACCTCGCGCGCCGAAAAGCCACCCTCGGGGCCTACGGCGATCCACGCTTCGCCCAGCGGCGCGGCTGCCGGCCTGCGAGCCAGCGCGCTGGCCACCGAGTCGCCGCCGGGATGCGCAAACAGTCGCGCCGCACTAGTCGGCGCGGCAGCCAGGAACTCACCCAGCGGCTGGCTGGCGGCAATCTCCATGAATTGATTGCGGCGGCACTGCTTACAGGCCTCGATCACAGTGCGCCGCAAACGATCGGCCGCGGCGTGCTCGCCGGAATGCTCCGTCACGAGTGGCACGAGCCGCGCCACGCCCACCTCCGTGGCCTTTTCCACCAGCCAGCGCTGACGGTCGCCCTTGGGCAGCGTCACGCCCAGCACGATGCGCTGCGGCAGCTCGCGATTCACATCGGCCCGTTCGAGCACCGCCAGCTCGATCTCGGCTCGGCCCACGCGTTCGACGCGGGCGGAGAATTCGGCGCCCTGACCGTCGAACAGCGTCACCAGGTGGCCCGGTTTGGCGCGCATCACGTGTGCCAGATGGTGCGCCTCGCCGCCGGTGAGCCGGGCCTGCGGCCCGTCGATCGGCAGTTCGACAAAATAGCGTTCGGTCATGGATCGATGGCGCGCGGTGCTGGCAGTGGCGCCGCGGGCACCCCTGGCGGGCGGTTGATTGACTCAAGCGGTCGGCGAGGTTTTACCGAAGAAACAAACGATGCGGAGCTGTTTCCATCTGCACGTGCTAGCTTAGCGGCGCAAGGGCGCGAGAAATAGTCATGTACTTGTCGTATTGGGGTCTCGGCGAATCGCCGTTTCGTGCCAGCCTCGACGCGCGATTCTTCCTGCAAGGACCGTCGCAGGACGAAGCGCTCGCCCGGCTGCACTTTCTCGTCGACGAGCGCCGCGCCCTCGGCCTGCTGCTTAGCGCGCCGGGCTGCGGCAAGTCGATGCTCTTGGAAACGTTCGCCCGACAGTTGCCGCCGCACCAGATGCAGCGGGCACTCGTCAGCATCGCCAGCATCGACGTGCGCGAGTTCCAATGGCTGGTAGGCGGACAGTTGGGCGTGGAGATCTCCGCGCATTGCGACGGCTTCACCCTGGGGCGCACTCTGGTCGATCACCTGCTGGCCAACCGCTATCAACAACTCGGCACGGTGCTGTTGCTCGACGACGCCGACGAAGCCAAGAGCGAAGTGCTGGACGAAGTGGCCCGACTCGCGCAGCTCAACGCCGATCGCGATGTGCGGCTGACCATCGTGCTGGCAGCTCAACCCGCGCGGCTGGCGCGGCTGGGCGCGCGGCTGTTGAATCTGGCCGAACTACGCATCGATCTGGAAGGCTGGGAGGCGGACGAAACGGCCAGCTTTGTGAAACGCGCTCTGGCAGTCGCCGGCCGCTCGACGCCCGTTTTCAGCGAGTCGGCCCTGGCGCGCTTGCACGAGCAAAGCGGCGGCATACCCCGCCGTGTGAAGCAACTGGCCGACCTGGCGCTGTTGGCCGGGGCGGGCCAGAACCTGGCCCAGGTCGAGCCCGAGACCATCGACTCGGTGGCCCGCGAACTGGGCGTGACGACCGGCGCGACGGCCGGTGTGGCCGCTGCGCGGCGGTAGGCGGCGGGTCCCAGCATCTGGGCTGGGCGCATGCTTGGGCCTGGCACGGCAAGATTCCACGCCCGCCGGCGAATCCTCCTCTGGCAGGCTTTTGCGCCGCAAACGTCCTGCTTGCGCCGGTTGCATGCGCCGTCCGCTTGATCTGGCACCGGTGGCGGCCTGGGGTAGAATAATCGCTGAGCAGAACAGCCCCGCCCAACTCCCCGTCTGAGGTTCCCGCGTGTCGAAAGGCCTGACCATTGCCAGCGCGCCCGATGAGGTCATCGACCTGAAAGATCCGGTCGTGGCGGCCGCCTTGGGCTGGCTCATCCCGGGCCTGGGCCACATCTACCAGGGCCGCACGCGCAAGGGACTGCTGTTCATGATCTCCATTCTCAGCACGTTCTTTTACGGGCTGTTTATCAGCGATGGCCGCGCGGTCTACGCCTCGTGGGTCGAGGGAGACAAACGGCTGCCCTATTTGTGCCAGGTGTGCGTGGGCCTGCCGGCGCTGCCGGCGATTGCGCAGACTTATCTGGTGCGCAACGGCAAGCAGCCGCTGTTCGGCGGCGTGATGGCGCCGCCCGCGGATACCGCCGCGCTGAACGACCTGTGGAAGCGGCTGCACCGGCGACTGGAGCTGGGCACCGTGTACACGATGATCGCCGGCCTGCTCAACGTGTTGGCCATTTATGATGCCTACGGCGGACCGGTGCGCATCGAACCTGAGGACAGTGCGCGCCGCAAGGAAGACGACGAGCCGCCCACGGATAGCGGCGGGTAATCGCCTGCGCGCTTGGCGCGCCCCGGAGAGTTGTTCTATGACAAGCGCCGTGACGCTGCTGGCGCAGGTGAACCTGCTGTGGTACTCGCTGCCGCTGATCGTGGTGATCAGCCTGGTTTACTCGGCCACGCGCCACGAGCAACTGCCGGCCATCTTCGCGCATGCGGCGCGGCTGGGTGTGATGATCGCGGGCTTCATGGCCCTGATTCTCGTGGCCCTGGCGGCGCTATCGTATTGGTTGTGAGGCGCGCTCGAGCCGCGCAACCAACCCACTGGTTGGTGCCACTGCAGTCTCGCCAGTGTGGACTTCGGGTGCCACTGACGTCTCGCCAGTGTGGATATCCGCGTGCGACTGCCGCCTTGCCAGTGCGGATTTCGGGCCCGTTGCCGCAGGCACCAGAGGGCTCCGCCTCGCCCTCCCGCTCACGCGTGTCGCAACCGACACCTTGCGCCGCGTTCCTACGGCACGAAGAAGTCGGGCTGTAACTCCACTCCGGGCTGCACGGCGTACTGGTCGAAATCCTTCACACCGGCATCCCGCAGCACGTCGTCGTCGATGAAGAAGTTGCCCGAGCACTTCCGGCTGTCCTGCACCAGGATGGCGTGCGCCGCGTCGGCCATGATCTCGGGCTTGCGGCAATGGCGGATGGCCTGGTCGCCGCCCAAGAGATTGCGCACCGCGGCGGTGGCGATCGCCGTGCGCGGCCACAGCGCGTTCACCGCCACGCCGCGCTCGCGAAACTCCTCGGCCATTCCCAACACGCACATGCTCATGCCGAACTTGGCCATGGTGTAGGCCACGTGGCCGGCGAACCAGCGCGGCTCCATCAGTAGCGGCGGCGAGATGTTGAGGATGTGCGGGTTCTTGGCGCGCAGCAAATGCGGCAGGCACAGCTTCGAGGTCAAATACGTGCCGCGCGTGTTGATGCCGTGCATCAGGTCGTAGCGCTTCATGTCGGTTTCCAGCGTGCCGGTGAGCGAGATAGCGCTGGCGTTGTTGACCACGATGTCGATGCCGCCGAACGCGGCCACGGCCGCCTCGACGGCGGCTTGAACCTGCTCCTCGAAACGGATGTCCGTCACACAGGCCAGGGCATTGCCGCCGGCGGCCTTGAGATCGTCGACCGCCGAGTGCACGGTGCCTTCCAGTTTTGGGTGCGGCGCGGCCGTTTTTGCCGCCACCACGATGTTCGCGCCGTCGGCTGCCGCACGCAGCGCAATGGCCTTGCCGATGCCGCGGCTGGCGCCCGTGATAAAAAGCGTTTTGCCCTGGAGATTTGCCATGGACGGACCTTGCCTGGTTACGGGTGAAGAGAGGCCGAAAGTGCATCATCCTACAGCAGCGGTCGCGCAGTCAGCAAACACTGGCCGGCCGCAGATTTCGCGGTTCCCAGCTGCCACGGAGTTGGGCAATCGTCACGTTCGCGCCAGCCGGAGCACCCCAACCGAGGGCAAAAGCGCGGGCCGCGCCGGCAGCCGGCCCGTTCGTTGACACCTCGCCGTAAGCCATTTACAGTAAATACGTTGACGAAATTGTTTCCAGTTCTTGGCCCTGCCTGGGGCCAGTGCGTGCGAGGTCCTGTGGCAAAGAAGGCCTGGAGTGGCGTTTTTGACGAGGCGACCGATCGCCGCGTGGAGAAGTTCACCGAAAGCGTGAGCTTCGATCGCCGACTCTACGCCCACGACATCGTCGCCTCCACCGCGCACGCGCAGATGCTCGCTTCGGTCGGTCTCATCACGCCGCAAGAATGCCAACAGATTGAGCAAGGACTGGCCGACATCCGCCAGGAAATTGAGCAAGGACGCTTCCAGTTCGACATCGCTCTGGAAGACATCCACATGCACATCGAACGGGCATTGATCGATCGGCTGGGCGACGTCGGTCGCAAACTGCACACCGCGCGCAGTCGCAACGATCAGGTGGCCACCGATCTGCGCCTCTGGGCCCGCGACGCGATCGATCGGATCGACGGGCGGCTCGTCCAACTGCAACGCGCCTTTGTGGAACGCGCGGATAAGGACCAGGGGGTCATTCTGCCCGCCTACACGCACCTGCAGCGCGCCCAGCCGGTGCTCGCCACGCATTATTGGCTGTGCTATTGCGAAAAATTGGAGCGCGATCGGGGACGACTGGCCGACTGCCGCCGGCGCACCAACGTCTGCCCACTGGGGGCCGCGGCCGTGGCCGGCACGAGTTTGCCCATCGATCGCGATGACGTGGCGCGGCGGCTGGGCTTCCAGGACGTGGCGGCCAACAGCATCGACGTCTCCAGCGACCGCGATTTTGTGCTGGAGTTTGCCTTTGCGTTGACCACCATCGCCGAGCACTTGAGCACCTGGGCCGAAGAATGGGTGCTGTGGTCCACCACGGAGTTCAACTTCCTGAAGCTTCCGCAAGCTTTCTGCACCGGCTCCTCGATCATGCCGCAGAAGGTCAACCCGGACGTGCTGGAATTGGTGCGCGGCAAGACGGCGCGCGTGGTGGGCAATCTGACGGCGCTGTTGGTGCTCGTCAAAGGCCTGCCGCTGGCCTACAACCGTGACCTGCAGGAAGACAAGGAGCGGCTGTTCGATTCGTTCGACACGGTGGACGCGTGCCTGGAGCTGGCGGCGCCGCTGGTGGCCGGGGCCGAGCTCAATCGCAAGGCCATCGCAGAACGGCTCGACCGCGGCCACCTCGATGCCACCACGCTGATGGAGGCGCTGATTCGCCGCGGCATGGCCCAGCGAACCGCCCACGAAGCCGTCGGCCGACTGGTCCGCAAGGCGCTCGATCGCGGCGTGCGCCTGGCCGAACTGCCGGACGAGGAATTCCAGGCCCTGGACTCCGGGGCCGCCGCCGAAGTGCGCGAGGTGCTGGGAGTGCAGCCCGCCGTGGCGGCGTTCGCCAGTTATGGCTCCACCGGCCCGGCGGAAGTGGAGCGGCAAACCAAACGTTGGAAACAAAAGCTGGCCGCGACCGCAAGTTGACCGATCCGCGCGGACAGCAACCCAGACAACTTTGACTGACACCACGACCTGAAACGCCCGATCGATGAGTGACTGACATGGGTGCACACGCTCTTCAATCGCTGACGCACGTCGCCGCCGCTGCGAAGTTCGCGCGGGGACGTTCTGTCCTGTACTTAGCGCTTTGCATTGCGGCCCTGGCCTTCTGGCAGGCGCAGGCCGCAGCGCAACAGGCGGACGATCCGTTTGCCGCACCCGCGGCCGATCCCGCGGCTGCGCCCGCTGCTGACGCACCGGCGGCCGACGCGCCCGCGGACCCCGGCGCCATGGAGGAACCGGCGGCTGATGCACCGGCTGCCGACGACCCTGCCATGGACGCGCCTGTGGGCGATGCGGCCGACGTGTTCGACGCAGCCGATCCTGATGCAGATCCCGCGGCGGCCGATGCGCCCGCCGCTGGGCGCCCCAAGCCTGCCGACGCGGCCGAAGAAGAAGCTCAGCCGGCGGCACCGACCGATCCGGCCGTGCTGGCCATCTTGGATTGGAAACCGAAGACGCCCGTCGACCTGCTGCGAGCGATCAAAATCCTCGCCGACCTGGAACACGCCGCACTGGCCAGGCCATTTGTCGATGACCTGAGCAAGCAGGCGCTCGACCCGGCGGCAAAGACTGCCCTGGTCGACGCCTTCTCGCCGGCCGACTTGCTGAAATTGGCGCGCGACAAGGAACTGGGCCCGGTGCTGGGTCCGATGATCGACGACTGGCAGCAGGCGGCCGAAGAATATCGCCGCGACTCGGCCCGCTTGACCGAAGCGGCCAAACAATTAAGCGATCCGAGCGAAGCCACGCGCGAACAAGCGGCCGTGCAACTGCTGCGGGCCCGCGAGAGCGCCGTGGCGCCGCTGGTGGCCATCCTGGCCGATCCAGAGCGCGCCGCCGAGCAGGCGGCCGCTCGACAATTGCTCGTGTATCTGGGCGGCCTGGCCGTCGAGCCGCTGTTGGGCGTGCTCGAGTCGCCGGACGAAGCGCTGAAAATCCAAGTGATCGATCTGCTGGGCCGCATGAACGCTTACGAGGCCGTGCCACAATTGCTCGCTCCGCTGGCGTCGCCCACCAGCTCGGCGCATATGCGCAGTGCGGCACGAGAGGCGTTGGCCCGCATTTTGGGTCACGCGCCCGATGGCCAACAGGCCGTGCAAATGCTGGAGCGTGCCGCGCGCAAGCCGCTCGACGCCTCGCGCAATGCCGATCCGCTCACCGCTGCTCCGGCGATCGTATGGCACTGGAATCGCGAACAGAATCAAAGCGTGCCGGTCGAGTATGACCAGACCGGCGCGGCGCTGGCCCACGCCACGCGCCTGGCCCGCGAGCTGTACCTGATCGATCCGAATCGCGGGGACTGGCTGCGCTTATATCTGACGGCCATGTTGCAAGCCGCCCAGGTGCGGCGCGGCCTGGGCCATCCGCTGTCCACGGGTCCGCAATCGGCCTACTCCGCCGCCGCGTACTACGGTCCGGACGTGATCGACAACGTGCTGGCCTTCGCCATTGCCGAGGGGTTTGTGCCCGCGGCCATCGCGGCCACGCAAGTGTTGGGCGATGTGGGCAACGCCTCGCTGTTGCTGCGCGGCCAACCCCAACCGAGTCCGCTGGCCCGGGCAGCCGCCAGTGCGGATTTGCGGCTGCGCTTTTCCGCCGTCAAAGCAATCATGAAGCTCGCGCCCACGCAGGCGTTTGCGGGTTCGAGTCAGGTGGGCGACGCGCTGGGCTTCTTTGCGCGCTCGTTCGGCACGCCGCGGGTGCTGGTGGCGCATCCGAATAGCGCCGCGGCGCAGACGATCGCCGGGCTGGCGGCCGCGCTGGGTTATGAAACGGACATTGCCACCAATCCGCGGCAGGCGTTCGAGCTGGCGGTGCGCTCGCCGGATTTTGATTTCGTGCTGGCCCACTCCGCACTGAATGATCCCGGTTTGGATTTTCTCGTGGCGCAGTTACGTCGCGATCCGCGCACCGCGCGGCTGCCGATTGGCATGCTCGCGCCGCCCGACGATCTGGAGCGCGTAACGCTGTTCGCGGAACAAACGCCCTTGGCCGAGGCCTTTCTCCAGCCGCCCAACGAAGCCGAAATGCGCGTGCGGGCCAATCAGTTGCTGGCGCGTGGTGGCCGTTGGCACGTGCCCGCCAACGAGCGCCAGGAGCAGGCCGTGGCAGCGCTCGACTGGTTGGCAGCGCTGGCGGCCAGCCCGCAGCGCGTGTTTGACATTTATCGCGAAGAGCCGGCGGTCACGTCGGCCTTGTATGTCCCGGAACTGACCACGCACGCCTCCGCCGTGCTGGGTGACATTGGCACCGCCAGCGCGCAGCGCAGCCTGATCAAGCTGGCCGATCTGGGCACCCAGCCCTTGGACGCGCGCGAAGCGGCCGCCGCCGCATTGGCCCGCAACATCGGACAGTTTGGCTTGCGGCTCACCGGCGACGAAGTGATGCAGCAGTACGACCTCTATAACTCCAACGCCGGACGCAACGGCGATACCCACACCGTCCTGACCGCCGTGCTCGACGCCATCGAGCAGAAACCTACACCCGCCGGCGCGCCCTGACGCTCGACGCGCCGCACCGACGGCGCTCCCTTATGAGCGGCACCTATCGAACTCTCGACACCAACCACGACGGGCCCCCGATTCCGGGGCTGGTCGGCTCCAGCGCCGTCATGCGCCAGGTGTACGAGCTGACTCGCCGCGTGGCTCGGTCCAACGCCTCGGTGTTGCTGCTGGGCGAAACGGGCACCGGCAAGGAGCTCATCGCCAAGGCCATTCACTTGTCCAGTCAACGCGCCAGCGGCCCGTTTGTGCGGGTGAATTGCGGCGCGCTGAGCGAGAGCCTGCTGGAGAGCGAGCTCTTCGGCCACGTGCGCGGGGCGTTTACCGGCGCCATCGCCAACCGCACGGGCCGCTTCGAAGCCGCCCACACCGGCACGATCTTTCTCGACGAGATCAACTCCACCACGCCCAAGCTGCAAGTAAAGTTGCTCCGCGTGCTGCAAGAACGCGAGTTCGAGCGCGTCGGCGACACGCAAACCATCCGCGTCGATACCCGGCTGATCGCCGCCAGCAATCGCGACTTGATGACAGAAATCGAGGCGGAACGGTTCCGCGAAGACTTGTACTACCGGCTCAACGTGGTGCCGATTCACTTGCCGCCCCTGCGCGAACGGCCGGACGACATTCCGGAGCTGGTGGGCCATTTCCTCACGCTGTACAACGAAGAAAACGATCGCTACGTGACCCACATTCAGCCCGAGGCGCTGGCGGCGCTGCAGAAGTATCATTGGCCGGGCAACGTCCGCGAGTTGCAGAACTACGTGGAACGTTCGGTGGTGATGGCCCGGGGCGACGAGCTGACGTGCGAGCTGTTGCCCGAGGCCGTATTGCGCGGTCCGAAGGCGCGCGCCGGCGGCCGCCCGCGCGCAGCCGACCTGGAAACACTGACCTACGAGCTGGTGCAGCAGGGGCTGGTTTCCGCCGGTCCGCAGGAAGACAACCTCCACGCCAAGGTGGTCAATCGCGTGGAGCGCGAGCTGATCGCCCAGGTGATGACCGCTTGTGAGAGCGTGCAGACCAAGGCGGCGTCGAAGCTGGGTATCAACCGCAACACGCTGCATAAGAAACTGAAGGAATACGGTCTCGACGGCGAAGCGTAGTTTCCGCGCGCCAGTCCACGGCGCACCTCCAGTCGATCGAACCGCCATGCAATTCATCTCCGGCATCAGCCTGGTTTGCTTCGCCGCCAGCTACGCAGTGGCCTGGCTGCTGGAGCTCTCACAATGGTTCGGGCGGAGCCGCCCGCGCGCCCTGCTGGCGCTGGGTTTCGTGCTGGCGGGACTGGTGGCGCATTCGCTGTATCTGGGCTATCGCGCGCTCGAGTTGTCAGCGTCGCCCCTGTCGAGCAATTTCGATTGGTGCCTGCTGACGGCCTGGCTGTTAACCGTCACGTACCTGTATCTGGCGTATCAATATCCGCAATCGCCCTTGGGCCTGTACCTGTTGCCGCTCGTGTTGGCGCTGGTGGCGGCGGCGGCGCTGGCGGACCGCGCGCCGCTGGCGCCCGACAGCGCCTCGCGCGCCTGGGGCATGGTGCACGGAGTGTTTCTGCTGTTGGGCACCGTGGCCGTGATGGTGGGCTTTGCAGCCGGGCTGATGTACCTCGTGCAGGCGCGGCGGCTGAAGCGCAAGCTGCCCCCGACCGAAGGGCTGCGCCTGCCCAGTCTCGAACGATTGGCCAAGGTCAACAGCCGCTCGATCATCCTTTCGGCCCTGCTGGTGGGCATGGGCTTTCTGTCCGGGATCGTGCTCAACATCATCAATCGCAATCTGACGGGCGCCGTGCCCTGGACCGATCCGGTGATCGGCAGCTCGGCCCTGATGCTGGCCTGGTTGTGCGGCGCGGCGATCTTCAATGCCCTCTATCAGCCGGCGCGGCGCGGGCGGAAAGTTGCGTATCTGACCATTGCCAACTTCCTGTTCCTGGTGATGACGCTGGCCGTGCTGCTATGGGTCGACACAAAGCACAGCGCCGGACCACACGAGCCGGCGCCGGCTGCCGCTGCGGCCGACGACGCCGCAACCAGCAGCGTCCCGCGCACGTCCGCGCGACCCGTCGCCGCCCACGCGCCGGGAGGCCGGCCATGAAGCTGCAAATGGTCGGCTGCAGCCACCATCAATCGTCGCTGGAAGCGCGTGAACGGCTGGCCTTCACGCCGGAGCAGGTCGGCACGGCGCTCGAGCAATTGCGCGTCCGCTATCCGCAGGTGGAATCGGTGGTGCTCTCCACGTGCAATCGCGTGGAAGTTTATACGGCGACCGAGGACGGCGGCGGACCAAGCCACGAAGAGATCGCCCGCTTCCTGGCCGATTTTCACCACTTGCCGGTGTACGAGATCTTCGACGAGCTGTTCGAGCACACCGGCGAAGACATGGTGCGGCACCTGTTCACCGTGGCCGCCAGTCTCGACAGCATGGTCGTGGGCGAGCCGCAGATTCTGGCGCAGGTGAAGCAGGCCTATGAACTGGCCAAAGAACGCCAGAGCGCCGGGCCGCTGACGCACGGCATCTTTCAGGCCGCGGTGCGCGTGGCCAAACGCGTGGCCAGCGAAACCAAGATCAACCAGCGCCGCGTGAGCATCTCCAGCGTGGCCGTGGGCGACTTTGCCCGCGATATTTTCGAAACGTTCGACGACAAGCACACGCTGGTGATCGGCGCCGGCGAAATGGGCGAAGAGACGCTGCGCTATCTGCAAAACGAAGGCGCCCACGACGTGACCGTGGTCAACCGCAGCTATGAGCGGGCCGAACAACTCGCCCAGCGCTGGCAGGGCCGCGCCGCCCGCTGGGAACAACTGCCGCAACTGCTGGCCCAGGCCGACCTGGTAATCAGCACCACGGGCGCAGGCAGCGCGATCGTGACGCTCGATGCCTACAAGCAGATCGAGCCGGGCCGCTATCAGCGGCCGCTGTTCGTCTTGGATCTGGCCGTGCCGCGCGATTTCGATCCGGCCATCGGCGATCGGCTGGGGGTGTATCTGTACTCGATCGACGATTTGCGGGCCGCGTGCGACCGCAACCGCCGCGAGCGCGACAAGGAGCTGCCGGCGGCCATTCACATTGTCGAGCAGGAAACGGCCCGTTTCATGGCCGAGCTGCACCATCGCACCACCGCGCCGATCATCAAGCGACTGCGCGAAGGTTGGCAGCAACCCAAGGACGAGGAGTTGCGGCGGCTGCTCAACAAGTTGCCCCAGCTGGATGAGCGAACGCGCGAGGAGATTGCGCAGTCATTCGACCGGCTGATCAACAAGCTGTTGCACCCGCCGCTCGAGTCGCTGCGCAGCGAGGCGGAAAAGGGTCCGCCGCACGGCCTGCTCGATGCGCTCAAGCGGCTGTTCCAGTTGAAGGATTGAGCGGGCTCGCATCTGAGCCGCGCGCGAGTGTCGATTGTCGATCACTCGCGCACTTCGGCGCCATTGCCCCAGCCAAGTGCAAGGCCATTCTCTAGGCCAGCGGCAGACTTTTCGGCCGCGCTGGCGCGCGCCGATTCTCAAAAATAGTTGGCAACTTCGCGTAGAAACCAGGCCACCGTTTGTGGCAGCATGCGCGTGTCGATCGAAAGCATGCGATCGCGCGGGCGACACACGAGGTGGCAGGAATGTTCGAAGAGAAGTACGTTCAAAACGTCCTGCGGCACATCCTGCGGGCGTTTTTGGATGAGGTGCGCAAGGAGCTCGAGCGCTTCGCCGACGCGCTCTCGCTGTGGGTCAACGAGTTGCTCGCGCGCCGCTTGCCGCCTGATTGGCGGGCGCAGATGCACGCCTTCTTCGACGCCTAGGAGCAGGAGGGTTTTGAAGTCGACCCGCGGTACCGCCGCGTGCTGGAGAACTACATCGCCACCTGGGGCAAGGCCCGGGGGATTCTGCCGGAGCCGGTGGTCAAGGCGCGAGCGGAATCGGGCCTGCTGGGCATGAACGCGGCGTCCGACGCGCGGGCGTTCATCGAGTCGCAATCTCAGGCGCCCGCACTGTCCTTGTCGCATCCGGCGTTGTTTCCGGACCCAACGCGCGAAGCGATGTTGCCGCCCGAGACGAAGCGGGTGCGCAAGGTGGTGCGGATCGAGAAAGTGCAAGGGATCGGCGGCTGGTACGACGAGGCCCTGGCCACGGGCCAGTATCGGCCGAGCTTCGGCAGGCGCGTGGCGCTGGCCGTCGTGCGATCTCTGTTTCCCGACAGCGAGCCGACGCAGGTCATCACGTACGACGACGGCACGGTGGAGATCATTCTGGGCGGTGGGCCGACGTCCGGCGCGATGGGAGGGCAGGTGGCGGTCGGCAGCGGCATCGTCGCCGCCGCCGCCAAGGGCAAGCTGCTCAAGGAAGCGGTTGAGTCGGTCATCGACACGGCGTTTCAGGAGGCCACCGGTTTACCGGTACCGGCGCCACCGCTTGCACGTCGCAAGCGCGGCAAAGGGAGAAAACCGCGACCGCGTCAACGTCAAATCAAGGACGTTCGACAGCGCCCCGTCGCCGAAGCAAACGCGGAACACACTGCCAAGGGTTACGAACCGCCCTATCACCCAAATGCAAACGTACGTGATTTCACAACGGAAAGCGAGTTGAGATTTGTGCGCGTGTATGCCGACAAGAATCGTCAGTCGGGAGGTTGGATGGTTCGGGCGGACGCGATTGAGGGAATGTCCCCAGCAGAGATCAAACAAGCGCCAGGGCTGAAAACAGTACCGAAGTATATTACAGACGTGCTTGTTCCCAAGGATACGCGGATGCGGATGAGCATTGTGGCTTCGCAGCCGCAATGGAAGGTGCCACACCGCGGAGTCGTCCAGTACGAGCTCCTGGATGAGATTCCGGAGTCATCGTTTACAAACGCGAGGCCGCTATGAGATTAAACGGAAAACACGAGATCCTGCTCGACGACGGGTCGCGAATCAAACTTGTCGAGACGCTAGCGACACCGAAGTCGACGCCCAGTCATGAAGTGTCGAACAATATCTACCGCATCGCGGCCGATGGAGCCATCGTGTGGCAAATCGATGCTCCCGAAGGCGTCCGAGAACGGACTCCTTTTACCGGACTAGAGGTCCACGAAAAGGAGCAAGTCGTTGGATATCGCTGGGATGGCAACCTGTTCTCGATCGATGTAGAGACGGGGAAGGCGACATTCTTGGAATTCGTAAAATAGCGCGGTCGCGGTCGCTGCCAGTCAGCGTTGCCCCACCATTTCTTGGCCTCTCCTCCGCCCGTGGTGTATACTGCATGCCATTTCGGGCGTCATGCCCCGCTTCGGCACGCCGTTTTCAAGCCTCGCGGAGGAATCGCGTCATGACTCGCACCGCGTTTGCCACCTGTCCGTTGTGCGAGGCGATGTGTGGGCTGAAGTTCGAGGTCGACGGCCAGCGCGTCACCGCGGTCGCCCCCGACGAGCACGACGTTTTTTCGCAGGGCTTCATCTGCCCCAAGGGCGCCGCGATCACGGAGCTGCACGATGATCCCGACCGCCTGCGCACGCCGGTGCGCCGCACATCCGCGGGCGATTTCGAGCCCATCTCCTGGGACGAAGCCTTGGCGCTCACGGCCGACCGGCTGCGCGGTATCAAGGCGCAGCACGGCGCCGACGCCACGGCGATCTACATCGGCAATCCCGTGGTGCACAATCACGGCGTGCTGGCGCTGCGCAACGGATTGATGCGCGCGCTGGGCACGCACAACTCGATGAGCGCCAGCTCGCAAGACACGGCGCCGCGCTTCGCTGCGTCGTATTATCTCTACGGCAGCTCGCTGTCGGTGCCCGTGCCCGATATCGATCGCACGCATTATTTTCTCTGCCTGGGCGCCAACCCGCGCGTTTCGAACGGCAGCTTCATGTCGGCGCCGAACTTTCGCCAGCGGATGAAAGCCATTCGCGACCGGGGCGGGCGTGTCGTGGTGGTCGATCCCTGGCGCAGCGAAACGGCGCGCGAGGCCGACGAACATCTGACCATCCTGCCGGGCGGCGATGCCGCGTTTCTGCTGGCGCTCGCGCACGTGCTCGTGGCCGAAGGGCGCACCGATCGCGCCGGCATTGAAAAGATGGCTGACGGCTGGCCGGCGATCGAACGCGCGCTAACCGCCTTTTCGCCCGAGCGTGTCGAACGGTCCGTGGGCATCGACGCGGTCACCATCCGCCGCATTGCCCACGAGTTCGCCGCGGCTCTCACGGCGGTCGCCTACACGCGCGTGGGCGTGTGCAACGCCGCGCATGGCACCGTGGCATCGCTGGCCACGGACGTGTTGAACCTGGTGGGCGGACGGCTGGGCCGCGTCGGCGGATCGATGTTTCCCACGCCGGCGCTCGATTTGAGCCCGATCATGAAGTCCACCAAGGCCGACGGCCACGGCCGCTGGCGCAGCCGGGTGCGCGGGTTGCCGGAAACCCTGGGCGACTTGCCCGCTTCGATCCTGGCCGAGGAGATCGAAACGCCCGGCGCCGGACAGGTGCGAGCGCTCGTGACCTTTGCCGGCAATCCGGTGTTGTCCACGCCCAACGGCCGGCGACTGAGCGCGGCGCTGGCGAAGCTCGACTTCATGGTCTCGGTCGACATGTACGTCAATGAGACGACCCGCCATGCCGACGTGATTCTGCCGCCCGCGGGCGGCATGTGCGATGCGCATGTCGATTTGATTTTCACGTCCACAGCCGTGCGGAACGTGGTGCGCTGGTCGCCGGCCGTGTTGCCGCGCCCCGAGGGCGCCTGGCACGATTGGCAGATCATTCTGGAATTGATCTATCGCTTGGGCGGCGGCCCGCTCGGAATGCCGGCGCTCGATTGGTATTACCGCTGGGGTCGGCACGTCGGCATTCGCTGGTCGCCGGACGCGACGATCGGCTTGCTGTTGCGACTAGGCCCATACGGCGATCGGTTTTTGCCGTGGTCGCGCGGACTCAATCTGAAGAAGCTCAAGGCCGCGCCACACGGCATCGACTTGGGACCGCTTCAGGAAGGCATCGCGCAGCGCGTTTATCATCGCGGCGGCCGAATGCAGCTCGCTGCGGCGCCGCTGGTGCGGGCCGTTGAGGCGTTGGCCGCCACGCTGGATCAACCCGTGGCTGACGACGCGCTGTTGCTGGTCGGCCGCCGGCAGTTGCGTAGCAACAACTCCTGGCTGCACAACCTGCCCAGCCTGGTATCGGGGCGCGAACGCTGCGTGCTCTTGGTGCATCCGCAAGATGCGGCACGGGCGGGAATCAACCACGGCGAGACCGCGCTCTTGGAGAATCACGTCCATCGCGGCCAGGTTACCGTGCACGTCACCGACGAGATGCGCGCGGGCGTAGTCAGCCTGCCGCACGGTTGGGGACACGGCGAGATCGCCCGTTGGCAGCACACGGCCGGCAGCCACGCCGGAGTGTCGTTCAACGATTGGACCGACGACCAGCGGGTCGAATCGGTCGTGGGGCAATCGATTCTCAACGGCGTGCACGTGCGGCTGCGCGCGTTGACGCCGGCAGCCGATGGCACGTCCGCGCCGGCCGCTGCCGCGAGCGTTGCGGCAGACTGACGCGGGGGCCGCTTGAACCTTACTGGACCGACTGCGAAAATTTGTCGGGTGGCACGGGCATCTTGCCCGTGCGATGTGCCCGCACTGGCGAGACGCCAGTGGCACCCCGGGCGTGACAATTAAGAGACGTCGGTCCACTACAGCAGCTCGCTCGGCCGCTGTGCCTGGTGATGCGCCCGATGAACGCGCGGCGCTACTCTTCGTCGCCCTCTTCCCACTCCTCCTCTTCTTCTTCGTCGTCGTCTTCCCAGTCCTCGTCGTCATCGTCCCAGGCTTCGTCGTCGTCTTCTTCCTCTTCTTCCTCTTCCTCGTCGTCGTCATCGACCTCTTCCCACTCGTCCTCTTCTAGATCGTCATCTTCATAGTCGTCGTCTTCCTCGCCCTCATCGTCGTCCTCTTCATCGTCCTCGTCGTCCTCTTCCTCTTCAGCGGCGCGGGGAGGGGCAACGAGATCGCCCGTCTGCAAATCGAGCAGGCCCAACGCATCGCCAGGTGGCAACTCGTCCCAGGTCAAGAGTTCGATGAGTGTGGATTCATTACGGGCGGTGGTGGTCACGATCAATTTCCTCCTCGTCTTCGCGGTCGCTGGTTGTAAGGTTGTCAAAAGCCCTGCTCGCGGAAATCGTTTCGCTGGCAGGGGATGGATGATCGGTGATTGGCTCGGACACGCTGCCCGAGGATGTCATGGCGGTTCGCAGTCGTTCGGCGCGCGGCAGATCGTCGAGAGTCCGCAGCCCAAAGACTTGCAAAAAGCGTTTGGTAGTCGCGTAGCGGTAGGGACGTCCTAGTTCGTTGGCCCGACCGGCGGTTCGCACCAGGTCGCGGTCCATGAGTTGCCGCAAGATTTCGCCGCAGTCGACTCCCCGAATTGCTTCGATCTCGGCCCGCAGCACCGGCTGGCGATACGCAACGACGGCCAGCGTCTCCTGGGCCGGCGCCGACAAGCGGACTTCGACCGGGCATTTGTACAATCGTCGCAGCCACGGCCCGAACTTGGGCCGCGACAACAATTGATAGCCGCCCGCTAATTCTTCTGCTCGAAACGCGCTGCCGCTCTCGTCGTACCAGCGATTCAGTCGGCGAATTAATGTACGTGCTTCCGTGCCGTCCGCCAAGCCGGCAAATTGGGCCAGCTTGCGCGTATTGATCGGTTCGCGGGCCAGAAACAAAACGGCTTCCAGGCGGGCCGTTCGTTCGTCGCGCGTCCAGGCGCCGTCGTGGGTCGTGGTCGGCTTTTCGTCTGCCGGACGACGTCGCCAGGCGGCCGCGCGATGTTCCGCCGGCGACGTGCGCGCTGCCCGCAATATTTCTTTTCCACCTCGATTGCCCAGTGCTGCCAACTGCTCTGGGAGCGAACGGCGAGGCTTCCCCGGGCGTGGCAAAATAGTAATCCGCCGCTGACAATGGCTGGTTTGGTCAAGACGCGCTATCCGGTAAAGTTAAGCGTCGCCGCCCCGACTGGCAAGGGCCAAAGGCGTGCCGCCGACGGGGGCCCGGACGACGAGCAATTTTGGCCGAAAGAATGGCCGCCCCACGGACGGCCGATGTGCGCTTTTCGGCACTATTGCGGCCGGCCCGCGCGCCAGGCTTCCACGCGTTCGACCACCTGGCTCATGGCCCGCAGCGCGTCGCGGTCGGTGGCCTCGAAATGGCGCGTGTAGTTGGGATTGTTGCCGATGGCCATTTTGCAGTGAAAGCGGAACAACTGGCCGTCGTTGCCCAGCGTTTCCAGCAAATAATACGTCGCCCCGCAATCGCGCAGCTTGCGCTCCATGGCCGTGAACGGATCGGGCTGCAGCGGCCCTGGCGGCGACGGCCCTGGTGGCGGTGGCAACGTGCTGCGCAAGTCGGCCGACGGTGCACCGCCGGGTGCTCCATCCGGCACCGGGCCGGGGAGGACCGCGGCGGCGGCTACTGTGTCGGCAGGACGACCCTGCGGATTGCCCTCGGCCGGCACCACATAAGCGGCCTGTTGATTGCCGCCCGGCGCCTCGGGCATCGCGGGCAGCACCTGGTTCGGCGGCATCGCCGGCTGGGCGCTTGGCCAGGCAGCCGCACTGTCGGCTCCTCCCCAGCGAGGCGCCTCGGAGGCATTATGGTTGATGACCGCGCGATTCGGGTCGTTCGCGGCCGGCGGTCGCACGCTGCCAAAGTCGCCCGCCGCGCCGGCGGCCGGCGTGCCAGGCGCCTTGCCGGTCGCCCAGTGCACCACGCGGTCCACCAGCACGCTCTTCACCACGTCGGGAAACGCACTGCCAAAGATCGCCGCCATGGGGACGATGATCAGGCACGAGAGCATGACAAAAATGCGGAACATCAACACCGTCGAGGATTCCGTGCGCATGCGATTGAAATCTGGGCAGGTGCCTGGGCTGTGACGCGTTGGTCGCAGGGGTGGCTTCCCACGGCAACGCATGGGGGCGGAATCATAGTGGCCCTGCAAAGAACGTGGCAATGCCAGTCGATCATGACATTCGCGACATGAAAGCGGCGCTGCTAGCAGCCCGTTGAAGTATTCGACGCGCCTGCGTCATCGCCAGGACGCGATGCCAATATGGTCCCGGCGCGGCGGGATTATTTTGCGCTGCTAAGCAGGGGGGCCGCGACGTGGCTAACTGCCCGCCGGCACGACACAGACCTAGCCAGTAGCCGCGCGCGGCCGGTAGGCCGCCTTCACTTCCCGCACAAAGCGGCCCAGCTCGGCCAGCGGATCGGCCGCGCTGATCACGGGATGGCCGATCGCAATCAGCTCCGCACCGAGCTGCGCGGCACGCACACCGTCTGCCACGTCGAAACAGCCGACGCCAATCGGAATCGTCACGGCCCGCTGCACGGCCTGCAGCCACTGCGTAGAGTCCTGCGTGGCGTCGTGCTTCCGCTGGTCGGCGCCGTAGTGCAGGTAGATCATGTGTACGCCCCACTCGGCGCACGCCCGGGCCCGGGCCGGCTGATCCTTCACGCCAATCGTATCGGCCACAACCCACACGCCGCACTTCTTCGACTCGGCGATCGCCGATTTCACCGTCTCATCCGGCGAGTTGGCGCAAACGGTCATCACGTGGCCGCCCTGGTCGGCCGTCCGCTGCACGTTCTTCCAACCGGAGTCCATGGTCTTGTAGTCGGCCAGCACGGGATAGTCGGGAAAGGCCCGCACCATCTGGCCGATGGGCGCTACGCCTTGCGAGACGATGAGCGGCGTGCCGATCTCCAGCCAATCGACGCCGGCTTCGACGCCGATCTTGGCCATGGCCAGGGCCTCGTCGATCGTGGCGTAGTCGAGCGCGATCTGAATGACCGGCGGCCGCGGAATCTTTAGCGTCAGTTGCATGCGTACCTCTTGAACAGGCTACGGGCCGGAGGCTGCAGGAAGAGTGCCGGATTGAGATACTGAGATATCGAAAAGGTCACTCCCTCCGACAGCCTAGAGCCTACAGCCTGTCTCACTCGCCGGCCAGCATTTGCGCCAGCGCGCCCAGCGCCACCGGCCACGGAGGCTGCGCATCGCAATACGTCTCCCACCAGCCCGTCAAAGTGTCCACCGCGCCCGCGGGCGGGTTGCTCACCCAGGCCGACAGCGCCGTGTCGAGCACCTGCGGCGTGTTACGCGCGAGCTCGACTTCCTCAGCAGCGGCGAGCACGGGCGGAATCATCGCCAACGGCCACACTTCGATCAGCTGGTCGCGGTGCAGATCGCCCTGGTAGCGCGGCAGGTCGAGCTGCAACTGGGCCACGAGCCAGCCCAGCCGCGCCACCTCGGGCAGCTCGGCCAGCGGATTGGCGAGCACGGCTTCGATGCGCACCGAGTTGTACAGCCAGTGCGCCGCGCCGCCGCCGCCCAACACCGGCTGCACCAGAATGGTGTCGGCCGTCTCGACCACCAGCTCGCCTTCGGTGAGACGGCCGACGCCGGCCATCAAGCCGGCGCCGCGCGCCTCCCACTGCTCCATGAGCGGGCCGGCGCGCAGCTCGAGCTCTGCCAGCGCGCCCGGAAATATCGCAGAAAAAGTCGACTGCAGGGTAATGAACCGCCGGGCCAGCGGCTGAGCCAACTGCTCCTGACGCTGAGGTCCGGCCAGCTTCGACACCACGGCCTTGGCCCACTCGAGCGGCACGTCGAAGCGGGCGGCCAGCGGCACGGCGTGCCCGAAGAACGCGCCGGCGTCGAGCCCCATGGCGGCCAGTTCGTCGGCCAGGCCGGCGGCTTCGTCCGCCAGGCCGGCCGCGGCCGCGCGATCGGCCAGCGGCGCGCCGCGCAGCAGCGCCTCGGCGGCGTGCAAGCAGCTTGCCGCGGTGCTCGCCAGCCAGCGTAATTCGATCGGCATGGAGCCTCCGGCGGTCGTCAGCGCACGCGCCCGGTGCGCCGCGCCGCCGCGCGATTATCGTCCGCTGTCACGCCGCGCACCAGAGCCGCCGGGCGGCATCTCGCGGCGCCGCTCGGCAAGTTGTCCGGGCAAGGAGGCATTTTTCCCATGGTATCAAGTCGACCTGTTGTCAATAATTCGATACGATGCAGGGCTTGATTTCCAGTTGATCTGTTGAGGGCCTTCCATGCTCGATCAAGAAGTCCGACGTTGGACAGCTACGGACGCCGCGGAGCTGTACGACGTCGCGCGGTGGGGTAAAGGCTATTTCTCCGTCGACGACCAGGGACACGTGCGCGTCCATCCGACCAAGGAGCCGCACCGGGGCATCGACTTGAAGCAACTGGTTGACCGACTGCAAATGCGCGGCATCGATCTGCCAATCCTCATCCGCTTTGCCGACATCTTGAAGCACCGGCTGGGAGAAATCCAAAAAGCTTTCGCCGACGCGATCTCCGAGCACGGCTACAACGGCAGCTACTGCTGCGTCTATCCAATCAAGGTGAATCAGCAGCGGCAGGTCGTGGAAGAAGTGCTGCACTTCGGCCAGCCGTACCAGTTTGGCCTGGAGGCCGGCAGCAAGCCGGAACTGTTGGCCGTGGTGGCCATGGCCGAGAACGACACGCCCATCATCTGCAACGGCTTCAAGGATGCCGAGTTCATCGAGATCGCCATGATGGCGCTGAAGATGGGCCGCAAGATCATTCCGGTCGTGGAGAAGTACACCGAGCTGGAGCTGATCCTGAAGATCGCGGAAAAGGTGGGCGTGCGGCCGTCAATCGGCATGCGCGTCAAGCTGGCCGCGCGCGGCAGCGGCCGCTGGCAACAGTCGGGCGGCTACCGCTCCAAGTTCGGGCTGACCGTCAGCGAGATCCTGCGCGCTCACGCCGAGCTGCAGTCGCGCGGCATGCAAGATTGCTTTCGTCTCTTGCACTTTCACCTGGGCAGCCAGATCACCAACATCCGCCAGATCAAAGGCGCGCTCAACGAAGCGGTGCGCGTGTACGTCGACCTCGCGCGGCAAGGCGCCGGGCTGGCCTACCTCGACGTCGGCGGCGGCCTGGGCGTCGACTACGACGGCTCGCAAACCAATTTCGAATCGAGCGCCAACTACACGCTGCAGGAATACGCCAACGACGTCGTCTATCACGTGCAAAGCGTGTGCGACGAGGCCGGTGTGCCCCATCCCACCATCATTTCCGAAAGCGGCCGGGCCGTGGTCGCCTATCACAGCGCTTTGGTGTTCGGCGTGCTGGGCGTGGCAGGGCAGGGCGATGGCGAAGTGCCGGCACAACTCCCCGAAGAGTTCGAGCAGCCCCTGCACGACCTGCTCGATACCTATCAGCACGTCACCATGCGCAGCGTGCTCGAAGCCTACCACGACGCCACGCAGGCGCTCGACATGGCGATGAACCTGTTTGCCGGCGGCTACCTGCCGCTCGTGCAGCGCAGCATGGCCGAGAATCTGTTCTGGGCCATCTGCCACAAGATTCAGCGGCTGGTCAAGCAAATGGACTACGTGCCGGAAGAGCTCGAAAATCTCGACGCCATGCTCTCGGACACCTATTTCTGCAACTTCTCGCTGTTCCAGTCGATGCCCGACAGCTGGGCCATCAAGCAGTTGTTCCCGGTCATGCCGATTCACCGCCTCGACGAACGGCCCACGCGACATGCGGTGCTGGGCGACATCACCTGCGACTCGGACGGCAAGATCGAGCAGTTTATCGATCGTCGCGACGTCAAGCGCACGCTGCCCTTGCACGCCTTCAACGGCGAGCCGTACTACCTGGGCGCGTTCCTGCTGGGCGCTTACCAGGAAATCCTGGGCGACCTGCACAACCTGTTCGGCGACACCAACGCCGTGCACGTGAGTCTCGACGGCGACGGCGAGGCCGTGCTCGACACCGTGATCAAGGGCGACACGGTGCGCGAGGTGCTCGACTACGTCGAGTTCAACGTGGAAGGACTGATGAAGCAGTTCCGCCAGTCGGTCGAGCTGGCCGTGCGCGAAAGCCGCATCGGCTACGAAGAGGCCGGCCGCTTCCTCAAGTTCTACGAAGAGGGACTGCACGGCTACACCTACCTGGAAGAGCCGCAAGAGAAGTAGCGCGGGTGGAAGGGGACACAAGCCCGAAGCGCCAGCGAGGGCCCTCAAGTCGCGCGCGTGCCAAGGGGTGGCTCGCAAAAGATACCAGCGCCACACACCACAGCCCTCGCTGGCGCGTCGGGCTTGTGATTCTAAATCTCCTTGCCGAGCGCCGCTCCACCCATGCCCATCCGAGGCGTGATCTTCGATCTGGATGGCACGTTGGTCGACTCGCGGCTCGATTTCGAGCTGATGCGCCGCGAAATGGAATTGGAGGGCTCGCCACCGCTGCTCGAAGCGCTGGCCCAGCTGCCGCCCGCGCGGGCCGCGCATTGCTGGCGCATCCTCCTCGATCACGAGCAACGGGGCGCCGCCCAAGCCACGCTCTACCCGGGAGTCAGCGCGTTTCTGGAGATGCTGCACGCGCGCGGCCTGCGGCGCGGCGTGGTGACTCGCAATGGTCGCGAGACCACGCTGGCAATGCTGTCGCGGCTGGGACTGGCGTTCGATCCGGTGGTCTGCCGTGAGGACGCGCCGACGAAGCCCGATCCCGCGGCGCTTTGGAAAATCTGTACAGCCTGGGGCGTCGCACCGAGCGACTGCGTGATGATCGGCGATTTTCGCTTCGATATCGAAGCGGCGCGGCGGGCCGGCACCCACGCCGTGCTATTCACCGGCGGCGGCGGGCCGAGCGGGCTGGCCGATCACGCCGACGTGGATCTGGCGCTGGCTAGCTTTGCCGATGCCGGCCCATTCTGGCGGTGGATTGAGCAAATCGACCTAGGGGGCGGCAGAGCATCCTGCTAACATCCGCCGCTCGCCAAACTGCTCATCCGCCCACTACCCGAAGCTATCGATCGCGCTATGAATTCGATTCGCCGCGCCGCCACTGTGCTGGCAATGCTGGTCTTGGGATCTTGCGTCGCCGTCGCGCACGCGCAAACGCGGCCGGCTCCGTCCAGTAGAGCGCCGGCGCGCACTCCATCTCCCGGCACCGCCACGGCTCCCGCGCAACCGCCAGGCAGTCCGCCGGTTGCTGGCCCGTCATCGCGCCGCACAGCGCAACCACCAGCAGGTGCCAAACAGCCCGCCCGCGCCAATCAGATGCCGGCCAATGGCAACGGCGTCCGCCCCGCGGCTCACGAAGAACAGCCCGGCGCGGCCGCGCCTCAGGCGGTTGCCGGTCAACAGCCACCGGCCGTGCCCGGCCCGCAAATGGAGCTGGCGCCGTTCGCCCTCACGCCTCAACAACAGCAGTTGGTCGACCAGATTCTGGCCAAATGGGAAAAAGAGAGCGAGCGCGTGGGCACGTTCGTGTGCGACTTCACGCGCTGGGAGATCGATCCCGTGTTCGGGCCGAAGGAAAACGAGTATCTGATCACCGAAGCGAACGGAACCATCAAATACAAGTCGCCGGACCGCGGTGAATACGACGTCGCCAAGTTGACCCGCTGGGACAAGCAGAAGGCGGGCTACGTCTCCGACGAGATCGGCTGCGAGCGCTGGATGTGCGACGGCAAGGCGATCTACGAATGGGACCGCAAGAACAAGCTCTTGAAAGTGCGGATGCTGCCGGATGATTTGAAGGGCAAATCGATCGCCGACGGCCCGCTGCCCTTTGTGTTCGGCGCCAAAGCGGAGCAGCTGAAGCGCCGTTACTGGTTGCGCGACATCACGCCACAGCAGCTCATCGGCAAGCAAATCTGGCTCGACGCGCGCCCCAAGTTCCAACAAGACGCCGCCAACTTTCAGCGGGCCACCGTGGTGCTGAATGAGAAGACGTTCCTGCCCGAGGCGCTCCAGCTCTTTCCACCAGGGATTGCGCCGGCGCCAGGCAAGCCAGAAGCGTACACCGCTTTTGGTTTCCGGCCGCCGAGCGTGAACAATCCGCTCGACCAGCTGCAATTCCTGCCGCCGATCACGTTGCCGCTCTTGTGGAAGCGTGTGGTGGTGGAAGACCCGTCGAAGCAGCCGGACAACCCGCTGCCACCCGCCGGCGAACCCGCGCAGGCCCAGCGCCCCGCGGCTCCTGCGTCGCGCAAGTAGTTACGCCCAAGTGCTCAACGCACGTTGCCGCGGCCGGGCCGTTGCGGCCGTGCTAGCGGGAAATTTGACTCCCCATTTGGCCGCGCTATAATCTGGATGCTAAAGGATACGATAGCAGACAGTTACGTTCGTTCACCGATGCTCGAACGGTCCGGATTATGTCGCTGGCGTGCGGGATTCGTGGTGCGAAGCGATCACGCGGTGGGCGACGCCTGGTAGGACTGTCGCTCTCGCTGGCCGGACTTTTTCTATTGGCAGCGAATCCGGCGCCGCCCGCCGGTGCCGCTCCTGAACCGGCTGCTGATTCCCCGGCTGCAGAAGCCCCGGCAGTTGACGCTCCCGCCGCTGCTGCTGCCGCGCAGCAAGTCGGTCGACTGATTCACATTCCGCTGCCGATCACCGGCAATGCAGACACGCAGGTGAAGCGCGCCGTGCAAAAAGCGCTCGGCGAGCTGCATGCGGCCAGGTCGCGGCCGGTGCTGGTCTTCGAGTTTGGCTCGTCGGCGGATCAAACCGGCCAGGGAAGTGATTTCAGCCGGGCCTTGGCGTTGGCCCGCTACCTCTCCAGCCGGGAACTGAGCGAAGTCAAGACCGTGGCCTATCTGCCGCGCACGCTCAAGGGTCACGCCGTGCTGGTAGCCATGGCCTGCGAAGAAATCATCATGGCCCCCGAGGCGCAGATCGGCGAAGCGGGCATCGACGAGCCGGCCGAAGAGCCGATCGATCCCACCGTGCGCAGCGGCTACGCCGAGATCGCCAACCGCCGCCGCACCGTGCCGGCGCAGGTCGCGCTGGCCATGCTCGACAAAAACATCGAAGTGCTGAAGGTCGAGACGGAAGTCAGTCCCGAGTTCGTGCTCCGCGGCGAGCTCGATGCACTCAAAGAAAAGCACACCATCCAGAACGAGAAGGTGCTGAACCGGCCCGGGCAGCTGGCCAATTTCTCGGGGCGTGAGGCGCGCGAGCTGGGCTTTGTGAAGTATCTGGCGGCCGACCGCGCGATCCTGGCCCGAGCACTCTCGCTCGCGCCGAACATGCTCCAGGACGACCCGTCGCTGGCGGGCGACTGGCGGCCGGTGCGAATTCCAATCCGCGGGCCGATCACGCCACAGCTCGCCTCGCGCGTGCAGCGCATGATCGACGATCAGGTCCGTGGCCAGGAGGCCAACTTCGTCTGCCTGTGGATCGACAGCCCGGGCGGATCGCTCAAGGACAGCATGGATCTGGCCAACTACCTGGCCGAGCTCGATCCGGCCAAGGTGCGCACCGTGGCCTACGTGCCGGCGGAGGCTCGGGCCGACGCGGCGCTCGTTGCCATGGCGTGCGATCAACTGGTGATGGCGCCCGACGCCGTGTTGGGCGGCGCCGGTGCGGTCGAGCTCGCGGGGGACGAAATCTCGGTGGCGCGCGACATGATTCGCAATCACCTGGGGCCGAAGAAATCGCGCAGCTGGTCGCTGATCGCGGCGCTGCTCGATCCCGAGACGCGCGTCTTCCGCTACACGCACAAAGACGACGGCGCGGTCGCCTATTTCTGCGATGCCGAGCACGAGGCCCAGGTCGACCCGGCTGCCTGGGTGCGCGGCGAAGAAGTGACGACGCCCGGGCGGCCGCTGCGCGTGCGCGGCGAGCAAGCGCCCGAACTGGGGTTGGCCCGACAAACCGTGCAGGACTTTCCGGCCTTTCGGCAGGTGTATGGAATTGAGCAGGAGCTGGTGGTGGCGGAGCCCGGCTGGGCCCACTTCCTCATCGATGCGTTGGCAACGCCGGCCGTGGCGTGGCTGCTGCTGTTGATCGGCGGCGCGGCGCTGTACGCGGAACTGCAAGCCCCGGGCATCGGCATCGGCGGGTTTGTGGCCGGCGTGTGCTTTCTGCTTTACTTCTGGAGCAAACACCTCGACGGCACCGCCGGCTGGCTGGAGGTGTTGCTCTTTGCCGGCGGCGTGGCGTGCATCCTGCTGGAGATGTTCGTCCTGCCCGGCACAGCTATTTTTGGGCTGGGCGGCGGTCTGCTGATTCTCACCTCGCTGGTGCTGGCCAGCCAGACTTTCGTGCTGCCGCACAACGACTATCAACTGAACCAGCTGCGCGATTCGCTGCTGGGATTGATCGGCGTGGGCGTGGGCGTGGTGGCGCTGGCCATGGTCATGCGCCGCTATTTGCCCCATGTGCCGTTCTTTAGCAGCGTGATGCTCGAGCCGCCCAGCGACGCCGAGCTCGAAGATATTTCGCACCGCGAGTCGCTGGTCGATTTCGAGCATCTGTTGGGACATCAAGGAGTTGCAACCACGCAGCTCACTCCCTCGGGCAAGGCACGGTTCGGCGGCCAACTGGTCGATGTCATCGCCGACGGCGAAGTGATTCGTCGCGGCGCCGAAGTGGTGGTCGTCGAAGTGCAAGGCAACCGCGTCGTCGTCCGCTCGGCCGACGGCGATGTGTAGCCAATCCAGCCGATATCGACTAAGCTCAATTTTCGGTATTGAGCCCTTAGCCACCCCATTTTTACACGTCCATGGATCCCCTCGTCTGGTCCGCGCTCCTGGTGCTGCTCGGCTTGACGCTGCTGATGGCCGAGGTGTTTGTGCCCTCGGGCGGCATCCTGGGATTGCTGTCGGTGGGCTCGATCGTAGCCGGAATTGTGCTGGCCTTTTATCACAAGGGCATCGAGGTCGGGTTGATCTTTGTGGTCGTCGCCGCGGTGATGGTGCCGACCGTTCTGGCGATGGCCTTTCGCTATTGGCCCAAGACACCGATGGGCCGGCGCCTGTTGTTGGAAGTGCCGCGCGGCGAAGAGGTGCTGCCCGACTCTCCCGAGCGGCGCGCCCTGCGACAACTGGTCGGCAAGTTGGGCGTGGCCAAGACGCTGATGCTGCCCAGCGGCGCGGTGTTAATTGATGGTCACACGATCGATGCCTTGAGCGAGGGCATGTCTATCGAGGCGGGCCAGCAGGTCCGCGTGGTCGAGGTGCGCGGACATCGCGTGGTCGTGCGTCCGGCCGAAGGCGAAGCCGCCCCGGCGCCCGACGACGTGCTTTCGCAGCCCATCGAGTCCCTGGGGCTCGATTCGCTCGAGGATCCGCTGGCTTGACATGCGGCGGCAAAGGCCGGGACAATAACGGCAGCTTGCCCTTGCCCATTCCTCGGAGCACGAAAATCCATGCCACCCAATGGCGGTGCCACCCAACTGATCACCTGGATCATCATCCTCGTGGTGGCGTTCTTCGTGCTGATCGCTCTGGCGATCTTCGCGCGCTATTTCCGCCTGTGGATCCAGTCGATTACGACCGGCGCGCGCATCGGCATCTTCGACTTGCTGGGCATGACCTTTCGCAAAGTGAACCCCACGGTCATCGTCCGCAGCAAAATCATGGCCGTGCAGGCCGGTTTGACCGACGAGACGGGCATCACCAGCAAAGCGCTCGAGGCGCACTATCTGGCCGGCGGCAACGTGCCGCTGGTGATTCGCTCGATCATTGCCGCCAAGAAAGCCAAAACGATCAACCTGGATTTCAAGCTGGCCACGGCCATCGACCTGGCCGGACGCAACGTGCTGGAGGCCGTGCAGACCAGCGTCTATCCCAAGGTGATCGATTGCCCCGCGCGGGGCGCGGCCCGTGAATCGCTCGACGCGGTGGCCAAGAACGGCATCCAATTGAAGGTGAAGGCCCGGGTGACCGTGCGAGCCAACTTGAAACAGTTGATCGGCGGTGCGACCGAAGAGACGATCATTGCCCGCGTGGGCGAAGGCATTGTCAGCGCCATCGGGTCGGCCAACTCGCACACCGAGGTGCTGGAAAATCCCGACCGGATTTCCAAGGCCGTGCTCGCGCGCCGGCTGGATTCGCAGACCGCGTTCGAGATCGTGTCGATCGACATTGCCGATATCGACGTGGGCGACAACATTGGCGCTCGCTTGCAGGCGGACCAGGCCGAGGCCGACATGCGCGTGGCCCGGGCCAACGCCGAAGGGCACCGCGCCATGGCCGTGGCGCAGGAACAGGAAATGATCGCCCAGATCGAAGAGATGCGGGCCAAAGTGGTGGAGGCAGAGGCCGAAGTGCCCAAGGCCATCGCCGAGGCGTTTCGCGGCGGCCAACTGTCCGTGCAAGACTACTACAAGCTGCGCAATATTCAGGCCGACACCGATATGCGCAAGGCAATTGCCGGCGCGCCCGTGGCACGCTAACTATGCTCACCATCGACGCCAACGTGCTGCCGTTCGCGGGCATCATGGATCTGCTCACGTTCCTGGTGCCGCTGGTGTTCTTTGTCATCTACGCGCTCAATCAGCTGTTGGCGGCCAAGGCCAATCAGCAGCCCAAGGGCAACCCGCCGCAGCGGCGGCCCAATCAGCCACGGGCCGAGCGGCCCATGCGTCCGCCGCAGCCGCCGGAACCACAAGGCGGCGCGGCGCAGCTGAACGCCGAAATCGAGCAGTTTCTCAAGCGGGCCAGCCAACGGCGCGGCGAGCGGCCCGCACGCGAACGTGCGGCCCGCACGCAGCCGCCGCCGAAAGCGCCGCAACGAAGTCCGGCGCGGACGCCGCGGTCAGCAACGCCACCGGCGCCGTTGCGCGAAGAGCCGGTGGACGTGGAGCCCGTCGAAACGCGCGATTTCGACGCCGTGGCTGCTTCGGTCGAGCAACACATCGGTCGCCGCGACTTTACCCAGCGGACTGAGCATCTGGCAGACGACATCGTGCGCGCCGACCAGCAGATGGAAGCGCACCTGCACGAGGCGTTCGATCACCGCGTCGGCACGTTGCCCGACCAGGCCTCGCGCCAAGGTGAGGCGCGGGCAACCGATACCGGCACCGAGGCGCAGCGCGCGGCCCCGGCGGCCGCTGCCGCCCTGGTCGAAATACTGCGCACGCCGCAAGGGATGCGCCAGGCCATCGTGCTGGGCGAGATCCTCGCCCGCCCCGTCGAGCGCTGGTAAAATACCCGCTCCCAATCGTCATTGCCCGTCACCATCTTCCTGCCCACGAGGAATGTTTGCATGGCCGTCCCTAAAATTGTTCCCGGCGAAACGCGGATCGGCTGGATTGGGATCGGCGTGATGGGCTCGAGCATGTGCGGCCATCTGATGGCGGCCGGCTTTCCGGCCACGGTCTACAACCGCACGCAGGACAAAGCCAGGCCGCTCCTCGACAAAGGCGCCCACTGGGCCGACTCGCCCAAGGCCGTGGCCGCCGCTGCGCAAGTGGTGTTTACCATCGTCGGCTTTCCGGCCGACGTGCGCGCCGTCACCCTGGGACCGGACGGCACGCTGGCCGGCAGTCGGCCGGGCACCATCCTGGTCGATATGACCACCAGTGAACCCTCGCTGGCCGTGGAAATCTCCGCGGCGGCAGCCAAGAAAGACGTTTATAGCGTGGACGCGCCGGTCTCGGGCGGCGACGTGGGCGCGCGCGAAGCGCGGCTGTCGATCATGATCGGCGGCGACAAGCAAGTGGTCGACGCGCTAGCGCCTTGCTGGCAAGCCATGGGCAAGACGATCGTCCATCAGGGCGGGCCCGGTGCCGGGCAACACACCAAGATGGTCAACCAGACGCTGATCGCCAGCGGCATGGTCGGCGTGTGTGAAGCGCTGCTCTACGGCTATCGCGCCGGCCTCGATTTGAACGTGGTGCTCGAGTCGGTGGCCTCGGGCGCCGCCGGCAGCTGGTCGCTCTCGAATCTCGGCCCGCGCATCATCAAGGGCAATTTCGAGCCGGGGTTCCTGGTCGAGCACTTCATTAAGGACATGGGCATCGCGTTGGCCGAGTCGAAGCGCATGGGCCTGGCCATGCCCGGGCTGGCGCTGGCACATCAGCTGTACGTGGCGCTGGCGGCGCAGGGGCATGGCCGCGACGGCACGCACTCCCTGGAGCTGGCGCTGGCCTCGCTGTCGGGCCTCGATTGGAAAAAGCGTTAGAATCGGCACCTTCGCCGCGCCCGCGTGCGGATTTCTCGCGGTTTTTGCCGGCCGCGCTTTGACGGAGCACGAATCCGCGGGCATGCTTCGTATGCTCGCCGGATTGTGATTACCCACCTTGGGTCCGTTCGTTCCCGCCCTCGGACCACAACAATCAGGCCACGCCTATGTTCAGCCAACCGCTCGAAACGGTCTCGCGCACGCGTCGCAGTGCAACCGCCTACCGCATTCTGATCGTCGACGATGACGATGCCGCGGCCGACGTGCTCAGCTTGCGCTTGCAGCGACAAGGTTTTCACACCACCGTGGCCGAGAGCGGCCAGGCGGCGCTGGCGCTGGCGCGAAGCGACCGGCCCGCGGTGATCCTGCTCGATCTGCGCTTGCCGGACATCGACGGCTTTGCCGTGTGCCAGCAACTGGTCGACGATGCCGAGACGTCGGAGATTCCGGTGATCATTTTGAGCGGGCTGGAACAGTCCGACGTCATCCGCCGCTCGCGCGCGGCCGGCTGCCACTATTACGTTCGCAAGCCGTACGATCCCAATGCGCTGTTGGCGCTGATCCAGCGCGCGATCGACGAGGCGCGCGGCGCGTAGGGGGTGTAGCACTGTCGTAACAGGCACACTCCGTGCGCCGTTGCACTAGAGCGCGTCTAGTTTACGTGTAGCGGTAGCCGCAATGCTGGATGTAGTTTCGACATTCAGTTTCCGTGAATCGTTCGAGGAGTTCGCCGCAGGTCTTCCAGAGGGCTTCTACGGTTCGTTG
>JBFWOR010000002.1:0-497610 GCA_050250435.1 Pirellulales bacterium | reverse complement strand
ACAACGAACCGTAGAAGCCCTCTGGAAGACCTGCGGCGAACTCCTCGAACGATTCACGGAAACTGAATGTCGAAACTACATCCAGCATTGCGGCTACCGCTACACGTAAACTAGACGCGCTCTAGTGGCCGTGCTGCTTTCATCGTGTTGCGCAGCCCCCGGCTCCGCCGGGGGATCGCTTCGTTTCTTCGTAGCCGGGTGCCACTGGCGTCTCGCCAGTGCGGTCTTCGTAGCTGAAAAGTGCCAGAGTTCAGTCGTCTGTAGCCGGCACACGCCGTGTGCCGTAGCTTTCCGGTGCCACTGGCGTCTCGCCAGTGCGGTCTTCGTAGCTGAAAAGCGCCAGAGTTCAGCGCCATTCGGCAGCGCGAGGCTCCCGCCGAGCCTTTGGTTCAGTTTCGTAGGTCAGGCACCCCGTGCCTGACATGATTCCTGGGTAGCTGAACTCGCCAGATCGGGAGGGCGAGGCTCCCGCCGAGCCGGTAGCTGACCTCGCCAGAGTTCAGTCTTCTGTAGCCTGTAGCCGGCACACGCCGTGTGCCGTAGCTTTCCGATGCGTAGCTGAACTCGCCAGAGTTCAGCCTCTTGGCCGCGCTAGCGGCGCAGGCGAAATCTTTGATCAACCACCCCTCCACCACGCAAATCTTCTTTGCCTTCCTTCTCGGTGTCCTCGGTGGCAAACGATTTTGTGTCTTCGTTTCTTGGCGTCTGTGTTTCAATGGCTTCGTTTCGATCTGATTCTTCTCCGTCCCTCCGCGTTCTCTGTGGTCAAATCTTCCTGCCGCGTTTGTCTTCGTGCCGTCGTGGCGTCGTGGTTAATTGCTTTCGTAGGTCAGGCACCCCGTGCCTGACATCTTCGTCTTTAGTTTTTCCCTGACCCCTCTCTTCCAGGTGGCCAAAAACTTCTGTTGCATCGCGCCTGTAAATGCGTATAGTGCAAAGTAGACTGCTTGGACGAAGGTGGACTGCGGGAGAACTCGTTAACGGGATGTGAAACTTCGGACGCCGCGCCGTGTCTTGTCCGCGCGTGCGTTCGGGCCTCGTGCCCTCTAAAGTCGCCGGTGGGGCGCCGCCATGCGTAAGCCGCCCCCGAGAAAAGCCGCTGCGATGAGGCTCGCGAGAGGAGCGGCATCCCGAGCCACCGGCCGGTAGATCGAGCGCGTGGTGCTTGGATCCAAAACGCGCGCTTCGATGGGTGACTGCCGGATTTGCCGGGCAGAGCTGTGGTTGGCCGAGGTCCTGGTCTTCGCGCGGTTTTACAACTGTTGCATGAATACCACGAGCGCGCTCTTTTCGGCGGCGGTAAGTTTCGTCTCCAGGATCAGATTGAAGAACTCCACCGTGTCGGCCAGGGTCAGCAAGCGGCCGTCGTGAAAGTAGGGCGGCGATTCCTTGATGCCCCGCAACGGGAACGTTTTGATCGGCCCCTGCTGCGTCGCCACCAGGCCGTTGATGGTTTGCGTTTTGTAGAAGCGGTCGACTCTCAGGTTGTGCATCGAGTTGTCGGTGTAGTACGGCGCCGGATGGCACGTGCCGCACTGCGCTTTGCCGAAGAACAACTGCTGGCCTTTCATCTGAGGCGTGTCCGGCCCAAATTTCCTGGGGTCCAGCTTGCCGTCGATGCCCAGGTTCGGCGCCGGCGGAAAATCGAGAAACTCCTGCAGCTCGGCCATGAAGTGCACCTGGCTGCCGCGCTCCAGCGGATTGACGCCTTTGGCTGACGCAGACAGCTGGTCGCCGTCGAAGTATGCGGCCCGCTGCTCGAACTCGGTGAAGTCCTCGATGGTCTTGAGCGCCCGCTGCGAACCGAACAAGCGCTGAATGTTCACGCCGCGCAAACTGGGCGTGTCGATGCGGCGGCGATGCGACTGCGGGCGAATGTCGCCCACCAGGTGCGTGGCGGCCGAGGTGTGCCCGTTCACGTGACAGTCAAAGCAGGACACGCCTTGCATGCCCAGGGCCTGCTCCGTTTTGCGATCCGCCGTGGCGTTGAACTGTTGCTGCGGGAACTGGGTGACCAGCAGGCGCAGGCCTTCCAGATCCTTGGCATTCAAGATGCCGGCAAACAGCTCTTGAAAATTCTCTACGGTGATGAGCTTGCCCTGCGACACGTCGCCCAGGTCGGGCCGCGTGGTGAGGAACATCGGCGGCGGAAATTCGGGCAGAAAATGCTCCGGCAGATCGAAATCGAGATCAAACCGCTCGACGCGCTTCAATTGCTTGATTTGCATTTGCGGAAACAACATGCCGCCGACGTCGTGCTTGGGATGCGGCAAGGGCAAGTACCCTTTCGGGAACACGCCCTGATCGCGGATATCGTCGGGCGCCATGTTGGCCAGTTTTTCCCAGGTCTGGCCTGGCTGCAGTCGGGCCGTCGGACCGGTCTGCACCGGCTTGCCGCGGAACATCGTCACCTGGCTCGGGTGCGACGCCAGGTCGTAACGCTCTTCCAGCAGCTTCTGCTGGCGGGCCATGACGGCCGGCTTGTCGGCCTTGTCTTTGGCCTTCACGGCCTCGTACGTCTCCTTGCCGATCAACACGGGTGCAATCTGGTCGTAACTGGTCTTGATCTTGGGCGGCGCTGCTTCCGGTTTCGCATCCTGGGCGGCGCAACTGGCCAGCGGCGATGGGGCCGCTGCCAGAAACACGGCCACCCGTGTCAGGCCTGCCAGAACCAGACCTGTGATCCACCGCGGTCGCCGCGAACGAACGTGTACGTTGGTTGTGGTTGACATGCTGGATCCCCCGGGATTGTGCCGTGCTGAAGACCGTCACCGCGCTGACTGGCGGTGGGGTGCAATTCTCGGGCCGATTGATGGCTAGCCGCTGCATCCTGGCTTATTTGGCCGCGCCGCTCGTTCCGACGTCCGGCTTTCGTGACGCCATGGTCTCATACGTCTCAGCACTGGTCGGAAATCTATCAGTTGTCTCGCCTGGCTGGTCAAACACTGCGTCCACTCGGGCGGCGCGGACCGATGGCGGCGCGTGGCGTGCGGCGCACGATCGATCGCCTGACGAGCCGCGTGGCCGCCGCCACAGAAGCATAGCGCGGCCGTCAAGTGGCGCATTTGCCCTGGTGGGGCGTCCTGCAACATCTCAGGGGGCCGAACGTCCCAAGACTGGGCTATGATGTTGCGGCCCGACGCGCGTCTCTACCTTCGTGCAGGAAAGGAGCGGTTGCATGTCCGACTTCCAACGCAGAGAATTCTTGGCGGGCGCCGCCACGGCGGCGGCCGCAGTCACGGCGTCGTTACTGCCGAATCAGGCCCAAGCCGGCGATACCAGCTTCATGAATAACGTGCCCGATCCACTGCTTGCGGCCAAAGAGTTGCCGACGTTCAAGTTCGCCCTGGAAAAGTCCCCGGGCAAGGTTATCGGCAACAGTTTCGGTAAGGAGGCCACCGTGGCGCAATTGCCCATCTCCAAGGGCATTGCCGGCGTGTC
This sequence comes from Pirellulales bacterium, assembly GCA_050250435.1. Classification (GTDB taxonomy): domain Bacteria; phylum Planctomycetota; class Planctomycetia; order Pirellulales; family PALSA-1355; genus JBFWOR01. The sequence continues at coordinate 494,169 of JBFWOR010000002.1, read as the reverse complement.
GATGAAAATCGAGCCGGGAGCCATGCGCGAGCTGCACTGGCACGCCACGGCCGCGGAATGGGCCTTTGTGATCGACGGCCGCGTGCGCACCACGGTCATCGAGCCCGAAGGCTACGCGGAGACGAACGACTTCGACCCGGGCGATATCTGGTATTTTCCGCGCGGCCACGGCCACATGCTGGAATGCTTGGGAAACGAGCCGTGCCACTTCATTTTGATTTTCGACAACGGCTACTTCTCCGAGTTTGGCACGTTTAGCATCACCGACTGGCTGGGCCACGCGCCCCAGGCGCTGCTGGCCAAGAATTTTGGGCTGCCGGAATCGTCGTTCGCAGGCTTTCCGAAGAGCGAGGTGTACTTTGCCCGGGGCAAGGCGCCTCCGGCGGAGCCCGCCAGGCCGCTGCAAGGCTGGAAGCTGCCGCCGCAGACGCACAAGTATCGCATGCTGGCCCAGCCGCCCCACGCCACGTTCAAGGGCGGGCGCGAATGGAGGGCGGACTCCACCCGCTTTGAGATTTCGAAGACGATCACCGGCGTGATCCTGGATCTCGAGCCGCGCGCACTGCGCGAACTGCACTGGCACCCCACCTCGGACGAATGGCAATATGTGATCGCCGGCGATATCAGCGTGACGATGTTCGGCTCGCACGGCCGCTTCCGCACGGAGACGCTGGCACAGGGCGACGTCGCCTACATTCCGCAGGGTTACGGCCATTCGATCGAAAACGTGGGCAGCCAGCCGTGCCGCCTGCTCATCGGCTTCAACACCGGGATCTACGAGGCGATCGATCTGTCGCAGTGGATTGCCGGCAATCCGACCGACGTGCTGGCCACGAATTTCGGCAAGCCGGCGAGCCTGTTCGAAAAATTCCCCAAGCGCGACGTGTTCATCGCGCCGTGAGAGAGGGGTCAGGGTCTAGGGGTTACCTTCGGCCCACAAGTGAAGAAGTGTCCGCGCGCCTATAATGGCCTGATGAGCGAAATGAGCGTCACCCGTCCAGAGCAGGTGCGGCAGACATTGTCGGACGTGTACCAATTGGAATCGCGCCGCGTGTTTGCGACGCTCATTCGGCTGATTGGCGACTTCGATCTGGCCGAGGAGGCCCTGCACGACGCGTTCGCTTCGGCCGCCGAGCAATGGCCGGCCCAAGGTGTGCCGGACAACCCGCGCGCCTGGCTGGTTTCGGCAGGGCGCTTCAAGGCCATCGACACAATCCGCCGCCGGGCCCGGTTCGACGCCTCGATGCACGATATCGCCGCGCGGATGGACTCCCTGGCCGCGGAAAATGCCAGCAGCGAGGCCGACGAAATCGCCGACGACCGGCTGCGCCTGATTTTCACCTGCTGCCACCCTGCCCTGGCTCCGGCCACGCAAGTGGCGCTGACCTTGCGCGAAGTCTGCGATTTGAAGACCGAAGAGATCGCTGCGGCATTCCTTTCCACGCCGACCACCATCGCGCAGCGCATCGTGCGCGGCAAGGCGAAAATTCGCGACGCGGGTATCCCCTATCAGGTGCCATTGCTGGCCGAGCTGCCCCAACGGCTCGAGTCGGTGCTGTCGGTGATCTACCTGGTGTTCAACGAGGGCTATTCGGCGTCGTCCGGCGAGTCGCTCACGCGCGCCGATTTGTCGCAGGAGGCCATTCGCCTCGGTCGGCTGTTGAGCGAGTTGCTGCCCGATCCCGAAGTGCTCGGTCTGTTGGCGCTGATGCTCTTGCAGGAATCGCGGCGGACCGCGCGGACCTCCGTCGAGGGCGATCTGGTGCTGCTCGAAGATCAGGACCGAGCGCAGTGGAACCGCCAGCACATTGCCGAAGGCCGCTCGCAGCTGGACCGGGCCGTGAGCTCGCGCGAGCTGGGCGCGTACACCCTGCAGGCCGCCATTGCCGCGGTGCATGCCGAAGCAGCCTCGGCCGACACCACCGATTGGCGGCGGATCGTTGCGCTCTACGACCTGCTGATGCGGGCGGAGCCTTCGCCCGTGGTGGAGCTGAATCGGGCCGTGGCCGTGGCCATGGGCGAAGGCCTCGAGACCGGGCTGCGACTGATCGACGCCATTTTGCAGCGCGGCGAGCTGGCCGAATACCATTTGGCGCACGCCGCCCGGGCCGATTTGTGCCGCCGCTTGGGCCGGATGGGCGAGGCGCGCGCGGCCTACGAGCGCGCCTTGGCACTGGCGCGGCAAGAGCCCCAGCGGCGATTTCTCTTAAAACGTTTACACGAAATCGGTTAGAAACTGAGCCTGCAGAAAAGGCGAACGAATTTCGCTAAGCTGCCGGGGTGGGCGTCGAATTGCGCAGGGCCGGGGCGACTAGATGATGTACGCGGCTGTGGCCTGTGCCGCACGGAGGCCAGTCCCATTTTTCGCCGGCCGAAAAATCGGGACCGTCCCCGACGTTCCCGGGCTCATACTCTCCAGGGCGAAGGATCCACCATCATGAAGTATATGTTGCTGATTTATACCGCAGAGAACGTCTGGTCTGACGGCGAGCGCGAGCACTGCTATGTGGAGTCCACCGAGCTGACGCACGACCTGGCGGCCAGGGGCCAGTATCTGGGCGCGTCGCCCCTGCAGCCAATCGCCACCGCCACGAGTGTGCGCGTGCGCGAGGGAAAGCGCCTGGTCACCGATGGTCCGTTCGCCGAGACGCACGAGCAGCTGGGGGGCTACTTTCTCATCGAAGCCAAGGATCTGAACGAAGCCATCAGCGTGGCGGCGCGCATTCCAGGGGCGCGCAAAGGAACGGTCGAGGTGCGGCCCGTCTTGGAGTTGCCCGGGCTGCCCAGCGGCAAGTGAAGAGCCGGCAATGCAACGCACTGCTTCCAGCTCATCTTTGGGCGCAGCTGACGTGCCCGCGGCCATCGGGCCGGTAAATTTTTTGGGGCCTGTCGATCTACCCCGACGTTGATCGACAACACAGTATCCGGCGTGCACGCGGCACGCCGACCGACACCACCCTTCGCTCAATACACTCTGCACGACAGGAGAACCGCAATGCGAGTCATGGTCATCGTCAAAGCGAGTAAGGAATCGGAAGCGGGTGAAATGCCCGGCGAGCAGCTGCTGCGCGAGATGGGCGATTTCAACGAGAAGCTCGTGCAGGCCGGCATCATGCTGGCGGGCGACGGGCTGCACCCCAGCTCCAAGGGCGCGCGCGTGCGTTTCTCGGGCAAGAACCGCACGGTGGTCGACGGACCGTTCGCGGAGACCAAAGAGCTCGTCGCCGGCTATTGGATTTGGCAAGTCAAGTCGCTGGCCGAGGCGATCGACTGGGTGAAGCGCTGCCCGAACCCGATGCAGAGCGACTCGGAGATCGAGATTCGGCCCATCTTCGAAGCCGCCGACTTTGGCGAAGCATTCACGCCCCAGCTTCAAGCGCAGGAAGAGCGTCTGCGCGCGGAAATGGAGCGCTACTCGCAACCGCCGAGCGGTTCTGCCTGAAGGACCGTCTTCCATTTCGACCGAACGCGCCCGCTACAACCCAGGAACTGGTCGAGCGCCAGAGATACGGCCCGGTCGCGACGTCGCAACGATCCCGCGGCCGACTACGGGAAGACCAGCGCGTTGAGCGGGCGCATGTAGTCCCCGTCGGCGTCCTCGGAACGATTGCTGGCGGCGATGATCACGGCACGGTCGTCAACGTAGCGCACGAAATCGGCAAAGAAGATGCCATTGCCGCCGTTGTGCTCGGTAATCCGCGTACCACGTTTCGAGTCGCGCAGGCTCCAGCCATAGTTGTACCAGGATCTGGCAAACGGCCCTTCCTTCACGCGCCGCGCAAACATTCGGTCCTGGGCCTCGCTCGACAGAATCTTGTCGCCCAGTAGCGCTTGATGCCAGCGATACATGTCCCACACCGTAGACAAAACTCCGCCGTTGCCGCGCAGATTCCAATAGGGTCCGTCTTCGGCCCAGCGTTTGTCGAGCGGCGTGCCCCAGTCCGTCGCCGCGCGATAGCCGTGCGCGACAGCATCGGCCGGCCATTGCGGCAGCCGGTAGCCGGTGTGCGTCATGCCCGCGGGCAGCCAGAGTTGTTCGCGCAGGAACGTTTCGTAAGGCTGGCCCGAGACCTTCTCGACGACTGCGGCGAGCATGCTGAAGCCGGAATTCGCGTAGCGATGGCCTTTGCCCGGCGCATAAATGAGCTTCGATTGCAGCACCTGGTCGACGAGCCAGTCGCGCGTGGCCGGCTCGTAGTCGCCGCCAAAGTCTCCCTTCAGCCCCGCCGAGTGCGTGAGCAACTGATGCAGCGTGATCTCTGCCTTGTCGGGCGGAACATCGACAAAGAACTTGGACAACTTGTCTTCCGCGCTCAGCTTGCCCTGCATTTCCAGCCGGGCGATGGCCGCGCCGGTGAACTGCTTGGTGATGGAGCCGATGTCGAAGACGGTGGTCGAGCTGAAGGGAATCTGCTTTTCACGGTTGGCCATTCCGTAGCCTTTGGCAATGACCACCTGGCCGTCCTTGGCCACCAGCAGCGCGCCGCTGAAACCTTGCTCGGCGCCCTTCGACATGTGCTCGTGCAGCTTTTGACCGAGGTCGCCTGCGATCACGTCGCGATCCGCCGGCCGGGTGTCTTTGCCGGCGAGATGGGGCGCCACGAGCGACGTCCAGAGTTGATAGCCGCCGGCGCTGAGGTGCAGCCCGTCGGTAAACAACTCCTTGCGCGGTTTGCCGTCGGCCCCTAACATCGCAGGCTCGATGTCGACATAGCTCACGAGCGGATCGGCCTCGCAATGCTTCTTGATCAAGCGGTTTGTCTGCCGGATCGGTTCGATCAAAGCCCAGCGCTCGATGCTGGGTTTGATCGAAATGAACACGACGCGCGTGGCGGGCAAAAGCGCGTGGACCTGCGAGAGAAACGTTTGGAAATTGGCGAACACGGCAGCGGGCGTCAGTTCGCCCTCGGCCAGATCGTTGTCGCCGGCATACAGCACGATCGTCGTCGGCCGATATTTGTGGACCAGCCGTTCGCAAATGTACGTGGCGTCGACGATGCGAGCGCCATCCAGCCCGCGATTCACGACCGGCAGGCCCGGAAACGACTTCGCCAGGTTCCAACGATCGATGGTGGAGCTGCCCACAAAGACGATCGAGTTTGCCGGCGGCGGAGCCTGGGCGTCGGCGGCCTCATACTTTCGGATTTCCTTCTCGAAGACCGGATGCGGTTTCGCCTCGTCCGCCGGTGCTTGCGCCGCGACGGCCACGAGTGCCGCGGACACCCCGAGACCGAAGCATGCTCGCCAGAATGTTCGCAACATGGCTTTTCCTTCGCTGTGCGCGGTAGTCCGGTTGCGCGCCCAAGCGCGCAGCGGCTTCCCGCGCCGCTCCCGCACAGCATTCGCCTGGCGACCGGCAATCTTGGCCAGCGGCGCGAAGATTTTTTTCAATCCAACGCTGCTTCTGCCCGGCAGCGGATCCCAGGGTGCGCTGCTTACTCGCTGGACGCCACGGCAGCCGCCGACTTTTCAAGCGCTTCGATCGTTTGGGCCAGGCGTCTGGCACTTCACAGTTTCATCGGCACGTCGATTCCCAGTTTGGCCAGGTGCGCGTCGAGCGAGTGCCGGGCCCAGGCGAGGGCCTGCGCGGGGGCATCGTCATAGGCCCGCGCCAGCAGTTCGTCGAACGTCGCGGCGCCGTCGTCGTGTGCGCGCTTGATCTTTGCTTCGCGCCACCGCCGGTGGTCAAGCTGCTGTTGAATGAACTCGTGCGGGCGACCCAAGGGATGACCGTGGGCGGGAATGATGAGCTTGCACTCCACCGTGAGCAGTCTCTCCAGGCTGCGCATGAACGCCGCCATGTCGCCGCCGTACTCGCGCGAGATGACGATCGTGCCGGGATTGGCCACCATGTCGCCCGCCAACAAGGCACCCGTCGACTCCTCCAGGAAGCAGAGGTGGCCCGGATCGTGCCCGGGCGTGTGAATGCATTGCAACCGCCATTGGGGATCGCGGCCGCTGGCCAGAACTTCGCCGTCGTGCAGGTGGCGGTCGATCGGGAAGGGAACCTGAGCAGCGGTGGCCGGATGGGCCAGGATCGGCGCCTGGTAGCGGTGGCGCAATTCATCGGCCGCGGCGATGTGGTCCGGGTGCGAATGGGTCAAGACGATGGCCGCGACGCGTCCGCCCAGCTCGATCAGGTGATCAATCTGCCGCGTCAAGTGGTCGAGTTCCGCGCCCTCATCGGCGCCCGGATCGATCACGTACAGCGACTCTTCTCCGACAATGAGGCAGTTGGTGTGGGTGGCCGGCGGGATCGTCGGACTCTTGACCGGCACGAGCGTGATGCCGCGGCGCACTTCGAACCAATTGTGCTCGCCGGGCGCGCGCTCCGTCCCGCGCGCGAGCAACGGCAGCGCGCCAGGCAACCCGACGGCGGCCAGCTGGCGCAGGGTGTAAGCAACCGGCGTGGAAATCCGGATCTGGCCGCGCTGCCAGCGCGTGCGTGCCTCGGCGGGCGTGAGCCAATCGAGCCCGACGATTTCGCCTTCGATGAGCTCCGCTTGCTGGTCGCCGCGCACGCGGTGCAAGAAATAGCGCGTGGCAAAACGGATGGGCACGAATGGCGGCGTGAGCCACTGTCCGGCCGGTTCGAAATCGGCCGCGTCGATCGACAGGGCATGCTCGGTGAGAAAGTCGGCAAAGCTCAGGCCCTCGTCCAAGATGCGACGCCGCGCCTGCTGCAGTGTTTCCGTGGACGGAAGCGGCCCACGGACACACAGCAGGCCGGTCTCCTCGAAGACTTCGCGCGCCGCCGCATAGATGGCGCGGGCCTGATCCTGGTCCTGGGCATTCGTCACACAGCTGACGTTCTCGCCTTCCTGCAGCCGCCCGCCCGGAAAGACGTGATGCCCGGCCATGAATCGCAGCGCCGGGCTGCGCCGCGCCAGCAGCAGCTGCGGCTCGCTATCCCCGCGCACCAGGATGCAGGCGGCAGCGGATCTTGGTTCGGCAGGCATTGCCTCTTGTCCCTGGGCGGATTTCGACCACGGCGCGAGCGGCCGGCCACGTGGCAACTTGCGACGGTTCTCAGGCCTGGCGGCGGACGATCACCTGGCAGACGCGGGTTCGAGCACCGCCGTGTAAAGCTTCTGGCGGGCCTCCTGGAAATACGTCATCGTTGCCGGCATGAACTGGGTCATGCCCACGCAGATCAAGTTCTCGCGCGGTGAGACGAAGAACTGCGTGCTGGCGGCGCCGCCCCAGCCGTACTCTCCGATCGATCCGGCCGGATCGCTGGGGCCCGCCTGCACGCGGACGGCGAAATCCAAACCGAAACCCGTGTTTGCCATGGTGACCGGACCGAGCGAGATGGGCACCAGATCCTCGGCCAGGTGATTGCGGGTCATCAGATCAACGGTCTCGGGCTTGAGAATGCGCACGCCGTTGAGCTCACCCCGATTGAGCATCATCTGCGCAAAGCGCAAGTAGTCGTCGGCTGTGGAAACCAGCCCTCCGCCACCGGACAAGAGCGCCGGCCTGGTGGCGAACTGGCTGGTCTGGGCTCCATCGACGGGCGAGAGACGCCCGTCTTTCCGGCCGTAGTTCACGGTGAGGCGATCGAGCTTGTCGGCCGGCACGGAAAACCCGGTGTCCTTCATCGCCAGCGGTGCGAACACTCGCTCGGCAAAGAATTCGTCGAGCGGTTTGCCCGACAATGCTTCGATCAGCTTGCCCTGCACGTCCACCGCAATGCTGTACATCCACTTCTGTCCGGGCTGCGCAGCCAGCGGGATCTGCAACAGCCGCTCCAGCATGCTGTCGAGATTCTTCGTGCGATCGAGCAGCCGAGCCTCCGTGTACATAGCGTCGACGGGTGTCAAACGCGACAGCCCGTATGCCAGGCCTGCGGTATGGCACATCAGGTCGCGAACCGTAATGGGCCGCGCCAGATCGGCCAGCTTAGTCGCGTCGCCATCTTTGCCGCCAAAGACTTTGACCTTCTCGAAACCGGGCAGGTACTTGGCGACGGGATCGTCCAGCTGGAAGCGTCCCTCGTCGTACAGCGTCATCAAGGCCACGCCGGTGATCGGCTTGGTCATTGAATAGATGCGAAACAGCGCATCGCGGCGCATGGCTTTGCCGGACTCGATGTCCATCTGGCCGTAGACGCCGGAATGAGCAACCTCGCCGTCGCGGGCGATGAGCATCACGATGCCCGCCAACTTGCCTTCGCTGACGTAGGACTTCATCAGCGAGTCGATCTCGGCCAGCGGAGAAGTGGCCAGACCAACACGATCGGGGGCGACCGAGGGGAGCGCCTCGGCGGCCGCCAGTACTGGCGCGAATCCGACGAGCACCAGGCAAAGAGCAAAGAACCGTGTGCGCATGAGAGATCCCCTACTCGAGCGAAAGCGATTGGAAGGCCACGCCAGTTGGCGACGATGCGAATGATTATGGGCCTGCGCCCGGCGGGGAGCAACTACCTGTGAGAAGCTGCGCCGCGGAGGCGGTCGGTCAGTCGTCAGTCCATCCCATTTGACGCAGGATGGTTTGAGCGTCCCGCCGAACCTCCGCCCACTCGGGTCGACTGCGTAGCGCATGGTCGGTCCAAAGCTCTGCGTTGTGCTCGCCGCTCATTTGGTCAAACCGGTGATCCAAAGCGATAAGGCTTGCTCGCTGTTCGTTCGTCAATTCAGGTGCCCCCGCACCTTCCAAGGCCCACCGGCACCAGTTGTCGAAGTCGAGCGCGATCTCGTCCGCGACGGCCCATCCTTTTAAGCGAGCAATTTGCTCTGCCGCCGGAAGCGCTGCGATACGCACGGCCAGTTCAAGTTGCTTCAGGTTCAGGCCTGTCAGTTCGCTATCCGCCGAGCTCATGTGTGATTTTGGAGTGCGGTTGGAGTGCGGTGCGCAGATGCGCGCGATGAAAATTCGCACAACCTATTGGCCGGAGCGGGAGAGAGGCTCAAAATGGCGCCTAGTTCACCTGCCTTGTAGGTTGCGTAATTTCCGGCGCAAAGGCAACTACGTATTGGGCCCTCATCAGCTTGGATCCTATTTGCTGGCCCGGACGACGTCTAGTTTGACGTCACCGGGCTAGAGTGACTGAGCGAAACCATGGCAGGCCTGGCTGCGAAGATGAACGTTCGCGACGCGCGGGAATCTGATCTGGGATCGCTTGCGGAGCTGCTGCTCCTCGTTCATCAGATGCACCTGAAGGCCCAGCCGGGGACCTATCGTGACATCTCGCACGCAAGCGCCCTGGAGTTCCTGGCGCCCCGGCTAACGGAATCGACTGCTTACCTGCGGGTGGCTGAAGTCGAATCTGAAGTGCAAGGGTATTGCTCCGCGGCAATTCAAAGCAGTCCGAGCATTCCCATGCTTCAACCAGGTGAGTTCATTTACATAAACGAAATCGTCGTACGGCCAGGGAGCCGGAGGAGTGGCGTCGGACGAGCTCTCGTCGGTGACCTGAAGGAATTCGCTCGAGAACGAGGCGTCGCCCAGATCAAATTGGACGTGGGCCATTTCAACTCTGAAGCCAGAGCCTTTTTCCAATCGCAGGGGTTTGAGGTTTTGAGAGAGAGGATGAGTGCACGCGTTGACCGATAGCCAGACCGGCTTCCGCCACCGGGGGCAAGGAAAATGTGGCGTGCCTGCGGCGAGTCGCCTGCAAAAAGCGCGTGTTGCTTCGGCACTGAAGCCGGCCTCGGCCGCAGCGCCCGGGGCACTGGCGATCAGCAGCGACATCGGGCTCGAATTTCAATCGATGCCGCAATCCTGATGGTCCGTCGCGTCGCCGCACCACCTGGATAAATGCGCTGATTCGTGTTACCTTCCGCAGAGACTCCGCGCACTCGGGCCACAAGACGAAGAAGAACTGTGATGGGAAGAAATTTCGAAAACCGCAAGAACGCGATCTTCAAGACCGCTGCTCAGAAATCGAAGCTGTACTCCAAGTATGGCACGAAGCTGTACGTGGCCGCCAAGAGTGGCGTGCCGGACCCGGAGGCCAATCCGGTTCTGCGAAGTTTAATTGAGAAGGCCAAGCGCGATCAGGTTCCGGCCCACGTTATTGAAAAGGCGCTGGAGAAGGCTCGCGGGGCCGGCGGGGAGGACTTCGTGGCTGCGCGTTACGAAGGGTTTGGTCCGGGGGGCTCGTTGGTGATCGTGGATTGCCTGACGGACAACAATCAGCGGACGATTACCGACGTCCGCAATTGCTTCACGAAGACCGGCTCCAAATTGGGAGCGACGGGTTCGGTGGCCCATTGGTTCGATCAATTGGCAATTCTATCTTTCAAAGGGGGCGATGAAGAGCAAGTGCTCGAAGCGATGTTAGATGCCGACATCAACATCGGTGAAATTGAATGCAAAGATAACCAGCTGACGATCTTTGCGCCCCCCGACGAGTTTTACAAAGCGAAGACGGCGTTGTTGCAGGCGTTTCCCGGAACCGAGTTGGAAGTTCAAGAGATCACCTTTCTCCCGCAGACCAGCAAGGCACTTGGTCCAGACGACTTGCCCATGTTCGAAAAGCTGATCAACATGCTGAACGATTGCGACGATGTGCAAGACGTCTATCACAACGTCGACCTGGCCAGCTAGCCCGGATTTCTCACCAACTTCGTAGCGAGCGGAGCTAAGTCCTTGACTGCCGAGGAGAGAGGTGCGGCTCGGCCGCAAGCGTATTGGTACATACGCTGAGAGTCGAGACGCGCCCCTCGACGACGCCAGCCAAGGACTTGGGCTCCGCACAGCAGGAGGCTGGTGAGAAATGCGGGCTAGAGCCCCGGTACTTTCGCGACGAGCGCCGCCGAAGATTGACCGGCGCTTTTGAGGTTAGTCTTTCGAGTGGCCGGAGCGGGGATCGAACCCGATTCCGAATTCTTTGCAACCGGCATTCTGCCTTGCGGTTGCGTCGTCTGCGAGGGGTGCCGCGCTGCACTGGCGCTGCATTTTCGGCGCCCTGCATGGCTCGAAATGGCGTCGACTGACTCTGATTTGCAACTGCTGCTTACCTCATGGAACGGACTACCGGAAAAGATCCGTCGCGCGATAGTCGCCATCGCCGGATGGAACAAAGGCGATGAGACTTGACCCTTTGTTGTTGCAAGACGGTAATCTCGTTCACTGACATTGCGTCAGTAACTGTTTCGCTCTCGAATTCTTGGGATCGATTTTCAAGGCGCGCTCGAAGCTGGCCTTGGCCTCGGCCTTATCACCTGCTGCCAACAGGGATTTCCCCAGGTCTGTGTGGGCCAGTGGCGAATCGGGGTTGGCCGCGGCATTGAACTTGAGCAGGGTGAGCGTCAGGGCTTGATCACGAGTGTGCTTGGCAAGCCAGTTGGCAGACATGCTGATGCCGGCTGACGAGATCATGTCGCGGTCGGCTCCCTTTGCAGATTTGAGCAACGTGGGGTAGCTGGCAAGCGCTGCCTCGAACCCTTGCTCGCGAAGCGAGTTCAACAACCTCGTGATTGCCCAGGGCTTGTCGTGGTGGACGCGTCCCTTTTGTGAGACGACGCCTTGAGAGTCGGTGGCGGGGTGCTCGATTGTTTTGGGATCGAAGCCAAAGAAGTGGTCGTATTCGACATAGGTTGCCACACGCTTGGCCGCGTCGGCGCCCTGCAAGCGCGACACGACGTACAGCGCCGCGTCGATTCCGGAGGAAATGCCAGCGGCAGTGACGATCTGTCCGTTGTCAACGAACTTTCGATCGGGCAGGCAGGTTGCCTTCGGGGCTATGAACTGCAGCAGGGCAATGTTGCCGTGATGCGTTGCAACCTGCAATCCATCCAGGAGCCCCAGCTTACCGAGGACCGAAGCGCCATTGCACACCGAGAACATCAGGCATTTCTCATCGGCCTGGCGTTTGATCCAATCCAAAGTGGGTTGGTTGTTCATCACGGTTTCAACATTCCCGCCCGGGATTACGAGAATGTTTGGGACCGGCGCATCGCCGGGATCATACTGCGGCGTGATTGAGAGAAAACGCAGGCTTTTGAGCGCGGTCTTGCTCGGCGCGACGGTGTAGACCTCGAACAGCGCCTCATCATTGTCATCACGAGCGCCGGCGAAGATCTCGGCCGGGCCGGCAAAGTCGAGCAATTCGACTCCGGGGAAGATGAGCACTGCAACCCGCTTGGGCTCGGGCGCAGCCGTAGCGGGATCCTCGGCGATGGCCGACGATTCCGCCAGCGTTGCCAGGATGGTGGCCAAGAGAACACGGTGTCGCAGGGTCCGACCAAATCGATGCAGGCGTGCCATTGTCATAACTCCTCGAATAGGTTTGTTGACTAGCTGCCCAGTTTTGCGTGCAGCATGATGATTTCCATGGCGATCTTCTTTCCCGCCTCATCTTTGTCGTGGACTTGCAGCACCCAGCCCTCGGGATCACGCGGGTCGCGGCGAATGGACGCATCCTGATCCGGCTTAAGCGGCTTTAGCAGCGGCAGGAACGCAGGGTGCATTGACCCGATGGACTCGGCACTTTTGCCAATGAGCTTGTCCTGATCAGCGATCAGTTCCGGTGACTTGTCGACGTTTGAGGCCACCAGCAGCAGAAAGTCTCGCGATTCGTGCGAGTCCTTGTGAGCTTCGATGTCCGGTTGTACGGAGTAGCGAACTGTGTACACGCCCGCGGGTATCTCCTGATCGCGAAGATCGTAGCAGGTGTGCGCCACGCGGACGACACCCAGGAGGCTGCCGGGCTGAAGCGGATACAAGATCGACACTGGGTTTTCAGGAGAGCTGGCTTTGTCCCTCACCTGCCAGGCTTTGGCGGTCCAGATCTCGAAAAAGTCATCGTCATCCATGCGGATCTTGACGTGGCAAGTCGCCAGCTCTTTCACGATGCTCGGATCGACGTGCTCAGGCAGGCCATCGACGATTTCTAGTCGACACTCGGCGGCAGCAAGGGTTGACAGCTGCATGCCTACAAAAGTCAGCGCAAGCAGCAGAGTATGCCAACGACTCAACATAGTTTCCTCGAACCGAAATGACGACGAACTAACAGCACGACGTGCGCTCTGGCGCACGACGCGCACCCGTTCGAAAGGACCAACTAACTGACGGAAAGCGGCGTGGACGCACTGAGCGCTCAAGCTCCCTTGTGCGCCTTATGGCACTCCGCGCAGTTGGCAGCCTTTTCCAACATCTTTCTGGACCCCTCCTTGCCATCGACGACTTCCTGAGCGACTTCTACGAGAACAGTCGTTTTGGTTTTCCAGCTTTCCACATCCCCCTTGGGCGGTTTGCTTCGCCCGAGCGACTTGTAAAGGTCAAGGAGTTGCTCCGCGTCCTCTTTGGTTCCTTGTCCGCCGGCCAGCTTCTTCATCAGGCCATCCTTGTGCGCCTTCTTCATAACGTCCTTGATCGTGTACTTTGGTTTGGCGTCGTCTGCCGCGTAGGCCAGACTCACTGCCATAATTCCAACGATGGCTACAGCAGTCGCAGATCGAAACACGGTTCGCATCGAAAGTTCTCCGGATTGCATGGGTCGTCAAAGGCCAAGAAACCGACGTTCTCAGCATATTGGTGCGATCGCATAGCTCCCCTGATCGGCGAGTTGTTAATTCTTCTTTTTCTGCCGACTCTTCTTCATGCGTTCTCATCCCGATTAGGGCTCCTCAGGCTCGACGCATGCCGGATCGTGGGCATTGACTCTAGAGGAAAGTGACGCAGTCTTGCGGACTGCCCATTCGCGTAGTCGTGTGGGTGAGCCGCGAACACGTCGCGCTGCATCAGCGCTGCAGATTTGGCGGAATCATCATGCGATTCGGTCGCCCCCCAAACGATTCGACGAGTAGGACCGGTGTCGCAACCGTGCTTCTTTCAAGCACTTGCCCAGACAAAAACGCGTGTCATCGTCGACCAGGATATGAATCCGTGCGGGTTGCTAACCCGCACGGACTGCACGTCGTAAGTCATTGAAATTGAATTGTTCACGGATTTGCAATGTGGCCGGAGCGGGGATCGAACCCGCACGGAGGTTTCCCTCCACGGGATTTTAAGTCCCGTGCGTCTGCCAATTTCGCCATCCGGCCCGATCGCGCCTGGCCCTAATCTGGGGCCCGCGCACGTTCATCCTAGCTGCACCCTTGGTGCCTGCCAATCGGGCACATGCGGCGCTTTGAGCTTGTGGAGAACGCACCAGGGATGAAACCACCAGGACACAAGTGACACGACGTGCATCAAGAAGAATTGCGCGACAAGGACATCAGGGACGACTAGTCCCGTCAGGCGCGGGCTGCCCGGCCTACGCGCTACGACACACGGCGTGTGTCGGCTACAGAAGTCTCGGTCGGAGCCTCGCCCCTCACGGGAAACCACCTGAACTCTGGCGAGTTCAGCTACCGACCTGTCAAAACTCTGGCGAGTTCAGCTACCGGGACCACGGCCGCTTCGATATCGCATCGCACGCGGGCTACTGAAATGCAGGCGGACTTGTCGCGGAAGAGTTGAATCGGCTCGTTCGCCGGGCTAAGCTGCGGCAAGGAATTCTCACCGCAAAGCGCGGGGAGGAGCTCGGGCACGGTCCTCAATCTCAAGGGCGGTTGGCGATGAGCAATCCACTTCGATTCCAGGCGTCCGGCAACGCGCGATCGTGGCTCATGACGGCGCTCGTGGCGCTGGCGGCGGGGGTAGCTACGCAGCCGCAACTTCTCGTCGGCGCAGAGGCGGCGGCGCCGGCGACGGCGGAAGCGCCTGCACGCGACGCCGCGACGAACGACGCGCATCCGCTGGCCCAGCAGGTCACAATTCGCCGCACGCAGTACGGCGTGCCGCATATCCAGGGCGACTCGCTCGCGGCCGCGGCGTTCGGCTTTGGCTATTGTCAGGCCGAGGATCATTTGCCCAGCATCCTGCGCGGCATCCTCGGCGCGCGCGGGCAGTTGGCAGCCACGTTCGGCCCTGACCAGGACGCGGCCGGCGACGGCAAGAACGTCGCGGCCGACTTTCACGCGCGACAATATCGGATTTATGCGCGAGCGGCGGAAAACTATCACCGCATGGACGCGGACTATCGGGCCATGGTCGAGGCGTTCGCGGCGGGACTGAATTTTTATGCCGAGCGGCAGCGGGCCAACGTGCCCGAGTGGGCGCCGCACGTCACCCCGCACGACGTGGCCGCGTACGGCCTGGCCGGCGTGATGCGGTTTGCGTTCGACCGTAGCAGCCTGGTGCGCGATTTTCTGAAGACGCAAGGCAAGGCAAAGGCCGCGCAGGCGAAAGCCGCGGGCCTGCCCGGCGAGCTTTTCGATGGCAACGCGGACGACGCGCAGGATCGTGTCGACAACGGGGCCGAGCTGGGATCGAACATGTGGGCCTTTGCACCCAGCCGCAGCCAGTCCGGCCGCACCATGCTCCTGGGCAATCCGCATCAGCCGTGGGCACCCGTCTCCACGTACTACGAAGCGCACATGATGGTGCCGGGCCGACTGAATTTCTACGGCTCGACGTTTGTCGGCCGGCCGATTCTCACCAGCGGCTGGAACGAGTATCTCGGCTGGTCGCACACGGTGAACTATCCGGACTTGGAGGAGATCTATGAGCTCACGCTCGACGCGGACCGTCCGGATCACTACGTGTTTGACGGTAGCTCAGTGCCGCTGGCGCGCGACGAGGTGAGTATCGACATCAAGGCGGCGGACGGCCCGCGCCGCGAAACGCGCGTGTACTGGCACACGCCGCTGGGACCGGTAATCTATCGCACCGACTCCAAGGCGTATGTGCTGCGCAGCGCGTGCTACGAGAACATTCGCGCGTACGAGCAGTGGCTGAAGATGACGCAGACCAAGAGCTACGAGGAGTTTCGCCGGGTCGTGGAAATGAACCAGATTCCGATGTTCAACATTTGCTACGCGGACCGCGCCGGCAACATCGCTTATTTGTGGAACGGGACCGTGCCCGATCTGCCGCACGGCGCACACAAGGCCGAAGCGGTGCCTGCCGCGCGGACCACCGATATCTGGACGCGCTTTCACGCGACCGGCGAGCTGCCGCAGCTGTTCAATCCGCCGGGCGGCTACGTGCAGAATTGCAACTCGCCGCCGTACCTGACGAACTTGCACGCGCCGCTCGACCCGGCGAAGTTTCCGGCACACTTTGGCGCCAACGACCTCAGCCTGCGCACGCAATTGAGCCTGCGACTGGTGCACAACGATCACAAGTTCACGCTCGATGAGGTGTGGGCGCGGAAGCACGACCCGACGATGCTGGTGGCGGAGCGCGTCAAGGGCGACCTGATCGAGGCCTTGCGGGCGTCGCAACCGACGTCGGAGCTCGAGGCAGCGATCAAGGTGATCGAATCGTGGGACAACCGTGTGGCGGCCGACAGCCGCGGCGCGACGTTGTTCGGCAACTGGTGGGAACGCTATTACGAGAAGGGCAAAGGCGGGAAGTTTGCCGTGCCCTGGAACGCGGCCGAACCGACGAGCACGCCGCGCGGCCTGGCCGATCGCGAGCGGGCGGTGAAGAACTTTCTGGCGGCGCTCGAGGAAGTGACCCGCACTTACGGCCGGGCCGACGTTTCCTGGGGCGAGGCGCACCGGCTGCGCAAGGGGAGCGTCGACCTGCCGGTGAGCGGCGGGCCGGGAACGGCCGGTTGTTTTCGCGTGCTCGATTTCCGCAGCGACGCCGACGGCCGCCTGGCCGCCAACACGGGCGACAGCTTTGTGTTCGCGGTTGAATTCAGCGAGCCGCCCAAGGGCTACAGCGTGCTGGCGTACAGTCAGAGCGAAATCGAAGGCTCGCCGCACTTTGCCGATCAGGCGCCGCTGTTCGCTGCCGGCGCCATGAAGCGAGTCGCGTTCACCGACGAACAAATTCAGGCGCACTTGCTGAAAAAGTATCACCCGGGCGACGAATGACGATCGCGCCTGTCAGGCACGACGTGCCTGAGCTACGAAACTGAACTCTGGCGAGTTCAGCGACGACGACGCGCGGCGGTTCCGACACACGGCGTGTGTCGGCTACATGACGTGCCCGCCGACAAACTAGTTCGCGCCAGCAGCGTTTTTTGTCGCCTCGTCCTTGCGCCACAGTTGCCGTTTGAGCTTGGGGAACAGGGCCAGGGCGTTGTCGCGCAAGATTTGCCGGCCGATGCGCAGGGCGTCGGCTTCGCGCAGCTCGCCGCGGTCGACCTTTTCGGCCAGCGCCTCGGCCAGACACTGCCGCGTGACTTCGGTCGCCGCGTAAATGCCTTCGGCCTGCACGGTGTCGGCGCCCCACATGATCCGATCGGAGGGCATGATCTCGAGCCATTCCTGATACGCGCGCTTGGCCATCGTGTAGCTCAACGTGGGCAGCCACACCGAGTCGATCCACACGTTGCGGTGCCGCATGGCGATGGCGGCCGTCTCGCCGACCCAGGGAAAGCCGCCGTGGAACAAAATGAACTTCGTTTGCGGATTGGCCTGGATCAGATCCAACAGCATCATCGGGCTGGAACCTTGCAAGCGGCCGTGGCCGGTGTGGATTTGAAACGGCAGCTCGAACTTGGCGCTCATGCTCGTCACGTGCCAGAACATGAAATCCTCGAAGTCCTGCTGCTCGGCGGGCGTGATCTCGGCGGGCGATTTGCCGAACACTTCGGCGGCCCGCTGCCGCGGCACGTTTTCATAGCGCAGCGTGCGTTGATAGGCCTGCGTGCTCTTGAGGCACACGGCGTCGGCCGCCACGGCGGCTGCAAAGATCTTTTCGACCACGGCGAGGTAATCATCCAACGTGGAGATTTTCATGTCGCGCGCTTCGCCCCAGACGTAAGGGCTGTCCACGTCGGCCAGTTTCTCGCGATGCGAACCGCGCATGATCTCCGTCACGTTGAGCACCGGCACGGAGAACTGGTAGGCCCGGGCGAACTGCAGCCGCGACCAGTAAGGATCGACGAGCATCAGCTCGATATTGGCCCGGCGCGTAACCACGTCGATGAGCCATTTGTCATCCTGGTAGTTGGCCACGATGCGGTCGTTCAGCTCGCGGGCCTGCTCGGCCGTGATCGTATCGAAATCGACTCCGTACAGATCGCGAAAGGCCGGCAGCAGGTAGCGGTACGAGCTGGTGGCGCGGGCATTGTCGAAGTCGCCGCTGGCGGCGGCCCACCACTGGTCGAAACTGGCGCCCTGGGGCCAGCGCGACAGCCGGTTGATGCCGCCGTAATAGCTGCCGGCAAAAATGCTGTGCAGCGTCATGGCCGGGCCGCGATCGGTCGCGTCCAGGTTCGGCATTTCGCCAAACGGGCGCAAGTGCTCGTGGGTGTCGATGGCCGGCACAGCGTCGAGGCTGGCCTTGATGCGGGCGAAAAGCGGGGTGGCCTTGATGTCGGCGGCAGGTGCCGGCCCGACGGCCGCAACGATAACACAACCCAAAGCGCCGACCAGCGAGGCGAAGCGGCACAACATGATGAATCTCCGGCAACCGGGGATGGTGACACGCAAGAGTCGCCCGGCCGGCGAACCTCGCAACGTCGATTGCCGAACATCCTACGTTGCGGCAGGACGCCGCTCAAGAAACGGAAGTCTGGACTAAACCAGTGGTGCTGTGAACCGCGCGGGCACCTCGCGCGTTTCAGCGAGCACTGGCGAGACGCCAGTGGCAGCCGGAGTCACACGCACTGGCGAACAAGCCGCCGATGGCACCCGGCATCAGCACTGGCGAGACGCCAGTGGCACCCGGCGCTAGTCGTCCTGACTGGCCTTCTTCAGGGAGACCGATCCGTTGCTGGTGGTGGCGGCGATCTCACACTTCGGCTCGGGATTCTCACCCACCACGCCTTCCAGATGGCGGCTGCGCTTGCGACCGCTGTCCATGTTCTGGAACTGGAAGTCGCTGTACACGCGGCTGTTCGAGGTGTGGCCGGTGAAGCGGAACTGCGCGTCGTCCGGCACGACGATCTCGATCGATCCGTTCGACGTTCGGAAGCGCTGTTTGGCTTCGGCCAGCGTGCCGCGAAATTTGATCCGGCCATTCGACGTGCGGGCATCCACGGTGGTGCCTGTGCCCTCGATCTCGATGGCACCGTTGCTGGTCGTCAACTTCAGCGGACCCTGGCCGCCGACGATCTCCAGCTTGCCGTTCGACGAGCGGGCCTCGACAGGACCGGCGATTTGCTCGCACACCACGGAGCCGTTGGACGTGGTCAAGGTGAGGTCGGCGGCGGCCGGCACGGCAATGACCACGTCGGCGCCGAAACTGCCCGGACCGCTGACCATGCGCTCGGCGGTGATCGTGAGCGTATTGTCCTTTTGCACCATCGACACGCGAACGCTATCGAGCGCCGCTTCGGCGGCGGCCCGATCGATCCCGCTGGCCTTCTTCTTGACGTCGACTTGCACTTGCTCGTTGCTGCCGCGGCTGACGTCGATCGAGCCGTTGAAAGTTTCGATGACGATCTTGGGCGAGGCGCTGGTCTGGAAGTCCTCGCTGAGCATTTTTTCCGCGCTCACCAGCGGAACGAACTCGAGTGCGTTGCACCCGGCGCTGGGCGCCACGCTGAGCATTGCCAGGGCCAAGAGTAACGGAGCGATGCAGGGCTTCGAGCGTGGCATGATGACCTCCCCCAGAAAACTGCGACGATCCTGGATCAAGCAAGAGCTTGTCCTGGGAGCGTATTCGGACCGGGGCCGCCGATCTTGGCCCCGGGTGACCAAAGTTTACTGCCCACAAAATGGCCAGGCGACTGGCCGCGGGTCCCCGGGATCGCGAACCGGCCGGCTCCTGAGAGTCTATTGGAACGCAAAACGGTCGGCTGCCCTGCTCCGCCGCCTGGCGGCGTCTTACATCCGCACGGAGTCGAGCGCCCAGAGCAGCCCATAAAACAGGACGCCGATGCCTCCGGCCACGCCCAGCGAGACGCCGATGACCACCCAGATATTAAAGCCGCCGCGGTGTTCCGCTTGCTTTCGCGGCGTGGGAAAGGGTGTGGCGGACATGGCAGCGGAGGAAACGGTGGGCACGTTGAGCAATTCGTCCATGAGATCGTGGCCCTTGTTCAAGTTGGGCAACGGTGGCACAGGCGCGGCCGGTTGGCCCCCTGGTTTGACTCCGGACTTGCCGCCGGTCTTCACTCCGGAACCAGCGGCGCGAACACCGGAACCGGACGGCGCGCCGCTGGGGGAGGCGCCGGTGGGTGAGGTATTGTTGGACCCTTCGTTGGACATGACACTCGAGCCGTCTCCCTTGCCGACGCCCGAACCTGCGGCCCGTTTGCCAATCCCCGACTTCGAGCCGCCCGCCTTCGAATCGGTCAAGCGACGGCGGCCGGAATCTTCGTCTTCCAGTGGAGCCAGATCGAGATTCTCGTTGAGCGAGGGGCCTGCCGGAGCCGGCGCGTACGTGGCGGGGGGCGGTGAAGTGTCGCCATCGCCGATATACTCGGTCAGGGCCACGACGATTTCGTCGGCCGTTTGATAGCGATCGTCCGCCTTTTTGGCCATCATCTTGCGACAGATGGCCAGCAATTCATCCGGCGCGTCGGGCCGTGTTTTGCGAATATCGGCCGGCTCTTCCTTCTGATGCGCCATCAGCCGCTGCGGAATCGTCCCTTGCGGGAAGGGAGCATCACCCGAGAGCATGAAGTACAGCGTGCAGCCCAGGCTGTAGATATCGGCCCGCAGGTCCACGCGGTGACTGTCGAGGGCCTGCTCCGGTGCGAGGTAATCGACGGTGCCGATCATCTTCTGGTCGTAGGCCATGGTGAGCGAGCCCTGGCTATCGTCCGAAAAGCGAGCCAAGCCCATGTCGAGAATTTTGAGGGTGCCTTCCTTGTCGATGAGCAGGTTGGCGGGCTTGATATCGCGATGGATCAGTCCCACGCGGTGGGCGTAGGCCAGGCCCTGGGCGGCCTGCCGGGTGTAGTTGGCCGCGACGTGATATTCGAGCGGTCCCTGGCGGCTGACGACGGCCTGCAGATCCGAGCCGTCGACAAACTCCATGACCAGGTAGTTGTATTCGCCGTCCTTATCGACGTCGAAGGCCCGCACCATGTTCGGATGGTTGAGCTGGGCCGACGCGCGGGCCTCCTGGTGGAAGCGCTCGAGGTACGACGTTTGAGCCGCCATGTGGTTGGGCAGCAGCTTGATGGCCACGCGGTGACGCATGACGCGATGCTCGGCCAGATAGACAGCTCCCATGCCGCCGGTGCCGATATGATTGAGCAGCTTGTACTTGCCGAGATGGAAGCCCTTGTGCTTGCCCTGCAAGAGCTTCTCGCTCTGCCACTCGGTGAGCAGCCCGGCCTTGGTAAAGGCCGACGCAATAACGCCGCTGTCTTTGACCGATTCATCGATGTACGACAACACCTCGGTCAGTCGCTCATCGTCGACCAGGCCGCTGCGCTTCACCACGTCGATAAATTGATCGACCTTAAGCTTCGACATTGCGGATAGAGAGCATAGATCGGTAGACGATTACCCATTCATTATAATACCAGCAATCCCCCGCGTGGGTAGGGTCGCAATGCGGCCCGACCGCGCCGGTGCTGCGCACTCTGCGGTGCCCGAAGCTCGGTGAGCAAGTGGCCGCGAAAGGGCCATAAAACGCGACGGGCGGCAATGCTTCCTTCCTTGAGAAACCTGCCTGAATCTAGTGTTTGCCGACGGTAGGCGAGCCTTCGCGTTGCACGGCGAATGCGCGACCGAAACGTCAGGCCACCGTCGGCGATCCTACCTCGGCGATCCTACCTCGCCGACCCTACCTCACTGACAACCCGTCGATTTTGCGCACGACGCGTGTCTGACCAGGGGACCCATCGCGCTGGACTGCGATCGCCACTCCTTGGGTCCCCGGAGTCAGCTCGTGGATGATGAGGGATGATGCCAGCAAATATCGCGATCATACTATGACAGGCCGATTATTCAAGCAATTTCCCTGATTTGCAAACTCGCATTTGCAGCGCGCCTCGGCACCACTCCTCGGCAGCGTGTCTCGGCAGCGCCGGCAAATGCCTGTCGACTGCCCGTGCGGTGCGACCACCGGACAACGCAGCCGATTCGATGCGCCGCATCAGAAGCCGCGTACCGCATGGGGGCGGTACGGCGCTTCGAGGGTTGCGATTTCCTCGGCCGATAGTTCCACTTCCAGCGCTGCGATGGCCGACTCCAGGTGTTCGATCTTGGTGGCGCCCACAATGGGGGCGGTAACCGCCGGCCGGGACAAGAGCCAGGCCAACGCCACCTGCGCGGGCGGCACGTTGCGCCGCGCGGCCACCTGGCGCAACGCTTCGACAACGTCCCAATCCGTGGGGTGATCGTACAGCTTGCGCGCGTAGTCATCGCTCTCTGAGCGCAAGGTCGACGCGCGATCGTCGGCGGCCTGGCGGGTGCCGGCGAGCAAGCCCCGCGCCAACGGCGACCAGGGGATGACGGCCACGTTTTCGGCCGCACAGAGCGGCAACATCTCGCGCTCTTCCTCGCGATAGATCAAGTTGCAATGGTTTTGCATGCAGACAAAGCGGGCCCAACCCTGTTGCTCGGATATCGACAAGCACTTTGCGAAGCGCCAGGCTTCCATCGAGCTGGCGCCGAGATAGCGCACCTTGCCCTGCTGCACCAGCCAATCGAGCGCCGCGAGCATTTCGTCGATGGGCGTGTGGGGGTCGAAGCGATGGATCTGATACAGATCGATCGTGTCGACTCCCAAGCGCCGCAAGCTGGCCTCGCAACCTTGCTGGATATGTTTGCGTGACAGGCCGGCCATGTTGCGGCCCGGCCCCATGGCGTTGAACACCTTGGTGGCGACGAAGCACTCTTCCAGCCGGGCGAAGCGGCGCAGCGCATTGCCGGTGACTTCTTCGCTGGCGCCCAGCGAATACATGTCGGCCGTGTCGAAGAAGTTGATGCCCCGCTCGATCGCGAGGCGAAAGAACGGCATCGCCGCTTCTTCGTCGAGCACCCAGGGGCGCCACTTGGGATCGCCATAGCTCATGCAACCCAGGCAGAGCCGCGAGACCTCGACGCCGGTTTGGCCCAGGTACGTATAGCGCATGGATCGTCGCCCCGACTGCAAGGACGCGAATGTTGTGCGTCGTCCGTTCGGATGTCCATCATAGGCGTCTTGTGGGGCCGGTCAACGCGCGGCGCACCCCTGGCCCCGACGAACGTGCCGGCGCTCGCGCGCCGCCACGTTCGCCAGCTCTGCCGCCAGAGGAGAGGCTCGTTGGCGCCGGCACCTTCCCAAAGCGCGGATCGCTATTCGAGGTCGGTCGCCGAGATCATCTCGTGACCCTTGCGGGTAACCATCCGGGCGTACACGCGGATGTCGATCGTCTCGTTCAGGAAGTGCACCGAACCGTCGCCGAAGAGGATGTTCGCGCCGGCCGGGTGAAAGGCGTACGTTTCGCTCGTGCCATTGGTGCCGTAGAACATCAAGGGCACGATCGACATGTCGTTTGTTCCGCCCTTCAGATAATCTTCGCCGTTGGTGCAGTTGATGGCGCAGGGGCCGGGAAACGTCGTGCCGTCCTCGCTGGATCCATCCAAGTTGAACTCGCTGGCCGGCCGGCACCAGCCGCCACCATTGACGCGGTTCAGCGCCAACTCGCCGATGCGCTGACCGTTGCGATACACGTAAGGGCGGCCGGCGCTTTCGGCCAACATGATGGTGTGCGATGTGCCGTCGGTCACCTGCCGCAGCGAGGCCTCGGTGTTCCGCAGCAACATGCCGGTCAAGTCACCGACGTACTGATCGACGATGGGCTGGCCATCGACGCGGAAATCGACCAGTCGCTTTTCCACGCTTTGGATGGGCACATAGTCGGCCGGAGCGGCGCACTGGCTCGACTTCCAGTCCGGCAGACCCTGCGACCAGTACTGCAAGTCGCCGTCCAGGCGGCCGTCTTCCGGCTGCGAGGGGCACTCGAAGACCGACAGACGCGTGCCGACGATCTGGAAGTTGGGGATCGACTTGGGCGCGACTGCCGTGGGCTTGCTCCAGTTCGATTTGAAGTCGTATATGTCGTACGTGTTCTGTTCTTCGAAGTAGGGCAGCATCAGCGTGGCCCAGGCGTAGCGCGGCGAATTCACAACGCCTGCCGCGCGATTGCTCACCGGCAGTTTCTTATGGGCGTCGTGGAAGTTGAGCATGGCGATGCCCAGCTGCTTCATATTGTTGGTGCACGAAGTGCGCCGGGCGGCTTCACGCGCCGCCTGGATGGCCGGCAGCAGCAGGGCCACCAGCACGCCGATGATCGCAATTACGACCAAGAGCTCGACAAGGGTGAAACCAGGACTTCGTCGGGGAGCGGGACGAAACATCGGTGGGGTTCCTTACGTTGGTTGATTCCTGACAGTTGATTGATTTACGTTGACAACGCTGCTGGCCTGGCCTCTTCTCAAAAGCCGGCCCCGCTAACGGACGATCTTGATGGGCACGCTGTTGTCGCCTTCGGCCACGCGGGCCACGACGTTGGTGGTGTTGGGCTGACTGTATTTGGGCGGCAGAATGTTCTTGCCGCGCTCGTAGTCGCCGTCTTTCTGCACCATGGGCTCGAGCACGACGGTGACCGCGTATTCGCCCACGGGGGCGCCGTCATCGGAGGAGTAGGTGCTCAGCTTGAAATTGCCCTGGGCATCGACGTGGCCGCGCGGCGTGGGCACGTTGGTCGTGTTTCCCTTCGGATGGAAGACCACGTAAGCGCCGGCCGCCGGTCGACCTTGGTAGTGCACCTGCCCTTGCACCGGATGAACGGCGACGCGCTCGGGCACCTTCCGTCCGCCGCAGCCAACGAGCAAGGCCACGAGTAAGAGCGCCAGACCGGCAGCCGCGGAGCGGCGCAGCCGCAACGGATCGCGAAAGCTCTCCGGGGTAACAACCGTTAACTCGTCGCTGACGCGGGCCTGGCCGGCCGCGCGGCGAGCGCCGTGCAACAGTAGTTGGCGGGCATAAAACGAACTGACTTCGCCGCGGAGGATGACGGTTCCTTCCGCCGCGTCGACGCGTACACGACGCAGCGAGAGAACATGATTGTGTCGCAAGTGCTCCCAGACTCGCTCGGCCAAGGCGCGGTCTGCGTCGGTGCTGTGCACGATGAGTGTCGAGGACATGGCAATTCACTCCCGAATTTCTATGTGTGTTTTGGATGTCTGAAGTTTGTTGGTTGGTCTGGTCGCCCCAGCGAGACCTGGTTGGTGCCGGCGGCGGGCAATGGCCCGCCAAGGGCGAACGCGCTGGGGCGAAAGGCGGGTGTGGCGTGCGGTGAGGCGGCGTGGCGCTCGCGGGCGAGCACCGGCGGCCTAGCGGGCGCAACGACACCCGCAACTACACGCGCACCCAAATAGCGGCAGGCATCCCGTCGCCACGGCTGGTCGCAGCCCACCGCTGGTAAGCGTGCGCGCTAGGAACGGCCGGGGCGTGGCGAGGGTACGGATCCGGGGCATGGGTGACTCCTCACGCGTCGTCACTCGCCTCCGGAATCGCCGGTCAGCGATAGCATCGCAGATTTAGAATTGCCTCCCGACTTTGATCGGGTCGGCATGGCCGGCATCCTTTCGATGTTATCGGAAGGGTCGGCCCGATTCGTTTACTCGTTATGACACGCAGTGACTCTGTAGTCCGTTGAATTTGGCGACGGATGCCTGCTAGCGTTCGCCCCGGCGAAAGCGTTTGCGTTCGATGCGCTCGACTTGCACCACCACGCCGTCTTGCACCACCAGGGAAACTTCGCCGAACTGTAGGCCAACCAACGCCTGACGCACGTGCTCGAGCACCGCGTCGATCTGACGCGGATCGCGAGCTCGTTGCGGCGGCGCTGCAACCAGGGGATTTTGCGACATACCTTCGTTCTCTGTCTCTGACATCGCCGGGGTGTCCGATCAAATCACATACTCGGGCACAAACACCCGCACCTTGCGCGGCGACACATACACTGTGTCGCCCTCCTTAAGCTCCAATTCGTCGTACCGCTCGGAGCTGACTTCGACATTCAAGTCCACGCCAAAGTCGAGCGACCGCAAAAACACGCGGGCGACAGGTCCCGCCGCATTGAGTCGCTCGACCCGCGCCTTGAGACTGGCGGCGCCGTTGGCACGATGTTCAATTTCCAGCTCGTGCGGCCGCACGTACAACGTGGCCGGACGCGATTCGTCGTGCGGATACTCGGGGTAGTCCACGGCCACGGATCCCAGGTGGGCCTG
Source organism: Pirellulales bacterium (assembly GCA_050250435.1). Taxonomy (GTDB): domain Bacteria; phylum Planctomycetota; class Planctomycetia; order Pirellulales; family PALSA-1355; genus JBFWOR01. The sequence goes on along the minus strand of JBFWOR010000002.1, from coordinate 468,094 downwards.
ACCGTTCTGCACGCGGCCGTGAAACACATTGACGTTGCCCAGGAAGTCCATCACGAACGGATTGGCCGGACGCTCGAACACTTCGCGCGGCGTGCCGGCCTGCTCGACACGGCCCTGATTCATCACCACCACGCGGTCGGCCACCTCGAACGCCTCTTCCTGGTCGTGCGTCACGAACACGCTGGTCATGTGGATCTCTTCGTGCAGCCGCCGCAGCCAGGCCCGCAGCTCTTGCCGCACTTTTGCGTCGAGAGCGCCGAACGGCTCGTCGAGGAGCAGTACTTTGGGCTGGATGGCAAGGGCGCGCGCCAGGGCCACCCGCTGCCGCTGCCCGCCGGAGAGCTGCGCGGGGTAGCGCTTCTCCAGACCGTCGAGCCGCACCAGGTGCAACAGCTCACGCACGCGATCCGCGATCACGCGTTTCGGCTGGCGACGCACGCGCATTCCAAACGCCACGTTCTCGAACACGCTCATGTGCCGAAACAAGGCGTAGTGCTGAAACACGAAGCCGACGTTGCGCTCGCGGGCGTTTTGCCGCGTGATGTCTTCGTCCTGGAACAGCACCATCCCCGCGTCGGCAACTTCCAGTCCGGCAATGATTCGCAAAAGTGTCGTCTTGCCGGAACCCGACGGGCCCAGCAGCGCCAACAGCTCGCCGCCTGGCACGTCCACGCTCACGTTGTCGAGCGCGGCGAAGTTGCCAAAGCGTTTGCTGACGTTCTTGACTGCGATACTCATGACGCTTCTCCGGGAACGGCCAGGCTGGCGGCTTCTACCAGATCGTGGCGGGTTTTACGTTCCAGCGCCACTTTGACCACCAACGTGACCAAGGCCAACAGCGTCAACAGCGATGCCACGGCGAACGAACCGGGGTTGTTGTATTCCTGAAACAGCTTTTCCACGCGCAAGGGCATGGTGTCGGTCCGGCCGGCGATGTGCCCGGAAACGACGTACACGGCACCGAACTCCCCCATGGCCCGGGCGTTGCACAAGATGATTCCGTAGAGCAGACCCCACTTGATGTTGGGCAGGGTAACTCGCCAAAACATTTGCCAGGCGCCGGCGCCCAAGCTCACAGCGGCCACCTCTTCCTCCGAGCCGATGGCCTCCATCACGGGAATCAGCTCGCGCGCGACAAACGGCAACGTCACGAACGCGGTGGCCAGAATCAGCCCGGGCGTCGAGAAAATGATTTGGACGCCGTGCTCGCGCAGCCAAGGGCCAAAGTAGCCCTGCATGCCGAACAGCAGCACGAGCATCAACCCGGCCACGACCGGCGACACCGAAAAAGGCAAGTCGATGAGAGCGGTCAGCAGCGAGCGGCCCGGAAACTTGAAGCGGGCGATGGTCCAGGCGGCGGCCACGCCGAACACGATGTTGGCCAGCACGGCCACGGGGGCCACAATCAGCGTGAGCAGGATCGAGTGCAGCGTGTCGCGGTCCTTGACGAGGTGGTTCCAGTATTCGCCCAAACCACCGGCCAGGGCTTGCCAGAAGACATTGACCACCGGCACCACGATCAGCAAACCGATCGTGGCCAGGGCGAACAGCGTCAGGCCGTATTGGACCCACAGCGGATCGCGCCGGGCCGTGCTGGGGACGGCCGGCGTCCGCGGCGGAAGTGGAGACTTGGCGTCAGGCATAAAAACGCTTGCTCCAGGCTTCCAGCAAGTTGATGGCCACCAACAGCGTAAAGGAGATCAGCAACAGCACGACGGCAATGGCCGTGGCTTCCGCATAGGCGAACTCTTCGAGCCGCGAGACGATCAACACCGGCGCAATCTCGGTCTGGAACGGCATATTGCCCGACACGAACACCACCGAGCCGTACTCGCCCAGCCCGCGGGCCAATGACAGCGCGAAGCCTGTAACAAGCGCCGGCACCAAGGTGGGAAAGAGCACGCGCCAGAACGTTTGCAGACGGTTGGCTCCCAGCAGGTAGGCGGCTTCTTCGGTATCCGCCTCCAGGCTTTCGAGCACCGGCTGCAGCGTGCGGACGACGAACGGAATGCCGAGGAACGTCAATACCAGCAGCACGGCCAGGCGGGAGTAGGCAGCCTTGATGCCCAACGGCACCAGGAACTGCCCGAGCCAGCCGTTCTCGACATACAGCGCCGAGTAGACCAGCCCGGCCACGGCAGTGGGCAGCGCGAAGGGCAAATCGATCAGAGCATCGAAAAACCGCTTGAGCGGAAACTCGTAGCGCACGAGCACCCAGGCAATGACAAAGCCCAGCACGATGCTCGTGACAGCCGACGCAAACGAGACGCCAATCGAAAAGCGATAGGCGGCCAGTGCCCGCGGCGTCCACACGGCGGCGCTGATCTCGGCGAACGAGAGCGACGACGCCTTGGCAAAGCAGGCGATCAACGGCACGATTGCCAACAGTCCGAGATACAACATGGTGTATCCCAAGCTGAGGGAAAAGCCTGGCAGAACGTGGCGGTTGGTGTGTGACATGGCGGCGCGGAAGCGTGGCGTGTCGTGGGGTTTCAGTTGGCGGACTTGCTATAGATCTGGTCAAACACTTTGCCGTCGTCGAAGAACTTCGCGTCGGACTGTTCCCAGTCGCCGGCAATTTCCTGAATCGTGAACAACTTCACGTCGCCAAACTGCCGGGAGTGTTCGCGCAACGCCTCGGGATTGGTAGGGCGATAGTAGTTCTTGGCGATAATGGCTTGCGCTTCCGGAGTGTAGAGGAACCGCAAGTAGGCCTCGGCCGCGGCGCGCGTCTTATGACGATCGACATTGGAATCGACCAGCGCCACGCGGGGTTCGGCCTTGATGCTCAGCGAGGGATAGACGATTTCCAGTTCCCCCTTGGCTTCTTTGACTTCGAAGTGGGCTTCGTTCTCCCAGGTGAGGTGCACGTCGCCAATCCCCTTCTGCGCGAAGGTGACGGTGGCGCCGCGAGCACCGGAATCGAGGACCGGCACATGCTCGTAGAGCTTCTTCACAAATGCGTGGGCGTCTTCCTCAGAGCCACCCGGCACCACGACGCTGCCCCAGGCGCCGAGGAAACTGAGTTTGCCATTGCCCGAGGTTTTGGGCGTGGGGGTGATGACTTCGACGCCGTCGCGCACCAGGTCGGACCAATCTTTGATTTGCTTAGGGTTGCCCTTGCGCACCACGAACACAATCGTGGAGAAGTACGGCAGCGAGCCATTGGGCAGCCGCGTGGCCCAATCGGGCGCGATCAGGCCGGCCTTGGCAATGGCGTTGGTATCGGTCCACATGGCCAAGGTGACGACGTCGGCTTCGAGGCCGTCGATCACGCTGCGAGCCTGACTGGACGAGCCGGCGTGCGATTGTTTGATATCCAGGCTTACGCCACTTTGCTTCTCGTAGGCGGGAATAAACGCCCCGTTCAGCTCGCGCCACAATTCGCGCGTGGGGTCGTAGGAGACGTTGAGCAACTCTTGCGAGAAGGCCTCGTTGTCCGCTTCGGCTTTGCTGGTGCTGCAGCCGGTCGTGGAAACAGCCACGGCGAGGAAGAGAAGTGCGAGGGCAGCGACGCGATTCATGTTTTGGACTCCCGCCATAAACATCAGTGATTTGATCATGGTTATAATGATCGTCATTTTAATGATGTTTTGTCAAGCTGGTTTTGGCAAGGGCGAACAAAATAGCGCTCAAGTCGTTAATATGAATAAACTTATGACGTTACATCGAAAGGGAATACCAGAACGCAGTGGCAAAACACACGCGTGAAAATCGCTCTGGGCGCGGCGCAGAAGTGCGAGTGGCGGGCGAACGAGCCCAGGGGAAAGCGCGTTGCGGCCGCGGCTATCGCCGAATGACCGGCGATTCGAAGCTCGCCGGGCGCGTGGCAGTATCGATGATCACCGGCCGCGGGGACTCGTCGGCCGGAGTCGGCCGACTGTTGTCCGTCCGAGCGACCTGAGAAATCCTTCGGCCGACAATCACTTTGGCGCGCGGGTTGTCCGTGCGCGCACGGTCGCACGAGATTTCGGCCACCGGCTCCCAGGCGAAAGGGATGACAGGCGTGTCGAAGCCGGGGTCAACGCTGTAGCAGAAATAGGTCGACGAATCGTCCGCGGGCGCTCCATGGTCTGCCAAGGGCGCGAAGGCAATCGGCTGCTCGTAATAGTACGCAAACAGGTGATGCACGTGGCCGTAACTGACCAACCGCTCGCCGGGCGGAATCAAGGAGCGAATCGACGCCACGTGGGGCGCGGCATCGTTGCTCGTGCAACGTTGGAACTCGACGACCACCACGTTGTAGGTGAGCCCCAAGAAACCGGCCAGGGCCAACATGCCGCCGCCAATGCGCCAGGCGCCGCGCCGGCGGCGCGCATGGAGCGCCAGCGCTGCGGCCGCGACGGCCGCCACGACGTAGCCGACGAGAAAGGTTGCTGACAGGACGGGCAGCGCGGCGTCAAAGCCATCCCTGTGATTCGCGCCCCACACGGACAGCGATGCAAGGGCGACCGGAGCCGCCAGGATGAGCGTCGCACCCGTCAGCACGAAATTATCCCAACTGCGTGGGAACCAACCGACTTGGCGCGCCTGCCAACTCCGCTCGATCAGCAGGCCCACGCAGAGTGCCAGCCAGGGGCACAACACCATGAGATATCGGGCCCGCGATTCCAATGGCAACCAACAGGTGGGAACCGCCACCGCCGCGAGCGTCAGGCCGAACTGCCACATGGGGCGCGCGTGTCCGACATTTCGCCGCATCCAAGGCGAGGCCAGCGCCGGCACCATGCACGACCAAGGCAACATGCTGGCGAACACTTCGCAGGGAAATGTGGCCCAATGGGCGATGGCCCGCGAAAGATCGGTTACGGCAAAGCGGCCTGCGAGGTTGCCTTCTTCGGCCCAGACGCGCCACGCGAGCGCGGGCTCGACGGCCAGCGCGAACGGCACTTGCCACAGGCCAATCAGCGCCGCGAAGAGCGCCAGGCCGGCGGCGTGCCAGCGATTGAACCAGAAGGCGCCATCGCGCCGCAGCGCCAGGTAGACGCCCGTTGCAGCCACGAAATAAACCGGCCCCTGTGGTCCTTTGGCCAACGCCGCCAAGGCCGCCAGGGCAAACCCGCACAGCCAGGCCAAGCGCGGATCGCGCCGCCAATAGTAGGCATAGTGCCACCCACAGCAGGCCGCGGTGAGAAACAGGGTGAGCAGTGAATCGCTTTCCGCGACGCGACCCAGATGCAGTACCTGGCCCGTGGTGGCAAAAGCGCTGGCCGCAGCGAACGAGCCGGCTGCCGTCAAATAGCTGCGCCCAAAGCAGTACACGATCAGGGCGGTCAGAAGCGTCGCCAGGGCACTGGGCAGCCGGATGGCTGTGAGGTCAAGGGCGCCCGTCACACGCGAGGCGGCCATCATGGCCCAGCTGTTCAGCGGCGGCCGGTCTGGAAACGGCTGCCCTTGCTGGCGCGGCACAATCCAATCGCCCGATGCGAGCATCTCGTGCGCCACCCGGGCCCAGCGCGACTCCTCGCCGCGGATCGTCAGGTCGGTGAGCCGCGTGAAATAAACGCCCAGCACGAACAGCACGACAAGCCAGAACTCCCATTCACGCCAGGGACGAACGGGGCGCACATCCAGCGCTGCCAGGGGCTCGTCGAGCGGGTGTTGGGCGGGTGCTAGCATCGCGCTTAAATCTCGCGTGCAGTCGGTGCTGCGGCGGCGTGCAACAAGCGGGGTGCTCTTGTAAATCCACGGCCGAACCAGAGTCAATGCCAAGGGCGCGCAGAGCGCCGGGCGTCCACGCATGCATTGCCAGCAAGTGCAGTGCCGAGAGGCGCCGCGACGGACCGCGGCAGGGACGGTCAAACTCATCTTTGTCGAACGGTTGCGATGCGGATAATGACGCGGCAAACTTCTGTCCCGGCACGGCCCACGATCGTTTTATGGCGACAGCACTCGACGCGTCGACGAGCGCGCGGACGGCCGGCGGATCCGCCAGGTTGCCGCGAGTTTCGGTGGTGATTCCGGTGTATCGCGGCGAACGGACCGTGGGTGCCTTGGTTCACGAGCTGCGCGAAACGCTGGCGGCGCGCTATGACCTGGAGATCGTGCTGGTCAACGATGACAGCCCCGACCGCTCGGCAGCCGTGTGTCGCGAGCTGGTGCACAACGTCGCGGGAGTGACGTTTCTGAACCTGTCGCGAAATTTCGGCGAGCATAACGCCGTGATGGCGGGACTGAACCATGCCACGGGCGACTACGTGGTCATCATGGACGACGATTTTCAGAATCCGCCCAGCGAAGTGCCCAAGCTGGTCGAAGAGATTCGCCGCGGTTACGACGTCGTCTATTCCTGCTATGCCTGCAAGCAACATTCTTGGCTGCGCAACTTGGGCAGCCGGATCAACGACTGTGCCGCGGGCGTGCTGCTCGACAAGCCGCGCGACCTGTACTTGTCGAGCTTCAAGGTGCTCAGCCGCTTCGTGGTGGACGAGCTCGTGAAGTATGAAGGGCCGTATCCGTATATCGACGGCCTCGTGCTACGCATCACGCGAAATTACTCGCGCGTGCTCGTGGCCCACGACGCGCGGCGCGACGGCCGCTCGGGCTATACGGTGCGCAAGCTGCTCGCCTTGTATCTGAACATGTTCACGAACTTCTCGATCCTGCCGCTGCGGCTGGCATCGTACGCCGGCTTGCTCACGTCGCTCGTCGGTCTGGTGCTGGCGGTCAGTTTCGTCATCGACCGGCTCACCAATCCGGAAGTTCCCGCCGGCTGGGCGTCGGTCATCGTGTCGTTGTTTATCGTGGCCGGGATTCAATTGTTCGCGCTGGGGATGATCGGCGAATATTTGGGCCGCTTGTTTCTCAAGGACAACGGGCGGCCGCAGTACATCATTCGAGAACACGTCCGCCGGCCCGCCGACACATTGGAAACAACGCCATGATCGCGCGCGACGCGTACAACGGCCGGCAGGTGCTGATCACCGGCGGACTGGGATTTCTGGGCAGCAACCTGGCCATTCGGCTGGTGGAGCTGGGCGCGCAGGTGACGATTGTCGACTCTGTGGTGCCGCAGTTCGGCGGCAATTTTTTTAACATCGAGCCGGTGCGCGACCGCGTGGCGCTGAACATTTCCGACATGCGCGACGCCAACTCGCTCGACATCCTGGTGCGCGACAAGGACTATATCTTCAACCTGGCCGGCCAGGTGAGCCACGGCGACAGCATGCGCGATCCGCAGCTCGATCTGGCGGTGAACTGCGTGTCGACGATGAACCTGGTGGAGGCGTGTCGACAGCACAATCCGCACGCACGGCTGCTGTACACGTCCACGCGGCAGGTTTACGGCCGGCCGCAAGCGTTGCCCGTGGCGGAAGATCATCCCACGGTCCCCATCGACGTCAACGGCATCAACAAGCTCGCCGCCGAATACTACCACCTGCTTTATCATCGCACGTACGGCGTGCGTTGCACCGTCTTACGACTGACGAACACGTTTGGTCCGCGGCAGCGCATTCAAAGCGACCGCCAGGGGTTTGCCGCGGTATTCGTGCGCCAGGCGCTCTGCGGCGACACGATTCGGCTGTATGGCGGCGGGCTGCAACTGCGCGATTTCAACTACGTGGACGACGTGGTGAACGCGATGGTGCTGGCGGCCTCGTCGGACGCGTGTCTGGGCCAGGTTTACAATCTGGGCTCGCCCCGCGCGCATTCGTTGGTCGATTTTGTCGACATCCTCAAGTCGCTCTGCTCGTTCGACGTGGAAGTGGTGCCGTTTCCCGAAGACAAGCGGATCATCGACATCGGCGACTACTACGGCGACTTTTCGAAGTTTCGCCGGACCACGGGCTGGACCGCTCAAGTTGCATTGGGCGACGGGCTGGCGCGCACCGTGGCCTACTATCGCCAACACCAGGAAGTGTACTGGCAATGAGCACGGCGATCGCGGCCATACCGGCTTTCGACTACCGCGAGCAGTTTGCAGCCATCGAAGACGAGATCATGGCGGCGGTGCGCGCAGTGCTTGGTTCCGGGTCGCTCATTCTCGGTCCGCGAGTGGCGGATTTCGAACGCGACTTCGCTGAGTTTCTAGGTGGCGGCTGCACCGTGGGCGTCGGCAATGGGACCGATGCCTTGGCGATTGCGCTGCGCGCACTCAACGTGGGGCCAGACGACGAAGTCATCACCGTGGCCAACACGGCGGTGCCCACGATCAGCGCCATTCGCATGGTCGGCGCCAGGCCGGTGTTTTGCGACGTTGATCGCGCCACGCTGCTGATGGATTTCCACGACTTCGAGGCTCGCATCACGCCGCGCACGCGAGCGGTTGTGCCCGTCCATTTGTATGGCCATGCGGTGGACATGCCGGCGCTGGGAGAGCTGGCGGCACGACACAGACTGGCGGTGGTCGAGGATTGCGCGCAGGCTTGCGGCACGACGATCGACGGCCGGCACGTGGGCACCTTCGGCGATAGCGGAGCGTTTTCGTTCTATCCGACCAAGAACCTGGGCGCGTACGGCGACGGAGGGTTGTGCTTCACGCGCCGTGCGGATCTCGCGGAGATCATGCGACAGATTCGATTCTACGGACGCGATGAGCGGGGCGAGTGTGTTCGCGAAGGAATGAATAGCCGGCTGGATGAACTGCAGGCCGCGATCCTGACGGTCAAGCTACGACACCTGGCGGAACACCTGGCCGAGCGCCGCCGGGTGGCCGCCACGTACGATGCATTGCTGGCGCCGCACGTCGAGCGGCCACGAATCGCCCCGAACATCGAACATAGCTTCCACTTGTATGTGGTTCTGGTGCCGCGGAGGGCCGAGCTGTGCGATCGCCTGCGGGCGCAACAAATTGGCTACGGCATCCACTACCCGCAGCCGGTGCACCGGCAGCGTGGTTATTCGTTCTTGGACTGTGAGGCCGGCACTTTGCCGCAGACCGAATGGGCGGCCAACCGGGTGCTGTCGTTGCCCTGTTATCCCGAATTATCGCGCGACGCCATCGAGCGCATTTGCCAGGTAGTGAATGACCACTGTCAACTCGGGACGTGAGATTCGCCGGCTGGCGATCTACCTGGCGGTCGGTGGATTGAACACCGCGATCTGTTATGCGCTGTTCGCGGCGCTGATCCACTATGGGCGGTGGCACTACCAGGCGGCGCTGGTGGCCGACTACGGGTTCGGCATTGTGCTGGGCTACGCGCTGCACCGCGGATCAACCTTTGCCGATCGCGCCCACCTGCGCCGGGCCTTCAGCAAATACACGCTGACGACGGCGCTGACCTTCGTGGCCAACTTCGCGCTGTTGGACGCGATCGTTCGGCTGGCAATCTTGGAGCCGCTGTCGGGACAAGCGATCGCCATGGCGACGGTCACCGCGGTGAGCTACGGCGCGCAAAAGCACTGGGTATTCCGTTCGCACGGAGAGCAGGCAGAGACCGGCGACGCGCCATTGCAAGCGCAGCCGCACGGCGCTGACCTCGCGGCGCGCGCGCCAACCATCGCGCGCGCGGTGTCGCGCGACGCCGCGTAGCATGAGCGCCGCCTGGCCCAATACAGCGGGCGCGGACTACTTCGGCCCTTCGACGGCGGCCTTGGCCTTCTCGGCGGCCTCGTCGGCAGCTGCCTTGGCGTCGGCGCCGGCATCCTTGATGGACTGCGTGGCCTCATCGGCGGCGGACTTCACATCGGCGGCGGCGCCTTCCGCAGCTGCCTGTACGTCCGCACCGGCTTGTTCCGCGGCGTGCTTGGCATCTTCGGCGGCAGCCCTCATTTCGTCGGCCGCTTTTTCCGCGTCCGTACGGGCCTTGTCCGAAGCGCTACCGCAGCCGACCATCGATCCGCAAAGTACGACCGCCGACGCCATTGAAAAGAAGCGTTTCATCGTGATGGCTCGCTATTATTTACCCTTTGCTTCCTGCTCTTCCTTCGCTTTTCTTGCCTTGGCAATGCCCTCGTCGAGTTGTTTCCGGACTTCCGGATCCACCTCGGTGGAAGTTTGGCTCGAGCAGCCGAACGGCAAAGAGCAGATCGCAACGCTGAGAATTACAAGCAACGATTTTCGGAACATGTCACACTCCAATTTAGCCCGCGATTTCGGGACCGGCCGGCAACTCGCCGTGCCGTTCCAACAAGATTGCAAATTTACGGAATACTGCGGAATCTGTCGAGCGGAGGGTTACGAATGCAACGCTCGAATCGAACAATCGGCAACTCAACCGACGTGTTTCAATTTTGAGACGCGGCCGGTCGGCACCCATTCCACCACGAAAATACTTCCCTCGGCATCGTAGCAAGCGTCGTGCGGATGCACGAATCGCCCGGCCTCCCATTCCTGCGGCTTGCCGCGCAAGGTCAACTTGCCGCCCGCAAGCACCTTGTCCGTCCAGGCCTGATCGTAGCCCAGGTGCGTCAGCACGCGATTGTCGGCATCCAGGATGGTTACGCGGGCGTGCAAATCGGGCACCAGCAACTCGCTGCCGCGAATATCAAAGTGCGCCGGAAAGCTCACGCCTTCGACAATGCTCTGGAAGGCGCCGTCGAGCGAGAAGTATTGCAAACGGGCGTTGGCACGGTCGGCCACGACGAGCGCCGGCTCTCGCCCCGGCCGGTTGTCCAGCCAGATGCCATGCGGCGTGCGCATTTTGCCAGACTCCGTGCCGGCGCCGCCCCAAGTGCGGACCCATTTGGCATCCTTGTTGTACTGGTGGATGTAGCTCGAACCGTAGCCATCGGCCACGTAGAAGCCGCCAGCGGGCGCGAACGCCACGTTCGTGGGATTGAACTGCTCGAGCTTTTCGTAAACGCCCGCCTCTTTGGGAAAGCTCATCGTCCAGAGCTGTTCGCCGGAGAGTCTGGTCTTGGCCACCAGGCGATTCTTGACGTCGCACAAATAAAGGAACTCTTCGCCGCCTTCGGAGCGAATATCGATGCCGTGTCCGCCGCCGTGATACTCCTTGCCGAAGGAACGCACGAACTTGCCGTCGGCATCGAAGACCGCGATGGAGTCCATGGGCTCGGCGGTCGTGGAACGGTGCTTGATGTAGATCAATCCCGAGCCGTCAATTGCCACGCCATGAGTTTCGCCCCACACAATGTGGTCAGGCAATTGGCCCCAACCGTGCTCGACCTCGTAGCGATGGGCTCCTTCACCCACTACTGGCAGCTGGCTGCCGGCTTTGTCATCCGCGCCGAGGATGGTCGGCACGACGCTGCTGGCGACCGCGGCGGCGGCTGTGGATTTGAGGAATTCACGGCGCGACGCGGAGGTGGAATGCGAGCGGGGACTTGCCTGCGACATGTGGAATGTCTCGCCTATGGGATGCACGAATGTGAAAGGGAAAAGTGGACGCCCACCATCATAGCTCAGGAGGGCCGGCGGACTCAATTGGCCGCGCATGGCCTCTTTACTGCGATTTTCCACCGACCAACGCCGCGACGTCGGCCCAGCGCGGAATGGAATCCATGGCCCCTGCCCTGGCGACGCACAGCGCCGCAGCGTGGCACGCCAGCCGCAGCGATTCTCTGGGGCCGAGACCACGGTCGTGGCAGGCCAGAAAATAGCCCAGCAGCGTATCGCCGGCTGCCGTCGTATCCACCGCCGTTACCGTGGGCGCCGGCTCGACCAGCGATCCCACCGGGCCCTGGTAGCGAACACCCTGCGCCCCCAGCGATAGCAGTATCTCCGCCCCAGGCAACCGCTGCGCTAGCACGGTCACGATTTGCTCGGGCGACTGCTCGCCGGCCAACGCGGCGCCTTCGGAGTGGTTCACACAAAGTAGATGCACCAGCTCGAGCGGATATTCCCGCACCGTTTCGTCAAAGGGCGCGGGATTGAAGGCGACGCGCAGGCCCAGCTCGTGGCCGCGACGAATCGCGTAAGGCACGGCGCTGGTCTCGTTCTGCAGGAGGAGCCACGAGCCGGGCGCCGTGCCGGCCAATGCGCGATCGACGTCGGGCTCGGTCAGCGCGCGGTTGGCGCCGCCCAAAAGCACGATGCAGTTCTCACCGGCCGCGTCGACTTGAATGATCGCCTGGCCTGTCGGCTGCGGGCATTCGGCGATTCCGCTGGTGTCGATGCCTTCGGCAGACAGCTTTTCGACCAGCCACGCGCCGTCGGTGCCGACCTTGCCGACGTGCTTCACGTGGGCGCCGGCGCGGGCCATTGCCACAGACTGATTGGCTCCCTTGCCACCGGCAAACGTGACCAAGGAATGCGCGGCAATTGTTTCGCCGGGCGCCACGATGTGCGGCACGCGAAATACACGGTCGAGATTGAGCGAGCCCAGATTGATGATCGCCACGTGCCCTCCGCGCGTCGTGCGGGCAAATATCACAGCGTTTCGATGCGAAGCGTGCGCGTCGCTCGCGCATCATATCGTCGGCCGAGGACGCTCGCGACGGCCAGTCGGGCGTGAGGCAGCGCCGGGGCATAGCCTGCTGCACGCGTGAACGATAAAATCGTCGCGAGGCCGAGGCACGCAGGGATTGGCGCGCCTGCGGCCCCCCTGCCCTCTCCCAAACCACGCAGAGATTGCTTTCGATGCACGGCCCGCCCCCGGCGATACGCTGCGCCCATCTCACGAAACGCTACGACGGCCGACCGCCGGTGGACGCCGTGCGCGGCCTCGACCTGGAAGTGGCGCAGGGCGAATGCTTTGGCCTGTTAGGGCCCAATGGCGCAGGCAAGACCACGACCATCGAGATCCTGGAAGGGTTGCTGACGGCCACCTCGGGGGAGGTGGAAGTGCTCGGTCTCACGTGGGCCAAGGCAGACAACGAGATTCGTCAGCGAATCGGCATTTCGCTGCAGGAGACCCGGCTGTCGGAAAAACTGACCGTGCTGGAGACGCTGACCTTGTTTCGCAGCTTCTATCGCCGCGGCTACGCGCCGGCCGACGTGCTGGCACGCGTCTCGCTCGAAGAAAAGGCGGACAGCCTGGTGGGCAAGCTCTCCGGCGGCCAGAAGCAGCGGTTGGCTGTGGCGTCGGCGCTGGTGGGCGATCCGGAGCTGCTGTTTCTCGACGAGCCGACGACCGGACTTGATCCGCAATCGCGCCGGCAGCTGTGGGAAATCGTGCGCGAGATTCGCGCGGCGGGCAGCACGGTGCTGCTCACGACGCACTACATGGACGAGGCCGAACGCCTGTGCGACCGTGTGGCGATCGTGGACCAGGGACGCGTGATTGCCCTGGGCACGCCGCACGAGCTGATTCTCAGCCTGGGCGGCGAACACGTGATTGAGTTCACATTGGAAGGGAACGACCCGGCACGCATGCCCCAGCGCAGCGACCTGGCCGGCTTGCCGGGCGTGAGTGCGGTCGACGATTCCAACGGCCAGCACCAACTTTCCGTCAGCGAACCGCACGTGGTGTTGCCGGCGCTGTTGGAGTGCTTGAAGCGCCGGCAATGCACGCTGAAGAGCCTGACCACCCGGCACGCCAGCCTGGAAGATGTTTTTGTGAAGCTGGCGGGCCGGCACCTCGACGATCGACAACCGGGCGAAGCATGAAGACCACCTCACCCCAGCCAACCGTGGAAAAGTATTCGCCGCTGTGGCAGATCGTGCTGTCGCGGGTACGCGAGTTCTATCGCGAGCCGGAAGCGCTGTTCTGGGTGTATGGCTTTCCGGTGCTGTTGGTGGTGGGGCTGGGCGTTGCCTTTCGCAATCAGCCGGTGGAAGTGATTTCGGTGGACGTGGAAGCGGGGCCGGCGGCCACCACCGTCGTGGAGATGCTGGCCGGCAAGCCGCGCTTCAAGGCCGCAGCCTATGCGACGGATGTCGCCCGGCTGCGATTGCGCACCGGCAAGACCGACCTGGTCGTCGTGGCGACCGCGGGCTCGCCGCCGCGCTACGAGTATGTGTTCGATCCCACGCGCCCGCCGAGCGTGCTGGCACGCAATGCCGTGGACGATGCTTTGCAGCGTGCCGCGGGCCGGCAAGACGTGGCCGTGGTGTCGGAACAAGAGTTCAATGAGCCCGGCGGCCGCTACATCGACTTTCTGGTGCCGGGCTTGCTGGGCATGAGCTTGATGGGCGGCGGCATGTGGGGCGTGGGCTTTGTCACGGTTGACATGCGGATTCGCAAGCTGCTCAAGCGCTTTCTGGCCACGCCCATGCGCAAGAGTGATTTCCTGTCGGGCATCATGCTCAGCCGCATGCTGTTCATGGTACCCGAGGTGCTGGTGCTGTTGGTGTTCGCGCGGCTGGCGTTCGACGTGCGCATTTTTGGCAGCCTGCTGGCGGTGTTGTTTCTGGTGCTGTTGGGCGCCGTGACATTCTGCGGACTGGGCTTACTGCTGGCCGCGCGGCCGCGGACGCTGGAAGCGATCTCGGGCTTGATGAACCTGGTGATGCTGCCGATGTGGCTGTTGTCGGGCATTTTCTTCTCGTCGGACCGGTTTCCCGAGATGTTTCAGCCATTCATTAAATTGCTGCCGCTGACGGCATTGATCGACTCACTGCGGGCCGTGATGCAAGATGGCGCGTCGCTGACGGCGCTGTGGTCGCCGATTGCAATCATGGCGGCCTGGTCGGTGGTGAGCTTTGCGGCGGCGCTGCGATGGTTCCGCTGGGTGTGAGGGCGAGATTTCGCCTGCCGTAGGATTGTGCCACTGGCGTTTCGCCCGTGTGGCTCCACGTCACAGGTTGCACTGCACTGGCAAGATGCCAGTGCCACCCGATGCGCCTGGGGCACCCGACGCATGTCGGTGGCACGCGTGATCAGGCGGCGCCGCGGAGGCCGAGCCGGCGCAGCCAGCGGTCGACGAGGCCGACCTGGCTGCCGGCGGAGCGTACGGCCGGCAACTTGATGGTTCCGCGCACGAACTTCTTGTGCAGCCGCCGGTCGAAGCCGCCATAAGCCGCCACGACGCGCTGAAATTCCTGGTCCGGATGCACGCCCAGCGCGGCCAACCGCTGATAGTTCTCGCCCACGCCCAGCGGGCCGGTATGTTCCACGCCCACGGCATCAATGATGGCAATCTCGTGCGAGGCGAAATAGCGCGGCCAGACCCAGTCGAGGCCCCAGCCGGAGCGGCTGTCGAGCAACGTGGGCGCAATGCGCGCCAGCGCCGTGCGTGTGAACAACGGGCACATCACTTCGACATACGGCGAGTAACGCAACACGAGTTCCGGCCGCTGCCGCAGGGCCCGATAGGAGACCTCGCCGGCGGAGATGGCCGGCTGCGCCAGCTGCAGCGTGAATTTCTCGAACAGCTCGAACAGCCGGTTGATGGCCAACGTGTCGGCGCGGATATCGTTGTCCGGGCACCAAATGTTCGTGTACTGGCCGAGGACGTCGCCGTGATGCTTGAGCGCGTGATCGACGAGCTCCCACTTGAAGCCTTTGCGGCGCAGATAGTGATCGGCAGCGGCACGGCCAAAGTCGCCGTGGTCGCCGTAGTAGACCAGAAAGACGTCGAAGGAGCGCTCGGTGGGGTGGCTCAACCACGACGCGTGCACGGAAGTGTCGCCAATCGGACTGATGATCAAATTGCGTCGCGGCGCCGTCATCGTTCTGGATTTCCTTCGCCAACTCTGGGGCGGGATGGATCGTGTTCTATGCGGCCGGTCGCTGGGCCTGCCAGGTGTGGAGCGCGGTCGCGGCAGCGCCGACCTCGCGCTCGGCCATTGCCAGAGCTTGAGCTATCACCTGGTGCATGTCGTAGTACTGGTAGGTCGCCAAACGTCCGCCCAACAGCACGCCGGTTTGCTCCGCCTCGCGGCGATACCGCTCATAGAGGGCCGAATTGGCGGCGTCGCGAATCGGATAGTACGGCGTGGCGCCACGCTGGTACGTGGCCGGGTACTCGCGCGTGATGACGGTTTTGGCATCGCGCGGCGCGGTGGCTGTCGAGCCGGGCGGCACGGCCACGGTCGGCTCGAAGTGCTTGTGCTCCGTGATTCGCGTGTAGGGCACGGCTTCATCGGTGTAGTTGACAATGGCCGCGGATTGAAAGGTGCCCTCGCGCACTTCGTTCTCAAAGCGCAACGTGCGGTATTCGAGCTCGCCGAAACGATAGTCGAACAACTCGTCGATCGGGCCGGTGTAGACCACGTGCCGGGCCAACGGTACCAGCGCGCTGCGCTCGGCAAAATAGTCGACGCCTAGTCGCACTTCGATGTGCGCATGGTCGAGCATGTTTTGAAAAAGGCGCGTGTAGCCGCCAACGGGAATGCCCTGGTAGCGGTCGTTGAAATACGCGTCGTCGCGCGTGGTGCGGATGGGGATGCGGCGAATGATCGACGCGGGAAGTTCGGCCGGATCGCGCCCCCACTGTTTGGTCGTGTAACCGCGCACGAAGATCTCGTACAGCTCCTGGCCCACCTGCGACACGATCCAGTCACGCAAATTGCGCGGATCGGAACATGGCCGGCGAACTTCCTCGAGCCGATGCTCGGCTTCCTGCGGCGTCGTGACGCCCCAGACCTGGTTGAGTGTCTCGAGGTTGATCGGAAACGAATAGGTCCGACCGCGAAAGGAAACGCAACCGCGGTGGCGATATTCGTTGAACTGAGCGAAGCGCGTGATAAACCGCCACACACGCTCGTCGTCGGTGTGGAAGATGTGCGGTCCGTAGCGATGCACTTCCACGCCGGCCAGCGACTCGCTGTAGCAATTGCCGGCGACGTGATCCCGTTTGTCGATCACCAGCACGCGCCGGCCGCGTTCGGCCACGCTGCGCGCAAGGGTGGCGCCAAACATGCCACAACCGACCACGAGATAGTCGTACGCCGCCATCCAAACTCACTGCCTGCGCCATGCGAAGAGCGCCGGTGCCCGAGCGCCGAACCAAGAGGGGCCATATAGTGAGGGCCAGCGGACTTACGACCAAGAGCAACTTGCTGTCGCGGCGTCGCGTCGCTGGAAAAATGGCGAGACTGAGGGGATTGAGTAGCAAGACGGCCGAGTTGCGTGCGGTCGTCCTGGTCCATAGCCTCCTCAGGACTGCCCGCGATGCTGAATCAACCTGCTTGCCGGTGTGCCTTGAAGAGGTACAGCAAATAGCCCAGGGCCGGCACGAGAAGCACGGCTCCGGCGGCGGTGGTGGCAATCAGAAACCACAGAACCCGGTCCGGTGCTTTCGAATCTTCGATGGTGATCGACGGCGGCACGAGGTACGGATACTGGGCCACGGCCCAGCCCCAGATCACGGCGACCACGGCGAGCGCAGAGGCGGCAACCGCCACACGAAAGCGCTCGCGCACAAGGGCATCGAGCGACAAGAATCCGGCCGCAACGGAGCCGCCCACCAGCGGCCAGCTATGGGCGCGGAACCCCTGCCAGAGCAACGGCGCGTCGATGGCCACGTAGCCCACGCCGGCCAGTGCCAGCACACCCATCCAGATGCCCGTGGCCAAGGCGCGTTGCCGCCAGATCAGAGTTTGCTCGTGTTCGCCTTGAGAGCTGGCCTCGCGCGCCATGAACACGGCCGCCAGGTATGCGCACACGCCTACGACAAAGAAGCCCATGAACAGCGCCAACGGCGACATCCAGCCGCTCAGATAGTTGCCGTCGAAAGTGCCGGAGGCCGCCACGGCCAGCCGGCCGGAGGCGATCGCGCCGATCGAAACTCCCAAAAAGAAGGGCGCGGCCACCGAGCCCACGGCAAACACCACGTGCCAGGCGAACTCCTGCCGCGCGGCGCCGACGGAGTACGAGCGGAACGCAAAACCGATGCCGCGAAAGACAATGCCCGCGAGCGCACAGGTGAGCGGCAGCCACAGCGCCTGACAAACCGCGGCAAAGGCCGCGGGAAACGCGCCGAATAACATCACCAGCACGAAGATCAGCCACACGTGGTTGGCTTCCCATACCGGGCCGATGGCGCCGTACAACAGGGCGCGCTCCTTGGGCGACGATAACAGCGCCGTGTTGACTTCCCAAATGCCGGCGCCGAAGTCGGCCCCGGCCAGAAGCGCATACGCCGTCAGCCCCACGAGCACGAGAAACAAGGCAATGATCTCAGGCGCCACGCGCATCCTCCGGCAAGGGTGTGCGCCCCAGGCGGCGCAACACGCTGAACGTACCGAGCAAAATCAAAGCGTAAATCGTCAAGGTGGCGGCGAGCATCCAGCTCACGTAGGGCGAATGGGTGACGAGGTCCGCGGTTCGCGCCACCTGATGGACCAGCCAGGGCTGGCGTCCCACTTCGGTCACGACCCAGCCCGCTTCGAGCGCGAGCCACGCCAGCGGCCCGCAGGCAACCAAGAGCCATAAGAACCAGCGCGCTTGGGGAACCGTGCGCCGCGCGATGGCAACGACCAGCGCATAGGCCGTAACGAGCATCAGCAGCCCACCGATGCCGACCATGATCTGAAACGCCACGTGGACGACGGGAATCGGCGGCCACTCGTGGCGGGGAAACGCATCGAGCCCTTGGACCACGGCCTGCCGATCGTGGTATGCCAGATAGGACAACATGCCGGGAATTTCCAAGGCAAAGCGCGTTTCGCGCGCGTCGGTGTCGGGCAGACCGCCAATCCGTAAGGGCGCGTCGGCCTGGGTGCGAAACTGGCCCTCCATTGCCGCCAGCTTCACCGGTTGCGTGGCGGCAACCGTGCGGGCCATCCAATCGCCCACGACGAATTGCACGGGCGTCATGACGGCGCCCATCAGCAGCCCCAGGGCCATGGCCCGGCGGTTGTAGAGCGAATTTGGCACGCGCAACAGGCGCCACGCGTAGCATCCGGCCACGATGAAGCCGGTCACCATGTAGGCCGCGACGATCATGTGGACGGCTTGCGGCCAGGCGCACGGATTGAGCATGGCCGCGACCGGGTCGACGTCGACGACCGCCCCGTTCTCCCAAGTGAAACCGCGAGGACAATTCATCCACGAGTTCACAGTTACCACGAACCAGGCTGACGCGCAACCGCTGATGGCGATCGGCCAGCCGCACCACCAATGAACCCACGGTGCCAGGCGGCCCCAGCCGTAAAGATAGATGCCTACAAAGATGGCTTCCAGAAAGAAGGCAAAACCTTCCATCGCAAACGGAAAGCCGATGACCGCGCCATAGCGGCTCATGAATTCGGGCCAGAGCAGCCCGAGCTCGAACGACAAGACTGTGCCCGAGACCGCACCGACGGCGAACAGCACGGCGAACACTTTGGACCAGCGGTGAGCAAGCGCTTTCCACACGTGGTCGCCCGAGCGCAGATAGCGCCATTCGGCCGCCAGTAGGAGCACCGGCATGCCCACGCCGAACACGGCCAGCGTGATGTGCGCGCCCAGCGTGAGCGCCATTTGGAGCCGCGCAGCCAACAAGTTGGCAGCCAGATCCGGTTCGGTGGCGATCGCCAGCAGCAGCGTGGGCATGACAGGCGGTCTCTAGGCTGTAGGCACTAGGCTGTAAGCACTAGGTTGGAGGCTGGAGGCTGAAGGATCGAGGAATGCGCCGGCCATTGTATCGGCTAGCGGCCGCAGGCTGGAGGCCAGAGATGTGGAGAGCCGCAGGCTGGGGGCTGGAGGCTGGAGGCTGGAAAGAACCGTGCTGAGAGCGTCGACGGCGGCCACGCGCGGTTATGGCCTCTTGTGCCTGCGGCACCCAGACGCCGAAGACGGCGTCTGGGCCACCACCCGACATTCAATGGGCAGCACGGCGGAGGCGGGAGGCTGAAGCGCAGATACCGCAGCCGCTGCGAGTGCTGCACCGTCACCCCGCCCTCTCCCGTCGAGGGAGAGGGAGAAAGAGGACATTGCCGGGGCGCGGTTCAGTCGCTGCCGGGTTGGGAGCCGGAGACGTCAGCGGCTTCGGCGGCGGGGCCGGTGGCCTCGGCCGGCGTGACGTTGACGTAGCCAATCATCATCTCTTCCCAGGTCTGATCGCCCCAAAATACGGCGCGCTTGGGATTGGGATTGGCCAGGTTGTTCGGCGAATTGTCGTAATGCGCGACGCAGCGGAGTTTGGTGCCCTTGGGCAGCAGTTTCGGCTCGGTGAGCTCGTAGGTGTTCTGCCAATTGAAGTCGTAGCGCGGCACGTCGAGCAAGACCTCTGTCTGGCCGTCGGGATAGTGTGCCTCATAACGGAACGCCTTGCCCCGCAGGTGCATGTGCGGAAACAGCGACAACAGTATTGTGTCGCGTTTGAAGGTGTGATTCGCCTCGGTCCAATAGTCGGACGATCCGGGCGGAATGAGGATGAAGGGGTTCGAAATGTCGAGCGTGCCGACTTCGCGGCGGACGCTCTTGGCGTCGGCGAACATCAGGCCGATGGAGCTGCGATCTTTTTGCGGCGAGCCGTTGGGCGTGTAGTGCATTTGGAAAACGAGCTTCGCTCCGGCGGGCACGAACTTGGCCATGCCGTCTGGCAAGAGCATGGGGCGCGCGCCCGGCGCCGTGGCCGAGAGCCATTCGGAGGGGACTGCGCCGCGACGCTTGCCATCGGGACCGCGAAATCCCACCAGCACGTGATGCACGACTGCGCGATTGCCGGGCCGACATTCGGCGCCCTGCACCCACTTGTCCTCGGTGAAGCCGGGATCAACCGTGAAGTATTGGTACGCCACCGTTCCCTCGGCCGGCACGTCGTGTTCAGCGTCTGTCATGTAGACGATCTGATCGACGCGCGGCAACCGCCAGCCCTCGGCAAACTGGGGCGGCTCGGGCAGATCGGCAGGGTTTCCCTCGGCGGCACCCTGCTGCACCCAATCGTGCAGCGTTTTCTTGTCGGCGTCGCTCAACCGGCAATCATTCGAGAACGAGCCATGCTCGGGATTGGCATGCCAGGGCGGCATGCGATTGTCGTCGACCACTTCCAAGATCGTGTCCGCCCAGCCCGAAACTTCTTCGTAGCTCGTGAGGGCGAACGGCGCGATCTCGCCGGGCCGATGGCAGGCCACGCAGTGCGCGTTCAACAGCGGGGCAACATGCCGCGTGAAGGTCACGCGGGCATCGGCCGCGGGCCGGTGCACTCGGCCCACGCGGCAGCCGACGGCCGGTGTCGTGGGCGTGCTCACTTCGTTGCCGGCCAAAATCTCGGTCAGCGCCTGGGCCAGGTCTTCGCGCGTCGGCTTGGGACGCTGCCGGCCGACGAGATATTGGTCGTCAATGCGGCCGCGATAGCGCACGCGGCGCTCGGCATCGAGCACGAAGACTTCCGGCGTGCGCTCGGCGCCCAGCGCGTCGGCAACGACATTGCCCACGTCTTTGAGCAAAGGGAACGTGAGACCGTGTGTTTCCGCGTAGTCCGCCATTTCGGACACGGCGTCGTGGGCATTGGAATCGATGCCGACAAACGCGACCTGCTGGTCGGCAAAGCGTTCGGCCAGTTGGACGAGCCGCGGGGCGTAGAGCGTGGCCAGCGGACACTCGACACCCAGGAAAACGACGACCACGGCGCGGCGGTCCTGGAGCTCAGCGAGCGAAAAGCTCTTGCCGCGGAAATCGCGCAGCTCGAAATTGTCGACCTGCTGGCCCAGGGTGGGCTGGCCCGCGGCAGGCGCTGCTGCCGACTCGCCCTTGGCCGCGGCGGGCGAGCACGTTTCGTCCGCGCGGGCGGCGGCACTCGTCACCATTGCAAACCACGCGAGCAACAACGCCGTGCGACAAGCTGGATTCATGGCCGTATTCCCGAGGGATTGTGACGCCCGAGGGCGGACGTGTATTGTATCAATCGGATGTACCCGGCGCGATGGCGGTTTGGATTCAAGCGTGCGGCAGAAAAGCCGGCGGCCTGGCGGTGCCGCCCCGGCGGCGGTCCCTTTCCTGTGTCTCCGAGAGTGACTAAGTTGAAGTCCGCTCGGCCGGATTGCCAAGTTCCCGCACTGCTTGTACTTGCCAAGGTTATCACCATGCCTCTGCGACCTGCCACGTGTTGCCTGATACTCGCGCTCTCATACGCTTCTAATCTGTCAATGGCCTGGGCCGGCAAAGCCGACGGCCGGCTGGACATTTATTGGATCGACGTGGAAGGGGGCGCGGCCACCCTGTTGGTGAGTCCCCTGGGCGAGTCGGTGCTGATCGACACGGGCAATCCGGGCCATCGCGATCCCGACCGCATCGTGCAGACGGCGGTGCGCGAGGCGGGCTTGCGGGCACTGGACCACGTGATCATCACGCACTATCACGTGGACCATTTTGGCGGGGTGGCGATGTTGGCGACCATGTTGCCGATCAAGCATTTGCACGATAACGGACTGTTCGAGAGCATCGTCGAGCGGCCGGACCAGAGTTATCTGGACGCCAAGGTGGGGCAGCGGTCGGTGATTTCGCCGGGCGACGTGCTGCCTTTGGCCAACGCGCCGGCGGGCGACGCGGCCCGATTGGAAGTGCGCTGCATTGGCACGCGGCAGGAATATATGGACGCCCCGGCGAACGCGCCGCCGACCGCCGGCTGTGCGGAGGCGCCGCCGAAGCCGGTGGACAACAGCGACAATGCCAACAGCGTGGTCACGCTGGTGTCGTTCGGCGAGTTTCAGTTTTTCGACGCCGGCGACCTGACCTGGAACCTGGAAAAGAAGCTGGTTTGTCCGGCGAATCGCATCGGCGTGGTCGACGTTTATCAGGCGGGCCATCACGGCATGGACGCGAGCAACAACCCGCTTCTCATCCGGGCGCTCGAGCCGACGGTGGCGGTGATCAACAACGGGGCGACCAAGGGCTGCGATCCGAACATGTTCGCGGCGCTGAGCGAGACGAAGTCGGTCGAGGCCATCTATCAGGTGCACCGCAATCTACGGCCGAACGATGCCGCCAACACGCAGGACGAATACATTGCCAATGCCGAGAAGGACTGCAAGGCCGGCATGATCAAGCTGTCGGTTGATCCCAGCGGCAAGACGTACACGGTGAGCGTGCCCTCGACGGGCCACTCGCGCACGTTCACTTCCAAATAAGCTGCGCAGCCGCGGCCGTGCTGCGAACCGAGTAGTCGCATGAGCAAAGTCCGCTTCGGCATTTTGAGCACGGCCAAGATCGGCACGGCCAAAGTCATTCCGGCGATGCAGCGCGGCCAGCACTGCGAAGTCGTGGCAATCGCCTCGCGCGATGTGGCCCGGGCCAGGTCCGTTGCCAGCGAGCTGGGCATCGCGCGGGCCCACGGTTCGTACGAAGCGCTGCTGGCCGATGCCGACGTGGACGCGGTGTACATTCCCCTGCCCAATCATTTGCACGTGCACTGGTCGCTTGCGGCGCTGACGGCCGGCAAGCACGTGCTAGTGGAGAAACCCATCGGCCTGTCATCGGCCGAGGGGCAGCAACTGGTGGATGCAGCCGCGCGGCATCCGCAGCTGAAGGTCATGGAAGCCTTCATGTACCGGCATCATCCGCAGTGGCAGCGGGCTAAGGCGATTGTGGATGCGGGCGGCATCGGCCGGCTGTGCACGATCCAGACGTTCTTTTCGTACTTCAACGACGACCCTGGCAATATTCGCAACCAGGCGGACATCGGCGGCGGAGCGCTGGCGGACATTGGCTGCTACGCGATCTCGCTGGCGCGGTTCCTGTTTGCCGCCGAGCCGCGGCGCGTGCTGGGAATGGTCGAGCGCGATCCCACGTTCAAGACCGACCGGCTGGCGTCGGGCATTCTGGATTTTGGCGCGGGCACGGCGACGTTCACATGCGGGACGCAGCTGGCGCCGTTTCAGCGCGTGAACATTTTTGGGACGAAGGGGCGCGTGGAGATCGACATTCCGTTCAACGCCCCGCCCGACCGCCCTTGTACCATGCGCCACCAGCAGGTGAGCGGCACGGAGGAGATCTCGCTGGCTGTGTGCGATCAGTACACGATCCAGGGCGATCTGTTTTCCCTGGCCGTGCTACAGGACCGTCCGGTGCCTACGCCCATTGAAGACGCTGTGGCTAACATGCGCGTGATCGAAGCGATCTTCGCGAGTGGGCGCAGCGGGACGTGGGTGTGAGGCAGGCTGGAGGCTGGAGGAATTTTGGATCGCCGATTGGAGATGGGCACATCGGGCGATGGACGTGAACCCGGCACTACCCAATCCAAGATCCAAAATCCAAAATTGCCCGCTTCTTACGCGCTGCGGCGGGCGCGGCGGCGCTTAGAGAGTTTATCGGCCTGTTCCCAGGCCAGCCACCAGGCGGCTGCCTGGCTGGGCGCCTGAGCGATGATCCAATGCTTGTGGCGTTGCCCGGTGACAATCCATACACGGCCATCTTCACGTTCGACACACAGATCGCCCATCGCCCAACCGGAACGACGTAACCGGTCCAGCGACAGGTCGACGCGGGGGTACGCGAGCATAGCTGAACTCCTGCGGGTGCGCGTTGCCAGACGCAGCGATCAACGCTTGAGTGATTTAGAGAAGAGACAGTTCCTACCGCCTTCGTTCCGCATCTGCCAAAGAAGTGTGCAGATGTTTTTCGCCAACGTTCAACTATGCTAACGTCGCGATTTGCCGAATTCGAGATGCAAGTTCAAATTATTTGTAAATTCGTGACGGCCGCTCGGGCCGTCGGCACGCACCCCGCCAGACTGGAAGCTTTGCAATCACTGTGTGCGTTTGATGTGAACTTGGCGATGGATTTGTTATATGCCAATCGCGCGGAGCGGTGGGCATTATTCCCGAGAAAATTTACATTGCGCGCAGAATATTTCTGGTAGAAACGAGGAATCTGGCAAGAAAAAAATCTCCGGCGGCCGGTCCGCTTCAGGCCGCGGCCGACTGTTCGACCTTCTTACGAATGTAATAGGCAATGGCCGCCAGGCCGCGCATGCGCACCATGCCGAGGGCCTCGACCAGACCCAGGCGGTGGACCATGTTTGGCTCGAACGCCAGCACTTCGGCCGGCGAGGCGCCGGAAAAAAGCTCGGCCAACAAGCTCACAAAGCCCTTGACGGTGGGAGCCTCTGGCGCCACGTCGGCAATCACGCGGACGCGGCCGTCGTCTGCCGTAACCCACAGGAACACGGGCGTTTGGCACTCGTGCACGCGGCCGGCGCCGGCGTCCCGCTCGGCCTGATACTCCGCCGGCAAGGGGGGCAATTTCTCGGCAAATTCCAGAAGCAGCTCCAAGCGCTCGCGAGGCTCGAGGTCCGCGAACTCCTGGGCCACGGCGTCGGCACGCTGGGCCAGCGTCTCGGTCACGTGGCGCTCCTCGCGGGCTCGGCGCGCGGCGCGGGCGAGCCGGCCCCTTTTTCGATGGGCACGCCCACGGTGTTGCCCCACTCGGTCCACGAGCCGTCGTAGTTCTTCACCTTGGGGAACCCGAGCAAAAACTGCAGGACGAACCAGGTGTGACTGGACCGCTCACCAATGCGGCAGTAGGCGACCACGGGCGAGCGGCGCTTGAGGCCTATTTCGCCCGTGTAGATCTTTTCCAGATCCTTGCGCGCCTTGAAGGTGCCGTCGTCGTTCGCGGCCCGGGCCCAGGGCACGTTTGCCGCGCCGGGAATGTGCCCGCCGCGCAGCGCTCCTTCCTGGGGATAATCGGGCATGTGCAAGAGTTCGCCGGTGAATTCGCCCGGCGAGCGCACGTCGATAAGCGGTTTGCCGGCCCGAACGTGCTTGAGCACTTCGTCGCGAAAAGCGCGGATCGAGCGGTCGGGCTCCTGCGCCACGTAGTGCGTGCGGGGATTGCTGGCTTCGGGCTCACGCGAGTAAGCCCGATTGTCGAGCTCCCAGCGTTTGCGGCCGCCGTTCATGATACGGCAATCGGCATGGCCGTAGAGTTTGAACACCCAAAAAGCGTAGCAGGCCCACCAGTTGTTCTTGTCGCCATAGAACACGACCGTCGTGTCATTGCCAATGCCCTTGGCGGCGCACAGCTCGGCGAAACGGTCTTTGTTGATGTAGTCGCGAATGAGCTGATCCTGGAGGTCGGTGTGCCAGTCGATCTTCACCGCCCCCGGCACATGCCCCAGCTGGTAGAGCAGCACGTCTTCATCGGACTCGACAATGCGCACGTTCGGGTCCGAGCGGTGCTCTTCGACCCAGGCGGTGCTGACGAGTGCCTCTGGATTTGCATATTCTTTGGCCATCGTTGCATGCCTCCGCGGGCGTTGATTTGATTTGGGGGCGCGGAGCGAGGCGACATCGCCGTCGGCCGGTTGCGCCTGTTGGTGATTGCTGCGCCTGGACCTAGCCTGTGGCGGGCCTTTTGCCGGCGCACTGCGCACCGCGGCCCTGCCGACACGAATTTTAGGCCTTCTGGCGCGTTAATGAAAGGGAGCGGAACAACCGCCGGGCCGGGCGTGTTTCGCGTGCGATGGCAGCGAAAGGACCGTGAGCGTGCGCCTGGCATGCCTGGCGCCACGACTTGACCCGCGCTCGTTGGCGACACAAACTGAACCCGCATGGAAAAGCGTGGCGTGCGCGGTGCGCGCACGTGGCGAGACTTAATTTGAGCGGCGCAGCGGGCCGGTGCGCGGCGGACACTTGATGGAGAGCCCTGGGCCATGCGAAATTTAGCGCTGGGATGGTTACTTGCCGCGGGGACCCTGTTTGCAACGGCGAAACTTGCCATGAGTGAACAACCGCCTGCCGACGAAGGCAAACCGCTGCGCGCGGGCATCATCGGGCTCGACACGTCGCACGCGCCGGCCTTTGCGGGCTTTCTCAACAGCGACAAGGCCACCGGCGATGCCGCGGGTGTCAAAGTGGTGGCGGCGTTTCCCGGCGGCAGCGCCGATATTCCCGATAGCGCCAATCGCGTGGAAGGCTTTACCAAGAAGCTGGCCGAGCTGGGCGTGGAAATCGTGCCGTCGATCGATGCGCTGCTGGAGAAGGTGGACGTGGTGCTGCTGGAAAGTGTCGATGGCCGGCCGCACTTGGCGCAAGCCATCCCGGTGATCAAAGCCAAGAAGCCGCTGTTTGTGGACAAGCCGGTGGCCGGCTCGCTGGCGGATGCCGTGGCGCTGTTCGAACTGGCCAAGGAACACGGCGTGCCATGCTTCTCCAGCTCCTCGCTGCGCTTCAGCAAGGGCATCATCGGCATGCGCGACGATCGCCGCGTGGGCGAAATCGTCGGCTGCGAGGCGCGCGGGCCGTGCAGTCTCGAGCCGCACCATCCCGATCTGTTCTGGTACGGCATTCACGGCGTGGAGACGCTGTTTACGATCATGGGTCCGGGCTGCGTGGAAGTGGCGCGGACGCAAACCGACGGCACCGATTTTGTCGTCGGCCGCTGGAAGGACGGGCGCGTCGGCACGTATCGCGGTCTGCGCGCCGGCTCGCACGGCTACGGCGCCACGGTGTACGGCAGCAAAGGCATCGCTCCTAGCGGCGGCTACGACGGCTACGAGCCGCTGCTGGTGGAAATCGTCAAGTTCTTCAAGACCGGCAAGCCGCCGGTGAGCGCCGACGAGACGCTGGAGATCTACGCCTTCATGGAAGCGGCCGACGAGAGCAAGCGCCAAGGCGGCAAGCCGGTCTCGATCGAGAGCGTGCTGGCGAAGGCGCGCAGCGAGGCGCCCTCGCGCGCCGCGGCGGCGGGGAAGTAGCGGGTGCCGCTGGCATTTTGCCAGTGAACTTTACGCGTTGGCGCAAACTGGCAAGACGCATCACACTGGCGAGACGCCAGTGGCACCGGATGCAGCATCGCACTGGCGGAACACCCAGTGGCACCGGACGCGCACTCGAAAACCTCGCATTTCGGCCGTCGGTGTGGTAAGCTCTTAGCCATACCAACCCCCGGGGCGCGCGGTCCGAATCCAACCTCACGCGTGCCCAACGTAGTACCCACGCGGCCGATCATCCCACCAGCTTCGGCGGACCTTGCATGAAGCGAACACGGTCAATCGCCTCCAGCGGCAGTTCCGAAGGCGTCTCCCGGCAGAGCCGGGGGCTGAACAACCCTTCTGTCTACGCCGGTTGCACGCCGGTCGTCTCACGGCGGCACATGCTGCAGATCGGCGGGCTGGGATTGATGGGTCTCTCGCTGCCGCGACTGCTCGCGGCGGAAGCGGCGGCGCCTGCCGGGATTCAGGCCCGGGCCGACGCCTGCGTGCTGTTGTTCCTCAACGGCGGGCCGAGCCATCTGGACATGTGGGACATGAAGCCCGACGCGCCGGACGGCATCCGCGGCGAGTTCAAGCCGATCTCCACCAGCGTGCCGGGCATTCAATACAGCGAACATCTGCCGAAGCTGGCGACGCTCGCCCAACACGCGACGATCGTCCGCTCGATGCACCACACGGTGAACAACGCGCATGCGGCCGCCGTGTATACGAGCTTGACCGGGCACGATCGGGGCGACAATATCCCGTCGATCGGCGGCGGGCCGCGCGAGTATCCGGCCATGGGCTCGGTACTGGGCAAGTTGCGCCCGCCCCAGCAACCCATCGTGCCGCACCTGTGCCTGCCGTACATCACCAAGGAAGGCGCCGGCGGTCCGCCGCAATCGGGCTTCTTTGGCGGCTTGTTGGGCCGCGCGTACGATCCGCTGTTCGTGCTGAAGGATCCCAACGCGGCCGATTTTGCCGTGCCCGAGCTGACGCTGCTGGCCGACGTGTCGGTCGAGCGGCTTTCGGCCCGGGAGCAGTTGATACGATCGATTGGCGAGCGGTTCGAGCGGGGCCCGGGCGGCGCGGCCTTCGACAGCATGGACGGCTTTCGCCGCCGGGCGTTGGGGTTGCTCACGTCCGAACGCACGCAGACGGCGCTACGCATTGGCGATGAGCCGGCGGCGGTGCGCGAGCGCTACGGCCGCAACATCTACGGCCAGAGCGTGCTGTTGGCGCGGCGCATGATTGAAGCCGGCACGCGGATGGTGACGATCTCTTGGGCGCCCGATGCCAACGCCACCTGGGACACGCACGGCTCGAACTTCAAGAAGCTCAAGAACACGCTGCTCCCCGAGTTCGACGCTGCCTGCGCCAGCCTGGTGACCGATCTGGCCGAGCGCGGAATGCTCGAGCGGACGCTCGTTGCCGTGCTGGGCGATTTCGGCCGCTCGCCCAAAATCAACGGCGCCGACGGCGGGCGCGACCATTGGAACTACTGCTACAGCCTGATGCTCATCGGCGGCGGGTTCAAGGGCGGATTCGTGTACGGCGCGAGCGACAAGATCGGCGCTTTTCCGGCGCGCGACGCGCTGGTGCCGGGCGACATCGTCTCGACGATTTATCACGCGCTGGGCATTGCGCCGGACTACGAACTGTACGACGCGCAGGCCAGGCCGCATCGGCTGGTGCCGGCAGGCAACGTGGTGCCGGCGCTGTTGGCATGAGGCGAGGCGGCAAGCATGGGTGGTAGCTGAACTCGCCAGAGTTCAGGGGCCTGTGCGCCAGCGGCTGAATCCTGGCGAATTCAGCTGCCCCGGGGCGCCCGTGGCAACGCGCGGCTACGACACGCGGAGTGTGTCGGCTACAATTCGGCTGAATTCTGGCGAATTCGGCTACCAAGAGGAGCAACCTTGCTTGTGCCTGGGCGGGTTCGTTTACTAGAGGGGAACCTGCCCGCCGTTTTCCTGCCTCCGCTGCCGACCGAATCCGCGTTATGAAGATTTCCGAACTGGTTCGATGTGTCGCGCTTGGAATTCTGTCGGCCGTGGCCGGCTGCTCGTGCGCGATTGCCGATGACGGGCCGCCGCAGTACGCCAACCACCAGGACCTGCGCGTGTGGCGCGACGCGCAGGGCGAGCATCCGGTAAACACGCCGGACGATTGGGCCAAGCGCCGCGCGCACATTCTGTTGGGCATGCAACAGGCGATGGGCAAGCTGCCCGATCGTGCGCACCTGCCGCCGCTCGACGTGCAGGTGAGCGAAACGTTCGACGGGCCTACGTTCACGCGCTACAAGCTCTCGTTCGCTGCCGACTCCGGCGACCGCGTGCCGTGCTATCTCTTCGTGCCCAAAGGGCTCGACGGCCGGCGGGTGCCCGGCATTTTGGCGCTGCACCAGACCACGCCGATCGGCAAGGCGGAGCCGGCCGGGCTCGGGCCGCGGGAGAACCTGCACTACGGACTGGAGCTGGCCAAGCGCGGTTATGTGGTGGTGGCGCCGGACTACCCGAGCTTCGGCGACTATTCGTACGACTTCGATGCCGACCGTTACACGTCGGGCTCGATGAAGGGCATCTTCAATCACATGCGGGCGGTGGACCTGCTATGCGCGCGACCGGAAGTCGATCCGGCGCGGATTGGCGCCATCGGCCATTCGCTGGGCGGGCACAACGCCATGTTCGTGGGCTTGTTCGACGAGCGGATCCAGGTGATCGTGTCGAGTTGCGGCTGGACGCCGTTCCACAACTATTACGGTGGCAAGCTGGACGGCTGGACCAGCGACCGCTACGTGCCGGCGATTCGCGAGGTGTACGGGCTCGATCCCGACCGCGTGCCGTTCGACATGTACGAGATCGTGGCCGGCTTTGCGCCGCGGGCGTTCTTCTCGGTGTCGCCCTTGCACGACGACAATTTTGACGTCGAGGGCGTGCGCAAAGTGATCGCCGGTGCGCGCGGCATTTACGAGTTGCTGGGCGCGGCCGACCGGCTGCAAGTGCGCTACCCGGACGGGCCGCACGATTTTCCTCCGCAGGAGCGGTTCGAGGCCTACGCCTTCATCGATCGCATTCTGGAGCACACGCCTACGGCAGACTTTAAGGCCGAACTGCCGCGCATTGCGCCGCACGAGCCGGCCGATGCGCTGGCCACGTTCACCGTGCACGAAGGTTTTCGCGTGGAGCAAGTGGCCGCCGAGCCGCTGGTGGCTTCGCCGGTGGCCATCGCCTACGACGAGAACGGTCGGCTGTATATCGCGGAAATGCGCGACTATTCGGAACAAGACAAGGAGCGACTGGGCCGCGTGCGGCTGCTGGTGGACGAGAACGGCGACGGACGATTTGACCGGGCCACGGTGTTCGCCGAGGGCCTGTCGTGGCCGACGGCCATCGCCTGCTGGGACGGGGGCGTGTTCGTGGGGGCCGCGCCGGAGATCTTCTATCTGAAGGATACCAACGGCGACGGAGTGTCTGACACGCAGCGCGTGGTGTTCACCGGTTTCGGCCGCAACAACGTGCAAGGTCTATTCAATAGTTTTCAGTGGACGCTGGACAATCGAATTCACTGCGCCACGAGCACCAACGGCGGGCTCGTGCGCCGACCGGACGCTCCGGATGTGAAACCGCTGTCGCTGGGCGGGCGCGATTTCTCGTTCGACCCGCGCACGCTCGAGCTGCGGGCCGAAAGCGGCGGCGCGCAGCACGGCATGACGTTCGACGATTGGGGCCGCAAGCTCGTATGCTCGAACAGCGACCACATTCAACTGGTGATGTTCGAAGATCGGTATCTGGCGCGCAATCCGAGCGTGCAGGCGCCGGCGGCGCGCGTGAGCATCGCGGCCGATGGTCCGCAGGCCGAAGTGTTTCGCACCAGCCCGATCGAGCCGTGGCGCATCGTGCGGACACGGCTGCGCGTGACGGGCGCCGCCGTGGGGCCTGTCGAAGGGGGCGGTCGCGCGGGCGGGTATTTCACCGGCGCCACCGGGACGACGGTGTATCGCGGCTCCGCCTGGCCCGCGGAGTACTCCGGCCAGACCTTTACCGGCGACGTGGGCAGCAACATCGTGCATCGCAAGCAGCTCGAGCCGGATGGAGTGGGGCTGATCGCCCGCCGCGCCGACGAGAAGCGCGAATTTCTGACATCGACCGACAACTGGTTCCGGCCGGCGCAATTTGTCAACGCGCCCGATGGAACGCTGCACGTGGTCGACGTATATCGGGAAGTGATTGAGCATCCGCTCAGCCTGCCGCCGGAAATCAAGCAGCATCTCGACTTGACGAGCGGCCGCGATCGAGGGCGAATCTATCGCATCGTGCCCGACGGTTTCCAACAGCCGGCCTGGCCACGGCTGCGCGAGGCGGACACGGCCGAACTTGTCGCAAACCTGGCAAACGCCAACGGCTGGCATCGCGACACGGCTGCACGACTGCTGTTCGAACGGCAAGACCGCGCGGCGATTGGGCTGTTGGAGAAGCTGGCCACGGAGGCGAAGCTGCCGCAGGGCCGGATGCACGCGCTCTACGCGCTGGCCGGACTGCAGGCGCTGTCGGCGGACGTGTTATTGGCCCGCTTGGCCGATGAGCACCCGCGCGTGCGCGAGCACGCCGTGCGGTTGGCGGAAGGGCTGGTCGCCGGCTCGCCCGAGTTATGCAGCCGGCTGTGCCGCATGGCCGACGATCCGGATATCCGCGTGCGCTATCAACTGGCGTTCACGTTGGGCATGGTGAACGATCCGGCGCGCTCCGCGGCGCTGGCGGCGATTGCCAAGCGCGATGGCGGCGACCGATGGATGCAATTGGCGGTGCAAAGCGCGCTCGATCGCGGCGCCGGCGGCGTGTTCGCCCCGCTGGCGTCGGACGCGAGCTGGAGACGCACCGAACACGGCCGCGACCAACTGCAGGAGTTGGCCCAATACATCGGCCGGCAGAACAAGCACGAAGAACTGGCTGCGCTGATCGTATCGCTAGAAGCTCTGCCCGCCAATGAAGCAGACACCGCCGCCGCCGTAGTGCGCGGTCTGGGCGAGGGACTGGCGAAGGGCCCTGGCACCCTGCAAGCGGAGCTGAGTGCTCTCAAGAGTGCGAAAGCCCAGCAAGTGCTCGAAAAAATGCTGGCCGGCGCGGTATCGACGGCCGGCGACGGCGCTCAAAAGCCGGCGGCCCGCGTGGATGCCATCCGAATTCTGGCCCTGGGAGATTTTGCGCTGGCCAGCCCAGTGCTCTGCGGACTGATCAACAATCAGCAGCCGCAGGCGGTGCAATCGGCGGCACTGGCGACGCTGGGCAAGTTCGCCGATCCGTCGATCGCGGCCACGCTCGTCGAGGCCTGGCCGGGTCTTAGCCCGCGCGTTCGTGGCGAGGCGGCGGAGACCATCTTCTCGCGACCGCAGTGGGTATTGACCTGGCTGCAGGCGGCGCACGAGGCCAAGGTCTCGCTGGGCGATCTCGATCCGGCGCGGGTGAAATTGCTCGAATCGCATCCCGACGGGCAGGTGCGCGCGGCCGCAGCGCCGCTGTTGAAAACCATTCAGACCGGCCGCCGACAGGACGTGGTCGACGCGTATCGCGGAGCCCTTGCGGCGCAAGGAGATCGCTCGCGCGGACGACAAATTTTTCAGAAGACCTGCGCGGCCTGCCATCGTTTGGAAGGCGTGGGCCACGAGATCGGCCCCAGCCTGGCCAGCTTTCGCAATCGGGGCGCCGAGGCGCTGTTGGTGAACATCCTCGACCCGAACCGTGAAGTGAATCCGCAGTTTGTCAACTACGTGCTCATCACGACCGACGGCCGCTCGATGACCGGCATCGTCGCGGCGGAAACGGCCACCAGCGTCACGCTGCGCCGCGCCGAGGATGTTACCGATACGGTCGCGCGCGAGGAGATTGAGCAATTGCGCGCGAGCGGCCTGTCGATCATGCCCGAGGGGTTGGAGAAGGAGATCAATGCCGCGGCCATGGCCGATCTGCTGAGCTACCTGCTGCAAGCGTTGTAGCGAGACGCATTGGGGGAACCCGTGAGGAGTCTGGAAGTGCACGAAGCGATTTGTTCGCGGCGTGATTTTTGCCGTGCGGCAGTCGCGACGGCGGGCGGCATCGCGCTGGCCGCAGCGCGACCGACCGCAGCGCTGGCAACCGCGAAGTTCCCACCCGGGCAGTATGTCGACGTGCACACGCACCTCGGGCAAACGTGGAACAGCACGGAGAATCTTTCGGCCGAGCAGCTGCTGGCCTGGATGGACAACAACCAGATTGCGCAGGCCGTGGTGCTGCCGCTGGTTTCGCCCGAGTCGTCCAGCTTTCCGCTAACGACCGATTTCGTGCTGGCGGCGACAAAGCCGCACCGCGATCGGCTGATTCCGTTCTGCTCGGTTGACCCGCGCACCAGCTATCGCGGCGGCCTGCAGGGACTGGTCGACATGCTGAAGCGCTATCTCGATCAGGGAGCGAAAGGGTTCGGCGAGCACAAGCCGGGCGTGCCGATCGATGATCCGCGGAACCAGACGATCTACGCGGCGTGCGGGCAATTGAAACTGCCGGTGCTATTCCATCTCGACGAGCAGCGCAACACGGATGCCCCGGGCCTGCCGGGACTCGAGCGGGCGCTCAAACAGAATCCCGAGACGCGGTTCATTGGCCACGGCCCCGGCTGGTGGGCATCGATTGCCGGCAACGTCAGCGAGCGCGATCTGGCGGGCTATCCGGAAGGAACGGTGGCGCCCGGCGGCGCGATCGACCGATTGATGGACGCGTATGCAAACATTTTTGGCGATCTGTCGGCGGGCAGCGGCGCGGGCGCGATTTCGCGCGATGCGACATTCGGCCGCGAGTTTCTCGTGCGCCGGGCCGATCGCTTGATGTTCGGCACCGACTTTCTTTCGCCCGGCCAACAGGTGCCACAATTGACGCTGTTTCGCACGCTCGATCTGCCAGCAGACGTGCAAGCGAAGATCTTTCGCGACAATGCGCGCAAGTTGCTGGCGCTGGCGTGACGCGCTGCTGTAGAGGAGATTGAACCGCAGAGAGCACTGAGGACACGGGGAGGAAGAGAGAAAGAGGATGAAGAAGAGCGACTGAGGGAATGAATGAATGAGGGAGAACTCGGCAGAGTCATGGGGTAACAACATGTCGATTCGCGCGGTGCAGCCTGTTGCGGTTTTGGTCACAGTCGCTCTGGCGGCTCTGCCCTGGTCTGCCGATGCAGCCGGGTGGAAGGCCGGCGCCGCGAAACAGAAGATCACGCCCGGGCAATCGATGTGGATGGCCGGCTACGGCGCGCGCAACCATCCGGCCACCGGCTTTTTAAACGACCTGTTCGCCAAGGCCTTGGTGCTGGAAGACGAGCGCGGGACACGTGTGGCCATCGTGGGCTTGGATCTCGTTGGCATTGGTCCGGACGTGGCCAATCCGGTGCGGGCCGAGCTG
Source organism: Pirellulales bacterium (assembly GCA_050250435.1). Lineage (GTDB taxonomy): Bacteria > Planctomycetota > Planctomycetia > Pirellulales > PALSA-1355 > JBFWOR01. The sequence continues at coordinate 433,331 of JBFWOR010000002.1, read as the reverse complement.
GCGTCGAAATACAATCTGCCCGCGTCGCACGTGGCGCTGTGCTGTTCGCACACGCACAGCGGACCGGTGGTGGGCCGCAACCTGCCCGCCTTGCACTACGATCTGTTGGACGAGGAGCAGCGGAAACTGGTCGAGGCTTACACGAACAAACTCGAAAAGGCGATTGTCGAGGTGGTGGGCAGCGCGGTCGGCGCGCTGGCGCCGTGCGAGGTCAGCTTTGGCCACGGGACCGCCACGTTCGCCGCCAATCGCCGCAACAACAAGGAGCCGGACGTGCCGCGGCTGCGCGCCGCAGGTCAGCTTGTGGGACCTTTCGATCACGACGTGCCGGTGCTGAAGATTGTCGACGGCAAAGGCGCGCTGTCCGCCCTGTTGTTCGGCTATGCGTGTCATGCCACAGTGCTCGACGGCTACGATTGGTCGAGCGACTATCCGGGATTCGCTCAAAGCGAACTCGAGGCGCGTCATCCTGGCTGTACGGCGGTGTTCTTTGCCGGCTGTGGCGGCGACCAGAACCCGCTGCCCCGGCGCAAGGTGGAGCTGGCGCGGCAGTATGGCGGCGACCTGGCCACGGCGGTCGACGCGGCGCTCGGCGGGCGGCTGACGCCCGTCAGCGGCCGGCTCGACGTGCGGGCAACACACGTTGATTTGGCGCTGGCACACGTGCCCTCGGCCGAAGAGGTCGCGGCCGACACACAATCGTCCGACAAGTACGTGGCCGCGCGCGCCAGATACTTCCAGTCGCTGTTGGCAGCCGGCAAGCCGATTCCGGCGAGCTATTCGTATCCGATTCAGGTTTGGCAATTGGGCGATGGTCCGCGGCTGGTCACGCTGGGTGGCGAAGTGGTGGTGGAATATGCCCTGCGACTGAAGCACGAGTTGGGTGGCGAGCGCACCTGGGTTGCCGGCTACTCGAACGATGTGATGGCCTACATCCCTTCGCGACGGGTGCTCACCGAGGGCGGCTACGAGGGCGGCGGCGCCATGGTCTATTACGGACTTCCGTCGCCGTGGGCGCCGACGGTCGAAGAGGACATCGTCCGCGCCGTGCACTCGCTGGTACCGGCGGCGAAGTAACGCGGCCCACGGCCGGCCTGTCTGCCGCGGCAAGGCCCCCTTGGCCTGATTCCTTTGGCGGCGGCCCGCGCGGCACGCTACAATGCGCGGGCCTCTCCCGGCAGCAGGATCGTGGCGGCGAGACTTTCTCATGCGTACTATCTGGACGTTCAATTCGGCCGGACAGATCGTGTTCGGCGTCGGCGCGGTACAGCGGCTGGGGCAAATTGCCGCTCGGCTGGGCCTCAAGCGAATCTTGATCATCACGGACCGCGCGTTGATTGAAGCCGGCATTGTGGCGCACGTGGAAAAGCCGCTGGCCGAACAAGCCGCGCTCGACGTGTTTGCCGGCGGCGAGCCGGAGCCTTCACTGGCGGCCGCCGAAGCGTGCGTGGCGCACGCCCGCGCTTTTGCGCCGGATGGCCTGGTGGGTCTGGGCGGCGGCAGCAACATGGACCTGGCCAAGATGGCCGCGGCCATTCTGGCGCACGGCGGCTCGCCCCGCGACTACCTGGGCGAAGACAAAGTGCCGGGGCCGGTGACACCGCTCATTTGCGTGCCGACCACATCGGGCACGGGGAGCGAGGTTTCCGCGGCGGGCGTGTTCACCGATCAGGAGAACCACATCAAAGCCGGCGCGATCAGCAATTTTCTGCGACCGACCGTGGCCGTGGTCGATCCGCGACTCACGCTGTCGTGTCCGAGGAAGGTGACCGCCGACAGCGGCATCGACGCGCTGACGCACGCCATCGAGGCCTACACGGCCGTTGATTTTGCCGAGTTTCCGCTGCCGCCCGACCAAACCTCGTGCTTCCAGGGGCGCTATCCGTTGGGCGACTGCCTGGCGGAGAAGGCGATCTCGATCATCGGCGCCCATCTCGAACAAGCCGTGCAGAACCCCAGCGATTTGCAGGCCCGCGAAGCGATGTCGCTGGGCGCGATGCTGGCCGGACTGGCGTTTTCGAACGTGGGCGTGGCGCTGGTACACGCGCTCGAGTATCCCATCGGCGGCGCCACACACTGCTCGCATGGTGCGGGCAACGGCATGTTGCTGCCCTACGTGATGCGCTACAACCTGCCGGTGCGGAAGAAGGAATTTGCCCGCGTGGCGGAGCTGCTGGGCGAAGACGTGCGCGGGTTGACGTTGTCGCAAGCCGCCGAGCGCGCCGTCACGGCGGTGGAGCGGCTGAACAAGGCGATTGGCATTCCCGCGCGGCTCAGCGAGCTGGGCGCCCAGCGCGAACAGATTCCCGAGTTTGCGGAAAAGGCGCTGGGCATTGCCCGGATCATTCGCGTGAACCCGCGCGTGCCGACCGTGCCGGACATGGTGCAACTGCTGAACGAGGCGTATTGATGGCGGCCGCGCGGTGGCGCGCCGCTGATGGGGCCGCCGCACATGGGTTGCGGCCTGCCTGGCCAGAGGAGTTTCGCATGACTTCGAATCGCAATCGCCGCGAGTTTCTGGAATCGGTTGGTCTTGCATCCGGGCTGGTGCTGGCCGGCTACACGGCCACGGCGCGCGGCTACGCCGCCAACGAAACGCTGAATATCGGCTGCATCGGCACGGGCGGCCGCTGCCGGCAATTGATGCAGGCGCTTAAGCAAGTGCCGGGCACGCGGATCACTGCGGTGTGCGATATTTGGGACAAGCACTTGGAGGCCGGCCGGGCGCTGGCCGATCCTGCTGCTTCGACGAGCAAGCACTTTGAAGAATTGCTGGCGCGCAGCGACGTGGACGCCGTGATCATCGGTACGCCCGATCATTGGCACGTGCCCTTGACCGTGGCGGCCTGTGCCGCAGGTAAAGACGTGTACGTGGAAAAGCCGCTGACGCACGATGCGTCCGAAGCCGAGAGCGTGCTGCAAGCGCAGAAGCAGTATCAGCGCGTGGTGCAGGTGGGCACCCAGCAGCGCAGCATGCCGCATTTTCAGAAGGCCCGCGAACTGGTGACCGGCGGGCAACTGGGCGACATTCACAAGGTGCACCTCACGTGGAATCGCAATACGCCGCGCTGGGCGCGCGACAAGTACAACGTCGACCCGGCCACGGTCGACTGGCAGCGATTCCTCGGTTCGGCCCGGCCGCAGCCGTTCGACGAATATCGCTTCCGCAACTGGCGCTGGTTCTGGGACTTTGGCGGTGGCATCTTTACGGACTTGATGGTCCATCACATCGACATTGCACACTGGTTTCTGGAGCTGGAGCAGCCGGCCGTGGCCGCGAGCATTGGCGACACGTTCAAGGCTAAAGACCTGTGGGAAACGCCCGACACGGTGCAGACGCTGTTGCGCTATCCCGAGCGGGAAGTGCAGGTTTATTTCGAGGGCACGTTCGCCAACGCCCGCAACGGCGAAATGCTGGAGTTCATGGGGAGCGAGGCCACGCTGTATCTTGACCGCGGACGTTACGAAGTCCATCCCGAGCGAAATAAGAAGATTCCAGCCAGCGAGCTAGTGCTGGGGAGCGGTCCGCGCGGCGCCGACTTTTACGATCAGCCCCAGGGCGAAGTGTTGCACCTGGCCAATTGGGCTGAGTGCATTCGCACACGCGCGAGGCCGAACGCGCCGGTCGAAGCCGGCGTGAGCGCCGCCGCCGCGGCGCATCTGGCCAACCAAGCGCTGCGCTCGGGCGAAGTAGCACGCTGGAAAACCTGAGCGGGCCGACTATGCACGCATTGTTATGGATGACCGCGGTGCTCCTGGCGATAGTGCCCCCGCCACGCGACTCGAAGCTGCGCGTGCACGACTTGGCCGGCTTGTTGTCGCCCGAGCAGCGAGAGTCGCTCGAACGGCTGGCCCAGGACGTCGAGCGGCAAACGACGGCGCAACTGGCCGTGGTGACCGTGCCCTCGCTCGAAGGGCGCACGGTCGAGGACTACGCGCACGAGTTGTTCAACACTTGGGGCATTGGGCAACGCGACACGAACAACGGCGTGCTGTTTCTGGTGGCTCCCAAAGAGCGCCGCATGCGCATCGAGGTCGGCTACGGCCTCGAACCGCTGTTGACCGATTCGTTGTGCGGCGCCATTCGCGACGAAGCGGTGATTCCACGCTTCAAGCAGAATGACTACCCGGGTGGCATCCGCGCCGGCAGCGAACGACTGGCGGCGGCACTGAAAGGGAATCCACAGGCCGCGCGTGGCGTGAAGAGCTCGGCGCCATTTCTGCTGCGCACTGCGCGGCGCGAAGCTCTGGTTGCCACCGGCGGCGTCGCCATTGCGGCGATCGTCTTTTTGGTGTTGGGCTTTGTGGTGATGGGCCGCCGCCTCTATTCCACCACGACCTTCCTGCTGGTTACCATCATCGGCCTGGTTGTCCTGGGCGCGGCGGCCTATTTCACCTGGCGTACGCCCAAGGTGCAAATGCCGTGGGCCTGGTTCAGCGGCGCCGGTACGGCCTGGCTGGGGACATGGCTTTTCAATCTCGGCAAGTATCGTCGCTACGGTCCGCACGGATGTTCGAAGTGCGGCACCGCGTTGGAGCTGCTCAGCGAGCAGGAGGACGATCCCAAGCTCGAACCCGTGCAGCGGCTGGAAGAGAAGATTGGCTCGGTCGACTACGACGTGTGGATTTGTCCGGCTTGCTTGAACACCGACACGGAACGCTATATCAAGCCGTTCTCGGCGTTCAAAGAGTGTCCGCAATGCCGCGCCCGCACGTTCAAAGAAGACCCCCAAAGGGTCACGCGTGCCGCCACGTTCGCCAGTGCCGGCAGCGCCCGGATTGAGGGGCGCTGCGTTAGTTGCAATCACAAAACGGTGCGGCTAATCGTCCTGCCGATCCTGGTCGCGGAGAGTACGAGTTCGGGGTCGGGTTCGTCGTTCGGCTCGTTCGGGGGCGGCGGCGGTGGCGGAGGTGGCGGGAGCTTCGGCGGTGGTTCCAGCGGAGGCGGCGGCGCCTCGGGCGGGTGGTGATATGGTTTTTACGTTCGCGGCAGCCATTTTTTGTATCGCCGTGGTGGCCTGGTATCTGTTGACGTTCAATGCGCTGGTGAAATCGCGGAATGCGGTCGATCAGGCCTGGTCGCACATCGAGGTGGAACTCAAGCGCCGTTTCGACCTGATCCAAAACCTGGTGGAGATCGTCAAGGGTTACGCCCGGCACGAAAGCGACACGTTCCAGAAGGTGGCGGCGCTGCGTACGCAGGCGCGGCCCTTTGGCGACGCGGCCGCGGCCAACAGCGTGCAGCCTGAGCTCACCCGAACGATTGGCCAGATCATGGTGCTGGCGGAGAATTATCCGCAGCTGCGCGCCGACCAGAGCTTTTTGAATCTGCAAAAAGAGCTGGCCGAAACAGAGAACCGCATTGCCGAGCGGCGGCACGCGTACAATCAGACGGTGAACGTGTATTTGAACGCCCTGGATTCCATTCCCTCGAACGTGGTGGCCTACGTTCACGAGATGCCGCGCAAGGCCTTCTTCGACGCGCCCGATACCGTGGAACAAGCGCCGACGGTGAAACTTTCATGAGACGATTGATTCTGCCGCTGGCCATGCTGGCGATGGGGGGACTGCTCTTCGCGGCCATGGCCTGGGACTGCGTTCGCCTGGCAGCCGATGCCCGGCAGCGCGTGGCAGCGGCCGACGAAGAAATGCAAAAACACGAAACGCGACTGGTCAAACTGCTCAGCACGTCGCCCCGGCGATCGGCGGAAGTACAGACAGCCATTGAAACCTATCAGGCGGCCGGCGATCCACAGACACGTCACGGTGCCTATGAGCAGCTGGTCGCCAGTTTTCGCCAGTCGATGTCGGCCGAAATTGACGCGACGAATCCGCTGGACCGCAAGTTCATGGACGACGTCGCCGGTGCGCTGAACCGGCGAGAAATCGCAGAACGGCAATACGACGACGAGTGGGCTCGTTACCAGGCGTTCTTAGGCGGCGTGCGCGGCGGATTGGCGCGGTGGTTTTCGTCGGCTGCCAGGGATGACTGGAAGCCGGGCGGCTGAGCGCCACGAGCTACGGGTTCTGATCGGCGAAAAGCGGCGCCGGATAGGTGACGGTGCGGTGCGCGTCGACGCGCGCGTGCGGGTTCAAAACGTGCGCTTGTTGTTGGCCGGGGCCCAGCAGGTGCACGACTTGGTGTCCGCGGGCCACGAGCGCGTCGGCAATCAGCCAGCGGTGGCACCGCCAGGGAACCGCTTCGGCGCACATGATGGCTGTGGCGCGGTGCCCGGCCTCGCATTCCAGTCGGGCGAGCGCCTGGGCGAACTCGTTGCCCGCCATATGATCGGCATAAGCGCGGAAGCTGGCGTTCTGCCAGTAGAGATTGACGGAGGCGGGATTCGGCCGGCGCCGGCCACCCAAGTCCACTTCGTGCACGTAGTCGATGCCGGCGGCGGCAAGCGAGTCGGCCAGCGCCGTTGACGAAAAGTGCGGAAAGCGGCGCGAGCCGGGAAACTGCCGCACATCGACCAGCAGCTCCATCGACTGGGCCGCCAGCAGGTCGCGCAACTCGGCCGCTGTGCGTGTGGAATGACCAATGGTGTAGATCGTCGCCATGCGCTCATGTTAGCGCGAGAAGGCGTGGTGGCAAGTGGACTCAGCCGCGCGCAAGGCACCGCCGAAATGCACTGGCGGACAAGCCGCCAGTGGTACCCGTCAGCACTGGCGAGACGCCAGTGGCACCAGAAAATTGGACAGCCCCGACACCAGAAGATTGGACAGCCCCGGCACTGGCGAGACGCCCGTGGCAGCGGAAGGCGGCGGCCGGTGGTCGCTTCGCCCACCGGCGGGGCGCGCAATTGCACTCGCGCGGCGCGGCACGTATAAATGCCGTCGCCCGCGTCCGGTCTTTGTTGCCGATCCACTTAGCGCCCTCGAAAGCCACGTGAACGACACACTACCGCCACGCGACGCGCTTGCCAGGCTGCACCTGCCGTGGGATTTTGTGGGACTTTTGCTCGGACCGGCGGCGCTCGTGGCGTGGCTGCAGTGGGGTTCCACGGCAACATTAACTCCCGAAGCGCACCGGCTCTCCGCCATTCTGATCCTGACGATCATTTGGTGGATCACCGAGCCGATTCCGATTGCCGCCACCGGATTGTGCGCCGTCGTGCTGTCGGTGATCTTGGGTGCGGTGCCCGTGGCCGAGGGGACGTTCGATCAGGCCAAGATCGCGTTCTCGCAGTTCGGCAATCCCACCCTGTTCTTTCTGCTGGGCGGCATGTTCATCGGCCGGGCCATGACGCGGCACGGGCTGGATCGACGGATGGCATTGGCCATTCTGGCCGCGCGCTGGGCAACGCGCTCCAGCACGTCACTGCTGGCCGCCGCTGGACTGACCGCGATGTTGCTCTCGATGTGGATTTCGAACACGGCGGCCACGGCCATGATCTATCCCGTGGCGCTGGGCATGATCTCCGTGCTTGCCGGCGGTATGGAAGGCGCCGATGCCGAATCGTTCCCGCGTTCTCGTTACGCCTCGGCGCTGTTGTTGATGATCGCCTATGCGACCAGCGCCGGCGGCATTGCCACGCCGATTGGCACCACGACCAACGTCGTCGCCATGGGCTACTTTCGCACGGCGGAGTATTTTGGCAGGCCGATCGATTTCGGGCGCTGGAGCATCGTGGGGGTGCCGATGATGGTGCTGTTGGGCCTGGCGCTCTTCTTCTGGCTGCGGCTGCTGGCGCCGGCGGAAAAGCTGGACCTGCCCGCGCTGGCCGCGCACTTGCGGGCGCAGCGGGCGAAGCTCGGCCGCTGGTCGGCCGGCGAGCGCAATACGTTGGCCGTGTTTCTGCTGGTTGTCGCGCTGTGGGTAGCGCCGAGCGTGCTGCTATTGGCCGGCTTCGAAGCGGAAAGCGAATGGCTGCGCGCCCATTTTCCGGAGGAAGTAGTGGCAATGATGGCCCCGGTGCTGTTGTTTCTGCTGCCGGTCGATTGGCGGGCGCGGCGCTTTTCGCTCGAGGCCGAGGACTTTGCCCGCATCGACTGGAGCACGCTCTTGTTGTTCGGTTCCGGGCTGGCTCTGGGCAATCTGATGTTTCAGACGGGCCTGGTGCGGGCGATTGGCCAAAGCGCGTTCGACTATTTGAACACCGACGATGTGTGGGCGATCACGGCGTTGGCGATTGGCGGCGGCGTGCTGATGAGCGCGTTTACCAGCAACGCGGCGACGGCCGCAGCACTGATTCCCGTGGTGGCGGCCATCTGCCGGGCGGGACAAGTGGACGAGGTAATGCCGCTCATGGGCGTCACCTTTGCGGCCAGCTTTGGCTCGGCACTGCCGGTGTCGACGCCGCCCAACGCCATCGTGTACGGCTCGGGCCTGATTCCCGCGCGGCGGATGTTCGTGGCCGGGCTGGGCTTCGACGTCGCCAGTGGCGTGGTGATCTGGTGCGTGCTGCGCGTGGCGGGTTGGTGTGGCTGGACACCGCTGGCGTGAGACATGCAGTTAGCGGAGGAACAGAAGATGTCAGGCACGGAGTGCCTGAACTACGGAACGGAACTCTAGCGAGTTCAGCTACAAGAGAACGCGAAGGGCCCCCTGGCGGAGCCAGGGGCTGAACGACGCGCGCTACCCCCGTTCCTTCCGCTTCAGCTCGCCGGCGTGGTCTTTCATGAACGACTGCAGCTCGTTGCTAAAGCCCAGCAGCCGTTCCCACTGCTCAACGTACAACGTGACGGGCATGCGCTGCAGGCCGTAGACGCTGATGGCGCCCTTCTCGCTCACCTTGCAATACAGCTGGCCGCGCTTGGGCTCTTCGGCGGCGAGCAGTTGGGACGCTTCTTCGACCGACAAGGTTCCGGCGGCGAGCTGGGCGAGGATTTCCTCTTTCTTCATCGTACGTCCTCCGCGGAGAGAGCGGCGCCGTTGCCAGCGCAGCATGGGGCAGGTCTAACCGGTGCAACAGATGGCGCATCGGCCGATATCAGGCCACGCGTGCGCTGGCGCGCCACAACAGCGGCCCGGGCTGCTGGCCCGACAGTTGCCCGCCCGACGCCTTGTACGCCAGTTGCACGTCGATGTTTTCCCACAAAACGAGCATGCCTTCAATCCGGGTCATGGCCCGAATATCGCCGTCTTGCGAGACGACCAGGCCCAGCGAGCCCGGTTTATCGTAGCAATAGCGCATCATGGCCCGATGCCGCGTGCCATATTGCGTGAGCTCCGACATTCGCAAAAGCTTGGGATTGGCCAACGAATCGCGGGCTACGTAGATGTCGGACAGCAGGTTGTCGGTGCGCACTTCAACGCCAAAACCGTGCACCACCATCCGTTCGTCGAGCAGCACAAAACCGTCGACGCAAGAGAGCGAGGCGATAAAACGGATGGCGCCCAGCACTTCGTTCTTGTGTTCGGCCAGCTCGCGTTCGAGCGAGTCGGGACCGGCTGCTTGATACGGTAGCACGGTCTGATCGGACTCTGTGCCCGGCTCGGATGGCGGCGTTGGAGCGCCGCCAAACAACGTGCGGTTTTCCACCATCGAGCGCAGGGCGCGCAACAGCCGGTCGTAGCGAATCTTGTATTTGACGTTCAGCCCGTCGAACGACAACTGCGGCGTGATCAGCAGTCCACCGCCGTGATGATAGTGCTGGATGTTCATCAGGATGCGGCAGATGGCATTCAACCACCGCATGAGCAGCTCGCGCTCGAGCTCGGCGGGCGGCTGACCGGCGCCGTCGATGCTCGAATCGTTCAAATAGCTGCGCAAGTAGCCCACCAGCAGGTCGTGCACGGGGCCGGACCAGAGCACGTCGTGATACTCTTCGACCAGCGTGTTCTGCTCCAAGCTGCCGATCAGGGCCTCGTTGCGATACACGGTGATATTGCCCACGCCGGTGATCGTGGCCTGAAACAGTCCCGGTCGCTCGGGCGAGCTGGTGGCGTCGAGCGTGATGTGGTCGCTGTGGCGCGGCTCCTGGTCGACCATGCCCCAGATGTAGAGTTTGTTGCGGCGATCGCGATAGACGGCCAGCGAGGAGACCGCCGGGTCTGCGGCCTTGGCCAGCTTGGCCAGCGTGCGCACGTCGAAGGGCAACGGCCGATCGAACGGCACGTAGCTCCAGCAGTCGGCCGCACGCCGCGCGGGCGGTTGGCTGTGCGGCTCGTCCGGATCGACGTAGTTAACCGTGCAATAGACGGGCCGGCCTTCGTCGGTCTTCAAGCTGGCGAAGTAGAGCGTCTCGAGCAGGCGCGTTAGCACGACTTCCGGCGGCGAGCTGCGCTCGTCGCTCTGCAAGCGCGCCGCGACCAGCTTGGCTAAGTGCGCAGGATATTGCGTGGTGCGTTCGCTCATGCCGTTCGCTTCGTGCCGTGTAAGCCGCGTCGCGCCAGCGGGTGCTAGCATAGCTGCAAGAGGCAGGGAGCGGGACTATCCAGGAATGGCCGAGGAGCGTCAAGAGCGATGCAGCTGGCAGGGCGGGATCGAGCCAAGCGCGTGCCGTTGTTTGGCGGCCCGGCCCGGCCGTTGCGTTCGCGTGCCGAATGGGTGCAAATCGCTCTGGGCGAGACGACGGTCCGACGATACCATCTTCCGCCGGCGCGGCGGCTCCCATCGGCGCGCCACGAGGAGAACCAACCATGCGATGGCAAGATGCTCGAATCGGACAGGCCCTCAAGGGTACGGCCGACGTGCTGATGTTCCTGGGGCTCATTGTGGGTGCGCTTGTGTCCCTGGCGCTGGTGGGCCAAACGTGGGGCGCACCGATAGCCACGATGGCCGGCGCGGGCATCGGTTGGCTGGGCGGATTCGCCGCCAAGAGCGCCATTCTGCGAGCGGTGAGCCGCGCTTGCCCGATCTGTGAGGGTCAGGGCAAGGTGCTGGCCACGCTGGCCGCGACAGCCGGCGCCACCTCGTCTTGCGCCCGCTGCGGTGGGTCAGGGCGGATTCTGTAAGGCGAGCCTGGCCGGGCGGCTACAATAGGCTCGCGTCGTTCGCTATGCGCGACTTACGGCACACGCAGAGGCTGTGATGTTTTGCAAAGCAAAGACTCACAGCTCGGAATGTGCCGGCTACAAAGAAACTGAATTCTGGCGAATTCAGCTACAGGCTCGGCGGGAACCTCGCCCTCCCGTTGCTTTTTGACTGACCTCTGATCGCTGCTCATGAAATCGCAAACCGAGTATCTCACGTTCAATTTGCCGGCGCGGATGGCGTTTCGGAACATCACGTCTGAGGTGGCAGCCGTGGTTCGCAAAAGCGGCGTGCACGAAGGGCTGGTGCTGTGCAACGCCATGCACATCACCGCCAGCGTGTTCATCAACGACGATGAACCCGGGCTACTCGAAGATTACGAGCGCTGGCTCGAGCAGTTGGCGCCGTTCGATCCCTCGCCGGCGCGCTACCATCACAATCGCACCGGCTAAGACAATGCCGATGCGCATCACAAGCGCCAGGTGATGGGCCGCGAAGTGGTGGTGGCCGTGACCAAGGGGCAGCTCGACTTCGGCCCTTGGGAGCAGATTTTTTACGGCGAGTTCGACGGCCGCCGGCCGAAACGCGTGCTGGTGAAGGTGATTGGGGAGTGAGGAACAGGCGGGAGACCGGAGGTGACGCGTGGGACAAATCGCATCGTGGGTTGGCTTGGTAATCGGCGGGCTGGTGGCGCTCGGCTTTCTGTCGCTGGTGGTGCGCAACTTGCTGGCCACGCGACCGAGAACCTTGGGCGTGGTCGACGGGCGGTTGCGCCCCTGCCCCGCCACACCGAACTGCGTCTGCACGCAGGACACGGACGCCGAGCACGCGATTGCGCCGTTGAAATTCTCCGGCACGCCGGCGGAGGCCGTGACGCGTCTCAAGGCGGCGCTGGCCACGCTGCCGCGCACGTCGATCGTTGCCGAACGCAGCGACTATTTGCACGTGGAGTTCACCACCCGGTTGATGCGGTACGTAGACGACGTGGAGTTTCTGGTCGACGCGGCCGGCAAAGTGATCCACTTTCGTTCGGCTTCGCGCATTGGCTATTCCGACCTCGGCACTAATCGGCGGCGGATGGAGGCCGTGCGGGCAGCCTATGAGAGCAGGCCGTAGGCCGTAGGCTGGAGGCTGGAGGCTGGAGGCTGGAGGCTGGAGGCTGGACGATTCGCCTCTTGTGCCGGCGGCACCCAGACACCATGCGGCGTCTGGGCCACCCGCGCGAGGGCAGCTACGACGTGATGCCTTTGGTCAGGGCCATGAACGCGGTTTCCAGGTTCATCTCTTCCTCCTTGAAGAGGTGCAGCTTGTAGCCGCGCTCGACGAGGAGCGAGGCCAGTGGGCTGTAGTCGGCCACGTCGGCCACGAGCGTCACTACCAGCAGCTCGCCGCGGCGCTCCACTTTTTCCACGCTTGGCTGATCCTTCAAGAGCTTCGTCGCATCGGCGCCATCGCCGGAAACGCCAATGTTGAGCACCGTTTGACGGCGCACCTGGCGCATCACTTCGGCCACGTCGGCATTGACGATCAACTCGCCCCGCTCGATGATGCCGATCTTGTTGCAGATATCGGCCAGCTCGGGCAGGATGTGACTGGAGACCATGATGGTCTTGCCGGTATCGCGCAGGCGTTTGAGCAGGCCGCGGATTTCGATGCGAGCGCGGGGATCGAGGCCGCTGGCCGGCTCGTCCAGGAGCAGCACCTGTGGATCGTGCAATAGCACCCGCGCCAGGCCGAGCCGCTGCGTCATGCCGCGCGACAGGCTGGTCACGAGCGCCTCGCGCTTGTAGCCCAGCTCGACCAGGTCGAGCACTTCGTCGCACACTTTGCGGCGCGTGGCGCCGCCGATGCGGTAGGCCGCGGCGAAGAACTCTAGATACTCGATTACCTTCATGTCGTCGTACACGCCGAAAAAATCGGGCATGTAGCCGATCACGCGGCGAATATCGCGCGGATGGGTGTAGATCGAGTAGCCGCACACGTAGGCCTCGCCCCAGGTGGGATGCAGCAGCGTGGCGAGCATGCGCATGGTGGTGGTTTTGCCGGCGCCGTTGGGGCCGATAAATCCGAACACGTCGCCCCGCTTGAGATCCAGCTCCAGCGATTTGACGGCATACAGCTCGCCGTACTTCATGGTCAGGTCGTGGGTCTCGATCACGCGGAAGTCCCCAGAAGTGTCGTGTACTTGCGCGGCGCGGCGGCGCAGGCCAACAATGTCAGCGATCGGCGTTCGACCGCACGGGAAACACAAAGCGATAAAAGGTTAACTGCCGGCCGGTGTCGTCGACGAGCGGGCGGCCGTCGCTCATGAGTTGAGTGTCGCAACGCGGCTCGCGGCCGATGAGGATCGCGCGGCCGTTTTGCACCAGCTGACTCAAGTCGACAAAGGCCTGATACTCGTTCGCCAGACCAGTGTAGCTTTCGCCGCCGGCCAGCTCGTGGCAACTCATGATCTCGAGGATCCGCGCCACGTCGAACGACGCCTGGTCGTAAGGGGGCGCAACGTCGCGGTCGTTCCGCACCACCACGCGGCGCAGATAAGTCTGGACGGTTTGCGGATCGAGCTCGCGATCGATATCAATGCGTTGGCCCGGCTGCAGGGTGCGCAGCGGATAGGCCCAACCGCCATAGATGAGGACGCAATCTTCGAGGGGCTGTGCGCGGCGATATTCGAGCGAGCCCGCGAGGCGGCCTGCGTCGGAAAGGTCCGCGACGATGGGCGGCGCCGCTTCAGCCCACCAGCGTGCGACGAAGGGGCGCGTGGACCACACGGCAATCGGCACCTGCTCGAGCGCGTCGAGCGCGCCGGCAAAATCGTAGGTCAACGTGAACAGGGGCATGCTGGCCGTCGACGGATTCATGCCGCCGAAACCGTCGCCCGGCAGTCCGAACCAGGAGAACAGCGAGCGCGGCGGCACGGCTGCCGGCGCCGACTGCGGGGTCGCCAGGTCCGGCGGCGCGGTGGGCGAGCCGGCTACGGCCGCCGACAACCCGCGCACCGCGGGTGCCGGGTCGAGCGAGAGATCGTACGTCTGACTCGCGGGGCTGTAGAGATTGGACCAACTCGTGCCGCGCACCAGCCCGGAGTCGGCGTCGAAATCGACAAGCTCCACGCGATTGACGTGCACTTCGCGCCCCTTCAGTTGGTACGCCAGCAGGTATGCTCCGGCGCTAAACGCGAGCACCGCGAGCGCGAACGTAATCCAGGTGGCCTCCATCCGCTTGAACCAACGCCTCACCAGGAAATAATCGAGCGGGCCGATGCAGGCGATGTAGAAAACGACCAGCAGTGCCACAAGCCAGAACGGCACCAACCGCACCTCGGCAAACTGATCGAGCGCGCCGCGCAACTGACCGGAAATGTCGACGAAGCCCAGGGTGGTCACTTCGCCCAACGTGTCGCTGTCGGCTGCTTTGGGCCGGCGCACCGCCCGACCAAGCAGTCGATCGACCAGTTGTGCGCGCGCCGACCAGGTGGAAATGGGTGGCCGTTCCAAATCAAACGCGGCGAACACAATCTCTCCGAAACCATGCGGCGTGCGCACCACGAGCGGCAAGTCGCGCGGGCCGGCACCGGCATAGGCTTCGATCGTGCCGCGCACGTCGGCCAGTTTGGGAACCTGCAACACGAAGCGTCCGCCGGTCGCCGTGATCGGCTCGGGCGATTCGGCAAATGTCTCCAAGGTGGTGCCTTGCCGCAAGGGCACCGAGTCGGCCAGCGTTCCCGGGGCAAACCGCGTCAAGGGCGCGCCGGCGGCCAGCACCTGGCTCGCATTCTGCCCGGCGCAGAGCACGAGCGTGCCGCCCAAGCGTACCCACCGGTCGAGCGCGGCTAGTTGTGGAGTTTCGGTCGTCCACTGCGCGGCAGCGGAATCGCTGCCGGTGGCCAAAACAACGGCGTCGACGCCTTCGTAGCCCCACCATTCGGCAGGCAGTTCGTTGCTGGTGGCCACGTCGGCCACGCGCACGCTGCGGTCGGAAAACGAAGTTTCATCGATCGACGCCAGGGGAGCACCGAGCGTGACGACGAGCTGCGACGAAGAGCTGGCGATGGCCGCCAATGGACCAGGCTCGCGGGTGACAAACTCGCGGGTCACCGGCGCGGCGCCTTCCGCGCGGAAGGCCACGGTGACGTTGCTTTGCAGCTGGCCGATCTTGGCATACAGGGGCACCGAGACAATTGCGCCGGCGGGGACTTCGAGCGTGCCCGCGGCGGGCGCGTGCACACGGCTGGGCACACCTTCGCAATCGGCCACGATCAGTTCCACTTTGCCCTTGGCCGGGGACGCGCCGCCCTGCAGTGTGACGACGAACGGAGTCCAGTAGCCCACCTTGAAGTGCCCGGCAAAGCCGGCACGCAGCTGAGTGATCGTGACGCTCGCGGAAGGCGCCGGCGCAGCGGCGCGGGCCGGTAACAGAGGCGCAAGCATTGCGCTCAGCGTGAACACCAGCCACGACGCGCAACGGCGCCGGGCGTGCCTGTGACCTGCGTCGAACGTGCCGCGGGCGCTCATGGCTTCTCCGCGTCAGCGCACGTGCAGACCAGGCGACCGCAGCCGGGGCAGCCGGCGCCATACTTACGCGCCACGGCCTCACTCAGATCGACACCGGCCACGTTGGCAATCGTGGCCAGCCAGGCCAACACGTCGGCGAATTCGCCGAGACGTTCTTCGTGCGTGCCGCTGCGCAGGGCCGAAGCCAGCTCGCCCACCTCTTCCATCAGCCACATGAACGTGCCGTCGATGCCGCGGGCCAGATCCTTCTCCAGGTACATGTTGCGGATCAGGCCCTGGAAATCGGCCAGGGTCATCGTCTGGCCGGTGCGGTCGTGATCGGCCGGCGGTTGTCGTTCGCTCACGGCAGGCTCTCTTTCAGGCGTTTGGCCTCGGCGTGGTCGGGCTCGCGCTGGAGCAGCGCTTCGAGCGCCGCCTTGGCTTGATCCTGCTGATTCGCCTGCAAAAGGGCCTTGGCCAGGTCCAACCGAAACGCCGCATGCTCCGGATCGAGCTCGACGGCCACAGCGAACTCGGCGGCCGCGTCGGCGGGTTTTTTTTGCGCCACGAACGCCTCGCCGCGCCACACGTGCACGTCCACGTCGCGGGCATCGATCTGCAGGGCCTCACGCGTCCAGCGCTCGGCAGCGGAGGTGTCGCCTTTGGCCAGTGCCAGCTGAGCCAGCTTTTTGCGAATGGGCAGATCGTCGGCATCGGCCTGGGCCAGACGCTCGAGGACGGCCACCAGTTTCTGCTGGTCGCCCGACTTGAGATACACCGCGGCCAGCGACTTGAGCCAGCGAGGATTGCCCGGCTCGTGCTTGTCGCCCAGTGCGTACAGCTCGGCGGCCGCGGGAAAGTCTTCGGCCTTAAGTTTCAAGCCGGCCAGCAAGCCCAGCACGTTCGACTGCGGGCGCTCGCGGTCGAGCGCACCCTCGAGGCGCGCGAGCGCCTCGGCATTTTCGCCCACCAGCAAGTGCAATCGGGCCCGCACGTAGTGGGCCAGCGCACACTTGGGGTCGGCCTTCAGCGCCTGGTCGGCCACGCGACGCGCTTGGGCATAGTCGCGACGACCTAGCTGCGCGTAGGCGAGCCGCGAGAGCAACTCGGGATCATCGGGCTTCTCAGCCAGCGCGCGCTGCACTTCGGCCAGATTCCACTCGCGTGCCTGTCCGTTGGGCGGCAGCGCGGCGACAATCTTATCCACATACGCGCGATACCCTTGCTCGAAATCGGCCTGGGGCACTTGAAACGCCCGCTCGATCGCCTCGGGCGTCGTCAGGTTGTCGCGATAGGCGGCCAACATCCTGGCCACGGCATCCTCGCCGAAGCGCTCGAGCATGTACTCGGCGTACAACTCGGCCTGGCAGTAGGCCAGCGTCCACTCGTCGCTCGATTGTGGCCGGATGAAGCCCAGGTTAATCGTGTCGAGATGGAACAGTTTTTCGTCCGCGTGCCGCCGCACCAGCAAGTCGTTCCAGGCCTGTGGCCGGGGGTAGCCCTCGTTCAACACGGCCAGCGCTTCGGTGAACCAGTGCGGAATATTAAAGTCGGTTTGCTGCAAGTTGATCACGTGAATGAATTCGTGCTTCACCACGCGGGCCCAATTGAAGCGCTGTTCGCCTTCGGTGGGCGATTGCAAGGCAACGATCTTGCCCGCGCAGGCACCGATCGGATGGATGTGGGGCAGGCCGACCATGCGGGCGCTGAACCAGCCGTGGCCGTCGGTGTTGCGGGCGCTGCTGAACACTTCGAACAGCGATTTCTCCGGCGGCGTGAAGCCCATCTGGCGGACGAGCTGCGGATAGACCTCTTCCAGCCATTGGCCCATGTACTTGGGGGTGAGCGCATCTTGCTGGGGGTCGAAGCGGATGCGGAAGTGCTCCGTTTCCAGCGTTTCATAGCCGGCGAGCACCTCCAACACTTTCAGCGAATTGTTGACTCGCACGTTGAATGGATCGACCTCGAACGCGTCGTCGAGCACCTGCTTGGCGCGCTCCTCTTCGCCCAGGCGCATGAGCATCAGGCCTAACTGGCAGCGCGGGCGAACCAACTGAGGCATGCGCGCGATGGCCTCTTCATAGTATTTGGCCGCGGCGGGCCAGCGGCGCAAGCGGTCGAGCGCGTCGCCCAGCGATTCGTAGAAGCCGCCGGCGTGCGGGTTGCGTGCATTTACTTCAGCGGCCAGTTTGCCGAAGCGCGTGTCGTCGCCGGTCTTTGCCACTCCGTCGACGGAAAAATAGACGGCGGCCAGGCGTCCCCGCGTCTCCTCGGACGGTGGGTCCAGCGGCAATGCCTCGGTGAGCACGGCGGCCGCGGACCGCGGATCGAAATTGGCCAGATGGATGTCGGCCTGCAGGTGCCGCGCGGCCAGCAGCTCGGGATTGATTTCTCGCGCCCGCTCGGCGGAGGCCTGCGCGGCGGCGATTTCAAAACCGTCGAGCGACAGCTGCCCGAGTGCGGCATGCACTTCCGCGGCGTTGGGGTTGAGCTCGATGGCGGCATTGAACTCGCGCAGCGCATCGGCCTGATTGTATTTTTCGGCGAACAACCGGCCGGCTTCGTAGTGTGCCTGCCAGCAGGTGGGATCAGCGGCCAGGAGATCGGGATAGAACTCGTTGACCAGGAAGCTGAACTGGTCGCTCAGCCGGTTCCAGCGCGCGTATTGGGCCGCGGCCAGACCGATCCAACGCAGCGACTCGGCGTCCTTGGGCGGGTTGGCGTTGTAGTGATCCACCAGGACTTGAGACGCGGCGTTGGCCTCGGTCAATTTGCCAGTGGCGGTCAACACTTCGGCCTGCGCCCAGATGGCCAAGGGGAGCGCTGCGTCGAGCTTGAGTGCCGCGTCGGCGAACTCGGCGGCCGCCTTGGTATCGCCGCGGGCCAACGCCAGCCGGGCCAGCTCTGCGGGCAGAGCGGCCGCGTCGGCATGTTTCTTGGCGGACGTGGCGATCGTCTCGGCGGCCTTCGCCCGCTGGCCGGTTGCTTCCTGAGATCGCGCCAGGCCGATGGCCGTGGCCGGACCGTGTTGGTCGAGCAGCCTCTCGTACGCCTCGGTCGCCTCGGCGTACTTGCCTTCGGCTAAGAGCTTTTGCGCGGCCTGCAACGGCCCGCCGGCAGCCGGCTCCTCCGCCCTGGCCGCGCCCCCGAGCATCACGAATAGCAGAACTCCCCTCCAGCAACTCCGACGGAAGGGACGGTTCATGGTTGTCTCGTGGGAAAGGACCGCGCTCGTTAGATCGTGCGCCCGGCCTCGTTCGGCGCGTATCCACAACCGGGCACTAGGTTTACCGTATCGCAGCAGGGCCAAACGTTCAAGCCTGACGCGGAGTGGCTGATCTGTCGCCCTCGCTGGGCGTGTCGGGCTTGTGTCTCGTTCACCGCAGATACCCAGCGTCACTCCAACAGCCAATCGACCACGGCGACCAGGCCGTCCTCATCGTTTCTGGGAGCCACACGGTCCGCCACGGCCTTCACTTCGGGCAGGGCGTTGCCCATGGCCACGCCCAGGCCGGCCGCGCGGATCATGGGGATATCGTTCACGTCGTCGCCGACCGCACAAATCTCCTCCGGGCCGATGCCCCAGTCGTCCGCCAGGTGTCGCACACCGGTCCACTTGCTGACCCCTGAGGGTGCGATCTCGCACATGAAGCCGATATAGCGTGGGCTACGCAGCACGTGGACGTAAAGTTCATCGGGCAACTGCCGCATGAGCTCGGCCTCGAGTGAGCGCATCTGACTGCGCGTGCCCATGGAGAAGCCCGCGAAGATGCCGGCCGGGGCGCGGCTGGACAGCTTGGGCCAAAGGCGGCCGAAACCCAGGTTCCGCTGGTAGAACTCGGCCAGCTCCGCGCTCTTGGCCTCGAGCGACGCGCAATAGAAATCAAAGCCCTGCTCGAACGTGTCGGCATAGACCACGGCCTCGTGCCCGGCTGCGTGAATGATGCGCAGGCAGCGCTCGAGCGCGCCGTCGTTGAACTGCGCGCGGAATAGCGTGTTGTGATCAGAGGCCCGCTTGATGAGTGCGCCGCTGGCGGTCACGAGCGGCACATTCAGCGCGAGCGGCTCGACCAGCGGGAGCACGCGGCTATAGCGGCGGCCCGTGGCCAGCACGATCTCGACGCCGGCCCGGCGGGCGCGCAAGATCGCCTGGCGCGTGCGGTCGGTGAGCTCGTGACGGCTGTTCACGAGCGTGCCATCGACGTCGATGGCCAGGAGGCGATGCGTGGGCATGCACGTAGTATCGCAGACGCCGTGCGCGGCGCACAGGCGGCGGCGTGGCGGGCTTTGCTGGACTGTGCGCCGGGCACCGCGTCCCGCCGGGAGCGATGGCACTTTTCCGCGGGCGAGCAGCGTTCTAAGATGATACAGGCGCCGCAAAGTTGTGCGCCGCGTCCCGCCGTGATTTGGTCACTTCTATCTGCCTGCCGAGTTTTTCATGGCTGAGTTTGTAACGGTCGCCAAAGTGGGCGCGATTCCCGAAGGCTCGGCGTTGGCGTTTCCCGTGGGCGACCGGCTGGTGGCGGTGTTCAACGTGGGCGGCGAGTATCAGGCCATCAACGACCTGTGCCCACACATGGGCGCGTCGCTGGCGGACGGCTATGTGGAAGGTGGAATCGTGACGTGCCCGTGGCATGCCTGGCGGTTCCGCGTGGCCGACGGCACGTGGTGCGACAACCCGCGCATCCGCACCGACGCGTTCGATGTGCGCGTGGTGGGCGACGAAATTCAAGTTTGCGCGGAGCCGCGGCCGCGCGAGGCGGGATGACGCGACTAGTGGTCAGTGGCCAGTGGTCGGCGCAATCGCACTGGCAAGATGCCCTCGTGCATTGAGTCACATCGCGATCGTGCCGCCGGGCTCGATGACAATGGGCTCGGCCTTGGTTTCGGCACGCACCCGCGCGGCCCAGGCGGCAGCGTCTTGGGCAATTGGCGGCCAGGTGTTGAAGTGCGCTGGCGCGACGCGCTTGGGCGCCAGCAACTTGATCGCCTCGAGCGAGTCGTCCGGGCCCATGGTAAAGCGATCGCCGATGGGCAGCACCGCCAGTTCGAGGCCCACGGCGCCGATCAACTTCATGTCGGCGAACAGCGCCGTGTCGCAGGCAAAGTAGATGCGGCAGTCGTCGAGCGTGAGCAGGAAGCCGCCGGGGTTGCCGCCGTACGTGCCGTCGGGCAGCACCGAGCTATGATGCGCGAGCGTCAGCTTCACACGGCCGAACGGCAGCGTGATGGCGCCGCCCAAATTCATTGGCTCGGCGTTCTTGGCGCCCAGCTTGCCCAGCCATTCACAGATTTCGAAATTGGCCACCACGACGGCGCCTGTGCGCTGGGCGATGGACGCCGCGTCGGAAATGTGGTCGAAGTGGCCGTGCGAGATCAGCAAGTAGTCGGGCTTCACGGCGTCGGCCTTGACCGGGGCCGTGGGCGAGTCGTTCAGAAACGGATCGACCAGGAGCGTTTTGCCTCTCGTGTTGACCAGCCAGCAATTGTGTCCCAGCCAGCGAAGCGTGGTTGCCATGACGCGATTGACCTTTCGGATGCGCGATAGATATCTCGAGACACCGGCGCCGTGCAGCGTCGAAGTCCTCGGGTGGCACGAGGATCTTGCCACCTGCTGACCACCACTGGCGAGACGCCAGTGCCACCCCCGGCCGCGATATCGCAGTTGTACCAAGCCGGTGGGCGAAGGCAACCGACGGTGGCCCGCGCAGGATTCGCCGGGAGGCCCACTGGGCGCGCGGACACCCTCAGTCCGCGTCGAAATTCGCCCCTTGTGCCTGCGGCCGTTTTTGTTACCACAGAGGGACAGATCGCCCGCTGCGCGTCACGAGGCTGCCGAATGCCGGTTGCGCCTTGCGCTGTTAACGGTCGAGTTTTCGGGTGGCACGGGCGTCTTGTCCGTGCTGACCAACACTGGCGACACGCCAGTGCCACCCGAGGGCTCCGTCGTCCGCGCTGAATTGGATGCGCCGCAGACTATTTGCTCGATTCAACACGCCCTGCCGCACACGGAGCCGCTCGCCGATGGACATGCACGAATTGACTCGCGAACTGTTCGAGCGCAACGGCTCGAAAATCGTGATGCTGGTGGCGGATGGGCTGGGCGGGCTGCCGCTCGAGCCAGGCGGGAAGACCGAGCTGGAAACCGCACGCACGCCCAACCTCGACGAGCTGGCGCGGCGCGGCGTCTCCGGCGGCAGCATTCCGGTCAAGCCCGGCATCACGCCCGGCAGCGGGCCGGGCCACCTCGCGCTGTTCGGCTACGATCCGCTCGAGTATCGCATCGGCCGCGGGGCACTGGAGGCCACGGGCATCGGCTTCGAGCTCACCGATCGCGACGTCGCCGCGCGCGGCAACTTCTGCACGCTCGACATGCAAGGCAACATCGTCGATCGCCGGGCCGGACGCATCAGCAGCGAGGCCAGCGCCCCGCTCGCGCATCGGCTGCGCGAGGTGAAGATTCCCGGCGTGGAGGTTTTTGTCGAGCCGGTCAAGGAGCATCGCTTTGTCGTTGTGTTTCGCGGCGAGGGACTGGCGGGCGACGTGCACGACACCGATCCGCAGGCCACCGGCGTGCCCCCGCTGGCGCCGCGGGCCGCCAACGCCGCCAGCCAGCGGACCGCGCAAGTGGCCGCCGAGTTCGTGGCTCAGGGCCAGAAGCTCCTGGCGGGCGAAAAACAAGCCAACGGGCTGACGTTGCGCGGGTTCTCGGCGCGGCCGCAGCTGCCCTCGTACGAAGAAGTGTACGGCCTGCGAGCCGCCGCGATCGCCGTGTATCCGATGTACAAGGGGCTGGCGCGGCTGGTAGGCATGCAGATCGTCGGCAGCGCGCAGACCTTGAGCGAGCAAATCGACGTGCTGACGCGCGAGTGGTCGAACTTCGACTTCTTCTTCCTGCACTTCAAGTACACCGACAGCACGGGCGAGGACGGCAACTTTGACGCGAAGGTGAAGCGGATCGAAGAGCTGGACGCGGTCATCCCGCGCGTCACGGCGCTACTGCCGACGGTGCTGATCGTGACGGGCGATCACAGCACGCCGAGCTTGCTCAAGAGCCACAGTTGGCATCCGGTGCCGACGGTGCTGGCGGCGCGGGCCTGCCGGACGGATGGCTGTGCAACCTTTGGCGAGAACGAAGCGATCCACGGCGGGCTGGGCATTTTTGAGGCCAAGTATCTGATGCTGTTGGCCCTGGCGAACGCCGAGCGGCTGGCGAAGTTCGGGGCGTGACGGGGGGCGGGCCTGCCGTCCGTGATGCGCGGCTGCCTTACTCGGCGCGGCCGTCTACCGGCTGCAGATCAATTTTGACGCCGCCGGCGAATTGCGCGACGAAGTTGTAGAGCGCGGCCATCACGATTCCTGCGACGTAGGCTGATTTAATCGCCAGCCCCTCTACCGCACCAGCCGCGCGTTGAGCCAGTCGGCGTGGTCGCACTCGTCGCCGCGGTCGGCGAAATCGACCAGCAGGCTGATGCGCCGGGCGCCGCGCAGATCGGCAACCAGCGGCACCGGCGGCTCGCCGCCGCGGATCACCGCGCTTTTGGCCCGCTCTTGCCAGGCGCCGCTGCCGTCGTCGACGAAGACGCGAAACACCACGCTACCGCGCGGGCCGGAAGCGGCGTCGCCCGCGCCGGCGTCGATCGCTACCAGAGCGACGAACTGCCGGTACTCGCCGTCGAGGTCGTAGCTCACCCGCGCAGGGCTGTGCATCCCCAGGCCCTTGAGATAGACGTGGTCGCCGGCGCGCAAGAGCGAGCGCGTCACGCTGCGATCGGTCTCGAGCGGCCAGGTGAGTTCGAGAAAGGGAATGTGCCGGTAGCCGCTGGGCTTGAGATCTGAAAGGTAGACCGCGCGGCCGCCGAGCGGCTGCAGGGCGACGATCGACTCAGTCGGCGCGGTGAGCGTGACGCCGCCGGGCAGTTTGACCTGGGACATGGGCCCGATGGTGACCAGCGACAGGGCGGTGGCGCGGCTGCCGTCGCGCCAGCCGACCAGGACGCGCAGGCCGGAGAGGCTGGGCTTGTCAATGAGCGCCGGATTGAAGATCACCGCAGCCAGCTTGTCTTGCGCCAGCTCGACCACGCCCACGTCGGCCTGCAGCTTGAGCTTGCCGTCTTGCAGGCCGAGGACGGAGCCGGCCAGCTCGTCGCGATTGTCGAGGATGACGCGGTCGTTTTCGCCGGCCGGGGCGAGCACGCGGGCGAGCAGCTGATCGGCCGCCGCGCGCAGCGCCGGCTGCTGCAAGAGGATGCCGCTTACGAGCTTGAGCGGAACGTTCACCGAGCCGACGAGCGCGCTGGTGCAGACGAGCTGCTCGCCGTCGACGCGGATGTCGTCGACCACCAGCAGTCCGCCGCCGGCGAGCACGACCTGGATGGCGCCGCCGGGATCGACAAAGTTGCCCCAGGTGGCGAGCTCTTCGGCCGGGACTTCGCGCTGGTTCGCACCGTCGGCGAAGCGGAAGGCCCAGGCGGGCTGGTCGACGGCGCTAACGAGCGTGCCGCGAAAGGCCTCGCCACCGACGGTCACGGCCTGCGGCGGGGGCGCCGGTGCGGCGCGCTGGTCGCCGGCTGCGGGCGGTGGCGTGGTCGCAGGTGCAGACGAAGTTTTGGCAGGGGCATTTGCGGCGGGCACTTCAGGCGCGGGCGGGACCTGAGCGCGCGCGGCGGGGGCAAGGGCGATCAAATACAGCACTGCTGGACAAGCCAGCAGTGGCACCCGGAGACTCTGACGCGCACTGGCGAGACGCCAGTGGCACCCATGGTAAGCGAACAAACGCGTCACGCGAGGTTGTCTCTAGCGTTGGAAGATCGGCAAGTAGTTGTTGGGCATTTGCAGGATGATGCAGGCCATGGCCGTGCCATATTCGACGCAGATGGCGTCGCTCCACGAGCCGTCCTCGGCCTGGCGCGCGACCAGAGCGTCGCGAATGGCCGGGTACCACTTGGTCCAGTGCTGGCCGCCCGCGTGCCACATCGCCTGCACGGCGTAGTAGTGGCCGTAGAAGTAGTGGCTCTCGCGGTTGAACTCGTTGCCTTGCGGCAAGAAGCTCATCAGGTACTCCAGACCCTTGATGACTTCCTGGCCTTCGTACACGCCCGCGCTGTACAGGGCCACCACGCCCGCGGCGGAGCGCGGGAAGGCGCTTTGCCCGCCCTGGATCATGTACATGAACCCGCCGTCGCCATTCTGGCTGCGCTTGACGTAGTCGGTGCAGCGGTCGATGGTGTCGCGGGGGACGAAGAGGCCGGCGTTGCGCGCCGCGCGCAGAGCCATCACCTGGCAGATGGTCACGGAGATGTCCGCGTCGTTCCGCACCGGCTGATAGCGCCAGCCGCCGTCGTTGTTTTGCGTGTTGACGATGAGCTGCACGGCCTTGGAGAGCTTCTCGCGGATTTCGGTCCGCAGGGTCATGCCGTAGCACTCGGCCAGGAACAGCGTGGCAAAGCCGTGGCCGTACATGGGGCCGTGGCTGCTGGCGTTGGCAACGTTGATGAAGCCGCTCTCTTGCGTGTTGGCGAGGATGAAATCGATGCAGCGCTCGACATTGCCGCCGAAAGGGCCGCGGCCGGGCGTGCTGCCGCCCGACATCCAGGCCATGCCGGCCAGCGCGCAGATGGCGACGTTGCGACTGTAGCCGCCGGAGCGGAACGAGCCGTCCTCGTCCTGGCGCTGGGCGAGCACGGCGAGGCCACGATCGATGCACTTGGACGCCTCGGCCGTGATCATGTCGACGGCCGACTTTTCGGGATCCGCGTCCTGGCCGAAGGCGATGTTACCGTCGATGACGGCGCCGCGCAGCCCGCCCGCGGCGAGCGTGCCCAGCGCCGCTTGCGCCAGGAACCGCCGGCGATTGCAGGCGGCAAGTGCCGGTGTGGTCGAGCGATGATGCGGTGGGTGGCGTTGCATGGGAAAGTGATTCACTTCTTTGTCCGGCACGGGGGTGCATACCAGGCACTGGCGAGATGTCAGTGGCACCCGAAATTATTTCCGTGCGGGATCCTCCGCCAGTCGTTGATAGTATTTCTCGATCATCAGCTCGTACTGCGGCAGGAACTTGTCGGGCGTGTTCTGTAGCATCTGCTGTCGATCGCGGGGCGGCAGGTGGCCCCAGGAGTCTTTCATGATGCGCATGAACTGCTCGGGATCGGGCCGGGCCGCCTCGGCGTTACCCATGCGGTTCGTGCTGTCTTTGGCGGGTTGACTTGAGTCTTTGTCGGCCTGACCGCCCGATTGCTGCTTGGGCTGCTTGACGCTTTTGCGTTCGGCGGTCGATTGCGATTGCTGTTGTTTGGACGACGACGATTGCTGCGATTTTTGTGTCTCGGCCTGCTCGATCAGCCGCGTCAGGTCGTCGACGATGCGATCCTGGACTTGCTGGGCATGCGAACGGCTCTTGGCTCGCGGAATCAACTCCTCTACGGTGCGCATTTGCTGGCTGACGCGAGCCAACGGATCGGTCGCTTCGGCTGCCGTGGTGTCGTCGATCATCTCCGCATCGCCGGGGGCAGCTGGATCGGCGGCGGTATCCGTGGCGGCGTCGGCGTCGCCGGGCTTCGTTCCGGCAGGCTCGCCCGCGGGCTTTTTTGCAGCGGACCTTTTGGGCGCGGCGGGTTTCTTGAGGTCGCCGGCGCCGTCGAGGAGTTCGTTGTCCAGGTCGTTGAGCAATGCGTCGTCGAGCGAGGACGGGGCCGGCGGTTTTCGCGGCGCATTTTCGCCGGGCTCCTGAGCAGCGGCAGGTTTGGCCGGCGCGACGTCCTCGACCGACGTATCTTCTTCAGGCGGGGGCACGGGATCCGGCTCTTGTGCCCGAGAGATGCCGAGCAGCAAGCTCCAAGACAGCGCCACGACCGCCAGCAGCACGGCGCGACGTGACCCGCGCGATGGCTGGGCGAGTGCCAGGTATCGAGCACTCATGGCTTGGGCTCCTGATCAATGTCTTTGAGCAACTCTTCCAGCGGCGGCGCGAGCTCCGCGTCGGGCCGATCGGCATCGCCCTGCCCTTCGCGTACGTCGGGCAGCGACTCGGGATTGTCCTCCGGATTGTCCTCGGGTGGTTCGGATAGCTTCAGAGCCAGCTCGGCCAGCTTGCCCTGCTCCGCGGCGATTTCTGCCAATTGCTGCGCCGAGGCGGCTGCATCGGCGTTGTCGCCGTTGATCGTACGGAATCGACTATTGAGATCCTCCTGCAGAATCTTGAGCAGCTTAAGCTGCGTGAGCACTTGCGCGCCGTCCTGGCGTCCGGCCGCGGGCGCGCCGCCGGCGCCGCCAGCACCGCCATCGCCCTGTTCACCCGGTTTGTTCTTCGATTTGTTTTCGAGCGCGGCCAGCAGCTGGGCAAAGCGCAGCCGGGCAGCTTCTTGTGCCGTTTGGGTCTGGCTGCCGGTGCGCTGCCGCTCGAGCAATCCGACGGCTTGAGCCATTTGACGGGCGGCGCCGTCGAGCGCGAGATGAATGACTTCGGCGAGCGAGAGCTTTTCGGCCAAGAGCGACGTCTCGGTCTCGAGCATTTTTTGCTGCCGGGCGAGGTCGTGAATCGTGCTGGCTTGGGCGCGGGAGAACTTGCCCTCCAGCGCGCGCAGCTTTTCCAGCCGCTCGGTCTCGGCCGTCAGTTTTTGCTGTCGGGTGTGCAGGCTGCGCAGCGAATCTTCGAGCCGCGCGAGCTGCTCGCGCGCCAGGTCCGCCTCGGCCTGCCGGCGACGCTCGGCAAGCTGTTGCTGGGCATCTTCCAAATCTTTTTCGGCCTCGGCGGATT
This sequence comes from Pirellulales bacterium, assembly GCA_050250435.1. Taxonomy (GTDB): domain Bacteria; phylum Planctomycetota; class Planctomycetia; order Pirellulales; family PALSA-1355; genus JBFWOR01. The sequence continues at coordinate 406,164 of JBFWOR010000002.1, read as the reverse complement.
GCTGTTCGGCGCCGGCGGAATCACCTTGCTCCGCAGAGCCGCCGGCCTCGCCCATTTTGCCGCTGGCGGACGACGTACTTTGGCCGGCTGCATCGGCCTGCAGCCGTTCCAAGCGCCGCGCCAGCCGGGCCGCCTCTTCCTGAAGCTGCTGCTGCTGCCGGCTCAACCGCTTGAGTTGTTGCTTGGCTTGCTCGGAATCCGCCTGCCTGGCGGCTTCGCTCAGTTGCTTGCGCAGTCCGGCCTGTTGCTGCCGTAGTTTGGTCATCTGGCGCTCAGCTTCGCGCAGCTGCTCGACCAGCCGGGCCAGCTCCTGCTCGCGCCGATTGGAGAGGATGGACAACATTTCTTCGAGATCTTTGGAGATCTGTGCTTGTTGTCCGGCGGCATGGGCCAGCTGATTGTTATCGATGCGTTCGCCCGCCTGGCGCATGGCGCCACTGGTGGCGCGTTGCTGCGCATGGTGCAAGCCGTCTTTGATCGCGGATGCTGCCAAGGGATCCGACTGTTCGAGCGAGGCGGCCATCTCGGCCATTTGCTGCTGCGCCTTCTCCAGCCGACGACTCAGCTCGGACTGACTCTGGGCCAGCTTGCGCAAATCGGCCTGCTGCTGCGGATCGAGCTCCTTCGCGTCGCGTCCAAGCGTCTTCTGCGCGATCTGCTTGGTCGCGGCGGTGATCTCCTCTTGAGCGCTTTGCAGCTGGGCGACTTCGCGGGCAAACCGTCGATAGTTGTCCCACTGTCGTAGCTCGTCGATCATTTGCTCGAGTGAGTTGACCACGCGGTCCTGGCCCTGTCCGGCAGCCGCGAGCGATTGCTGCACGGCCGGATCAGGCGGATTGGCCACGGCCGGACGATCAGCGGCAGGCCGGGCGGCGGCCGGGTCTGCAGCCGCCGTGTCGGTTTGACCCGGCTGTGATGCGTCGGGCCTGGCGGCGGTTGTATTGCTGGCGAGATCCGCCTGGGCCGCTTTGATCATGCCCGTCAATTCGCGCTCAATCGTGCGCAGATCATCTTGACCGAGCCGATTGAGCTCGTCGGCAATGGCGCTCATGCGGCGCTGCATGTCGGGACTGTCGACTCGGTTGTTCTCCAGGTCGGACAGGAAATCGCCGATCTGCGCCGGAATGCCCTCGGTGGAGCTGGTGAGCGTACGGGCGATTTGCCGCTGATTCAGCTCGGCCGCCTGGGCACGGTCGACGTCGGGCTTGGCCAACCGGCCGACTTGCTCGAGCTGGATGTCGAGCGATTTGGTTTGGGTGCGCGCGTCTTGCTGCAGCTTGAGCGCCCGTTGCAACTCGCCGAAGATGAGCATTTGCCGCTGGGCCAGCCGCTCTTCGAGTTCGTCGGACGAGATGATCGACAGGCGGCGAACGGTGCTCTTGCCGGTTTGCGGCTTGTAGTCGCCGGCCGTGGCCCACATCGTCAACTGCGTGCCAGGCTGGAGACTCAGCTCGGCCAGGGGCCAGCGATGCTCGAGCGTGTGGCTCTCGCCGAGGCGGCCGCTACCGAGCAGGCCTTCGCCGGAGAGGGTTGCCGCGCGCTCGGAGCCGCGATGGAGCTCGACGGTGAAGTCTTCCACCTCGGCATTGTCGGAGCGACTGAAATGCAGGGCCACGTCGCGAATGGCCAGGTCGTCTTTGGTCACGATTTTCAAGGGCACCGTGCCTTGCGGCGTGACAAAGATGTTGGCGGCGGGCTTCTCGACAGTGAGCGTCGGCGCTTGATCTGCGACTGCGCGGATTTCGAAGCGTTCCGCGGCGCCGCCCACCAGGCCGCTTTCGTCTTCCAGCGCAATCCAGTACGTGCCCGACTTGTCGACGATGAAGGGTTCGGCGGCATCGGCAGCGAGGGAAAAGCCGTGCGCGTCGGCCGTGAGCGCGGCCGTCCACTGGCCGCCGCCTTCGGTGTGAATGGTTGCCGCGCGAAGCTTCTTGGTCGACGTGCCCTCGAGCGCGACGCGGGTGCCAACCAGCGCGTGGATGGACGATGGGCTGGGCTCGATCGGCAGGCCGGTGTAGTCGGGCGGATGCAACGTCAGGTGCAGCGTCTCGACACGCGGCGGCTCAACCACTTCGAGCCGGATCCACTCCATCGAGCGATCGTCGCCGCCCTCGGCGCGATAGTAGAACGGGCGGCTGACACTTTCCTTGCGCGCCACGAGGGCGCCGTTGAGCCACTGCATGGCCTCCGACTCGACGTTCTCCGTTTCCGTGTCGGCCAGCTCATAGCGATATTGGATGCGCACGTCATCGGGCACGCGATGTTCGGCGTCGGAGAGCAACTCCACTTCGAACGTCTCGCCGGCAGCCAGCCGCGTGGGTGTGGCGCGAAACGCCAGGTTGTAGACCCGCGGCCAGGCGTCCGCACCAAACGGCCGCGCCAGGCGGGCCAACGCGATCCGCGCGTGGCCAGGGGCCAGCAGCACCAGAACTGCGGCCAGCGCCAGCGCAACGCCGCCGACGGTGAGCGCGCGGAGCGCCGGCCGGCGCTCTAGCACACTGGCAAAGTCGAGCTCTTCGGCCGCGGCCGTGGTTTCTAGAATCACGGAGCGCCGCAGCGCCAGCGAACCGGCTTGCACATCGACTTCCGGCTGCTTGAGGAACTCGATCGTACTGGTGAGCCGATCGGCCAGGCGCGGGAAGTAACGCTCGACGCGGCCGGCAATCTCCAAGTCGCCCAGCGAGCGGCCCAGCGACTGCAGCCAGAAGCGCTGCACCGTCCAACCGAAGACCGCCAGCGCCAAAAGGCTGCACATCAAGCGGATGCCGGGATCTTCGAAGCGGATCCAGTAGTCGGCCAGGCCCAGAGCAACGAGTGTGACGGCCAACACCGCGGCGGTCCATCCTAGCGCGTACCCGACAAGTAGCCGCCGAGCCTGCCGGCGAACGCGGCTGATTTTCTGTTCCAAGGAATGTGCCATGAAGCTTCCTTTCGCGGCCGCTCGTCCGTGGCGTCGCGGCGCGCCGCCAGGCCCACGCGCTGCGTGGCAACTGGGGCGCCAAAAGGCCGCGCTATTATAGCATTCCCTTACGTTTTCGCAGAATCCATTCCGATACGATCAGTCCCAGGAATGCCGACAACAACCACCACTGATTCCACAATACTTCCGGGGGCAAGGTTTCGATGGGCACCTGCCGGCCGGGCGGCAGGTCGCCCGCCAGGCGATCGACCTGCTGAATGCGATAAAAGCGGCCGCGCGTCTCGTCGGCGGCGCGCGATAGTTCCGCGGCATCCATTTGCACGTGTTCGAGCTCGCCCGGCGGAGCAACCACCAGGAAGTCGGTGGCGGGCGCCTTGCCCTCCAACGTGGGCGCGGCGACCCAGGCGTGATAGCGGCCGTCCATCGCGTCGTTGAACGTGCCCTCGAAGACGCCTCGATTGGTGGCATTGCGGTGCAAGCTGACGCGCTGGTTCTTCTGGCCTTCGCGCTCCAGCACCACGACCACACCGTCGTCGGCCACCGGGGCCTGACGTTCGTCGATGAACCTGGCTCGCAGTCGCACGGCCTCGCCGCGACGGAACTCACGGCGGTCCGTGCTCAATTCGATGGAATGGTCCTTGCCCAACAATTTCGAGCGGCTCAAGTAGCGGACGGCCTGAATCCAATAGCGCGCGAAAAAGACGTCGCCCACGCGATGCCGCCAGCGCCACGTGTCGTCGGTGGCGTGGAACAAGACTTTGCCCGCGCCGACATATTGCATCAGGATCACCGGCAGCGGACGGCCATCGTCGGCCAGGCGCGTGGGATGCTCCGCCAGCACGCGCGCGCCGGGCTTTACCTGCGGCGCCTCCAGCAGCCAATACATGGGCGGCAGCTCGCGCCAGATGCGCTCCGTCTCCGCGGCGTCGTCGCCCAGTTGCATCTGCGGGCTGGAGATCCCCAGGTCGGTCGGGCGGAGGCTGAAGCCTTCGGTAAGCTCGCGCGGAGTGGGGCTCGAGGCCGCCGAACAGACAATCGGAAACAGCGGCTCGAGCGGCGTGTTCTGATAGCCCAGCGGCGTGAAAAGCGGCCCCGCGATGAACGCCAGCCCGCCGCCCTTCTTGGTCACGAAGTCGTGCACGTTTTCCAGCGCGCTGGCGCTCAGGTAGGAAGGATTAACGTCGCCGAAGATGATCACGTCGAAGGCGAACAAGTCTTCGCGGCGCACGGGAAACACGCCCAGGGCGGTCTGGTCCAACTCGGCATATTCCAGATCCGCATCCTGCAGCACGGTTTTCAATTCGATGGTGGTGTCGCGCTCCAGCATGTTCTTCAAGTAACGAAACTCGAAATTCGGATAGGCCTGCACCAGCAACACGCGGATCTGCTCCTTGCGCACGCTGACCAGCCGCTGCTCGGAATTGTTCTCGTGCTGCGCCTCTTCGGGCAGATTCTCCACTTCGACGATGTACTCGTATTCGCCGACCTTCGTGGGCCGATAGGGCAGGCGCAGCCGCTGCGGCTTGCCATCGGCCTCGACGGTCGCCTGCATGCGGGCCAGCACGGCCGGATCGTCCTTCTCGCGCAGGATGACGTTGACCGTCTGGCCGGCGAACCCGCTGGCCGACAGCTTGAACTCGAAATTGACCACGTCGTCGACAAACACCACCTCATCCACGAGCAAGTCGGCGAGCTCCAGATCGCGCACGGGTTGCTCGCTGCCGAGGCCCACGGTGAACAGCGGCACGCCTTTGCGGCGAGAGTAGCGCGCGGCATCGGCCAGGGCCTCGCCGTCGGTGTTGATGCCGTCGGTCAGGTAGACCACCGCGGCCGGCGGTGTGCCGCGCAGATCGGCCAGCACGCGCCGCAGACCGGCGCCCAGGCGGCTGCTTTCGCCGCGCGGCTGCGCGTCGCGCACGGCCTGGCGCAGTTCGGCCAGCGAGCCCGACTGAGCCCGGGCCGCGCTGGACACAAAATAGAGCTTCAGCTGGTAGTCACTTTCGATCTTGGACAAGAGGTCGGTGCCCTTGTCGACCAGTACGGTCTTGGCCAGGTTCAAGCGATTCGCCTCGTCGAGCGCGGCGGCCTGCAGCCGCCTGGCCACGATCGCTTGCAGTTTTTCATCCTGATAGCGATCGACGATGCCCATGCTGGCGGAGTCATCGACCACGACCGCCACCGTGGGCAACCCGGTGCGCTTGAGCGACAGCGTGATTTCGGCAATCATCAACAGCACGATCGCGATGAGCGCCAGCCGCATCGTCACCAAGAGCGCTTTGATCAGGCGGCCGGCCGTGGTGCTTTCGCGGGCATAGAAGAAGACCACCCAGCCCACGATGAACAACAGCAACAAGACCGTGGCCCAGGGGGCCCACGACCAGTTGGTATCGAGGCTCCAGACGGTGCCTTCGCCGGGGCTGCCCGGCTCGACGCCCAGCCATTGCTCCAGCCAATGAGGAAGCACGCCGCTCATGACCTGGCCCCCGCAAAGCGTCCGGCCAGCAGCATCTCGAACAGCAACAACCCGAGGACGCCATACAGCAACAGGCGGTGCAAGCCGGAGCGCTGGCCAATGGCGGGCGAATCGGCCGCGTCCAGATCGTCGCGCTTGTGGGTGAGAAACTCGCTTGGCAGATCGTCGGCGGCCAGGCGACTCAGATCGCTCTCGTTGGTATCGACGTTGACGGCGAACGAAAGTTCACGCGCCAGCGGCGGACCCAACTCGGCGCGATACACGCCGCTTTGCTGCGTATCGGCATAGCTCCAGCGGCTCACTTGCGCGTCGAGCACCATGCGCACGTCCTCGCGGTCTCCGCTGGGATTGGTCACGCCAACCGTGGCCCGAGTAGCCATGGCCGGCAGCGCGTCGCCCAACTGCTGACCGACTTGCAGGTTTCGCTCGTTCATCTGCCCGCCCACAGCCAGCGCGAGAATCTCCTGCACGACGGGCACGTAGCTCGGCCAGACCGGCATGGTGGTCCAATGCTGGTTGGTTTGCGGATCGACGCTGGACAGCGAGCCATCCGTGGCGACGAGAATGCAGCGGCCCGCCTGGATCGTTTCTTCGACGATCGCCGGATCGCCGTCGTCGAATGCCAGGGCCACGCGGGCTCGCGACGATGGTTCGACCACCAGGCGGAAGTATTTGTAGACCGGCGTGGTCAACAGGCCCGACTGCTCGCGACCGGCAAAAACGCGCACCAGCGGATGTCGATAGCCCAACGGATCAAAGTACTGGTACTGCGCTTCGGAGATGATGTCGCCCACGCGCGCGGGCAATACGCGCACGCCCTGTTCGCCCGCCAGTTCGCGATTGTATCGATCGGCCAGCACCTGATCGCCGAGGAAGAACACGAGCCCGCCGCCCCGCGCAAGCACTCCTTCGAGCACGCGGGCCTCGCTGGCGGTGAACTGGGCCACATTGCACAAAAAGATACAGTCGTAGCGCGAAAGGTCGCGCTCCAAGAGCGCGCTTTCCAAAATGACTTCCGGCTCGACAACCGAGGGGGCGTCGCCCTGGCCGGTCTCGGGGTTGAGCGCCAGCGCCAGATAGTCGGTGGCGCCGGTCATGCGTCCGGCCGCCGGCTTGCCGTTGACGCACAGCACGCGCAAGCGGTCCTTGACGCTCACTGAGAGCCAGCGATGATTGTCGATGTCGAGTAGATCCGGCCCCGCGCGCAGCTCGACCACGTGGTCGCCGGGCGTATCAAAGCGATGGGAGAAGGCGACCGAGGCCTGCTCGCCGGCCGGCACGTCGACATACGACTCTTTCACGCGCCGCCCGTCGACGTGGAACTCGACCAGGTGATGCGGCTTGGGCTGAGCGCCAAAATTGCGAATCTGCGCGGCGAAGCTGACTTCGCGGGCGGTGGTGGCGTACGGATCTTCGGCGGCCAGGCCGGTGGCGGCGAGATTTTCGGCGCCCCCCTGCCCCAGATCCACGACCACCAGCGCCGCGCGCTGCGATAGCGCGGTGAGACGCTGGCGATATTGTGCTGCATCGGCGTCTTTCAGGTCGGGCACCCAGGTGTTACGGCCCAGATCGGTAAGAAAATAAACTTCGCGGCGGGCCCAATCGTCGTTGTCCGCCGCGTTCAGTATCTGTTCGACTTGCAAGAGCGTGGCCGGCAGATCCGCGCTGCCATGCGGAAGCTTGAGATTCTCGACCTCGTCGACAAAGTCGCCGGGCTCGACGGCGGGCGTGCCGACGATGACCACGGGAGGCGCAGCCATGAGCACCAGGGCAAAGGCGTCGCCCTGCGCACTTTCGTCCACGATCTGCGCTGCCAGCTGCCGGGCCCGATCGAAGCAGCTTTTGTCCGTCGGCTTGTAGGCCATGGAGTACGAACCGTCGAGCACCAGCACTTTCAGCGTGCGGCCGCCGGGCACGAACTGAAAACCGGCCTGCTCCAGAAACGGCTGTGCCACGGCGAACACCAGCAGCACGATGATCAGCGTGCGCACCGCCAAGAGCAACCACTGCTCGAGCCGCATGCGGCGCGAGTTTTTGCGCATGGCGGCCAGCAGGTACTCCACGGCCGCCCAGGGAACTTCGCGGTACTTGCGCTTGTTCCAGAGGTGGATCAAGATGGGCGCAGCAGCGGCCGCCAACCATCCCAGCATCAGGAGGTTGCCGAAGCCAAACGCCAGTAGTAGTGACACGGTCGACATAGCGCGGCTACTTGATCCGGTGCATGCGCATGGCGAGGTAGCTGGACAGCGCGATCTCCAGCGATTGATCGGTGCGCAACTGCACGTAGTCGATGCTTTGCGCGCGGCAGCCCCTGTGCACGGCTTGCAGGAACTTCTGGAACTCGTCGAGATAGGCCTGCCGCAGCGCGCGGGGATCGGTCAGCACGTCGGGCAATTGTTCCATCCCGCGGAACATCGTGGTCTGGCGAAAGGGAAAATCGAGCTCGGCCGGATCGAGCACGTGAAACACGACGACGTCGTGCCGGCGATGGCGCAGGTGTTTGAGCCCGGCCAGCATCGACGGCACGTCGTCGAACAGATCGCTGAAGATCAGCACCAGCCCACGCCGCTTGAGCCGTTCGGCCAGGTCGTGAAAGATGGGGCCGGTCTGGGTTTTGCGCTGCGGCACCGCGTTTTCCATCACGTGCAGCAACTGCTTCAAGTGCGAAGGATTGCTGCTGGGACGCACGAGGGAGCGGATTTCATTGTCGAAGGTGACCATCCCCACGCTGTCTTGCTGCTGCAAAATCAGGTACGCCAGCGAGCCCGCCACGCACTGCGCGTAGTCCAGCTTGGAGAGCGGCGCATCCTCGCTCTGATAGCGCATGCTCTCGCTGGAGTCGACCACGAGGTAGCTGACAAGGTTGGTCTCTTCCTCGTACTGCTTGAGATAGAACTTGTCGGTCTTGCCGAAGACCTTCCAATCGAGGTAGCGCAGGTCGTCGCCCGGGCTATACTCGCGATGCTCGGCAAACTCGATCGAGAACCCGTGGTACGGGCTGCGGTGCACGCCCGAAACGTAGCCCTCGACGATCGATCGCGCGCGCAGCTCCAAGCCTTGCAGCTTAGCCAGCGTCTGCGGATCTAAATATTTGAGGTTGCTTTCCACGATGTGAGCTTTCTTCGTCGATGGCCACGGTATCGATCAAGCGGCGAATGATGTCGTCGGGCTTGATGCCTTCGGCCTCGGCGTTGAAGTTGGTCATGATGCGATGGCGGAGCACCGGAAAGGCCACCGCGCGGATGTCGTCGCTATTGACGAAATTGCGACCGTGCAGCACGGCGCGGGCTTTGGCGCCGAGCACCAGAAACTGGCTGGCCCGCGGGCCCGCGCCCCAGCTGACGTAGTCCTGCACGAAATCGGGCGCGTCTGGTTGCGGGCGACGGGTCAGGCGCGTCAGGTGCAGCGCGTAGCGCACGATGTGGTCGGCCACGGGCACTTTGCGCACGATGCGCGTGAGGGCGACGATTTCTTCGGCACCGAGCGTGGGTGTGATGTGAAAATCGACGTCGGCGGTCGTCTGCCGCACGATCTGAAATTCTTCTTCTTCGTCAGGATAGTCGACAAACACGTTGAACATGAAGCGATCGAGCTGCGCCTCGGGCAGCGGATACGTGCCCTCCTGTTCGATCGGGTTTTGCGTGGCGAGCACGAAGAACGGCTCTTCCAGCTTGTGCCGCCGGCCGCCCACGGTCACCTGGTGCTCCTGCATCGCTTCGAGCAGCGCCGCCTGGGTCTTCGGCGGCGTGCGGTTGATTTCATCGGCCAGAATGACGTTGGCAAAGACCGGCCCGCGCAAGAAGCGGAACTCGCGCGCGCCCGTCGCCTTGTCCTCCTGAATCACTTCGGTGCCGGTGATATCGGCCGGCATCAGGTCGGGCGTGAACTGGATGCGGCTGAAGTTGAGCGACAGCGAGTCGGCCAGGGTGCGAATCATTAACGTCTTGGCCAATCCCGGCACACCCACCAGCAGGCAGTGTCCGCGGGCGAACATGGAGATCAGCAGTTCTTCAATGACCTGCCGCTGACCGACGATCACCTTGCCCAATTCGGTGGTGATCCGTTGAAAGGCCTCGTTCAGCCGCTGTACGGCCTGCACGTCATCGTCTTCGAGCATCGGAGTTCTCGCGGAGGAAAGGGTCGCCGGTGCGTGGCGTTGTGCCGGGTTTGCAGGCAACGGTCAGCGCGCCATCCGGCGCGCGGTCGAGCAAGTGGGAACTATGGTTGGCTGCGGTCGGTCGGCCGCGCAGTGAATCGAATTGGGGAAAACTCGAGGAACGTTGCGCTGCCGCGGCGGTGGGCCACGCGGACTTCCACTGGCGTGGCGTCGGCGCCGTCGTTCTGCGGTCGGCCTGCGGCATTTTGTTGGAAGGCGTACAACTTATCGGCGGTGGCAATCAACAACACACCGTGAGCTGCAATGAGATTGCCGCCGGTGGCTTCGCGGGCCTCAGTCAAGCGAATCGGATCGCGCTCGACGGCGCGGCCGGGCGTCACCGCCTGATCGAATACGTACAGCGCGTCGCGCGTGGGCCAGACCACCTGATCGCCGGCGAGGATTCCGCGCCCGTAGCCCAAGGGCGTCGTATCGGGCCAATGCTTGAGCACCTTGCCGCGGCGGGCATCGATCCACCACAGCGAGTCGCCGCTGGCCAGCAAGTTGCCGTGTCCGACGCCGAGCAAGTGCACCACATCTTCGGGCAATTGACTGACCCAAATGGTTTCACCGCTGCCGGCATCGAACGCCACGATCGATTCGCAATCGGCCGGCGCCGCCAGCAGCGTGCCGCGATAGTACACGCAGGGAGTCAGATCGCGATAGAAGTGCGCCGTGCGCCTATCGCGACCATCGGCCATGGCCTTGCGCGCCCGCGGATAGAGCGACACCCACTGCAGCCGTCCATCCCGCGCGGCGAGCGCGGCGACGGCGCCCAGGTTCGAGTTGTAGTAGAGCGTGCCTTGGTCGAGCGTGAGCAAGTTGTGCGACATCTCTTCGAACTGGCCGCCGGCCGCGGTCTCGGCGGCGCAGACCATGGTGCGCCAGCGGCGACGGCCCGTGGCCACGTCGAAGCAGGCGACGTGGGCCTGGGGCCGCACGTCGCTTTTGCGCATGGCGACGTAGAGATTCTCGCCGTCGACGACCGGCGAACCTTCGAAGGCCCAGCGATCGTCGTCGGGCAGCAGGCGTCCGTCGGGCTTCCATACGGCGCGACCCTGGGCCTCCAGGTCCAGGCACAGCAAATAGCCCGTGCGACTGTCGAGCGCTTCGAGCGGTCGGCTGGTGATCGAGGAGCCCATGCGGGCAAAAAGCTTGCCGCCGTGCACGGTCATGGTGAAGCGTGGCACGCCGATGCCGCGGCTCACGCGGCCCGAGTACCCCAAGGGCGACTTGTCCGCATAGATCTCGCCGGCCGGGCGCGTTTCGTCGTCGCTGGGCCAGGCGGGCCGGCCGGTGTGAATGTTGAAAGCAAAGATCTGCCGCTGGTTGTTGAGCAACACCAGGTCGCCTGCGACCACCGGATGGTAGCTCAACAAGCGATAGGCGTCTTCGCCAATGCGGCGCAAGCTATAGGCGCGCGAGTTCGAAGAGTCGGCCGAGAGCGGCTCGCCCAGATCGATGGGTGGCCACAGCGCGGTGCCCAGATCGACGCCGCGCGCCGCGCTCTTGGTGCGCGTGAAGTCGCCGGCGAAGGTGGGCCAATCATCAGCCGCGCGGGCGGTCGGCCATTTAGCTGCATCGGCAATCATGGCGGCCAGGGCCTCCGCATATTTCACGTCGCGCCCGGCCAACCGGCCCTGTGCGTCGGGATGCAGGGCCACGAGCGCCTGGACCTCTTCGCGCGCTCGATCGAGCGAGCCTTCCATGATCGACACCAGCACGAGCCGGGCCCGAATATCGGCGCGCGGAATATCGGTGGCCGGATAGGCCAATCGCGTGGGCGGAAGCCGGCGCTCTTTCCAGAATTGCACCAGCTCCAAGGCCACGTCGTCGGCCAGCACGCCATCGCCCTGCAGCTCGTAGCGCGGAGGTAACGCTTGCGGCACGCTGACGTACCATTTGTCCAAGAGCGCGGCGGTCTCGGCAGGCAAATCGGCCACGCCGCGAGCCGCCTCGTAGCGATCGGCTGCGACACGCGCGGGCGGCACTTCGATGAGCCGCGACCAATAGGTGCGGGCCGCGCCACAGTTGCCTTTTTCGAGTTCGATTTCGCCCAGTGCCCACAATGCGTCGTCGCCCCAAGTGCTGCAAAACATTTGATCGACGACGTCGGCCAGGCGACCCGCGTCACGCTGCCCGCGGCCCACCTCGTACCAGTTCTCGGCCAGCGCATCGACCCGCTGACGATACAGGGCCAGCGCTTCGGCCGGCAGTGCCGCGATTTGAACGTGGCAATAGTCGGTCAGATTGACGTAACGCGTGGGGGTGAGCGCGATGACCTTCGAGCCGTGGGTTTCCATCACCTGGCGGAGAGTTTCGACCGCTTCGTCCCACTGCCGGTCCGCGACGAACGCCCTTACGCGTTCCAGATGGGTGCGGACGGCGCTATCCGCCTGGTCGAGATCGATCGAATCGGAGAGCTCGTCGGGGGCCGAGGCGAACTGAGCCGGTGCGGCTGCAGGGTGGCCAAACAGAGCCGCCAGGCTGATGGCGCAAATCGTCCAGATCGCCGGGCCAGATCGGCTCATGCATACGATCCTTCGCGCATGCGACCCTCCGCGAGCGGTTGCGTTGGGATGGCCACGTTCGTCGAACTCACTCGGCGGTGGCAAAAACACCAATAACCCTCGACGCGGCCGCGGTTTAGACCACTACGGAATTATAGGACCCCGACAGGACCGCGGAAAGAACGAAAATGACCGGCCGAGGCCTCGGGATGAGTTCCCACGGCGAGCTTAAGGGGCCGCAGGCAGGTCTTTTGGTCGGCGGTGAACACAGCTACGCCGAGTAGGCCGACAACAGCCAGCCGATGCCGAACAGGCATACACCGGCGACGAGCATCGTGAGCATTTGCCCCAGCGTGATCATCGCCGACAATTGCATGACGCTACCCAGCGGCAAGAGTGCCAACGCGAGCAGTTGGAGTCCGCGGCCGAGGCTGCGCATGGGCGGCAGTTTGTGGGAGGGGTTGGGAAACGAAGCTGCCAGCCTATCATAGTGAGACGCAGGGCCTACGGCCAGAACGGCCGTGTGCTGAAACCGAGATCCCAGCGACCAAGAAGCCGGCGACGTCCGCATTCCATTTGGGCCCGCCGGAGAGAATGCAATATGCACGATCCGCATCCGAAGAGCTATTGGACCATGCTGTGGCGGGCCTGGCGGCTGCGCTGCCCGCGCTGCGGCGAGGGCTGGCTCTTCAAGAACTGGATCACGATGTATCCCGAGTGCCCTTGGTGCGAGCTGAAGTACGAGCGAGAGCCGGGCTACTTTTTGGGCTCGATCTACATCAACTATGGCCTCACGGCCCTGCTGGTCACGGTGTTGTACTTCGCGCTGTTTTTTAGCGAGGTCGTTTCGCCGGATGCGGCGCTGTGGATCGTTGCGGCGGTCGCCGTGGTGTTTCCCTTGTGCTTCTTTCGCTACGCGCGCAGCCTGTGGCTGGGCTTCGATCACTTTTGGGACCCCACGGAAGAAGAGCTGCGCTCGCGCGATGACGCGGCGGACGATGCAGCGCGAAAGTGAGGTGCTTGCCGGCATTTTGCCAGCGTGTAAGGCACGCCGAGAGTTACACTGCCACCCGAGCCAGTGGCACCCGAGCCGGCGTTAGTTGTCGAAACGCTGCTCGTCGTGCAACTGGTTCTGATCGGCCAGGCGCTTTTGCTCGCGCTTCACGGCTCGATACGCCAGGCTGGCAAACGTTCCGACAATGGCGAACGGCATGGCCATCATGAACAGGACGCTGTAGTAGATGCCGCGCGCCAGGTCGCCGTGTTCGCCGCCGGACAACGCTTGCTGACAACTGGGGCAGGCGCTGGCCACACTCGTCCAGCCGAAAACGACCGCCAGGCACAACCCGGCCGCCAGAATCGAAATCGCTTGCCGTTTCATGTTCGTGCAATGCTCCACTGTGTGGCCACTACCGGACGACGTCGGCTTCCCTGGGTGCCGGTAACTCGATTATAAGATCTGCCGCTGCCGGCGCCGAGGGATAGATGTGATAGAGCAGCAGGTACACGATCACCCCGGTGACGGACACATACAACCATATCGGCAGCGTCCAGCGGGCCAGTCGACGATGTCGGCGGCGCTCGTCGCGCAAGCCCAGGTAGATTGTGCCAGCGGCCAGAAACGGCACGGTAGCGGCCAGGATCACGTGACTGGCCAGCAAAGTTAAGTACGCCGTGCGAACGTGCGGCGGGCCTTGAAACGCGACGCCGGCCACGCCGTAGCGGGCCTGCAGCGCGTAGTGGTAGGTGAGATAGCAGGCCAGAAAAGCGCAGGAAACGCCGAACGCGGTGAGCATGGTGCGCTTGTGAGCTTGAATGTTGCCGCGCTTGATGAGCACCCAACCGGTGACGAGCAGCACGGTCGCCAGCGCGTTGAGCGTGGCATTGACGGCCGGCAGGTATTCGACTGCAGCATCCACGTCCGCATTCCTGGATTACGGTGCGGAACCGGCGGGCACGGCGGCAGCAGCAGGTTCTGCAGTGCTGGGTGTTGGGTTATCGGCAGCCGCCGGCTCGGCTTCCACCGTCGCCAGCAATTGCTTGAGCATCTCTATCTGGTCCGGCTCCGTGAGGCGAAACCGGCCGCGGACCTGGCCCGCGCGGTCCACGACGAACGCACGGTCCGAATGGGTTTCGTTGGCCACGGCAACTTGAAACATGTCGTTGCCGATGCGCTCGATGAGCTTCATATCGCCGGTGAGGAAGGTCCAGCGCTGAGGATCGGCATGGAAGTGCTGGGCGTACTTCGTGAGCGCCTGCGGCGTGTCGTTCTCCGGATCGCAAGTGATGCTGACAAAGTGAACTTTGCTGTCAGGCATGGTCTGCTGCACGGCGGCCAAGGCCTGATTCAATCGCCAACAGACGGCCGGGCAATTCGTGAAGAAGAAGCTGCCCACCCATACCTTGCCGCGCAAGCTGGACGAATCAAACGGTGCGCCTCTTTGATCCGTGAGCACGAATTCCTTGAGCGGGGGCGCCTTTTTACCGTCGGCAACGTGCTGTACGACCGCCCGCGGAGTCGCCAACTGGTCGCGCCGCCACAGCAGGAACGATCCGTAGACCGTCGCCAGCAGACAAGCCAACAGCAGCCAATACTTGATCGCCGAGCCGGTCATGGCTGGAACCCCAACAATAGGTTGCGGCGCGTCAGTGTGTGGCGCGTCAGTGTGTGGCCCGTCAGTGTGTGGCGGGCGCCGCACCGCCCTTGTCCGTGGGCGCTGCGTGGGGCACGGTCTGGTGCAGCGAGGATTTCGCCTTGCTGCGCGGCTCGGCCATGTACTGTGTGCGCTCTTCAGACAGCCAGTGGCCGCGCAGGCCGACGTCGGGCACGAGCGCGAGAATCAGGAAGATCGACATGAACGCGGCCGGAATGGTCAGCACGTATTTCCAGTTGGCCTCGTACTTCACGTGCATGAAAAACAGCACGACCAGCATGGCCTTCGTGCAGGACACGGCCATCATGAACGTCCAGCCCACCTTGGGCTCGTTTTTGAACGGCCAGGCCGAGGAGTAGGTGAAGAACGACGCGCCGGTGAGCACGCACAGCGCAATGAACACGTAGATGTACTGGGCGATACCGCCGTGGCCTTCGTGCCCCTCGGCATGGCCGGCAGCGCTACCGGGGGCGTGTGCGTGATCGGTCATATTCACTCAACCCAATGGGGAAAAAACGCATTTAGAACAAGTACAACAGCGGAAACAAAAAGATCCACACCAGGTCCACAAAGTGCCAATACAGGCCGATGTTCTCCACCACACCCGCGGCGGCCAGATTCAGCGTCATGGGAATCATGAGCGCGAACACGATGAGCCCCACCAGCACGTGCATCGCATGAAATCCGGTGAGCAGAAAGTAGGTGCTGGCCCACATGTTGCCGCCGGGAATGCGGATGGGCAACTTGAGCCAGGGATAATCGTGATTCAGACCGTGCCCTTCGTCGCCGTGCTCGTGCGGCAAGGCCATGATACGGTCGGCCAGTTCTTCGAGGACCGCGCGGCTCTCGACCGGGCTGGAGGTAGTGGCCGCCAATGTCTCTTTCTCGCGGGCATTGTTTTTTTCAGCGGTCACCAAGGTCAGCCGGTCATGCAGGTCTTTGAAGCCGGCATCGGACTCGACCGCTACCTTGTCGGCCTCGAGCTGCGTGCGCAAGGCCGTCTCTTGCGACTGCAAATCCGTTTCCAGCGATTCCAACCGCACGCGCACGGCGGAGGCATAGTTCAGGTCCGCTTTCTCGTAGATCTGACTATGCGGCAGTTGCGGATAAATTCCGTGCGAAAACTTGGCGTTGTATTCGTACATCTTGACGCCGAGGAACACGCTGCCGAGCAGAAACGTCACCAGCAGCCAGCCTTTGGCCGCGCCGGTCTTGTTGCTCTTGGCCGCTTCGAGGCACAGCACCACGCTTACGCTCGAACAAATCAACACGAACGTATTGAACGCACCGATCGGCTCGCTCAAATGCACCTCCGCCGGCGCCGGCCAGGTGGGGGCACCAAAGCGCAACACAATGTACGTGCCGATCAGCCCCGAGAAAAACATGATCTCCGTGGACAAGAATAACCACACGATCAGCTTGCCGTTGGAGATGGGCAAACCCGGGTGGTATTGCAATCCGGGGTGCGCGTTGTGACCGGAGGAACCGTGCGCTGCATCGTGGGTGGCGGCGTGGGCCATAGTCGCTCAACTAGCCTTTCTTTCACTCACTGCGATATCAATACGTCATGCCAGGGGGCCTAGCAACAACAGCCCCATCATCGCCGGCAGATATACCAACGAAGCAAATAACAGGCGTCGTGCCGAAGCATCGCTCAACTGCATCAGAAAACCAACGGCGCAGGCAAGCTGCGCCAGCCCAAATACGACCGCCCAGACGAAATACAGTTCGGCCGACGGCCGCCACAAACAAGGAACCAGGCTGACCGGAATCAGCACCAAGGCCGCGATCAAGGCCTGCGCCGCGGCGCGGTGGCCGCTGGCATCGACCACGCTGAGCATCTTCAAGCCTGCGGCGGCGTACTGCTGGCGATACATCCAGGCGATGGCCATGAAGTGCGGGAACTGCCAGAGAAAGACGATCAGGAACATCGACCAGGCGCGCAAGTCGAGCGGCGCGCCCACCGCCGAAAACCCCATCAACACCGGCAGGGCGCCGGCCACGGCGCCCACGGCCGTGTTCGCCGAGGTACGCGTCTTGAGCGGGGTATACACGCAGACATACAAAAACCACGTCAACAGGCCCAGCCAGAGCGTCGGCAATTTGACGGCCAGGGCCAACTCCAGGAAACCGAGTACGAGCGTCAGCCCGCCAAACGTGGCCACCTGCGCAACACTGAGCCGGCCAGCCGGCAAGGGGCGATTGCGCGTGCGCTCCATGCGGGCATCCGTCTCACGCTCGAGTATCTGATTGAACGCGCTGGCACTGGCGGCGATGAGCGCCGTGCCCAGCAGAGTGTGCAACAGCAGCCAGCCGCCGGGCGGGCCCCAATCTGCCACGAGCGCCGCGACCCCCACGGTTACGAGCACCATGGCCGAGATGCGCGGCTTGGTCAGCTCGACATAGTCGGCCACGCGCGTCGACAGCGATCCTCGCCGTTCGTCGATTGAAAGCGCCGTCATGCTCATCGGGCCGCCTCCATGAGCCACGAATCGGCACTGTGCGCGGATGGCACGTTGTGCCAGGCGAAGCGGACCGAACGCAGCGCGACGAGCAAGCTGGCGGCCAGTATCAGCGAGCCAGTCGCAACGTGAGCCGTTGTGATCCAAGCCTGTAGCGCGCTATCGGCCGTGACCGTGTAGCCGGCGGCGAAACCGTAGTCCGAAAGCCAACTCGGCCAGCCGTATTTGGTGACCCAGGCGCCCGAACCAAGACCCAACTGTACGAGCAGCAGTGCAACCAGCGCCAGCGCGGGCCGGACCAGCGGCCATTCGCGCGATTGTGTGCGCCACACCGCCGCCGCCAGCAGCACCACGTGCGCCAGGAGTGCTGCCGCCACTGCCAGATGAAACACGAGCGCCAGTCGAAAGTCGCCCAACGACGCCCCGGGCGGCAAATGGCGCAACTGCGCGCCGATGACGAGCTGACAATAGGCCAGCAGCGTGGTGATGACCGCGTAACGCTCGACGGCGCCCAACGCCTGACGGTTCTCCACGCGGCCTTCGCGCCATTGTCGCGACGTGACGACGGCCACGGCAACGGCCAACGCAAAGAACGCCGGCCCCACGCAGCCGTGGATTTTGGCCAGCTGTACTTCGTCGGCCATCACGCGCATGCCGCCGAGCGCACCTTGCAAGATCACGCCGGCCAGCGCGGCCACGCTCAACCACCGCGCCAACTTGCTCGACCGGTACCACCAGGCCGCCGTAACGAGCCCTATGGCCAGCATGCCGACTGTGGCACCCAGCAGGCGGTGGCCGTGTTCGATGAACAGACCCCAGGGACCGTAGAGCCAGGTTTGCCAGGGATAGAGAAACAAATTGTAGCCGTAGGTATTGGGCCAGTCGGGCACGGCCATGCCGGCGTCGTACGAGGTGACGAGTCCGCCCACCCAGATCAGCGGGAACGTGGCGCAAACGAGCGCCACGGCCCAGCGATGGGGCCAAAGGTCGGGCGCGGCGGTGTCGACGGCAGCGTGCATCGTGGACTAAGTGGCCGGTGGCGGCTGAGTTTGCGGATAGTAGTCCGTGTCAACTTCGGGCGAGCCGTATTCATACGGCCCACGGTAGATGACCGGTTGAAAATCGAAATTGCCGTGTCCCGGCGGGCTGGGCGCTTGCCACTCCAGTCCGTTGGCGTGCCACGGATTGCGGTCTGCCACCTGTCCAAAGAACAGGCTGCCGATAAAGTTGATCGCAAAGATGATCTGCGTACCTACCATGCCCATGGCGCAGATCGTCACAAACTGGTTGAGCCACAGCAGGTGATGGAACGTGGCGTAGTGATACGGATCGGCCAGGCGGCGCGGGAAACCCACCACGCCCAGAATATGCATCACGAAGAACGTGCCGTTCAAGAACATGAACGTCAGGAAGAAGTGCACTTTGCCCCAGCGTTCGTTCATCAAGCGGCCGAACATCTTGGGATACCAGAAGTAGATGGCGCCGAACACGCCCATCGCCGTGCCGGAAAAGAGCACGTAGTGGAAGTGCGCCACGATGAAGTACGTGTCGTGGATGAAGATGTCTACCGGGGTGGCGGCCATGAAGATGCCCGACAGTCCGCCGATGATGAACATCGACACGAACGACAAAGCGAAGAGCATGGCCGTGGTAAAGCGGATGTTGCCGCCCCACACCGTGCCCAGCCAGTTGAACGTCTTGATGGCGCTGGGCAGCGCGATCATCATCGTCGAAACCATGAAGGTCATGCCCAGCCAGGGGTTCATGCCGGACACGAACATGTGGTGGCCCCACACGATGAAGCCCAGACCGGCGATACCGGCGATGGAGTACACCATGGGCTTGTAGCCAAAGAGCGGCTTGCGGGCGAAGCAACTGATGATGTCCGAGACCATGCCCATCGCGGGCAGAATCATGATGTACACGGCCGGGTGCGAGTAGAACCAGAACAAGTGCTGCCACAACAGCGGCTGCCCGCCACCGGAAGCCAGGGGGCTGTTGTTGGCCGTCCAGCCGTCGGGAATGAAGAAACCGGTGCCGACCGTGCGATCCAACAACTGCATGAACAACGCGGCGGTGAGAACCGGCAGGGCAAAGGCCTGCAGAATGGCCGTGATGAACATGGCCCAAATGGTCATCGGCAGGCGAAACATCGTCATGCCGGGGGCGCGCATCTGGATGATGGTGGTCATGTAGTTGACCGAGCCCATCATGGACGATATTCCCACAAAGATCAGCGCGATCAGCCACAAGGTTTGCGCGTTAAGGTCCGTGAGCGCTAAGGGTGGATAGCCCGTCCAGCCGGCTTTGGGTGCGCCGCCGGCCACGAAAAAGCTCCAGATCATCGCGATGAACGCCGGCCACATGAACCAGTAGCTGAGCATGTTCAGCGTGGGAAAGGCCATGTCATCGGCGCCGATCATGAGCGGGATCAGAAAGTTGCCGAACGCCCCGGCGAGAATCGGAATGATCACGAAGAAGATCATGACCGAAGCGTGCATGGTGAAGAGCACGGTGTAGAACTCGGGCGAAATCTGGCCGCCCTCGCCGGAGAACAACATGCGGCCGATGATCGGCATATCCGACCAGGGAAAGGCCAGCTGCCAGCGAATTCCCAGCGCCAGCAGCCCGCCGACTAAGAACCAGAGCAGCGTAGAGAACAAAAACTGGATGCCGATCACCTTGTGGTCTCGGGAGAACACATAGGTCGTCAGAAAGCTGCCGGCGTGAGCCTGGCCGTGAGCGTGGGCATCGCCGTGTGCGTGCGAATCAACCGTAACGGTAGTCATTCACCATCCCCCTGTGCGGCCACTTGCGGATCTTGAGTGGCCGTTTGTTCTCGGTATCGCTCGGCCAGCCACTTGTCGAAGTCTTCGCGCGACTCGACGGTCAGGCGGCCTTTCATCTTGTAGTGTCCCCAGCCGCACAGCTCGGCGCACACGAGGTCGTAGGTGCCGGTTTCGGTGCAGCGGAACCAAACGGGAATCTTCATGCCCGGCACAGCGTCCTGCTTGACGCGCACGTTGGGCAAGAAAAAGCTGTGCAACACGTCGGCGCTCTTCAGATCCATCAGGATCTCCTCGTTCACCGGCAGATGCAGGTCGTTGACCACGAAGATATCGTCGGAGTCGCCCAAGTTGCCTTCGGCCTTGAGGCCCGGATAGCGAAGCCGCCACTCGAACTGCCGCGCGGTGACTTCCAACATGGGTTTCAGATCGTCGGCCGTGCCGTAGACACCGTCGGGCCCGGCAGCCGGGTTACGAATTTTGGCGTTCGCCCAGGCGTTCATCTGGTAGATGGCGATAAACAACAGCGTCGCGGCCGGAAGAATCGTCCACACGATTTCCAGGCTGTGGCTGCCGTGCGTGAACTTGACCGGATTGCCGGGCTTGCCGTCGTAGCGCCACAAAAACCAGAACAGGACCACCTCGGTGACCACGAACACCGCGCCGGTCAACCAGAGGATGAAATAGAACAAGTGATCGATCGTGTGACCGTGTTGCGAAATATCGCGCGGCAGCCAGTGGTCGTACCAGGGAGCCACGACGAACGCGGCCACCCCCAGCACCGGCACCATCAGGAACACTAAACTCCAGAACTTACCCACGACGATTCTCCCAGCGTGCAGCCGCACCGGCGGCGGCTAAGTGCTCTCAATACGTTGTGTTTCAATCTCGCCCGTGTTGATGTTTCTGGCCCGACGCTGGCGTGCCGGCGGTGCGGGCAATCAAAATTGGGCCCGGCTCACCAGCGGATGCGCTTCGGGCGGATGGTCCGTGGCGGTTTCGTAAGGCAGCGACAGCACGTAGTCCACCAGCTGCCAGATTTCTGCGGAGGTCAGCGTGCCCTCGGCACCCGGCGTGGCGGGGCCGACACCGGGCATTGGCACGCCGTTGATGCCGGCGTAAATGCGACGGTAGATGTCTACCGGCGCGCGTCCACCGCGATAAATATTCTGGCGCAGGTTCCGCGGAATCGCTCGCCGCGGCGGCAGCGCGTCGTCGGCCAGCACGTGCGCATCGAACGCCAGGCGGGTGCGAATTTCGCTGCGCTGCGCGCTGTCCATTTCTGTATCCGCGGCCAGCGATTCGCGCTCCCGCGCAATGCCGTCGGCCATTTCGACCAGCGGCTTGTTCCAGTCGTCATAGTCGTTCGTCTGACCGTCTCCCAATTCGCCCGGGCCGTGGCACTTCACACAGTTGGCCTTAGTGCTGTAATACAGCTCGCGCCCTTTGGCCACCGACTCGGCCAGTGCCACTTCGGGCTTGGGCTCGGGATTGATAATGGCGTCGTTGGCCGTGGTCCAGCTCTCGGCAATGGGCGCCAGGATCTCATCCACCAGCAGGGCCCGCGACGTATCCAGTTTGTCCCCCTCGCTCAAATCGGCGATGGCGTTGATCAGCGCGATTTCCGTCTGGCCGCGAATACTCAGATACTTCACGTACTCGACAAGAGCCTTGATTTGCGAATCGGGCAACAGGTCAAACGCCGGCATGGCCGTGCCCTGCACGCCGTGACGGACGATCCGCTCGAGATCGATCTGCGTGGGCTTGGCCGCGCGCTCGGTGGCCTTGAACTTGAACTTTCCCTGGCGGTAATCGCGAGGGTACGGATTGAGAACGAGTGCGGTGGGCCCCATGCCGTCGCCGGTGGTGCCGTGGCAATGGGCACAGTGCCGACGGTACAGACCGAACTCGCGACCGAATTCGTCGCTGCGCACCGGGCCGGCCGCGATCTTGAGTTTCTCCAAATCCAGGCCGGTGTCGGGCAGCACGAACGGCTCGTCCGGCGTGCCGAACATGGCGGTTAGCACGTCGGCAATCACCTGCTGCTGCGACTCGGGAGTCTGGGCCCGGGCGATATCGACCATGTTCAGCTTGAACGGCGGCGAGATGGACTGTCCGCAACCGCACAACAGCGCTAGCCCGATCGCGAGGCACGCGAATCTACCAACCGGCGGAAACGTGAGTTTCATAAGTATCTAAGCCGCGCCAAAATGCGCGGCCAACGGATTGTGAACACCTTGTGATTGATGCGCCCGGGCAACTGGCTCCGTCACCCAACGGGCCTGCCGCGTGCGAGCGCGCCACTACTTGAACGCGGACGCGGGCACCTCCAGCGCGAGATCCGTGACCTGATCCGGCTCGAGCTTGACCTTGAAGCGGCCCTTGCCGGTCCATTTCAAATCTTTGCGGTCCAGCACCAGCGCGTTACCCGGTCCGGTGCCGCGCTCGTGCCAGACTTGAATTTCCACTTCTTCGCCCGCGGGCAGATTGGCAATCTCAAACGTGCCGTCGTCTTTGGTGACGGCGAAATACTTGTCCTTGCGCGGCAACATGTAGGCCCGCATCCAGGGATGGATGCTGCAAGAAACGGAGGCCGGCAACGCCTCTTCGGCAGTGGCGATGTAGGCCACGGACTGACCGGAGGGCAGATTCTGGTTGAAGGGGACGCCATTGCGCGGATCGATCTTGGTGTTGTGACCGATGGGATCGCTGTTCTTGATGTCGATCTTCTCGCCCACCTGGAAGGCCGTGACGTGCGTGAGAAACATGCAGTTCTTCTGGTCGAAGACGGCTTCGGGCGCCGCGCCCTCGGCCAACGGTTTGGCCGAGTCGTGCACGCGCTTGGCGCGAGCGTAGAGCACGACGTTGGCGATGCCGCCGTCCGAGCCGATCACCAGGGAGTTGTCGAGAATGGGCATTCCCTTGCCGCACACTTCCGTGTCCTTGTCCACGTTGAGCGGCGACGGCGAGGGCGGCGTGCCGACGAACTTCAGTTTGCCGCGCAGCGTGCCCCAGCCGGTGCCGGTGGATTCAGCCGCGCCCGCTGCCGCCCCTTCGCTGGCGGCGCCGCTGAGCAGATTCTTGCGAATCGCCAGCGCCACTTCATCCTGCGGCGCGGGACCCGCGGCAGCTGAGCGTCCGCAGCCGCAGAGCGTGGTGACAGCGAGCGCCGCAAAAAGGACGAGGGCGACCGCCGCCTGCCCCCTCACCCCCGACCCCTCTCCCACAAGAGGAGAGGGGAGAAAGCACGACTTATGCATGATGTTGTCCCCCTCGTCCCGTCGCGGCGGATGTTGCACGCGACGCCTTTCTCGCGCGAATGCTTCGGAGCGTCTACTTCTTAAAGGTCGACGCGCTGACTTTGATATCGCCCAGGTCATTCACGCCGGGCTTGAGCTTGATCTTGAAACGGCCATTGGTGCCGGCCTTGCCGCCCTTGTAGGCGGCGTTTTTCAGGTGTCCGGCCGATTCCTGCCACAGGTGAAATTCCAGTTCCTTGCCGGCCGGCAGGTCCTTGATGGTGAACTTGCCGTCCTTATCCGTGATGGCCGCATACGGATCTTTGCGAACGATCAGGTAGGCGCCCATCCAGGGATGGATGTTGCAGCCCACCTTCACGGGCACGCCCTCTTCGTCTTTGAACTTGTACTTGGTGGGCTCGCCGCCGGCGGGCAGAATCGGATTGATCGGCAGGTTCTTGAAGGGGTCCATCTTGCTGTTGTGGCCGACCGGATCCGAATTCTTCAGCTGCAGCTCTTGCGACGTGAGGATGATGGCCACGTGCGGCTGAAAGCGGCAGTCCTTGTTGTCGAGGACAACCGGTTCGTTCGCGGTCGCGGCATAGCTGGGGGCCGCGGGCACGTTTTTGGTCTTGAGGCTGACCACGGCATCGGCCAGACCGCCGTCCTTGCTGACTTGCAAGGTCTCGTCGGGAATCTCGTGCTTGCCGCAGACCTCGACGTCTTTGGTGGCCTGGACCGGCTTGCTGGCCGGCGGTTTGCCGTCGTACACGATGCGGCCGGTGAGCGTGGCCAGTTCGCCCTCAGCCAGGGCCGTTTTGGTTTCAGGCACTGCGGCGGGCGCGGCGGCGGCGCCGGACTCTTGCGCCTGCGCGTCGTTGCCCAATTCGACCTGCGCCGGCGACGTGGTGGACGTGGCGCCTGGCGGCGGGCTGCCGGCTTCGCCGCAGCCCACGAGCAAACCCACGGCGAGCAACGCGATTGACGACCATACAAAGCGTGAGTGGATCATGGTGAGTCTCCCTATCATTGGGCCGGTCCGCCGGATGTCGTCGGAGCGGGCTGCCCGGCCTGTGGCCCAGTCCCGGGTTCGCCGGGCAACGGCTGATTGTCGGCAGCCGCCGCAGGCGCCGGGGCCACCGGCTTGACATACGGTTTGA
Source organism: Pirellulales bacterium (assembly GCA_050250435.1). Lineage (GTDB taxonomy): Bacteria > Planctomycetota > Planctomycetia > Pirellulales > PALSA-1355 > JBFWOR01. Next base: position 381,804 of record JBFWOR010000002.1, on the reverse strand, counting down.
TAGACGTCTTGCTCTCGGTGAAACGATCGAAATTCATCAGCAAATCGACCAGCGCGTTGAGCTGCTGATCGGGCGTGCCTTTGTACAACTCCTGGCTCACGCCCTTGTCGTGCGGAATGTTGACCGGCATGCCCGTATACGGCAGCAGGCGCTTGGGATTGGCCACCCAGTCGAGCACAAAGTCGGGCCGCAATCGCCTGAAGACGCGATCCAACTGCGGAGCCTTGGCGCGATCGCTGCCCTCGGGCGTAAAGTCGCCCACCAGGTGGCACTTCACGCAGTAGTTGCCGTCGGTCACGATCTTGAGCGCGTCTTCCAGCCGGTGCGGATGCTCGGCATCGGCCGCGGCCAGGTGCGATTCGCGGGTGCGCGGATCGAAATCGTACGGGTAGTCGGCCTTGTCGACCGCGGCAAAGTAGTTCACCAGTTTGCGCGCGTCGTCGGGCGACATGTTGAACTTGGGCATCCGCAGCACGACAGCCGGGCGGATGGGATACGGATCCAAGAGGAAGTCGTAGAGCCAGGCCGATTGCACCTTGGTGCCTTCGTTCACCAGCGGCGGCGGCAACCAGCCCCAAGCCTCCTCCGGCTTGGCCTGCGGGTTTACGGCTCTCTCGGCCGTGACCACCGCCGAGTAGGCCAACTCCGGAAGCGTGCCGCCGACCGGCGGATAGCGCTTCGTGATGCGCGACTCGGGCACCAGCAAGTTCTGCACGCCTGCCTGCCGCACCTGACCATTGATCAACACGCTCTTCCACGGCGTGAAAGAATAGAACGCGGGCGTGGTCGTGTCGTCGGCCTCGATGGGTGCACCGTCAACATCCAAGCGCAATGGCTTGCCACTTTCGTCCACCACCGGCATGCCTACCAGCGTGGCGTGCAACTTGCCGGCGGCATCGGGCTTCTGGGAGGCTGCCACCTCTTCCGGCGAAAAGTGAACCTTGAGGAACTCGAAATCCGGAATGTCCGGCGCCTCGGAAAAGTCGCCGGCCTCGTAAGCCAGATCCCAGCGATTGAGATCAAAGGCGTGGCAGCCGGTGCAGTTGAACTTCTCGATCACCTGCCAGCCCTGCACGACCGCATCGCGCTGGGGCGTGCCGCGATAGACATATTGCGGCGGCGGCGGCTCGGCGACCAGGCCCAGTACAAACGTGATGATGGCTTCGCGTTGCTCGTCGTTGAGCGCGGTGAACTGCGGCATGCGCAGCCGCTCGTTGTAACTCTTGTTTTGCACCTTTTGATAGTCGTAGCTGCGCGGCTCGCGGAGCTTCTGCCAGATGAAGCCTTCACGCTGATGGCCGAACAGCTTCTCCATGAAGTAGCCGGTGGCCGGATCCAGGTCCTCGAAGTTGAAGTGCGTGGCGCCGTAGGCCCCCTCGTCCGTTTCTTCGATCTGTTTGTCGGTCACGTCGCCACTGGTGTGCGGCTCGAAACTGCCGGGCTTGCCGTGACCGTGCTTCAGATATTCAATGATCTGCTCGAAGGCCAGGCGGTCGGCGCTCTTGCGACCCCAATCGGCCAGGCCGGTGCCGATGGGCTTCACGTCTTCGAAGCCCGGAATATCGTGGCAGCCAGAGCAGCCGTACTTGCTCAGCGTGCGACGGCCGACGTATTGCAGTTGCTTCTCCGTGGACATCGGACCGACCAGCTCGACTTCGTCGCCCTTCAGTTCGCTCTTGCGATCCTCGGGAATGCCGGTCTCGAGATACTTCTCCGCCTGGCGGCGCGTGAAGGCCGTTTGCAGATGTTCGAGCGCCAGCGACTTCAGGGCCTTCGACTCTTCGGCGGTCAGTTCGCGCTGGGGCACGTTCGTGGGCCGCCAATCCTGCTGCGACTCCATGAGAAAGGCCGTGATGTCGGCCGCCGGGTCGGTCAGCACCGGCTTGGCCATGGGATTGGCCGGATCCTCAGCCGCCTCGAGCGGTTCGAGCAGCAGGTTGGGCATGAAGGTGCGCGGATGATACTTGTTCGGATTCTTGAGCCAGGTGTAGAGCCACTGGCGGCCGTCCTTGGCACCGTGATGCGAGAGCTTGGCGCCCATGCGCGAAAGGTCGGGCCCTTGCGTCATCTTGCCGGCCGGAAAATCGGCGTGCATGTGGCAGGCCAGACAGCCGCGCACTTCGAATAGTTGCTTGCCGCGGGCGGTCGACGGCTCGACCTTCACGTCCTTGGGCGGCGCGGTGTATTCAAACGGCTGGCTCTTGGCCAACAGATACTCGGCTGCGCTGCGAATTTCGATCGGCTCGTAGCGGCGCGTTTCTGCCAGGCCCTCGCCGCCCAAGTGCGATTCCAGTCCGAAGAACTGCGGCATCTTGGTGGTGGGACGGAAATCGGACGGCTGGCGAATCCACGAATACAGGAACTCGAAATCGTTCTTGCTGGCCACGTGCCGCAAGCTGGGGCCCACGCGGCGCAACTTGCCCGGCGTATCGAGCTCATCGAGCAAGTTCACCAGCTTCTTGGTGCGAATGGGATCTGCACCGGGGAGCGTGCCTGCTTTTCCTTGCTGCGCCAGCGAACCGCCAAGCGCGCGGCGTGCCTGGTCGTTGCCGGGCTCTAACGCCAGTTCGCGCGCCCAGCCGGCTTGTTGGTCGGTGAGGCCGCCGCCGGCCAGCAACTCGAGCGCGGCCGCGGAATAAGGCGGCTCCGTGCGCAGGTCAGGACCGATGCGCTTGTGCGGGCCGTCGAAGCCGTTGATTTCGTGACAGCCGAAGCAGCCGAAATCCTGGATCAACTGAAAGCCCTGCATCAGCTTGGGCGCGGGCGGATCAGGAAAGCGTTCGCTCGCCGCCAGCTCCGTCACGTCGTGATGACACTTCAAGCACAGGCTTTCCGAAAACCGTTTGGGCATCATCGGATAAATCCAATGATGATTGTCGAACCAGTCGTACTTTCGCCGCCACTCGGCCTCCTGGAACGGATCGTCGGGGCTGTGCGAGGCCCATTTAAATGCGGTGGCGCTCCCCTGCCCGTCGTGGCAGATGGTGCAGCCGATGTCGTCCTTTTTGTGAGGACTGAGCGAGCCGGCGAACAAGTCGAGCCGCGGATGACTGGCATAGGGATGCGGCACGCCACGGCGCACCGTCAAGGAGACCGGCTGGCCCCAGGTCACGGCATCCAATAGCGGGGCGTAGATCATCCGCTTGTCGAGAATCGTCACGTCGTTGACGCGCTCGATGACGTCGCCCATTTCCAGGCCTGCTTTGGCGCCGAGCGTTTCACTGCGGACGACGGAGACCTTGGCCTCATCCGGATCGAACACGCCGCGGCCGGCGAGCTGAATGCCGTAGATCGCTTCGAGCTGCCGGCCGTAGAACGTGCCGCGGGCCTCGGAGTCTTCGGGAACTTCGGCCAGGGCCTCGGGCTTTTGCTCGGGAGTTTGCATCGTGAGCGTCACGCGATGCTCCGCGCGATAACGGGGCTCGGTGGCCGAGCCGGGCGCGCTTTCGGCAATGGCCTGATGGCAAGTCACGCAGCGATCGAACCGCGCCACGTCACCCACCGCGCCGAAGTTGTAGTTGATGGTCAGCTTGGGCAGCCACACCTGCTCGATCTTGATCGGCCGGCCGAAGGCGTCGAGAATCGGCAGCTCGACGATGTCTTTGGTGATGTGGTTTTCGCGGTCCCAGAGCGTGGCCTGCAATTGCTTGAGCCCGGCCTGGTGATCGGCCAGCTGCTTCTTGGCTTCTTCCTCGGCACCGAAGATTTCACCGTAGTAACCGTCGAGCTCTTTGCGATACGTGGTGGCATCCTGCGCCTTGTCGGTCGCCGCGGCGACGCGGTCCATCTGCTCGTCAACGGCCTTCTGCAGCTCGGCCAGCCGCGATTTGGGCAGCTCGTTGCCCACACCCAGGTCGTACTGGCTGCGGGCAACTTCCAGGTCGGCCGCGAGGAATTTCTTCTCGGTGGCCGCTTCGTCTTCGCGAAACTTGGCCTGCCTGACAAAGGCTTCCAGCGCCGAGCGGAGCCGATTTCGCAAGGCGGGCCGCGCTTCCTCTTCGGCCTTGGAGAGCTGATCGAAGGCGGCTTCCAGCTCCGTGAAACTGGGTTCGGCGGCTTTGCGCGCTGCGGCATCGCGACGCACCGCGTCTTCGAACCGCACGATCACCGCCGGATCCGGCACCACGCGCTGGGTGGCGGCCAGTTTTTCTTCCAGCTCCTTCTGTGTGTCGGTATACGCAGTGCTCTGCTCCTGGCTGATCCGCGCTTGCGCGGTCCAGGCTTCCAAGTCCTGGAACTTGTTCTGATAGTCTTTCCACTCGCGGCGATGGTCTGCGGCCAGCATCCACACCGTGGTCGCCAGCATGGCCACCGCGGTGAGACCAAAGACGAGGTGCAGCAGTTTTGAGTCGCGCCAGGTTTGTTCGGTTGCGGGCATAGTGACCAGCCGCGCGCAGCGGCACGGCGAGCGGGGCTAGAAATTCAGGAAGTATTCAGGAATCGCCACGATGTATTTCAAGTTCCACGTCCAGCGCAGAATCATCTTTACCGGCAGGGCGGCCATGAACAAAAGCAGGTTGGCCATCAGCATGTAGCGGATGAAACCCATCTTCAAAAAGAAGCTGCGGAAGAAGGTCACAGCCATGATCGGCGGCAGCGCTACGAAATAAACCACCAACAGCACGATGCCCAGCCATTCGCGCAGCAGGATGAAACCGATCTGCGAGAGCAACCCGCTGCCGGGCGGCGCCTTGGGCAGCCCCTGCCCCATGCCGTAGACCCAAAAATACTGCGACAGGTCCACGTTGTTCAGGGCCAGCACCTTGTGCGGATCCCAATACTCGAACGGGCCGAAGATGTTCCAGTTTGGACCGCGGAAGAACGTGCCCAGGATGATCAGCGTGACCCACAGCTCGAGAAAGCCGAACTGGAAGATCAAGTAGCTGAACTTGCGTTGTTCGATGGTGTAGTAACCGTTGCCCTGCTTGTTGAAATCGAGAAACGGAATGGCCATCAGACCCACGATGATCAGGCTGGGCAGCACGACGCCGGCCATCCACGGATCGTAGTAGACGAGCATTTCCTGCAGGCCGAGGAAGTACCACGGGGCCTTGGACGGGTTGGGCGTCTTGACGGCGCTGGCCGGCTCTTCCAACGGCGCCTGCAGCGCAATGCCCCACACGAGCAAGAACGCCGTCAGGGCGATCATGCAGATCAATTCGGTGTAGACCAGATCGGGCCAGACGAGCACTTTCTCGTTGTCGAGCGATTCGACGGGGGGCAAACCTTCCGCCGCGCGGTCGTCGTTCTCGACGGCCCGCTTCGTGGCGATCCAGGTAAAGAAGCCCAGCAGAAACACCAGCCCCACGATGGGCACATTGTCCGGCTTGGTGACAATGGCCGCGAAGTTGGGATTGGCCATCGAGAAGCCCATCACCACCAGCGACAAATTCAAAAGGATCCAACCCACCATCGGCCGCACGAGGAAGCGCCGCGCAAGGTAGGCGACGACCAACAGCAGCGTGGTGCCCACGCTATAGATCACGGGGCCTGTCGCCCAGTCGACAAAGTTGCGGATGACCGCGGGAAACCCCGGCGGGCTTTCGCCCATGGCCGCCGACGCCACGGCGACGAGCAAAAAAGAGAAGACGGTCCAGACCATCGCCTGGCGAATATCGTGGCGATAGTGCCAGAGATAGAACGCCATCACGGCGTTCATGGCGGCCAGCGTCAGGTAGTACCCGCCGAGGAACGGCGAGATTCCGGTGATGAAGTCTTGGTAAGAACCGTGCATGGCGAAATCGCTTAATCAGCCGGAGTCAACCGTGAGCGTAAGGCCTCGTGAAAACCGTGTCGATCGGGTCGCTACAGCGGTCCGCTGATGCCGCCATCTTTGCGGACGCGCCAAAAGTGGATCGCCAACAGCAGCGCTACCGCCAAGGGGATGGCGATACAGTGCAGGATGTAAAAACGGTTCAACGTCTCTTCGCCGACGAAGCGCGCGCCCAACAACGCAAAGCGCGCATCGGAAGCATTGGTGATCATGTCGATGCCCTGGATGTTCAATAACTGCTGGCCGGGGCCCTCGTGGCCCAGGATCGGCGTGGCGCGAGCCATGTTCGAGCCCACGGTGATCGCCCAGATGGCCAGCTGATCCCACGGCAACAGGTAGCCGGTGAACGACAACAGCAGCGTGAGCAACAGCAAGATCACGCCGATCACCCAATTGAATTCGCGCGGCGGCTTGTAACTGCCGGTGAGAAACACGCGATACATGTGCAACCAGACGGTAATCACCATGGCATGCGCGCCCCAGCGATGCAGCTCGCGCAAGACGCCCAATGAGGTCACGTCGCGCAGCGCCAGGATGTCGTTGTAGGCCCATTGGATCGTGGGCCGGTAGTAGAACATCAGCAGCACGCCGGTGACGGTCTCAACCAGGAACAAGAAGAACGTCACGCCGCCCATACACCAGGTGTACGACAGGGCGATGCCTTGCTTCTTGATCGATACCGGGTGGAGGTGCAGGAAGAAGTTGGTCAGCATCACCACAATGCGATTGCGGCGATCCTGGGGCATGGGGTGCCGGAAGATACTCTTCCACACCTGCGACTCGCGAATCATTTCGCCAATGGACATCGTTCGTTCGGGGGCTCAAATAGAGAAAAGAATGACTCCGCCGATCAACCACACGCGCCGCCGCGCACGCCAAGGCCAGGCAATACGCGCCTGCCGCCGTGATCCGCACGCTGCACGCCGTGCGGCCGACAACCGCCCAAGCTCACACCGGAACGAACGAAGCGGGATCGCTCCACTGGCCGATTTCTTCCTGAAACATCTTGCTCTTGTCGATTTCCAACTGGCCGTCGTCGGCAATGCGAATGGCATAGCGCTCCAAGGGGCGCGGGGCAGGCCCTTCAAAGTTAATGCCGTCCTTGTAGAAGCCGCTGCCGTGGCACGGACACTTGAATTTCTGCTCGCCCTCAAGCCAGTTTGGCGTGCAGCCCAGGTGCGTACACACCGTGCGCAACGCGAAAATCTCGGGCTTGCCGTTGTATTCGTAGTTCACGACCCACACGCCGTACTGGGCCTTGAACTTGTTTTCCACCTGGCCCGGCGCGAAGTCGCTGGGGAAGCCGACCTTGAACTTGCTGGGCGGCTCGGTGAGCACGTTGGGAAACATGAAGCGCGCGGTGCCCAACGTCCACAGGCCGAAGGTCGTGGCCATGGCGGCGTTGCCCAGCCCGAAGAACGATCCCAGCACGACGCCCATCAGAAAGCTGCGGCGACTGTCGCTGGTCTCGACCTGGGGCGCCTTTGGCCGGGCGTAGTCCGGCTTGACCGGCATTGGCGGAACGGTGATCCGCGCCTTCTCAGGCTTGGGCGAGGCTTTGTCGGCCGGCGCGCGAAGCGCGGCTTCGGCCTTTGACATGGGACCGGGCTTCGTGCCGCTGCGCGCCTCGGCCAGAATGCTGCCGGTGTCTTTCGGACCACTGGCAACCGCCGCTGCAGGCGCAGGCTTGGGCGAGGCTTTGGCTGCAGGAGCAGGCTTCGCTTCGGCGGCAGGTTTTGCGGCAGCGGCCGGTTTTGGGGCGGCCGGCTTCGGTGCAGCTGCCTTCGGTGCAGCCGGCGCAGCGCCTTCGCCTTTCTCGGCACGCGCTGCGGCCAGCATCTCTGCCACGCTCATGCGCGCGCCACCTGGCTTGCTTACGGGCGGCTTGGCTGCGGGTGCAGGCTTGGCTGCGGGTGGCGTCTCGGCCGGCGCGCTTTCCGCAGCAGCCTCGGCAGCGGGCGCCGCTTTGGCAGCAGGCGCTGCTTTGGCAGCAGGCGCTGCTTTGGCAGCCGGTGGCGGAGCGGGCGCAGCAGCCGCTGGCTCGTCACCGTTGCCTTTTGAATCCGACTTGCGCGCCGCCGCGAGAATCTCGGCTACGGACAGCTTCTTTTGCTCTGCCATGCCCAATCGCCCTCAGGCCTGACCCAAAAACCGTCAACGACGGCGACGTGTCGACATCCATCGCGAAAGCAATTGCAGGGTTGGACGCCCACACCCCGGCGTCACCCTCAAGTCGTCCCGGTAAGCGCCTGCGGAGCCAGTCGTTACGAGGATTGTGACATTTTTCACGATCTAGTTCACGTTGTAATCCACACGCTATCTCTTTGTCAAGACGCCCACCCAAAAGCATGCCGAAATCAGGCCCTCGGTGACCTGGATATCTGGCAACGGGGTCGGCGTTCGCTCCCCACCCGGCGGCGCTCCTGGCGTCCGCACGAGAAATCTCCACAATCCTCTACGCAGCACAGCGACCCAGGGTTGCAACCGTCCGGCGGCATCGCCGACCCGGCACAAACCTATCGGACCTATTCATCACCTTGATACCGTAAAAGAGCCGACATCTTAACAAAGTTCTTGGTATTTGCGAGCCCGAAGGATGCATTCCACGCCGCTGCGCCAGCCCACCAACGACGAAGCGCGGATTCGCGGCGTGGACGGGCAGATTGACTGGCCAGCGGTTGAGGCGGTGGTGCACGTCGATCCGGCGGGCCGCGGCCTGGCCAGTTTTCGGGAACACTCCGCGCCGCTCGACGCCGGCCAGTTGCGCTCTGCGGCGCTGGAACTGGCGTTGCGCGCTCGCGCCGTGGGAATCGTGACGGGCTTTTGCGTGGCCGGGCCCGCGGGAATGACGGCCGAAACCGACGGCCCGCCCGGGGCGCTGTTTCTCGCGCGGGCGTTGGCCGCGGTGGGCGTCGACGTGTGTTTGATCGGCGATCGCCATGTCATGCCGCTCTTCGAGTGCGGCCGTGAGATGTGGAAGCTTCGCGAAGTGGAATTGTTGGCGATGCCGATCGAAGGGGAGGCGGCTTCGATCGGCGAGCGCAGCCGCGGCGCCGAAGAGAACCTGAGTGGCCGGTGGGCCACTGAGTTCTTTGGCTCGCCGCGCGGCAGGTCGCTGACGCACCTGATTGCCATCGAACGCCCAGGGCCGAGCCACACGCTCGAGTCGCTGGCGGCCCAACGCGCGACGAGTCAGAACGCGGTGGATCGCTTCGTCGCGGCGGTGCCCGAAATGCATCGCGATGTGTGCCACAATATGCGCGGCGAATCGATTGAGGAGCACACGGCGCGAGCCGATCGGCTGTTCGCAATTGCCGCGAGCCAACGGCCACCCATCGTCACCGTCGGCATTGGCGACGGAGGAAACGAAATCGGCATGGGGCACTTCGCTTGGGAAAAACTGGTCGCCGCGGTGGGCGGCGGCGTGGCGGAACGCATCGTCTGCCGTACGGCGACCGACCACGCCATCATCGCCGGCGTGAGCAATTGGGGCGGCTATGCGCTGGCACTGGCCGTCGCGCGCCTGCGCGGCGCCGTTCAGCGCGGGCAGCAATGGAACTCGCACAACCAGCGCACCCTGATTGAAGCACTGGTGCGGCACGCGGGGGCCGTCGACGGACTGACGGGGCGCCGCGAGCCGACGGTCGACGGCCTGCCGCTCGACGTCTATTTGAGACCGCTGGATGAGCTGCGGCTGTTATTGGGCTTCGACGGGCCCAATCAATAGGACGCCGGTGGCGATTTCCAGCGGAAACCGCGGACGGTACGGTTCGAACGCAGGTGCGGTATGATGGCGGGTGTCGATTGCTCGTGTCAGGATAAATCCCGAACGTCAGCACCAACGCCGCCCCGATGTATCTCGTCGAGAATCCCGTTCTGCAGCGCGAACTGCTCGTCAACCTGCGCATGGTGCGGGCCTTTCTGCTGTTGCTGTTCTATCTGGGCATGCTCGGCGTGGTCGTGCTGTTGGCCTGGCCGCAGGAGCGGCACCTGGATCTGACCACCAACCCGGAAGCATCCAAGCGATTGATCAATCTGGTGTTTCTGGGGCAATACATGCTGGCGTCGATGATGGCGCCGAGCTTCGCGGCGGGCACGATCACGGGTGAGAAAGAGCGGATGAGCTACGAGATGCTCTTGGCCAGCCCGTTGCGGCCCGGCGCGATCGTGCTGGGCAAGCTGTTGGCGTCGCTGTGTCACTTGATGCTGCTGATCTTCGCGTCGCTGCCGATCGTGATGCTTTGCTTGCCGCTGGGAGGCGTGTCGATTTATGAGGCGCTGGCCGCGTATTTCGGCCTGTTCGTGTCGGTGATCACGTTTGGCATGATCAGCCTGGCGGCCAGCAGCTATTTTCGCCGCACGTCCGCGTCGCTGTTGGTCAGTTATTTGTTGATCCTGCCGCTGGCGCTGTTTGCGGTGCTGTGTTGGTGGGGCCTGGCGGACCGTGGACAATTGCGTTTGACACTCACGCTCACGGTGCTGCCGCTCGTGAGCCTGCTGTTGTGCGTGCGGCTGTTTCGCGACACGTGCGCGCGGCTGCTGCACCCGCCCGACCTGGGCGCCGGCGGCAAGGAAGTGGTCGACCTGGACGAAGAAGCCAAGGAAGCCATGGGGCTGGTGATCCAGAGCGATCAGTTTCCGGACTGGCTATTCGCGCCCAGCAAGCGCAACGACCTGTTGGCCGACGGCGCCAACCCGGTCTTCGACAAGGAAATGCGCAGCGAGATCTTCAGCCAGGGCACGCTCATGCTGCGGGTGGTGATCCAGGTAAGCATGTTGTTGGCCATTCCGCTGATGGCCTTCTTCCTGTACGTCTGGCCCAACATGGCTCCCTGGTACATTTCGTATGTCGTCTTCTTCAACGTGCTTGTGGGACCGGTCTTTTCGGCCGGCAGCGTCACAAGTGAACGCGAACGCGAAACGCTCGATCTGCTGCTGACCACCATTCTCAGCTCGGGACAAATCCTGTGGGCCAAGCTGGTCTCCGGCTTGCGCGTTTCGAGCGTGCTGACGATGTTTCTGCTGTGGCCGCTGTTGCTGGCCGTGGTGATGGTCAACGCCTATTGGAGCCACCTGGGCGTGGTGTTGTGTTACGTGGCCATTGTTTTGACGGTATGCCTGACGACGGCCACGGTGGCTCTGTTCTGTTCGGTGGTGTTTCAAAAAACGTCGATCAGCCTGATGACGACCTATCTGGTCATCTCGCTGTTATTCCTGGTGCCCCTGGCGGTGACGTATTTCGCCGACACGTTCTTTCAAGGCACGCCGGTCGCGCAATTGTTGGCGAATGCCAGTTTCACCAGCCCCTTTGCGGTGGCGTTTGCCCTGCCGATTGACTTGATGATGCCGGGCATCACGCGGCTGACGGTCAATTGGGCGCTGTTTGCCGCCTTCGAGGGATTTTACGTGGCGCTGAATGCCATCCTGCTGATCGTCATGGCCCGGTTGTTCAATTCGCGCTGGCGAATGGGGTAAGCGGCGGTCGGATCGACCTGCTGACGGAGGATTCGCACGCGTTGCTTTTCACGCGCCTCGCGGCGCGTTAGAATTGTGTAAGCGCGGTTGGTGCGGCGATTGTGAGCGCGGCGTCGAGGGACTGGTGCGGCAAGCACGGGGCTGCCACACGCCCGATCTCTACGGCCCATCGCGCGCAACGAATCATCAGGGAGGATGCGCCCTCTATGAGCACAGACACGGTCGATCTCGGTACGGTGCCGGCCGCGTGGACGCGGCGGCACTTGCTGGATCTCGAAAGTCTCTCCGCCGAGGAACTCAACGTCATCCTCGACAGTGCCGTGATGTTCAAGGAGGCGACGGCCAATTGCTCGCAGAAGATTCCGGTGCTCGCCGGCCGCACCTGCGCCAATCTGTTTTTCGAGAACTCCACGCGGACCCGCACCAGCTTCTCGCTGGCCGCGCGCCGGCTGGGTGCCGACACGATCGACTTTACCTCCTCCGGCAGCAGCCTCTCCAAAGGCGAAACCTTCATCGACACGGCCCGCAATATCGAAGCCATGGGCATCGATGCGGTGATCGTTCGCCATCGCACGCCCGGCACCGCGCAGTTGCTGGCGCAGAATCTCGGCTGTTCGGTGATCAACGCGGGCGACGGGCCGCACGAGCATCCGACGCAAGGCCTGCTGGACATCCTGACCATCCGCGAACGTCTGGGGCGCGTCGCAGGGCTGACGGTTGCGCTGGTGGGAGATATCGCGCATAGCCGCACCGCGCGCTCGAACATTTGGGGGCTGAAGAAACTGGGTGCGCACGTGATCCTGTGCGGCCCATCGACCTTGGTATCGCGGCGGTGGGAAGAGTTGGGCGTCGAAGTCGTGTACGATTTCGACGCCGTTCTGCCGCGGTGCGACGTGTTGAATCTGCTGCGCATCCAGTTCGAGCGGCAAAGCACGCGACCGTTTCCGTCGGTGCGCGAGTATGCGCTGCTGTATGCAATGACACGCGAGCGGCTGTCGCGCGCCAAGCCCGATATCCTCATTTTGGCCCCCGGACCGATCAATCGCGGCGTGGAAATCACGCCCGACGTGGCCGACGGGCCGCACTCGGCAATTCTCGATCAAGTGACCAACGGACTGGCCGTACGAATGGCCGTCTTGTGGTTGATTCTGAGCAACGGGGCATAGGCCGATGGGGCGACGGTTATGAACAAGGGGGTCGGCAACGTGCGCGCAAATGGCTCATTACTCCTCGTCGGCGGTCGGGTGATCGATCCCAGCCAGAAGTTGGACCGCGTGACCAACGTGCTGGTGGAGAATGGGCGGATTGCCGCGCTCGATGTCGCCGACGACGCAGCCGGTGGCGCCGAAGTGCTCAACGTTGCGGGCAAGATCGTTTCGCCCGGGCTGATCGACATGCACGTGCACTTGCGCGAGCCGGGCCGCGAGGAAGACGAGACCATTCTCACCGGGGCCTCGGCCGCGGTGGCCGGCGGCTTTACGTCGATCGCGTGCATTCCCAACACCGATCCGCCGCTCGACACGCAAGCGCAAGTGGAGTTCGTCAAGCACCAGGCGGCCCTGGCCGATCAGTGCAACGTGTTTGTCGTAGCCTGCGTGAGCAAGAATCGCGAAGGCAAGGAACTGGCCGAGCTGGGCCAGCTCAGCCAGGCGGGCGCCGTGGCTTTTAGCGACGACGGGGCCCCGGTCTACGACGCCGAGTTGATGCGGCGGGCGCTCGAATACTGCCGCATGTTCAACAAGCCGATTTTGAACCACGCCGAAGTTCGCGAGCTGACCCAGGGCGGCGTGATGCACGAAGGGCTGGTGTCGCTCGTGCTGGGATTGCCCGGCATGCCGGCCGAGGCGGAAGACGTGATGACCGGCCGCGATATCGCGCTGGCCGAAGCCACCGGCGGGCGCGTGCACATGATGCACGTTTCGAGTGCCGGCAGCGTGGAACTGATTCGCCGGGCCAAGTCTCGGGGTGTGCCGGTAACCACGGAAGTCTGCCCGCACCACTTTACGCTCACCGACGAGTGCCTGCGGTCGTTCGATTCGAATTTCAAGATGAGCCCGCCGTTGCGCGGCCAGCGGCACGTCGACGCTTGCATTGCCGGGCTGGCGGACGGCACGATCGACGTGATTTGCACCGACCACGCGCCGCACGCGCTCGAGAAAAAAATGCGCGAATTGGATCAAGCGCCGTTCGGTATCGTCGGGCTGGAGACGGCGTTGGGGCTGGTGATCACGCGCCTGATCGAGCCGGGCCACCTGACGTGGTCGCAGGCCATCGAGAAGCTGACGATCAATCCGGCGCGAATTCTCGGCATCGACGGCACCAAGGGAACGCTGCGCGTGGGGGCCGATGCGGACATCACCGTCATCGATCCGCAAGTCACCTGGACCGTCGACCCGGCCAGGTTTCGCTCCAAGAGCACGAACACGCCCTTCACCGGTTGGAAGTTGCGCGGCCGCGCGGATACGGTGATCGTGGGCGGGCATGTTAAGTTTCGTGCAACCGCCGAACAGGCTCCGCGCGCAGTGCCGCGTCGGGCCGTTCGGGCCCGTTGAACGTCGCCGGCCACGGCCTGGCTAAGCGCGTGCGCCTATGTCGCTCTTGATCGACGGTTACAACCTGCTGCACGCCAGCGGCATCCTGGGACGCGGCGTCGGGCCGGGCGGGCTCGAACGATCGCGCACGGCGCTACTGAACTTCCTGGCCGAGTCGCTCGAGGAGGTCGCACTGCCCACGACCACCGTCGTGTTCGATGCGCGCGAAGCGCCGCCGGGCCTGCCGCGCACGTTCAAGCATCGCGGCATCACGGTGCGCTTTGCAGAGCCGGACGCGGACCAGGTGATCGAGCAATTGATCCTTGCCGACTCCGCACCGCGGCGGTTGGTCGTGGTGTCGAGCGATCATCGCCTGCATCGGGCGGCCAGGCGGCGGCGGGCGCGAGTCGTCGACAGTGACTTGTGGTACGCCGAGACGCTGCGCAACCGCATCGAACGCGCGCGGCGCGACGCGCCGGCCGCGAAGCCCACGGGGCCGGTCAGCGAATTCGAAGTGAAATTCTGGCTCAAGCAGTTTGGCCTGGAAGGCGCGGACCCGCCCAGCGGCAATCGCGCGGTAAACAATCCGTTTCCACCAGGTTACGCGGAAGATGTCCAGGATGATGAGTCCTGAAATGCGCTTGCGCCCTGCGTGCCATCGACTGAGCCCGTCGCAGGGGTGCCTTTTCGAACGCCGGGCGTACAATATCAAAAGTTTTCCGGGCCGGCGCCGTGCTGAACGTCGTCGCCGGCAGTCCGAACCCAAGGAAATTGCAGATACGGAGGTGAAACCATGAGTGTTGCCAATACCAAAAGCGGCGTCAGCCGCGCCACGCCGATCGTCGGCCAGAAGGCCCACGAGATTCAAGCTTACGGCCATGTAATCAACATGCCGATCGCCCTGGCGGAAAAGACTCGCAAGCAAAGCGTGGAGAACTTGAACCAGCTGCTGGCCGACACGATGGTGTTGCGAGATCTTTATAAGAAGGCCCATTGGCAGGTCTCGGGCCCGACCTTTTATCAACTGCACTTGCTGTTCGACAAGCATTTCGGCGAACAGAACGAGTTGATCGACGCGCTGGCCGAACGAGCGATGATGCTCGGCGGCGTGAGCATTGCCATGGCACACGACGTGGTCGAGCTGGCCACGGTGCCGCGCCCTCCGCGCGGACGCGAAGAGGCGCCCGTGCAAATCTCACGGCTGTTGCACGCCCACGAAGTGCTGTTGCTCGAAGCCCGCGCCATGGCACGACAAGCAACCGAGAGCGGCGACGACGGCACGAACGACCTGATCGTCAGCTCCATCATTCGCACGAACGAGATGCAGGTTTGGTTCCTGGCCGAGCATCTGGTCGACGTGCCGCTGGTGCGGGCGGACGATTAAGGCAGGCTGCAGGAAGCAGGCTGAGGGCTGGAGGAGAACAGACTGAGGACTGGAGGAGGGACAGGGAAGTTGGTGCTCGGTAGAGGCGGGAGGGCTGCCCTCGCTCGCGCTTCGGGCTTGTGTGCGTGCCTGACGCTCTTCTTACCTTCCGCCTTCCGCCTACAGCCTACAGTTTGCTGAGCGCCTTGTCCGAGATGTCCTTGCGGCACCAGGCGCCATTCCAGCGAATGCATTTGACCGCCGTGTAAGCCTGCAGCTTGGCGGCGGGGATGGTGCCGCCCAGCGCGGTCACGGCCAGCACGCGTCCGCCGTTGGTCACAACGCGCCCATCGACCATATCGGTCCCGGCGTGAAAGACTTTCACGTCGGGAATTTTGGCGGCCTCGTCGAGTCCGCGAATGGGCAGCCCGCGCTCGTAACTGCCAGGATAACCTTCGCTGGCCATGACCACGGCCACGGCCGGGCGCGGATCGAACTCCAAGGGCGGCAGCTCGTCGAGCCGGCCGTCCACCGTGGCTTCCAGCAGATCCACCAGGTCGCTCTTCAGCCGCATCAGCGTCGGCTGGCACTCGGGATCGCCAAAGCGCACGTTGAACTCGAGCACCTTGGGGCCCTGGTTGGTCAACATCACGCCGGCATAGAGCACGCCGCGAAACGGCCGCCGGCTGCGCTTCAGCGCGTGAACCGTGGGCACCAGCACGTGCTCTTCGATCATGTGCAACGTCGCGTCGTCCAGGGCGGGCGCCGGGCAATAGGCGCCCATGCCGCCGGTATTCGGGCCCGTGTCGCCGTCGTACGCTCGCTTGTGATCCTGCGAAGGCGGCAAGGTGACGATGGTGCGGCCATCGGTGATGGCCATCACGCTGGCTTCCTGGCCCTCCAGCCGCTCCTCGATGACGATCTGATTGCCGGCCTCGCCGAATTCCTTGTTGCGGCCGATGCGTTTGACGGCGTCGATCGCTTCGGCCCGAGTGGCGCACACGAACACGCCCTTGCCGGAGGCCAGGCCGTCGGCCTTCACCACCACGCTCACGTCTTCGCGATCTTTCAGAAACGTCGTCGCGTGATCGGCATTGCGGAATACGCGATAGTCGGCCGTGGGCACGTCGGCATGGTGCAAGAGATCCTTGCAAAAGACCTTGCTGCTTTCCAGCTCGGCGGCCGCTGCGCGGGGACCGAAGATCCTGAGTCGCGCATCTTTGAAGGCGTCGACAATCCCTTTGGCCAGGGGCAGCTCCGGGCCGACAACGGTCAGCCCGATTTGATTCTGCTTGGCGAACTTGATGAGCCGCGCGAAATCAGTGGGCGAGATATCGACGTTCTCGGCGTCGATCGCCGTGCCGGCATTGCCTGGCGCGACGAACACGCGCTCGACCCGCGAGCTTTGCGCGATCTTCCAGGCCAGAGCGTGCTCGCGCCCACCATTGCCCACGATCAGCACGTTCATCGCACGTACCTCAAGTCACCGGCCCGGCCACCTTCGAAGAAAGGGACAGGCGCGTTTTGCTCCTTCAGACTCCGCAAAACGAGCCAGTCCCCCAACGCCGTCGTTCCTGATTCCTGATAGATTCTAGCGCTCGAGGGGTGTTCGCGGTAGTGGCGCAGCCGATCCAGCGAGCGGCGCAGCGACGTTGCATTTGCGTTCGGTAGCAAGCAAAGGGGGGACAGGCACATGGTGCTCCCGACCCTGGAACACGCGCGAGCGTGTTCTACGATTCCAGGTCACGCAAAATGAGCCAGCCCCGGCGTGCTACGCTCAGTACTTTCGCGGCGTGACGCGGGCCTGCACGCGGCCGGGCAGACTCTGGATGCGCAAGAAGCCCTCGGCATCCGTTTGATTGTAGCTGCCGCCCCCCTCCATGCTGGCAATGCCGGCGTCGTACAAGCTGTTGGGGCTGGTGCGGCCGTCGACCGAGAGGTTGCCTTTGTAGAGCTTGAGCGCGACTTCGCCGGTGACGCGTTTTTGTGCCTCGCGAATGAAAGCCAGCAGCGCGTCCATTTTTGGGGCGAACCAGAAGCCGTAGTACACCATCTCGGCCACTTCCGGAGCCAGCCGATCGCGCAGGTGGACCAGGTCGCGATCGGCGGTGAGCTGCTCAACCAGGCGATGCGCCGTGTAGAGCACGGTCATGCCCGGCGCCTCGTACACTCCGCGGCTCTTCATACCGACGAAGCGATTTTCGACCATGTCGATGCGGCCGACACCGTGGCGCCCACCGATGCTGTTCAGCTGCGTGACCACTTCCAGCGGGCTGGCGGTCCGGCCGTTCACGGCCACGGGCACGCCCGCCTCGAAGCCGATCGTCACGCGCTGGGCCTTGTCGGGCGCTTTCTCCGGCGACACGGTCATGCCGAAATCGACCAGCTCGACGCCGTTGACAGCCAGGTCTTCCAGCTGGCCGGCCTCGTAGCTGATGTGCAGACAGTTCTCGTCGGAGCTATAGGGTTTGGCGACCGTGGCCTTGACGGGGATGTTTTTCAGCTGACAGAAGTCGATCATCTCGCGCCGGCCGGGAAACCGCGCGCGGAATTTTTCCATGCGCCAGGGTGCGATCACGCGGATGCCCGGGTCGAGCGCCTCGGCGGCCAGCTGGAACCGGCATTGATCGTTGCCCTTGCCGGTGGCGCCGTGGGCATAGGCGTCGGCCCCGACTTCGCGGGCCACTTGCAGGCAGACCTGGGAGATGAGCGGCCGCGCGATGGACGTGCCCAACAGGTAGACGCCTTCGTACTTGGCCTGCCACTGCAGCACCGGAAACGCGAAATCGCGGCACAGCTCTTCGCGAGCGTCGATGATCCGGGCGGTCTTGGCCCCGCAGGTGCGGGCCTTGTCGAGCGTCGCCTCGCGGTCTTCGCCGGGCTGCCCCAGGTCGACGTACACGGCATGCACGTCGTAGCCCTCTTCTTGCAGCCAACCCAGGATGACCGACGTGTCTAAGCCGCCGGAATACGCCAAAACGCAACTGGGCATGTTCACTCCACTCGCAGATGACCTGAGGGCCGCAATCGGCGGCTCGGAAACGGGCCATTGTCAACTGCTAGACGCAGGGTGACAAGTGCTGGTTCGCGGCAGATGGCACGCAAGGACCGTGGCAAGACACAAGCCCAAAGCGCCAGCGAGGGCGAACCAGCGAAGCGCGGTCGATACATCGCCCTCGCTGGTGCGTCGAGCTTGTGTGAAATGCGGCCAGCATTCACGGCACCTGGTGGACGACCACCTGGTTGTGCGAGCCGCTGCGCGAGCCGATGCCGCCCACCAGGACCACGCGATCGCCGCTGGTGAGCATGCGCTGCCGCACGCCCCAGGTGGTAACGGCCTTGAGCATTTCGTCGTCGGACGAGGTGGGCATTCCTACCAGCGGAATCACGCCCCAGTAGAGACACATCCGCCGCAGCGCCTCGGGCGCATCGCTGATGCCCACGGTGGGCACGTAGTTCCGCTGCATGGACAGCGCCAAGGCCGTGGCGCCGGTGTGACTGGCGGCCACGATGAGCTTGGCGCCAAGCTCGGTGGCGATGTGGCCGGCGCCATAGACGACGGCCGCCGTGATTGGCCGCAGGCCCTCGGGACTGAATTCGCCGGCCGGCCGCGGCATACTTTCTCGAAAGCGTTCTTCGGTCGCCAGGGCGATGCGGTTCATCATCTCCACCGCCTCGCGCGGATACTGGCCGATGGCCGTCTCGCCGGAGAGCATGCAGGCGTCGCCTCCGTCGAGAATGGCATTCGCCACGTCGGTGGCTTCGGCACGCGTGGGCCGGCGCGAGTGCTGCATGCTGTCGAGCATTTGCGTGGCGATGATCACCGGCTTTTGAAATTCGCGGCACTTGGCCACGATGCGCTTTTGCACGAGCGGCATTTCAGCCACGTTGATTTCGACGCCCAGGTCGCCGCGGGCCACCATGATGCCGTCGGACACGGCAACGATCTCTTCCAGCCGGTCGATCGCTTCCTGCTTTTCGATCTTGGCGATGACTCGCGTGGGCACCGTGCGATCGCCCAACAGCACCTTCAGCTCGCGCACGTCGTTGGGATCGCGCACGAAGCTGAGCCCGACAAAGTCGATGCCGTTTTCGGCGGCCCACAGCGCCGCCCGGCGGTCGTCTTCGTCCATGGCCGGCGCGCTGAGCTTCACGCCCGGCAGGTTCACGCCCTGGCGGCTGCGGATCAGACCTGGCTGCGTCACCTGGCAGCGCGCGAAGTCTTTGCCTTTTTCCACCACGCTCATGGCCACGGTGCCATCGGCCAGCATCACGCTGTCGCCGACCTGCAGCTCATCGATCAAGGGCTCGTAGGTGGTCACCAGCTCATCGGGCCGATCCGTGTGCTCGCCGCGCACAAAGCGATATTCCGCGGCGACCGTGCAATCGATTTCGCCGCCCGGCAGCTCGCCCAAGCGAATCTTCGGCCCGGCCAGATCCACCAGCACGGCGATGGGCTGGTGAAGCTGCTCGCTGGTGCGGCGAATGAACGAAAGTGTCTCGCTGTGCACTTCCAGGCTGGCGTGCGCCACGTTAAGGCGAAAGATATCGGCGCCGGCGCGCACGAGCTCGGCAAGCTGTTCGGGCCGGCGACAGGCCGGACCGACGGTGGCGATGATCTTGGTGCGCGAACGCGGCGGCAGATTGGTCAGGTCTGGCATCGTTTCCCTCGGTTGCACGGATGCAAGCGCGCTCGTGCCGCCTGGCGCATGGCCTCAGCGTAACGCACGCGATAAGATTTGACCACTGCCAGCACAGAGTCGTGGACACTTCGAGCCGATCAACGCTTATGACGCCGACGGATCCCGAAGCGGAACCTGAATTGCCGGCCGCCGCGCCTGCGGGCCGCGCCACAGCGCCCGCGTGGCGGCGTCGCCATCCGCTGGCGTTCGGCATGCTCGTCGGCGTGGGACTCACGTCGCTGGTGGGCGTGGCAGTGCTCGTGAGCTTGGCAATTGCCAGGCGGCCGACGCCGCTCACACGCGCAGCCTACGAAGCGGCGGCCCAGCGCTGGGATGAAAACGGCCCTGCCAGTTACGATCTCGACGTCGAGCTGGGCGGCAAGCGGCCGGGCAAAGTACACGTCGAAGTGCGCGACGGCGAGGTCACGCGCATGACGCGCGACGGCGTGCAGCCCAGCCAGCGCCGCACGTGGTACTACTGGAGTGTGCCGGGGCAGCTCGACACAATCGAGCAAGAGCTGGAAATGGCGGAGACGCCCCGCGAGTCCTACGGTTCGCCCAAGGCGGCGGGGGTGGCGCTGTGGGCCGAGTTCGATCCGCGATACGGCTATCCGCGGCGGTTCGACCGCATCGTGCTGGGGGCGGACGAGGAAGTGCACTGGAATGTCACGGGTTTTCGGCCGCTGGGGGAAAAAAAGCGGTCGGATGGTGGCGGCCCGCCGCCGCAATAAGTACACTCGTCCGGGTTCGCCTGAGGGTGCGAAACGGCGCCCCACGGGCCGATTTTGCACACCACGCCAAACTTGCGCCCCGGCACTCTGCGACGAACCTGCCAGGCCAAGATCCCGTAGCACCCCTAACCGGGTAGCCTGAATCCGAAACGCATGGCGGGCCGCCGGCAACGGCAGTTCATCTGACACGAGCCAAAAAGGGGGACGTTCTACTTTTCGCTGTGCGGCGGGATGGCGATCAACCGGCCAGCTGCGGGAAAAGTAGAATGTCCTCTTTTTCCAATCGAACAACCGAACTCTGTATCCATAGGAACCGAACATGACGCAGCGATCGATCACCCGCCGCCGCTTTGTGCAAACCTCGGCCGCCGCGGCCGCCCTGGCCGCTAATCCCTTGTGGCTGGCAGGCAGAGCGCGGGGGCAGGAATCGAAAAACGAGCGGCCGCTGGTCGGCTCCATCGGGCTGGGTGGACAAGGCACCGGCATCGCGCGGCGCGCCAGTGTCTATGGCGACGTCGTGGCCGTGTGCGACGTGCATCGCCAACATGCCGAACGAGCCAAGCAAGAGCATTTTGCCAAGGCCGACGTTTTCGAAGACTATCGCAAGCTGCTCGAACGGTCCGACATCGAAGCGGTGACCATCGGCACGCCCGATCATTGGCATACGGAGATTGCGCTGGCGGCGCTTGAGGCCGGCAAGCACGTCTATTGCGAGAAACCGCTGACGCTGACCATCGACGAAGGCAAACAGCTGGTCGCCGCGGTCAAGAAGACCGGCAAGGTCATGCAAGTCGGCACGCAACAGCGCGGCGATCAGTTTGCGCTGTTCGGCCGGGCCGTGGCCACGGTGCGCAGCGGTCAGCTGGGCAAGATCAAGAAAGTGACGGTTCACTTGCCGCTGTCGACCGAGGAAGGCGGACCCTTCGCCGCGCAGCCCGTACCCGAGGGTTTGAATTGGGACATGTGGCTCGGTCAGGCGCCGGTGGCGGAGTACTGCCCGGAGCGGAGTCACTTCCGCTTCCGCTGGTGGTATGAATACTCGGGCGGCATTTGCACGGACTGGGGCGCCCATCACATGGACGTAGCGCAATGGGCCCTGGACGTGGAGAATTCCGGCCCGCTGACGATCGACGGTACGAAAACCGCCCTGCCCTCGATTCCCGGCGGCTTCAATACGCCGAAACTGGTGACCGTGGACTATCAGTATCCGGGCGACGTGCACGTGCAGTTGTTGGCGCAGCCGCCCGGCGATGAGGGAGTGACCTTCGAGGGGGAAAACGGGCGGATCTTTGTCAATCGCGGCCGCATCACGGGCAAGCCGATCGAAGACCAGGACGCCGATCCCGCGACCAAAGAGAAAATCATGGCGGCGGTCGAAGCGCTGTACAAAGGCAACACCGCCAAGATGGGCGACCACATGGGCAACTTCTTCGAGGCCTGGAAGTTCGGCAAGTGGCCCATCTCGGACGTCGCCAGCCAGCATCGCTCGGTGAGCGCCTGCCACCTGGCAAACATCTCGATTCGCTTGCGGCGAAAGCTCTCCTGGGATGCCGCGAAAGAAGAGTTCGTGGGCGACAGCGAAGCCAACTCGATGCTGACGCGCGCTCAGCGCGAGCCGTATCGGGTCCGCAGCGTCGGGTGATTTCGCCCACTTAACAAGCGACGCAGAAACCATGCAGCCCCGGGGTTCGCGACCGCTTCGCACCCCGGGGCTTCTTGTTGCGCCCTTATTGCACGTGCCGGCAGATGTGCGAATATCAATGCCCATGAGCTATTGGCAGAACAAAGTGGCCATCGTTACCGGTGGATCAGCGGGACTCGGCCGCGCGATTGCGGCGGCATTCGTCGCCCGCGGCGCGAAGGTGGTGATTGCAGCGCGCTCTGCGGAAACGCTGGCGGCGACGGCGGCCGAGCTGCGACAAAGCGGCGGCGACGCACTGGACGTGCCGACCGACGTGACCCGCGACGCCGACGTGCGGGCCCTGATTTCGCGCACGCTCGAGCGGTACGGTCGCATCGACGTGCTGGTGAACAACGCCGGGCGCTCGGCGCGCGGCAAGGCCATCGAAACCAGCCCGGAAGAATTCGCCGCGATGACCGAATTGAACCTGGTCGGCCTGGTGAGGTGCACGCAGGCCGCGATGCCGCACTTGCTGGCCGTGCGCGGACACCTGGTGAATATCGGCTCGCTGGCCGGCAAAACGGCCGCCCGTTACATGGGAGCCTACTCGGCAACCAAGCACGCGGTGAGCGGCTACTCGGCGCAGCTCCGCCGCGAGATGGCCGATCAAGGGCTGCACGTACTGTTGGTTTCGCCGGGGCCCATCGCCCGCGACAAGCCACGCGACTACTCGGCGGAACAAACTGCGTCCCTCCCCGAGAGCGCCCGCAAACCGGGCGGAGGCGTTAAGACGAGCCTGATCCGGCCCGAGCGGCTGGCGGAACAGATCCTGACGGCCTGCCAGCGGCGCAAGCCGGAGCTGGTGGTGCCCGGCATTGCCCGCTGGATTTTTGCCGTATCCGAACTATGGCCCGGCGTGGGCGATTGGCTCGTTCGCAAAATGAGCTGAGCCTGGTAACGAATACGTGTTGGATGTGCGTTTCGCTTCCACTTGTCATTCCACGAGGCTGGCAATGAACCACTGTAAACGGTATCTCACCTGGTCCGCCGCGTTTCTGCTGTCGTTCACATTCGGGATCGCGGCGCGCGCTGCGGAGCTCGTGCCGCCGGCCAAGATCGACGCGCTGGCCGGTCCGGCCGTGGAGAATGGCTGGATCTACGGGATGGCAATCGGCCTGATCAACGAGCGCGGCACGCAAACGGCCGGCTATGGACTGCTCTCCGAAACGAGCGCCGCTGCGCCCAATGCCGACAGCGTGTTCGAAATCGGTTCGATCACCAAGGTGTTCACCGGGCTGGCACTCGCGCAGATGGTCGAAGAGCACAAGGTGGCGCTCACCGATCCGGTGCAGACGCTATTAGGCGACGCGATGAAAGTGCCGCGCGGCGTGGAGCGCGAGATCCGCCTGGTCGATTTGTCCACGCATTCGTCCGGGCTGCCGCGCATGCCGGCCAATTTCAATCCGCAGGATCCAAAAGATCCGTTCGCCGACTACTCCGTAGAGCAATTGGCGGAGTTCCTGGCCGAGCACAAGATGCGGCGGGAACCGCTGGCCCAGTACGAGTACAGTAACCTGGCCGTCGGCTTGTTGGGGCATGCCTTGGCGCTCAAGGACGGCGTGTCTTGGGAGGAAATGGTGCGCCAGCGAATCTGTGAGCCGCTATCGATGAACGACACGCGCATCACGCTCGACGACGACTTGCGCAGCCGGCTGGCGCGAGGCCACGATGCGGCAGGGAACGCCGCGGAGAACTGGCACCTGCCCACGTTGGCGGGGGCCGGCGCCCTGCGCTCGACGGTGAACGACATGCTCAAATTTATGGCCGCCAACCTGGGGCTCGCCCAGACACCCTTCGATCCGGCGATCGCGGCCAGTCATCAGGTGCATTTCAAAATGGGTGAGGCCGGCGGCGTGGCGTTGGGCTGGCACGTCATGCCCGACGGCACCATCTGGCACAATGGCGGCACCGGCGGCTATCACTCGTTCGCTGGATTTCGTCCCGACAAAAAAGTGGGCGTGGTGGTGCTGGCCAACTCGGCCGTGCAGCACGTCGATCAATTGGGCGACCGGCTGCTCGATCTGCTGGCGACCGGCGAGGCCAGGCCGCTGAAGTTCGCGCGATCGGTCAAGCTGGATGCGCAGGCTCTCGAGCCGTTGGTAGGTCGATATAAGATGGCCAACGCGCCCAAAGTCATCATCAGCCGCGACGGCGAGACGCTGATGTTGCAGGTTGTCGGGCAGCCGCGCCTGAAACTCGAGGCCGAGTCGGCCAGGCGGTTCTTCACGCGTGCCGATGCCGACGTGGCGATTACGTTCGAGGCGGACGACGCCGGCAAGGTCCAGCGACTGGTGATTCACCAGAACGGCCAGGACCATCCGGCCGAGCGTGAGGAATGAGGCGCGACGCAAGGCCGCGCCCAACGAAAACGTCCCCGCGGGGCGGATGGCCCCACGGGGACGAGAGCAGTCGCTTGTACTGCGGACTTGCGCGCGGCGTGCGGTTACTGCGAACTAGCAGCAGCCACAGCACACCGGCGTGTTGTGGAACGACACGTAGCAGCAGCAGCCGCTTTCCAGGCACTTGCTCATGCAGTCGCAGCAAGCCTGAATCATGTCGCAGCAGGCTTTGTCGCCGCTTTTGCAGGTGATGCAGACGCCGTCTTTGGTCGGCTCGCAAGTGCAAATGCCGCAGGCCAGGTTGCACTGGCAGACGCAAATGCCATTGAGCGTGCAGCAGCAGCTGCACATGCCGTCGCACAGCATCTTGCACAAGTTCTGCAAGGTGGCAGCCGACACTTCGTCGTCGCAGGAGCACTTGAGTTTCATGCCCCCTTGGCACTTCTCGGCCTTGATCGTGCATCGCGGCACGACGCAGTAAGTGCCGGCGGCCGAGCTGGCGGGCGACGGCGCGGCAAACTGCGAATGTCCGTACGCGGGCGCCGCATGGGGAGCCCTTTCCAGAATCGCACTGCTCATAAAACAAATCCTTTTGCTGTGAGCTAACGGCTGCTTGGCAAGCCTTGGCGGAAACGCTCCGTCCTGTGCAGCGTCAGCCCGGTGGTCCTGCGTTCCTCTGGAGATTCCAGTCAGCCACGCGTGTGATCAATGATGGGACCTCCCGCGGCGCGGGTCGGTATACGTTCCCTCTGCGCGGCAATATACGTCTTACGGCTCGGCGGTCGCAACCGCGGTTTGCGTAAGTTGCGGTTGGTGCGCCAAGGTAATCTTTATCGGTTCTGCGGGTTGTGCGGTTGAGCGCGGCGAAGTTTGCGGATCGGATTCGCGAAAGTAGCGCCCCGCCGCAGCGTTGACGATGTCAATAATCAAGTAAGTGAACATTGCGGCGGGCGCATGGCCACATCGCCCGGACCGCGCCCCTTGTGAAACTCGGTGGACTTTCCGCAAGCGGCGCAAAACAAGCAAGTGCTAGCAAGCGACTGTCGAAGAGAAGTGATAGGAGCATCCGACCATGCCAGCAAACCGCCTTCGACACCTGCAGCAGTATCCGCAGCAGCAGCCGCTGACAGCGGTGGAGCCGGCCCCAGCGGCCGCGGCAGTCCCGACGGTCCCGGCAGGTTTTGCAGTGTGCCCGCCGCAAATTGCCACTGCCCAAAGCTGGCAACAGGAGCTGTATCGCCGTGCCTACGAGCAGGCGATTGCCACGACCAGCGTGCCGCGCCACTACCGAATGCTGTTCTCGGTGTGGAACTAGTAATCCGACCGCGCATCGACGTCATGCGCCAGCGGAGGCGTCTCGCGTGTTGGCCGCGACAGCGGCCTAGGTCACCAGCGACGGGCATTGGCCCTGGCGCTCACGCATCGCGTGAGCACGTCGCCGTGGAGCACACCGTAGACCTGACCCTGTAGCGTGGTCGGTCAACAAGTTGCCGCCCGGGCCCGCCGCGCTGCTCTTTGCGCCCCGTTACAGTGGCGTGAACTTCTGCCCGGATTTCGCCGCTGTTTTTCCAGGCTTTTGCGGCAAGCGGGGTAATCGCGCGAGCGGCCGCTTGCCTGCGGCCAGTGGATTTGGCACGATGGCTGCTCGCCGCGCGTCGGAATTCCCTGCCGACGCTTCCGCATTCCTCCTTCTTAGTCAGGCACGCGCAAGAGAGAGCACCCATGGCCGCATTTCCCGAAGTCGAAAAGATCCGATTCGAAGGTCCCCAGAGCAAGAACATGCTCGCGTTCCATCACTACGACGAGAACGAAGTGGTGGAAGGCAAGCCGATGCGCGAGCACTTTCGCTTTGCGGTGGCCTATTGGCACACCTTTCGCGGCATGGGCGCGGATCCGTTCGGCCCGGGCACGATGCTGCGGCCCTGGGAAGCAGCGCAAGACACCGTGGAAAACGCCAAGAACCGCGTGCACGTGGCGTTTGAATTTCTGGAGAAGCTGGGCGTCAAGTACTACTGCTTCCACGATCGCGACGTTGCGCCGGAAGGCGCCACGTTGGCCGAGTCGAATAAGAACCTCGACGAAGTGGTGAAGGTCCTCAAGGCCGAGCAGCAGCGCACCGGGATCAGCCTGTTGTGGGGCACGGCAAACTTGTTCAGCAATCCACGCTACATGCACGGAGCCGCGACGAGCCCGAACGCCGACGCGTTTGCTTTTGCCGCCGCCCAGGTGAAAAAAGCGCTGGAAGTAACCAAAGAGCTGGGCGGCGTGGGCTATACATTCTGGGGCGGGCGCGAAGGCTACCAGAACTTGTGGAACACCGACATGAAGCGCGAGTTCGATCATCTCGCCGCGTTCATGCACATGGCCGTCGAGCATGCCCGGCAGATCGGCTTCAAAGGCCAGTTCTACTTCGAGCCCAAGCCCAAGGAGCCCACCAAGCACCAATACGACTACGATGCGGCCGCGTGCATCAACTTCCTGCGCGCTTATGGTCTGACGGACCACGTGAAACTGAACATCGAAACGAATCACGCCACTCTGGCCGGGCACTCCATTCAACACGAACTGGAATATGCCGGCAGCCAGGGATTCCTCGGTTCGATTGACGCCAACACGGGCGACCTGCTGTTGGGCTGGGACACCGATCAGTTTCCCACTGACATCTACCTGACGACGACCTGCATGCTGTCGATATTGAAGTTCGGCGGCCTGGCTCCCGGCGGCATCAATTTTGACGCCAAGGTGCGCCGCGAGAGCTTCGAGCCGGTGGATCTGTTCCACGCGCACATTGGCGGCATGGACGCCTTCGCTCGGGGCTTGAAGATTGCAGCCGCGATTCGCCGCGAAGGACTGCTCGACAAGATGCTGGCGGAGCGCTACGACTCCTGGCAATCCGGCGTGGGTGCGCGCATCGAAAGCGGACAGGAAAGCTTCGCCTCGCTCGAGAAATACATGCTCGAAAAAGGGGAGGCCACGCCCAACAAGAGCGGGCGCCAGGAGCTGATCGAGAACATCATTAATACTTATCTCTAGCGGGGCGGCGCATGCGGCAGCGCCCGCGCAGGATTGCGATAGCTGCCCACGTGCGGCGCTACGATGCACTTTTTTCCGGCACCGGCGCGGCGCAGTTCGCGCAGCACATGCCCGGAAAACGCGCGCGCAAAATCGTGTCATAAGGACTTGCGCTCGCGCTGGCGGAGGAAGTTGCAGATCTCATTAGAAGTTCATGTCGTGCCTTGTCTGGCGGCACGCGCGTTGCAACGATGCTGCGACCACGCTGCGAGCGAGCGCCTTGTGCGTTCGCTGAAAGCGGGTTGTTCCATCACCCCAAGGAATGCTGGATATGTCACGCGGTTTTTTGATTGACATGGATGGCGTGATTTACCGGGGCGGCGAATTGATTGCCGGCGCCGCAGAGTTCATTGCACAACTTCAGGCGACGGACACTCCGTTCGCCTTTTTGACCAATAACAGCCAGCGCACCCGGCGCGACGTCGCCACGCGGCTGGCGCGAATGGGTATCGACGTCGACGAGCAGCACGTATTCACCTGCGCCATGGCCACGGCGCGGTTCCTGGCGCAGCAGCTGCCCGGCGGCACGGCCTACGTGATCGGCGAAGGCGGATTGCTGCAGGCGATGCACGCCAACGGCTACGCGATCGTCGATCATGCGCCCGACTACGTTGTCGTCGGCGAAGGACGTGCGTTCACCTTCGAGATGCTGGAGGCCGCCACGCAAATGATTCTCGGCGGCGCAAAGCTGATCGCCACCAACCTCGACCCCAACTGTCCCACCCAATACGGCACGCGGCCTGGCTGCGGCGCCATCGTGGCCATGTTGGAAACGGCTACCGGCCTGAAAGCCTTCAGCGTCGGCAAGCCCAGCCCGGTGATGTTGCGCATGGCACGCAAGGAGCTGGGGCTCTCCACCGCGGAAACTACGGTCATCGGCGACACCATGGAGACGGACATTCTGGGCGGCGTGCAGATGGGCTATCACACGGTGCTCGTGCTTTCCGGAGGCACGCGCCGCGATGATCTCAAACACTATGCCTACCGCCCCGACGTCGTTGTCGAATCGATTGCCGACTTGTGCGGCCTCGACCCGTTGCACATCGGCGAGCCGCAAGCCGTGGTTGGATAGTGGCGTCGGCTCACTGCTAGTAGTTGAATTCCAGCCCGCGGCGGCGCAGCTCGGCGGCCAGTGCTTCTGGCGTGGTGTACTGCACGGCGTCGAAGCCGGCTGCACAAGCACCCGCCACGTGTCCGGCAATGTCGTCGACGAAGAAAATTTCCTGCGGCGCCACGCCGGCCAGCTCGGCGGCCTGGGCAAAGATCCGTGCATCGGGCTTGCACGCACCCAGCTCATAGCTCAACGCATACACGTCGAAGGCGCGGTCGATCAGCACGTATCGCCCGCCGGAGCAGTAGTGCCAATGCGCGGGCGAGGTGTTCGACAAGATGCCTAATCGGTAGCCGGCCGAGTCGAGCGCGGCCACGATCGGAGACAGCGCGATATTGGGCGTGAATATCTCGCTGCCGGCCAAGGCCAGGGCACGCGCGTCCGGCCGCGAGCCGGTCTCGCGGCAGAAGTGCTCGTAGAACTGGTGATCGTCCACTTCGCCGGTCTCATACTGGCGCTCCAGGTCGCCAGCGAAGACCAACTGCCATACGACTTCTTCCGGCACGCCGGCCACTTCGGCCATCTGCCGGGCCGCGCGGCGATGATCGAAGAACAAAAGGACGTTGCCCAGGTCGAAATAGATGAAGCGCGGCGGTTGCATGAGGGCGACGACAGAGAGCCCGGCCAAGCGCGACGGGCGTTTAGAGCTTCTTGATCCGAATGTCCTTGTACCAGGCCTCACTCGGGCGACCGGCGTGGATTTGCACGCCAATCAGGCCGTTCTGTTCGATTGCTGCGTCGGGCTCGGTGTAGTCCACCGTCTGCTGACCGTTGAGCCAAAGCTGGATGCGCGGTCCCTGGCAGCGGATCGTGTAGTTGTTCCAATCGTCGCGCACGAGCGCCTTCTTCACAACGTCGGCCGGGGCACGCACGAGGATCTTGTTGCGGCGCGATTCGTCGTAAAGCGAGCCCCACCAACCGTCACCCATGTCGGCCTGGTAGCCGCGCACTTCGTGGTGGTTGGGAATGCGGCGGCTGCGGAGCTGCACGCCGGCATTGGCCCCCTGCCCTACGAGTTTGAACTTGAGCCGCAGCTCGAAGTCGCCGTATTCGGCTTTCGTACAGAGGAATTCGTTGCGGGGAATGGGCGCGGCCAGTGTGCCGCCGACGATGGCCCCATCCTGGACGCGAAAGCTCTCGAGATTGCCTTCCCAGCCGTCCAGCGTGCGCCCGTCAAAGAGCGGCTCGAAGCCTTCCTCGTCGCCCGCTGCCGCCGGCGCGGTAACGGCCAGCACGAGACTGAACGCGATTAACATGCACTTCATGACTGGAACTCCGCCAGGGCAGACTCGTGGAAGTCGTGGCCAGCATAGCCAGCGGCAATACGCCACGCCAGAGTGTGGTGGGCCGTTTCGTCCGCCGGCCCGGCCCGCGAGAACCGCACCGCTACTGGTCGTCGCGCCGCGCTGCTAAAATTCCGCGCAGATTGAACGCGCGACCATCCCCAAGGAACTTGCCGCTATGAGCACGATCGAGATCCTGACTCGCAGCTACGGATTCAATCGCGGCCGAACGCTGGCCACGCTGGGCGAAATCGAGAAACTGCCCGATCCGGCCGCCGCCCTGGCCTTTCGGCTGGGTCCGGGCCGGGCCCACATCGGCTGGCAGTTAATGCACATTGGCGTTACCGAAGAGCTGTTTGCCAGTGAGCGGCTGGCGCCGGAAAAGCCGGGCAAGTGGACGGAGCTGTGGCCCCGCTTTCGCGGCGGCAGCACCTGCGACGACGACGTGCCCACGGTGGCGGCGATCCGGCAGGTGCTCGACGCGTCGCGCCTGCGGCTCTTGGAGACGCTGGCCACCTATTCGGACGACCGACTGGGGGAGATTCCGCCCACGCTGGCGCAGCGCAAACTAACCTTTCTCGACGTCTTGCACATCCTCAGCTGGCACGAATCGCACCACCAGGGCCAGGCCCACGCCATGCTGAACTCGTTTCGCGGTCTGCAATCGTCGACGTAGGAGAGCGGCCCTCAGCAACGCCGGGCAGCGTTAGAGCGCTTGCCACGCGCCACTTGTCCCCGCCCTTTCCTCTGCTGGTACAATACAGCCGAGACATCCCGCAGGAACTCACCCGTTTTGACTAGCCCACTGAGCGGAAGCCATTGATGAGCACGACTACCAAGCCCACCACTTTGGCCGACTTGCGCGCCAGTGGCTGGACCTCGAAAACCGTCAAGCGAGAAATCTACGACAACTTCATGGGGCAGCTCAGCCGGGGCGAGGAATTGTTTCCCGGCATCATTGGATACGACGACACGGTCGTGCCCGAGATTAATTTGGCCCTCATTGCCCAGCACGACATGTTGTTTCTGGGCGAGAAGGGGCAGGCCAAGAGCCGGCTGATGCGCTCGCTGGTGCGGTTTCTCGACGACGAGAT
Source organism: Pirellulales bacterium (assembly GCA_050250435.1). Lineage (GTDB taxonomy): Bacteria > Planctomycetota > Planctomycetia > Pirellulales > PALSA-1355 > JBFWOR01. The sequence goes on along the minus strand of JBFWOR010000002.1, from coordinate 350,669 downwards.
TCCGTATATCGACCTGCCCGAAGCGCCGTTGCACGACGACCCGTACCGACCCATCACGCGGGTGTGCAAAAACCTGGTGGCCCAGGTGCCGGAAGAGGATGTGCCGATCGCCTGGTGGCCGCGGGGTGCGCGTTATGCGGAGCGGCTGGCTCCCGGCACCAAGTTTGCCGACATCATCGGCGAGATCGATCCGGCCAAGCTGGCCGGCGGCACGAGCATGTCGGCCGAGGAGGCGCTGCACTTCGGGCTGATTCCGCGCATGCACCGCGGCATCTTTGCCATTAACGAATTGCCCGAGCTCGACGAGCTGGTGCAAGTGGGTCTGTTCAACATTCTGGAAGAGCGCGACGTGCAGATTCGCGGCTATCCGATCAACTTCGACATTGACGTGCTGATTCTGTTCTCCGCCAATCCGGCCACGTACAACCGCAGCGGCAAAGTGATTCCGCAGCTCAAAGACCGCATCGGCTCGGTCATCCACACCCACTATCCGCGCGAGCGCGATCTGGGCATCCAGATCATGGAGCAAGAGGCGGGCGTGGAACTGGACGGCGAGTTCCCGGTGGTGGTGCCCTATTTCATGCGCGAAATCGTAGAGCAGATCAGCATTGCCGCCCGGGCCTCGAAGTTCATCGATCAACATTCGGGCGTCAGCGCGCGGTTCAGCATTGCCAACTATCGCACGATGGTCGCCAGCGCCCGGCAGCGCGGGGCGGTGCTGGGCGAGCGGCCCTCGGTGCCGCGCATCAGCGACCTGGGGCACTTATACAGCTCGTCCCTGGGCAAGCTGGAGCTGGACATGATGGGCAGCCACCAGATGTCCGAGCGACAAGTGCTCGACGCCATCGTGGCGGATGCCGTGCGCACGGTGTTCGAAGAGTATGTCGATCGCCACGGTCTGGAAGAGATCGGCGAGATCTTTTCGCAGGGCGTGAAGATCGAAGTGGGCGACATGCTGCCCTCGAGCCACTATGCGCAGCGGCTGAACCGGGTGCCGCCGGCGTGGGAAAAGGCCTTCGAAGTGAATGCCTCGAGCGATCCGGCAATGCGGGCCTCGTGCGTCGAGTTTGTGCTGGCCGGGTTGCATGCGTCCGACCGGATCTCGCGCGCCCAGCATCGCGGCAGAATCATTTACGAGATCAAATAGCGTCACAGATTCAGATCCGCTTCTCCCTCTCCCTCGACGGGAGAGGGAATTGGAAGGCGCGCATGACACGTCGCAAAACACTCGGCGGTGTGATCCACACCTACCAGAAGTTCGATCCCAAGAACTTTCCCAGCCCCACGCAGCCGCCGCCCGACCTGGTCTCGCCGGCGCTGGAGCATCTGTTGATGTACGGCAGCATGCGCGAGCTGACCGATGAGGAGCTGGCGCGGGCCGTACACCTCGATCCCGGCCAGATCGCCGGCCTGGGGCCCAGTCTCGAGGCGCTGCGGGCCATCCTGCTCGAGCGCAAGCGCAGGATCCTGGAAAAGTACGAGACTGACCGCGTGCTCAAGGAGGCGCGGGAGGCCTATCGCAAGACCGGCGAGGCCATTAAGCCGCCGCGCAACTTGCGGAAGCGATTCGAACAGGCAGTCCACGAGGAGCAAATTCGCGATCTGGAACGATTGTGGTATCGCACGGGCGACGACACTTCGAAGTTCGCTCGCGAGCTCGTGCAGCTGGTGGCCCGACTGGGCGAGAAATACCAGGTGGACGAGCTGGCCTCGAAGTATGAATTCACGGGCCGTACGCCCATGAGCGTGCCCCAAGCGCTCGACATCAAGGATGAGCTGGAAACGATCGACCGGTTGCTCGCGCAGCTGGAAGAGGCGGCCAAGACTGCGCAAATCGGCGTGATCGACATGGAGGAGCTGGCCCAGTACACCGAGCCGGGCGACGTCGAGCGGCTGCGCGAGTTGCAAAAACAGATTGAAGACTATCTGCGCCACATCGCCGAGCAGCAAGGACTCGAACGCGGGCCCAAGGGCTACCAGCTCACGCCGAAGGCCTATCGCCTGTTCCAGGGCAAGCTGCTGGAGCGCATCTTCAACAATCTGCAGGCCGCGCGCACCGGCCGTCACCAGGGACCGGTGGTGGGCGAAGGCGCCGTCGAGCTGCAGCACACCAAGCAGTATGAGTTCGGCGACTCGATTGCCAACATGGACATGCCCGGCTCGCTCACCAACGCCATGATTCGCTCCGGCCCTGGATTGCCCATCCGGCTGAAGCAGGAAGATATCGAGATCCATCGCACGCGCAACACGCCCAAGTGCGCCACCGTCGTGCTCATGGACATGAGCGGGTCGATGCGCTACGGCGGGCTGTACGTGCACGTGAAGCGCATGGCGCTGGCCCTGGACGGGCTGATTCGCCGCGAGTATCCGGGTGACTATCTGCAGTTCATCGAGATGTACAGCTTTGCCAAGCCGGTGCGGCCGGCCGACATCGCCTCGCTCATGCCCAAACCGGTGACCGTGTTCGATCCGGTGGTACGTTACCGCGTGGACATGAGCCGCGAGGAAGTGAGCGAGTATTACATTCCGCCGCACTTCACCAACATTCAGCACGCGTTGCAGATGAGCCGCCAGTTCCTGTCGCTGCAGGATACGCCCAACCGGCAGGTCATTCTGATCACCGACGGACTGCCCACGGCCCACATGGAGCCGCCGCACTTGTACCTCATGTACCCGCCCACGGAGCGCACCGAGATCGCCACGCTCCGCGAGGGCGGGCTGTGCCAGCGCGACGGCATCACGATCAACATCTTTCTGCTGCCCAGCTGGTCGCAATCGAGCGAAGACGTGCAGTTCGCCTATCGCCTGGCCGAGAGCACCAAGGGGCGGGTGTTCTTCACCGCCGGCAACGACCTGGATCGCTACGTGGTTTGGGATTATCTCAATCGCCGGCGCGAAATTCTTGCGTGACGCTCGGCAGCCGCTACACTGCCAACAGGCGCTGCCCCTGGCACGCCGCTCGACGTCGAGGCCCCAGGCACTGGCAAAATGCCAGTGGCACCAGACCAAGGGTTAACGGCGTAGAGTGGCCGCCGCCGAAGATGGACAGCCGTGCCATACCATTGAGCGAAAAACCATGACCGACACTCCACGAGCCATGATCTACGGCGCCAACGGCTACACCGGCCGGTTGATTGCCCGGCACGCGCTTGCACGGGGCCTGAAGCCCACCTTGGCCGGCCGCAACCGCGACGTGGTGGAGCGCCTGGCGGCCGAGCTGGGCTGTCCGGCCGCGGTCTTCGATTTGCGGCAGGTATCGCAGGTTGCCGAGCAGCTCGCCGGTCACAAGGCGGTACTGCATTGTGCCGGGCCATTTTCGCAGACCGCGCGGCCGATGATGGACGCCTGCATCTCTGCGGGAGTCGACTATCTCGACATTACGGGCGAGATCGACGTGATCGAGATGGCCGCCGGGCTGAGCCAGCGCGCCAAGGATGCACGCGTGGCGCTCATTCCGGCCGTGGGTTTTGACGTTGTGCCCAGCGACTGCCTGGCGGCCATGCTGGCCGACCGTCTGCCGGGCGCGCGGCTGCTGCAGTTGGCATTCAGCGCGCTGGGGGGCATGAGTCCCGGCACCACCAAGACCATGCTGGAGTCGCTCCCCTTCGGCGGCAGGGCCCGGATTGACGGCGTGATTCGCACGGTGCCGACCGCCTGGAAGACCATGGAGATTCCGTTTCGCGACAAGCCCATGGCGGGTGTTACCATTCCCTGGGGCGACGTGGCCAGCGCGTATTACTCGACGGGTATCCCCAATATCGAAGTGTTTACGACGTTTCCACCCAAGCAGATTGCCGGCATGCGGCGGTTCCGCTTTCTGTTGCCGATACTGGGCCTGTGGCCGCTGACCGCGCTGGCCAGGCGCTGGGTGGATCGCAACGTGAAGGGTCCCAGTGACGACGAACGACTGGCCAGTCACTCGTCTTTGTGGGGCCGGGTGAGCGATGACCGGGGCAACAGCGTGGCCGCGACGCTTGAGACCTTGAGCGGCTACCATCTCACCGAGCTGACGGCCGTGGCGGCGCTCGAACGCGTGTTGGCCGGCCAGGTGCCGCGGGGGTTTTCGACCGCGGCGCAAGCGTTCGGCAAGGAGTTTATCCTCAGCTTTCCCGGCACCGACATCCGCTGGGAAGCGGGCGGCGAAGCGCCGGCGGGCACGACGTCGGCCGAGGGTACCGCTGGCAGAAGCGCTGCCAGTGCGAAGTAAGTGCGATGACTCCGGCAGACAGGCCGTTTGCAGCACCCGCAGCGCTGCTACTCGCCGCGGCCCGGCGGCTCGAGCGTGTTGATGGCCAGCGCCACCAGCAGGCACACCAGATCGATCACCCAGACAACGCCCAATGCCAGTGCCACGCGCTGGGCGGCCCAGGCGCCCGCCTCGTCGTGCATGGCGCCCAACAGCCAACCGACCGCTACGATCACCACGATCGCCACGGGGACGATTGCGGCCACGGTGAGCAGGCTGAGCAGCACGCGTCGGGAAATCACGCTGAATCTCGCGGGAAACGGGACGGTTTGCCCCGTTATGCGAGTTCTGGCAGCGGGTGTCAATCCCGCGGGCGCCGCGCGCGGCGCTCGGCTGCGGCCGAAAGGCGCGGAATTGACTTGGGAATCGGGCGGGACAAAATAGGTCTTAGAGAAGGGCAACCCCGCTGGGGCGCATCAGGCGCCTCGCCGCGCGTTGCGCGTGGCGACCATCCATTTCCATCGCACGTCTTCGAGGAGCGTGTCATGAGCCGACGGAACCGGACATGGCTCCACCTATTCCCGTTTGCGTCGCGCGCTCTGGTCGCGCTGGCGCTGGCGATCGCCTGCGCGGGACCGACAGCCGCGTCGACCATCCAAATGAAAGACGGCCGCATTCTGCACGGACGCATCGGTGAGACGGCCGGACTGGCCGAGAATCCCCAAGCGCCCGAGACCGGCGGGCCGCGAGTTATTAAATTCATCGACAATGATCTAAGCCGTACCTTCGTGCCGACCTTTCAGATCGGCAACATTCTGGAAGCCGACACGGGCGAAGTGCCGGAGCGCATTCGCATTCAACAGAACGTGGCCACGGCGGGCAATCGCATGCAGCGCGTGGGCCCGATTGCAAAGATTGGCCCATTCAACGAGTTTGGGCGGCGCGTGTTGACCATGATGACGGACAAGGGTGCACTGGAAGTGATCCAGGGCATTACCATGATCACGCCGCAATGGACCAAGGTCGAGGGCATGCGCACCGGCAGCCGCACGCCGATCGTATGGGACATGCGCATTGCCACCAGCTCGCTTCCGACCGCCACGTTGCAAGCCATTTTCAAACGCTCGATCGATCCCAAGAATCTTGAGCAGCGGCTCAAGGTCGTGCGGCTGCTGCTGCAAGCGGAGCGCTACAAGGATGCGCAGCAGGAGCTCGAACAAGTCATCAAGGACTTTCCCGAGGAAAAGGAGCTGCCGGACAAGGTTCGTCCGCTACGGCAATTGAACGCACGGACGGCGCTGGCCGAAATCGAAGTGCGCAAGCGAGCGGGGCAACACGCTCTGGCCTACCGCATGTTGGAAAAGTTTCCCGCCAAAGACACCGCCGGCGAGATATTGCAGCAGGTGCGCACGATGCGCGACGAATATCAGGCCACACAACAAAAACTGCAAACCACTTATCAAGAGCTTAAGAAGCTGATCGAATCGCTGCCCAGCGGTCCGCCCAGGCAACAGAGCGAAGCCATGCTCGAGGAAATGGGCCGCGAATTGGGGATCAACACGATCGACCGGCTGTCGGACTATCTGCGGCTGCGGGATGATGCAAGCTTGGGCGCGGAACAAAAAATCTCTTTGGCCATTAGCGGCTGGCTCTTGGGCAGCAGCCAAGGCGAGACAAACCTGGCGGTCACACTGTCGTTGGTAAACGTGCGGGACGTCGTGCGCAAGTACCTCTCGGAGCCCGTGAAGCTCGAGCGCGAGAAACTACTCAACCAGCTGCGGGCGTCGGAAGGCGCCTCGCCCAGCCTGGTGGCGCAACTGCTCGCCTCGATGAAGCCGCCGCTGGAAGCTGCGCAAACGTCGCCGGGCAAGCCCGGTTTCTACGAGCAGAGCGTGCCGATCGGCATTCAAGACGAGGCCGACGTGCGGTACTACGTGCAATTGCCGCTGCAGTACGATCCTTACGTGCGCTATCCGACGATCGTGACGCTCAACGGCGCCGGCACCACGCCCGAGCAGCAGATCGACTGGTGGGCCGGCGCGCAGGGCGAAAACGGCCGGCTGGGCCAGGCAACGCGATTTGGCTACATCGTGATTGCCGTGGATTGGATGAAAGAGGCGCAAAGCGAATACGGCTTCACGGCCCGCGAACATGCCGCCGTGCTGACCAGTCTGCGCGACGCCTGCCGCCGCTTCTCCATCGACACGGACCGCGTGTTCCTTTCCGGGCATTCGATGGGAGGCAACGCCGCCTGGGACCTGGGGCTGGCGCATCCCGACCTGTGGGCCGGCGTGATTCCCATCGTGGCCCAGGCCGACAAGTACTGTGCGCAGTATTGGGGCAACGCGGACCTCGTGCCGTTTTACTTTGTGTCCGGCGAGCTCGATGGCGACAAAACAATCAAGAACTCCCGCGACTGGGATCGCTACATGAGCCATCGCTACGACGTGACGATCACCGAGTACATTGGGCGCGGGCACGAGGATTTCTACGAGGACATCCAGAACATCTTCGATTGGATGGGGCGCCGCCAGCGCGACTTTTTCCCCAAGGAGTTCACCGTCACCACCATGCGACCGTGGGACAACTACTTCTGGTGGTTCGAGGGGCGCGACTTTCCCGAGCGGGCGATGGTCGATCCCGTGCAATGGCCGCCCAAGCGAGGCGTGCGTCCGCTGGAAATCTCCGCCAAAGTGACGGCGACCAACGGGCTCAACATCAGCACGGGCGACGTCAAAGGCACCATCTGGCTGTCGCCGCAGCTGCTCGATTTCGATCGCCGCATTTCCGTGACGCTCAACGGCCGCTCGCTGCGCAGCGGCGGGCTGACCGTCGAGCCCGATCTCAACGTGATGCTGGAAGACGTGCGCACGCGCGGCGATCGCCAGCATCCGTTCTGGGCCAAGCTGGAAGGCTAGCGAGCCGTCCACGTCAGATTGCCAGGCGCCACGCGCGGCGCAAAAAAACGCCCCCGGCAAGCCAGGGGCGTTGGTGAGTACCCTTCGCAGTGCCGCGGGCGGTTACTTGGCCTGCGCGGTCGTTTCTTGTGGCTGCTCGGCAGCGGTCGGCTGCGGCTCCTTGACGAGCGTAAAGCCGGTGAGCATCCAACCGTCCGACTCGGTGGTGGCCGTCATGCCGGCCGGGCCCAGGTAGCGGCGCACCAGGTCGTAATCAGGCAGTTTGCTGCCGTCGATTCGCTGCGTTCGCAGCACGCCTTCTTTGCCTTCACCCAGCATTGCGTTGAGCAACTTGCCGAGCATCGATTCCGACTCCGGCATCCGTCCGGTCTTGAGCAACTCGTAAACGCCGCGGTAGGCATCGTCGGTCCGGACAAACATCCGCGCCGATTGCTCGGGCAATTGCAACTTCTCCAGCTCCGCTTCCACGCGCAGAAAATCGCTGCTGGTGCCCAGCGTGCCGCGCACCGACTCTTCGGCCAGCACTTTGGCCAGGATGTCGATGTGCGTGGCGACGAGCAGCTGACCGTGGGCCACCGTGACGGCCGAGTTCGGCAAGAGCGGCTTCTCTTCCTCTTCCGGTTCTTCTTCTTGAGCCGGTGCGCCACTGTCGCCAAAGCCAAATTCGGCGTTGGTCTCGATGGTGACCATCGGCAGTTCGGATTGTTGATCGACGATTTCCCACACCACGTGGCCGGCGATCATGCGTTCGTGCGCATCTTCGTCGGTTTCCATCTGCTTGCGGATGGTGACGGCCAGTTTCTCCGGGTCGTTGGTCTCGACGGCGAACACCATCCGCTCGCTCTTGGGCGTGATGGGCACTTGCATGTCGGAGATGATGGTCACGCGGTTGCCCAACAGAGCGATCAGGTCCTTGCGGACGTCGATCATGGGGCCGTTTTCGTCGCTGCGGATCGACTCGATCACGTCGTCGAACACTTCGTCGCCGACGACTTCATTGACCAGCGTCTTCGACATCTCGAAGGCGTTCGACGTGTTCAGGTTCAAAGCGGCGTAGCTGGCCACGTCGCGCGGCACCCAGTCGGGCGGCAAAAAGTTGCCGCCGTTCGGCAAGTCGAGCATGCGGGCCGCCAACTCAAAACGGTCGCCCGACTTGTTGCCCGGTGCATAGATGAAGGTGCGATGCAGCATCTCGTAGCCGGTGACGTAGAAATTCACAAAGCCGCCCACGCCCTCAATGGCCGTGAAGCCCTGGTTCTTCAGGATCTTGAGCATGTCCTGGCCTTTGCGGCGCGGCTGCTGCTCGGCTTCGAGCACGCGCATCGAGTCGGCGTAGCCAAACGGATCGACGAACCAGCGGATGTGCGGCGCGAGTTCGCCGGCCGCCTTTTGGCAGCGCGCCGTGATCGAAGCAAACGCTCCCAACTTCGCCAGGTTGCTCCCCTGGGGATCGGCCCGGCGGGCCAACATGCCTTCGACAATGCTCACGCTGTCGGAAGCAATGAGCAGGTCATCCTGCACGCAATAGACCATCTGCCGCGGCGGGTTGTCTTCGTACTTGGGTATGTCGAACACGACGACCTTGGCGCCGTGAATTTGTCGCTGACTGCGGACTGCCTTTTGTTCGGTCAGATTGCGCTCGATCTTGGCCAACAGCTCGTTGGCCTTGTCGAGATTGCCTGTCACGTCGGCCGTAATGGCCAGCGCCACCTCTTTTTCACTCGGCCGGATCATCGACAGCGAAATCTCGCCCGTGGGCACGCCGTCGAGATCTTTCCACGAGATACCCAGCTGGCGATGGCTCTTGGACCACTTCTCCTGCATCTGCTCCTGGAAGCTGTCCATAAACGGCTTCATCACCGGGTCGTTCATCAGCTGGCCGAGCTGGGTCTTATTCCAGGCGTCGCGCAAGGTGTCGAACGAGCCCACGGCCACGAATCCCTCGGTCGTTTCCGGCAGCAGGGTTTCCGCCGATGGAACTGCCGCTACGACGTCGACTCCCGCGGGGACCACAACCAAGGCGAACGCCAGCAGGAACCAACACGACGAGAGACGAAGCACAGTGGAATCTCCTTGGCAGCTGATCGAGACGGGAGAGGGCAGGATCGGGCCCAGGTAATGTTACGCCTGAGCCGCTAGTCTTACTAGTTCGGCTATCTTGCCAAGAACAATACAGTGGGGCAATTGCGCGCTGTACCGCTTACCGAGCAGGCACTTCCCTTTAATGGCCCATAACCGGCAGTGGGCGGAAACTCGATTGCCTGGGCAAGTTGTGCCTGACACGCGGTTATTACGGCGAAACTTTAACGCTTGTCCGGCGGGCGCTTCAAGCCCGGATTTGCCGCGGCCGATTGCGACTGCTCGCGCGCGGCCCCGACCGCTAGAATGTCAGCAGCAGCGGCCGTAATGGTCGCCAGACGAACGGCTTAGCGCGATCAGACGATGCGAGATTTCCAGAGCGAAAACCTGTGCCACGATGCGGTCCATGGCTACATCCCGTTCGTCTCGGACCATGGACTGCCGGCCGGCGAAGTCTCGGAGCGGGCGATCATCGATCATCCCTGGGTGCAGCGGCTGAGGCAGGTGCACCAGCTGCAGACGGCCTGGTGGGTGTTTCCGACGGCCGAGCATACACGGTTCCAACACGTCGTGGGCGTGATGCACTTGGGAAGCCGGGCGGCCGCGGCGCTCTACGGCAGCCTGCGCGAAGTGTGCCCCGAGACCCCCAGTCGAGCCTACGTCGAGTCGTTGTTGCGACTGGCCGGCCTGCTCCACGACGTAGGCCATGGCCCGTTTGGACACTTCTTCGATCACCATTTTCTCGCGGACTTTAGCCTCAGCCATGAGACGCTGGGGGCGACCATCATCACGGGCGAGTTGGGGGAGCTGTTGGCGCGCGTGCGCCGCAATCCGCACGGCAAGCTCGAACCGAACGAAACGCTCGACCCGCGCCAAATCGCGTTTCTGATTGCGCGGCCCAAGCCGAGCGAGGCGCGCGACGCCGCGCCGCACTGGCTGGTACTGTTGCGCAGCCTGTTCAGCGGCATCTACACGATCGACAACATGGACTTTGTGCTGCGCGACGCCTACATGTCGGGCTATAGCGGCCGGGCCTTCGACCTGGAGCGGCTGTTGCACTACAGCTTCTTCACCGAGCACGGGCTGACGATCCACGCCCGCGGCGTAGCGGCGCTGGTTTCGTTCATGAGCGTGCGGGCCGATCTGTTTCGCACGGTTTACTATCACCGTACCGTACGGGCCATCGACCTCACGCTGGCCGACTTGTTCGCCGACAGCAAGCAGTACTTGTTTCCGGGCAATCCGCTGGAACACCTCGACGCGTATCGCCGGTTCACCGAGTGGTCGCTGCTCGTCGACGTCGCCCGGTGGATCGACAGCGACGACGCGCGAAAACGTGCCCTGGGCGCGCGATGGCAAGCGCTCTTGAACCGGCAAATCCCTTGGAAGATGGCGTGCCAGCGGAACCTGGTGTTCGGCGCCGACCAGGCGGAGCGGCAAAGCATCTTTTCGCGGCCGGAGTTCGTGGAGCGCGAGCTGCGGGCCGCGCTGCCACGCGAACTGGCTGCGTTGCCGCTGAAAGTGGACCTGGCCCGGCACATCCACCGGCCCGACACGCGCGGCCCCACGGCGGGCCAGAATTTTCTGTACGACCCGTCGCGCGGCGAGCCGCGGCCGCTGGCCGACGATCAGCTGTTCCGGCAGTTGCCGCTGGCGCACCGCATTTGCCGCATTTACGCGCAAGACGAGGACCACGCCGTGCAACTGGCGGCAGCGCTCGACGCGATCATCGGTTCCAATGCGGCCGATGATTTGACGAATATGTGAGCGGGCATGTGGAGCGATCGGCCGGACTGCTCAACGGGCCGCGTCGCGCTCGACCGTGCCGGAGATCGTTTGCGTCAGGCGCCCCTGCCGATCGGTGCGGCGCAGCGTCCACTCCAGCCGATCGGGCGTGGCCCAGTGATCGTCGATGGAGAAGGAGGCGTTGTCTGTCTTGCCGGACCAGCGCAACGTGGAAGTGGCGGCGTCCCAGCGCCCTTCCGCCTCATGTCGATACCCATCGGAAGTGAACACCCACTGACGGTACACAGCGGCCGGCGCGTCGTACGTCATAATCTGCAATTCGGAATCTCCCGGCGGCACCGTTTCACTGCGAAACGAGTAGTAGCGCCCTTGGAGCATCGTTTCGCACGTCGCCTTGCCGCGAGTATCGATCTCGCGCGCGTGCGGGAGCACCCGGCGGATTTGCGTGCTGGTCCGCCACTGGCCGACAAATCGCTGCAACACGGCCGTGGCTTCGGCCGGCCAGTCGTCCGGCGCGGCGGAACAGTGCGAGGCAGCGCCCCACAGCCATATTGCCAACACCGGGAAGGCACGCACCAGCAAGATGCCGACTCGCTGAGCCGTCTCCATCGTTCAATTTCCGGCGTGTGAGTTGGCGCGAATTTTGTGGCGTGCTAGCAGCACCCCAGGTCGGTGCGAGAGGCGCGCAGTTTACAGTTCCGCGCAAATCAATACAATTTCGTCGACACATGGAGGGATGCGCAATGAGATGGACGCCAGCCGCCCGCGAGCGCTTGTACGAGCTGTATGTCGCCCATGACACGCGGCTCCGCGCGGAGGTGATCGACGCGAACCGCTCGCTCGGATCTGCCCACCCGGATCGCACGCAGTTCAAGCTGCTGACGCAGCTCGAATTCGAACGGCAGCTTGCGAGCGACCATCCGGATCCGCAAGCCAAGGTCCTGTGGTTGAAGCGGATCGTCGAAGGTTTCGAGAACGAGTTTCCGGAACTTGAGACGGCCGGTCCGTCGCTCTCCCGAGCGACCGGTACGTGACGCAGCCGGCGGTTGGCGATTGTCATTTGGGACCAACCACTCTCAAGCCCTTTAGCTCCACGAGCACGTCATCGCTTTCCAACTCCGTGGCAGCGAGACATGCGCGATACAGCCCGTTCGCAGCGTCGTTGAATTTGTCGGGAGCCTTAGGCCAAATCAGCCGCAGTCGCAAGCGCTTTGCGATTTCGTTGCACAGCCGGACGATAACCGCTTGAACATCCGCCGAGCCGGCGAGGACCTTTGCGATTCCCACAAGCGTAGGCCTTGCGGTTTGAGCAAAGTCGCGTTGCCAATCCCTCATCCCCGCCCCACCGCTTACGCGCGCAAAGTACTCATCGCTCAACTGAATACCACGGATGGCGAGCGCGGATTCAAACCGCCGGGCTAAGGTGAGACTGGCTTCGCTCGTCAGCACTTCGAGGACCGTTGGCGCGAGCGACGAATTCCTGAGAGGCCCCATGGCGACGGATCGCTCAATGTCACGCATCAACGGGCGGTGGCTGGGCACCTTGGCACCCCGCATCGCCACCCGCAAGGCAGGGTGCTTGAGTGTTTTTCGCGCGGCGGGCTTCTTTCTTTTTCTTCCGCCTGACTTGTTGACTGCCGCTTCGATCGACTTACAAACGCTGACCCAAGCTTCATCTCTCATCGCTGGTCGCAGCTTGGCCAGCGGCCTGCTTGGATCGAAGGCCGATTGATAATTGGCAATCGGGCATTTGTCGTAGGCGCACGCCCTGACGGGCACCCAAATGATGACAACCCCGCCTTTTTCCGCCCTGGTGAGTAGCGGAGCCAATTCGTGTTGGTTAATGAAGTCAGAATTCAAGAAGTCAGGCGTGACCAGCAGCACGGCGACTCGCGCCGCACGTAAGGCAGCAACAATTTCCGGCATCCATTTCGCCCCGGGCTCTATCTGCTTGTCGGACCAGTAGGTAATCGATCCGTTGCGCAAGTAAGGTCTCAGATGGATGATGAGCCGCTCCAACCACCTTTCATCTTTGTGGCTGTAGCTGACAAAGACTCCTTGGCGAGTCGCTTTCGACTTTGTCATGCCCTTGCTACCTGGAAGTCGACCGGACCTCTGCGAGCGCGACTAGCGTCGCGCGCATAGCACCAAAACCCCTCATTCTGTGGCGATAGCCCCATCGAGTGTACTAGAATGGAGATGCATTGCAACAAACGGGCGAATGGACGTCGCCCGCGGGCCTGCGCGCGAATGGACCCGCAATCCGAACCAGATAGCGCCACAAAGCGTCAATTCTTGGCGGTCGAAGGGCTGCGTGGTACGCTGGGCTGTCCGCCTCGCAATGTCCTTGCGATTTGCGCCGCCCAAAGAACCAACTGCTACGACATGCCTGACGACAACTTCTACGACAATCCGCTGATCGGCCGCTACGCCTCGGCCGAGATGTCCACGCTCTGGGGACCGCAGCGAAAATTCTCCACCTGGCGACGCTTGTGGGTCGCGCTGGCCGAATCGGAAGCCGAGCTGGGCCTGCCCATCACAAAGCAGCAGATCGGCGAGCTGCGGGCCCACGTCGACGATATCGATTTCGCCAAGGCGGCAGAGTACGAGCGGAAGTTGCGGCACGACGTGATGGCCCACGTGCACGCCTACGGCGACGTGTGCCCGGCCGCACGGCCAATCATCCACTTGGGCGCGACCAGCTGCTATGTCACGGACAATACCGACTTGATCCTGATGCGCGAGGGGCTGGACATGCTGCGCGACCGCCTCGTGGCGGTCATCGACGCGCTGGCCACGTTCGCCCGGAAGTATCGCGACCTGCCCTGCCTGGCATTCACGCATTTTCAACCGGCGCAGCCCACGACGGTCGGCAAGCGAGCCTGCCTGTGGGCATACGACCTGGTGCAGGATCTCTATGACCTGGAGTTTCGCCGCGAGAACCTGAAGGCGCGCGGCGCGAAGGGCACGACCGGCACGCAGGCCAGCTTCTTGCAGCTCTTTCACGGCGACCACGACAAGGTGCGCCGGCTGGATCAGATGGTCGCTGAGAAGATGGGCTTCGACTCGAGCGAGGTCGTTACCGGCCAAACGTACTCACGCAAAGTGGATGCGGCCGTTTTGAGCGTGCTGGCCGGCGTTGCCACCAGTGCCCACAAGGCAGCCACCGATTTGCGGCTGTTGCAGGGCCGCAAGGAAATCGAGGAGCCCTTCGAAAGTGACCAGATCGGCTCGTCGGCCATGGCTTACAAGCGCAACCCGATGCGCGCCGAGCGCGTTTGCTCGCTGGCGCGGTTCGTGCTCAGCTTGCAATCCAGTGCCGATGCCACCGCCGCCACGCAATGGCTCGAGCGCACGCTGGATGATAGCGCCAACCGGCGGCTGATCATCCCGCAGGCATTTCTGGCAATCGACGCGGTGCTGATCCTGTATGAGAACATTGCCGCCGGGCTGGTGGTCTATCCGCAAGTGATTGCCCGGCACCTCGACGAAGAATTGCCCTTCATGGCCACAGAGGCAATTCTCATGGCCGCGGTGGCGCGCGGCGGCGACCGGCAAGATCTGCACGAGCGCATACGGCAGCACAGCCAGGCTGCCGCAGCCGTGGTCAAAGAACAAGGCGGCGCCAACGATCTCCTGCAGCGCCTCGAGTCGGACAAGGCGTTCGCCGGCGTCGACTTTGCGGCCGCGACGGATCCGGCGCAATTCGTAGGCCGCGCGCCGCAACAGGTCGACGAGTTTCTGGCCGAAGTGGTGGCGCCGATACGGGCGCGCTATCCTGCGGCGGGGGCCAAGCGGGCTGAAGTCCGCGTGTGAGCATGCTCACGAGGCGTGAGCATGGCACCCTGAATGGGCAGTCCTACACCAGGTCGAGTTTGCGCGTGGGCCGCTTCTGGGCGCGGCATTCGGCGCAGATGCCGGTGAATATGAGCCGGTGGCCCGTCACGCGGAACTGATATTGTTTCGCCAGCTCGTCGCCAATCTCGGCCACCTGTTCGCTGCGAAATTCGATCAGCTTGTTACACTTCTGACAGTGCAGATGGTCGTGCTGCGGATAGCCGTAGTCGTGTTCGTAAACGGTGCGACCGCCCAGCGTCATGCTGCGCAGCAAGCCGGCATCGACCAGTTCGCTGAGCGTGCGATAGACCGTGGGCCGGCTGACGCGGCGTCCCCCGGCGGTCGACCCCAGATGGCCGATCAACAGGTCGGCATCGAAATGGTCATGGCGTTTAAAGACTTCGGCCACGATCAGCCGCCGCTGCTGCGTCATGCGCTTGCCGCGGCTTTGCAGAAACTCCTCGAATCGCTCCAGCGGCGCGAGCGCTACTTCGACAGTTCCCAGCGAGAAATCGTACGCCATGATGAACGACGGTGGGTGCCCGGGCGGCACTCGCGCCGGCTGCCTGCATTCGCGGCTAATTGATCGATCAAGAATCATTCTTGATTCTAGATGATCGGCCCCCGAATGCAAGTTGCCGGCATTCGCAGCCTAACGCGCAAGGAATTGCGGTGACCGTCGTTGCGTTGGTCGGCATGCGCAGCATCGTCGGGCACGGCACCCACTGCCGGCCGACGTGCCTAGGCGATCTCATCCAGCAGCCGATCAACCGCCGTCGACAACTTGTCGTGCGTCTCGTAGCTGCCATCGAGAATGGCGGCCCGCAGGTCGGCCACGCGGTCGGCCCGAATGTCGGGCAGATCGGCGACGCGTTCTGCAATGCGCGCGGCATCGGAAATATCGAGTTGATCGCCAATGGGCGCGCTGCTGATCGCGGCCGGATCTTGAACCGGACGCGCCGCGTGCGGAGCGCCAACGCCTTGAGCGCCGTGAATGTGCGAGGGACCGTAGATCTGCATCGTTCTCTCCTCTGACAACATACCATCGCACTTGCGCGTGCGGCCAGTCAGCCGCTAGGGAAGGCGCAAGTACGCGGGTTCTGTCGTTCGATCAAATGGGTACGTGGAGTTTCGCCAGCTCGACTGGAGATCTACGCTTCGGGCAGTTCTGATTCGCTTGTCCGCCTGACCGGAGGCCGGAACGGCCTGGGAATGACTGGAATTGGTCGGGCAAACCTCGTGGAATCAGCACGCTGCTGCAAACGGAAACGTGGATCACTCAAAATGGGTGCCTGCCGGCGCCGCGGTCCATGTCAGAGGATTGACCTCGCGAGCGCGTGAGTCATGCACTCTGATTATCGACCGGCTCGGCTGCCGACATTGAACGAAACTGCCTGCCCTTGTGCGGCTTACCTTCGTGCTCCTGGTGCTTATACGGACTATGACGGACGGCGCCGGCCGAGCCGTTTTTGCCCGCTCGTGGCTGTTTACTTTGCGTAACTTCGCGCCCTGCGATGCAACCACGTGGCGTTTTGGCGACACGCAAATGCTGGCACAGGCGCGCCGGCCGTCCCACTTGGGCCAACCGGTCCGATTACTACGAACGCACTCGCCGGGTAGATCGTTCCTTGCGGAGCCATTTTCCACGACGCCAAATGTGCGCGTAAAGGCGGCGGATTATAGGAAGGCGCCGCAGACGTCACAAGGCGGGTTCCACCGCGTTCACTCAGCGCCGGGCACGTCCGCCCGCTAGCAATCAGCAGGCGGTCGTGAAGGCATGCGGCGGGAATTGACGTCGCTAATTTTGCAGGCAAATCGGGCGAAAAGACCCGCCTTTCGCAAAAAACAAAGCCACGGCCGCGAAACTCGCCGCGCCGGCCGTGGTTAGATGGCCTGGGCAGACACATCCACTAGCAATGCATTCACGGCATTCGCGCAGTCATTTCCCGGGAGACCTTCTGGTGTCAAAGACTTTTCTATTCGCCACAGTGTTCTGGCTCATCCCGTTCGCGGGCGACGTGCGGGCCGACGAGCCGGCCACCGACAAACCGGCCGCTACGGCCGACGATCCCGCCGCGATGTTCAAACAACTCGACGGCAATGCGGACGGCAAACTCCAGGCGGACGAAGTGCCCGCGGAACGCAAGCGCCTCTTCGATCGGTTGCTGCGAGAGGCGGACAAGAATGACGACGGCGCGCTCGACGCCACGGAGTTCGCCGCGGGACTTTCCGGTGCAGACGACGAGCCCCAACGGCCCGCCGGCGCGCGCGATCGTCGGCGCGGACCTGAAGGTCGACCGAATCCCGCACGGCTGTTCGATCGTTTGGACGCCAATAGCGACGGCAAGGTCGTGGCCGACGAAGTGCCCGCAGAGCGGCGCGAGATGTTCGAGCGGCTTGTGGAGCGTGGCGACAAGGACGACGACCAGGCGCTCAGCCGCGAAGAGTTCGTGCAAGCTCTGCCCAGTGGACCTCCCGACGGTCCGCCACGCGAAGGTCAACCGCCGCGTCCTGATCAACCGCCGGCCGGCGGCGACGGTCCGCCGCGAAAGCCGGACGGACAGCCCGTGGGGCCACCGGAAGGTCGGCCAGACGGCCGCCGTTTTTTCGAGCGGCTGGACGTCAACGGAGACGACAAAGTGACGGCCGATGAACAGCCCGAGCAAGTTCGCCCGCGCATCGAGAAGCTCATCGAGCGGGCCGACAAAGACGGTGACAAGGCAGTGACTATGGACGAGTTTCGGGCGCTGCCACGGCCGGAAGGACGGCCCGGCCGTCCCGAGGGTCGTCCCGGCCGACCGGGCGACAATCCGCCGGGCGAATCGGAGAAGGGCCGGCCGGATGGTGTCGAAGGCCGCCCAGGTGGCGACCGTCCTGATGGACGCCCTGCTGCAGGGCGACCCAACCGACGTCCGCGGCCGGACATTCGGCGCGGTCCGCCGCCGCTGTTTGGCGCGCTCGATGCGGATGGTGACGGCAAGCTTTCGAGCGACGAGATATCCGCTGCGGCCGAGGCCTTGCGCAAGCTCGACAAGGACGGCGACGGCACCGTGTTGATTGAAGAAATCGGCCCGCCACCGCCGTCGGACCGCCCGGAAAATGACTAGGTTTCCCGAAAAATCTGCGGCACCACTTGCGCGGAGATTGTGCCGTCCGTAGCAAACGCTGCCTAAGACCAGCCAACCAGTTGCGCCCGCTCGGTCGGAATTCCAGCCGCCGAGCGGGCTTTTTTTGCGCATCGATCGGCCGGCGCGAACCCGCACCGTCTCGAACCGTGTCGCGTATTAAGTGGGGTTAAGTTTACGCGTTGCACGGGCACGCGCGAGAGAAATTCAGGAAACTCGGCGGTTGCAATAATCGCCCCCCTGCGGGCGAAGAGAATAATAGAAGTAGAAAGGCCTCGCCAGCGAGCGAGGAATCGTAGGATGGCCCACGACTCCCCTCTGAAGCCCCCGGCGCCGCGTGACGACGAGACCGAATGGGTCGTCGTCGAGTCGCAGTCGTTCGTTGACTTCGACCGATGGATGGACGGGGAACTCGATCGCCTGATTGAACAATGGGTTCACCTGGCGGCGCCCAATGCCAAGCGCTTCGACCGCACGGCAAACCGCTTTGGCCGGTAGGGGCCGTTTGGCTCGCAAATTCTCTTCTTGGCAGCCCGTAACACTCAGGGTTGCGACAGCCACTCGATTGCGGCCGCTGACTTCTCGCCATCGGCGCCGGCGAATTGCTTGACCCGGCTGCTGGCACCGGTGATGGCGTACGCCTTTTGCACCAGCTCGGGTGTGTCGGAACCCTCGCCGGCCAGCCATAGCTCATTGGGAGCGCCCAGCGCGAGCATGGCCGGCAGGTCGCCATACTTCACCGCGCCCGGCAAAAAGCGGATGTCGCTCGCGGAAGTCAGCGAAGCAAAGCGAAAGCCGGCCGTGTCGACCGCCGCGCGGGCCACCGCATCGCCCGCTTGAGCGCGGGCCGCCGCGACCCAGGGGCCGGCCTCACCCAGGCCGATCAACTCGACACGCGGCTGGCCCTGGCGATACGTGCGGCAAAAGGAGACGAGCGTGAGCAGATCGTGCACGCGCTGGGCGAACAGCGTGGGGTTGTAGCCCCAGGTGTAGCCGGCGAACTCGCGCGGATTTTCGACGCGCCGGCCGGTGGCCGGCGATTTGCCGTCGGCCAGGAATTCGCCCTGGTACAACAGATCGGCGCCGACGACGGCGACGCCGCTTTTCAACAGGGTGTGCACTTCCGGCAGCGGGCGGCCGTCGTCGCCATACAGGCCACTCTTGCCAGCCGCGTGCGGCCAGATCACCACGCGCTGCTTCCACTCGTTGGGATGCAGAAAGACCACCGGAATCTCTTCGCCCGCCGGCTTGTTGCGCAGCAGGGCAACTTCCTGCGAATAACCTTCGAACTTTTCCTCGGCCAACGGCTCTGCCTCGATGTCGTCGATCGGAACGAGGCCGCGGCCGATCACGACGTCAATGCCGCCGCCGACCACCCGGCGGAACTCAGCCAGCGAGGCGCTATCGCGCGGCACCAGCGCCGCCATCTGCCGCTCAGACGCCTGCGTCATTTCGCGCAGCAGCGAGCGTTCGTAGTCGCCGCCGCTGGGTGGGCGCGGATGACTGTCGTCCCAGACGGTCATTTCCGCGTTCGACAGCGGCTGGAAATCTTCCTCAATAACCGGCTCGGCCAGGCCGAGTTTGAGGTGCTTGTTGAACCAGTGGTACATCACCTCACGGCTGACAAAGTTGTAATTGTGGCCAAATTGCGGCAACACCTTGCCCATCACCAACTCGGGCACGCCCAGCATGGCGTAGTGGCGTTTCAACTCGGGCAGTCCCTTGGAAGCCAGCTCCTTGGTCCAGTCGTCCGCGCCGGTCATGCCCAGCGGCCGCGGCGCCATGAGCGCGGCAAACTCGACGTTGCCGGTGCCCACGCGCAGCAGACAACAGTTCTCACAAGTGCAACCGCCCTGCATGCCGGTGGAGACCATTACCGCCGGGAATGCGACGGTGGGCCGTGGATCAATGGCGCAGAGGATGAAGGTCTGGGTACCGCCGCCGCTGGCGCCCGTTACGCCGATGCGGCTGCTGTCCACGTCGGCCAGGCCGCACAAGAAATCGAGGGCCCGCACGGAATTGTAGGACTGCAGGCCCATGATGCTCTGTTGCCGCAGCTCGGCCTGCGTGCTGAAAAGGCCCCAGTTCTCGGCTGTGTCGAACTCGGGCCGCTGCTTGCTGAAACCATGGGCCAGGTCGCGCGAGATCTGCAGGCTGTCGGCATTGCCCAACATGTCGTAGTGAAACACCACACAGCCCATCAGCGCCAGTTGCACGCAATGTGCTTGCAGCGGATATCGGCCGCCCGCCTCGAAGCGCTCCGCGCCTTCGACAATTTGCTGGCGCGCGGCATCGATGCCTGCGTCGAAGAAGCGGCCGTTGTTCCAGTGACCGTGCGGACAAAGCACGCCGGGCAACTTGCCGGACTTGCCTGTCGGACGATACAAACTGCCGGTGACGAAATGACCGGGATAGCTTTCGAAGTACACGCGCTCAACCGTATACCCCTTCCGCTCCACTTTGCCGTGGATGACGGTATTGGCCGGGGTGGCCTCGGGCATGGGCCAGAGGCCGGTGGCGACCAGAATGCGGCGCCGCACCAGCTCCGCCCGCTTTTCCCAGGCTTCTTTGCTGTCGCTGGGCTCAAACGGGAAATATCCATTGAGATCTTTGAGCGGGCCCAGTCGAGCGTCATTCGGCAACTGACCGGGCGGCAGGACGCGCGGACCAGCCGCCACGGCCTCGTTTGCGACCAGGGCAACCAATGCTGCCAACGTACCGAGCAACCCAAAGCGTCGAAGCACGTGCGACATGAAATGACTCGCGTGAGGAACTGGGCGGGAGGAAGGAGGGCCCGTCGGGTACAATCGACGGCTCGTCCTAGCGTATTGGCTGCGTGCGACGATTTCCAGAGTCTGATTGGGGAAATTGCGCTATTGGCCCGTCTGCGCCGCGCCGCCCGGACGCTTTGCTCAAACTGAGATTCACCGTTGATGGACAACCCCGAGAAAATTCACTGGCCCAGGTGCCCGCAGTGCGGCCAGCGACGGCTGGCTACTTGCCCGGTGTGCGAACAATCGGGCACGGGTTTTGACGAGGCATTTTTCCCGGGCGGAATGCCACCGGCCGTCGCCACCGATACGCGAGACACAGGCGAAGAGGACGCGGAGGCAGAGTCCGCTGATCGCACGTCGACGCTCTTCGTATTGTGCCCGACGTGCGACGAACCGTTCGAGCCCGAGTTTCCGCGCCGCTGCGAATGGTGTGGGCACACTTTTGCGGACGGACGGGAGCTGCCGCCGGTGCCGCCGCGCGAGCCCTCGGAATTTAATGCCCGCGTGGCGATTGCGCTGGTGGGAGTCATCGCGATCATCGTCGGGCTGATCGCGTTTTTTGCGAGGCTCGTGTCGAAAGACTGAAGGGGCGCTTGGGCTGGTGGCACTCAGCCGCACACGTGCGTCTGGGGCACCCGCGGATGAGGCGACGCCGGCCGCAATGCCTTCACCCTCACCCCAACCCTCTCCCGTCGAGGGAGGAGGCGCGCGATTCGCGGCGCGCTGGCTGCCCCTATTCCTTCTCACCGATTGTCGCCAGCGGCGTCTCGCCCATCTGCCGGATCTCTTCGGTGATCTTCATCGAGCAGAACTTCGGCCCGCACATGCTGCAGAAGTGCGCACTCTTGAACGTATCCTGCGGCAGCGTTTCGTCATGCATCCGCCGGGCCGTTTCCGGATCGAGCGATAAGCGGAACTGCTCGTTCCAATCGAAGGCGAAACGGGCCCGAGAAAGGGCGTCGTCACGCTCTTGCGAACCGCGGCGGCCGCGCGCCAGATCGGCCGCGTGAGCCGCTATCTTGTAGGCAATCACCCCCTGCCGCACGTCGTCGTTCTCCGGCAGCCCGAGGTGCTCCTTGGGCGTGACATAGCAGAGCATGGCCGCGCCGCTCCAGCCGGCCAAAGCGGCGCCAATGGCGCTTGTGATGTGGTCGTAGCCCGGGGCAATGTCCGTCACCAGCGGTCCCAGCACGTAGAACGGAGCTTCCTCGCAGACTTCCATCTGCCGTTTCACGTTCATGTCGATCTGGTGCATGGGGATGTGGCCGGGGCCTTCGACCATCACCTGCGTATTCTTGGCCCAGGCGCGCTTCGTCAGCTCGCCCAGTACGTCGAGCTCGGCGAACTGGGCCGCGTCGCTGGCGTCGGCAATCGAGCCGGGCCGCAGGCCGTCGCCCAGACTCCAGGTCACGTCGTACTCGTGCATGATGTCGCACAAGTCTTCAAAGTGCGTGTACAGCGGATTCTGCTGGCGATGGTGCATCATCCACTTGGCCACCAACGATCCGCCGCGGCTCACGATGCCCGTGACGCGATTCGTGGTGAGGTGCAAGTGCTCGAGCAGCACGCCGGCGTGGATCGTCATGTAGTCGACGCCTTGCTGGGCCTGGTGTTCCACCATGTCCAGAAAGAGCTGCGGCGTCATGTCGCAAATGTCATCGATCTGCTGCACCATCTGATAGATGGGCACGGTGCCGATGGGTACCGGCGAAGCGTCGACGATGGCTTTGCGAATCGAGTCGATATCGCGGCCGGTGGACAGATCCATGACCGTGTCGGCGCCGAAGTGCACGGCCGTGTGCAGCTTTTCCAGCTCGCCTTGAGCGTCACTGGTGACCGCCGAGTTGCCGATGTTGGCGTTGATCTTGGTCTTGGTGGCCACTCCGATGCCCATCGGCTCGAGCCGCTTGATCAGGTGCACCTTGTTGGCCGGGATCACCAACCGGCCGCGAGCCACCTCCGAGCGAATCAGCTCCGGCTCCAAGTCTTCGCGCCGGGCCACATATTCCATCTCGGGCGTCATTTCGCCCGCGCGGGCTCGTTCAATCTGGGTCATGGTGGAGCGTCGTACCTCCGTGAAGAGTTTGGGCCACAATGGGCGCCAGCAGCGCGCGCGACCGAACGTGAGGCCGCAAACACGCCGCACTCGCCCCATCCTATCGGTCGACGGAATTCTGGTCAAACGGCGCACGACGCGTGTGTGGCGCAGCACCGGCTGAAGCGCAGCAACGGCGCCGCCACAATGGCCCGTTTCAGCGCGCTTAGCTCACCGGCATCGCTTTGACGGTTTCCGAGCCGTACAGTTTGGCCGCGAAGTCGGCCAGCAGGTCGCGGTCGGCATTGCTCAGCGTCGTGTCGCCGCGCACGACCGCCAGGTTGTTGTCGATGTCGCTCGGCATCGAGACGCCAATATTGAGCATCGACACCCGCGGATCGGCCAGCACCCAGCGAATGGCCGCCGGCGCCAGCTTCGCCATCCGATCCCGGTCGTAGTCGGGCACCATCGCCGGCGCGTTGTGGCTGAGCATGTTCGCACCCAGAATCTTCATCGCCACGATGGCCATGCCGCGTTCCTGGGCGGCGGCGGCACAGAGCTCCCGATATTCGACCTTGGGGTTGGAGAGCATGGTGTTCATGCCGCGGCGCATATAGCCGTACGCCAGGAGCACCTGGTCGAAAGCGTCGGTCTTGATCATTTCCAACACGGTCTCGAAGGCCACGTGCGTGGTGAGCCCGATGAAGCGGAGCAGCTTTTCGTCGCGCAATTTCACCAGTTCTGCGTGGACTTTCATCGCCCCGGCAAAGCCCACGGCCTCGATGCACGGGCTGTGAACCTGCACGCAATCGACGTAGTCCATGTCGAGCTCGGACAGCGACTTCTCCACGGTCTCGCGCACTTTGGCGGGATCGGTGATATGGCACTTGGTGGCGATATAGCAGTTCTCGCGCACGCCCTTAAGACCGCGGCCCATGATCCGTTCGCTCTCACCGTAGACCCGCGCGGTATCGAAATAGCGAAGGCCGCTGTCGTAGGCATGGCGCACCATGGCCACGCGCTCGTCCATTCCCAACAGCGGCACGCCGTAAGCCTGGATAAAGACCTGCACCATGGCCGAGCCGCCCATGCCGAGCACCGGCAGCTTGTGGCCGGTTTTGCCAAACGGGCGTAGCGGAATGCCAGAGGGTCCGACTTCGATCTGTTTGTTATCCGGCGCGGCGGCGTAGGCCGAGGCCCCCAGCAACCCGCCCGGGCCAGCGCCCAACAGCGACGTACCGGCCGCGGCCAGAGCACCCGATTTCAAGAAGTCGCGCCGCCCTGGAACATCCTTTTTGCGTGGCATGGCAGGATCTCCGCGTTGGACTTTGTGAGACGTGTTTGCCCGGGACCTGAGGGCACGGCCGGCCGGCGTCATCGCTGTACGGGCGCGTACCGTGCTGGCGGCGATTGTAACGTGGGGACAAGGATCAAGCAAAAAGTTTCGCGCCCTTACCCGATTCAACACGCCGGAAGTTGCCCTAGTGGAACCTCATTTTTGCGCGTGCTATATTCGGCTGAGGTGCTGCAAGCCACGTCGCCGGGGCCCGGCAATCTTGCCGCGGCGACTGGACCACGACGAACCGTCGGCAGGGCACGCCGGCGGCCACTCCCACGAGGTTCCACGATGAAGGGCCTGAGCTTTGTCGCGTCGCTGACCGGCGCGCTGTTGCTGCTCGACGCCGCGCAACTCGCGGCCGGCAATACCGAACCGACCGAACTCCACGGCAAGTGGATCGTCGAGTCGTTCCAATACAACGGCAATCCGGTGGATCGACTCAAAGAGGCCATTCGCGAATTCAAAGACGGCAAGTATTCGCTCACGCCCAAGATGGGCGATGCGATCACCGGCGACGTGAAGCTCGACACTTCGAAATCACCCAAGACGATCGATCTCGACGTCAACGGCCGTGTGCTGCACGGCATTTATCAGCTGGACGGCGACACGCTGAAGATGTGCTACAACCTGACGCGCGACGATCGGCCGACCGAGTTTGTCAGCACGCCCGACTCGGGCCTGATCGTGGTGATTCACAAGCGCGAGAAGTAGTCGACCATCGGCCAACCACGAAAAAAATACTTTACCGCAGAGAACGCAGATCGAGAGAAAGAAGTTGGAACTTTCTCTGTGTTCTGCGCGCTCTCCGTGGTTCAAGTCTTCGTGCTAGAACCCTTGTGGGGTTCACAGCGTCTTCAGATACTCCAACACTTCGCGCTTTTCGGTGTCAGACAGCGCGTCGGGAAACGTGTGGCCGGCGGCGCTCTTGCCGAATTTCGACGTGTCGAAGAAAGTGCGCAGCTGGGGACCTGCTGCCGTCTCGGGCACACGCGCGTGTGCGGTTGCTTCCAGGCCTACGCGTTCGCGGTCATAGCCGTCTGCGCTGCGCGTCCACACCGCGGGCCGTTCAGCCGGATGGAGCACGTGCCACAGCGTGGGCACGGCGCCATTGTGAAAGTACGGGGCCGAGGCCCAAATGCCGTCGAGCGGCGGCGCCACGTATCCGCCCGGATCAGCCACGACCTTGTGTTCGCCAAAATGCGCGAACCAGCTGGCCTCGTACCCTTGCCGATGATGCGCCGTCAGGGCGCTCAGTCGCGCCGGATCGGTGCCCACCTCTTCAATCGATACGATCTTGTTGGGATACGCCGCTTGAGCGCCATAGGTGCCGTGGCAATCCGAGCAATTGGCGTTAAACACGGCTGCGCCGCGCTGCGCTAACGCCCGATCAATCTCGTAGGGATACTTCGGCGCCTCGAGCGACGACAGCCAGTCGTACACCACGCGGAAGTCGTTTTCCCACTCGGCGAACTTTTCCGGTCCGTTTTCCGGAATGAGCATGAACTGCATGAGCGGGCGGTGCCCCTTCTCGGCAAAGCCGTCGCTATAGAGCCGCTCTTTCTTCTTGAAGTTCCACCAGGGCGGCGCGTCGTGGTCGTGGTGCACCATGCGCGGCGGCAGCCCGGGCACGACTTTCAAATCGGGCGTGCGATTGGCCATCAGGGCCACGCCGAAGATGATGGCATTGGTGGTGCCGTTGGTTGTTCCCAAAGGAATAATGGCCGAGCCGAGGTCCATGCGCGTGAGCTGCTTGCGCAGCTTCAGTTTCACGTTGCGCACGTCGTCGGTCAGCGTTTGCAGGGCGAACAGCGAATTAGGAGCGCCGGCCACCGGCTGGCCTGCGACTTTGCCCTGGTGGCAGGCCAGGCAGGTCATGGTCCAATTGCCGGCGGCGTCGACGATGTATTGCTGCGGCTTGCCGGAGGCATCGCCGGGCGCCGAAGTGAGACCGTATCGCGCGAAGGCCATTGCGCGGCGCTCGTCGGGCGTGGCCGTTTCAGCTTCGGTGCGGAGCGGCTCTTCCCATACCTGCCACAGATTGTCGAATGTTTGCTGATCAAAATCGGGCGGGAGGAAGGCCTTGGTCGTGAGCAGTTTGTAGCCGGCGCCGTCAAAACCTTTGGCCGTGTCGTCGGCGACGCGATCGCCAGCCTGCGCGACACCGCCGAAAAACAGCGCGAACGATAGCGCAACCAGCGGCGCAACGGCGGCCAGCGATGCAAACCTGACCGCCGAGCAGCCTGCGACCAGCGAAGTCTTCATGACCGGGCTCCTGAACGTGCCCTGAAAAGATAGGACCGATAGCGCTAGTGTAGCAGGGCGGCGTGTGAAAATGAACATGAGGGATGCACGACCATACAGAAAGAGTCTTCCACTATCGCCGTGGGCTCGATGCAAGTCTGAATTTCGTCATCTGTGGCTATCTGCGTCCATCTGTGGATCTATGGGAAAAACACAGCGTATGATAGCCGTCTGCCAGTTGTGTTCCCCAGCCAGCGAGGTTTCTCGTCCATGCCGCATGCCGATCGATTCGTTGCCCGACATTGGAGGTTCGCCGCGCTGTTGATGCCGGCGCTGCTGCAACTCTCGGTGCTCGCACCAGCAACCTGGGCAAAAGATCCACCGCCGGTCGCCGCGACGAAACCCGCGGCGTCAGCGACCGCGGCGTTCCCGGCCCAGCTGATCCACTGGGTGCCCGGCGCAAATAATCCCGTGTTCACGGCTGAGGGCCCGGGCCATTGGGACGTGAAGATTCGCGAGCGCGGCTGGATCCTGCGCGAGGGCGATACCTGGCACCTGTGGTACACCGGCTACGACGGCACGCGGGCCGGCATCAAACTCCTGGGCTACGCCACGTCGCCCGACGGCCTGCGCTGGACGCGCTCGCCCAAGAACCCGCTGGTCCGCGATCATTGGGTGGAGGACATGATGGTCGTCAAACAGGGCGAGACGTACTTCATGTTCAGCGAGGGCCCGGCCAACGGGCACAGCGAGCTGTTAACCTCGCGCAACGGCGTGGACTGGAAGTGGGAGGGCCCGCTCGACATTCGTCTGTCTGACGGCAGCCAGCCCGCCAAGCGCCCTGGCGGCACGCCGACCGTGTGGATCGAGAACGGCACGTGGTATCTGTTTCACGAGTGGCTCGACCAGGGTGTGTGGCTGGCCACGACGAAAGACCCCATGGCGCGCGTGTGGACCAACGTGCAGGACGAGCCCGTGCTCGTGCCGGGCCCTGCGGAGTACGACAAGAAACTGATCGCCCTGGATCAGGTGATCCGCCACGGCGACGCGTACTACGCCTTCTATCACGCCAGCGCCGGCGGGTCGCCGGCAACGTGGAACACCAACCTCGCGAGATCGACCGACCTGGTGCACTGGGAGAAGTACGAGCACAACCCGATCGTGGCGGACAACAAGTCGAGCGGCGTCGTGGTGAGCGACGCGGGCGGCTACCGGCTGTACACAATGCACGACCTGGTGGACGTGTTTTTTCCGCGGGCGCGGTGAGCGCGTCCACGGCAGCGCGGGCTGGCAGACTTACTCGCTGGAGACGTTCATCATGAGGTCGAGAAACGCCTTGCCATCGACCAGCATATTGAGTTGATGGGTGGGCGGAACTGCGCTAACCGAGATAGCACCGGAATTCGACTGGCACGATTGCAGAAGCGTACGCACGGCGCGTCCACCGTGCCGGTATTCAGGAACATGCAGAACGGCTCGCAGCATGTGACGATCGATTTGCGCAACGTCGGTTGGACCGAGATCCTGCAATTGCGATAGCACCGAGCGGACCATAATCGCGCGGCGAATGAGATAGAGTTCGTCTTCTGGATCCGCCGGGTTAACTCCCACGATATTGAGGTGGCCGCGCAGTCTGCTTACGAAGTCCGGCCCCTTTGCTTTGCTAAACGCCAGCCATTGCGCATCGGAGGAGGATCGACCCTCCAAACTAAATGAGGCAAAGGTCGCACTCGTCCCACCTGCGAACACGAGTATCGCAGTCTTGACGGAGTTCCCTAAGAACACTCCGTCTTCCATCGGCGCAAGAAATAGCTTGAGCCAGCCGAGTTCTTCCTCTTCGGACGCGCAGTCGAATTCATCAAAGAAAGCAACTGGCGTTTGCTCGAGGCTGGACCGACTGACCTCTGCGAACGCGGCATTCAGACTCGAGATGTCAGAGAACTGCGCGACGTTGTAGGGATCAAGTATCTTAAGTTTGTTGTGGATGCCGCCAATATTCTTAATGATGGCCTTGACTGCAAATGACTTTCCGGCGCCAGGCGGCCCAAAAACGGCGAGTGAAAGAGGGCGCGTATTCTTTCCTTCCTTAGTGCTCTCGATGTGCGATTCGATTAGCTTTTGGATGGCACGAAAGCCCTCGATCTCTCTACGGTCGACGACAATAATTCGCTCATCTTTGCCGGTCTCACTGACTTTGCCGAAGACGAGAACAGGCGCGATGACCGTGTCATCGTCTTCGCCGGCAACCGTCTGTTGATTCAGCGTTTTGTCGACGCCGGTACGAACGATGTCACGCGCCACGCGACCGATTCGCGTTTGCGCCGATTGGCTCAGAATTGACCAGCTTCTCAGTTGAACTGGCGGAACCTCCGCTTTGGCAATGGAGAAAGGAGTCGTTGTAGCCACAGATCGTGAGTACAAGTCGTTTGGAAGCCAATTGATTTTCGACAAAACGGCTGCGTCTTGGACGGTATGGCCATATGACGCGTGGAACAGCGCTTGGCACCGCAAGAGGCATTGCGGCAGCGCCTCGCTGATCGAGGCCTGCAGGTCAGCGATGGATGGTAATTCCTCCTGCTCGTAGCACTTCTTCGTCAACATCTGAACGATCGTGGCAGTGAATACCGAACCACAGCCAAGCACAATGCCGTTTCCATCGGGATCCGTCCAGGCTCTGTCGTGGTGAGCGGGATCGAAATGCAGCGCGTAGGACCAGTCCCGATCGCCACGCCGGGCGATATGCAATGCTCCAGTCACCCCGTATCGGACGACCACCTGTCCAAAATCAAGGAGACGCCTGTAGTTCGCGTTCCGCCGCAGTTCGAAAATCGTATCCTGCGCCGTCCTTTCCCACGATAGACCTGTGCTGATCGCGAGGGCATCACGCGATGTCCGCAGGTCCGATGCGTCGAGCAGGAGGACGGTTCGCTCGCGCAACCATGGATCGTTCCG
The DNA here is from genome assembly GCA_050250435.1 of Pirellulales bacterium. Lineage (GTDB taxonomy): Bacteria > Planctomycetota > Planctomycetia > Pirellulales > PALSA-1355 > JBFWOR01. Next base: position 321,437 of record JBFWOR010000002.1, on the reverse strand, counting down.
AAGCGTATTCCAAAGCGTCGCGCCTGAATCCGTGAATAGGGAATCGACGTCGCCGCGAACGGGGCAGACAATTACGGGCTCCATGCATCGAAAGAACCGGTGCGATTCTGACTTGTCTTGGGCAACTCGCAGGCGACACATGAGACTGGCCAGTGCCAGCTGCAGCACCTCACGTGGACTGGATGTCTTGCCAGCGGTCAGCGCCGCTGCGAGCTCCGTGTCCGGATCTGCGCAGGCAGGAATCGTGAGATAGCGTAAGAACACACACAAATCGTGAAAGACTACAATGTCAGGACACTGCGGCACTTGAAAAGCCATGTGTTCCTGTTTGCTCGTCGATTCCTCAAAAACGCCGTTCGGCGACAGTGCGGATCGAAAGTCGGCCGACAAGTCCGGATAGTCAAACATCGTGGAGTCTGATCCCGCTACCCGCAGTCGTTGTTTCGTCTCGTTGATATCGTCGATCGGCAAAGGAACCAGATCCCAGGCTCGAATGTCACCAACGATTGCCGCGCCCGCGGGGACTTCGTATGAGAAAATCTGTGGCACGTCACTGCGGCCGAGTGTCTTGAAGGCACTGCCAATTGCGAAGGCAGTCATGTGGGCACCGCTTCGCAAGCAGAACTCGACTGGATTTTTTATTTCCGCCCCCGTCTCCGTCGACCGCTTTTGGTAGCATGCGCGTATGAAATTCGTTCGGACATCGCCGAAGATAGCAATTGAATGCATGCTTTTGCCCGACGCCGTGAAATCTGCAAGTCGCGTTTCCTTTTTGGGGAATGCAACTCCCCACAAGTGGTACACGCGCGTCGCGATTATGCCATCCGGGCACTAGGCGCTCAAGGGTGCCGAGCCCCTTAGAGAGATTGGGCTCGCAACAGAAAGCCGGAAACTGCGTGAACCGGGCGCTCCGTTTAATCGTCGCCGGACGACGATGCGCGGTTTGCAGCCTCGGCCTGATCCATGGTGAACACGACAGCCCGGGCGGCCATTATCTGAGCTGACAGCCGCGTCTGAGCCTCGTGCTGGGGAGCAGCCGGAACTGTATTGCTGTTCACAACGTTGCGGTTTATTGCCGCAGTTTGATCCTGCGTTCTACCGGTATCTGCGGGCATCGTTAGATTACGCTCGAAGTGGTTTTGGAACTCATTTCCGCAAGCCACCGCCCAACATCGGCACTTTCCGTACCAGACTTTGGCAATACCGGCAACTCGCTGAGTATAAATTCTTCGCCTTGGTTGTCAAGTTTCTTTGAAGATAGATTTTCCAGACACGTCGCAAGGTCATGGGCCTGTGCGAATTAGAACGGGCAACCGTTCTTTCGGGTCGAACGGGACACTTTGCATGCAGACTGTTACCGCTTCGGTTCGTAGCCCAGGTTGGGCGATAGCCAGCGCTCCACTTCTGCCACGGTCATGCCCTTGCGCAGGGCGTAGTTTTCGACCTGTTCGCGCGAGATGCGGTCGACCGCGAAGTAGTGCGCCTGCGGGTGGCCAAAGTACCAGCCGCTCACCGCGGCAGCCGGCATCATGGCATAGCTCTCCGTGAGCTCAATGCCGGCGGCACGCGTCGCGTCTAAGAGCTCGAACAACGGGCCCTTCTCCGTGTGGTCCGGGCAGGCCGGATAGCCGGGCGCGGGCCGGATGCCACGATACTTCTCGGCGATCAGGTCGTCGTTCGACAGCCGCTCGTCGGCGCCGTAGCCCCAGTCGTTTCGGGCCTGACGATGCAGGCACTCGGCAAACGCCTCGGCCAGCCGATCGGCCAACGCCTTGACCATGATGCCGCTGTAGACGTCGTGATCGGCTTCGTAATGGGCCACCAGTTGCTGCGCGCCATGGCCGGTCGTCACGGCGAAGGCCCCCAGATAATCTCGCCGGCCGCTGTCGTTGGGAGCGACAAAGTCGGCCAGGGCCAGCAACTCGGTCTGACCTTTGCGCTGCCACTGCTGCCGCAGCGTGTGCACGCGCATCCGCTCGGCCGTGCGCGACTCGTCGGTAAACAACACAATGTCGTCGCCCACGGAAGCCGCCGGCCAGAAACCATACACGCCCCGAGCCTGCAACAACTTCCGGGCCACGATCTCGTCCAGCAGACGTCGCGCGTCGTCGAACAGCTTGCGGGCTTCCAGGCCGACGTTCGGATCGCTCAGGATCTTGGGGTACTTGCCCTTGAGCTCCCAAGTGAGGAAGAACGGCGACCAATCGATGTATTCGACCAGCTTCTCCAGTGGATAGTCGTCGAGCACGCGCGGGCCGAGAAACGCAGGCGCGTCGATTCGCACGGTGTTCCAGTCGGTGACGTGCCTTTGGCGCACCGCCTCCGCGTAGGGCACCAGGTCTACCTGCTGCCGCTTTTCGAACGCGGCCACGAGCGACTGCTGCTCCAGGCGGTTTTTGGCCTCGAACTCGGGGCGGTGGTCCGGGTTGTTGAGCCGGTCGACCACGCCCACGCTGCGCGAGGCGTCGAGCACGTGCACGGTCGCATTGCGATAGGCCGGCGCGATCTTGACGGCCGTGTGCTTGGCGCTGGTCGTGGCGCCGCCGATCAACAGCGGAATCTCGAAGCCCAGGCGATTCATTTCGCCGGCCACGTGCACCATCTCGTCCAGGCTGGGCGTGATCAGGCCCGACAGGCCGATCATGTGCACCTGTTCCTTCTTGGCCGTTTCCAGAATCCGCTCACAGGGCACCATCACGCCCAGGTCGATTACTTCGTAGTTGTTGCAGCCGAGCACCACGCCGACGATGTTCTTGCCGATGTCGTGCACGTCGCCCTTCACCGTGGCCAAGAGCACTTTGCCGCGCATCTGCTGCGCGGCGGCGCCGGCGGCGCGCTTTTCCTCTTCCATGTAGGGCAGCAGGTAGGCCACGGCTTTCTTCATTACGCGGGCACTTTTGACAACCTGCGGCAGGAACATCTTGCCGGCGCCAAACAGATCGCCCACCACCTGCATGCCGCTCATGAGCGGGCCTTCGATGACGTCGAGGCAGCGGGGATACTTCTGCCGCGCCTCTTCGACGTCCTCGTCGATGAACTCGACGATGCCTTTGACCAGCGCGTGCGACAGGCGTTCGTCGGCGGTGCCGCTGCGCCAGGCCAGCGCGGCGGTCTCGCTGACGCCGCCGGCCTGCTTCTTCACCGTCTCGGCGTATTCGACCAGCCGCTCGGTGGCATCGGACCGGCGATTGAGAATCACATCTTCCACCAGCTCGCGCAGCCGCGGCTCGATCTCTTCGTACACGGCCAGCTGGCCGGCGTTCACGATGCCCATGTCCAGACCGGCGCGAATGGCGTGGTACAGGAACACCGAGTGGATCGCCTCGCGCACCACGTCGTTGCCGCGGAACGAAAACGACACGTTGCTCACCCCGCCGGACACCTTGGCGCCGGGCAACAGCTCCTTGATGCGCCGCGTGGCTTCGAAAAAGTTGACCGCGTAGTTATTGTGTTCCTCGATGCCCGTGGCCACGGTGAGGATATTGGGGTCGAAGATGATGTCTTCCGCCGGCATGCCCACGCGCTCGGTCAGCAGCCGGTAGGCCCGCTGGGCGATAGCCACCTTGCGGTCGGCGTCGGTGGCCTGCCCTTCCTCGTCAAAGGCCATCACCACCACGGCCGCACCGTAGCGGCGCACGAGCCGGGCGTAGTGCAGAAACTGCTCTTCGCCCTCCTTGAGGCTGATGGAGTTGACGATGGCCTTGCCCTGCACGCATTTCAGCCCCGCCTCAATGACCGACCACTTGGAGCTGTCGACCATGATGGGCACGCGTGAGATCTCGGGCTCGGCCGAGATCAGGTTCAAGAACTTGGTCATGGCCGCTTCGCCATCCAGCAGCGCCTCGTCCATGTTCACGTCGATCACGTTCGCCCCGGCTTCGACTTGTTCGCGGGCCACGGCCACGGCCGCGTCGAAGTCGCCGCTGAGCACCAGCCGGGAGAATTTCTTCGAGCCGGTGACGTTGGTCCGCTCGCCGATCATCAGGAAGTTGCTCTCGGGCCGCAGCGTGAGCAACTCGAGCCCGCTCAAACGCGTGAGCGGCTCGACTTTGGGGCGGCGGCGCGGGGTCTGCCGGGCCACGGCTTCGGCAATGGCCCGAATGTGCGGCGGCGTGGTGCCGCAGCAACCGCCCACGATGTTCACCCAGCCGTTGGCGGCAAACTCGCCGAGCGTGCGGGCCATCATCTCAGGCGTTTCGTCAAACCCGCCGAATGCGTTCGGCAGGCCCGCGTTGGGATGGCAACTCACATAGATGGGCGCGATCTTCGACAGCTCTTCGATATAGGGGCGCAGCTTTTCCGGGCCGAGCGCGCAGTTGATGCCCACGCTGAGCAAGTCGGCATGCGCGATTGAGTTCCAGCAGGCGTCGACCGTCTGCGCCGACAGGGTGCGGCCGCCCTCGAAGATCGTAAAGCTGGCCATCACGGGCAGACGCAGCCCCGTGTCCTGGAAAAACTTGTCGATGGCGAACAGGCAGGCCTTCATCACCAGCGTGTCGAAGGCCGTTTCGCACAGCAGAATGTCAACGCCGCCCTCCACCAGCGCGTCGACCTGCTCGTAGTAGGTCTCCACCATCTGGTCGAACGTGGCGCTGCGATGGCCCGGATCGTTGACGTTGCCGGCGATGGAGAGCTGTTTGTTGGTGGGACCGATGGAGCCGGCCACGAAGCGCGGCTTCTCGGGTGTGCGCAGGTTCATCTCGTCGACGGCCCGCCGGGCCAGGGCAGCCGCCGCCACATTCAGCTCGCGCACCAGATCGCTGAGCTCGAAGTCGGCCATACCGACACTCGTGGCCCCGAACGTGTTCGTCTCGACGATGTCGGCGCCCGCTTCGAGGTACTGGCGGTGAATGCTCTCGATGGCCTCGGGCCGGGTCAGCACGAGGATATCGATAAAGTTCTTCAGGTCGCGGGAATGCTGGGCGAACTGCTGGCCCCGATAGTCGGCCTCCGTGAGCTTCAGGGCATGAACCATGGTTCCCATGGCGCCATCGAGCACCAGGATGCGTTCTGCCAGCAGCTTTTCCAGCGTTTCGCGAGTCGGATTGGCGGCGATCACGGCCATGAGATTATTAGATGCGTAACGTCTTGGGTCGCAATGGGTTTGAACTGCCGATGAGCCCGGCGGCGGATTGCCGCGGAGTGTCGGGCTCGTGGGCACAAGCTCGACGGCCGCGAATGATCAACTATCGCACACACCCTTGGTGACTGCAAGCTTGCGCCGCACCGCGCAACGCGCGCAATCGGTTGACTGGCCGGCAGTTGCTTCACAAGACTCACTTGCCTCGCAACAGGTTCGCCTGGGTGCTGCTGTCACCGGAAGCAACGAGACGCTTGCCCCCACGTTGCGACCGGCAAGCCTTTGCCATTCTCCGCGGGTGCCGCAGACCGGTTATGAGTCAAGATCGTTGCGACCGTAACCGATTACTAGAGTCAGAAATCGTGTCGTTGCGCGCAGGATCCGGTACTTCGGTGACTCCAGCATGACCACGTTCAGCGTAGTTCGTGACGACGGGCCCACGGAGGTCGAGCGGCGCATGCCGACGACGGTTCCGCCGGCGCCGTTTCGCCGCGCGCCGCTGGCGCGCAAGATTCATATCGAGCTGCCGCGCGCCACGCGTCCAGAAGTCGCTGAATCACTGCCGACACTGGTGCTCGAACTGCCCGATCTGGTTGCCGTTGGCGAACCGAGCACGGATCGCTGGCAGACGTTGGGCAACCGGGTGTTTTGGGCCGGCATTGTGCTGGGCGCGCTGTTGGCCATTGCATTGGTTTGGAATCCGGGGCGTAAGTCGCGGCCCGCGATCGACGCCGCGCCCACCTGGTCTCCCAAAGCCAGCACGCAACTACCGGAACACAAAGCGGCCACGACAGCTAGCGCCGCCCATCGCGGCTCTCAAGCGCCGGCGTGGCCACCGGTTTCACGGAACGCCACAACCGCTGCCGAGCCTGCAGCGGCCGCCCCGCCAATTTCCGTAGCGCCCGTTGCGGCGGCGTCTGACACAGACGCCGCGGTTGCCGAGCCAGTCGGACAACTTGCGGATCCATCGCAATCGCCGACGGGGGAAGGGCACGCCGAGCAAGCTCCACCGGTCGAGCCCTTGGAAGGTCCGCCGCCCGGTCGGGAAGCGGCACCCTCGTTCGACGAATGGAGCCGACCGAACACCGGGCAGCCGCAGGCTCGCACGGCGCAGAGTCCGAGTGAAACGCGCTGGGACGGCACCGCGCCACGCGTCGAGCCGGGAGAAGCCGCTCCGGTGGGCCGCATCATCAATCAACGGTAGTGCCATGACCGCTTTGGACCGAGCCCTGATCCGAGCCTTTGCCGAGGCGCCCAATCGGGCCACCACGGCCGCCATCATCCGTGGCGAGCCGGTGGATCCGGCACCCGCGCCCGCCGCGCCGCTGGCTCCCCGGCTGGCCATTGCAACCTTCGAAGAGCACGAACCGGCAGCCGCGCAGCAACCGGCGGCCGCGGATGTGGAAACGTATCAGGCACGCCCGAAATCCATGACCGCGCCCTTATCGTCGTTTGCCGCACAGGTCCGCACGACCGAAGCGCCGCGGCCCAAAGTCGAAGTCGACGAGCTGGCCTGGCCGCAGGCCTGCGGCGACCTGTTGTCACGATCGCGCCATGCCTGGGACAAATTTGCCGACCACATGAGCGAGCGGATCAACGCCGAGGAAACGTGCGTCGCTTTGACCGGCTGCTCCGCCGCCTGCGGTCGCACGACATTGGCGCTGACACTGGCGCGGCATCTTGCCACGCGCGGGGTCCGGGTGGCCTTGGTCGACGCGGACTTCAATCATTCGGCATTGGCCAAAGCCTGCTGCATAACGCCGCAAGTCGGCTGGGCCGACGTGGTCAACGGCGAGCACACGCTGGACGAGGCGATGATCGTGGCAGTGGCGGACGGTGTCTCGGTGATACCTTGTTGCGGACGCATTGCCGCGACGACGCCGCCGCGCGACGAAGTGCGCATCGCCGCCACGTTCGAAACGCTGAAGGAACAGTTTGACCTGGTTTTGGTCGACGCGGGATCGCTCGTGGATCAGTCCGCGGCTCAAGCCATGGCCGCATTGGCCAAGGCTATGCGCATCGACGCCGCCTACCTGGTTCGCGATGCCCGGGTCACGACTTTGGAACAAATGACAACGATCTGCACGGGCCTGCGCCGTGCCGGGTTGAACGTGGCGGGCAGGATCGACAACTTTGTCGGCCCGGCAGAACTTGGCGCCGCGCACGAGGGAGTGCGCGTTCCGCATTTTGCCGGACGACTGCTGGCGCTGGCCCGCTCTGTCGGGACAAGGTGATCTCTATGTACAAAGCCTATTGGCAATTGCATTCGCGGCCGTTCGACACGGTGACGGATCCGCGGTTTTACTACCCGAGCGAAGCGCACCAGGGAGCGCTCTTGAAGCTGCGCTACGTGGTGGAGAACGATCGGGGCGCGGCCCTGCTGGCCGGCGGCGCCGGGTCGGGCAAGACGCTGATCCTGGGAGCGCTCAAGCGCCAATTGGACGATCGCTTCGGCCCGTTCGTGCACGTGGTGTTTCCGCAGATGTCGACGCGCGAGTTGTTGGCCTACCTGGCCGGCGAGATGGGCGCGCTGGCCAGCTCGAGCACGACGGCTCCGATCGACGAGAGCGTGCGCTGTATGCAGCATTTCCTGGCGGACAATGCCCGCCGCGGCTATCAGGCCGTGGTGGCCATCGATGAAGCCCATCTGCTGCTGGAGAGCGATGCGCTGGACACGCTGCGGCTATTGACCAATCTGGAAGGCTCGGGCAAGCCTGCACTGACGTTGATCCTGGTCGGCCAGCCGCAGTTGCTGCCGGCGTTGGAACGCATGCCGGCGCTCGAGGCCCGGTTGGGGGTGAAATGCCTGCTGCGGCCCTTCAACCTGGAGGAGACGGTGAGCTACGTGAGCCACCGCCTCACTGCCGCCGGCGCGACGCACGAAATCTTTACGTCCGAGGCGCTGTCCACCTTGTATCAGTTGACGGGCGGAAATCCCCGGCGGATCAATCGCCTGTGCGACCTGGCCTTGCTGATCGGCTATGCCGAGGAGCAGGTGCGCATCAACGCGCATCAGATCGAGGCCGTCTCGGAAGAGCTCGTGGAAGTGGCGCCGGAATAGCCTGTGCCGCCACACGCTGGTCCCATGCAGCACCGTGTGCGCCGGTGATAGAATCATCTGCGTGAACACCGCGAGTCGATTGCGCACGTTCTGGGGGTCGCTGGCCGTCGTGACTGCCTGCGCAGTTCTGCTCGTGGCCACTTCACCGCCACTGGCCATCGTCTGGGACGAAGGCGACACGATCGCCCGGGCCGCCGTCGTTGGCCAATGGCTGGGGATGAACGATCGCGTCGACGATTGGCCCTACACGGTGGTGCGCGAAGGGCATCCGCCGCTCGCGGGCATCCTCGTTGCTCTGGGGCAGGAAATCGCTCCGGCGTGGCTCGATCCATTGACCCAAACGCGGCTTGGCCCGATCGTGCTCTTTTCGCTGGCCGCCGGCGCCATGTTCTATCGGCTGACGGTTGATTACCGCACGCCGGCCGTGGGCGGCATGGCCGTGTTGGCGCTGGTGACGATGCCGCGCGTGTTCGCGCATGCGCACTACGCCACGCTGGACGGTCCGCTGACCGCCTGCTGGATCCTGGCTTGGGCGGCCTTTGTGCCGGCGACGCGCGACGCACGGTGGATCGTTCCGTTCGGCTTCGCGCTCGGATTGACGCTGGCGGCCAAGTTCACGGGCTGGCTGGCGATCGTGCCGCTGGTACTGTGGGCCGGCGCGTATCGCGACCGAGGAGCGCTGCGTGCTCTGGCCGTGGGGGTGCCCATTGCACTGGCAGTGTTTGTGCTCTTGAATCCGCCCTTGTGGTCCGAGCCGGTGGCCGGCCTGCGCACATTCTTCGAGCTGAATCTGCAGCGGGCCGCGCGACACGAGCACAACATCACCACGCAGTTCTTCGGCCGCCTGTACGATCTGGATCACCCGTTGCCGTGGTACAACACGCTTGTGTGGACCGCGGTGACCGTGACGCCGATCATGTTGCTACTCGGCCTCGTGGGTATCGTGGCCAGCGTGCGCCGTTGGCGAACCGATCATGGCAGCATGTTGCTGGTGGCCAATTGGGCCACGCTGGTTGTCGTGCGGGCCATGCCGTTCGCTCCGCCGCACGATGCCGAGCGTTTGATTTTGCCGAGCTTCGCGTTCTTTGCAGCCTTGATCGGCGTGGGCGTCGGGCGGGGCCTGTACCGCAACACGCTGCTGGAGACGCAGCGCATTCCGGCGCAGGGTTGGGCCAAAGTGGCGCTTGCGATTGCGGCCATCGCGGCGACGGTCGACACGGTCGGCTATTATCCGCACAATCTTTCGTATTACAGTCGGCTCGTCGGCGGCGTGCGCGGCGCCACCGCGCTGGGCATGGAGCCGACCTATTACTGGGACGCGCTCGACCGCCCTGCCCTGGCCTGGCTGCGCGAGCACACGGCGGCAGATGAGAAAGTCGCCTTCGCCGCGGCGCCGCCACTCAATCTCCAGTTGCTTAAGCGCTGGGGACTGCTGGCGCGGTTGCCGAACGAGCCCGGTACATTTCGCTGGTACGTGGTGCAACGTCGGCCAAGCGCCTGGCAGCCTCCTGATCGCTGGCTGATCGAGCATGCCGAGCCGGCATACCAGCGCGCGATTTCCGGCGTGCCACTGTTGGACGTGTATCCGTATGCTGACTACAAGCGGGCAATGACCGTCATGTACGGCGAGAATTAGGCAGGCGGGCTCCCCAGCGCACCAGCGCAGCATGCACAAGGTCAACACAAGCCCTTCATCGTGGCATAGAGATCGAGCCCGGGCCGATCGCCAATGAGCGTGAACAAGGCGCGGATTTGTTCCAGGCCGTGGCGGATCGTGAATCGTGAGTCGCGGCCAAAGCTCTTGGCGCCCAGCACGTAGTAGTCCGGCTCATCGGTGACGAGCATCTCGGCAGTCCACGTGGAGTCACCTGCGGCACTGCCGAAGTCGCTCTGCGAGCGAAGCGCCCGGCCCAGCGCCACTGGAGCGCCCGTCACAGGGCAGTAGCAGACTTGCAGCTCGCGCGCCAGCAGCATGTCGGGCCGACCGCCGACGCTGGCCACGATCCGGTCGCACTCGATTTCCTCGGTGTGCTTGCCCGCCAGCCGCACGGCAAAGCGGTCCAAATCGGCGTGCCAGGTCACCGCTTCGACGGCGGAGCCGCTGTAGAACGTCACATGATTGGAATCGTCGGCCGCCAGGCGATTGGCCTGGTTCGCCAGGCGCTGCCGCTCGGCGGACGCAACGCCGTCGCGGGGCGCGATCGGCTCGGGCGCGTGTTCATCGCACGGTCGGCGCACCACCCAGGTAATCCACGTGTCCGGCACCTCCGTGGCCAGATGTGCAAGCGCCACAAGATTCGTCGCCGCCGTGTCGCCGTCGCCCACCAGCAGGATGTTGCGGCCGGCATATTGCTGGCGCGCGGCACCCAAAACATCAGGCAAACCGTACTCGATGTGCAGCTCGGCGGCGCGTTCGCCCAAGGCCGGAATCCCATCGGGCCCCAGCCAGCCGTGATGGCCGAAAGTACCGCTGGTGTCGATCACCGCGTCGGCCGTGGCAAAGCGCTCGCGGGGAGCTTCGCCCGGCCGGGTCGTCGTGACGAGCAGCCGGAATTCGCTGTCGGCGCGCGCTTCGTCGCCGGCCAACTCGCCCGGCAGCATCCCTGTTCGGCCGATGACGTCGGTCCGCGTGTGCTCGTGCAAGCCGTCGATCAACAGATCGCTGTGCGCGAGCGGAACGAGGTAGCGCTCGACGAACTCGCGGCCGGTCAGATGCGCGTCGTCCGCGGGCGGCTGCCACGCCTCGTCCTGGGCGCGTAGCGCCGCCAGGCCCAACGGAGAACGGTTCATGCCGAACGGAGTGAACATCTGCACGTGGCCCCAACGGCGCACGTTCTCGGCAATCGCGCCGCGCTCGTACAGATCGACGTCGTAACCGAGATACCGCGCGTACAGCGCGGCCTCCAGGCCGATGGGCCCGGCGCCAATGACCGCAATCCGTGCCGGGGTTTCAATGGCCATGGGCTGCGCAGGTCCGTTCGTCAGAAGATGCCCGGTGGTTCAATGCAGCGGCAACTCACGGCGCCGCGGCCGAGCGGTTCGCGGCGGGGCGGCGCCGGACGTCGCGCGGTCGATGCGAAACCGGCCCAAGTCGATCTGCGGCGCGAGTCCCCGCAGCAACTGCCCCATCACTAACGCCGTGCCGGTCGAAAGCTGCAAGCCGCCGCGAAAATGGCCCGCCGCCATCCACACGTTGGCCAGGTCGGGCACCGGGCCCAAATAAGGTAGGCCATCGGCCGTGGCCGGGCGCAAGCCGGCCCAGGTTCGCTCCAGCGTCGCTGCGGCCAGGTCGGGCACGAGCGCAAGCGCGAACCCGAGCAGCGCGGACGTTGCGCCGCTGGTGGTCGAGCGGTCGAAACCCACGTCCTCTTCCGTCGAACCTGCCAGCACGCGACCATCGCCGCGCGGTACCAGGTAGCGGCTGCCCTCGTTGACGATGCGCGCGAGCACCGGTTGCGACGCCTGGAACAACAACATCTGGCCACGGATCGGCTTGATGGCCGGCGACGCCCCCAGTCGGGCCGCGAGCAATGCCGACCAGGCCCCCGTGGCGATGCAGAACTTGTCGGCGGCGAACGTGCCGGCAGCCGTGCGAACCGCCCGCACGCGATCCGCGCCAACATCGAATGCTTCGGCGGCGGCGCAGGGCGTAATCTGGACGCCGCGCTGTTCGCAGCCCATCAGCAACGCGCGCAGGTGCCGCGGATTGCGAATCTGGCACTCGTCGGGCACGAGATACGCCGCGCGAACGGCCGCGGAAGCTACCGCCGGTTCGCGTTCGGCGAGGTTCTCTGGAGACAGCAATTCGGCCCGGACCCCGCGCAATTGTGCGAACGCGGCGAATTGGGTGAGCCGCTCGGCAGCGGCGGCCTCGCGCTCCAGATAGATCGCCCCGCAGCGGCGATAGCCGTTGTCGATGCCCGTGGCGGCTCGCAACTCCTGCGACCATTGCCGGTGCAGGTCGTTGCTCAGTGCGGTGAGTTGTTCCAGCGAATCGTCGCCGTCAGCCGGGGCGGGCGGCAGAATGCCGGCGCCGGCCCAAGAAGCTTCGCGGCCGGGCTGTCCCGCGTCAAGCACGTGAACGCGCGCACCCTTGCCTGCCAGCTCATAGGCCAGCGACAGGCCGATCACGCCGCCGCCGACGATCAGTACATCGCTCATTGAACCCGGTCCATGCCAACCACGAAGCCAAGACGACGGCGGGCATTTTATCGCGCCTTGGGCTGACCGACGAGGAGTGCTGCGCCGACAACCAATGGGCGGCCGTTCAGTCGACGGTCCGCGCGGCCAATAGCCGTCGCAGCAGTAGTTCGTCCACCCGGCCTCGGAAGCGTTCCTTTCCGTCGATCACCACCACCGGCACGCACTGATCGTAGCGCGCGGCCAAGTCGGCGTCCTGATCGATGTCCTCAGTGCGAAACCGCACGCCGTGGCGTGCGAGCAGGGCCGCAGCATCGTCGCACAGGTGGCACCCCTGGCGGGTGTAGAGAACGACGTTGGCAAGCTTGGCGGGCATTGGGCGCCTCACTGCGTAAATCCCGCAGAATCGGCTGCTAGCGCGGTGAAAATGGCTTCCCAATGGAATGAAAGCCGCGATCCGAACGTTATAGACTCTATTCGGACCGGCGAACCAAGAGTATCCTCGATCTTGGCGGCACATGCGTCTTTTCCATCCGGCGAGCAGCTTCGGCGGCCGGCATGAGCAAGCTTTCGCTCGACAAGTTTCTGGTCTTTGTGCAGCGCAGCAACCTGGTCGAGCCGGACCGGTTGGCCGAGGTGGTGCACGAGTGGAAGCGCCGCGCCTCGCTGGCGCAGCTCGACGACGCTCACGATTGCGCCGAGCATCTGGTCGAATCCGGATTGCTCACCCAATGGCAGGCCCGCAAACTGCTGGAAGGGCGGCATCGGGGTTTTCTGCTGGGCAGATACAAGTTGCTCGATCACCTGGGAAGCGGCGGCATGAGCAGCGTCTACCTGGCACAGCACACGCTCATGCACCGGCTGGTGGCGATCAAGGTGCTGCCGCAGCACCGCGTGAACGACGGCACCTACCTGGCCCGGTTCCATCTCGAAGGTCAGTGCGCGGCCGCCCTGGACCATCCGAACATCGTGCGGGCCTACGACCTGGACAACGACGGCAAGATTCACTACCTGGTGATGGAGTACGTTGACGGTCGCGATCTGCAGGCGATTGTCGAATCGGTCGGCCCGCTCGACGTGCATGCCGCCGCCAACTTTGTCGGGCAGGCCGCGGCCGGATTGCAGCACGCGCACGACGCCGGACTCGTGCATCGCGATATCAAGCCTGCCAACCTGTTGGTTGATCGAGCCGGCGCACTGAAGATCCTCGACATGGGACTGGCCAAATTTGCGGCGGCCAAAGGGCCGTCAGCCGACCTGGCGCGCGACGAGCACGTGTTGGGCACCGCCGACTATCTGGCCCCGGAACAAGCCGTAAATTCCAGTGCCGTTGACCACCGGGCCGATATCTACTCGCTGGGCTGTACGCTGTATTTTCTGCTCACGGGGCATGCCCCGTTTCCGGCCGGATCGGCCGCGGAGCGGATGACGGCCCATCAACGTGAGACCCCGGCCGGCGTGCTTCTCGAACGTCCCGACGCGCCCGCGGCGCTCGTGGCCCTGTGCCAACGGATGATGGCAAAGTCGCCCCGCGATCGGCCGCAAACGGCTGCCGAAGTGCACGCCGAGCTGGCGGCCTGGCTGCAGGAAGAAGCGGTTGCGGGGCGCGTGCGCCATCCGGCGGGTGTGCTCGTCGGTCAGGGTGGGCCCGCAGACTCCGGCGTATGGAAGACGAAGCCGAGGCGGCACGATGGCTCGGACGCCAGTCCATGCCCACCTTCGTCCGACGCACTATCGCTCTCCTCGCCCCTGTCCGAGACCGATTCGAACCTGCATCGAGGCACGGAGAAAATTCCAGCGCCCGGCTCGGGCGTCCGGTCCGAGTCATCGCCACCGAGCGCCTCGCAAAGCCACGTGCTACATCCCGATCTGGCTCGCTACGCCGCGCCGCCGAGCAATCCGGTGGTGCCGCCGCTGCCACCGGTCACCCCCCCAAGTCTCATGCGTGCTGCCGCACCGCAAGTGCCCCCGGTGGTGCCGTTCGGTTCCGTGCGCAGCGTAGCGCCCGGTTCGGCGACGCCGGTCGACGTCCCCATCGTCGGGCATTCGCCTGTGGCGTGGGTGCATGCCAATCGCGCACGGCGCCGTGGAAACTGGCTGGCCGTGACGCTATTGAGCAGCCTGATTCTGGCGGCCATCTTTCTGGCCGTGTTCGCGCTGTCGCGCTGACTTTCTGAAACCGCCTCGAGGGGGCAATTTGGGGGCCGTTTATCCGGCCCCAAAAACCGCCCGTCAAGACCCCCTTTTGGCAAAAGATCCCAGGTGGGGCGATCGCCATAAATTCATATGCTATAATTACTTGTGAAGTTCTATTGAAAATCGTCCAGCGTGCTACGTAGGATGGAATTGCCGGGCCAACGGTCCGGTCCCTTCCTGGTCGTCCGACGCGCCTCGGAGCGGTGCAGCAAAACAGCTCACGCCGGGCTGTTTCTCAAAGGAGTGACTCGTGCTGCCGGACAACGCGCATGAGGTCGTTGCAATGTCTCGCCCTGAGTTCAAGTCCACCGGACGCTTGCCCAAACTGCAGCGGCAACATTACGCCGCGGCCTTGGCCAATGCGCGCCGACCGGGCAGCCAGGCGAGCAAACGTGTGCGGGGAGTGCAGCGCAACGAGATGTTGCCGTTTGTACCCCCCGAGGATTGGCACGAGCCTACCGGCAAGCAATCCGGCTACCGGATCCTGGTGCAAGAACCGGGTCCCGGCTTTCGCCATATTCTCACACCCTCGGATATCCGCGCGCGGCTGAGCCAGTTTCCTGACAAGACCTTGGCGAACCTCGAGGTCGTGCAGTTCAGCCGCATGACGCGCAAGAAGCAAAGCTTCCCCTGTTACGGCATGCAGTGGGGGTCGAGCCTGTATCTCTACCCGATCGAGACCAACCTGGTCGAAATCTACCACGTTCCGCCAACCCCCAATCAACAGAACGAAGCCCGCATGTACGGCGGTCGCTGGGTGCAGGAGTCTGCTCGCGTGTGGCGGTTGGAGTGGACCGAAGAGACGGTGCGCGACTTCTACCTGAACAACATTCTGATTCACGAGCTGGGCCACCTGGTCGACGACCGCAACACCAGCTATGCGGCCCGCGAACAGTATGCCGAATGGTTCGCGTTGGCTTATGGCTATCCGCGTAGCCTGGCCCGCAGCCGGCCGCGCAAGGTGTCCCGCCGGCACGACAAGTCGGGCACACGGCTGACGGCCTAAGGCGCGGGTCTGTCCGCCTGCTCTTGCTTCTCCAGTTGCAAGGTGCCGTTGGGGCGTTCGCGCTCTCGCTGGGCCATGTGCAGCCATTTATAATGGGCGCCGGCGTGGGGGCGGCGGGCTCAAGCACGCCTTAGGCAACCGGGACTCCTCAGGCCGTGGCGCGCACGATGAACGAAACGTCGACGTGGCAACGGCCTTTCTGGCCTCTGACCCTGGCCATCGCCGTGGTGCTGTTGGCGATCGCAGAGCCCGCCTGGTCAGCGCCCCCTACGGCCGGCCAGCGAACTCAGCTACGCACGGCCGACCTCGCGCTGCGCAAAGCGGCCAATCTGTACCGTGCCGGCAAATACGCCGAGGCGGGCAAAATGGCCCAGGGGGCCCAGCAGGCGCTGGCCGCGCTATCCGATGCAGAATCGCGCGAATTGGCCGCACCGACCGCCGAACTGAAAAAACGCCTCGAGCGGGCTCGCGAGCTTCTCAAAGCGCAAGGCGTTGACGTGCCTGGCGGCGACGACGCCCCCGCGATCAGCTTCACCAAACAAATAGCGCCGCTGCTGGTGGACCGTTGCGGCGGCTGCCACGTGCAACGCATGCGGGGCGAGCTGAGTATGGCAAACTTTGCGGCGCTCGCAAAAGGCTCGGCCGCGGGCATCGTGGTGAAGCCCGGCGACGGCAAGGCCAGCCGCATCGTCGAAATGATCGAATCGGGTGATATGCCGCGCGGCGGCGGCAAGGTTACGCCCGACGAGCTCCAGCTGCTCATCGCCTGGATCGACGCCGGGGCCAAGTTCGACGGGACCGATCCGGCGACGCCGCTGACGGCGTTCCGCCCGGCCAATGAGGGCCAGACCACCGACCGTCCCGCGGTGGTGGCGGCCACGGGGCAAGAGTCGGTGCAATTCTCGCGCGACCTGGGCCAGGTGTTCATCGATCATTGTCTCGAATGCCACGGGACGCAAAACCCTCGCGCCGGCTTCAGTCTCGTTACGTTCAACGGCTTGCTGCAGGGCGGCAACTCCGGCGCAACGATCTCGGCCGGCAAGCCGGCGGACAGCCTGCTCGTGAAGAAGCTGCGCGGCACGGCCGGCGGCGACCAGATGCCGATGGGCCGTGCGCCCCTGCCCGAGGAGACCCTCGCCCGCATCGAACAGTGGATTGCGGACGGCGCTCGCTTTGACGCCGCCGACGCGGCCGCCACGCTGGAGGACTCGGTCGCCCTGGTCGCTGCGCAGCGTGCCACGCACGACGAACTGGCCAAAATGCGAGCCGAGCTGGCGGAGAAGAACTGGCGGCTGTTTTTGCCCGACTCGCCGCCGCATCGTGAGGAATCGGCCAGCGTGCTGGTCGTTGGCACGGTGGGCCGCGAGCTGCTGGCGGAGGTGGCCCACATCGCCGAGGAACAAACGGCGAAGGTAGCCAGGCTTTTCCGGCTGCCCGAGAATCAGCCACTCGTGCGCGGTCGGCTTACGCTGTACGTTTTCGACAAACGGTATGACTATGCCGAGCTGGGCACGATGCTCGAAGCGCGCGAACTACCGGCCCAATGGCGCGGACACTGGCGGTATACGGGCGTCGACGCCTACGGATGCGTGCTGGTAGATGGGGACGAAGTTTCGCCGGGTCTTGTCGCCCAGCAGATCGCCGGCGTTTACGTGGCTAGCTTGGGCAAAGTGCCGCGGTGGTTTGCCGAGGGAACGGCCCGCGCCGCGGCGGCCCGGCTCGATCCGAAGGATGCTCGCCAGGCGACTTGGGACGGCCAGGTGACGCAGCTGATTCAAACGGCCGACGACCCGGCGGCCTTTCTCACGGCTCAACTGCCGCCCGAGGACAGCGACGTGTTGAGCTACAGCTTTGTGAAGTACTTGATGGGCGGCCCGGGCCGGCATGCCCAATTGCTGGCCGCGCTGGCGGCGGGCACGTCGTTCGACGAGGCGTTTTTGAAGAGCTATCGGGCCTCACCTGCCGAAATCGCCGCCACTTGGAAACTGCGGGCGGTGAGCAAGCGCGGGCGGGAGCACGGGGCAACGCCGGCCCGCGCGATTCAATATCCCAGGCCCGGCGCCGCTTCAATGCGCACCACTTCCCAGCGGCCGGAATCGCCCACGAAGCAATAACCGCGGTCTCCCATGACGCCGTGGCTGCCGCCAAAACTATGCACGATGATCGGCTTCGCCCCGCGAATCGCATAGTTGTTGCCGTCCCAACGGAGCAACATCGCCTTGGCCTGATTGCCGGCCTCGAGCGTTTCGGACAACTCGAACAAATACATCTGGGCCATCGCAGCACTCCGGTGCGCAGTCTCGGCAGTTCACTATCGAAGCGGGTGAGTCGCTGGGCCAATCGATACCAGCGCGTTCAAGCTGCCGGAGCGAAAGCCTTCCAAATCAAGCGTTACATACTTAAAGCCAATCTCGCGGAAACGCTGCACCAACGCTTCACGCACGTCGGGCCGGCACAACTCGGATAGAGCGCCCAGCGGCACCTCCAGCCGGGCCATGTCGCCCGCGTGGTAACGCACGCGCAGCTCTCGCAGGCCGCGGCTTCGCAGAAACAGCTCGGCCGCGTCGATCATCGCCAGCCGTTCGGGCGTCACCTCCTGGCCGTAAGCGACGCGGCTACTCAGACAGGGTGACGCCGGCTTGTCCCACGTCGGCAATTCCCACTGCGCGGCCAGGGCCCGCACGTCCGCCTTGCGAAAACCGCATTCGGCCAGCGGACTGTCGACGCGGTGTTCTCGGGCGGCGACGGTGCCCGGCCGATAGTCGCCGGCATCGTCAACATTGGCGCCATTGAGAACCACGGCCACGCCGAGGCGCTCCACCATCCCTGCAAGCTGCGAGTACAGCTCGGTCTTGCAGTGGTAACAGCGATCGGGGGCGTTGCGCACGTAGTCGGGATTGGCAAATTCGTCGGTGGCGACCACCTCGTGGCGAATGCCGATGATGCGGGCAAGCGATTTTGCTTCGTCGAGCTCGCCGCCTGCCAGGCTGGCGCTGGTGCCGGTGACGGCGACCGCCGCATCGCCCACAGCCAATTGAGCGGCCTTCGCGACGACCGTGCTGTCGATGCCGCCGGAAAACGCCACGGCGCAGGAGCCGAACCCGCGGATCCGTTCCAGCAGGCGTTCGCGTTTTTGGTCGAGTTCCGACATGGGCAAACAGGCGTACGAGCCGCGAAAAACAGGGCTATCCGAATCGTAGCACGCGGTTGCCAAGGCAACAAGAACGCGTTGATTCGCCGGCGCGGCGGCATCGCAATCGCTATCGCGGGGCCGAGCATGCGTTCGCGCCACAGGACACAGGCGGCGAGCAAACACTCCGAAAACCGTTCACTGGGTCGGCGGCTTGCGCCGTTCACGGCCGTGTAAGTGACTGGCAGGGCCGCTACTTGCAACCCCAAAAGTTCTGTGGGATATTTTCTGGTTTGTCCCTTCCGGTAGTGGCGAAACGGTCCAGGGCGTGCGCATGCAGATTTGGCCAGCGATCGATCTGCGCGGCGGCAACTGCGTGCGGCTGCGACAAGGCGACTACGCCCAGGAGACCGTGTTCGGCGAGGATCCGGCCGGCATGGCTCGCCATTGGCGCGATCAGGGCGCCGAGCGGCTGCACCTGGTGGACCTCGACGGCGCCCGCAGCGGCCAGGTCGAAAACTGGGAGAGCATCGCCGCCATACTACAGGCGGTCGATCTGCCGTGCGAGCTGGGCGGCGGCGTGCGCGACGAAGCCACGATCCGGCGCCTGCTCGAGCTGGGATTGGCGCGCGTGGTGATCGGCACGTTGGCGCTTAAGCAACCCGATTGGTTCCGGCAGATGTGCCGCAAATTTCCGCAGCGCGTGGCGCTGGGGCTCGATGCCCGCGGCGGCATGGTGTCCACCGAGGGCTGGCTGGAGGCGAGCCGCACGAGCGCCTTGGACCTGGCACGCTCATTTGCCAGCGAGCCGCTGGCCGCGATCATTTACACCGACATCGAGACGGATGGCATGCTGGCCGGTCCGAATCTGGCCGCCATTGCCGAGCTGCAGCACGCCGTATCGCTCGACGTCGTCGCTTCCGGCGGCGTGACCACGGCCGAAGACGTGGCACAGCTGGCCGCGCTGGGCGTGGCCGGCTGCATCATCGGTCGCGCGCTTTATGAGGGCACGCTCAGCCTGGCCGACGCGTTGCGTCACGCGCGACCGCCGCAAACAATCTGAACTTTCCACGTTCTCGAGGAACTTCGCACCCAAGCATCAACTACCCAACCAGTCGTTTCGAATCTCCACGGGCATTCAGCAGGGCATCGGGCTGATCAGCCGCCGCCACGACGGCGCGCTGCAGCGCCACCGCACGGCAAGGAAATTCATCATGGCGCCATCCACGGTTCAAGACATCCGCAACATCGTTCTGTGCGGCCACGGGTCGTCGGGCAAGACCACCCTGGCCGATCAAATGCTGCTGGTAACGGGCACCATCAACCGGCCCGCCAACGTCGACAACGGCACCAGCATCTGCGACTTCGACGAAGAAGAAAAAACGCACCACCACTCCGTCGAGTCAACGCTCGTTCACTTCACGCACGGCGGCAAACGCTTCAACGTCGTCGACACGCCGGGCTATCCCGACTTGATCGGTCAGGTGATCGGAGCGTTGCACGGCGTGGACACCGCAGCCGTGGTGATCGACGCGCACTCGGGCATCGGCGTGAACACGCGGCGCGTGTTTCAGGAGGCTGGCAACCGTGGGCTGGGGCGGATCATCATTATCAACAAGCTCGATGCGGACAACGTCGACTTTCCGGGACTGCTGGCGCAAGTGCAGGAGCTCTTTGGTCACTCGTGCATTCCGTTCAACGTGCCGTTGGGACACGGTGCGGACTTCAAAGGTGTGGTGAGCGCGCTCGATCCGCCCGCCAATGCGGCCGGGGCGCTGGTGGATGTGAATGCCACGCACGACACCCTGATCGAGGCCATCATCGAGGTGGATGAGGCCGTTACCGAGCGCTACTTCGAAGGGCAAATGCCCAGCGCGGAGGAGCTGGCACAGCTCATTCCCGAATCGGTCGCCAAGGGCAGTCTGATACCGATCCTTGCGGTTTCGGCCAAGAGCGGCACCGGCATGCACGAGCTGCTGGATGCGCTGGCGCTGTGCGCCCTGCCGCCCGACAAGATCGAGCACACCGGCAAGAACGAGTCGGGCACGGAGGTCACCATCAAGGCCGACGCGGCCGCGCCGCTGGTGGCGCAGGTGTTCAAAACCCGCATCGACCCGTTCGTTCACAAGCTGAACTTCATTCGCATCTACTCCGGCACGGTGAAGAAGGACGACAGCGTGCACGTGTCGGGAGCGCGGAAGGCCGTCAAGCTGCATCAGCTGCTCTCGGTGCAGGCCAACGAGACGCATGCCATCGAGCAGGCTTCGGCGGGCGACATCGTGGCCGTGGCAAAGGTGGACGAATTGCACACCGGCCTGTCGCTGGGCGAGGTGGCGCTGCCGCCCATCAAGTTTCCCACGCCCATGGTCGGCCTGGCCGTGACCCCCAAGAGCCGCGGCGATGAAGGCAAGCTTTCCGGAGCGCTGGGAAAGATCGTGGAAGAAGACAGCACCGTGCAACTGCATCGCGACGCGCAAACGCACGAGCTGGTGATGAACGGCATGAGCGAGCTGCACTTGCAAATGCTGCGCGAACGCCTCAAGCGGCGCGACAAGGTGGAAGTCGACACGAAGGAGCCGAAGATCCCCTATCGCGAAACGATTCAAGCCACCGCCGAAGGCAGCTACCGGCACAAAAAGCAGACGGGCGGCCGCGGCCAGTTTGGCGAAGTGCACATCCGCATGTTTCCGGTGCCGGCCGGCATCGATCCGGCTACGTTCTGTAGCAAGGAACGCTTTCCCAACATGCGCGAGTTCCACTACGACCAGCCGCACAACTTTTTGTGGGTCGATTCCATCGTCGGCGGCACCATTCCCAACAACTTTCTGCCGGCGGTGGAAAAGGGATTCAAAGAACGGTTGGATCGCGGCGTGATCGCCGGCTACCAGGTGCAAAACGTGGGCGTGGAAGTGTTCTTTGGCAAGCATCACCCGGTGGATAGCTCGGAAGCGGCGTTCAAGACCGCCGGCTCCATGGCGTTTCGCAACGTGTTCCAGGAGTCGAAACCGGGGCTGCTGGAACCGCTGGTGATCCTGCACGTGACGGTGCCGGGCAGCAAGCTGGGCGACATCTCCAGCGACATGTCGGGCCGCCGCGGCCGCGTGCTGGGCATGGACTCGGCGGGCGGCGATCTGCAAACCATTTCCGCCGAGGTGCCCTTGGCCGAAGTGACGACCTATGCCCGCGCGTTGTCCAGCATCACCGGAGGGCAAGGCAGCTATACCATGGAGTTCAGCCGCTACGACCTGGTACCCGGCAACGTGCAGAAAGAGATCGTCGAGAAGGCGGTACTCAAGGAAGAAGAAGAGGAGTAGCACGGGGCAGCTGCGACCGCATCGCCCAACGTGGCGGCTGTTGCCATCAGAGCGTGCCTGCTGCCGAAGTGCAGCGGCGATCGCTGACAGGTTTGTTTTGCCTAAACTTGGGCCCCTCGGCTGGTCGAAGGCAATTACGGTTAGCTTGATTTTGCCGCATCCGACGCCTAGGATGACCGGCACGCCAGCAGTTGGCAGCAGGCTTTAAGGTCGCGCGCTTTTTGGCTGCGACGCCGCCACCGAACACGTGCTGGCACCGCGAGCAAAATACCCCCCATGACCTCGACCAGAAAACAAATGGTTGGCGGTTCCCGTTGCTCCTGTACGGGGTAGCCCCACGGCTACATTTCCCCGGCAGCGTTCACGTTTCCATTCTCCCTTTCGTTTGCTGCACCGCTCGCCGTGCCCGCTGGGTTCAGTCCCGCGCACGGCGCAGCACCTGGAGCGACACCGATGGCCACCGACGTCCGCCTGAAGGAACAACTTCCCGATCTGACCAACCGCATCGTGCAGACTTATCAAGAGGTCGGCTCGATCAATCACTTGGGCCATTGCCCGCTGCCGAACTACGATGCGATTGTCGAGGCGATCGAAGATCTCAAGGAGATCATCTATCCCGGGTATCGCCGCCGCGAAGGTCTGCACCTGGGCAACGTGACTTATCACGTGGGTGATTTGATCGATCGCCTGCACGATCGCCTGACGCAGCAAATTGCCCGGGCCCTGCGGCACGACGCCGGCTACTCGCACGACTGCAGCCCGGACCACGATTTCGAAGCACTGGGCCAGGCCAAGGCCATCTTGTTCTTGGAAGAGCTCCCCGAGCTGCGCCGCGCATTGGCGCTCGACGCCGAGGCGGCCGTGGCGGGCGATCCGGCCGTGAAGACGGTCGACGAAGTGATCTTCTGCTATCCGGGCCTGGAAGCGGTGACCGTTTATCGCTTGGCGCACGCATTGCACGAACTGGGCGTGCCGCTCATTCCGCGCATGATGACCGAATGGGCCCACTCGCAGACCGGCATCGACATTCATCCCGGCGCGCGCATCGGCAAGCATTTCTTCATCGACCACGGCACCGGCGTGGTGGTTGGGGAGACGTGCGAAATCGGCGACCACGTGAAGCTGTATCAAGGCGTGAC
Organism: Pirellulales bacterium; assembly: GCA_050250435.1. Lineage (GTDB taxonomy): Bacteria > Planctomycetota > Planctomycetia > Pirellulales > PALSA-1355 > JBFWOR01. The sequence continues at coordinate 298,371 of JBFWOR010000002.1, read as the reverse complement.
GCTGGGGGCGCTCAGCTTTGCCACCGATGGCGACGGCAACCTGGTGCGCGGCCAGAAGCGGCATCCCACGCTGGAAGACCACGTGGTGATTTACGCCAACGCGACCGTGCTAGGCGGCAAGACCCGCGTGGGCCATCACTCCATCATTGGCTCCAGCGTGTGGCTCACCCGCAGCGTGGAGCCGCACACCACCGTGGTGCTGGAAACGCCGAACCTGAAGATCAAGGCCGATACCGACGCGCTACAGCACGCGATGAATTTTCAGATCTAGGGTGGCGGGCAGGTGTTCAATCGCTGCGGCGGCGGACGCGCGAAACGATCAGCGCGACGCACCAGCCGGCCAGTGCCGCCGCACTGACGGCTGCCCCCCAGCGCACGCTCGCTGGCTGGTAGCGATAGACCAGCCGATGCTTGCCGGCCGGCAGCGCCGCGCCGCGCAGGACGCGATTGGTGCGTACGATCGGCACGTCGCGCGCCGTCTGTCCGGTTTCGACAGAGAGCGTCCAGCCGGGATAGAACGTGTCGGCAAGCACCACCAGCCCTGGTGCGTTGAGCGTGGCTTCGATCTCCACCCGGCCCGGCTCATCGCTCACAACACGGCACGATTCCTGGGCGTGGAAAGGCGGCTGTGGAGTGACGTCCAGGGGCGCGTCGCTCTCGACAACCGCGACATGCGACCAGTCGCGCGGCCGGCCGCCGGGAAACAACACTTCGATCGTGCGACGCTCGACCGCCAACGGCGCATGGCTCGTCAGCTCGGGCAGCCTCTCCACCTGGTGCACGATCCAGGCCCGCGGCAGTGCGAACGGGCGCCTGGCCGTTGCCAGGTCGTCGCCCGCGAACGGACCGCTGTCGGGCGACGGGGCACCTTTTTCGGCAGATAACAAACCTACCCGCACCCCCAGCAAATTGAGCACCGAGGGATGCGGACGCGCAGGCGGAGGTTGCCCTGGCGGGCTGCGGCGCGCCGCATTCATGAACGATCGATAGTCCTGGGAAGCGATCGACGCGGCGGCGGCAACCAGCGACGCGTGCAGCGGCAACGGATAGCGCGGCGCCAACGTGCCACGGTCCCAAGCCAGCGCCGCGCGCAGCCGATCGTCCGACGAAGTCTCGCGCCAGGCACGGGGCAGCCAGGGCTCGTCGCGATAGATGCGATAGCTCGACAAATCGAGCGGCAGCGACGCGATGAGGGCCGGCCTGCCGCGCCAGGCCTCGGCCGGAGCAAGTTGCACCAACCAGGACTGTGCCACGGCCAGGTCGACGGCGGAGAGCAACAATCCGCCGATGACCGCCCAAGGGCCCAAGGCCTCACGCACCCGGCGCGCCATGAGCAACAGAAGAATCGCCGCGACGATGCCCGCCTGCGCAAAGGCCGACGCAAGATCGCGAAACGCACCCGCGGCGTCGATGGGTCCGAACATCACGTTCGCCGGGATTTCCGTGAACTGCGCCAGCAGCATCGAACGGCAAGCGAAAACGGCACAAAGGCCGAATCCACTCGCGGCGGCGAGGATTGTCAGTCCGTGGCGCAGCCGACGCGAGGGTTGCCGCCACGACGTATCCCAGCCGCGCGCCGCCAACATACTCAACCCCAACGCGGCCAGCACGAGGAGCTTCGCCGGGTAGCGAAAGTAGACGTAGCCTGGCAGCAGTACCGTCATGAGCCAATACAGCCCGCCGACCTCGTCGCCCGGGGCGCCGCCGAGCGAAGTGCCGCACCACACGGCCACCTCGCGCGCGAGCCACACGGCACCGAAGGCGCCGCAGCCCGCGAGTGCCGAGAGAACCACGATCCACGACAGCCAGCGGACGTAGGGCGGGGTCGATCGCCGCAGGCTAAACCCCGCGATTGCCAAAACCAGCGGCAGCAGGCCCATATAGAGCGAGGGGGTCCAAACGCGGCCGTCGGCCGGCAACGCGTCCAGCCAACGACGGTGGCGCGGGAATTGCCGACCGGAAATGTTCGGCCACAAGGTTTCGGCCGCGCGCCATGGCCCCACATTGAACTGATAGATCTGCCGTTCTTGCACGTCGCCCGAGGCGCCGAGGAGTCCGGCGTACCACGGAATGGACGGTTCCACGTCCGGCGCCTGCGGCTCGAATAGCGAGTCGGCCAGCTCGTACACGTTTCGCGGCGCGTCATAACTGGCGCGGACACTGCGGCGGGCGGCCTCCCAGGAGGGCAGGATTTGCACGGCGGCGAGCAGCAGGCCGACGGCGGCGGCCACGGTCAGAAGCGCGGCAGCGCCGATTAAGGAGAAACTCGCTGGGGTCGAGCCCGGCTCGGCGGGAGTCTCGCCCTCCCGAAAGGCGTCGCCCCTCGGCAAGGACTCGCCCTTCCGAAGTGTCTCGTCTTCGCGCAAGGCCTCGTCTTGCCGAGCCGATCGCCAGTAAACCACCGCGCCGAGCATGGCGATGAGCCCGGCGTTGTAGGCCATTTGCGGATCGCCGCCGGTCGTCATGAGCGCCCAGACGGCGCCCAGCCCCAGCGCGGCCCGCCAACTCTGGCCCATGAGCATGCGGTTCGCGGCGAGCACGGCCAGGGGCAGCCACGCCGCCCCGACCAGAAACACCACGTTGCAATACTGGAAGAGCACGTTGCCGGAGAAGGCGTACGACACGGCGGCCAGACCGGCAGCCAACACGCTGGCGCCAAAGTGCCGCGCCAGGGCGTAGCTCGTGGCGGCCGCCAGTGCCACGTGACCTACGAGGTACCAGTTGTAGAGCAGTGTGTAGTCCAGCGGCAGGGCGAACAGGAGCTTGCCCGGATAGAACAGGCTGGCGGTCGTATCGCCGGCCAGCGGCAAGCCCAGGTTCTCATAGGGATTCCAGAGCGGCACCCGCCCGGCCCCCCACTCAGCGCGTGCGTACTCGAACAACGGATGATAGAAATGGGCCGCGTCGCGATAGGCGAAGCTGGCGCGACCGACGAGCGCCGGCGCGAACAGCCACACGAACAGTGCGGACAGCGTCGCCAGAGTGAGCAGTCTTGGCCGGGTCACGCGTGGGCCGGGTGAATGGTGTCGGCGGTGAGCCGGCAAATCAGGCGCGGCTCTGTCTCATTCCAGGCTGCTATCCTACCCAGCCGGCGCGAACGGAATAAACGTCGCGCACGTGCGATGCCTGCGGAACACTGCGATCGCGGCCGCGCGGCAGCCGCCGTAGCGGGGGCTACTGGCCGATCATTCGCCGGGCCAGGCTCCAGGCCTCGTCCAATTGGCTGCGCAAGGCCCGCAGATTGGCGACCCGCGATACCCCTCGCAACTGAGTGCGCGGGCGGGAGGTTGGAAACCGGCTGGCAATCCGATCCCAGCTGGAATTTCGCCTGGCGGGGGATGGCGGCAGCAAATCGGCAGCCGCTGCGGCCGCGCAACCACCGAAATTGCCAGCAGCCAGGTAGCGGAGAAATGCTTCCAGCGTGGCGTCGTGACCAGCTGGTGCGGGCCCGGCTGGCGTGGGCCCGCCCACTGCGGCGTCGCGGGGGATGGCAGCCGGGGAGAGCAAATCGTCCAGGGCGATGACACCGACAAGACGACCGATTGGCTGACGGAGCATGAACTTCCTCGACCCCACGGACGCCCGCGCTTGACGCGGTGGGTCGGCGACAGAACCCCAGAACTCGCCGACCGGCCGCCCCTCGCAGCCCCTGCGCGTGCGCGCGTCCTCTAACAAACATCTTCGGCGGTCGACCGCGGCGCGTGTGAGGGCCAATCGCGCTGCGCCCTTTGAAATGCGCGCGACCAGTTCGGGTAGGTCGGCGTGGCGAAGATAGTTGGGCCGACTTGCGCGCGGCCGCCGGACTCGCCGACTTAGTGCGCGTGGCCCGCGATGCGAATCTGCGCGCGAGCTTGCTGCTGGAGCCGCTCGCGAATCGCAAACAGCTCGTCGTTGTTGGCCTTCCGGCGCCGCGCCTCGGCCAGATACTCGGCCGCCACCTGCGGGTCGACCGAGGCCGCCGGCAACGCGCGATGGGTGAGCACGGAGACCAGATTGTCGGCCACCTGCACGAAGCCGCCGTCCACGTAATACCGCGTGGTCTGACCGCCGCGGACGATGCGCAGCTCGCCGTAGCCCAGCCGCCCGATCATGGGCGCTCGGCCAGGCGCAATGCCGATCTCGCCGTCGTACAGCGGCAGGGCCACAAAGTCGACTGGCTCGTCCAGCGCGGTCGTCTCGGGAGTCACCACCGTCAGCTGCAATTGGGCCATGAATCGTCTCGCATCGACCCCCCGACGGAGCCGGGGATGGAACGGTTACGCTTGCCTTGGAACCGGCCGCCTACGGCCGGCTCGCACCGCTATGCCTTGGCGGCCATCTTCTTGGCCTGCTCGTCGGCCTGCTCGATCGGACCGACGTACATGAACGCTTGCTCCGGCAAGTGGTCCCACTTGCCGTCGGCGATTTCCTCGAAGCTGCGGATCGTGTCGGCCAGCGGGGTGATTTCGCCCGGCTTGCCGGTAAACACTTCGGCCACCAAGAACGGTTGCGAGAGGAAGCGCTCCATGCGGCGGGCCCGATGCACCACCAGCTTGTCCGATTCGCTCAACTCGTCGACGCCCAGGATGGCGATGATATCTTGCAGCTCGCGATATCGCTGCAGCGTGGTTTGCACGCGGCGGGCGATGGCATAGTGCCGCTCACCCACGTACTGCGGATCCAAAATGCGGCTCGACGAGGCCAGCGGATCCACCGCCGGGTAAATACCCTTCTCGGTGATGGAACGCTCCAGGTACAAAAATGCGTCCAATTGGCCGAAGGCGGCCGCCGGAGCTGGATCAGTCGGATCGTCGGCGGGCACGTACACGGCCTGCACCGAGGTGATGGCCCCCTTCTTGGTCGAGGCAATTCGCTCTTGCAGCGCCCCCATCTCCGTGGCCAGTGTCGGCTGGTAACCCACGGCCGATGGCATGCGGCCCAACAAGGCCGACACTTCGCTGCCCGCCTGCGAGAAGCGGAAGATATTGTCGATGAACAACAGCGTGTCGGCGCCCGTGGTATCGCGGAAATACTCAGCCATGGTCAGGGCGGAAAGCGCCACGCGCAACCGCGCGCCGGGCGGCTCGTTCATTTGACCGAACACCATGCAAGTCTGCTCGATAACGCTGCGGCCGGTATCGCCGATCTTGGCTTCCTGCATTTCCAGCCACAGGTCGGTGCCTTCACGGGTGCGCTCGCCCACGCCGGCAAACACCGAGTAACCGCCGTGCGCACTGGCAATACGGGCGATCAGCTCGGTGAGGATGACGGTTTTGCCCAGACCGGCACCGCCGAACAATCCGGCCTTGCCGCCACGCACAAACGGCGTCAACAAGTCGATCACTTTGATGCCCGTTTCGAAGAGCTCGGTCTTGGTCGACAAGTCTTCGAGCGGCGGGGCGTCGCTATGAATCGAGCGATACTCCTCCGCAATCACCGGGCCGCGGCCGTCGACCGGCTCGCCCACCAGGTTGAACACGCGGCCCAGCGTTTCCTTGCCGACGGGCACCTTCACCGGGGCGCCGGTGTCGATGCACTCCTGACCGCGCACCATACCGTCGGTGCTGCCCAGAGCCACGCAGCGCACGCGGCCGCCGCCCAAGTGCTGCTGCACCTCGCCGGTCAGATGCACTTTCACCCCTTTGTGCTCGGAGGTGATTTTCACGGCGTTGTAAATGGCCGGCAGGTGGGCTTCGGCATATTCAACGTCGAACGTCGAGCCGATCACCTGCGTCACGTGGCCAATGTTTTGCTTGGTCGGATGATGGTTGGTTGCTGTAGCCATTGAAGAGGGGTCAGGGGTTAGGGACTGGTGGATCGTGTCATTCGCCGTCGGGTCGCGGTCAGTGCAGGTCGAACAGACGTTCTCGCCACTGACCGTTAGGCCTTATTTCTTCAGCGCTTCCACACCACCGATAATTTCCATGATCTCGCCGGTAATCTGTGACTGTCGGGCCCGGTTGTAAGCCATCGACAACGCTTTGATGCGGTCGCCCGCTGCTTTGGTGGCCGCTTTCATGGCCACCATGCGCGCCACTTGTTCGCTCACGGCCGCGTCGAGGAAGCACTTGAAGAGCTTGATCTTGAAGCTCGTGGGCACCACTTCTTCCAAAATACTTTCGGCCGACGGCAAAAACTCGTACTGCATTTGCGTGGTGCTCTTGGCCGCCTCGGCACCGGTCAGCGCTCCCAACGGCAGCAGCGTTTCCACGGCCACCTGTTGACGGCTGACATTCTCGAAACGCATGTAGGCCACGTCGAGTCGATCGAGCGTGCCCGCCGCGTACTCTTCGAGGTACCGATTGGCCAGCACTTCGACTTCTTCGAAGCTGGGCCTGTCCTCGAAGTGCGTGTACGACTCGGCGATCGACAGGTGGCGAAACTTCGCCGCCGCGATGCCACGCTTGCCGGAAATCTCCAGGTCCACGCGCGGCACCTGCTTTTGCAACTCGGCAAAGCGGGGAAACGCTGCCCGCTGCACGTTGCCGTTGTAGCCGCCGCACAGGCCGCGATTGGCAGAGAGCACCAGCAGCACCGCGCGATTCACGGTTGCGCGCCCTTCGAGCAGCGGGTGGCGCACTTCCAGGCCGCTGTTGGCCAGGTCGGACACGAGCTGTGTGATGCGCCGGGTATAGGCTGTGGCCGCATGCGCGCGGTCCATGGCCTTTTTGAAGCGCGCCGTCGCGATCAGCTCCATCGTCCGCGTGATCTTGCGGATGTTGCGGATCGCCTTGCGGCGTTTGTCGAGTGCCCGGGCTTTGGCCATGGTTCGCTTCGCTTACTTAAAAATCACAACGCCGGCTGTGCGGTCAATTGCTGTGCGGTCAATTGATGAGCCGGAAGGTCATGGGATACCGATAGGCTTCGCCATTGCTGGCTTTCACCGCGGCGACTATCACCAGCACGACGTCTAACACGATCAATGCCGGCAACAGCACAATGCCCACGACGGCGCAAATCAACAGCGCCGCAATCAGCTCGTAAATCGCCATCGATATCTGAAAATTAACCGCTTCTTTCCCCTGATCGTCGACAAAAGGATGATCGTCTCGCTTCAGCAGCCACACGGCCAGCGGCCCGACGATGTGGCCCGCCAGCGGAATGGGCACACCGAGCAATCCGGCCAGGTGACACAATACGGCCCAGTTCTTCGCTTCGCTGGGCAACGCGTCGTAGTAATCGAGCTCCTCTGCGGAATGTTCGGGCGACTCGTATGGATTCTCGTTCATCGTGGTCTCCCTGTCGCAACGCGGCCCGCACGACACCGGCTGACGGCCGGTGCGGCGCCCATCGTTGCCGGCCGGCGCTGGCCGGCCTGACAGGGACGCACGCGGCGACTAAACCCGCGCCGTGGCTGCTTGCTTGCCTTGGTACTGTTTCTGAAATTCTCCGATGGCGGCGTCGACCGCCTTCATGGATTGTTCGTCGAGGTCCTTGGTATCTTGGATGGTCTTGCGCAGCTCGGGCTTCTGGTCGCGAATGAAGTTGAGGAAACCGCTTTCCCAAGCGCTCACTTCCTTGATCGGAATCTTGTCCAAGTGGCCGCGCGTGCCGGCGTAGATGATCAGCACTTGATCCACCACGTTGAGCGGCACGTATTGCCCTTGCTTCAGGATTTCCACCATGCGGTAGCCGCGGTCGAGCCGCGACTGCGTGGCGGCATCGAGATCGGTACCCAATTGGGCGAACGCTTCCAGTTCGCGAAACGCCGCCAGGTCCAAACGCAAACCACCGGCCACCTTCTTCATGGCCTTGATCTGCGCGGCACCGCCCACGCGCGACACCGAGATGCCCACGTTCATGGCCGGGCGAATGCCGGCGAAGAACAAGTCGGGCTGCAGATAGATCTGCCCGTCGGTGATCGAAATCACGTTCGTGGGGATGTAGGCCGACACTTCGCCTTCCAGCGTTTCAATGATCGGCAGCGACGTCAGTGAGCCGCCTCCCTTGGCATCGCTGAGCTTGGCGGAGCGCTCGAGCAAGCGGCTGTGGGCGTAGAACACGTCGCCGGGATAGGCCTCGCGACCCGGCGGACGCCGCATCAACAGCGACAACTGGCGATAGGCCTGGGCCTGCTTGGACAAGTCATCGTAAACGATCAAGGCATGGCCACCGCGATACATGAAATACTCGGCCATGGCCGTGCCGGCGTATGGCGCGACGTATTGCAGGGGAGCCGGATCGCTGGCGCTGGCCACGATCACGGTGGTGTAGTCCATGGCGCCTTTGCTCTTGAGCACTTCGATCACGCCGGCCACGGTCGACGCCTTTTGACCCACGGCCACGTAGAAGCACTTCACGCCGCTGTCGCGCTGATTGATGATGGCGTCGATACCGATGGCGGTCTTGCCCGTCTTGCGGTCGCCGATCACCAGCTCGCGCTGACCGCGGCCGATGGGCGTCATGGCGTCGATGGCCTTGATGCCGGTTTGCAGCGGCTCCTTCACCGGCTGGCGCTCGGCCACGCCGGGAGCCACGGTCTCCACGTCGCGCCGCTCGGTCGTGACGATGGGGCCCTTGCCGTCGAGCGGATTGCCCAGCGGATCCACCACGCGGCCGACCACGGCTTCACCCACGGGCACGCTCAGCAGCTTGCCGGTGCTCTTCACCTCGTCGCCCTCGGTGATCTTCAGGTAGTCACCGAGAATGATCACGCCGACGGAGTTTTCTTCCAGGTTGAAGGCCAGGCCGATGGTTCCGTCGGGGAACTCGACCATTTCGCCGGCCATCACGCCCGACAGTCCGTAGACCCGCGCAATACCGTCGCCCACTTCGAGCACGCGACCGACTTCGCGCACGTCGATCTTCGACTGGAAAGTTTCAATTTCCGCCTGAATGACGGAAGCGATCTCGTCCGCTTTGAATCTCATGAATACTCCTCGTGATCATTTGCTCGCGCACCTGGCGGAGTTGCCGGGCGACGGAGCCGTCGTATACGGTATCGCCGACGCGCAGCACCACGCCGCCGATCAGCGACGGGTCAACGGTCGGATCGACTTTGGGTTCGCCGCCCAACAGCTTGCGCAGGGCGTCTTCCAGGCGGCGCGACAGGCCGTCTGCAACCGGCGTGGCCGTGTGCATGGCCACCCGCACGCGACCTCGCAGCACGTCGTACAGATGGTCCACCTGCTGTGCCGTGGCACGCACGATGTTGAGCCGGCCGTGCCGTGACAGCACCTTCAAGAAATTGAGCGTCAAGGGAGAAACCTTGGGCGCGAATACTCGCTCCAGGATCTGGCACTTTTCTTCGTGCTCGACCAGCGCCGAGCCCAAAATGTTGTCCAACTGCGGAAACTCATCGAGGGCCGCCGCCACTGCGCGCAGCTCTTCGACTGCGGCATCCACCTGGCCCTCGGTCTGCGCGGCGCCGACAAAGGCCTTGGCATACACCGTGGCGACCTGTTGGGCCCCCACGTCGATGGCCTTCGACTTTGCTTTGCCGTCGTGCGCTGCGTTGCTCATGCGCTGGTTACCTTGGGTTGCGCCGGCGCGCGGCCGGCACCGGGCTCAGTTGGCACTGGGGGTGGAATCTGGAAACTTGGCCATCGCTTCCTGAATCAATCGCTCGTGATCGGCCGGCGACAGCTTCGATTGCAGAATCTTGCCCGCCAGGTCGATCGCCAGCTCGGCACTGCGCTCGGCCAACGACTTGAGTGCGCCCTCGGTGGCCGCGTCGATGTCGTGCAGGGCGCGGTTGCGCTCGGCCTCGGCGCCGGCTTTGGCTTCCGCGAGGATGGACTGCTTCGTGTGCTCGGCGTCGCGCCGGGCCTCTTCCAACAGCTCGCGCACTTCGTTGGCCGCGAGCGCCAGTTTCTTTTCATAATCGCCCAGCAGCTTCTTCGCTTCCTCGTGGTTGCGTTGGGCGTCGGCGATATGGTCGGAAATGCTCTTCTCACGGCGCTCGAGCCCGGCGATGATCGGTCCCCAGGCGAACTTGCCCAGCACGATCAACAAGATCACGAACACTACCAGCGTCCACAGCGCCAGGTCAGGATCGACGCTCAACGGGTCGCTGGCCGTGCTCTGGAAATTGGGGTCTTCGTGGGCACTCTTGGCCAAATCCTTTTCGGCCGTGCGCAGTTCGTCGCCACCCGACTCGTGCTCTTGGGACAACACCGGCGCGCAGCAAACCGCGACCGCGCCCACCAAAGCCACGCATACTACCGCTCGCAACGAGCTCATAACGCCTCCGCGAAAAATCCGCTGGCCAGAACCCTCTCGGGCCAAAGCCTTACGGGGTGTTGAAGAGCATACAGACGATCAGGGCGAAGAACGTAGCACCTTCGATCAGCGCGGCGGCGATGATCATGGCCGTTTGGATGTTGCCGGCCACTTCCGGCTGCCGGGCCATGCTCTCGACGGCGCTCGCGCCGATCTTGCCAATGCCGAAGCCGGCGCCCAGGATCACCAGGCCCGCGCCCAACGCGGCGCCGAAATTCAAACCGTGGCTGACGGGTGCGCCGGCGGTGTCCTGCGCCATCGCCGGACTGGCCATCAACAAAACGACGAAGCACAACGCGGCGATCTTGACGAATCGATTCACTGTCAGGGTCTCCTGTAAACGTGATGCAAAGGTATGCCAGGCGGCAAGGAATCCACGCCGCGGTTAGTGCGGGTGAACGGCCATGCCGATAAACAGCGCGGACAAAAACGTAAAAATGTAGGCCTGAATAAATGCCACCAAAAGTTCGAGCAGGCTGAGCGCCACCAGTCCGGCAACGCTGGCCGGAGTGACGGCGTACCACACCATGCCCGAGGCGCTGGCAGCGATGAACGCCAGAATCACGGCCAGCACCAGGTGCCCGGCCATCATGTTCGCCAACAGACGCATGGCCAGGATGAAGTGCTTGATGCACAGCCCCATGAGCTCAATGACGAAAATCATCGGCTTGAGCAAGATGCCGATCGGCTTGGGTAGATCCATGTGCGGCACTTGCGCGAGCCAGAATCTTACCGGCCCCAGCTTGGCCATGCCGGAAAACACCACCACGCCAAACGTCAGCAGCGCCAGGGCGCCGGTGGTTGCCAACGCGCCGGTGGCACTGCCGGCCCAGGGCAACAGGCCGACCAGGTTACAGGCCAGGATGAAAAAGAACACCGTGAGCAGGTACGGCAAGAATCGATCGCCGTCGTGATGCCCGATCGCGGGCCGGGCGATTTCATCGCGAATGAACACGATGAACGACTCCAGCAGGTTGTTCAACCGGCCCTTGGGTGCGTCGCCCCCCTTGAGGCGCGAAGCAACCCAGGTGAAGACCAGGATCAACACGATCGCCACGGCCGTTTCGAGCACCATGAACTTGGTGATCTTCAGATCAAACGGCTCGATGCGGTCGTCGATCGCCTTGAAGCCCACTTTGAATTGGGCGATCGGCTGGTCGGTCTTGAACCACTGCGGAATTTCGATCTTGCCGCCCAGGGCGCGGGGCAGCTCGAAATAATCGGCATCTTTGACGTGGCTCAACAGGTGTGTTTTGTCGAAAGGGTCGTGGGCGTGATGCGCGCCGTGTTCGCCGGCAGCATGTTCGCCGGCAGCATGCTCGTCATGCCCCTCAGCAGCGTGTCCTTCGTGCGCGTGGTCGCCGGCGTGTGCTGCGGTGTCGCCGTGTTGCGTGTCGGCGTGCGCGGCCTCACCTTCGGTCTTTGCGGGTTCTTCAGCAGTTGCGTGCGATTCGGCCATGACTCTCGCTACATCGCCTCGTGCGGGCCAGAGAACTGCGAAATTTGCGCTACTGCCAGCAATGTCTCGGCAGCCAACACCACCAGGTAGAACACCAGCAGGTAGTACACCAGGCCCGCAGCGGCCAGCGCAGGAACTGCGAAGTGCAACGACACGCCGAGAGCCAACGGCAACAGCGTGCGCGAAAGCATGGCCAGCGCCACTCCGTACATGGCCATCGACGGGCCGCGCGCCAGAGCCGTCAGCAGCAGCGCCACGGCGCCACCCAGCCAACAGACCGCAGCGGCCACGCTGGCGGCCACAACTCCGGCGGAGCCAGCGAGCGAATAAGCAATGCTCGCGGCCAGACACCAGACGAGCGCGAGCAGGCCACTCACCAGACACAGCCGGGCCACCAGCCCGCTGTGTGCCAGGCTATCCCAGACGCTCGTTGTTCGACTGCCCGACATGATCCTGTCCGCCGTCCTGCTTGCCGCCGGGTTTCGGACGATTTTGCGCGATGCGAAGGAGAGCTGAAGCGGCGAGTACGCCGCCGATAGCGAATCCCAACAGCATGAACACCACACGAGTGCCGAGCCGTTGATCGAGCCAGTACCCCAGTAAGCCGGGCAAGACCATTGTCGCGGAAATGGTCGTGATCGTAATCGCCCATTCGAAAGCCAGGGCCACCGGCGATCGATCGTCTGGGGGCTGTGCCACGTTCGCCGCCACTTTGTTGCGCCCAAGCCTGAAATGCCGCGCTTCAGGCCTCGCAAAAACCGCCGCCCCACCTCCCAAGCCGCGCTGTTACAAACCCTTAAGGCTGGCCATCGTAGTCGGCCCAAAAAAGGGTGTCAATTGGCCGGCTGGTGAAATTCGTGTTTTTTTTCACAAAGTCATTATCGCGACCTAAGCCCCCGGTGTCAAATGCGTTACTTTGACCGACGGATGCTGGACCGGTGCCGTTTCGCACACGTTTCAGGAGGGGTTTGACGACGCCGATGGGACCGCTGCCGCTCATGGCGCTCAAAATTGTGATTTGGCGCTGGCGGATCGTACCTAAAGCTAGCAACGACAAACACTCCGGACGATTCTTAGCGCGCCGGGCCGTTGCAAAAAAGCAACCACTTGACTAAACTTGGTCAAGCGAGGTTGATGTGCTCAATGCAGGACCACCTCCTGCTAACAGGCACCCCACCATGAATGGTGGATTTCGTTGAGTGCAAGGCGTGTGCCGTTCCCCCAAGCGACACGCATGCACTGCCAGCAGCGAAATCCGCCTTGACCGCATCGGTCTCCACTGGACGAGGTTGTCGGCAGTTGTTGGCGATACACGGCTGCCGCTAGTTTCGTCACCTCATGCGGCTATGGACTGCCCCGGAGGGTTCGAGCGTTAATTCCAGTCACGGACGACGCTCAAACCACGACTTCCTGCCCGGTTGCCACTCACGAAGAGCACCGCGCCGGGCCGACGCGGAGGAAAGTCCATTGATTACCGCAGCAGCTCTCAAGACCCGGTCGTTGAAGGATCTGTCGTTGATGGCGAAGCAAGGGGGCGTTCGCGGCTGGCACAGCATGCGAAAAGACCAGCTCGTCAAGGCGTTGCTCACCGCCGCCCGCACCAAGAGCACCAACGGCGCGAAGAAAGTAGCGGCACCCGCCCGCCGATCGCCAAGCAAACCGATTGAGCGCGTGGCGGTCACCAATGGTCACGCCAAGACCAATGGCCACGCCAAGTCCAACGGCCACGCCAAAACGAACGGTCGTGTCACACCGCTTCCCGCCGCGACCAGCCGCGCGCAGCGCCATCTGTCGCAGGTTAAGGCCCGCCTGGAACGTGCCAAGAACCTTTCCGTCGGCAACGGCAAGGCCAAGAATCACCGCGTCAAAGAGCGCATTGTGGTCATGGTGCGCGATCCGTTCTGGCTGCACGCCTATTGGGAAGTGAAGCGCCAAAGCGTCGAGCGCGTGCAAGCTGCGATGAGCCAGGATTGGCACACCGCGCGGCCTTATCTGCGACTTTTGGAAGTCTCGGACCCGGGCTCGAGCAGTGCTTCGGAGTGTGTACTGCGCGATATTGAAGTCCACGGCGGCGTGAACAACTGGTACGTGCACGTCGACAATTCCCCGGCCAGCTACCGACTCGAGTTGGGCTACATGGGTTCGTCCGGCCGCTTTTACCCGCTTGTGCGCTCGAACGTGGTGACCACGCCTGAACCGGGCGCCAGCGACGCGATCGACGAGAACTGGACGGACGTGGCGGAGAACTTCGACAAGATTTACGCCATGAGCGGCGGCTACTCGCCCGACAACAACAGCCTGGAGCTGCAAGAGCTGTTCGAAGAGCGGTTGCGCCGGCCGATGGGCTCGCCCATGGTCACGCGGTTTGCCCCAGGCATGGAAGGGCTGCTGCCGAACCAGCACGACTTCAAGTTCGAGGTCGACGCCGAGATGATCGTCTACGGCGTGACCAATCCGGATACGCACGTCAGCCTGCGTGGTGAGCCGGTGCGTATTCGCCCGGATGGCACGTTCACGGTGCGTATGAGCCTGCCCAATCAGCGGCAGGTCATTCCCGTGGTCGCCAGCGCCGCCAACGGAGTGGAACAGCGCACGATTGTTCTGGCGGTGGAGCGCAATACGAAAGTGATGGAACCCGTCGTGCGCGAAGCGAACGACTAGCGGCCCAGCGCGCACCTCACCAGCTTCGCGCAGACTTGCAGTAATCGCGGCTTGACCCGCGTGCATCGCAATTCCCGACCGGTCCGCCGCGCATCCCAATCGCCCAGGTGGGCCATTTCGCCGCGTAGGGCTTGCACTTCGCGCATCCGGCGGCCCTCGACTACACTGATGCCGAGGCGGGGCGGATAATTCACTGGCGGCACGGTTCGCTGCGGCGCGAAGCGCGCTGCACCTGCTTGTGCCCGGGTGGACCTTCCCTCGGGCTGGAGTCCCGGCAATCGCGCACCCTTTCCGCGGACGAAACGTGGCCAAAGATATCTCGCAAACGCTGGAAGGCTGGGACTACGACCCCGACCAGATCTCGGTGCGCATCGTGCCGGGCGACGACGGCCGCGACAAGATCCAATTGCGCCTCGACCTGGGTCTGTTGCAGATGGAGTTCGACGGGCGACCGGACGGCAAGCGCATCCAAGGTTGCCCCTCGTGGCTGGATTACTATCTCAAGGTGCAGCGCGAGCACGACCAGCGCCATCCCGACGGCCCGCCCTTCGTGCTGGAAAGCGACGACTGCCAACACCTGCTGCGCGAGGGCGTGCAATATTACCACCGCTACGTCAGCTTTTGGCACCTGGAGCGCTACGAACTGTGCGCCCGCGACACGACGCGCAACTTGCGTCTGTTTGCGTTCGTCCGCGAGTATGCGCGGCACACGAAGGACAAGCTGCAGTTCGATCAGTGGCGTCCGTACGTCACGATGATGCATGCCCGCGCCGTGGCCACGCCGTTGATTGGTCTGCGCGACTATCGCGCGGCCTTAGGCGCAATCGACGCCGGGATCGAAGCCATCCGCAGCTTCCTCACGGAATACGACCAGCTGCACAACGCGGAAAACTGCAGCGAGCTGGCGTATCTGCTGCGCTGGCGTGAAGACCTGGCCAACCGCGACGACAGCAGCCCTCAAGAGCGGCCCTACAACCCGCTCGATCAGCTCAACGCGGAGCTCGAAGCGGCGGTGCGCGAAGAGCGGTTCGAAGACGCCGCGCGCTTGCGCGATACGATCCGCCAGCACTCGCAGGGCGGGACCAGCCTTGGCCCACCAGGTGCGTTGTAACGATCGCCCGGGCACAGCACGGCGCAGGGCGTCGCGGCACGCTGCAGCCCCCGGCCGTTTCTCCGCGATTCCTTCTGTCCGCCGCCGTCTGCCGAGCCCAGTTTGACACTCCAAAATCGGCTATTTACAATGAGTTAGGACGTTTGGGCCGGCGGCCGCCACCGGGCGGCAGCAGCAACGAGGTGCGCTCGTCTTTCGCGCCCGTTTGCGGCCTGAGCGGGAACGATTCTCAGTTCGAAAACCGGAACGCAATGGCGCACGGAAGGCTTGAACTGGGCGCTCGCGCGCCGCGCTAGCCTGACCTCTGGAGATACCTTCGATGGCCGCCCGCGAAAACCAGGGACTGCAGATCGCGCTGATTATCTTCGTGATGCTCACGATCGTGCTGATCGTGACCACGTTTCTGTTCTTCCAGAAGTCGCAGGAAGGGCTGGAAAAGATCAACGCGCTCACCAAGGACAACGCCTCCAAGGAGCAGGCGGCCCGCAAAGCGCTCGACGAGTATGGCCAGATGAAAACGCTGCTGGACCCGCAGCTCGACGCGATTGAGGGAGTGAAGGAAGCGGCGGCCAAGGATCTGGAGGCCCACGGCAAAGGCCTGGCCGAGAAGGACCAGCACTATCGCGGACTGGTGAGTGCCATGGCCAAGCAGCTGGTTGACGCGAACACCCGCATCACCGAGATCACCGCCCACGAAAAAGAGTTGGCTGACAAGCTGGCCGCCGAAGAAGCCGCCACCAAACAGGCCATCACCCAATACACCGAGACGATCGCCAAGGTGACCAAGGATCTCGACGACCGCCGGAAGGAATTCGACGCGTTTCAAAAGCAGATGGACCAGGACAAGGGCGACCTGAGCGCCAAGTTCGAGGAAACGCGCAAACGCTTCGACGAATTGACTACGACCAGCGGCGAACAGATCACTGCACTGACGACGGACTTGACCGACTTGAAGAAGCTGCTCGACGCGAAGAACGCTCAGGGCGAGGCCGACATCAAGGCCAACGAGGTTTCGGACGGAAAGATCGATTGGGTCAACCAACGCTCGCGCACCGTGTGGATCAACGTGGGCAGCGAGGACGGCCTGCGGCTGCAGACTGCGTTCAGCGTGTTCCCGAATTTCGCGGCGAACCCTGTGGAAGCCAAGGGCAAGGGCAAGATCGAAGTCACGCGCTTGATGGGCCCGCACATGGCCGAGGCGCGTATCCTGAGCGACGATCTTTCCACCCCGCTCATGCCCGGCGATTTGATCTTTTCGCCGACCTGGGCTCCCGGTCGGCCGGAGCATTTTGCCCTGGTCGGAATGATGGACATTGACGACGACGGCGTGAGCGACCGGCAACGGGTGCGCGATTTGATCACGATGAACGGCGGCGTGATCGACGCGGAAGTGGCCGACGATGGCCAGCGCACCGGCAAAATGTCGATCAACACAAAGTACCTGGTGCGCGGCAGTGAGCCGCCGGCCGTAGAAGGCAGCAACGCCATCGCCGGTTGGAGCGAGATCAATGCCGAAGCGCAGCAAATGGGCACGCGGATGATGAACGTGCACGAGTTTTTGGACTATATGGGCTATGAGCCGACGGAACGCAGCGTGGCCCTGGGAGCCAAGGCCAAGCCCGAGGAGTTTCGCCCGCGCCTGCCCGACGGCATTCAGCGTGTCTTACCGGGCAGCGAACGACTGCGCGATATTCGCAAGTTGTCGCCCACGCGTGACATGATTAAATAGCGCGCTGGCCCGTCGTCGTCTCGCGACGCTTGATTTCCGCCAGACAGCGGGGGAAACTGAAACGCTGCGGCCCGCGCTGGGCCGCGTCCCCCGCCCTGCCGCGCGACACCCCTGCCGAACGTTGACGATCCCCGAGGTGCAAATCAAATCATGGCCATTCCGCTCGACGCGCCGGAAGTGTTGGACCGCGAGTTCCTTGAAATCCGTGCGCGCCTGCTGCACGTGGCGGCCGCGCTGGATCGCTTGAGCCGCGCCGATGGCACTGTGGACGGTGATCCGCGACTGAGCAAGATCTTTCAGGCGCTGGAGATCCTCAATGACGGCCGGTCCGATCGGGCGGAACGGATCCAGCTCCTATTCTCGCGTGCCTACGACCCGGCCTGGAAGAAGTCGCTGTCCGTGCCCGAATCAAAATCTCCCGCCCGCTGAAATCGTTCGAGTCGTTTGCCATGTATTACATCGATCCGCACATTCACATGGTGTCCCGCGTCACGGACGACTATGAGACGCTGGCCAAGATGGGCTGCGTGGCGATGAGCGAGCCGGCTTTTTGGGCCGGCTTCGACCGCGGCAGCGTCGACGGCTTTCGCGATTATTTCCGGCAGCTCACCGAGTTCGAGACCAAGCGGGCCGGCTGGTATCGCGTGCAACACTACACCTGGCTGTGCATCAACGCCAAGGAGGCGGAAAACGTCAGCCTCTCGCGGCAGGTGATTGCCATGATTCCCGAGTTCCTCGATCGCCCGGGCGTGCTGGGCATCGGCGAGATCGGGCTCAACAAGAACACCAAGAACGAAGCCATCGTCTTCCTCGAGCATCTCGACCTGGCGATGAAGACCGACGAGCAAATCCTGATTCACACGCCACACCTGGAAGACAAGTACCAGGGCACGCGGATGATTCTCGACATGCTGTGCGACGACCGCCGCATCGACCACAGCCGCGTGCTGGTAGACCACGTCGAAGAGCACACCATTCGTGCTGTGCTCGACGAGGGCTTTTGGGCCGGGATGACGCTCTATCCCACCACAAAGTGCACCCCGGAGCGGGCGGTTGACATGGTGGAGATGTACGGTCCGGAGCGTCTGCTCGTGAATTCGGCCGGTGACTGGGGCCCTTCCAAACCCACGGCCGTGCCCGACTTCATCCTGGCCATGCGGCTGCGCGGGCATCCGGAGAGCCTGATCCGTCGGGTGGTGTATGAGAACCCGATCAAGTTCTTCAGCCAGAGCCGCAATTTCGATTTCACGCCGCCGGAAGTGTACGAGCCGGAAGCTCGATTTTAAATTTCGGGTTCGACAGCGCGGACTCTGGAATGGATGAGTAGTTCAAGCAGCGCCAAGAACTCGCACGGTTGACGTGCTCGGCCGAGTATTCGCAAAACTCCCATTGTCGAAGAAGAAGCCGACGAAGCGATTTATTGTTTGGAATTGCTCGCCGACGCGGCTATCATTCCACAACGTCGACAGAATCAACGGATCGACGAACTGAATCCGATTCGTGCGATGATCGTGGCTTCGCGAAAGACTCTTCGCCGAAAACACTCGAAGTCCAAGCGTTAAACGTGACGCGCAAGCCGCTACGGCTGGCACTGGGTCCGCTTCGCTCCAAAATCGAAAATCCAAAATCCAAAACAAATATGAGGTCACCCCATGCCGACTCGGTTTATCGCACTATTGGCCCTCATTTGCCTGGCGACCGCTGCCCCTGCCCTGGCCGCCGATGACGAGTCCGGCTTCAAGCCCATCTTCAACGGCACGAGTCTGGATGGCTGGGACGGCAGGCCCGAGTTCTGGAGCGTTGAGGACGGCGCCATCACCGGCCGCACGACTGCCGAAAAACCCACCAAGGGCAACACCTTCTTGATCTGGCGGCAAGCACCGGTCGATGACTTTGTGCTGCGGCTCAGCTACAAGATCACCGGTGGCAACTCGGGCGTGCAATATCGCAGCAAGGAAGTCGATCCCTGGGTCGTCTCGGGCTACCAGGCCGATATCGACTCCGGCGATACCTTCAGCGGCATCCTGTATGAAGAGCGAGCCCGCGGCATTCTGGCCCAGCGCGGCCAGAAGGTGACCATCAGGGCCGACGGCAGCAAGCAGGCCGAGCAAGTGGCCGACGGCAAGGCCCTGCAGGCCGGCATCAAGAAAGAAGATTGGAACGACTATGAGATCATCGCGCAGGGCAACCACTTCATTCACAAGATCAACGGCCAGGTGACTGCCGAGGTTATCGACGAAGAGGCCGACAAGCGCGCCGCCAGCGGCATTCTGGCGCTGCAGCTGCACACCGGCCCGCCGATGACCGTGCAATTCAAGAACATCCGCATGAAGCGCACGCGGCTGGCGGACGGTGCCAAAAAGATCGTGCTGGTGGCCGGCACGCCCAGTCACGGGCCCGGCGATCATGAGTTCAACGCGGGCGTGAAGCTGCTGCAGAAGTGCCTCAACAAGCTGCCCCACGTCGTCACGGCCGCCTATCACAACGGCTGGCCGGCCGACCCCACGGCCTTTGACAACGCCGACACGATCCTGTTGTACATGGACGGCGGCGGCGGACACCCGGTGATTCAGCGCAATCGCCTGGCCGAGATCGATCAGCTCATGCGGCAAGGCGTCGGCTTGTGCTGTGCGCACTATGCTGTGGAGGTTCCCAAGGAGAAGGGAGGCCCGGATCTGACCAAGTGGATCGGCGGATATTACGAAACGGGCTTTTCGATCAATCCGCATTGGGATGCCACGTTCGACAAGATTGTGAAGCACCCGGTGACGCGGGGCGTCGAGCCGTTTACGATCAACGACGAGTGGTACTACAACATTCGTTTTCCGGAGAGCCAAAGCGGCATCGAGCCCTTGCTTGTCGCCACGCCGCCCGATGCTTCACGCCGCACCGAGGCTGCCAAGTCGCATCCCGGCCGGGCCGAAGTCGTCGCCTGGGCGGTCGAGCGGCCCGACGGCGGCCGCGGCTTTGGCTTCACCGGCGGACATCGTCACGCGAATTGGGGCAACGACAACTTTCGCAAGCTCGTGCTCAACGCCTTGCTGTGGACGGCCAAGGCCGAGGTGCCCAGTGACGGCGCGCAATCCTCGGTCACGCCCGACGAATTGACGCAGAATCTCGACGCGAAGAAGAAGTAGCGGCCGAATTTAGAAAGGGGGACGTACTAGAATGTCCCCTTTTTGGTCGCGGGGTCATTTGCTGTCGGATTCCTTGCCCGGCAGCAGCGCCGGCAATGAGAGCAGCCGCGCTTTGTCGTGGTTGTCGGCAATCAATTGCTTGATAGCCCGCTCCTGATTCGCCAGTTGCCGCTGGGCCGAAGCGCGCACCCGGTTGTCCGCGATCCAGTGGGCAAACCAGGGTGCGGTGGTAAGGATCTCCTGCGTCAAACGCAGTCTGACGAGCGTATTCTTGGCTTGATCGTCGCGCTCGTAGTGTGTCACCAGTTCGTACTGCCGCAGTCGCTTGGAACCTTGGTCAAGCACGATCGTCGAGATGACCTCGTCGTTCTTGATGTTCACGACTTGCTTGAGGGTCACCTCGGGCCGTTCAATGTAGTCGTCGCGCGAGCGCACTTTCAGGTTGGCCCGCAGCTCGAGTCGCCAATCTTTCCACAGCCGCAACGAATCGAGCCCGCCACCCAGCTTGGTCCACTCTTCCTCCAGAAAATCGTTGTCGCCCGCGAGTGTGGTGATCTGCCGGGTGGCGTCGGTGCGCATGAGGATGTTGCGCACCTGAGTAAATTCTTCCGGCAGGCGAAAGGTCACTTCCATCGTTTGCGCGGTGGGATAGTCGTTGGAGATCACCAGCGTGCTGGCAACCAGCCCCAGGATCGCCAGCAAGACGAGCCCGAAAATACCCATCACGATCTTGCGCGGTCGCGTCATCGGCATTGAGGTTGTAGCCGCCTGTGGATGGATATCTCTGTGAGCTTGATTGCCGAGTTTCGTTGTTCGCTCTTCGCTTCTTTGTTCTTCTTATCTACAGCCTACGGCCTAGAGCCTGCCGCCTCTTCATATCCCAAACTGCCGCAGCACGAGCTCACACACGTCGACATCGGCCATTCGCCGGCCGACCAGTGTGCCACGTTCGGAGGCAATCAGCACACCGCGCTGCCGATCGTCGAGCGGCGGCGCGCCGTGCGACCCCCGCACCAGCGCTGCATCCAGCGGAATGCTGCGCGTGGGCAGGTCCACAAACAGTTCGACCGGATCGTAGCCGGGTTTGCGATGGATGTCGACCGTGCGGGCGAATTGCGGGGCCCGCGCGTTGTCGAGCCACCAGTAGTAAGCCTGCCAACTGTTCGCCGCGGAAACGAGCACGATCTCGCCGGCGCGCTGGTGGTCCAGATCGTAGCGCTCACGGTCGGCTCCCACCAGCACTTCCGCAATGCCCTGGCGGCCGCGAAATAAAGCCGCAACTTGATCGATCCGCGCTGCGTCGGCCACAAAGACGTGCGAAAACTGATGATCCACCAAGGCCCAGGCCGTACTGCTTGCCACGTCGAGCAGCTCGCTGCCCTGCTCTTCCTTGAATGCCAGGAGCTTGGCCTCTCGCAGCACGCGATTGGGATACGTCACGTGATCGACCGGCCCAATCGCGTATTCGCTGGCGACCAGCCACAGCGGCTTGTCGGAGCCATACGCATCGTCGACGGCCGCGACCAGCCGCGCCAGCTCGCCGTCGAGATCGACCAGGGCTTGTGCCGCGGCCTCGCTATCGGGGCCGGATTTCTGGGCCGCGTAATCCAGGTGCGGCAGGTAGATGTAGAAAAAGTTTGGCCGTGACTGCTGCGCCGCCCAGGCGGCCGAGGCGCAGATCCAGGCGCTCGATTTGATATTCGCCAACGGGCCCCAGAAGTGCTGCAGCGGAAAATGCCCCAGCGCGTCGCGCAGCGTGCCGTACATTTCCGTGGGCTTGGTGTAACACCACAGCGACTCGCTGCCGTCCGGATTGTGGATCGGCGCCGGAGTGCACACCAGGTCCGCGCCGCAACCCTTGCTGTGCAGTGCGAACCAAACGGCGCTCGTGAGCGATGCATCTTGCGTATGCAGCCGGTCCCAGATCTGCGGCTGCAAAATGCAATCGTTCCAGGCGGTCCACATTTCAACTTCGCGCTTGTCGCGCCAGTAAAAGCCGTTGGCCACAACGCCGTGTTCGCGCGGCAGCGTGCCGGTTGTCATATTGGCTTGCACCGGGCAGGTGACACAGGGAAAGCTGGGCACCAGCTGCACGACGTCGCCCCCGGCGGCCAGCCGTGCCAAGGTCGGCATCCGCGCAAGATCCTGCTCGCGCAGCCCGGGAATGGACAACAGGACAACGTGGTCGCTCATCGATACCTGCTTACCTGTGTGGGCCTGCGTGCCTGGTGGCGTTGGCGGCCGCGCGGCTATTTCTCGCTGGCCTCGTTGATTGTCTTGGTGACCGTCGAGGCCGTCTCGCCGGCCTTGGGTGGATCCTGCTCGATCACCACGATTTCGTAGCCACGGCCTTTATCTTGGGCCTGCACGCGAAATCGGGTGCGGCGGATTTCGGCGATTTTCTTGCCGCCGTACTCAGTTTCCAAGTGCTCCATGCGCTCCACCAGGTCGAGCGGCAAGTAGTGCACCAGTTCCTTGCCCTGGCTGGAAATGCCCACTTTGCGCAGCAGTCGCCGATCCGCGGCATACAACGTGCCATCCTTCCAACTGATCGCAGGTCGGTATTCGCGCTCCTTGCGCGTCTGCCGTTTTGCCGGCTTGTTCTTCGACACCTGCGAAATACTTTCGATCTTGCCGTCCTTCGACACGACCGCGATCTCGATGGCGAAGTAATCGATCTGCCGGGCATATTCCTCGACGGTGATGTCGTCAGCGAACACGATCTCCCACTGCCGCTCGCCGATCGGCGTGTAGCCGCGTCCGGGCGCGTGCGCACTCTGAGCCGCCGGCTGCCAGGCCAACAGCGGTTGCCCTGCGAGCAGCAGATAGCCGAGTGAGACTGCCAGCGCGAACCGCAGCATCCGAGATTTCCAGGTCCGAAAACATGTCAACGCGTTGGTTCCAATGTACTGCCGCGCAGCGCAGCGCGAAAGTATCTTTCCGGCCACCACAGTGACCAGCGACCACAGTGCCCAGCCACCACAGTGCGGGCCGCCGCTTACGTCGAATAAATCCACCGGCCCAAGAACATGGTGGGAATCAACAGTGTCAGAATCACCAAGGCCCACATGCGGTCCTGCACGGCCAAGACGGCGCCGGCATCGAGGATCACTAGTGCAAAGATGCAATTCCGCACGGCGGCTTGCACGTTCGCAGGGCGCGGCTCGATCACGGCCCGCAGACAGCGCCAGGCAATCAACAGTCCGATCAGACCCCAGAACACATACCACCGCGGCGGCGCGGCGACGGGCGGCCATTCATTGCCGGTGACCCAGCGCGGCGCCGAGCTCAACAGCGCAATGCCCGCGACGAGAATCAAGGTGCCAGCCATCAATTGCACGCGCCCGCTCACTGCCGCTTCGCGCCGCGCAAACAGCGTCACGCCGACGATGTACAATCCCACGCCACCGGCGACCACCCAATGCACCGGCTGCCACGGTTCGATCGCAACACTCATTCCCAAAAGCACGTTCAACGTGCGACACGCTCCCATGGCCAAAGGGCCGCCAGGAGTTCGCTTCAGCCCGCTGTCGTAAGCCAATACACATGCCGCCAGGAGCACGGCCACAATCGCCGGCAGCCACGTCCCGGCCGCCACGGCAGCGCCGCAACCCAGCGCCACCCCGCCGGCGAGCATGCCCAATCCCAAGCGCTGCGCGGTGCCGGCGCGAATTCGGCCCGAGGGAATCGGGCGCTGGGGCCGTTCGCGCGCATCCTGTTGGCGATCGAAATAATCGTTGAGCACCATGCCGCCCAGGTACAAGAGACCGGAGGCGCCCAGCAGCAGGGCGAACTGCGGCCACGGCTCGAGCCGCTCGTGCGTGAACAGGAAGCCGAGCAGGATGTCGGCCATGGCCGTGAAGACGTTCGGCAGGCGCAACAGTTCCAGATAGGCACGCATCAAGGCACTCTCCGCCCCTGCAGTTGCGCGAGGCCGGCACGCCCGGCCGTTGTCTGCCGCGACGTTGCCGCAGCCGCGCGGCAATCGCTTTCGAATCCGCGCCGCGCCGCGCGGCCGCTCACTCGAGCTCGATGCCCAGCTTGCCGCACAGGGTCGACAGGTACCGATACGCTTCGCTGGCCGCGTCGTCGGGATTGTCGATGTACGGGTACAGCTCCACGGTCAGAAAGCCATCATAGCCCGTCTTGGCAATGGCGCGCAGCGTGGCCTCGAAGTTGATGCCGCCATGCCCGGGAATCAAGTGCCGGTGCACGCGCGTGGGGGCGATATCCTCGAAGTGATAGTGGCGCGTGTGCGGCTGCATCTTGGCCACCCAATCCTGCGGATCTTCGCGCACGCAGTACGCATGGCCGATGTCGAAGTTCAGGCCCACCCAGGGCGAATCGATGCGCTTGATGAACTCCAGGTACTCTTCGAATTTTTCGATCATCAAGTCCGGTTCGGGTTCGATCAGCAGTTGCACCCGCACGCGCTCGGCCACTTCGATACACGGCATCAGCTCGTCGTAGAAGATTTGCGCCGCCTCGTGCCAGTCGCGTTCCGGCGTCAGCCGGCCGCCGGGCTCCGTGGTGATCGACGGAGCGCCCAGCTCCGCGGCCATTTGCAACGCCCGCTTGGTATGCTCGCGGCGAATGGCTCGATAGTGCCGGTCGAGATCGGTCCAGCCGGGATACCAGTAGGGCTGCCGCGGATCGGCCACGGCGTTCATCATGAACGCGTTGACGTTCGAGATGGCCAGTTTGTACTTTTCCAGATGCTGGCGGATCGAGTCTTTGCGCTCCGGCAGCAGTCCGGCAGGCCAGGCGTGCGGCACGTCGGCCAGGATCTCGATGCCGTGATAGCCCAGGCTGGCAATCTTCTCGATCGTCTGCTCGATCGAAAAGTGCATGTACGCATTGGAACTGAAAGCAAGCTTCATGAAAGTCGGGCGATTCGTGGTGGGGGAAAGTGGGGTGGGACGCAAGGCAAGCGCGGCCGACGGGCACAAAGTCCGGCTATTGTAGCTGGCCGACGCCGCGGCCGAAACGGGCCGGTTGCCCTAACGCGTGCGAGCCGCACGGGCAGTGGGTCGCGGCACAGCCGGCCCTTGATCCGCGCTTTTGATCTTCACGTTCATGGCGCCCTTGTTGTCGGTCAGCTCGTGCCACTCGTCGTGGCAGCGCAAGTACAGCTCGCCATCGGCGGGCGGAGTAAATGTGCCTTGCGCGCCCAGCGGAAACGGCTCGCTCAAGCGATAGTTGCTCAACACGATCGCTTCCAAACGGCCTGCGCCGTCGCGAGCGCCGTCGGCGGTGAGATTGGCGCCGTCGGCCCGCAGTCGCCATGCGCCGCCGGCGCTGTAGTGGTACGACTGATCTGCCGAGACCAGCGCGCCTGACGGTTGCCAGCCGCGCCGCGCCGCCACGCGGACGGAGATCGGCCCGTCGCTCGGCTCCTGAAAATCGCTGTCCCAAACCCAGCGGCACAAGTCAACGCGATATCCCCGCTCGACGTGCGTGACGAAGAAACGATACTCAAACGCCAGCTCGCGCAGCACCGGCCCGTAGACATCGCCAAAGTTGACCGGCAAGTCGTTGAGGAAACTCAAACCCAGCGGGCGGAAGCGGGATGAATAGTTGGGGTTGTGCTCGAGAAAGTGACACAGTGCCCAACGCCAGGCATAGTTCTCCCACGAGTCGCCGGTGGCGGCCGCGGGCTTGCCGGGCCGGTCGATCTCCTCGCCCAGGATCATGCGCAGCGGCTTGGGTTGGCCGCGCCGCAAATGTTGGATCACGTAGTCCGGACACTGCACGCTCGAGTCGTTCGCCCGCCAATAGTTACCCAGTTCGGCCATACCTTCGGAATACCAGAGCGGTCCCACGCGGCCGAACGTCTGGCCACAATAGGCGTGCACGGCTTCGTGCTGCGGCGTGCCGCGACCGGCGGCGGCATAAACGACTGCCTTGGCCGATACGACCTCGTTGCCGAGATTGAGCGTTTCGACGAGCGTGATGCCGGCATCCTGAGCAACCTTGGCGCGGCCCACCGGGTCGAGCGCGTCGGCCGGCCAATTGTTGAGATCTCTGACGACGTAGCACTCGATGGTGCCTTTGAGCGGCTGGCCCCAGTATTTCGAGACCAGTTCGAGCATCGCCTCGAGCCGGCCCAACAGGTCGCGCGCCTCTTTGGGCGCCAGATCGGTGTGGATTTCGAAGTGTGCGCTCTTGTAGTCCGCTGGTGCACGAGCGGTCGAATTAGCCACTTGCACGACGCGCGGAGCGTCTGACGGTCCGGGCAGTTCCACGGTGCGTCGGGCTTCCGTCTTGGCGCGGGTAGCGCTCTCCGTCACGCTGGGCTTGGGCGTTGGCGAGCCGGCCGGCTTGCGAACTGTGGGAGCAGGGGGCGCAGGGGCTTGAGCGGCCGCCGGAGCGGCAGCCAGCACGATCAGCAAACAGGCAGTGCAGGCCCGGCTCAGCGCAAACATCCCCAGGCGATGGTCGACATGCTCCATACACCTGATTGTACGTTGCGGCCGTGGAAAGCGCCAAATCCGGGCTGATCTCGCCGGATATTCGCGAGCCGTGCCTCGCCGTCGACGCACAAAAAAACCGGCGGCCCGGGTTTTAATTCCCCAGGCCGCCGGTCGCGTTTGACACTCGTCATCTGAGCGGTCGTTCGCCGCTGCCACTTAGTTGGCGGCCGCGCCCGCCGGCTTGTAGTTCAACTTGAAGCTGCACTGGAACATGTCGAAGAAGGTCACGAAGGCGGTGCCCGTGTTGTCTTCCACGTCTTTCACTTCCAACGCCAGCGGCTGGGTGCCGGGACCGGTGCCTTCGCCAATCTGGACGTCCAGAATCGGCTTTTCATCGCTGCCATAGGCATACAGGTGCCACACGTCATCGTCGGTATGGCGGGCGGCCAGCGTGAGGTAGTTGACCTCGTGCTCCATGCCGTCCTGACCGGCGAACTTGATGGTGCGCATCTTGGACTCTTCGATCGGCTTGTCGTCGATCACCGGCGCAAAGCCCTTCGACAGGAACAGGTGGCCGACGGCGCCGCCCGGATCACTGTTGGCGGCTTCGTTCTCGGGGGAGATGTCCTTGTGCGGAACGATGATCAGACCGACGGGCTCTTCCGCCTGCATGAACACGCCACAAGACTTCTCGATATCGGGGTCAACCTTGACCTTCACGCCTTCAATCTTGTCGGCCGACTCGCACAGGGCCTGGGCAAACGCTTGCGCGATTTGCGGATCCAGAATTTCCAGATCCATGGCCGTGGCCGCCGACGCACCGACGGCGCACGCTACGAGGGCACCGCAGCCCAATAAAGCATTCCTCATTCGAACCCTCCGTCTCTTGGGAGCTTACAAAAATTGGCGCGCTAATTTGTACGGCCGGCGACGCGCCGGGCTATGGCGACCAATGGGGTGGACTGTAATCAGAATACTCTTGCGACCGGCCGCTGCAAGCTTTTTGCATCCGACGGGGATATTTTCTCACAGTTTCGCACGGGCGGCTGCCAGCACGAGCAGCCTGACGGGGCGGCCGCAATGGCCCGGCCAGCAGTTTACCCGTAAAATACCTTGAGAGTTTCGCCGCCGGTGCGCAGCCTCGCCTGCAGCCGGGTATTCGCCCCAACGCCCGCAATCTTGGCCGTGCGCCGGGCCATTTTACTGGCTGGAGTTTTTTTGCGATGCCGCTCAACGAACTTCCGCCGGCCGCCGGTTCACGGCCCCGCGGCGCTCACGGGCACTGGGCGCTGGTCGCCGTGGCCGCGGTGGTGATCACAGCCGGGCTGCTGACACGGACGGGCGAAACGCTGCCGCAAGGTTCATCCGGCAACTCAGAAGTTTCTTCCGTCAACCCAGACGACGCCGCAGAGGAGCTACCCTTCATGCCCAGAATCAACAAGACCGAAGACGAGTGGCGCGCTCAGCTGACGCCCGAGCAATTCGAGGTCACACGCCGTCAGGGAACGGAGCCGGCCTTCACGGGCCAGTATTGGAATCACAAAGAAGACGGCATGTACAAGTGCGTCTGTTGCGGCGCGACGTTGTTCCAGTCCGACACCAAGTACGACTCGGGCTGCGGCTGGCCCAGCTTCTACGCTTCGTCAAACCCGGAGAACATCCACACGCTCGAAGACCGGAAGCACGGCATGCTGCGCACGGAAGTGCGCTGCGAGAATTGCGGGGCTCATCTGGGCCACGTGTTCGACGACGGGCCGCAGCCCACCGGCCAGCGCTATTGCATGAACTCCGCGGCGCTCGCGTTTGAAAAGAAGCCCGCCGACGAGGGTGACAAAGGCGACGCGAAGAAATGAGCCGGGTTGCCGCGTGATTCGGCGCCGGACTCGCAGACTGGCCGGACGGTCTCAACTGCTCGCGCTGCGATAGCTCAGCATGGCTCGCTGAAAGATCCAGCGCGATACCCACAGCGACGCTCCGGCGGCGAACAGTGCAAACAGGGCCAACGGCCAGCTCTGTGCCTTCAGCGGCTGGGCCAACAGTCGCGCCGGCACGTTCACGACCACCAACAGCGGAATCACGAACGTGAAGAAGATCCGCAGCGGCCCGCCAATCTCGCCCTGGTAAATCTCCATCGGGTAGCGCGAGAAGTTGGTGATATAGAACCAGAACTCGTACAGCGTCTGGTTCCGCCCGAGCCATACGCTGGTGGCCGCCAGGGCGATCATCAGGCTGTAGAAGATCGCCACGCCGCACACCAGATACACCGGGTAGAGCAACACTTGCACCGGCGTGGGCCAATACGACAGGCGGGCCAGAGCCACGATCAGCAGTCCCGCGCCGAACAGAAAATTCGCCAGCGAAGACCAGCTCACTTTGTTGAGCGAGATCAAGAATTGGGTGTCGATGGGTTTGAGCAGGGCAAAATCCAAGTTGCCGGTGCGAATTAGTTCGCTGAACTCCTCGAAGTTGGGCATGAAGAAGGCTTGCACCACGCTGTTGACGAATAACGTGGTGGCCAGAAACACCAGGAACTGATATTGGCCCCAGCCGGTGCCCTCGCCAATCGAGGGCGCGAACTGAAACACCAACAGGTAATAGCCCAGGTTCATCGCCATCCAGGTCAGCGACGTAATGCATTCGATAATGAAGTTGGTGCGAAACGTCATGTCGCGCACCAGGCTGTTGCGGGCAAACGTGAGGAACACCCGCAGATACGAGGGATGCACCGCCTTCGCAGGAACGGCGGCGCGTGCTTCTGATGGATTGCTATGCATACGCTTGGATCCTTGGCTGCCGCCAACGCAGCAGTCGCTCTGGCTGCCGACTAACCGCCAAATCCGCTGTACCGCTTGACGCCCAGAAAGTAAACCAACCGACACAGGACGATCATTACCACCACCCAACCGACCTGCAGCAACAGGCCCCAAACCAGTTGCGCGCCTTGCACCTTGCCCAGGAACACGGCTGCCGGAAAGTAGGCGAGATACTGCAGCGGCATGGCCCGAACCAGCGTGGCCCAGGGGCCGGGCACGTCGTCCAACATGTCGATCGGGAACATGTGGCCCGAGAAGAAAAAATTGAACAGCATGTAGATGAACAACAGGGAGCTGACTTCCAACCACCAGAAGCCGATCAGCCCCAGCGTGGCTTCCAGGAAATAGCCCAACAGAAAGGCCATCACCAGCGAGGCGATGAACGCCACCATGATGTGCGGCTCCGGCCAGCCGGAGAAAAATCCGCGGCACAAATAGAACACCAGTGCGAAGGGCGCCGCCGCCACCAGATAGTAAACCAGCTTGTGCGCCACCCGGCCCAGCAGCAGAAAGCCGATCAGGTCGACCGGCTGCACAAGAAACTTCTTGATCTCGCCGTTGCGAATCTGCAGGGCGATGCTGTTGGCCAGGTTGGGCATGCTGGAAAACGCACGGCTGATTTGCGTGAGCAGTAAATAGGCAATCATCTCGTCGTTCGTGTAACCGGCCACACGGGTGCGGCCCGAGGCGCTGTAGACCGCACCAAATATAGCGCTCCAAAAGAACACCTGGGTCACCAGCGGCAAGAATCGCATCAGCGTGCCCAGCGCAAAGTCGCCGCGATAGACCAGCCGTTCCTCGATCGAGATACGCAGGATGGTCCACCAGGTGCCCAGCGTCGAGGCGCGGGGCACGGTGTTGTGCCCTGCGCCGCCGCCGATCATCGCGCTGCCTGGCTCGACGGTCGCCATAGAGCTCTCTCTAAAATGCTGTTGTTAGCAATGGGGTACTGGACCTGTTGCGGGTGCAAAACGAGCCAGTCCCCGACAAGGCCGTCACGCGTGCGGTCGCGCCACCTCGGGTTCGCTATCCTGCTGGGCCTTGGAAAATACCTCGGCAATCACGTCCTCCAACGGAGGATCCTCCACGGTCACGTCTTCCACCGTGTGCTGCGCCAGGATGGCGGCCAGCGCGTCGGCGATGCTGGCCCGGTCTGCCCGCAACTTCAACTTGGGCCCCTGCTCGAGCAACACTTCGCCATAGCGCGCCAGGCCCGCGGGCGCCGCGTCGCCGGGGAACACGAGCGTGATGATCTTGTGGCCGCTGAACTGATCGACGATGCCGCCCAGCGAACCGTCGTACATGATGCGGCCATGCGCAATGATCACCACGCGCCGGCAGAGTGCGGCCACATCTTTCATATAGTGGCTCGTCAGCAGCACGGTCACTTTGCGCTCTTGCTGGTAATAGCGCAGGAACGACTGAATCGCGTGCTGGGCCACCACGTCCAGGCCGATCGTGGGCTCGTCGAGAAACAACACTTCCGGCGAATGCAGCAAGGCGGCAATCAGTTCCATCTTCATGCGCTCGCCCAGCGAGAGCTCGCGCACCGGCTGCGCCAGCAGGTGGCCCACCAAGAGCAAATCCACAAGCTCATCGCGGCAACGCTGAAACTCGGCCGGGTCGATGTTGTAGATCTGCTGGTGCAGCAAGAACGACTCTTGCGCCGGCAGGTCCCACCACAATTGATTCTTCTGTCCCATCACCAGCGCAAAGCGACGGCGATAGGCGTTCTCCCGCTTCCACGGCACATAGCCCATCACCCGGGCCATTCCGGCCGTGGGATTGATGACGCCCGAAAGCAGCTTGAGCGTGGTGGTCTTGCCGGCGCCGTTAGGCCCGAGAAAGGCGACGAACTCGCCGGCCTCGACGCGCAGATCGATGCCGTCGACGGCGACCACCTCGCGATGCGAGCGGCGGAATAGCCCGCGCACGCTGGCCAGCAAGCCTTCCTGCTTTTGATAGACGCGGTAGGACTTTGCCAGGCCGTCAAGTTCGATAATGGACATAGGTTTGAGGATTATAGGTGTAGGCCGCCGTGCGGGAAAGCGCGCCAACAGCTCGCTGGCAAGCGAGAGGGTGCCCACGCGGGGCCGCCGCGGCTCGCGTTGTTCGTCTGGGGCGACCGCGATATAATCGCCTCGCATCCCGCGCGGGTGCGGCCACAGCATTCACCAGGAGGCCCAGCCACGCTAGGCGCACGCATCGGCATCGGACACGATACGCATCGGCTCACCCCGGGGGGACCGTTGCGACTGGGCGGCATCGACGTCCCCTGCGATCGCACGGCTGTGGGACACAGCGACGCCGATGCGCTGCTGCACGCCCTGACCGACGCCCTGCTGGGAGCAGCCGGATTGGGCGACATTGGCGAATTGTTTCCCGACACCGATCGGGGCAATCGAGGTCGCGATTCCGGCCAGATGCTGCAGATTGCGTGGCAACAAGTGGCAGCCCTGGGATTCGAGATCAGCAACGTCGATTGCATTGTGTTTTTGCAGGAGCCCAAGCTGTCCCCCTCGAAAATGGCCATCCGTCGACAGATTGCCACGCTGCTGGAAGTGCCGCTCGAATGCGTCGGCCTGAAGGCCAAGACAGGCGAACACGTGGGTCCCGTCGGCCGCGGTGAAGCCGTCATGGCCCAATGCGTCGTGCTTCTGGAACCTGCGCGAGGGGTATGACCGCAACGCCCGCAACCACAACGATCGCCGAACATGGATACTCTCACTGCCAAAACGAATCCCGCCCACGCCACCGCGAGCAAGCCGCTCATGCCGATTCGAGTTTTCAACACGCTGACGAAGGAAAAGGAACTGCTCGAGCCCGTCGTGCCGGGCAAGGTGGGCATTTATCTCTGTGGGCCGACGGTCTACAAACCGAGTCACGTCGGCCACATGGTGGGGCCCGTCATCTTCGACGCCGTGAAGCGCTATCTGACCTACTCCGGTTACAAAGTGACGCTGGTCATCAACGTCACCGACGTGGACGACAAGCTGATTGCCGAATCGCATCGTCGCAACATGAGCATGGCGGCCTTGGCCGAGGAAATGACCGCCGACTACATGCGCAACTTGCATACGATGGGCATCGACACGGTCGACCATTTTCCGAAAGCTACCGACAACATTGGCGAGATCATTGCGCTGACCGAAGCGTTGATTGCCAAGGGCTTCGCGTATGCCTCCGAGGGCGATGTCTACTTCGAAGTGGCCCGCGACCCGCAGTACGGCAAGCTCAGCAATCGCGACGTGGCCAGCATGCTGGGCGAAGGCGGCGAGATGGCCGGCCGCAAGCGCTCGCCCGCCGATTTCGCGCTCTGGAAAAGCGCCAAGCCCGGCGAACCTTCCTGGGACAGCCCCTGGGGCAAGGGTCGGCCCGGCTGGCATATCGAGTGCTCTGCGATGAGCCGCAGCATCCTGGGCGAGACGTTCGACATCCATGGCGGCGGGCTGGACCTCGTGTTTCCGCACCACGAGAACGAAATCGCGCAGAGTGAATGTGCCCACGGCAAGCCGCAGGCCAAGTACTGGATGCACAATGGCCTGATGCAGTCCTCGCACGAGGTGGGCAAAGTCGGCGGACGCAACACGCGCGAGCTCGACGCCGGCGATCAAGCCAGCCAGGAGGCGGGCAAGCTCGGCAAAAGCAAAGGCGCCGCACCGTTCACCGAGCTGCTCGCCCGGCACGCGCCGGAAACGATTCGCTTCTTCCTGCTTTCGACCCACTATCGGCGGCCGATCGACTTTAGCGAAACACGCATCGAGGAAGTGAATACGGGCCTGGAGCAGTTCTATCGCTTCTTCAAGCGCTATGAGCGCGTGGCCGGTGAGACCTTTTACGCGATCGACTACGCCCGACAACGACCGGCGGGTGATTTCGAGCCCGGCGCCGACGCCACGCTATCCGCCGTGGCCGAGCATCGCCGCCGCTTTCTGGAAGCCATGGACGACGATTTCAACACGGGCGGCGCCGTGGCAGATCTGTTCGAGCTGGTGCGCGTGCTCAACAAATACGTCGACGAAAACAAGCTGGAAGCCGCCAAGCCAAGCGACGCCCAACTGGCCGTGCTGCGCCAGGGAGCCAAGACGCTGCGCGAGCTGGGGGCCACGGTCGGCTTGTTTCGCACGGCGCCGGAAAGGCCAGCGGCGGGCGGCGGTAGCGCGGAGAATGAGGTGGTCGGCAAGCTGATGCAGCTGGTCATCGAGCTGCGGGCCGCGGCCCGGGCGAAGAAAGACTTCGCCACGGCCGATCAAATTCGTAACGCCCTGACCGAGATCGGCATCGTGCTGGAAGACCGGCCCGGCGGCACCGAATGGACGCTGAAATGACGGCGCGAAGGGCCTCATCGCCTGCTCCGCAGCGTTCTCCCGCGGCCAAGGATACGGCCCCGTCGGCCGCAGCCCCAACGTCCACTCCGGTCCGCATTCTGGGTATCGACCCGGGCCTGAACATCACGGGCTACGGGGTCGTCGAAGTCGGCCGCTCGGGCATCAAGCTTTGCGAGGCGGGCGTGGTGCGCGGTCGCACCAAGAGCTCGCTGGCGGCACGCCTCGACGAGATTCACGCCGGCGTGTGCGACGTGATTGCCTCGCTCGCGCCCACGACCATGGCCATCGAGCAGCTCTACGCCCACTACAAGCATCCGCGCACGGCCATCCTGATGGGCCACGCCCGGGGCGTGATTTGCCTGGCTGCGGCGCAGCGCGGCATCGACGTGACCCATTATTCGGCGACGCAGATCAAGCGGATCCTGACCGGCGACGGCCGTGCGCCGAAGGGGCAGATGCAACTGGCGATCCGCCGCGAGCTGAGCCTGGCCCAGCCGCCCGACCCTCCCGACGTGGCCGACGCGCTGGCCGTGGCGTTGTGTCACTACTATTTGAAAGTCAAAAAGCAGGGATTGGGGACCAGGAGTTAGAAGCCGACCACATTGCGAGGCACCTTTGATTACCAGAATCACCGGACAACTGACCGCACTCGATGAAGACGCGCTGACGCTGGCCGTCCAGGCGTTCGAGTACGAAGTGTTGATTCCCGAGTTCTCGCGCCGTCAGCTGCAAGACAAACTGGGCAGCGAAGTGCGGCTGCACACCATCGAGTATCTGGAAGGCAACCCGATGCAGGGCCGCCTCACGCCGCGGCTGATCGGCTTTCTGACCGAAGTGGAGCGCGAGTTTTTCGAGCTGTTCTGCTCGGTCGACGGCGTGGGCGTGAAGAAAGCCCTGCGCGCCATGGTGCGGCCAGTGCGCGAGGTGGCCCAGGCCATCGAGGACCAGGACACCAAGATTTTGGCGTCGCTGCCGGGTGTTGGACCGGCCACGGCCGAGCGGATCGTGGCCAAGCTGCGCCGCAAGGTGCCCAAGTTCGCCCTGATGGCGGCCCGCGACGAACCGACGGCCGCGGATGTCGAGATCGACGTCGTCAGCGAGAGCTACCAGGTGCTGTTGTCGCTGGGGCACAGCGAGCGCGACGCGCGGCGGCTGGTCGACGCCGTGCTCGCGCAGAAGAAAAAGTACAAGGACGTGCAGGAAGTCCTGCAGGCCATCTACGACAAGCGGCAGGAGTGAGCCCGCTGCCGGCGCGATCTCGCGCCTTTCCGGATTCGCGTGGCTGCCGCGCTCCGCGTCTCACAGCTTCTCGTCCCCCAGATCGACCGAGATCGACAGCTTCTTGGGATCGCGCGCGAGCACCTTGTACTTCTTGCCCTCCTTCTTCTCCTTCTCAAAGAATTTGATGATGCGCTTGCGGTTGCTGTCTTCGGGCAGTTCGAGATTCGTCAGGTGGATTGTGTACTTGTCATTGCCCCTTGCTTCGGAGAGCATCTTCAGCATGGGCGTGTCCGGGTTGCCGTGTTTGCCGTCGGCGGAAATGACGTAGTGATCGGCGGTGACCTGGCGGAAAAAGCTGGTCTCCACGTTGCGGTCGCTGCCGTGGTGGGGCACCTTAAGCAGGTCGACGTGCAGCTTGCCGTTCTTCAAGAGCCCGGCCCGCTTGAGGCCCCTGAGCACGTTGTCGCCGCGGGCGTCGCCGGTGAGCAGCATCGTCTTGTCGCCGGCCTTGGCCAGCACCACGATGCTCGAAAGGTTGAACACGGAATCGTCGGCGAAAGCGGCGATCTCCGCGAGCCCCTTCTTCTTGATCACCTTGTTCCATTCTTCTTGCAGCGCAATAACTTCCTCTTCCAGCGGGCCAACGACCGTGAAAGACAGCGCAGGGCCCAGCTTGAGCAAACCTTGCTTCTTGCCCTGGGGAACCATGACCAGGTTCTGGAACCCCTCGTTGACGGTGCAGCCGAGTTTTTCGACGGCCAGGCGCAAGTCGCGCCCTTGCGGCACGCTGGCCAGGAGGACTTCGCCCCCTTCGCTGATGTGCAAACTGGCGGGCAGGCTCCCGCGGAAGCTGGCAGTCGTGGCAGCGGTAAGGCTGGCTGCGCGCTCTTCCTCTTCGTTGCCGATCAGGTCGTCGAAACTGTTGTGCCAAAAGGTCGTGACGTCGTAGGCCGGCTTGCCGCCGGCGTCGACCAGCTTGTTGGTCATGCGCAGGATGCCGTTGATGTGGTCGTCGTCGATATGGCTGACCATGACCATGCGGATGGGCAATCGGCCGTTGGGCGCGCGGGCCTTCTTGAGCTCGTTCAACCGGGGTTCAAGAGTTTTGGTGTAGACGCCGCCTGGCCCGCCGTCGATCACCACCAGTTGCGGCTTCTTGCGCGTGCCAAAGTGCAACAACAACGAATCGCCGTGCTTGGCGGATAGTGCTTCGAGGGTGAAGAGCATCGCGGAATCTCCGTAAGGGCGTTAGGGGGTTCGTCAAATGGATTGCAAAGCCCGCAAGGCGTCGAGCATGCCGGCACCTTGAAAATCACGAGTTCGGCCCAGGTCGGTGGCAGTGCGACAAAGGATCTGCTTGATGCGCGCCGGCTGGCCGATCAGCTCCTCGTGCCGGGCCATCAACTGCGCCGCCGCGCCGCTGACGTGCGGAGCGGCCTGGCTCGTGCCATCCATGCGCTTCAGGCGGTTGCCCGGCACGCACGATTCGATCTTTTCGCCAGGGGCCACCAGGTCCGGCTTGGCGCGGCCGTCGCCTGTGGGCCCACGGCTGGAAAAGAAGCTGACGCCGTAGGTATGCGGAGCGTTGCGATGCGTGGAACCGACGGTGATCACACCCTCGGCATTGCCCGGGTCGGTGATGCTGCACAGGCGGTACCGGCCGTCGACCTCGCCCGGTTCGAAGTCGTAGCCGCGGTTGCCTGCCGCCACCACGACGACGAGCCGCGCATCGACCAGCCGCTCGCACTCATCGCAAATCGGCGTGCGGCCGCAGGCATAGTTGCGCACCTTGTGCGGGATTTGCATGCTCAGATTCGCACCGTGCACTGCCTGAAATTCCAATTGCGAGTTCAGATAGCGCAGGTACTGCATGGCCGCCATGATGCTGAACTCGTCCCCCTTCCCCTCGTCGTCAAATACGCGCAGGTCGAGGAGGTTGATATCCGGGCAGACACCTTGCACCGGTTGCCCGAGCGGATCATTGTCATCTTCCTCGCCCGGCCGCCAGTCCGCCCCGAGGATTCCGGCCACGTGCGTGCCGTGCTCGTTGGTCGGCGGCCGATAGTTCGTGTCGTGCGGAATCTCGATAACGCGACTCAGCAGTTTCCAGTCGACGCTCATGCCGTTGAGCAGGCGCTCGCGAAACGCCTTGACCTCTTCGGGATGTTCTCGCATTCGTCGCTGCACGGGTGGCGGCAACTGCCGCCAGGCCGCCGGGTCCGCGCTCAACAGCCGCCGCACAAGCGTGAAATCGTAAGTGGCTTTCACGCGCGAGTTCTCCGCAAATTCGTCATCCACCGAGCGCAGTACTTCCTGAGGCTCGCGGCCTTCGTCCACTTCCACCAGGTCGCGCCGCCGAAATGCCGGATGCCGGGCATCAATTCCGCTGTCCAGGACGGCCCAGCACAGGCGGCTGCAGCTGATCTCGAACACGCGGTGGGCGGCGTCGGCCTTGATGGCCGCACGCGACAGCCAGACGCCTAGTTTTGCCGTGCGATTGAGCGAGACCAGGTAGACGAGTTTGGGGGGCTCCGGCAGCCATTCCGCTGCGCCGATCACCCGCCAGATCGCTTCCAATCGAATCTCGTAGTAACGGGCAAGCGTGTCCCGAGCGCGGCGCTCGTCGGCGGAAGGCCTGTCATTGCGGGCCTCGGGCACATACGGTGGAGGCTGGCAAACGGCGCGGCAGGCCGCCAGCTGCGCCTGCTTCGTTCGCTTCTGCCGGGCCTCGTTCAGCAGCACAATCGTGCCCACCACGGCAACCATCCATTTCACGTCCTCGCCCAGGGCGAGCCGACGGGCCCGCTTTCGATCGCTGAGTTTCTTGGGCGCGCTCTGTGGCAACTTCATCTTGCCGGCCAGAATGTCCGCCACCTTCTTACGCCCGGCCCGCGACTCGAGATCCCGGAAGAGCTTTCCCAGCCCGGCATCCAGCACGCGCTCGCGCCACCAGGACGAGATGGGCAGAACGATCCGCACCAGTTCGTCGAAGTACAGCCGCAACACGACGGTCGTGTGGTTGTATGCCAGACGCGGAGTGTCGTCGTTCTCGTCGTCGGGAGAATGGCGGAATCCTCTGACCTTGATGTTCTGATCCGCCTTCAGTCTCTCGCGCAGTTCCGTCGCCAGGTCCGTCGGCGACTGCGATTGCTGTTTCGCACTCTGAAAGGGTGTCAGCAGCAAATCCTGGCGCGTGTCGGGCGCCCTGGCATACTCCATCCAGACCTCCGGCAACACGGGCGAATCTTGCGTGAAGCGCTGCAAGGCGCCCTCGCCGTATAGCAGCTTCTCAAAGTTTTCCTGGCCCCAGTCTTCCACCTGCAAGTCGGTTTTGCGCTTTGCCATGGGTTGCTCGGAATGTTGCGAGTCTAGGTGTGATCAATCGGTAGCACCAAACAGCGTGGCCTCTCGTTGCGTCGGTTCACACTCCGCGCAACGGAAACGGAAAATCCTTGGGCAGCGCAGGCGGCGGATCCAAGTGCTTGCGCAAGGCCGCGTCGCACACGGCATAGCCCCAGTTGATCAATCGCTCTTGCAAGTCGGCCGGCAGCTTTTTCAGCCGCGTAGGAATCTCGGCCAACTTGACCGTGCGTTCGTGCGGGCAGGGCAGCACGTCGGCCAACTCGTAATCCGCGATGTTCGTGCGGATACCCCAATAAGCACCCATGCGACGTTTGGCCTCGTAGGCCTCAATGAGTTGCCGCTTGCGCAGGCTGCGCACCTGGCTGTCAATCACATTCAGCACGCGGAATGCCTGGGCTGACCATAGCCGCCAGGGGCGCGGCGCGGGCTCCATCCGCGCTCCGGCATCGCTCACCAGAATCGTCTCGTAGCGCTTCCAAGCCGTCTCCAGGCCCAGGTTGTCGTATACGCCGCCATCGGTCAGCAATGCGCGGCGTGTGTAAGGTTTGTGCCCCAATTCCGCGTTGTTGCCGGCGATGACTTCGCCCTCGGCAAAATCCAATCGCACGGGCGAGAGAAACGGCGGAAACGCACTCGACGCCGCCACCGCGCGTGCCAGTGAAACGGTTGGCGCCGGCACCTGGCCCACACGATAGTCGCGCATGTACGGTCGCATGAAGCGCCACAGCACGCCGCTTTGCAGGCTGGTGGCGTTGATGACGAACCGTGGCCGCACAGGCAACGACTGCAGCGTGGCCGTGCCGAACAGATGGCGGCGATAGGCCGCCTCCACGCGCCGGCCGATGCTGGTCCACGGCAACAACAAGCCGGCGACAATGGCGGGCACGTCGACGGTCTGGCCACCCAGCCGCCGCAGCGGACGAATGACTTCCTCCAGGAGATTGCTGGCCACGCCCTCGGCGTCGAACACGAGCTTGTCCCATTTCAAACCTAGCATGCCGGCCGTGATGGAGCCGCCGGAGACGCTGGAGATGCGATCGAGCTTCGACAAAATTCCGGCGTCATTGAGTCGCCACAGCACGCCCAAATGGAAAACCATCGCTCGAAAACCACCGCCCGACAGGCAGAGGGCCCAGCCGGGCTGAACGGCGCGCCGTTTGTCATTAGGCGCGGGCGAAACGGGTGCGTTGGTATCGAAATGGCGCGACTCGAGGGCCACAGGGGACTCCTGGCAAAGCGTGCACGAAGGGTGGCGGCAACTCGCTTGCGGTAACTTGCGATATGATTTTTCCGACGCCGCGGCCTACCGTGAAGGAAACAGGCCATACCCCCAATCCGTGCGGTAGCATAGCTAGTTCATATGACGGATTCAACTAGCTCGTCGGCATGGGTGCGGTTGGCGAGCGATGATGCGGTCACCCGGGCGCCGTGTGCGAGATGTTGCACCCACAATCGAGACGCTCGCACTCCGCGCGCCGCACCGAGTGGTGACCGTCGCGCCCAAAATAAAACCCCTCTGTGCCTCGTTTGTCGGCTGCCCTGGTAGTCGCAGTTTGCCCCCACACTCCCCTGCCCGGCTGACCAGGCACGCGTTATAGTACACCTGTGCGCATATCCACCAGGGAGGGCTTTCGCGCGTGCGTGAACCGGTAATTCGCAGCACGACGACGACCAGCACCGACGATGACCGCATGCTGCGCCCGCAGTCGCTGGGCGAGATGATCGGTCAGCGCGAAGTGTTCGCGCGGCTGGAGATCGCCGTCGATTCGGCCCGCAAACGCAGCGACACGCTGGGCCATATCTTGTTCGACGGTCCGCCCGGCCTGGGAAAAACCACATTCGCCACTTGCATCCCGCGCGAACTCGGCGTGTCGTTGCAGATCGCCAGCGGGGCCGTGCTGCAGGCACCTAAAGACCTGATTCCGTACCTGACCAACGCCGAAGAGCACTCGGTGCTGTTCATCGACGAAATCCACCGGCTGCCCAAGGCGGTCGAAGAGTTTCTCTATCCGGCGATGGAAGACTTTCGCATCGACTTGCTGCTCGGCGAAGGCGTGAACGCCCGAACGATCAATATGACGTTGCGGCCGTTCACGTTAATCGGCGCAACAACCCGCGCCGGCCTGCTTTCGGCGCCCTTGCGCGACCGGTTCCAGATACGCGAGCACCTGGATTTTTACAGTTTGGATGAACTCGCGGAGATCGTGTCACGTAATGCGAGGAAACTACAGGTGCACATCGACGGCAGAGCGGCCCTGGAGATTGCCAGCCGCAGCCGCGGGACGCCCCGCCTGGCAAACAATCGCCTCCGCTGGGTCCGCGACTATGCCACCAGCCGCGCCGGCGGGAAAGTGACGGACGGCCTGGTGCGCGACGCTTTGGATATGCAGGGGATCGACATTCTGGGCCTCGATGGCCAGGATCGCAAATACATGGAAACTATCGTGCGGGTGTTTCACGGCGGGCCGGTGGGCGTGGAGGCCGTGGCCCACACGATGAACCTGGCCACCGACACCTTGGAAGACGAAGTAGAGCCGTTTTTACTGCGCAGCGGATTGGTGATCCGGACCCCCCGGGGGCGAAGGGTGACGGCCGCGGGCCATGAACATTTGGGCCTTCCGCCGGTAGAACCCGGCGATGCCCAGCGGTCGCTTTTCAGTTGACCGGTGTTGAATGTCCCCGTGCGCTGTGGGCCGCTGGCACCGGCCCGTGGGCGCTCGTGCTAAATGGTTGTCGAAACAGGCTTTGCTGAACAGATATTCTGGGATTAATGCTTGTAGGGACCCCCTAGATGCCGTAGGATACAAGCACCGCGAAGGGACGCGTATCGCTCGTTCGAATGTGTCCGATTTTTGCCTATCTTTGAAGACTGCAGCCGGTTCTCGACTGCAATAACCCTGGCCATCTGCGGCGAATTCTAGGGAGCCGGCGCCAGGCGCTTCCTCAAAGTGTGGCTCTGAGGGAGGAAGGAAAGTGGCCCTGACCCAAGCTGCTTTTGACCGCCTCGTCGCGGAGCACGGCCCGGCGCTGTACCGGATGGCCTATCGCATGATCGGCGACCGGCACGAAGCTGAGGATACCGTTCAAGAGACCTATCGTTCCGCCTGGATGAGCCGTCATGGATACCAGACAGGCCGCAGTGAGCGGGCCTGGCTGGCTGCGATCCTGCGCCGTCGAGTCGTCGACCGTTGGCGCCGGCAAACGTTGCCGGGCCCCGCGGGGGGCGACTTTACGCCGGAGGTCGAAACGCAGGGCGTCGATCCCCTGGCGAACGATTTTACCGATGAAATGCAACATTCCCTGGATCGTCTGCCCATGGAATTGCGTGAGTCGTTGCTCCTGGTGGTCGTCGGTGAGCTGACGCACCAGGAGGCGGCCGATTTGTTGGGAGTGCCGTTGGGAACGGTTCTCTCGCGAGTCAGCCGAGCGCGCGAAAGGCTGCGCGAGTATTGGCTCGTGATGGCAAAGTCGACTGCCGGTTGATTCACCTGGCCTGAACATCCCACTGGAATTGCGTCCCACCGAGAATTCGACCTCCAAGCGTTTTCTCATGCCGGAATTTGGTTTCGACGACTGGATCGACGCGCAGTTGCGCAATGTGCCACTGCCGCCAAATCTGCGGGAACGGCTGACCGAAGCCCGAGCCGGGGCCACGGTCGACGACGAGCAGATTGCGGTCGCGCTGCGCGATGTGCCGGTTCCCGCGGGCCTGGAGTCGCGTCTGCGGCGCATCGCCCGGCGTGGCGGACAACCGCCGTTCTGGCGTCAAGTCGGCCTGGCCGCCTCAGTCTTCGTAGCCATTGGCCTGGCCGGAGCCGGCTATCTGGGCCTGATCAGCGGCGGCTTCAGTACCGGCACACAGCCGGGACAGTTGGCGCACTCGGTGCGGCCCGATTCGGCCCAACCGCCGGCGAGCCTTGCCCAGCCGCGTCCAAGCACTCCGCGGCCGAGCGAACTGGCTTCACGTCACACGCCTGCCAATAGCATTGCCGCGCCGGCCCAGCAGCCTGAGCTTGTGCGTCCGGCGGCCATCGTTCCGGCGCCGACCGATCGGCTTGCCGCGAGCAATGTTCCGCAGGTTGTGCCAGTGGCGATGCCCCAACGAGCCGCGCTGGGCTCCAGCGACGCGCTCGACCGCTTACCCGATCTCGAAGTGTTCAACGTCGCCAGGCCGCGCGGCGTCGCGCCGCCGATGGTCCGGGGCTATGACCTGTTGTTCCAATTGCGACATGGCGAGCATCCCTACGTATCGCCCGCAGCGCATCAACAGTTGGCGGTCAGCCGGCTGCCGCTGTGGCTTGACACAAGCAGCTTTGACGCCGCCGTGGCGTCCGTGAAAGCGGGCCGCCTGCCAGCGGGAGACGAGGTGAGAGTCGAAGACTTCCTCGCCGCGCAAGACTATACCCTGCCAGACGCCCCAGGCGCGGGCTTAGCGCTGCACATGGCCGGCAGCCGTTCGCCGCTGGCGACGAATACGCCTCCGACTGGCGGCGAGGAGCTGCGGTTGTTGCAATTGGCCGTGCAGTCTTCGTCGTTCAAGGCTCATGAACACGCGCCGAATTGGCTCATCGTAGCCGTCGACACGTCGGCCGAGATGCGTGCGGGCGCGCGGATCGACGGCGTGCGGCGCGCGCTAACGCAGTTGGCCGGCCGTCTGAGCCCGCGCGATCGCGTCACC
The DNA here is from genome assembly GCA_050250435.1 of Pirellulales bacterium. Classification (GTDB taxonomy): domain Bacteria; phylum Planctomycetota; class Planctomycetia; order Pirellulales; family PALSA-1355; genus JBFWOR01. The sequence continues at coordinate 255,258 of JBFWOR010000002.1, read as the reverse complement.
CTGCTGCAATTCTCGGATCAACCTTCCGTGCTGGCAGAAAACTGTTCGCCGGCTCAGTTGGTGGAGCTTGCCTCGTCGAAGGCACTTGCCGAGCCCAGCGGCGCGGCCAATTTGCCCGCGGGCATTGAAGCGGCCTGGAATATCGCCCGAAACACGGCCACGCTCAACCCGCGGCACGTGGTGATTATTTCCAGCGATCGCGGGAATCTCGATGCGGCCGCATTGACCACCAGTGCCAGGCAGCTCAGTCAATTGGCCGACATGAACATACCTTGGCGGGTCGTCCGCGTTGCTGCCGACGAGAACGACGCCCAATTCAACGGTCTGGCCGAACAAGGCCGCGGGAAGGTCCTGCCCGCGCAAACGTCGGCCGAAATCTACGAGCTGTTGCACGAAGCCCTGACGGGCTGGCCGGCAACGGTTGCCGACGACGTGTCTGTGAAGGTCAGCTTCAATCCGCAGCGCGTCGCGTCGTATCGCCTGCTGGGCCACGAAGCCACGACGCTCACCGGAACCGCCGCCGATCCGTTCACGGTCGATTTGGGACCGGACCAGACGGCGGTCGGCATGTACGAAGTGCTGCTGAAGCCGGGCCAAGGCGAGCAGATTGGCACGGTCGAGATCACCTGGCGCCATCCGCCGACGGGTCAGAACGCGCGAATTCTGAAGCCGATCACACGCACGCAGCTGAACGGCTCCTTCTTCCAGGGTCCGGCCTGGTTCCAGGAGGGCGTGATCGCGGCCAAAACGGCGGAATCCCTGCGTGGCTCGTACTACACGTCGGCCACGCGGCCGCAAGCGCAAGTGCTCGACCTGGCGACCAAGGTCGACCCGGCAATCGCCCGGCAGCCGGATTTCAAGCAGTTGCTCGAGCTGCTCTCGGCGGCCGACCGCCTGCGTTAAGAACGGCCGTGCCGATTTCGAATCGGTCGCGCTGGCCGATACGCCCCTCCCATTACATCGTTGGCGATTTTTTCACCTCGATCGCCGGCAATTTGGCAGTTGCCCGGCTGACCGGCGAAACGAACGAGGTTTCGCGCCCTCGTCCGCTGCCGTGTCAAGGCAAAACCGTCCAATTGCCGGCGGCAACGGTTCGTAGCAATTGCCAGCGGGGCGCGGTTGTGCGGCAGTGCCGGAAGTTATAATTTGCTAAATACGGATCTGTCAGGCGCGGTCGTCCGGAACCGCCCGCGCCGGGGCTCCGACCCACTGGTGCGCGGACGCTCGGGAATTCAGAAGATGCATCACGCCCGTTGGCGGCAGCTCGTTGTTTTGCTGGCAGTTGCGCTTGCGCCTGCCGGACATGCCGCGGCGGTCGAGCCCGTCGACGAGTTCCTGGCGGCGCTGCGGCAGAAGAAATGGTACGACGAGGCGTTGATCTATCTCGACCGTCTGCCGGCGCAACAGCACGTAGTCGAGTCCGTTCGACAGCGCGTGCTCTATGAGCGCGGCCTGACGCTGCTGGAAAGCGCCGCCCAGCAGCGCGACCCGCCGGCCCGCGAGACGCTGCTCACGAGCGCCGGCGATCTGTTCACGGAATTCGTCAAAACGTACCCTGAGCATGCGGCGGCGGGGCTGGCCAAAATCCAACTCGTGAACATCTCGCTCGAGCGTGCGCGCGGTGCCCTGGCGGCGGCGCGCGAGACGCCCGGCGATTCCGCGGCCCTGAGCGCAGCGCGCACACAGCTGCAAGAGACCGCCAAGCAGTTCGACGCTGCGGAAACGGAGTTCGCGGCACAACTGGCCGCCCTGCCCAAGCTGGTGCCGGCAGGCGACGAGGCCACCCGTGCCCGCAAGCAGCAGCTGGCCGGCAATCTGGCGCAAGTTCGGCTCGCGCGGCCAACCATCGACTATGAGCTGGCCACGAGCTATGACGCTGCCCAGCCGGAAGCCAAGAAGTATCTGACGGCAGCCGCCGAGCGCTATCGCTCGCTGTATGAGACGTATCGCACCCGCGCCGCCGGCCAGCTGGCGCATTTGTGGGAAGGGCGCTGTTATCAACGCTTGGGCGCGATGCCGCAGGCATTGGCTTGTTTCCGCGACCTGGCCGATCTGCCCGAGGCGGCCGAAACGCGCTCGATCCGCACGCAGGGCACACGCCATGCGCTGGAGTGCCTGACTTCGGACGATCAAAGGAAGTACCAAGAGGCCATCGAACGCGGTCAAAAATGGGACGAGCAAAGTGGCGCCGCGGCCGACGATCCCGATGCACTCGCCATTCGTTATCTCACGGCCGTAGCGTATCAGGCACAATCGCGCGCGCTGCCGGATAAAGATCCCAATCGCAGGAAGCTGGCCGGCGTCGCCCGCCAAATCGTCAGTCCCGTGGCCGAGCATCCGGGCGAATACCAACGGCCTGCCAAGATGCTGCTCGTAGCCTTGGCGGGCGCCAAGGACACGGCCAAGGATTCCGCGAAAGACAAACCCGCCGCCAGCCCCAAGGACGCCAAAGACTCAACGGGCGAAGGCGACAATGCCTTCGCCACGCAGTTCGATCGTGCGCGCGCGGCGCTCGAGCAACTGCAGACCACCGACAACGAGTTAAAGCAACTGGGCGCCCAGGGGGATGTCGCCGTCCGCGACGCCCTGACCAAAAAGAAAGCCGCGAGCGCCGTGGCCGCGCGCCGCGCGCTGCGTGCCGCACTGGCCACGAGCGACCCCAAAACGAGCCCTGAAGATCTCAGCACGGCCCGCTACTACCTCTGCTTTTTGGAGTGGGATTCGGGCCATCTGTACGATGCGGCCGTGTTAGGCGAGTTCCTGGCGCGGCGCTACCCCGACAGCGTCGCCGGCAAGCAAGGCGCGCGGATCGCCCTGGCGGCGTACATCAAGCTGTACGCCGACTCGAAGCGTGCCGACAAGTCGTTCGAGGTGGCCCACATCGATCGACTGGGGCAAGAGACCTTTCAGCGCTGGCCGGGCTCCGAGGAGGCCGACGAAGCGGCCTTGCAGTTGTTGAGCTTTGCCGCCAACCGCAACGATTGGGACCGCGCGTTGGAATACTTGAAGCAAGTGTCGCCAAACTCGCCGCGGCGCGGCCAGGCCGAGCTGCGCGCGGGACAGGCGCTGTGGTCGGCGTATCTGCGCCGCGCCAGGCTCCCCCAGGAGGAGCGCCCCCCGCAGGCCGAGCTCGACGCTTTGAAAAAGCAGGCCCAACAGGTGCTCAGCGAGGGCGTGGCGCGGATGGAGAAATCGGGAATGGTGGACGCCACGCTGGGCGCCGCCGTTTTCGCTTTGGCGCAGATTTGCATTGATACCGGTCAACCGGACGAAGCCATTCGTTGGCTGGAACACGAGAAACTCGGCCCCCTGTCGCTCATCAAGGCCAAGCATCCCGTGGCCGAGCGCGAGGGCTTTGCCGTCGAGAGCAACAAACTCGCACTGCGGGCCTACATCGCCGTGCGCCCGCAGCAACTGGAGAAAGCCGAAGCTGCGATGGACGCCTTGGAAAAACTCGTCGGCGGCGCGGGCGATGCGCAAGCCGCCGAAAGCCTGACTGCCATCTATGTCAGCCTCGGTCGCGAGCTGCAACAACAATTGCAAGACCTGCGCAAGAGCGGCCAGACCAGCCAACTGGCCGAAGTCTCCAAGGCGTTCGAAGTGTTTCTCGACCGGGTGGTCGCGCGCGGCAGCGGCAACAGCTACACCTCGCTCAATTGGGTTGCCGAAACGTACTACAGTCTGGGCGGCGGGCACGACGAGGGCCAAACCAAGACGACGGCGGCCGCGGCGGGTTATTTTCTGAGGGCGTCAGAAGCCTACGAGCGGATGCTCGCGCTGGCAGAGAAAGATCCCAAGCTCGCCGGCGATCCCGATCGGCAGCTTGCCATTCGCTTGCGTCTGGCCGAGTGTTATCGTCGGGCCGGCAAGTTCGACGCGGCGATTCGGGTGCTGGCCGACGTGCTCAAGCAAAAGCCCATGCTGCTGCCGGCGCAAGTCGAAGCCGCCAGCACCTACCAGGCGCAAGGCGCGCTCGACTCCAAGAGCTATGCGCTGGCGATTCTGGGCGGAGCGCCGGGCAAGGACGGCAAGAACACAATTTGGGGTTGGGCCCGCCTTTCGAAAATGACGGCCACCAACGACAAGTTCGCCGGCACTTTTCACGAAGCCCGGCTGAACATGGCTCAGGCGCGGTACCAATATGCGCTGGCGCAAGAAGACGCCCGCAAGCGCAAAGAAATTCTCGACGCCGCCAAGCAAGACCTGTGGTTCACGTATAAGCTGCGGCCCGATTTGGGCGGCGAGGAAATTCGGCCCCGCTACGATCGCCTGCTCAAGCAAATCCAAACGGCGCTGGGCGATGAGCCAACAGGCCTTACCGAATTCAGCCAACGCGATGCCGCCGGGACCACCACCGCGGCTTCGACCGACAAGTAATCATTTCGTGGGAGATTCTCGATGATCCGCCAACCATGCAAGCGCGCCTCGCGGCTCATCGCGATGACGGCCACCTTTACCCTGGCTGTATTCACGGCCCGTGGAGCGCTGGCGGCCGACCGCATCAAGCTGGCCGCGGGCAACCAGGCTACCGGCACGATCACGGAAATCACGCCCACGAAAATCACGGTCGAGCTGGGTGCCACAAAGCGGGATCATGCAGTCAACGAAATTGACACGGTCACGTTCGACGGCGAGCCAAATGAGTTGACTCAGGCGCGATTCGCCATCGCTGCCGGCCGCAACGACGACGCGTTGGCGCTGCTCGCCAAGATCGATGCCAAGGCGGTCAAGCGCGAGGCCATTGCCGAAGACGTGGCATTCTACAAAGCGTCCGCCGCGGCGCGCCAGGCGTTGGCCGGCAACGGCTCGATCGCCGACGCCGGGCGCCAACTAGTAGGCTTCGAGAAAAGCCACAAGAACAGCTTTCACTACTTCGCAGCCTGTGAACTGCTGGGCGAACTGTTGGCGGCAGTAAACCGCGCCGATCAGGCTGAAGCCTATTTCACGAAGTTGGCTGCGGCGCCTTGGCCCGAATACAAGACGAAGGCTGCCTTGCAGTTGGGCCGGGCCTTGGTGAGCCAGAAAAAATATGACGCCGCGAATGCGCGCTTCGACGAGGTGTTATCCGCCAGCGGCGCCGACCCGCAGATGCCGCGGCTGAAGTTGGCCGCCAGCTTGGGAAAGGCGGCCGCCGCGGCCGGCGCCGGTCAACATGAACAGGCCGTCAAGTCGATCGAGGAAGTCATCGCCAAGGCCGATGCCGAAGACCAGGAGCTTTATGCCCGTGCCTACAACTTGCTGGGCAACTGCTACCTGGCGGCGGGCAAGAAGCAGGACGCCCTGCTGGCGTTCCTGCACGTCGATCTGTTGTACCCGCGCTTTGCCGAACAACATGCCGAGGCGCTGGCCAATCTGGCCAAACTATGGGGCGAAGTGGACAAGGCGGATCGCGCCGCGCAAGCACAAAGCTTGCTCAAAGAGAAATATCCCATGAGCACGTGGGCCCAGAAGTAGGTTGCGCGCCGCGCCAAGTGGTCGCGTGGCGCTGCTACGAACAAGCACTGGCGAGACGCCCGTGGCACCCTAGGTGTCACTCTTGGCGAAAACCCGTGGCCAGCACATACTAGGGTTGTGCGGCGGAGCCGTTTCGCCCACTTGCGCGGCGTCCCATCTGCTCGGGCCCAATCGGTCATCCCAACTCTTCGAGGAACAGGCATGCGGTATCCGAAACGTTTCCGCTTTCAGGTTTGGGCCGGGGCATCGCTCGTGGCGCTGGTGATCGCCGGCGTCCTGCCTGTGAAACTGTGGACGCGTCAGGCCTGGGCGCAAGATCCAGCCGCGCCGGCGGCTGCACCCGCCGCTGCTCCGGCAGCTGGCGCCACGGCCGATGAGCCACCTCCGCAAAGTGCGCTCAGTTTCTATTTTCAGGCCCTGGGTCTGCGCTACACGATTGCCTTCCTGGTGCTGTCGTTCGTCTTTGTGGCGCTGATCGTCATGAACGTAATGTCCATTCGCCGTCAAAGCGTCGTGCCGCCCGATCTGGTGCAGAATTTCGAAGTGCTGCTCAACGAAAAGCGCTATCAAGAGGCGTACGAGCTGGCCAAGAACGACGACAGCTTCCTGGGCCACGTGCTCAGCGCCGGCCTGGCAAAGCTGCAAGACGGCTATGCCCAGGCCGTCGAGGCCATGCAGGAAGTGGGCGAAGACGAGAGCATGAAGCTGGAGCAACGGCTGAGCTACATCGCGCTGATCGGCACGGTGAGCCCCATGGTCGGGCTGCTGGGAACGGTAGATGGCATGGTCGTGGCCTTCCGCGTCATCGCCGCCAGTTCCACCCAGCCCAAGCCGTCAGAGCTCGCCCAGGGAATCTCCATGGCGCTGATCACTACCCTGGTCGGCTTGTGGTTGGCCATTCCGGCAATCGCGATCTTCGGGATCTTTCGCAATCGGCTGAGCCGGCTGGTGCTGGAGGTGGGCATCTACAGCGAGCGGCTGATGAGCCGCTTCCAGAATGTGGGAATCAAGAAAACCGGCACACCGTAGCGTCCATCGGCGGCGGCCTCGATGATATGAGCCGCGCCGGGAAACTTTGCACTGTCGCAGCGCCATGAAATTTAAGCGCACTGTCTACAACGTGTCGGCCGAGCCGGATATGACGCCGATGATCGACATGACGTTTCAGCTGATCGCGTTTTTCATGGTGCTGTTGAACTTTGGCGAGGGCGAGGTCGACGCGCGCATCAAACTCCCCAGCAGTCAATTGGCCAAGCCGCCCGAGGCGGGAATGCTGTCTCCGCTGGTGCTGCAGCTCACCTCGGACGACAAAGTGCTCCTGGGTGGCGACGCATTGCCGATTCCGGCCCTCGATCGTCCGTTGCGCAACGAGGCGCGGTACATCGAGCTGCGCGGAGACAAGGTGGCAGACGCCACGGTCATCCTGCGGGCCGACGCCAGCGCCAAGACCGGCGTCGTGCAGGAAGTGATTCAGAAGTGCCAGGAGAACGGCTTCGAAAAGTTCGCGCTGCGCGCGAAACAAGAAAACGAGGAGCCTCGCTAAGCCATGAAGCTCCGCCGCACTACCTCGAGCGCGCCCGATAAAGTGGAAATGCAAATGACACCGATGATCGACATCGTGTTTCAATTGCTCATCTTCTTTTTGTTCAGCTTCAAGATCGTGGCCATCGAGGGCGACTTCAACATCCGCATGCCGGTCGCCGGGCCCGGCACGCCCAATCTCGAGGCCCAGCTGCCCATCAAAATCAAGCTGTCCGCCGATGCCGAGGGCGATTTGACGGGTATTCAAATGGCCGACCGCCCGCTGCCGAGCTTTGCCGCCCTGCACGAGCAGGTGATGAGCATCGTGGGGACCGATGCCGGCCCCAACGCGGCTGCCGCCAATACCGAGGCCGAGCTGGATTGCGATTTCAACCTCAAGTATCGCTACGTGATCAACGCCATCACGGCGATCTCCGGCTACGTGACGCCCGACGGGCACATCGTCAAGCTGATTCAGAAGATCAAATTCGCCCCGCCGAAGAAGCCGGCCTAGTTGCCAGTGTCAGGCCGCGGCACAAGCGTGTGCTTGCTTCAATCGCGCAGACTGCGCTCGGACGCATTGAGCAACGCCCTATCCGCGCGGATGAAACTTCTTGTGCACCGCTTTGAGCCTGGACGGGTCGACGTGCGTGTAGATTTGCGTCGTTGCGATGCTGGCGTGCCCGAGCATCTCTTGCACCTGGCGCAAGTCGGCGCCGCCGGAGAGCAAGTGCGTCGCAAAGCTGTGCCGCAGCGTGTGGGGGCTCATTTCGGCCGCGATGCCGGCCCGGGCCGCATAGCGCTTGAAGAGCTCCCAGATGCGCTCGCGGCGTAGCCGCAACCCGCGCCGCGACACCAGCAGCCATTTGGGAGCCGGCGAACGGTGTTCGACGAGTGCTGGCCGTTCGTGCTCCAGGTAGTCTCGCACCGCGAGAATGGCCCGCCGGCCCAGGGGCACCAGCCGCTCCTTGTCGCCTTTGCCGCGGCATAGGCAATGGCTCTGATCGAGATGCACCTGCTCCAGCGTGAGGAGCGACACTTCCGAGGCACGGCAGCCGGTGGCGTAGAGCAATTCGAGCAACGCCCGATCGCGCCGCCACAATGCTTCGCCGCGGTGCGGACTCTCGAGCAGGCGTTCGACCAGCGCCGGCGACAGCACGTGCGGCACGCGCTCCCACAGCTTCTGGCTGCCCAGGAGCTCGGCCAGATTCTCTTTGAGCGCGCCTTCCAGCTGCAAATATCGAAAGAACACCCGCAGCGACGCGATGTGACGGGCCACGCTGGCCGGCGCCAGTTTGCGCTGGCTCAGCCAGCCCACGTAGTCGGCCAGTTCCGAGATCGACAATTGCGCGGCACGCCGACCGGCCAGCCAGGTATCGAACCGGCGCATATCGCGGTGATAGGCGGCCACCGTGTTTGCCGACAGATGGCACTCGCTGCGCAAGTAGTCGACAAACGACTCGATCCAGCGGCCGGTGGCCGCGGCGGTCGCCACGTGCGAAGGCTTGAGCAGCTTGCGTCGCGGACCGCCCATGGGGAAAGGCTGCAGGGTATAGACTGTAGACGGTAGGCTGTAGGACGAACACGAAGACGAAGACAGGGCGACCACTTGTTCCCTTCGACTCTGCCGGCCCGGCGGCTACAGCGATTTGCTCGCCGACGATTGCTCCCGTATCCTACGTAGGCTTGTCGGGGTGGCGCTTGGCGCTGCGGCCCGCGCAATCGGTCGCGTCGGCCGTTCAAAATTGCCCGGCCCGCACCGGCGGCACAGTCGGCAGTTCTTTACTCCACGCGGAGGAACGCGGTCGTGAAGGTGCTTGTGACCGGAGGCGCGGGATACATCGGCAGCCACACCGTGCGGCGTTTGGCGCTGTCTGGCCATGACGTGTGGGTGTACGACAATCTGTCGCACGGACATCGCGAAGCCGTGCCCGCAGGGCGGCTCATCGAAGCCGAACTGATGGATCGTCCGCGGCTGGTTTCGGCGCTGCGCGACCACGGTATCGAGGCGGTGATTCATTTCGCGGCCTTTGCCTATGTGGGCGAGAGCGTCACCGATCCGGCCAAATACTATCAAAACAACGTCGTCGCCAGCCTCAGCCTGCTCGAGGCGCTGCGCGCGTGCGGCGTGCGCAACATCGTCTTCTCCAGCACCACGGCCACGTATGGCGTGCCCGCGCGCATTCCGATTCCTGAAGACGAGCCGCAGCGGCCCATCAATCCTTATGGTTTTTGTAAGTTCGTGGTCGAACAGATATTGGCAGACTACGCGCGAGCCTACGACTTTTCGTTCGCGGCGCTGCGCTACTTTAACGCCGCGGGGGCCAGTGCCGACGGTGACCTGGGCGAGGACCACGACCCCGAAACGCATTTGATTCCGCTGGTGCTGCAGGTGGCGCTGGGCCAGCGGGACCGAATTATGATCTTTGGCGACGACTACCCTACCGCCGACGGCACCTGCATTCGCGACTACGTGCACGTAGACGATTTGGCGACGGCGCATGTGGCCGCGCTCGAGCGGCTGGCCCCAGGGGTGACCATGAAACTCAACCTGGGCACCGGCCGCGGCCACAGTGTGCGGCAGGTGATCGACGCCTGCCGCCGCGTCACCGGTCATGCCATTGAGCACGCCGTCGGTCCGCGCCGCGAAGGAGATCCGCCGGAGCTTGTGGCCGACGCCGCGGCCGCACGCCACGCGCTCGAGTGGCAGCCGCAATACACTGACATCGAAGCGATCGTGCGAACGGCCTGGAACTGGCACTCCCGGCATCCGCACGGGTATCAATAGGGAAGAGGGAAGAGGCGTGCGCGGATCAAGATGCCGCAAGGCGATAATCAGGAATCCAACTTAGCGGAGTCCAAGCGATGGCCTTCGTCGCCTTATCGGAAATGATTCACGGCCAGGAGGGTGACCTGTTCGTGCTGATGACGGCCAAGGACGAGCTCACCACGCGCGACGGCAAACCCTATTTTCGCGTGGGCTTTCGCGACCGGCATCGCGAGGTCGTCTTTCCCATCTGGCAGGACTCGCCCTGGGGCGTCGATTGCCGCGAAGCCTGGCAGCCGGGCAATTTTTACAAACTGCGCGCCGTCTATCGCGATACGAGCTACGGACCGCAACTCGAACTGCGCAAGATTCGCGCCGTGTGCGAGGCGGACCATACCGACGGTTTTTCGCCGGCCATGTGCCTGCCGCACTCGCGGTTCGACGCCGAGCTGATGTTTGCCGACCTCGTGGCTATCGCCCGCGAACGCATCGACGACGTGGCGCTACGCGATCTGGTGATCGACATCCTTACCACCCATCGCGCTGCCCTGCTGACCTTGCCGGCTGCCACGCACAATCATCATGCCTTCGCCGGCGGCTGGCTCGAACACGTCCTGAGTGTCACGCGCACCGCCGCCTATCTGGCCGACAAATACGACGATTACTATCCGGACATGCGGCCGCGGCTCTCGCCGGGGCTGGTCGTGGCCGGAGCCATTTTGCACGATATCGGCAAGCTGCGCGAGATCGAAGAGCGACCACAGGGTGCGGAATACACGGCCGCCGGCAACCTGATCGGCCACATCCTGCAAGGGCGTGATATCGTGCGCGAGGCGGCCGCCAGCCGGGCCATCGATCCCGACGTGCTCTTGCGGCTGGAGCACATCATCGTCTCGCATCAGCGCCTGCCCGAGTGGGGCTCGCCCAAGCCGCCCATGACGCCTGAGGCGATGCTGGTGCACTACGCCGACGATCTGGACGCCAAGTACCAGATGATGGCAACGATCTTGCGCGACGACGCCAACCCGGGCCCCGTCACGTCGAAGAAGAACGTCTTGATGCAGAAGGTGTATCGGGGGAACGGGCTGTAGGCTGTAGGAGAAACTCAAAAGGCCAGTCGGCGTCAGAAGCCGGCCTCCCGTCTCCGGCCTCCACTGCGTCTCCAGACTCTGCACTACAATCCGGCGGCGAGCGTGGTCAACAACTCGTCGTCGATCTCGACTAAAGCCAGGTCATCGCCGTCGTCGGCAGCGTCTGGCACAGCGGCTGGGCCTTCATCGTCGGCGACACTCAACGCGGCCGCGACACTTGCCGCGCCGGCCGGCGCAATGCTCAATCGCCGAGCCACGCCACGTGGCAGCGGCGCAGACGAAGCGGTCGCCGGGCCGGCCGTCGCAGCCAACGCCGACGCGATGCCCGCGTCGCCCTCGGGACCGAACGGTCCGGCCGTGCCGACGTTCAAGCGATTGAGCGCGCCGATGTTGGCCAGTGCCGCGGCACGGTCGCCGGCCACGGTGATGGTGTTGCTCTTGTCGATATCGCGCACGTTCGTGATGCCACCGGCCGCGCCCAGCCCGCCGGCGATGATCGTCGACGCGTCGGAAACCGTGGTCGTAAACGAAGTCGCCGTGGGCGAGCCCGTGTCACCGATGCGATTGCCAAAGAAGAAAATGTCGGCAGTGCCCAGCCCTGTGTTGGCGGTGGGGAGCACTTGGATTTCCAGCCACTGGTTCTGAATGGCGTTATTGGCCCAGGTGATCTCGATACGATCGGCACCGCGATAACCGGCGGCAGTGCGGACCGAAATGGCCGTGGGCAAAGGCCCGGCGGCCCAGGTGCTGGGCGAATTGTTGGCGCCGACTTTGAAAACAAAATCGTTGGCGTTGATGGCGGTGTGAGCGCCGGTGCCGGAGATGTCGATCATCACGCCGTTGATTCCCCGGGAGTAGCTGCTGACGTTGGCGAAGACGGCCAGGCCTGCGCCGGGCAGATAGGCGCTCTTGTCGGTCGCAATGGCGCCGTCATCGAGGGTGTTGATGGCCGAGTTGTTACCGTCGAAGGCCGACTGGTTGTAGAACAGCCGCCGATTGACGTCCAAGTTGTCGACGCGTGTAAGCACGACGTCGTTGCCGTCGCCGCCGGTGTACGAGAGCCGTAGCGGGCGGCCGTTGAACGTGTAGACGTCGCCCTCAGGCGAATTGTTGAAGGTGCCGGAAACGGGGTCGACGCCGTCGTTCTCGACGATCGTGAACGAATCGCCGACGCTGGCGACGTAGCTGCCAGTCAACGTCAGGTTGCCGGACAGCGCCACGGTGCCGTTGACTTCGAGCTGGTCGTACTGCGTTTGCACGGTGAGGCCGAGAATCTCGATGGCCAGGCCGGCGGTGCTGCCTTGCGTATAGTTGCCGTTGATGGTGATCAGCCCCGGTGACGTGCCGGGGCCGGCCGTGTTGTTGTTGGTCACGTTGCCATTGACGATACCGCTGCCGGTGAGCGAGCTCGCGGCGCCGATCACAAGCGTGCCGACGTTGATGACTCCGGCAGTGGCCAGTGAGACGAACGTGCCGCTGACGGAAACAGTACCGGCGCCCAGCGTCACCGTGCCGGAACCGACCGCCGAGATCAAATCCAGGTTGTTAACGTCACTTAAGCTCGTAAGTGCCGAGAGATCGATCAGGCTTGATACACCGTTGGCTGTAAAGTTGACGTCGCGAGCTGTCGTGCCGGGAAGTCCGTCCAGCTCGACCGTGCCGCCGGAAAGGGCGTTGATCACGATGGCGCCAGTGGCGCCGGTGATCGACGTCATCGCGGTGAGATCCAGCTTGGCGTTGGCCCCGCTGGCCTGGAAGGTGGTCTGCCCTCCCGGCGCCTCGGCGTATGATGTAACGTTGGGCAGGGTCAAAATCCCGTTGGCATTGGCAACTAGCGAACTGGAGTCGATGTTCGTCAGCGGCGTGAGATTCACCGACATGTTGTTGACGACGATGGCCCCGCCGTTATAGGTCGCAAAGACGGGCGCCGTGAGCGTGCCGCTATTGGAGAGAGTGAGCGAGCTGAGCAAGTTGACGTCGGTAGCACTCGTCAGGGCCGAGAGGTTCAGGACGCTGGTTGCGCCGTCGACCTGGAAGTTAACATCCCGCGCAGTGGTGCTGGGCAGTCCATCCAACTCGATCGTGCCGCCGGAAAGCGCGTTGACAATGAGCGCGCCTGTTGCGCCGGTGATCGACGTCATCGCGGTGAGATCCAGCTTGGCGTTGGCGCCGCTGGCCTGGAAGGTGGTCTGTGCAAAAGGGCCCTCGGCGTATGAGGCAACGTTTGGCAGGGTCAAAATGCCGTTGGCGTTGGCAAACAGCGAGCTGGAGTCGATGTTCGTCAATGACGAAAGATTTACCGACATGCCGCCGACGACGATGGCCCCGCCGTTATACGTAGCAAAGACGGGGGCCGTGAGCGTGCCGCTATTGGAGATCGTCAACGAACTGACCAGGTTGACGTCGGTAGCACTGGTCAGCGCCGACAGGTTCAGGACGCTGGTCGCACCGTCGACCTGGAAATTGATATCCCGGGCAGTCGTGCTGGGGAGTCCATCCAGCTCGATCGTGCCGCCGGAAAGCGCGTTGATAATGAGCGCGCCCGTTGCGCCGGTAATCGACGTCATCGCGGTGAGATCCAGCTTCGCGTTGGCCCCGCTGGCCTGGAAGGTGGTCTGTGAAAAAGGGGCCTCGGCGTATGAGGTAACGTTGGGCAAAGTCAAGATGCCGTTGGCGTTGGCCACGAGCGAGCTGGAGTTGATGTCTGTCAGCGGCGTGAGATTCACCGACATGTTGTTGACGACGATGGTCCCGCCGTTATAGGTCGCAAAGACGGGCGCCGTGAGCGTGCCGCTGTTGGAGATCGTCAGCGAACTGATCAGGTTGGCGTCGGTAGCACTGGTCAGGGCCGAGAGGTTCAGGACGCTGGTTGCGCCGTCGACCTGGAAGTTAACATCCCGCGCAGTGGTGCTGGGCAGTCCATCCAACTCGATCGTGCCGCCGGAAAGCGCGTTGACAATGAGCGCGCCTGTTGCGCCGGTGATCGACGTCATGGCGGTCAGATCCAGCTTGGCGTTGGCCCCGCTGGCCTGGAAGGTGGTCTGTGCAAAAGGGCCCTCGGCGTATGAGGCAACGTTTGGCAGGGTCAAAATGCCGTTGGCATTGGCAAATAGCGAGCTGGAGTCGATGTTCGTCAGCGGCGTGAGATTCACCGACATGTTGTTGACGACGATGGCCCCGCCGTTATAGGTCGCCAGCACGGGGGCGGTGAGCGTGCCGCTGTTGGAGATCGTCAACGAGCTGATCAGATTGGCGTCGGTAGCACTGGTCAGCGCCGACAGGTTCAGGACGCTGGTCGCACCGTCGACCTGGAAATTGATATCCCGCGCAGTGGCGCTGGGCAGTCCATCCAGCTCGATCGTGCCGCCGGAAAGCGCGTTAATATTCATGGTGCCGTTGGTGCCGGTGAGCGAAGTGACGCCAGAAAGATCCACTTTGCTGGAAGTGCCGCTGGCTTGAATGGTCGTGGTGCTGAATGCCTGCTCGGCATAGGCCGTGGCCGTGCTGAGATCGAGCGTACCGCCACCTGAGGCCGACAGATTCGCGCCGTTGAGCGTGACCGTGCTGCTGGCCGTGAACGAAGCCCCGGAGCCGTTTACGTTCAAGCTCGCCAGGTTGCTGACGTCGAGCGTGCCACTGATGGTCGAAGCGCCGGTGGTCACCGTCAGACTGCCGCCGGTGATGTTCAGGTTCTCGGTACTCGTGAGACTGCGAATCGTGTCGCTGCCGCTGGCGTGTATCACCGTCAGTGTGCCGACCACGTTGATGGTCACATCGTCGGCTGATGTCGGCAGCGAGTTCGTGCTCCAGTTATTCGGACTGGACCAGTTGATGCCGTCGCCGCCGCCGTCCCAGCTCACGGGCGCCAACACTCTGCGGCTCTCCAGCGCCTCGAGTCGCAACCGGCGCCGAAGTGAGTCCGCAACTGGCCGTTCGAAGTGGAATCGCTGCTTTTGCCGTTGTTTGGCCAGTCGTCGCGCGCGGGAGAGTTGGTCGCTCATGGTGCGGTCTCTTTAGTCGTTGGTGCATTCCTACGTGTACGATGGATCGCCGTCCCGCAGCGGGGCGACGGACCAGATTGTCAGCAGTGTAACTGCATGACAACGAACTTCAACGTTTTTTCGTTGACAGAATGGCCGGTCTGAATCGCGCGAGCCACATCCCTCGCAGCCGTCGGCCCCTTTAGCACGCGAGCGTAAGCGATTACAACGTCCGATGTTGCGGCTGGACGAGGGGGTTTTCGCAGGCAGCGATCGGCTGTGATCGCCGACAGCGCGAGCGCCCCCAGCGTCAGCTGCCGTGGCACGCCAGATAAGGAAAGACTCTGGACGGCTAGAGCGCAAGCTCCAGCTCGTCGAGCAGCTGGTCATCCACGAGTGCGGAGTCGGCCAGCGCGTCGGACGTCAACAACGGTCCGCTGGAAGCGGCCACGTCGATTACCGACACGGCGATCGCACGAGGCGCAGCGGCACTGACTGCCAGGCGATTGGCCACGCTGACAGGCAATGCCGCCGGTAGGCTCGACTTGGACCCGCTGGTGGCGGCCAAAGCCGAGGCAATGCCCGCGTCGCCACTGTCCGGCGCGAACGGGCCCGCCGTGCCCACGTCCAGCCGGTTCAGGGCGCCAATATTGCCCAGCGCCGCCGAGCGGTCCCCGGCGACCGTGATCGTGTTACTGCGATCGATGTCGCGCACGTCGGTGATGCCACTTGCGGAGCCCAGGCCGCCACCGGTGATCGTATTGGCGTCGCTGGTGGTGGTGGTGAACGAAGTAGCCGTGGGCGAACCGGTATCGCCAATCCGGTTGCCAAAGAAGAACACGTCGGTCGCGGTCAGTCCGGTATTCGCGGTGGCCAGCACCTGAACTTCCAGCCACACGTTCTCGATCGCGTTGTTGGCCCAGGTGATCTCCACGCGGTCCGAGCCACCTGCGCCCGCGCCGGTCCGCACCGAGATGGCCGAGGGAGATGGCGCGGCACTCCACGTGTTGGGCGAGTTGTTGGCGCCCACCTTGAACACGAAATCGTTGGCGTCGATCGACGTGTGCGTGCCGCCGCCGGCCAGGTCGATCACAAGGCCGTTGATGCCACGCGAGTAGCTCGAAACATTTTCGAACACGGCCAGGCCCGCGCCGGGCAGATAGGCCGTCTTATCAGGCGCGATCGCACCATCGTCCGACGCGTTGATCGACGCATTGTTCCCGTCAAACACCGATTGGTTGTAGAACAGGCGGCGGTTGGCGACGAGGTTATCGACGGCGGTCAGCACTACGTCGTTGCCGTCGCCGCCGGTGTAAGAAATGCGCAGCGGCCGGCCGTTGAGCATGTAGATCGCGCCTTCCGGCGCGCTATTGAACGCTCCGACGATAGGATCGGCACCCAGGTTATCGATGATCAAGAACGAATCGCCGACATTGGGAACATAGGGGCCCCACAGAAAGAGATTTCCGGCCAGCGTGACGGTGTCGGTCACGTACACCGTGTCGTAGTCGACTTCTTGAATCGAGCCGTAAATCGGGAAACTGAAATAGCCGTTGTTGGCCTGAGAATAGCTGCCTTCGACCGTGAAGAAGCCCGGCTGGTTGCTCCCTGAGGTCGACGCTTTGTTGACCACGTTTCCGTTGATGCTGCCGTTGCTCCCGGTAAGCGAGCTGTTGATTTCCAGAACGAGGGTGCCGACGTCGATGGTGCCGCCGTTCTCCACCGTGATGTTGGTGCCAACGAAGTTGGCGGTGCCAGGAGGAAGCGTCACGCTGCCAGAAGTGGAGGCTCCGATAAAATTGAAAAAACTCAGAAAGTGAATGTTGGCAAGTGACGACAGATCAATGTGTCCACCGGAGCCGTACGCCCAGAATTGCACGCTCCGTGTGGTCATGCTCGTCAGCGCACTCATGTCGATCGTGCCGCCGTAGGTATCGATCTGCAGCGAGCCGGGATTGCCGGTGATTGAAGTCAGTCCACTCAGGTCGAGCAGAGAGCCGGCCGTGTCGGCCCGAAAGAGGACGTGGTTTTCGCTCGACTTGACATAGGAAGTGACGTTGGGCAAAGCGAGCGTGGCGCCGGTCCCGGCCACCAACGACGTGCCGTTGACGTTGGTGAATTGCGGCAGGCTCAGCGTGGCGCCGTAGACCCTGATGTAGCCGCCGTTGTACGTCGACCAGTTGGGCGCGTTGAGCACGGCGCCCGCCTGAAACACCATGCTGCTGGATGAGGTGGGATCGATGGCGCTGGTCAATGCGGCCATGCTCAGCAAACTGGTCGCACCATACAAGTCGAAATTCACGCTGCCGGCGGTAATAGTTTGCAGCGCGTCCATCGCCATCGTGCCGCCGTTCGCTGCCGATACGAGCAAGCCCCCGCCAGTGCCGCTGATCGAAGTCAAGGCCGGCAGGTCGATCCGGGCATTGACGCCGTTGGCGGAGAACTGCGCGGTGGTCGACGCCGGTTCGACATACGCGGTGACGGCGGGGAGCGTGAGAACTCCGTTGATGTCGGCGTAAAGCGAGCTAGCATCGATGTTTGTTAGTGCGCTGAGCGTCAGGGCACCATCCCCGACGCTGATCGCGCCGGCAACGACCGACGCCAGCACGGGAGCGACCAATGTTCCGGATTTCGTCGCGCTCAACGAGCTCAACCGCGTCGGATCGTTGATGGTCACTAGCGCCGAGAGATCGAGCACGCTGGTTGCACCGTTGACCGAAAAGCTGACGTCGCGCGCGGTGGACTCCGCAATGCCGTCCAGCTCGAGCATGCCACCCTCGACAGCGCTGACGTTCAACGCGCCCGTGTCGCCGACAATCGAAGTGATCGCGGACAGGTCCAGCCGCGAATTCGCGCCGCTCGCCGTGAACGAGGCGGACGCCGACGTGGGTTCGATGTAGGTGGTCACATTGGGCAGGCTCAAGATGCCGCCTGCGCCAACCGAAAGCGAGCTGGCGTCGATAAACAGCAGCGAACTCAACGTGACCGACATGTTGTTCACGGCAATCCGGCCGCCGCTGTAGGCCTCCAGCAGCGGCGCGATGAGCGTGCCGCCATTCTCAAGCGTCAGCGAGCTCAGTCGCGTGAGGTCGGTGACGCTGCTCAATGCCGACAAATCGAGCACGCTGGTGGCGCCGTCCACTTCGAAATCGACGTCGCGCGCTTCCGTACCACTCAAACTGCTCAGGTCGATTGTCCCGCCCGAAACCGCAGTAATGTCGACACCACCCACCGTGCCGCTCAGCGAGATCAGACCAGAGAGATCGACCTTGCTGCCCGTGCCACTGGCGAAAATGGCGGTGGGATTGCCCGGGGCAAGCGTGTACGCCGTGGCCGCCGACAGATCGAGCTGGCCGCCAGCGAGGGCGGTAAGCCGCGCGCCATTGAGCGTCACGGCGCCGTTAGCGACGAATGTGGCCGTTGATCCGGAGGCGTGCAGCTCAGCCGGGCTGCTGATGCTGAGCGAGCCGTCGACCACACCGGCGCCGGATTGGATTCGCAGGCTGCCACCGGTGATGTTGAGGTTCTCGGCACACGTCAAACTGTGGATGGCGGACGTGCCCGAGGCGTGCACGACCGTGATCGTACCCGGGACGTCGATCGTCACATCGTCAACGACCGCGGGCAGTGCGTTGCCGCTCCAGTTCAACGGGTCCGACCAGTTGATGCCGTCGCCGCCACCGTCCCAGCTCACGGCGGCCAGCACGCGCCGACACTCCAGCGGTTCGCAACCCAACCGGCGGCTAAAAGGCTGCGCGTGGGGTCCGCGAGAGCCAGGTTGCGGGCGCACCGCCGGGCGTCGTCCTTGAGCGTGGGATATGCGGCGGCTCATGGATGGGATGCTCGTGAGTCCATCGAGGCCTCAACGCACAGAAGCACGTCTCCCTCGCCCAGGGGAAAGCACACCCACATTTCCTAGCAGTCTATACTCCCGGGAATAGACGTCAACAATCTGCCGATCCGAGACTTTGCCTGGTGTCAGGATAAGCCAGGAAGCGTGCAAGGCGCACCGCCCCCGGGGTCGCTGGCAACGGTGCGGATAGGCGCGTTCGCCGTGTGCAAGCGCCCCCCAGCGTCAGCTGCCGTGGCACGCCAGATAAGGAAAGACTCTGGACGGCTAGAGCGCAAGCTCCAGCTCGTCGAGCAGCTGGTCATCCACGAGTGCGGAGTCGGCCAGCGCGTCGGACGTCAACAACGGTCCGCTGGAAGCGGCCACGTCGATTACCGACACGGCGATCGCACGAGGCGCAGCGGCACTGACTGCCAGGCGATTGGCCACGCTGACAGGCAATGCCGCCGGTAGGCTCGACTTGGACCCGCTGGTGGCGGCCAAAGCCGAGGCAATGCCCGCGTCGCCACTGTCCGGCGCGAACGGGCCCGCCGTGCCCACGTCCAGCCGGTTCAGGGCGCCAATATTGCCCAGCGCCGCCGAGCGGTCCCCGGCGACCGTGATCGTGTTACTGCGATCGATGTCGCGCACGTCGGTGATGCCACTTGCGGAGCCCAGGCCGCCACCGGTGATCGTATTGGCGTCGCTGGTGGTGGTGGTGAACGAAGTAGCCGTGGGCGAACCGGTATCGCCAATCCGGTTGCCAAAGAAGAACACGTCGGTCGCGGTCAGTCCGGTATTCGCGGTGGCCAGCACCTGAACTTCCAGCCACACGTTCTCGATCGCGTTGTTGGCCCAGGTGATCTCCACGCGGTCCGAGCCACCTGCGCCCGCGCCGGTCCGCACCGAGATGGCCGAGGGAGATGGCGCGGCACTCCACGTGTTGGGCGAGTTGTTGGCGCCCACCTTGAACACGAAATCGTTGGCGTCGATCGACGTGTGCGTGCCGCCGCCGGCCAGGTCGATCACAAGGCCGTTGATGCCACGCGAGTAGCTCGAAACATTTTCGAACACGGCCAGGCCCGCGCCGGGCAGATAGGCCGTCTTATCAGGCGCGATCGCACCATCGTCCGACGCGTTGATCGACGCATTGTTCCCGTCAAACACCGATTGGTTGTAGAACAGGCGGCGCCCGGCCACTTGCGAGGCGACTGAAGGAATGAACGCCAATCCGGAGGGGGAACCAATATTGGAGATCAGCGTCCCCAGCGGGCTGCCGTCGTCGATGTCGAATTTCAGCACGGCGCCGTTGAGATTGTGATCGGGCGAGGCGCCGACCAGGACGTTGCCGTCGTGATCGTATAACAGCGACGTCGGCTGGGGCGCAAAACCCGCCGAGGCGCCGGTTCCCACGGGCGTGGTCAGGTTGATAAACGTGTCGAACGTGTCGGCGCTGGCGTCGTAGAGGACCACGCGATGGTGGCCGAACGGCTCAAAGCCGAAATCCAAGTCCGCAACCAGCAAATCTCCGTTGGGCCGCACCAGAATCGAAGCGGGGTTAATGCCGCTGCCCGGCTCGATCAGATAACTGCCGGAGCCGCTGGCCGGCTGATAGAGCACGGCCTGAAGGTCGAGCGCGCCGATGTACATGTCGCCGCTATTGTCCGGATTGAAACCGAGCCCGCCGGGCGTATAGCCCAAGGCAATCGTGTCCGCCGCCTGATACTGCTGGGTCATCGAAGCGGTATCAAACTGAAAGATGGCCTGGGCGCCTAAGTCAGCGACATACAAGTTGCCATTGGGACCAAAGGCCAGCCCGCCCGGGGCGACCATGGGCGCGGGCGTGCCATCGCCGGCCCCCAGCACCCCGAGAAACGTGCCATCGATGTCGTAGTGCAGCACTTCGCCGGAGCCAGCGTTGCTGCTGACGTAGAACGACTGGCCGTCCGGCGCGGCGACGAGGCCCTGCACAACGCCGACGTTCTCCGCACCGCCGGCAGGCACCGCGCCAACCGTGGGTGCCCAAGTCACCTCGTTGTAGCGATAGACGGCCGTGCCGTAGAAGCTGTCGTACGTGCCGATCAACAGGTCGTTGACGCTCAAGAGCTTGCGGTCTTCAAGCCATTCGACCAATGGTCGAAAGGCGCGGGGTCCGGACGATTTGCAAAATGCGTGGCGGCGAACGAGGGCGGCTGGGAAGGATTTCGCGTGCATCGATAGGGTCCCGTCAAAAAGGGTGCTGGCGCGCACAGTTACACAATCCGGCGACATCCTATCGAGAGCTTCCGACGCTCTGCGTCGGAACGGCAGGGCCGGATCGGCGACGGCGAAATCGCGTCGCGGGACCGGCTCGTGGCGGGTGAAAAAACCCAGCCCAACGCGGGGAAGCGATGGCCTGACGTTCTTACAATCTTAATAGTGTTACAGTATGCCGCGACGGATTGCAAGTATTATCTGCCGGGGTTCGGCAGCTTCTGCCAGTGCGCGCGTCACGCCCTGGCCGCAGCAGGGTGCCATTGTCCGGCTTTTGGCCGGCCGACTGGGGCTTTATTCTTTGCGCCTGATCGGCATAATTGAGTTTGCGGCAAGGCGCTTCGACTTGCCTCGACGCGGCCGTCCGTGACCGTGGCCACCCGTGTCGAATTTACGTCAGCGTCGTTTTCATGGACGTTTCGTCTGGTGGCGTGATCGACACCCCTTGTGAGTTCCTGCCATGGCCCGCGCTCGCCGCAAAACGAAATCGCCGCGCATCAAGCTGGCCATGCGCAGTGAGCGCGACTATCAGTCCTGCGCGGAGCGGCTCAAGGCGCTGGCCGATCCGGACCGGCTGCGCATCGTCAATTGCCTGCTGCTGGGACCGAAGAACGTTTCGCAGGTAGCCAAAGAATTGAACGAAACGATCGTCAAGGTTTCGCATCATTTGCGCGTCTTGCGGCACGCCCGCGTGGTGGAGACCAAAAAGCGCGGCAAGTTCGTGATTTACAGTCTGGACCCCGCCATCGCCGATGGCGACGGCCGCGTCAGCGAGATGAAGACGCTGGACCTGGGCTGCTGCCGGCTCGATCTGGTGCAATCCATTAGTCCGCGCTAAACGAGGCGGGGCCCGGCGGCGCCCGGCGCCGTGCCGATCGACGACAGTGGAACGAGCCTATGAATCGGCGCACGATCACGCAAGTCGCAACCGGTTTCACGCTCGTCGAGCTGTTAGTCGTGATTGCGATTATCGGCATGCTCGTGGCCTTGCTGTTGCCAGCCGTGCAGTCGGCGCGCGAGAGCGCTCGCCGCACTTCCTGCACGAACAACCTGCACCAACTCGGCGTCGCCGCGCATCACTATCACGACGCCAAAGGTTCGTTTCCCGTGGGCTCCGAAGCGCGCGAGTTAGCCGGTTTTCCGAACCACCCCTGGACGTTCTATCGCTGGAGCGCGCTGGCGCACCTGATGCCCTACCTGGAAGAAGCGAACCTGTACGGAACGCTCAATTTGAAGTTGCCGCTCTACGGTGTGAATCTGGCGGTCACCGATGCCAATGTCCCGGCAGTGTCCCAGCGCGTGGCGGTTTTCCTGTGCCCCAGCGATCACGGACAGGTCGTATCGACCTCTTTCGGCCCAATCAACTATGCGGCTTGCGCCGGCACCGGCGGCGGAGGCGGATCGCCCGCCGATACCGACGGCGTGTTCTACGTCAACTCGCACACGCGCATGGCCAATATCACCGACGGCACCAGCCACACGGCGCTGTTCGGCGAAACCCTGCTCGGCCAGCCAAAAGGAACACCATTGGCCCGCGATTCTCACGTCGATTATAAATTCGCCCTGACCGCTCCGCTGAGCAGCGGCGGCTGCAATAGCTCGTCGCAGTGGAACATTTCCGATCCGCGCGGATTTTCCTGGGCCAATGGGGAATTTCGCTGCGCGCTGTACAATCACGTGAGCTTTCCGAACGACCCGGTGCCGGATTGCATTGGTGTGCCGCTGGGCGGCGGAGCTAAAACCCGCTATACGCCGCACGGCTGGCGCACCGCCCGCAGCCGGCATCCCGGGGGAGTGAATCTGCTCTTGGCCGATGGCTCCGTACGATTCGTGGAAGACTCGATCGAACTGGCACCCTGGCAGGCGCTCGCCACGCGGGAACGGGGCGAAGTGCAGTCGGCCGACTGGCAATAAGCCGTAAGGAGACGCGACGCGATGACCACGCAGGTAAGGCCCGCCGCCATCAGCGAGCAGCAAATTCGCGACTATCACGAGCGCGGCTATCTGATCGTGCGCAGGGCGTTTGAGGCCCGCGAAATTGCCGCCCTGGCCGGCGAGGCCGTCACGCTCTATAGCCGCAATGAGCTCATTCACAACGACAACATACGCTGTCGCTGGGCCGACCACGTCGAGACGGGCGAGTGCCTGTTCGATTGCTTCGACCCCGTGATCGACATCGCGCCGGTATGCCGCTTCATGGTGCGCGACGAGCGCATTCTGGCGCCCTTGCGAGCCATTTACGACGACGAGGCTTGCCTGCTCAAAGACAAGCTGATTTTCAAACGTCCCGGCGCGAAGGGCTATCCGCTACATCAGGACTATATCTCCTGGCGCGAATTCCCGGAAAGCTTTGTGACCGTCATCGTGGCCATCGATGCAACCAGCGCCGAGAACGGCGCTACCGAAGTATTCGCCGGGTATCACCGCCAGGGGTACCTCTCGGCCCGCGACGGTGATTACCACGAGCTCGACGCGACGAAGATCGATCCGTCGCGTGGCATTACGCTTGAGCTTGAACCGGGCGACCTGGCCATCTTCAGCGGCTATACGCCGCACCGGTCCGGCCCTAACCGCAGCCGGCATTGGCGTCGCCAGCTTTACCTGAGCTACAACGCCCAGCGCGATGGCGGCGAGATGCGCGAGGCGCACTACCGGCAATTCCACGCCTGGCTCAAAGAAAAATACGCTCAGTACGGTAAGACGGCTGTTTATTTTCACTAGACACGGTGCACGTTGGGAGCGGGACTCGGCATGGCCAGCATTGAAAATGCACAACTCGACGCACCGCCCGCCGCCGACGCCGGCGTGGTGCGCTTTCACCTCTCGTTGAACGTAGACGACTTGCGCCGCAGCGTCGCCTTCTACCAAGTGTTGTTCGACACTTCGCCGGCGCGGCTGGAAAGCGACTACGCCAAGTTTGAGCTGGCGCAGCCGCCGTTGGTTATGTCGCTCGAGCCCAATCATGCCCCGCGCGGAGGCAAGCTCAATCACTTGGGTTTTCGGTTGACCAGCGCGGAGACCCTGGTCGACGTGCAGCGGCGGTTGGAATCGAACGGCATCAGCACCCAGCGCGAAGACGGCGTGGAGTGCTGTTATTCGCGGCAGACGAAATTCTGGGTATCGGATCCCGACGGCAACATGTGGGAAATGTACACGCTCCAGGAGAGCCTCGATCATCGCGGCGGAGGCCAGCGACCCTGCGTGCCCGAGATGGTTGTGAACATCCAGGCGGCGCCGGCCATTTGGGCCCATCGGCTGGGTGAGCCGCTGCCCGAGCAGATCCTGGCGGCCGACGATAGCGTGGACGAAGTGCTGCTCGAAGGGACGTTCAACGCGCGGCTCTCGACCGACGAGCGACGGCGCGCGCTGGCCGAAGTGTTGCGCGTGCTCAAACCTGGCGGAAAACTCAGCCTGCACCAGCTGACCGCGCGCACGCCGCTGCCGAGCCTGTCGCAGGCGTTGCCCGGACCGGCATCCGTGGTGGAAGCGGTGCCTTCCGCAGCGGAGCTGGTGCGCGACTTGGAGGCGGCGGGCTTTACCGATTTGCACTTTGAAAAGCTGGGGGACGGCCCCTGCTTCGTGGCTGACGGCGTAGAGTGCCGCGAAACGCGCCTGGTGGCCCAATCGCCTGCCGGCGGCGGACACGAGCGGACGCGCGAGGTGCTCTTCAAAGGCCCTGCGCGAACGATCGAAGACGACGCCGGCCACCATTTCCAGCGCGGCTGCTGGACCAGCGTGGATGACGAGACTTACCGCCGGCTCCGCAGCGGCCCGCTGGCCGCGCACTTCACTTTCTAGCGGAATCAGCGTGCGGCTGGGTTGGCCGAAGCGCGGCCGCGCCGGTCGCGCGGCGACCATCCGCCCAGATTCCATTTCGTCCAGCTGCCGAACATGGCGCGCAACATTCCGATCATGTCGGGCCCGCACTCGCTGCGATACTAGCACCCTACCTTGTCCTGCACCGAATAGCCACGCGCGCCTGCAAGCCGCAAACGGCACGGTTTTGCAGTTTGCAGCAAACGGCTGCCGCTCGGCGCGCGGTTCGCACTAGCGTGCAAATTGCCAGTCGCGTGGGCGGCATAGTCAGACTGACAGCCGGTGCGGTTGACGAATTCGCCTGCTCGCGCAACAGCACCCCGTCAAGCGACGAATGATATAATTCACATACCCCTTCACGCATCGCATGGGGCAACGTTCGCCGCCATGCGGAAAACCCAGCACCCTCCCGGAACGGCGCCCGGCCGGGTCGGAACTTCGAGATCGACATTTCCTATGACGCTACCGATCTTGCTCGTCGACGATGACCGCGATACGTGCTCTGTGGTGGCGACCCTGTTGCGTGCCTGGCACTACGAAGTCGACGTTGCCAACGAAGGTCGGACGGCGCTGCGGCTGACCGAAGAAAAGCCGTACGCGCTGGCCATCATCGACTACCGGATGCCCGGCATGAACGGCGTCGAGCTGTTTCGCGAGATGCGCGACAAGCGTCCCGAAATCGTGGGCATTTTCATGACGGGATACACCACGATCGACGTCGTGTACCCGGCCATCGAATCGGGCGTGCTACGGGTGTTGACCAAGCCGGTCGATTTCAACGAGCTCAAGCCGATCATCGAGGAACACGTGGGCGTTCCCGCCTGACGGCGGCCGCCGGTCGTGTTCCACGATCTCGCTCGACCATCGCTCCGCAGCGCGCCAGCTTCTGATCGAGCCGTTCGTACCCTCGATCGAGATGCTGCGCCCGCTGGACGATCGAGTCGCCCTCGGCACGTAGTGCGGCCAGCACCAATGCGGCGCTGGCCCGCAAGTCGCACGCGGTGACCTCGGCGCCGGAGAGCCGCTCGACGCCGCGTATTACCGCCGTCGATTCCTGCCGCTCGATACGCGCCCCCAGCCGGCACAGCTCGGCAACGTGCATGAAACGCTCGGGGAAGACCGCGTCTCGCACCCTGCTTCGCCCGGCGCCAACCGTGGCCAGCGCCACGAACTGCGCCTGCAAGTCGGTGGGAATTCCGGGATACGGCCGCGCGATGATGTCAAACGGTCGCGGTCGTTCGGGCGCGCGTAGGGATATATCGCCCCTGCCCACATCGACGCGGCAGCCGGCCTCGCCCAGCACGTCGAGCACGGCGGCCAGATGTGCGGGCACCGTGTCATTCACTCGCACGGAGCCGCCGGTGATGGCCGCGGCCAATAGCAGCGTGGCGGTTTCAATTCGATCGGCAATCACCTCGTGACGGCCGCCACCCAGTTGATCGACGCCCGTGACTTCAATCGTGTCGCTCCCCAAACCGCTGATCCGCGCGCCAAGGCGGTTCAGAAAATGTCCGAGGTCCACCAACTCGGGCTCGCGAGCCGCGGAAGTGATCACGGTTTGCCCGCTGGCCAGTACCGCCGCACTCATTACGTTGGCGGTGCCAGTAACCGTCGGCCCGTGTGGACCACCCAGATCGATTTGTGCGCCGCGCAGTCGCCGAGCCGACGCGATAACGTAGCCATGTTCGATGCGCAGCTCGGCCCCCAACGCCGCCAGCCCACGCAGGTGCAGGTCCACCGGTCGCGTGCCAATGTTGCAACCGCCCGGCAGCGAGACCACCGCCCTGCCCCGCCGCGCCAACAGCGGGCCCAGCACGCAGAAGCTGGCCCGCATGCGGCGCACCAGGCGGTAGTCGGCCTTTATGGGCGTGGGATCGACGGTGTCGATGCGCAGGGTGTC
The DNA here is from genome assembly GCA_050250435.1 of Pirellulales bacterium. Taxonomy (GTDB): domain Bacteria; phylum Planctomycetota; class Planctomycetia; order Pirellulales; family PALSA-1355; genus JBFWOR01. The sequence continues at coordinate 228,647 of JBFWOR010000002.1, read as the reverse complement.
GTCGGTCTGGCGCTTCACAGCAAGGCCCAGGTGACCCAACAACAAGGCCAGCGTGTTAACGTCCACCAGATCCGGCACGCGGCCGAGCGTCACCGGCTCAGCGGCCAGGATGCAGGCGGCCATGATCGGCAGCGCCGCGTTCTTGGAGCCGCTGGCGGCAACGCTGCCACCAAGGGGCACGCCGCCGGTGATGCGTAGACAAGCCATGCGTTCGATCCGTCTTGGGCGCGGCCTCGCGCTGCCGATTACTTCTTCGTCGCCACGATCACCCGCGCCTTGCCGGCCAGATCCTTGAGCGTGGTGCCCCGGGCCAGACGCTGTTCGGCGTCGACCAGCGACTCGACGCGTTGTTGTAGCATGGGGCTGATTTCCAACAAGAGCATGCCGCCCGGGTTCAGTCGCCCCGCCGCTTGTGGAATCAATCGCTCGATCACTTGCGTGCCTGTTTCTCCGCCGTCCAAGGCTAACGCCGGCTCGTGCTGGCGCACGTCGCGCGCCAGCTCGGCCATTTCGGCCGACGTCACATAGGGCGGATTGCTGGCGATGAAATCGAACGTGCGCTCGGCCGGCAACGCGGCAAACAAATCGCTCGCGACCACCTGCGCGCGCTCGGCAACGCCCAGCCGCTGGGCGTTCTCGCCGGCCACAACGAGCGCGGCAGGGCTGATGTCAACGAGCGTGGCCTTCATCTGCGGCGCGTGCCGCGCCACCGTGATGCCGATGATGCCGCTGCCGGTGCCAACGTCGGCCAGCGATACGGCGCCGGCCGCATCACCGCGGGCCTTGATCGCATCGAGCACGGCCAGCACGAGCAGTTCGGTTTCGGGCCGGGGAATGAGCACGTCGGGCGTGACGCGAAAATCGAGCGAGTAAAACTCGCGATGGCCGACCAGGTACGCCACGGGAACGCCTTCCGCCCGACGACGCACCAGCTCGCGAAACGCGGCGCGTAGCGTGTCAGCGGCCGGTTCTTCGAAGCTGGTGTACAGCTCAATCCGCCGGCAATCGCGCGCGTGGGCCAGGAGCACTTCCGCTTCCAACCGCGCGCTGTCGGAGCCGTGTTCGGCCAGATAGTCGGTCGTCCACTTGAGCAAGCGTCCGATGGTCCACTCGTCGGCCATGAGGGCAACCTACTCGGTGTGACTCGAACTGTCGTGAAAGGACCCGATCACGCCGATTCATTGGGCGCCAGGCCTGCGCTTTCGCGAGCCGGCCAAGGAACACAATCACTCGACGGCACCCATCGCTTGCCGCTGCTGACGACGGTCGAAGTCGATCAGGGCCTCGGTCAACGGCTGCACATCACCGCTCAGGATGGTATCGAGCTTGTAGAGGCTCAGGTTGATGCGGTGGTCGGTCACGCGATTCTCGGGAAAGTTATAGGTGCGAATCTTCTGGCTGCGATCGCCCGAGCCGACCAGGGTCTTGCGATCGCTGGCCCGCTTATCGTGCTCCTCCTGGCGTTTGGCCTCGTACAGCCGCGACTTCAGCACCCGCAGCGCCTTGGCAAAGTTCTTGTGCTGACTCTTCTCGTCCTGGCATTGCACGACGATGCCCGTGGCCAGGTGCGTCAAGCGAATGGCCGACGCCGTTTTGTTCACGTGCTGGCCGCCGGGCCCGCTGGCGCAAAACGTGTCTTTGCGAAAGTCGTCGGGCTTGAGCTCGATTTCCACGTCTTCCGGCTCGGGCAGCACGGCCACGGTGGCGGCGGAAGTGTGAATGCGGCCCTTGGTTTCCGTGGCCGGCACGCGCTGCACGCGGTGCCCGCCGCTTTCGTACTGCAGCTCGCGATACACACCTTCGCCTTCCACGCCGAGGATCACTTCCTTAAAGCCGCCCAGTTCGGTGGCGTTCAGGTCCAGCACCTCGACCTTCCAACCCTTGTGCTCCGCATGGTGCTTGTACATTTCATACAAGTCGCGGGCAAACAGCGCGGCCTCGTCGCCGCCGGTGCCGGCGCGAATTTCCATCACCACGCGCGCACGCTGGGCGTCTTCGCCGCCGATGGTCATTTCCAGCAGCTCGTCCCACAGCGTTTCGCGCTCTTCGCGCAAGCGCGGGATCTCGGCTTCGGCCATTTCGCGCAGCTCGGCGTCTTTGCCGTCGATCATCTGCTGCGCGTCGGCAATCTCTTCGTTCAAGACCTTGAAGCGGCGATACTTTTTGGCCAGCTTGGCCAGCGTGCCGTGTTCGCGCGCGGCGGCAGCCACGAGCGCCGAATTGGACAGCACTGCGGGATCGACCAATTGCCGCTCGAGCACCTCGAAGCGGTCCAGTTTCTCATCCAGCATTTCGCGCAACGCCACGCGGTTGGTCCTCTCGATTGGGGGCGCCGGCTGAGAATCCCTTCCTTGGTGATGGCAATCACTGCCGAGCGCCGCGCAGGAAAATTCCGTGAATGTCCGCTCCCGCCGCAAAGGGCGGAGCACAAGCGGCCTGCACCAGGGCGCGTCGCTACGATTCGGCAGTGGCTTCGGCGGGCTTTTCGGCCTGCTTCTTGCCGCGCTTCAGGCTGGCATAGCCGGCCGAGGCAAACTTGTTCTTGAACTTTTCGATCCGTCCGGCCGTGTCCACGAACTTCAGCTTGCCCGTGTAAAACGGATGGCACACGTTGCAAATATCCACCTTCAGCTCCGGCCGCGTGCTGCGCGTGGTGAACGAGTTGCCGCAGCCGCACTTGACCACGGTCACGAAATATTCGGGATGGATGTCTTTCTTCATGTCGTTCACCGCCTGAATTCTACGTCGCCGGGCAAGCCCGCTTGGATGCGCTTCGCGAAACCCCAGATGCTACCAGATTCTACGTTGCCGGTGAAGGGGTTGTGCGAGCGAACCGGAAGCAACAGGCCCGCTAACGCCCGGCCGGCGGAACCGCCGAGTCGCTTTCAAAACCGGGGTAGACCGGATTGCCCAGCCTGGCCGAGTGGTATTCGTCGGAATTCCGCGCGCCGCCGGTCAGGAAGTTCAACCAGGAACATCCTGTCAGCGAAAGCATCAGCAGCAACGATACCAGGACGATGAGGCGCTTCACGACCGTGTCTCCGTCAGCGGCTTGCTGCGGCGCGCTATCGGCCGCGGCGGCCGCCGGCCTTGATGGAAACTGCGCCGGACGAACCGTTGTGGCGTGCTAGCTGCGTCGAAGCCGGCGTTATGAGCCAGCCGCCTACTCCGCCGCCGCTTGCGCCGCACCGTCGCGCAGCCGCCGGGCCCGCAGCTTGTTGCCGTGGCTCTGCGGAGAATCGTCCGCTTCGTACAGCGCGATGGCCTCGTCGGTGCGGCCCAGCGCCTCATACGTGCGCGCCAGGTTATAGCGGGCCGACGGGGTCCACGGACCGTCGGGCGTGGCCTCCAGCGTGCGCTTGGCAAAGAAGTCGACGGCCGCCGGATACTGCTCCTGCTCGAAGCAAACCAGGCCCAGCCAGAAGCTCGCGTCCTGCTTGGCGTGCCGCAGCATGACGATCCGCGCCGCCTCCTGCTGCGAAATCTCCTCGCGCCGGATCTGCCGCGCAATCTCTTCCGGCAGGCGAAAATCCTCGATCGACCGGTCGTCGAGCCGCGAGTTCATCAGGTTGACCTTGGCCCCCTTGTCGCCTTCGTACACGCCTTTGAAGTACAGCGCGCGGCCGGTCATCAGCGAGGGCATCGCCTGAAACACCGACATCTCGCGCGCCGCGGCCAGCGCCTCGACCTGCGTCAGTTTCGATTGCCACAGCCAGATATCAAACGGTCGAGCCCACAACCGCGCGCCCGTGACATGAGGAACCTTCTTCACGCGCTCGGCCAGTTCACTGCCGGGCGAGGTCAGCACCATTTTCCGCTCGCCTGCCAACCGCGATTCCACGAGTGCCATCCGCCGCGACAGCGATTGGGGCGATGCCTCCACCAGAGCCACGACGTGTTGCAGATCGTCCGGCTGCACTGGATACGGGTGCTCCGCATCGAGATCGAGCCGCCGCAAAAGCTCCGGATCGGCCGCGACCTGCGCCAGCGTAGCAATGCCGCGCCCATCGGCTGCCGGAATCGGTAAACCCAGGCGAGTATCGAACAAATACAGCTCGCCGCCACTGAGCAGGGCCGGTAACCAAGGGCGCGGCGGCTTGCCTTCGCCCTCGTCAATGGCCAATTGCACCACGTCCAACCCTTGTTGTCGGGCGAGCAGGATGAACACCCAGGCCCGCTCCTGCGCATCGCCCCGGCCCAAGAGCAACGTTTCGAACGGGCGATGCCGGTTGGCGGCCGTCGCCGGATCCACGTCGGGCTCCAATTGCACGTTGCGGATCGTCCAGTCGAACAAGCGCTCGGCCACGGCCACGTCGTCGAACTGATCGCCCCGCGCCCCGCGCGATACGTCGCGCAGCCACACGGTTTCTTGCAGGTACCAGGCGTCGGGAATGCGGTACTGCACGTGGTCGAGCGTTTTCATCACGCGCAGTTCGCGCAGTTCGCTGGGCAACTGTTCGATGAGCGGGTCGGGCCGCCATTCGACCGACGGCTTTTCCTGCAAGTGCCACTGGTTCAAGCGATCGCAGATCTGCGGCATCATCTGCGAAATGTCGAACTCCTCGAGCCGGTCGAGGTTCTCGACCACGGAGTTGAACAGCGCGTCTTTCACATCGGCCTGCGCCACGGGGCCCCGGGAGCGAGCCGGTTTCGCCTCCGGCTGGCAACCGACGGCGAGCACGACCGCCGCCAACAGCGCCAGGCTGACGGCTGCGGGAGGGCGCGAAACGATTGCGAACCCAGGGCGCGATCGCCGCTTCCCGCTCCCCTGCCCTTGCCTGCCTCGCCCGCTCACGCCAGTGCCTCCACGGTTTGCCGAATGCGAATCAATCGTTCCACCAGCGCGCCGAATTGCGCCAGGGGCACCATGTTGGGGCCGTCGCTCGGCGAGCGATCGGGATCCGGGTGCGTTTCAAAAAACAGCCCGTCCGTGCCGAGCGCCGTGGCGGCCCTGGCCAGCGGTTCGACCATGGCCCGATTCCCGCCCGTGCTGCTGCCCAAGCCGCCGGGCTCCTGCACGCTGTGGGTGGCGTCGAACACGACCGGCACGCCCAGCGCCTGCATTTGTGGCACCGCCCGCATGTCGTTCACCAGGCGGCCGTAGCCGAAAAACGTACCGCGCTCACACAATAGGATATTACGGCACCCGGCCGCCTCCAGTTTGCCCACCACGTGCCGCATGTCCCACGGGGCGAGAAACTGGCCCTTTTTGACGTGCACGGCTTTGCCGGTTTGGGCCGCCGCGACCAGCAAATCGGTCTGCCGAGCCAAAAACGCCGGGATTTGCAGCAAATCGCAGACTTCGCCCACCGGCGCCGCCTGAAACGATTCGTGGACGTCGGTGGTCAAGGGCAGGCCCGTTTTCGCTTTGACCCGGGCGAGAATGGCCAGCCCCTCGTCCAGCCCCGGCCCGCGATAGGCATCCAGACTGGTGCGATTGGCCTTATCGAACGATGCCTTGAAGACCAGCGAAATCGGCAACCGTTCGGCCAGCGTGCGCAGCTCGTCGGCGATGCGCAACGTCAGTTCCTCGTTCTCGATGACGCACGGACCGGCAATGATCAAAAGCGGCTGTCCCACGCCACATTGATAAGGGCCAACCAGCGCTGGATTGTTGGGCATCTTGAATCGCACTCCTTCGCTACCTGCACAAAACCGCGCTGGCCGCGCGACTCAGCCGGGCGCCGCTAGCACCGTCAGTCTGCCGGGCACTACTTCAATATCCAAGGGCAAAGTGCCGCCCGGATCGCCGTCGAGCTGATACGGCACGGCCTCGTCCGACTCAATTCGCACGCGTTTGGCCTGCACGCTGAGAAAGTCGCCAGTGGCCGTCGGTCGCCGTAGCAGCACGTGTCCCAGGTACCACAAACCGTGCCCCAGCGAACCGTGTCGAAACGTGCTCACGTCCAACAGCCCGTCGTCGCCGAGCGCGTCGGGCGCGAACTGCAGGCCGCCGGCGTAGCGGGGCAAATTCACCACAAACGCCCACCGCGCCACAATCGGTTCGTCCACGGAAGTGCCGGCTGGCGCTCCTTCGCAATATACTCGCAGGCGCGGGTAGCGATAACTGCGAATCGCCTCCAGAATCGGCCGCGCATAAGTCCAATAGGTGATGCCCGCTTCTGTGCGGCGGCGATGCAATCGATGCACCACGTCGGCATCGAAGCCGCAGCCAACCATCAGCAAAAACAGTCGGCCGTTGGCCAGACCGGCATCCAGCCGGCGGGTCCTGCCGTGCTGAATGGTTCGCACGACTGCCGCCGCGTCGCGGCCAATGCCCAGGTATCCCGCCAGCAGATTGGCCGTGCCCAGTGGGAACACCGTGATCGGCATGCCCGGGCGCGTGCGATTGGCCACTTCGGCCACGGTGCCGTCGCCGCCGGCGGCCACCAAGGCCCGCAATCTTCCCGCCTCGTGCAAGCGTTCGGCAGTCGCGTCGAAATGTGCCAGATCGTGGATGAGTTGCACCTGCAGGCCGGCGCTTTCGAGTTGTGCGGCCAATTCGACGATTAGATGTCCGCGCTTGCCGACGCCGGCCGTGGGATTGCTGACAATCAGAACCGTGTCGCCGCGAGCGTCTTCGATGGCTTCCTCAGACCCCAAATTGAGCCGCCCCACCCTCAAAAACCGCGAGCCTTGGACCCTACCACGGCGGCATTAGACACGAGCGGTCCCCCGACGGCCACGTCGAGTGGCTCCGTCACTCTTGTAGACGCTATGCGATCCGTTCACATCGGTCAGTCTCGATGTGAGACACTGTTGTACTAGTTCGCCGCAGACTGCAGCAGAATCGGCCAGTACTCTGCCAGCGAAACCGCTGCGATGCGACGCCAAATAAAAAATCACAATGTCTTATCAATTTTGAGATTACGCGGTTTGCAGGGCACGCGAGTCGTCTCAGCAAGAGACTGGCACGTCACTTGCTTATGCCACCTGCTCGGTGTCTTTGACACCAATTGATAGTGGCCCGTGGGGCCTCTGATGAACAGTAGCCGGTCGCGTTACCTTGCCCCTAACCGTCCAGCAACGCCATGCGTACATGGCGCATCAGAGGCCCCTTTTTTCTTGCGCCGTGTTCTGGCCGTGTACTATAGACCTGATGCCTACGGCGCGACACCTACGGCTCTCGCTTGAATCTCTCGAAGGTCGCCAGCTGCTGACCGCTGCGCCGGCGCCGTTCTCATTTGCCACCAGCGATCTGGCCGCTGAGGTTGCGCCGGCCGACGCCACGCCCTCGCAAGATTCCGATGTTCTGCCCGGGACGATCGTGTTGTATCGCCACGGGTCGGAGTTTGCGACCTTCGAACCGGCCGCCGACACGGACATCGATCGCGGCCTGGCACTGCGGGCCGCCTTGGCCGCGGCTCTGCCGGGCGACGAAGTGCAGCTTCAGGCTGCGGTCTACGATATCGGCTCGAGCGAGCACCTCGATTTTCCGGCCCACGTGACGCTGCGCGGCGCCGGCCAGGAAGTCACCCGCATCAGCAGCGGCTGCGCACTGAACAACGACCCGGAGAATCCCTATACGCTGCACAACGAATCGGTGCTGGAAGACCTGTGGCTGGAAGGCCGCGTGAACGACGGCCAATATCAGCCGCTGGTGGGTATGGGTGGCGACCCCGGCGAGAACGTCGACACGTATCTGCACCGCGTGAAGATCACCGGCGACAGCGACGGGCTCTATCTCTGGACTGGTAATACCTACCAGTACACCATCTGGGGATACGACATTGAAATCAGCACGAAGTACGACGCCATCGCCGTGCTCGGTTCGGGCCTGAACGGACAAACCGTCAAGCTATTCAACAGCACCATCAACGTCGCCCAGCCCTCGGCGATTCTGGCCCATAGTTCCAACGCCGTAAACGCGCACAGCGGCTTCGTCGGTCTCTATAACTGCACGGTCACGGTCACCGGCGATGCAACTTCGGTGCAAACGGCCGGCATCTGGGCCTGGAATCAGGGCACGGTCGAGATCGTCAACACCACGTTCGATGTCACCGCCCCGACGGGGCTGGTGTACGACTTGTACATCCAAAACGATCGGCCGGTCACCGTGGTCAGTGGCGCAGGATCGGGGCCGGGCGGAACGTACACGTCGTCGACGAACGGCGAACAATACGCCGCGTTCCAAGACTCGCAGCTCACCGCGCGGCAGGTCTTTTACAACGATTCGGCGTTTGACGACACCACACCGCATACCGGACTCGTCGATGCCGGGTCGATCGCTCCCGACAAAACGGCCTACCTGCCAGACGACGGCTTGGCGCAGTATGCGAACATTACCAACTACGCGCGCGGCCTCAACGGCCTGATGATCGATCTCGTGGGCATGCATGGCACGATCAGCGCCGCGGACTTCGTTTTCAAGATCGGAACCGACAATACGCCCGAGGATTGGGTGGACGCGCCGGCGCCCCTGTATGTAACCAACTGGGGCGGCCAGGGCGCGGCCGCGAGTGACCGCGTGGAGATCGTCTGGGCCGATGGCGCCATCGCCAATACCTGGCTGCAGGTGCAAATGTTGCCCACTGCAAACACCGGTCTGGCTGCCGTGCAAACGTTCTATTTCGGCAACTTGATCGGTGACATCGGCAATCCTTCGGCCACCGCCTTTACCACCACGATCACGTACGACGCCGCCGGCGTCATCGACGCGGGACCCGGTCCTGCGACGGGCATCGACGACGTGCACGATATCGATCGCAGCAATACGATCACCGTGACGGGCGATCGGTCCGCCGTCATTGCCAATGTCGGCGCGCTGCGCCGGCTGAACTTGTCGGGCGAAGGAGACTCGCTTCCGGCCGACGCTGGGGTACTCGTCGCCGAAACCGACGAGCCGAGCGTGCAGGCCTTTGCCTGGCCTGAGTTGCGGCAAGTCCTGGCCGACATGCCGGCCGCCGCGATCGATGCGCTACTGGGGGCGCTCTCCCCGCCTGCCCGCGCGGCAGCGCCAGGCGCTGCGCCGGAGAACTGGACCGATGCGGCCCTTTGGCCGGCGCTAGCGCGGCGGTCCGCCAAGGTCGACGACGCGGCGCTGCTCGATTTTCTGGCACACGACTGGGCGGCCGGGCTCCGGTCTGATGCTTGACCCGGCCGGCGGTTGACAGACATGCTATGGGTCGGCGGTCCGCGTGCCCTTGTCTGATCGAGCGCGGCCTCACTTGACGTCGCAAGCGCCACGCCGCAGCCGCCCCAGGAGCCCGTCCGGCAATGCACGATTTCGAACAGCTGGGGATGTTCTACCTTGGCCGCCCTTACGATCTGAAGTCCGGCGCCACTCAGCCCGAGCCGCTGCTCTACGACGCCAAAGATCTCACCACGCACGCCGTGTGCGTCGGCATGACCGGCAGCGGCAAGACCGGTCTGTGCCTGGCACTGCTGGAAGAAGCCGCCATCGACCGCGTGCCGGCGATTGCCATCGATCCCAAGGGAGACCTTGGCAACCTGCTGCTGACCTTTCCCGAATTGCGGCCGCAAGACTTTCGGCCGTGGGTCGATGAAAGCGAAGCGGCTCGCAAGGGCATCTCACCAGACGATCTGGCTGCCAAGACGGCCGACCAATGGCGCAGCGGCCTGGCCCAATGGGACGAAGCGCCCGAGCGCATCGCCCGGCTCCGCGCCGCGGTCGATCTGGCCATCTACACGCCCGGCAGCACTGCAGGCCTGCCGCTCACCGTGCTCCGCTCGTTCGCCGCTCCGCCTGAGGCGGTGCGCAACGACGCGGAGGCATTGCGCGAGCGGATTGGCGCCGCAGTGTCTGGATTGCTCGCGCTCTTGGGCGTCGACGCCGATCCGATCCGCAGCCGCGAACACATTCTGCTCTCGCAGCTGCTCGACGACGCCTGGCGCAACGGGCGCAACGTCGATCTGGGCGGATTGGTCCATGCCATTCAACGGCCGCCTTTCGAGCGCGTGGGCGTGGTCGACATCGAAACGTTTTTCCCGGCGACTCAGCGGCTCGACCTATCGATGCGGCTGAACAACCTGCTGGCCTCGCCCGGCTTCGCCGGCTGGCTGGAGGGCGAGCCGCTCGACGTCGGCCGGCTGTTGTACACCGCCGAGGGTAAGCCGCGCTTGAGCATCATCTCCATCGCGCACCTGTCCGATGCGGAACGCATGTTCTTTGTCACCATCCTGCTGGGCGAAGTGCTCACTTGGATCCGCACGCAGCCGGGCACTTCAAGCTTGCGGGCCATCCTGTACATGGACGAGATCTTTGGGTTCTTTCCGCCCACGGCCAACCCACCCTCGAAGACCCCCATGCTCACGCTGCTCAAGCAGGCCCGCGCGTACGGACTGGGAGTGGTGCTGGCCACGCAGAACCCGGTCGACCTCGACTACAAAGGCCTCTCGAACACCGGCACGTGGTTCCTGGGCCGATTGCAAACCGAGCGCGACAAGGCCCGGGTACTCGAGGGTCTGGAAGGCGCGTCGGCCGCGGCCGGCGCGAAGTTCAATCGCGGGGCCCTGGAGGCGACGCTGGCGGCATTGTCGAATCGCGTGTTCCTGCTGAACAACGTACACGAGAACGAGCCGGTCGTGTTTCAGACACGTTGGTGCCTGTCGTACCTGCGTGGCCCCCTCACGCGAGCGCAAATTCAGACGCTCATGGCGCCTTACAAGGCGGCACACGCGACGGCCGGCACAGGACCGGATCAGCCGTCGCAGCCGGCGGCCGCTGCCAGTGCCAGTGCGCCGGCTGGATCGGTCGCGAGCGCGGCCAGCATGATCAAAGCCGCGGCCACGCGCGATCGGCCGCTGGTGCCGCCCGAGGCCGGCGAGTGTTTTATGCCACGGCGCGGCCCGGCTCCTGACGATCAGCCGCTCGTCTACCGGCCCACGCTGTTCGGCTCCGCGCGGCTGCACTATGTGGATGCGAAGGCCGGTGTCGACACCTGGCAAGACGTGCTGCGCATCGTCCCCCTAGCCGAACAGGCCGAAGACCAGGTGTGGGACAGCGCCACAGAGTTGGAGAAGGATTTCGCCGATTTCGAAACGCAGCCGACGGCCGGAGCCCAGTTCGCGCCGGCGCCGGCCGAAGCGCTGCGCGGCAAAAGTTATGCCCGCTGGCAAAAGGAGCTTGCCGCGCACTTGTATACCAAGGAGCGACTGAAGCTGTGGACGGCGCCGGGCCTGAAGGAGTATTCCAAGGTCGGCGAGAGCGAAGCGGAGTTTCGCATCCGCGTGCAACAGCGCGCCCGCGAAGAACGCGACGAGGCAGTCGACGAGCTGCGGAAGAAGTTTGCGACCAAGCACGAGGCGCTGGAAGACAAAATTCGCCGGGCGCACCAACGCATCGAGCGCGAGAAATCACAGTTTCACGGACAGGCGATGCAAACGGTCGTGTCGATTGGTTCGTCGATCTTGCGGGCCGTGCTGGGAAGAAAATGGCTCAGCCAGTCGAACGTGCGCGGCGCCACGACCGCAGCCGGCAGCGCGAGCCGCACGGCGCGCCAGCGCGGCGACATTGCCGCGGCCGAAGCGCAACTGGAATCGCTGACCAAGAAGCGCGCAGAGCTCGATACCCAGCTCGCGGCCGAAGTGGCCAAGCTTTCCACCGCCACAGACACGGCCGCGCTGACGGAGTACGAGGTGCGGCCGCGGAAAACCGACATCGCTGTGCAAAAGGTCGCGCTGGCCTGGGTGCCGACGGCATGAGCGCGGCCACTTCGCCGTGTGAGCGGCTCCTGATGATGGCTTTTTTCTTGCCTCGCCCGCCCCGCGCCAGCACAATACATGCGCCCCATGTTTCGGCGGATTGCTCAGCGTGATTCACAAGAGCCACGGGAAGCGCCTATGAAGCCGCTTACTCTCGCACTGAGTGTGCTTGCCGCGTCGCTGGCAGCACGCCTAGCATGCGAAGTCCGCGCTGCCACGATTTCCTTTGACGATCTGCCCATCGGCGCGCTGGCGGTGCCCGGCAGCTTTCAAAGTGGCGGCGTCGCCATTGACTTGAGCGGCCCGGGCGAAGCCTTCATCGAGCACTTCGGTGCGCCGAATCAATGGCTGCGGATGCATCTTTCTTCGGCCGCGTCGATTAACGTGCCCGGGGGCACGACGTCGGCGAACTTTCTCGCGTCGAATAGCACCAGCGGTTCGTTCGTTGTGAACGGCCACACGCGGGACTTCTTCGGCATGCCGGCCATCGGGGTCCTGGACGGCGTCTCGTATACCCTGTCGTCAACGCCCGACCCTCGCCTGTATCGCATTGACCTCGTGGGGCCCATCAGCACCTTCGGGTTCATTTCCGGTCCGACGCTCAACGCCTTGCTGATCGACGAGATCACGCTGGTGCCGGAACCAGCGAGCTGGCTGCTACTATTCGCGGGCGCTGCCCTCGTGGCGGCCGGCAGCAGGTATCGCTCTTTGCAAATGCTCCGCGCGAGCGGCACCGGTCAGGACCGGACCTGACTCGAAACGGGAACTCGCCGCGCCACGGCAGGGCCAAACCAGCAGCCGCTGGCCTGCCGCAAGGCCCGGCTCGCGCCGGCCCGGTGCGTGCCGCGCCATGCGACGCTCGGTGCCCGCTCTGCTGGCATGCGCATTTGCAGCGATTCGTCGGGCGGCTTCCATCCGTTTCCGCGCAGGATGCGAAACTTCTGTCACAACAACCATTTGCGGCGCAGCGCGTGCGTCGCCTGCTGGCGCCAGACGAGATCGCGGCACACCGATTGCTAAGTGCACTACGAAACTGGTTTGCCCTTTGCTCGGTCCTCGTCCTGCCGAGAGTTCTGGCGCATGTCGCAACTCGTCGACGTTAATCCCACGACCGAACACTCTCTATATCTGACGCTCTACGTCAGCAACGCGGGCGGGGTCTGATCCGCGCACGCTGACGATGCTCGACTGAGCATCGTCCTGCAACGATTCCCCGGTTCACGGCTTCGCGCGTCGGTCATTGCGCGTCACCGCGTGGCGACTGCGCCCGGCCGTCATTTAGTCGCGCGCGATGCTCCGTTGCGCTGATGGTGCTCGCCGATCGCGGCGGGCTTGCGCGCTCGTTGCCCTGCTCCGCCTTATGGATGGGGATTTGAATAGTCGTTTGATTCTTAACGTCCTTCTGTAACTCGTGTGAGAGGTCCCATGAACACCCATTTCCTTCGACTCACCTTTATGTTCGCGCTGGCCGCGCTGTTTGCGCTGGCGGCATTCAATTCTGCGCTGGCCGAGGAGCCCGGCACACCGGAAGCCACGGCCGAAGCGGCTGCTGCCGAAACGGCCGCGGCGCCCGAGCCGACCTTCGGCTTCAACAAGGACCTCGCGTCCACGAGCGTGGCGCTCGATACGGTGTGGGTCATGATTACCGGGTTTCTGGTGATGTGGATGCAGGCTGGATTCGGTCTGGTCGAGGCCGGGCTGACGCGCGCCAAAAGCGCCGTCAACATCTGCATGAAAAACTTGCTCGACTTTAGCTTCGGCAGCATCGCTTTCTGGGCCGTCGGCTTTGGCTTGATGTTCAGCACCGGCAGCGATTTTGTGGGCGACAGCGGCTTCTTTCTGAAGGAGACCATGACCACGGTGACCGCCGAGGACGGCACGACGTCGGAGGAATCGAACTTCGCGCCGTTGGCCTGGACCGCAGTCCCGCTGGAGTCGAAGTTCTTCTTCCAGTTGGTGTTCGCGGCCACGGCCGCCACGATCGTCTCAGGCGCGATGGCGGAGCGCACCAAGTTCGCTTCCTACATGGCCTATAGCATCATCATTTCGGTCCTCATCTATCCCATTTCCGGCCACTGGATTTGGGGTGGTGGCTGGCTGGCCGATCGCGGCTTCTGGGATTTTGCCGGTTCGACGGTTGTACACAGCGTCGGTGGCTGGTTGGCGCTGGTCGGCGCGTTCGTCCTGGGTCCGCGCATCGGCAAGTACGATGCCACGGGCAAGGCCAAGGCCATTCCGGGCCACAATCTGGTCTTCGTTACGTTGGGTGTGTTCATCCTTTGGCTGGGTTGGTTCGGGTTCAATCCGGGCAGCACCATGGCAGCCGACTCGGTGAGCATCGCGCACATCACCGTGACCACCAACGCCGCGGCAGCGGCCGGCTCGATCGTTGCGATCTTTGTGGCCAAGGCGATGTTCAAGAAGTGGGAAGCCACGATGGCCTTAAACGGCGCATTGGCCGGGCTGGTGGCGATCACCGCGCCGTGCGCTTGGGTCAGCATTCCCAGCGCGCTGATCATCGGTGCCATCGGCGGTGCCCTGGTCGTCCTGTCGGTCGTGTTCATCGATCACGTGCTCAAGATCGACGATCCGGTCGGCGCCATTTCGGTTCACGGGGTATGTGGCTCTTGGGGCACACTGGCCGTGGGCCTGTTCGCGATGACCGACGGCGAGGCCGCTCCGGCCCGCGGACTGTTTACCGGCGGCGACGCTACGCAGTTGATCACGCAGGCCACGGGTGTGGGCGCGGTGTTTCTCTGGTGCATGGTCACCGGAGCCGTTTGCTTCTACGGCATCAAGGCCATCATGGGCCTGCGCGTGACGCCCGACGAAGAGGCCGAGGGCCTGGACTTTGGCGAGCACGGTAACGAGGCCTATCACGGTTTCCAGTTCACCAGTAACGCGTAGTCCGCCGCTAACGGCGCGCGCCTTGCGCAATGGTCCATGTGAGATCTGGCTTCTCCGCAAGTGGCCAGAAGGACGCCCTAGACTTGGGCGGGTCGCTCGTCGGCTCGCCCAAGTCGGGGTTTGCGCAGAGGGATTTCTCCGACCGACCTTCCGCCGCCAGCGGCATGGATCAATGGTTCGTCGCCCGCCGCAACACCGGGCACGAATGTCGTCGCGTCCACCGCTGTCTGCGATTCGACTCTACACCGGCTGAGTTCTGGCGAATTCAGCTACCGTGCCGCGGTCCTCACCCCGCACTTGGCGGAACTCGGCGGCCTAGGTAGACTTACTCACTTGGCGCGCACCGGCCATTCGTGCCCACAGCCGGCCGCCGCCCCGTTGCCAGCGTAGCTTCAATTGGCAGAGCACCGCATTCGTAATGCGGGGGTTATGGGTTCGACTCCCATCGCTGGCTCTTTGATAGGCTCTAGGCTCTAGACTGCAGCCTGTAGGCTCTAGGCCTGAGGAAGCGCAGAGTGCCCGGCTAGTTTGGCTCTAGGCTGTAGGCTGTAGGAAGCGACGAAGACAATGCGGGCTGAACGCAGCGCATTGGGCCTGGGCCGGCAGAAGGGGGACAGTTCCATTTTCTCCCAGGACACTGAAAATCGCGGCATGCCCCGCACCCTTGACGCTCCGCGCAGCACGCGCTAAACTGTCGCAAGTCGTTGTTGAACGGCAAGTTAGTGGTCTCGATCGGTCGCAGCGCTCAACCTCGTTTCTAACTCAGGCCCCGCGCACGCCCCGCCGGCGCGCTTGGTGTGTGGTCTTTTTCGTGTGTCGTGCGGCCCAAAACATCTGCCGCACCACCCGCAGTCATTTCCTGGAGAGTCTCGATGTCGCAAGGTTTGGAAGTCGATCTGAAGAATCTGGTCCTGGCCGGCGGCCCCTTCGGCCCGCAAGAAATCAAGCAACTCGTCGACGCGATTGCCGAGGACATCACGCAGTATCGCGCGTTGCGCGATGCGGTCGGCGAGCTTGAGGCGCAGGAAGGCCGCAGTCCGGCCGACGCCGTACGCCTGGGCGTGTGCCAATACCTGCTGGGCCGCTATGCGTCGAGCATCGAGACGCTCAAGAATGCCGACGGCGGCGCCCTGGCCCACTTCTATCAGGCGCGGGCCAACTTCGCCTTGCAGCGCTACGACGCGGCCATCGCCGAGTTCGAAGCCGCGGCGCGGGCCGGCTACAAGAACGACGATTGCGTGCTGGGCAAGGTCGACGCCCTGCGCTCCGCCGGCAAAGCGCGCGAAGCGCTGGCCGCGCTCGATGCCTTGAGCGGCGCCGTCGAGCAAACGGCCGAATACCTTTATCAACGCGGCGCGACGGTTTCCGCCCTGGGCACGAACCCGACGGAGGTCGTGGCGCTGTTCGAGCGGGCCGTCGAGGCCGATCCGAATCATGCCGGCGCTCTGTTCGGCCTGGCGCGCGAGAACGATCGCCGCGGCAATGACGATCTGGCGCTCGATCTTTACGAGCGGTCGGTAGCTCAGTTTCCCGCGCATGTCGGTTCGCTGTTGAACTTGGGTGTGTTGTACGAAGATCGCCAGCAGTACGATCGGGCCCAGCAGTGCTACCAGCGCATTCTCGACGTGTTCCCGAATCATCCCCGCGCACGGCTGTATCTGAAAGACGCGCAAGCCTCGGGCGACATGTATTTCGACGAGGACATGCAGCGCCGGCGCGACCGGGCCAATCAGGTGCTCAACGTGCCGGTCAGCGATTTCGAGCTGTCGGTCCGCAGCCGCAATTGCCTGCAGAAAATGGGCATCCACACGCTGGGCGATCTGGCGCGGTGCACCGAGCAGGAATTGCTGGCCAGCAAGAACTTCGGCGAGACGTCGCTGGTGGAAATTCGCGACATGTTAGCTTCGAAGGGCCTGTCGCTGGGCCAGTTCGCGCTCCCCAAGAGCGAGCCGGAGCCGACGTTCGAGCCCGAGTTCATGTCGCCCGACGAGCAGGCCATGCTCGACCGGCCGATTTCGGATTTGAACCTTTCGGTGCGGGCTCGCAAGTGCATGATCCGCCTGGGGCTGAACACCGTCGGCGAACTGCTGCGGCGCACCGGCGACGACTTGCTCGAGTGCAAGAACTTCGGTGTCACCAGCCTCAACGAAGTGCGCGAGAAGCTGTCGCTGCACAGCCTGAAGCTGCGTGGCGATTGACGCCGTTCGCTCGGGTGTGCTGGTGCCGCTGCAGCCTGACTTGCTCGTCTAAACCGATTTCGAGTGCCGCTGCCGGCGCGTCCGGCAGCGTGGCTTCACCAAGGCACGGCTAGTGCTCCGTCAACGCCTCGTTTTCGGGCAGCAATAGGTTGCAATATCTTGTCCAGCGGCGGTCTGTCTTTTCGCGTGCTTGCCACCGATGTCGCCAGTGCCGCGCGCCGCGGGACGCTGGTCACGCCGCATGGCGAAGTGCAAACGCCCACCTTCATGCCGGTCGGCACGCAGGGCACGGTCAAAGGGCTCTCGGTCGATGCGTTGACCGCCAGCGGCACGGAAATCGTGCTGGCCAACACGTATCACCTGGCGCTGCGTCCCGGGGCCGAAGTGGTTGCCGCGCACGGCGGGCTGCACGCCTTCTCCGGCTGGCAGCGGCCCATTCTCACCGACAGCGGCGGCTTTCAAGTCTTCAGCCTCGCCCAGCAAACAAAGGTGAGCGAAGAAGAGGCCGTGTTTCGCTCGCACCTCGACGGCAATCTGTTGGTGCTCTCGCCGGAGCGCGCCGTGCAGATTCAAGAGCTCTTGGGAAGCGATATCGCGATGGTGCTGGACCACGTCGTGCCGCTGCCGAACGATCCGCAGGTCGTGCGCGACGCCACCGAGCGCAGCGTCCGTTGGGCGCGCCGCTGCCAGGCGGCTCACACGCGCAGCGATCAGGCGCAATTTGCCATTGTCCAGGGCGGCCTCGACCCGGATCTGCGCGTGCGCTGTGCGCGCGAACTGGCCGCGCTGGAGTTTCCTGGCTATGCCGTGGGCGGTTTGAGCGTAGGCGAAACGCCGGCCGAAATGTACGGCATTCTGGATGTCACCGTGCCGGAGCTTCCGGCCGACCGCCCGCGCTACCTGATGGGAGTCGGCAGGCCGCAGGATTTGCTGGAGGGGATGCGGCGCGGGATCGACATGTTCGATTGTGTGCTGCCCACGCGCAATGCCCGCAATGCCATGGCGTTCACGGCCACGGGTCCTCTGCGGCTGCGCAACGAGCGCTTTGAGCGCGATCGCCAGCCGCTGGAGGAGGGCTGCCCCTGCGCGGCATGCCGCCACAGCCGCGGCTACCTGCGGCACCTGTTCATGGCGGGCGAGATGCTGGGGCCCATCTTGCTGTCGATCCACAACGTGACCTTCTATCAGCGGTTGATGACGGCCGCGCGCGAGGCGATTGCGCAGGGCCGCTTCGCTGAGTTTGCCGATGCGCGCCAAGTGGCGCTGGCCGGGACTGCGGGTTAGCCCGCGTTGGCCTGCGACGGCAGCCCTGGCGTTGCCCTTGTCCGTTGGCAGCTATAGCTTTAAGATACGTGCTTCGTGGCAGCAGGCGGTCCGTCCCAGGCTGTGGGAGTGGCCCGGGCAGGTTCTTCCGGCGTCTTGCTTTCGCGCCCTGCACGAACCTTATGAACCTGGCCGCACGGTGCGGTCGGCGGACCGACCGACGAACGCCAGCGAGCGTTCGGCGCCGCCATCCAGACCAACGCCCGGCATTACATGGTGTCTGTTGTGAACGAAATGTTACTCGGCACCCTGCTGCTAGCCCAAGCGCCTGCGGCACCGGCCGCCAACGATGGCGGCGCAAGCAGCCCGTTCAGCTTTCTGCCGGCGCTATTGTTCATTGCGGTGTTGTTCTATTTCATGATGATCCGCCCTGAGCGGCGCAAGCAGGCGGAACACAAGTCGCTCTTGGAGAGCCTGAAGAAGAACGACCGGGTCGTCACCATCGGCGGCATCTACGGCGTAGTGATGAACGTACAACGCGATAGCGACGATGTGACAATCAAGGTCGACGAGGCCACCGGCACCAAACTGCACATCACGTTTGGCGCCGTCGCCCGCGTCATTCCGGAAAACTCTGCGGATCAAAAGTCCGCCTAACTACTAGCGACGAGGAATCTCCTCTGATGGTAGCGCAATCCCTGTACAAGTGGCTCGTCACCCAGGCCCAGCCGGCAATCGACGCCGCTGCACCCGCGGCAGCCGACGCGGCGGAAGCGGCCGCCGACAGCTCGACGGTCCTGCTGCAGCTCTTGGCGGCCGTGGGCATCATCGGGGGCTCGTTCGCGGCCGGCGTCCTGCTGGCCCGCGCGCTGCGGCTGCCCGACTTTGGCGTGAAGATCGGCGTCATCATTTTTGCGCTCGTGGCCAGTCTGGCCGTCAACTACGCCGGCTGGCCGCCCAAGCGGGGCATCGATCTGAGCGGCGGCGTGGTGCTGGTCTACGAAGTCGATCGCGAGAGCACCAAGCCCTCGTGGATGCCAGCGGCCATCGCCCAATTGAACTCCAGCTTGAACAAGGGGGGCGGCGAACGCGTCAACGCCCGCGCCATCGGTTCGCGCAAGATCGAGATCGTGGCGCCGCCCGATTTCGATCCGGGCACCATCGAGCGGGCCGTGCTCGCACTGCGTGACACGATGGACGTCACGCTGCACGATTCGGGCGAGCCCCGCACCGAGGAAGGCAAGACGGTTTTTGGCTTCGCCGTCGACGACCAGCAAAGCGGCTTCAAAATGGATGAGCTCATCGCCGCGGTGAGCCGCCGCATCAATCCTGGCGGCGTCAAGGAATTGACCATTCGCCAATATGGCGCCGAGCAACTGGAAGTCATCATTCCCGAGGTCGACGAGCAGGAAGTCGAGCAGATCAAGAAGCGCATTTCCAAAAGCGGCATGCTCGAGTTTCGCATCGTGGCCAATCAGACCGACGATGCCGATATCTTGCGGGCCGGAGCCAAATCCGTCGGGCCTGACGTGTACATCGGCGGCAAGCTGGTCGGCCGCTGGGTCAGGGTGGGCAAGGATTTCCGATTGTCGCCGGAGGCCCAGGGCATGATGCGGCCCGTGGAAGGCGGTGGCGAGGAAGTTCTGGTGCGCATCGATCCGTACAACGTCGAAGGCGCGCAGCTCGAGCGGGCCGCCCAGGGCTTCGACCAGGGACGACTCGTCGTGGAGTTCTCCTTCGACACGCAAGGCGCCAGCCGCTTCCGCCAGCTCACCAGCCACAACCTGCCCGACCCGGCCACCGGCTTCTACCGGCACCTGGGCATTGTGCTCGATAACGAAATGCTCTCCGCGCCGCGGATCAATGACATCATCAGCGGCCAGGGACAGATCGAGGGCCAATTCACCAGCGAGGAAGTTAAGTTCCTGGTCGACGTGCTCAATGCCGGCAAACTGCCCGCCACGCTCTTTCCCGAGCCGATCAGCCAACAGCGCATCAGCGCCCAGTTGGGCGACGACACGATTCGCCAGGGCAGCCGGGCGATGATCATTTCCACAGGCGCTGTGCTGGTGTTCATGGCCATCTACTACCGCTTTGCCGGCCTGGTGGCCTGTTTTGGCGTGGTGCTGAACATGGTTATCACCGTGGCCCTGATGATCATGATCAAGGCCGCGTTTACGTTGCCTGGTCTGGCCGGTTTGGCGCTCACCGTGGGCATGGCCGTCGACGCCAACGTACTGATCTACGAGCGGATGCGCGAGGAAACGGCGCGCGGGGCGTCGCTGCGCATGGCCATTCGCAACGGTTTCGCCCGGGCCACCTCCACGATCATCGACTCCAACATGACGACGGTGATTACCGGCATCGTGCTGTACGTCATCGGCACCGACCAGATCAAAGGCTTTGCCGTCACGTTGATACTTGGTTTGTGCGTGAGCATGTTCACGGCCATCTTCGTGTCCCGCGTAGTCTTCGACGTCTTCGAGCGAAAGCGCTGGCTGACGCAGTTGAAGATGATGCAGCTTGTCGGCGAGACGCATATCGATTTCATTCGCTGGCGCACTCCGGCCATCGTCATTTCGAGCCTGGTCATTGTCGTCGGCCTGGCGGCTGCCGCTTCGCGCGGAAAGGGCCTGTTGGATATCGACTTCACTGGCGGCTCGAGCGTGCACGTGCTGTTCGCTCCGGACAAAGGGCGCGATATCGCCGATGTCCGCAACGCCGTGGCCGAACTGCCGGACGTGGCAGTGAGCAGCGTGGGCGAGAACAATCGCGAGTTCAAGGTCGACACGTCCGAGGGCGACATCAAGGTCGTGCAGAAGCTGTTGCGCGACAAGTTCGAAGGTTCGCTGCAAACCTACAGCATGAAATCTGGCGAGTTGGCCACGATCGCTGAGGTCAGGCCCGCGGACGCCGCAGCCGAAACGAAGGCCGGCGAAACAGCACCCGCCGCGGCACCGGCAGAAACTGCGCCGGCAGAAACTGCGCCGGCCAGCCCGCCTGCTGAGGACGCCCCGCCCGCCGAGCCAGCCGCGGAAACTCCCGCGCCGCCGGCAGAAACTCCCGCGCCGCCGGCAGAAACTCCCGCGCCGCCGGCGACCGAACCGGCTACGCCACCGCAGTCGCCACAATCCTCGCTGCCGAGCCGCGCGCGCGCGTCCTTTCAACTGACTTCGTTCGCCGTACACCAGGCGGCAACGTCGCTGGCCGTCGCCCAAGAACCGGCAGCGGCGGACACGGAAACTCCTGCCGCGGAAATCAAGAGCGAGCCGGCCGAAGCGCCCACTGAGGCCGCGCAACCGGCCGAAGCGACCACCGACGCGCAGCCAGCGACGGACAAACCGGTTGCCGAAACGCCGGCCGAGTCCCCCGCCGCAGATACCCCCGCTGCCACCGCCGAGCCGGCCTCGACCGAGACGCCGGCCGCCGCTCAGCCAGATGCCACGCAGCCTGCCGCCGCACAAGCGGAAACCGCGCCGGCCGCCGGCGAGGAATCGGCTGCCGAAGCGACGCTGGGAACCTCACTCGTCGGCGGCACGCGCGTGCCTCTGACCTTTCCCGACTTGATCAGCCACGACCCGCTGTCCGACTTGATCAAGCAACAGCTTGCGGACATGAAGTTGTCGGGCACGCCGTTCTTGCTGCGCAACGCCAAGTATGGTCCGGGCAGCGATGCGCCGTTGCCCGATTGGACGCTGGAAATTGCGCTCGACCAGGCCCAAACGCGCACGCTGTTGGACAGCATTGCAAAGCAACTGCAAGATACGCCCGTGTTCCCCTCGTCGAACCAGATCGGCGGCAAAGTGGCCGGCGACACGCAGTTGATGGCCCTGTATGCCATGCTGGCCAGCCTGGTGATGATCGTGCTGTATGTATGGATTCGATTCCAGAATGTGATCTTCGGCCTGGCGGCCGTGCTGGCCCTGCTGCACGACGTGCTGATGGCGGTCGCCTTCCTGGGCATGAGTTATTACTTGTCGCCGTACCTCGGTTTCTTGCAGGTCGACCCGTTCAAAATCAGCCTGGCGGTGGTGGCGGCGCTGTTGACGATCGTGGGCTTCTCGATCAATGACACGATCGTGATTTTTGATCGCATTCGCGAAGTGCGCGGCAAGAGCCCGGAGCTGACGGCCGACATGATCAACCTCAGCGTCAATCAAACTCTGAGTCGCACGATTCTCACCTCGGGCACCGTGTTGGTGGCGACGGTGATCTTGTATTTCATGGGCGGGCCGGGCATTCACGCTTTTGCCTACACGATGGTGATCGGCGTGATCGCCGGCACGTACAGCACGGTGTACATTGCGGCGCCGGTGCTCTTGTGGTTGCGGCGCCCTGCGACCACGCCGCAAAAGACGGTCCGTGCCCCGGCGGCGCTGGGCTCGGAGGCACGCCGGGCCGGCGCCTGATCTGCCGCGGCCGACAAACTCTTCGCAATCGGCAAACTGCCTGGCGAGGCGCGTCCCGCATGGTCGCGTCAGCTTGCCCAGCGTGCGCCACGCGTGCTAGCGCGCCATGTGTTCGCGTCGTTGCCAGCCTACCGCGTCGGCAGAAATCAGGAGCGTTTCGTGGGCTCGCGGCTGGCCTGTGCGCACTTCGTCCCGAACAATGGAGATGACTCGGCGCGCGAGCGTGCCGAACGCAGCACCGTCACTCGAGGAACCTCGGATGCCCGTCGGAAAAAAACTGGTGGTCGTCGCGTCGGTGTTGGCAACCGGCGCGGGAGCGGCCTTTTT
Organism: Pirellulales bacterium; assembly: GCA_050250435.1. GTDB lineage: Bacteria > Planctomycetota > Planctomycetia > Pirellulales > PALSA-1355 > JBFWOR01. The sequence goes on along the minus strand of JBFWOR010000002.1, from coordinate 205,879 downwards.
TTTTCGCAAGGACGCGTCCCAGATCACTACCTGGCAAGAAGCCCTGGACAACTCTCCCTTTCGCCAGCGCGTCGAACGGCGGGTGGCGGAGGATGGTGCCTGGGCCGCAAATGCGGCTCGGCGAGTAGAGTCGGTGTCGCAACCGAACTATCGCATCCCCACCGCTGAAACGGCGGCCATCGTGGAACCGTCGCCTGGCGACACAACCCCTGCTTTTCAAAAGAGCTTTCATCCGGTGGGCTCGCTGCTCGAGCCGATCGCCACCGAGCCCGACCCGCACGAACCGGAAGCTGCGCCGCACGGCGAAAATGCTGCCGCGAACGATTTTGCAGTCCAGCCTCTGGATGGCGGCGCGCCGCAGTCGCATACCATTGCCGACGGCGATACGCTGTCCCGCCTGGCCGAACAGTATTTGGGCCGCAGCGAACGATACCTGGAAATCTTTGAACTCAATCGCGGCGTATTGTCCAGTCCTGACTTGCTGCCCATTGGCGTCGTGCTGAAGATTCCGCCCCGGGACGTGTCGAGCGATCGCGGCGCGGGGGTGCCACGCGGAGCTTTTGGAGAAATGCCGGCTGAGGCCGCGCCGCCTTCGCACCTGGTGCCGGTGGCGCCGCAAGCCCTCGTCGCGCCGGTGCCCGGGTAGAGTCAGCTGGCGGGCGATCGGAAGGGGCCGGGCAATGACTACAGCGGATTTTGCCGCTCGCGCCAGGGCATGGCGACTTTGACCAGCCGCAGATCGATAAACTTTTCGATCATTTCGTTCACGCCCATGCTGTCGTCTTTCAGCAGTTCTCTGCCCTGCAGCGTGGTGGGCACCGTGCGCAGCCAAAGTGTCTGCTTGGCGGCGACTTCCTCCGCCGGCGGCCGCGGATGAAATTTCTCCAGGGCGCTATACAGCCGCTTTGCTTCGCGCAGGTCTTTGCCGCCGCGCTCGCCCACGATAATCAGCACCGACAGCTCGCTGCGCACGTCCGAGTGGGCCACGGCCTCGTTGATCCGCAGCCCGTGATGTGACCACTCGGGCGAGATGAGCACGAGCGCCTTGACGTCCTGCCCTTGCTTGCCGGTGGCCAAGGGCGGCCAGCTCCAATCGCGCGCGGCGAAGTTGATGGCCACGACACTGCCCATTTCAGCGCCGACCAGGCACAGTTTCTCGATATTCAACTCGCCCGCATTGTTACGCTGCACCAGAAAACTCTTTACGGCTTCCAAGTCCTGGCGAATCATCTCGGGCAAGTCGGTGGCTCGCACACCGCCGGTGCGCGGGCCGGCGCGCTTGATTTCGCTGTCGCCGTGGCCGCGCAGGTCGGGGGCGATGACCGCGTGCCCCAAGGCCTGCAGCCGCAGCGCCAACTTGCTGTAATCGCCGCGCGCGCCTTTCGACGCGTGCAAGAGCAGCACCGCCACTGCATCCTTCCCCAATTTGCTGGGATAATACGTCGCCACGATGGCTGTGCCGTCGGGCGTTCTGAGCGTCACATCCTCGGGCGGCAGCGGCTTATCCTCGTCCTCGGCCGCCCACAGCGACGCTGCCGGGAGCACTAGCCAACAACCGGCTAGCAGGGCGAATAACATCGCCCACTTGCCGCGCTTGGGACCTCGAGCACTGGGTGTCATGCAGTTTGGACTAGTGAAGAGCCTATTCATGAACGAGAGCCTTGTTGCCGTCGGCCGCGGCGCCTGGAGACACCGCGCTCGCGGAAGCCATTGTCCATCGTAAGTTCGCCTGCGGGCCAAGGTCAACGCAGGCCGCCGGAGGGCCAGGCGGGACGCAGATGTTCGGCAATCAATCGGACCGACTCGCCGGCCTGGCAATATATTCTTCGGCAATTCGCGAGCTTTATGCCGTACCAGTGGCCCACAACGGTCCGCCGCAAGACCGCAACGCACGACGGTTGTGATCCCAGTTCAGATTGCGTCGAGTTGCTCAAATACGGCCGGTGAAAGACAATCAAGCTAGGTTCCTGCGGCCACCGGATGCCGGCACCATGTAGGGCATGCCGCGGCGCGCACGGTCGACCCGATAGGAACAACGCTGGATCGATCCGCGAGAGAGATCGCCCCGTGAACGCCTTGGCCCGCCTGCGCAGTCTGTGGCAACCCCGCGAGCGCACCGACGATTCGGTGTGGGACGGCGACACTTCGGCGTGGCTCCTGAGCTTGTTCGCACATTTGGGCGTGCTGGTAGCCTTGACGGTGGTGACCATCATGGTGCCGCGCCGGGAAGAGTTCCTGGTGGTGATCTCCGGCATGGAGCAAGAAGATCCGCTGGCCAGCGCGGAAAGCTTCAGCGTGGCGGACGCACCGCCGGACGAAATCGGCGCGACCAGTGCCGGCGACGCCGATGCCCTGCAGGTAGTGGCGCCCACGCTGTCGAAGGACGTCGTCATGCCGGTGGAGTTGCCGCTCGAGGCGCCCGCGCCGGTTATGGAGCGCATCAACGTGCAGGATGAAATCCGGGCCGCGACCGGCCCCAAGTTTCAGGAAAACCTGACGGTCAAAGGCATTGCCGGCGTGGGAGTCAGCGGCGCCGTAGGCGCTATCGACCGCATCACCGAAGAGATCCTGCGGGCCCTCGAAGAACGCGAAACGCTGGTGGTCTGGTTCTTCGATCAATCCGCCAGCCTGGAGTCGGATCGCGCCGAGATCGTCGAGCGATTCGACCGCGTGTACGAAGAGCTGGGCGTCATCGAAGCCGGTCAGAACCCGGCCTTCGAACAGCACGAATCCAAGCCGCTATTGACTGCCGCCGTGTCGTTCGGCGAGACGATCTCGTTCCTCACGCCCAAGCCGACGGATGATGTGGCGGCGCTCAAGAGCGCCATTAGCGGCATCAAAACCGACACCAGCGGCCTGGAGCGCACCTTCTCGGCCGTGCGCGAAGCGGCCGAGCGTTATCGCACCTATCGCACCCAACCGCCGCGCCGCAACGTGCTGTTCATCATCTTCACGGACGAAATCGGCGACGACGACAGCGAGCTGGACGAGACGCTCACCATTTGCCGGCGGCACGCGATCTCGGTGTTTTGCGTGGGCGTGCCGGCACCGTTCGGCCGCCGCGAAGTGCTGGTGCGCTATGTCGATCCCGATCCCAAGTTCGATCAGTCGCCCCAATGGCTGCCGGTGCGGCAAGGGCCCGAGTCGTTTCAGGCGGAGCTGGTCAAAATCGGCTCGGCCGAAAGCGACGAGCCCATGGATTCAGGTTTCGGGCCGTACAGCCTGACGCGCCTGTGCTACGAAACGGGCGGCATCTACTTTGCCGTGCAACCGGAGCGCAAAGGCCGTCGCGGGCGACACGAGACGGGCGCTTCGGCCGCCGTGCTGCGCGGAAAATTCGATCCGCAGATCATGCTCAACTACCGGCCCGACTATGTAGCGGTCAAGGAATATGAACGGCTGCTGGCGGACAACAAGGCCCGCGCGGCACTGGTACAAGCCTCGCAGTACTCGTGGCTCACGCCGATGGAGCAGCCGCGGCTGATGTTCCCCAAAGCCAGTGAAGCAGAACTGGCCAACACGCTGACCTTGGCGCAGCGCGATGCCGCGGTGCTGGGCCCAAAAATCGAGCAGCTCTATCAAACGCTCAAGGCGGGTGAGAAGGATCGCGATCGATTGACCACGCCGCGCTGGCAGGCGGGCTACGATTTGTCGATGGGATTGGTGCTGGCGTTGATGGTCCGCACCGAGAGCTACAACGCCATGCTGGCCAAGGCCAAGGCGGGCATGAAATTCAAGACCGCCGACAGCGACACCTGGCTGTTGGCTCCGGCCGACGAGATCAGCGTGGGCAGCGCGCTCGAAAAAGCGGCCGGCGAGGCGCGCACGTATCTCGAACGCGTGGTGCGCGAGCATCCGCAAACTCCCTGGGCGGTGCTGGCCCAGGCCGAGCTGAAGCAGCCGTTAGGCTGGACTTGGAAAGAGGCCAACACCGGGGTGCTGGCTCGGCGCGAAGCGGCCAACAATCAGCCGCGCCCGCCGCGCGACGACAAAGCCAAGATGCTGCCCCGGCCGGTCAAGCGCCCGCCGCCGAAACTATGAGTATGACTCTTCAACAATTCTCAGAAGTCGCTTTGGCTCGCGACTTGCCCGACACGGGCCTTCGCCGCGGAGACGTTGCAACCATTGTGGATAGGCTACCCGCAACGGACGCCGGCGGGGGCGAGGACGGGTTCGTGCTTGAAGTGTTCAACGCAGTGGGCGAAACCATCGCGGTGGTGACGGTGCCCATTTCGGCGGTCGAGCCATTGCGCCCGACGGACGTGCAGGCTGTGCGCCCGTTTCAGCAAGCTGGCTAAGGGAATGACGTTGTCCGTCACTCCTCAATTCCCTAGCGCCGTCGAGTCGCTGGCAAAGTCGACCGTCGCGTCGTGATCGTAGAAGTAGCGCGCGATCAACTGCGACAAGTGATTGACGAACTGGCGACGGAAATGCGGCTCCGGCTTTTCGCCCGCGGGAATGGCGGCGTTCGGCGGATAGACCGCCTGCGGCAGATGCCGCTCGAACACCGGTTCCTTGCCCTGGGCCACGTCATAGACCAGGATCTTCAGGTTGGCTTTGCCCTGGTAGAGCGTCTGCCCCTGATACAGGCTGAATTCTTCCAGATCCAGGCCGATGACCATGTCGGCGCCGAGCGCCTTGCCGATTTCCACGTATTCTTCCCACTCGTTTTCATCGGCCCACTCAAAGACATCGCGCTGGTCGATGATGGTGATTTTGGGAATGTGCTCTTGCAGGAGCACGCCCACTTGCTTGGCCAGGTCGCGTGAGGCGCTGCCGTCGCGGAAGTCGAGCGAGGTGACCGGCCGGCAGATCACGGCGACACGCTTGCCCTTGAGGCCATTGAAGTCGGCCTTGGTGTTGGTGCCCTCGATGATATACATCGCGGTGGCCAACAGCGTGCAGCCGCTGGCCATGCTCATGGCCAGCGCAAGCGAACTAATCGCCAGGCACAGCGCAACTGGCTGCGAACGAAGGCGTTCCATCGCATGTCCTCGTGACGTCTGGGGGGCGTTCCATCGCGCGCGGCAATCTTTGCAGCGCTATCTCGTTGGCGGAATCATTCCGCCGGTATTTTGTTTTGTCGTCGTCAACCCGCGGCCAGCCGCACGATCCACTCACCCAGCATGGCGGCCACGGCCAATACGATCACCACGATGATTGCCGTTTCGCCCGGCAGCCGCAGCAACCATTTGCCGCTGGCGGCCACGACCAAGGCCGCCACGCCGATCAGCGCCGCCGCCACAGCCAGCAGCGTGCCGCCGACGTGCGTGCGCAGCGCTGCGGCCATCTGGCCGCGCGTCGCATAAGACCACGACGTCGTCATGCCACATGCCGGACAGCGGACTCCAGCCACGACAAAAAGCGTACAAGGCGGCAGACCGAGTTGTTGGTGCGTTCCCCAGCCGCGAGCATCCGGCCGCAATTGGCTGGCGAGCACCAAGGTGCCCAGCAGTCCCAACCCTACCAGCGCCGCCAGACAGCGAGCGCGGCGAGTCATTGCGAACGGACGTGTTCCGCGTGCGGAGTTCGCGCTTTGGTCAACGAAAGGGACGCGGAGCATAGCGATCCCCCGAACTGGCTGCAAGAGCGTTTCCCGGCCGATGGTGCGCCGGATCCTCTACGATTCTATCCTACCGGGCGTCTTGCTAGCTGCGCCGCCGCTGCCAACCGTTCTGCCGCCGGCTCGTCGATGCTCACCCGCCGAATGGCCGTGGCTTTGCCGGTGGCCGGGTCAACATCCACGATCGTGCCCATCAGCCGCACGTCTCCTTGGGCCACTTCGAAATGCGTGGGAAAGAACGACAGCGTCGACTCCAGCACGCGATCGACCCGCCGGCCCAAAATGCTGTCGGTCGGCCCGGTCATGCCCACGTCGCACTGAAAGGCAGTTCCGCCGGGCAGGATGCATTCGTCGGCCGTGGGCACATGCGTGTGCGTGCCCAGCACGGCGCTCACGCGGCCATCGAGAAAGCGGCCCATCAACTGCTTGTCGCTCGTGGCTTCGGCATGAAAGTCGAGCAAAATCACCTTGATGTCGCCGGGCAGCGCGGCCAGCACGCGATTGGCCGCCGTCCAGGGACAATCCACCGGCCGCATGAACACGCGGCCCAGCAAGCTGAACACGGCTACCTCGACGCCGTTGGTGGCGCGCACGACGGCCCATTCGCGGCCCGGCGCTTGCGCTGGATAATTCGCCGGCTTGACGATGTTGGGCTGCGATTCCAGAACGGTCTCGATCTCGCGCCGCCGATAGATGTGATCGCCCAACGTCACGCACTGCACGCCGGCGGCCATCAGCTCTTGATAATTGGCCGGCGTGAGTCCGGAGCCGCCCGCCGAGTTCTCGGCATTGGCGACCACCAGGTCGATCCCTTCGCTCGCTACCAACGGGCGCAGCGCGCGGGAGACGATTTGGCGTCCCGGTTTGCCCACAATGTCGCCGATCAACAACAGCCGCACGCTGGTAGGTCCCGTAAGCTCGTGAATCCCGCGCCCCGGTGCGAAGCGTGAGGGTTCGTTTATTTGGCAACTTCCGTGATACGCGTTTCGCGCAGCACGGTCACTTTGATCTCGCCCGGATACGTTAGTTGCTGCTCGAACGCGTTGGCAATGTCGCGGCAGATCTTGGCGGCCGAGGCGTCGGTCGTGTCCCGGGCGCTGACGATCACGCGCAACTCGCGCCCGGCCTGGATGGCAAACGCCTGGTCGACGCCGTCGAAACCGGTGGCGATCTTTTCCAGTTCCTCCATCCGCTTGATGTAGCGTTCCAGGGTCTCGCGGCGGGCGCCCGGACGCGAGGCGCTGCACGCGTCGGCCGCGGCCACCAGCACAGTATACGGATGGTCGATGCGAATGTCGTCGTGGTGCCCCAGGGCGGCATGCACCACCTCCGGCCCTTCGCCGTAACGTTTGAGCAATTCGGCACCGATTTTGGGATGCCCGCCCTCGGCCTCATGGTCGGCCGCCTTGCCGATATCGTGCAACAGCCCGCAGCGCCTGGCCACTTGGGCGTCGAGCCCCAGTTCCTCGGCCAGCAGGCCGGAGAGAAAGGCCACCTCGATCGAGTGCCGCAGCACGTTCTGGCTGTAACTGGTGCGAAAACGCAGGCGGCCCAGCAAGTGAATGATCTTGGGGTGCAGGCCCGGCACATCGGCTTCCTGCGCCGCCTCTTCGCCGCGCTTCTGAATATGGGCCTCCAGCTCGGTCTGGGTCTCGGCCACCAGCTCTTCGATCCGCGCGGGATGAATCCGCCCGTCGGCAATCAGCTTGTTCAGGGCCAGCCGGGCCACCTCGCGGCGCACCGTGTCGAATGCGCTGACAATCACCACGCCCGGCGTATCGTCGATAATCACGTCCACACCCGTGGCTTTTTCGAAGGCCCGGATGTTGCGGCCTTCGCGGCCGATGATCCGGCCCTTCATCTCGTCGCTGGGGATATCGACGGTGCTGGTGGTGGTTTCAGCCGTATGGGTGGCGGCGTAGCGCTGGATGCAGGTGAGCAGGATGTCACGCGATTTGGCCTCGACGATTTCGGCCATCCGCTTCTCGTGCTTCAAAATGAGCGATCCGGCCTCGTGAGCCAGTTCGCGCTCGAGCATCTGCATCAAGCGACCGGTCGCTTCTTCGCGGCTCAGGCCGCTCAAGGCGTGCAATGTTTGCCGCTGGACGTCCAGCACGCTGGACAGTTCCTCGTTGCGGCGATTGGTATCTTCGATCTTTTCGGCCAGCTTGCGCTGGTTCGTTTCGACCATTTTCTCCTGGCGGCGCAACTGCTCGTGCTGTTGCTCGAGGGCGTCCTGGCGCTTGTCCAACAGGCGCTCGCGCTCGTGCAGCTCGTGACGCAGCTTGGCCAGCTCGCGCTCGCCCTCGGCCTTCTGCTGGATCGCCAGCTCCTTGATTTCCAGCTCCGCCTCTTTGCGGCGGTTGGCACTCTCGCGGTCGGCGCGGGCGACAATCTCGCGGGCTTCGGTCTCGGCGTCGCGGCGGCGCAAGCGATCGAGCAGCTTGACGACCACGAACGTGAGCACGACCCCGGTGACCAACAGAGCGATGGCGAGGTAGATGCTGACTTGCACGTCGTTCCCTCCCGTTGACCCGCCACGCCATTTGGGGGCCGAGCCGTCAGGGGCGCGCGCCACGCGCGCCGCTACCCGACGTCAGGAAGGTTGCAACCACAACGCAGCAAGTCGATGCTCGTCTGCCGGCAGGCGCGCCAAGGCAACCGCCGGCCACCGCTAACGGCGGCGCCGAGCCTCGAGTCGACCATGCATCGACACCAGAGCTGGACAAGGCTCCGGACCGCGGCACCAGTGCCGTGCCGTCCGCAGCGCACAACATAAGAGATGGTTAGCTTTGTCGACCGCCCCCGGCCCGCGATACGCGAACTCCCAGGGCCGATCGGTCCAGGCTTCAGCCACACTCACCCAATCATGCGGAAGCGTGCCACGCCATTTGGCGCCCGCCGGCCCGCCCTGGCGCTGTGCCATCAGACGGGCTTCTCGGGCCGACAGCGCAACGGCGCTACTTCCCGACAGGATGCCAAGCAGCAATCGCACTAAAACCAGGAAATACATCGTGGTTGCGAACTCCCGCAAATCGCTTTGTCGTTGTCACTCGCTCGAAAGTACCAGCACGTGCTGCGCGCCATCATCTGGCTGCAACCCCCTCCGGCTCATTCCCGAAGGCGTTTCGTATTTGGTTCCGCGCGGAGATCTCGGCTGTCGGCACAAGCTCGACACAACGTGTCCAAACCCATGCAGGCGGCTCGTTGGAACCCCACGCCATCTAGCATCCTATCACAAGCGCGGGTGCATGCAACTATCGCCGACGAGTTTTGCGCGCTAGGATAACGTTTTATGGCTTCGTCACTTAGGGCTGGCTCGCTTGTCCCGGCTGGGTAAGCTTTGCCGTGGCCGTTTTCGCCCCGATTCCGGGCGCCTTCAACTCGCCGACCGTTTGTTTGCCTCATTACGTCGCAATTCGCTCGCCGAACTCATGCAGCCGACTCATCCCTTCGAACTGAAGCTTCAAGCCGCCTGGCCATCGGCAGCCTGGCAGGACATTGGCGTCCTGCTGGCTGTGTCGGGCGGGGCTGACAGCGTGGCGCTGGCCAGGGCGATGTGCCGGCTGAAGACCACCGGAGCCGGCCGCCTGGTTGTGGCCCATTTCAATCACCGGTGGCGCCCAGCCGCGTCCGACGCCGACCAGGCGTTCGTGCAAGAGCTCGCCAGGCTGCTCGAACAGGAGTGTGTCTGTGGCGCCGCGGATGAACCGGTAGAGGCTGCATCGCCCGATGGTCGGGAAGCGGCGGCCCGGGCCGCACGCTATGCATTTCTGCAACAGGCGGCCGAGGCGCGCGGTTGCCGCTTCGTGGTCACGGCCCACACGGCCGACGATCAGGCCGAGACCGTGCTGCATCACGTGCTCCGCGGCAGCGGTCTGGCGGGCCTGTCTGGCATGCCGCGCACGCGTCCGTTGGGACCGGCCGTGACTCTCATCCGGCCCATGCTCCTGCTCCGCCGGCAGGAGGTGCTGGACTACCTGGCTGCACTCGACCAGCCGTTCCGAGACGACGCCAGCAATTTCGACCTGCACTACACGCGCAATCGTATTCGCCACGAACTGCTGCCCCAGCTGGTGAGCGGCTTCGGCCCGGTCGTGGTCGATTCGCTGGTGCGGTTGGCATCGCTGGCGACCGATGCGCAGCGGGTCATCGAGAGTGTGGCGACCGAATTGCTCGAGCGCGCGATCGTGGAGTCTGATGCGGCCGGCGTCACCATCGACTGCCGGAAGCTGGCGGCTGCCGACCGGCACCTGGTCCGCGAGGCGTTGCGCGCCGTCTGGCGGCGACAAGAATGGCCGCGGCAGGCCATGGGCCTGGCCGAGTGGGACGCGCTGGCGGACATGTTAATGGGGGCCAGGGAGGCGTCGTCCGCCGCCGCGCAAGGCTCCGGGAATCCACAAGCCCGAAGCGCCAGCGAGGGTGAAACCACCTGCGCGAATGACGCGCCGCCCTCGCTTGCGCTTCAGGTTAGTGTGGATTCGACAAGAGCTCCCGACCATACTCGCGCCAACACGCCCGCCAAGCGCGTTTTTCCGGGCGCCATCACGGCGCAAAGGCAAGGCGAGCGGCTGATGCTGCGCGCCTCGTCGGATACTCGATTTTAATGCTCGGCTGACCCGTTACGCCTGGTCGGCGCGCGAATCGCTGTAGATCGCTTCGCGCGCAGTTGGCTCGTAGGAGGTTTCGCGCTCTACGCCGCCGGGGCCGATCTCCACCAGCTTGTAGCCGCCGATGGCGCGGAAATAGATCAGCAGGATCAAGTAGCCAACCGCCATGGTGGCCGGAATCATGGCCGTCACCTTGAGCGCTTGCTGCTTGCCGTAGATCTCCGCGTCCTGCACGTCCTTGTACTCGGCATTTCCCTCGGTGATCTCGGCCACCTTGGTGCCGTCGAAACCGCGCACCGGCGGGAAGAACAAGAAGCGGTTCTCCTCGGGCGAAGCCACTTGCTGGTACGCCGCCGGGTTCGATTGTTCCAAACGCGAAGCCATGTACACGTCTTGCGTGTACCCGATGCCGGGCCCGCCTAGTACACCGGCCGAGAGCATGCCGATGCCGCCCATGGCACCCATCGCCAGGGCCCCGCCCTTGGGAAAGCGCTCGCCGACCACGCCCAACATCGTGGGCCAGAAGAACGTTTTGCCCACGCCGTAGATCGTGGCCGGAATCAAGATGGCCGCCACCGTAGCGCTGCCCACCATGCCGCCCATCATGTACAAGCCGATGGCCGCCAGCACGGCGCTGACGAACAACAGGCCCAGCGGATTGATGCGCTCCACAATCGGCCCGGCAAAGAACCGCAGCACGAACATCAGCCCAGCCGTGTACACCAAGAGCAGCACGCTGTTCTGGATATAGCCGCTCATGATATTGGTGATCCAACTGTCGGTGCCCAGCTCGACGTAGCCCACCATGGCGTGCAACACGAGCAAGAACAGCAGCACCGGCGCCGCGAACTCGGCCAGCATCTCGCCGAACTTGATACCGGCGGCCCGCGCCTCGGAGATGGGAAACTTTTCCTTGAGCACGATCACGCCGTACCACAGCGTGGGCACGAGGAAGAACATCATGGGAATTTCCCAGGGCAACTTATGCACAACGCACTTGTCACCGACGAAGCAGAAGGCGAGCAAGCCGCCCAGGATCAATCCGCCCGGCCAACCGGCGTGCAGGATATTGAGGTAGTGGGTTTTCTGCTTGGGATAGAGCGTGGCCACGAGCGGATTGATGGCCGCCTCGCACATGCCGTTGGCCAGCGAGAACATGAACATGCCCACGTACAGGCACCAGTACGTGGCGTTCTTACCGGCTTCGCCGCCGCCGGCCGCGGTAAACACCGGCGTGGCCGACAGGGTGACGGCGGCGCTGGCCACGTGCAGCAGAAACGCGCCGATCAAGATAATTTTGTAGCCGATGCGGTCGGCAAACAGGCTGAAGCCGATGATGGTGAACGCCATGCCGGTGAGACCGCCACCGGTGATCGTTCCCAGATCGGTCTTGGTGAAGCCGAACTTTTCGCTCCACTCGGCCAATACGTCGCCACGGACGGCAAACCCCATCCCCGCCGCGATCAGGGTCAAGAAGCTGGCCCAAAATATTTTGCCGCTAGTCTGCATTGCCTGAGTCTCCGACGGTGGGACCTTGCCTGGGGCGCGTGGTTGCGCTGGCACTGCTGGGAGGCCCGTGCGCGCATACAGAATCCCGAGTATACAAGCCGCGGTGCTCAAGTAAACGGACGGAGGTTGCACATTTGGGGCAATTTTCGTCGCTCACCGGCCACGGTAGCGCTGCAATCTGACCACGCATCATCGCTTGCCCAGATTAGCAAGGTCGCGGCCCACGGCGAGCGCGCGGCGAAGCATGGCTTGACCCCGCTCGTTGGCCGCCCCTACCATGCTCCGCCCCCGATCCGGCCCCCGGCGTCAGCGCTCGATCCATGCCTCGATTTCCTGCCCAGCGCGCCACGTGGATGCTCATCCTGGCCGTCGCGTTTGCGGCGCGGCTGGCGTTTGCCTTCTATTGGCAAGCGCGACTTCCGCCCGGACAGCAGTTCTTCTTTGGCGATAGCGATGCGTACTGGCAGCTCAGCCGCGCGATCGCCAACGACGAACCCTATCAATATCTCTCGCCCGATGCGCAGGTGCTGCGCACGCCCGGCTATCCGCTGTTGTTGTCCGGTGTGTTTCTCGCCGGCGGCGACCATCCGCCGGTGATGGCCGGGCGCGCCTTGGGGGCCGCATTTGGAACGCTCGCCGTCGGGATCGTCGGCTGGTGGACAACGGCGCTGTTTGAGGCGCGCTCAGGCCTGTTGGCCGGCTGGATTGCCGCGCTCTATCCCGGCGCCATTGCCACGAGCGTCTTCATCCTCAGCGAGGCGCCGTTCTGCGCGTTCATGCTCGCGCATCTGGCGCTGTGGGGTCTGGCCTGGCGCGCCGGCACGAAGTCGCGCGCCTGCGGGCTGGCGGTGGTCGGCGGCGTGATGGCCGGCTGCGCCACGCTCATCCGCCCGAGCTGGCTGTTGTTTCTGCCCTTGGCGCTGGTCGCGGGGCTCGTTTTGGAAACGCGCCGCGCGCGGCAGCTGGCCTTGGCGGCCGCGATGGCGGTGAGCTTCGCCGCCGTGATGTTGCCCTGGTGGATTCGCAATGCGCGCGTGACGGGCCATTTCGTGGCCACCACCTTGCAAGTGGGCGCCAGCCTGTACGACGGCTGGAATCCGCAGGCCGACGGCTCGAGCGACATGAGCTTCGTGCCGCAGTTCGTGGCCGACGAGCGGGCGGCAGACCAAGCGCAGCCAGGCAACAGCGCCGCGGATACGTTCGAGTACCGGCTCGATCGCCACCTGCGGCAAGCCGCCCTTGACTGGGCCCGAGCCAATCCCGGCCGGGTGTTGCAGCTGGCGGCAAACAAACTGTTGCGCGTCTGGAATGTGTGGCCCAACGAGCCCTCGCTGCGCCGCTGGCCGATTCGATTGCTGGTGCTGGGGACTTATGTGCCGTTGCTGCTCTGCGCGCTGGGGGGCGCGTGGCGGTATACGCGCGGCGGCTTGCCGTACCTGTTGGCCTGGCTGCCGGCCGTTTACTTTTCGTTGTTGCACATGGTGTTTGTCAGTTCCATTCGATATCGCGAGCCAGCCATGCTGGCGCTGACCGTGTTGGCGGCCGGCTTTGTCAGCAGCGTCCTGTTGGCTCGCGCGCCTGTGAGCAGGCCGGCGGTGAATTCATAACGGCAGCGCGGGCGGACAAACCGCCCGTGGCCCCCAGAGGCGTGACGGAGTTACTTCGCCATTATCTGCGGCTTGACCAACTTCTGCTGGTTCTTTTTCAAGTGGGGCGCTGCCGTGCTCGTGGTGGCCGCGCTGGCCGCCAGTCCGTTCTTTTATCGGCGCGTGTTCTTCCACGTGGAGGAACAGGTTCGCGCTCGAGTGGAGGCCGAAATCGCGGAGCGCTTTCCGCAATTGGAAGTGCGGGTGCGCGCCGCGCGCCTGGCCGAAGGCGGCATCGAAATCCGCGGCGTGTCGCTGCTGGAGCCCGACGTTGCCGGACCGCAGCCCGAGCTGGCCTACCTGGACGAAGTGTTCATCGAGTGCAGCACCAATCTGAAGGAGCTTGCGTCGGGCGATCCCAGAATCACCGGCATCAAGCTGATCCGCCCGGTGCTGCGCGCCACGCGCCGCCCGGAGGGTTGCTTCAGCCTGGAAAAACTGGTGCCGGCCAAGTCCAGCGCGCCGCTGCCGGCCTGCACGATTGAGAACGGCGCGGTGGAAGTGTTCGACCCGCTGAAGAATCCTTCGAGCACGTTCGCGCTGCGTGACATTCAGCTCAGCCTGCGGCCGATTCATCGCGAGGGCGAGAAACCAGGCCTGCTCGAGCTGCGCGGCTATCTGATGGGCGACCACGTAGAACGCGTGGAGGTCATCGGGCAGGTGGACCCCGTGGCCGGCCGCTGGTCGCTCTCCGGCACGATTGATCGGCTGGAGATTTCGCCGGAGCTGCGCGCCGCGCTGCCCGAGCCCATTTCGCGGCCCATGGAGAAACTGGCCGGCGTGCGCGCGCCAGCGAACCTGAGCTTTCAGCTCGCCAGCGACGGCCCGGGCGCCAGCGTGCGCTTTGTCGTCAACGGCCACATTGCCGGCGGCCGCGTGGAGCATCCGCTGCTGCCCTATCCGCTCACCGATCTGAAAGCCGGCATCCACTGCGACAACGGCGGCTTTCGCATTCACGACCTGACCGCCGAGCACGGACAGACCGTGTGGAACGTGAGCCATTTCGAGCAGCGGGGTTACGCGGCGGACAGCCCCTTCGTGCTCAAGGGTGGCGGCCGGAGGGTCCACGTAGACCGCGCGTGGCGCGACGCGTTGCCCGCCGAATGGCAAAAATACTGGACCAACTACGAGCCCGAGGGCGACATCGACCTCGATGGTTCGCTGGTATTCGACGGGCGGCAGCGCACGCCTTCGGTGCGGGTCACGGCTTTGAACAACGCCTCGTTCTGTTGCTACAAGTTTCCCTACCGGCTGGAGCGCGGCCGCGGCACGGTGACGCTCGAGGGGCGCGAGCTGAAGGTCGATCTGGTGGCCTACAGTGGTGCCCAGCCGGTCAATCTCAAGGGCACGTTCTACGACCCCGGGCCGCAATACACCGGCAACATCGAAGTTTGGGGGGAGAAGATCCAGTTCGACGAAACGTTGTTCAAAGCGATCCTCTCCGAGAAGTCGCGCAATACCATTCGCTCGCTGCACCCGCAAGGCACGTTCGACTTCCACACGCGACTGTGGCGCGCCCCGAACGATCCCCTGCCCCGGCCGCGTATCCACCAGCATCTGCGGGTGGCGCTCAATCGCTGCAAAGTGGAATACGAAAAGCTGCCCTACCCGCTCGACAATCTGCAAGGGCGGCTGGAAATGCGCGACGGCCAGTGGGCCACCGAGTCGCACCTGACGGGCACGAACGATACCGGAGTCGTCACGATTTCCGGCCAGCTCACTTCGGCACCCGAGAAAGACCTGCTGACGTTGCACTTCGACGCCGACAACGTGCCGCTGGAAGAAGAGCTGCGCGACGCGCTGCCCCCGGCGCAGCAGCAAATCTGGCACGCGCTGCGGCCGCGCGGCAACGTGGACTTCGTGGCCGACGTGGTGTACGACTCGCGCGTTCGCAAACCGGCCATCGATCTATGGCTAGTGCCGCACGGCTGCCCGCTGCCCGTGCAGCGACAATTGGCGCAGTCGCAGGCGGTGCCGTCGGGCGCGGCCTTGCATGCCGAAGTGCAAAAACCTGCGATCGACCCCGCCGCACCGCCGGTCGACGATGACAGCTCGATCGGCACCGCCATCGCGCCTGTCGCTTTTCCTTATCGCATGGAGCGCCTCAGCGGGCTGATGCACTATCGCGACGGCCACGTCGACTTGCAGAACATTCAAGCGCGCCATCGCGGCACCACCATGCGCAGCGACGGCACGTGCGACTTCCTGCCCGACGGCTCGTGGCGGCTGCGGCTGGATCGGATGAGTGTCGACCGCATCCGGCTGCACGGCGAAGATCACGAGCTTTTGGCGGCGCTGCCCGAGGCCTTGCGCCGAGCCGTGACGGAGCTGCGCCCCAGTGGCCCGATCTATCTCAAGGGGATGCTCGAGTTTTTCAAGCGCGCCCCGGGAACACCACTGCAAACCAAATGGGACGTGGACCTGTTTCTGCAGCAGGCCACCCTGCAAGCGGGGCCGCGATTGGACAACGTGTTTGGCTCCGTGCGCTTGCAAGGCGCGGCCGAGGGATCCCGCTATCACAGCTTTGGCGAGCTGGAGCTCGACAGCCTGACCTACAAGAACTTTCAATTCACCGACGTGCTCGGGCCGCTCTACTTCGACAACCGCGCTGTGTATCTCGGCACGCATCCCACGGCGCTGGCCAGTGGCGGCAAGAACACGCGGGTCACCGCCAAGGTATTCGGCGGGGTGGTGGCGGCCGACTGCCAGGTGCAGTTGGGCCAGGTGCCCCAGTATCGACTGATTGCCGCGCTGTCGGGAGCCGATCTCAAACAGTTTGCCGCTGAGAATCTGACCAACCATCAGCACCTCAACGGCAAAGTGATGGGCAATGTCGATCTCGCGGGCAGCCGCGGCCAGCACACCTTGGTTGGCAGGGGCAATATCCACCTCACCGACGCCAACGTGTACGAATTGCCGTTGATGGTGGCGCTGCTCAAGATCGTGCGCGCCAAGCCGCCCGATGCCACCGCCTTCACCGAGAGCGACGTGGCGTTCAAGATCAACGGCCAGCACGTGCTGCTGGAAAAGATCGACTTGCACGGCGACGCGCTGAGCCTCTCGGGCCGCGGCGAGCTGACGCTCGACGGCCAGACCAATCCCATCAAGCTCGAACTGCACACCAGCGTCGGCCGCAACGCCATTCCGCTCATTTCGGGAGTTTTCAGCGAAGCCAGCCAGCAGATCATGAAGGTCCACGTCGACGGCACGCTCGATCATCCCAACACGTGGACCGAGGCGTTCCCGATGGCCAGCGAGGCGCTTGGACTGTCGCGCTCCGACGCCCCACCCGCGGCCCCGTCGGGCAACCGCCCCTGGCCGTTTGGAGCGCGGCGCTAAGTGCCGAGCCTGGAGGCGCGCGAACCGGCCGGCGCTGCCGCGGCTCATACCATTTGCCGCGCCGGCCTCCCGGTCAACCAGGGTTTGCCGACGCCAGACGCGGCACCTAAAATGCCTTGTTCCCGCGATTTCCGACCCGCCCGCTAACCATCGCCCCGGTCCTGCCGAACATGCAATTCACCAAGATGCACGGCATCGGCAACGACTACGTCTACGTCGACTGCTTTGCGGAGCGCTTTCCCAAAGATCCGGCTGAGCTGGCGCGGCGGATGAGCGATCGCCATGTAGGCATCGGCGGCGACGGCGTGATCTACATTTGCCCCTCCGAAGTGGCCGACGCCCGGATGCGGATGTTCAATGCCGACGGATCCGAGGCGGAAATGTGCGGCAACGGCGTGCGCTGTGTGGCCAAGTACGCCTACGATCACGGCCTCGCGCGCAAGGAACAGCTGAAGATCGAAACCGGCGCGGGCGTGCTCACGCTCGATCTGCAAGTGGCCGACGGCCGGGTGCGCCGCGTGCGCGTCGACATGGGGCGGCCCATTCTCGAGGCCGACAAGATTCCCGTGCGGCTGGCAGCCGTCACCGCGAATGAGCGCGTGGTCAACGTGCCGCTCGCGCCGCATATTCAGGTGCCCGATCGCGACGGTTGGGTCGCGGCCTGCGGGCTTGATCCGCGGATGACGTGCGTCTCGATGGGCAACCCGCACGCGGTGCTCTATTGCCGCGAGGTGGCCAAAGTGCCGCTGCAATTCGTCGGGCCCGCGCTCGAAACGCACCACGTTTTCCCGCGCCGCATCAACGTGCATTTCGTTCAGGTGCACGGCCCAAGCGAGGTCACCATGTGCACCTGGGAGCGCGGTAGCGGCATCACGCTGGCATGCGGCACCGGCGCCTCGGCCGTCTGCGTGGCGGGAGTGCTGGCGGGCCAATCGACACGACAAATCGTGGCTCATTTGCCCGGCGGCGATCTGGAACTCGAGTGGGCCGCCGACGATCACGTCTACATGACCGGTGCTGCCGAGGAAGTTTTCACCGGCGAATGGCCGACCTAGGAAGAAAGGGGGACAGGCACGTTTTGCTCCACGGACTACGCAAAACGAGCCACTCCCCGGCGAGCCCGTCCCCGGCGGAACGGGTCCGTCTTAAGCCAATCGGCTCGTTACGATATACTCCAGGGCCTTCGCCTGCCCCAGGACGGGACGGCACACACCGGCACAAGATCGGCACCATGGCACGGAAGCCACGCAAGCGACGACGCACCACGCCCACGCGTCTGGCCCGCTTCGGCATGAAGCTGGCCGGCTTGCTGGCTGCTACCACGGTGCGCATGTGGATGTCGACGCTCACCTACAAGGGCGCGCTCTACGATCGCTCGGTCGATCCCGTCGAGCCCACGTGGCAAGGGCAGAAGATCTACATCTTCTGGCACGAGAACATCCTCGCGCCGCTCTATCTGCGCGGCAATTGCAATTTGGCGATGCTGCTCAGCCGGCATCGCGATGCCGACATCCTGCTGGAAACGGCGCGGCACCTGGGCTTCGAGTTCGTGCGCGGTTCCACGTTCGGCGGCGGAGCCTCGGCCCTGCGCGAGCTCGAGCGCAAAGGCCGGCACATGAATCTGGCCATCACGCCCGACGGCCCGCGCGGGCCGCGGCGCATTCTGGCGCAAGGACCGATCTACCTGGCTTCGAGGTTGAGCATGCCGCTGGTGGCGATGGGCTTCGGCTACGAGAACCCCTGGCGGCTGCCCACTTGGGATCGCTTTGCCGTGCCCAAGCCCTATTCGCGGGCCTGCGGCGTGGTGAGCCCGGCAATCCAGATTCCGCCTAATCTGGACCGCGAAGGCGTGGAGCACTACCGGCTGAAGGTCGAGCGCTTGCTCAATCGAATGACGTGCGAAGCCGAGGCTTGGGCCCAAGCCGGCACGCCGAAAGTCGGCGAAATGATCCCTCGGCGCCAGGCCGCCTGGTCGATGCTGCATCCGGGGGCAACAGAGTTGCCGGCATCGCATTTATCTCTCGCGGCAGCCGGCAGCTTGTCGCACGTGGCCCGCGCGAGCCGCAGCGAACTAAATGCGCGTTCCGTGGGCTGAGCATTCTTGCCGCCGTCCGGGGCCAATTGGCAGTTTTGCCTGGCGGGCGATATATTGACCCCTACGGCGGCGCTCCGCGGCGTACTGCCGCGCGTCCGTCCCCGCCTCGCCGTCACCGGTCCCTATGTCAGCCGACGAACTGCCCACGTTCGCCACCGGCGATGCCAATCGCCCACCCGTGCTCTCGGTGTCGGAGCTCACCCGCCGCATCAAGGACAGCCTGGAGACACAGTTTCCCGCGGTCTGGGTCAGCGGCGAAATCTCGAATTTCTCCCGACCACAGTCGGGCCACTGTTACCTCACGCTCAAGGACGACGGGGCGCAAATTCGGGCCGTCATCTGGCGGCAGGCGGCCAGCCGCGTGAAATTCCAGCTGGACGATGGGCTGGAGGTCGTTTGCCAGGGGTATTTGGACGTCTACGCGCCGCGCGGCTCGTATCAGCTGGTGGTGCAGCAGATTGAGCCCTTGGGGATCGGCGCATTGGAGCTGGCGCTGCGCCAACTGCGTGAGCGCTTGGCGGCCGAAGGGCTGTTCGAGCCGGCGCGCAAACGGCCGTTGCCCCGCTTTCCGCGACGGATCGCCTTTGTCACCAGTCCGACCGGCGCGGCCGTGCGCGATTTTCTGGAAGTGCTGCGCCGTCGCTGGAGCGGCGTCCACGTGCTGATCGTACCGGCGCGCGTGCAGGGCGAAGGCGCAGCGGCGGAAATTGCCGCCGGCATCGAGCTGGTGAACCGGCTGGCCGTGGACGTCGACGTGCTGGTCGTCGGCCGCGGCGGCGGCAGCCTCGAAGACCTGTGGGCCTTCAACGAAGAAGTCGTGGTCCGCGCCATCCACGCCTCGCGCATTCCGGTCGTCTCCGCCGTGGGCCACGAGATCGACGTCACGCTGTCGGACCTCGTGGCCGACGTGCGGGCGTTGACTCCCAGCGAGGCGGCCGAACGCATTGTGCCCTTGGCCGAAGAGATTCGCGGCTATCTCGCCGGTCAGCAGCGGCGCATGACCGCGGCGCTGCGTGCGCGGGCGGCCCACGCGGCAGCCCGGCTCGAAGCATTGGCAGGCAGCCGCGCCTTGCGGCGACCGCTGGAGCGCGTGCAGCTGTTGTCGCGCGCGCTCGACGAGCTCTCGGCGCGATCGCGCCGCGCCGTGGAGCGTCGGCTGGAATTCGCGCGCAGCCATCTCGATACCCGCGCGGCAAGCCTCGAATCGCTCAGCCCGCTGGCGGTGCTGGGACGCGGGTACAGTTTGACCAGCCGGCTGGAAGACGGGACGATGGTGCGCAGCGCGCAACAGACCCGCGTGGGCGACCGGCTGCGCACGCGCTTGGCCAAGGGCGAACTCGTGAGCCGCGTCGAAGAAATCGCCACCGGCCATGATGACCCGTCAACTGCACAGCACCCATCAACCCGGGAAGGTTCGTCACCGTGAGCAGCTCACAGCCGGAAAACGGGCCGTCGCCTCAGCCCACGTTCGAGCAAGCGCTCGGGCGGCTGGAGACGATTGTCCAGGAGCTGGAGGAAGGCCAAATTGGTTTGGCCGCCGGCCTGGCTCGCTACGAGGAGGGCATCAAGCTCTTGCGCCAGTGCTATCAATTGCTGGACCATGCCCAGCGGCGGATTGAGCTGTTAAACCGCGTTGATCTTGACGGTCAAGAAGAATGCGAGCCGTTCGAAGAGAACGCAACCTCGCTGGACGAGAAGGCTCAGCAACGCGGCCGCCGCCGCTCGCGCTCCGCCCCCGCCGATCCGGGGCCGCCCGAGGACGAGATAGACGGGCCGGGACGCCTCTTTTAGAATGGTATCGGCCTGCATTTCATCGTCTGACGCGCAAACCCTGGCGGCCCGATATTTCATGGTCGGCAGCACTTCGTTCTCTTTGGACCGCTACGCTCAGGAAGTGCGCGCGACGGTCGATCGGGCATTGGCCGAGTACACGGACTTTGAGGACGGCTGTCCCGACGCGCTGCGCGAGGCGATGCGCTACAGTCTGTTGGCCCCCGGCAAGCGGTTGCGGCCCATGCTGGTGCTGGCCGCGGCCGAGGCCTGTCGCGGCGACGCTGCGGCGGCGCTGCCGGCGGCATGCGCCGTGGAAATGGTGCACACCTATTCACTCGTGCACGACGACCTGCCGGCCATGGACGACGACGATCTGCGTCGCGGCCGGCCCACCTGCCACAAACAATTTGGTGAAGCGCTGGCCATTCTGGCCGGCGACGCGCTGTTGACCCTGGCCTTCGAAGTGCTCGCGCGCGACGTGCATCCGGCGGCGGCCGCAGCCGAGAGTTGCCGGGTGCTGGCCCAGGCCGCGGGAGCTTGCGCGCTGGTCGGCGGCCAGGCCGACGACCTGGCCCTGCAGTTTTCGGCCGGCACACTCGACACGTTGGAGGCCATCCATCGCCGCAAGACGGGCGCCATGTTGCTCGCCGCGCTGCAACTGGGCGCCGTCGCTGCCGGAGCCGACGACGACGCGCGCGCCGCTCTCACACATTACGGCCAGTGCATTGGGCTGGCCTTTCAAATTGCCGACGACTTGCTCGACGTGCGCGGCGACGCCGGCGCCCTGGGCAAGCGGGTCGCCAAAGATTCCACCCGCGGCAAGCTGACCTATCCCGCGCTGTTAGGAGTTGAGCACAGCGAGCGTCGCGCCGCCGAATTGGTGCGCGAGGCGTGCGCCGCGCTCGAACCACTGGCATCGGACGCCGAACCGCTCCACGCGCTGGCTCACTATATCGTCGAAAGGGACCATTGATGGATCATCTGTTGTCCAAGATCGAATCGCCGCGCGACCTGCAGGGGCTGTCGACGGCGCAATTGGAGCAGCTGGCCGCCGAGATGCGCGAAGTCCTGTGCAATCTCGTCACCAGCCGCACCGCGCACTTCGCCTCCAACCTCGGCGTGGTCGAGCTGTGCCTGGCCCTGCACACTACGTTCGACTTCAGCCACGACCGGCTGATTTGGGACACCGGCCATCAGATTTATCCGCACAAGCTCATTACCGGCCGCTACCACGAGTTCGGCACCATTCGCACCAAGGGCGGGCTGATGGGCTATCCCAACCCGCAGGAAAGCGATTACGACCTGTTCATGACCGGCCACGCCGGCTGCAGCGTGTCGACCATCCTGGGCATGCGCAGCGGCGACGACCTGTTGGGCCAGCCAGACCGCCATGCCGTGGCCGTGATCGGCGACGGCGCCTTTCCCTCGGGCATTGTCTACGAGGCCATGAACAACGCCGGCGGCCAGCGCGGCAAGTTGCTGGTGATATTGAATGACAACCAGATGTCGATCTGTCCGCGCGTGGGCGGCATGGGCGAGTATCTCGACCGGCTGCGTATCAACTCGTTCTACACCGGCCTGAAGACCGAAGTGCTCAAGATCCTCAACCGCGTGCCGCTCTTGGGCGATCCGACGGAGCGCTTTCTGGCGCAGGTGAAGGAAGCCATCAAGGCCGGTCTGCACGGCGGCATGCTCTTTGAAGAGCTCAACTTCCGCTACATGGGTCCGGTCGACGGCCACAGCATTCCGCAACTGCGCAAGTATCTGGCCATGGTCAAAGCCGTGCCGGGGCCCGTGCTCTTGCACGTCGTGACCGAAAAGGGGCACGGCTTCAAGCCGGCCGCCGAAGACCCGGTGTACTTTCACACGCCCGCGCCCTTCACCTGTGAAGAGCAAGGCGTGGTGGCCTTCAAGAAAAGCTCGTCGAAGGCCTACACCGACGTGGTGAGCCAGGAAATCCATCGTCAGATGGCAGCCAATCCGCGCGTCACGGTGATGACGGCCGCGATGTGCCAGGGCACCAAGCTCGAAGCGGTGCGGCAGGCGTTTCCCGAACGGTTTTTCGACACCGGCATTTGCGAAGGACACACCGTGGCCTTTGCCGCCGGGCAAGCCAAAGCCGGGCTGCGACCCATCGTCGACATCTACAGCACTTTCCTGCAACGCAGCTACGATCAGATCTTCCAGGAAGTGGCGCTGCAGAATCTGCCCGTCACGTTCGTGCTCGACCGCGCAGGCCTCACCGGTCCGGACGGGCCAACGCATCACGGCGCGTTCGACCTGGGCTATATGCGTGTGTTTCCGAACATGGTGGTCATGGCTCCCGGCGACGAAGCCGATACCTGCGCGATGATCGACTTTGCGCTGCAGCACGACGGCCCCTGCTCCATTCGCTATCCCAAGGCCACCGCCGAATGCCTGGAAGGCGCCCGCGCGCCGATGGAGTTGGGCCGCGCCGAAGTGATCGACTGGGGCCACGACGGCATGATCGTGGCTTGCGGCACCTTGCTGTCTGCGGCCCTGAAAGCCGCCGCCACCTTGCGGGAGGAAGGGCTCGACGTGGGCGTCATCAATGCCCGCTTCGTCAAGCCGCTGGACTCCGAGACAATTCTGCGGGCCGTGGCCAACTCGCCGTTTGTGATCACCGTGGAAGAGGCCGCGCTGGCCGGCGGCTTTGGCAGTGCCGTCGTCGAAGCCGCGACCGACGCCGCGCTGGGCGCCGCGCACGTGCTGCGCCTGGGCATTCCCGATCGCTTCATCGAACATGCGGAGCGCGGCGAATTGCTGGCCGATCTGGGTCTGGATGCCACCGGCATTGCCACGGCCTGCCGCCAGATGGCCGACCGCGCTGGCATCAAGGCTCCCGACCGCCGCCGCGTGAGCTGAAAGCCGGGCCGCATGAACACCAGGCCCAACACGTCCGAACGGGATTCGACCCAGCCGCGTTTCAAGCTGCTGGTGCTGGCCGCCAGCAAGCGTGTGGAACTAGCGGCCGAGGCCGATCGACTGGCACCCTTGGCCGCAAAATTTGCCGACGTCGCGCGGGGCGACTTAAGCGCCGACAATGAGTTGGCAACCTGCGAGTTCGATCTGGCGGTGGTGGTTGGCGGTGATGGCTCCATGTTGCGCGCCGCC
Organism: Pirellulales bacterium; assembly: GCA_050250435.1. Lineage (GTDB taxonomy): Bacteria > Planctomycetota > Planctomycetia > Pirellulales > PALSA-1355 > JBFWOR01. The sequence goes on along the minus strand of JBFWOR010000002.1, from coordinate 182,209 downwards.
CACCAAATGGGCCGCTGCCAGCGTCCGGTAATCGGAGTGAATCTGGGGAAACTAGGTTTCCTGGCCGACCTGGCGCCGGAAGAGTTTGTGGCGCTGTTGCCCACCATTTGCCGCCAACCGCTGCAAGTGGTCGAGCATTTGATGTTCGAGTGCCAGGTAATCCGCGGCGGCCGCACGATTCATCGGCATCTGGGCCTCAACGAAGTGGCCGTGCTAGCCGGCCCGCCGTTCGAGATTCTCGCCATCGATCTCTACGTTGACGCAGAATTGGTGACGTCCTATAGTTGCGACGGCCTGATCGTCAGCACGCCGGTGGGCTCAACGGCCCATTGTTTGTCGGCTGGCGGGCCCATCCTGCGACAAGATTTGCAAGCCTTTGTGTTCCTGCCGATCAGCCCCCATACGTTAACCAACCGGCCCGTCGTCGACTCGGCGGACCGCGTGTTCGAGTTGGTGATCCCGCGGCCGCACGCCGGCACTTCGATCGTGGCTGACGGCGACGTCTTGTGCCGGGCCGAACCGAACGATCGCGTGCGCGTGGAGCGCGCCGAACCGCGGTTTCAACTCGTAGCGCTGCCGGGCCATGGCTACTACAAAACGCTGCGTGAAAAACTGGGCTGGAGCGGCCACCTGAATCCCAAAATATGATCCGGCCCACCCCAGGCCGCGACACCTTCACGACCAACCACGACTCGAAAGGAAGCGCGTCATGGTTCGATTCTCATTGTCGACCCTCATGCTGATCGTTTGCGCGCTCACCCCCGCGGGCGGCGGCTGGGCACAGGACCAGCCAGCCGACGAAACGGCGACGCCAGACGACGCCGCGACCGGGCAGCCCACCAGACGGCCCGAGTACGAACTTTGCTACAAGTTCCACGCCGGCGAGGTGCTGCGCACCGAGATCGTCCACCGGGCCACGGTGCAGACGACCATTCAAGGCACCAGCCAGACCGCGGAGACGCTCAGCAAGTCCGTCAAGCGCTGGGTGGTCGACAAAGTGGACGCCGACTACACGGTCACGTTCACGCACTCGGTCGAAAGCATCGACATGTGGCAGAAGACGCAGGGCCGGTCCGAAGTGCGCTACAACAGCGCCACCGACAAGGACGTGCCGCCGGGCTACGAAGAAGCGGCCGAGGCCGTCGGCGTACCGCTGACGGTCGTCACCATGACCGACCGCGGCGAGATAATCAAGCGGCAGGAAAAGCGTGTGCAGCCGGTGAGCATGTCGACGCAAATGACCATCCCGCTGCCGAACCATCCGGTTTCGATCGGCGACAGTTGGTCGACACCCATGGATATCGACGTGGTGCTGGCCAACGGCGTGACGAAGAAGATCGAAACCCGGCAGAAGTTCACGCTGGAGAAAGTCAGCCACGAGGTGGCGACGATCGCCGTCGACACGCAAATTCTCACGCCCATTCAAGACCCGGCCATCGAAGCCCAACTGATCCAGCGCATGTCGAACGGCCACGTGCGGTTCGATATTGCCGCGGGCCGGATGCTCAGCCAACAGCTCGACCTGGACCGCCGCGTCATCGGCTTTAGCGGACCGTCGAGCAGCATGCACTACCTGACGCGGTTCACGGAGACCACGCTGGCCGCCGAAGTGCCCGTGGCAGAAAAACAATCGCCCAGCGACGAAGTGCCCATGCCCCAGCCGCCGGCCAAAAGCGCCGTGCGCAAGAAGGCCAAGACCGTGCGCTAGGGGCCTGGCTGGCGCTCGCGCCGTCTATCCCTTGCGGTGCTCGATGCGCCGGCACACCTCCTCGTGCGTCAAGCCAAACGACGGATCCGCCATCTCCGCACGTCGTCGGTTAGCTTCTTGATCGACCCATTCGGGCAGCGGAATCGCTTCGGTCGGCGCGCCGAGAGCGTCCCACAGCATTTCGATCAATTCCAACTTCTCTTGGGCAGGTAGCGATCGCAGTACATCAATGTCAATGGGCATCTCATACTCCATTGTTGGGCACAGGGCTTGAGATCGAGATCGTGCCGTCAGTAGTTGACCCATTCGTCCAGTCCGCCGCGCTCTTCGCTGAAGTCCTTGGATGAGATCACCCTGCCGTCGGCGAACTCCAAAAGTATTGAAGCCGTCGGGCATGACAGAACGGCTGCAATCACTTCGCGACGATTCGAATCAAAATAGTCTGAAGCATCAGGCGCAATCGTTGGGTAGTATTCGTCTGTCTCCAGAAAGATCCTCGGAACCGCGAGGTAACACAGGCCATTCGCGCCACAAGCCGCTTCGTCCACCCAAACCTTGGCGATTCGTGTATTGCCCATGCTACCACCAATCCACTTACCTAACTGCGCCGCGCCAAAATCGCTGTCACCCGGCCGCGCACGCGCGTCACAATCAGCGTCGCGGCGTTCTCGCCCGCCAGCTTGAACTGCTTCCGCAGCGTTTCCGGGTCGCAGTCCACGCCACGCTTCTTGATCTCCAAACGGCCGATCTGTCGGTCACGCAATAACGCCCGCACACGTTTCACATCCAGCGGCAATACGTCTTCGACTTCGAAGCAGGCCAGGGCCGGGTCCGCCACGGCCGCATCGCCTGTCCAATAAGCGATGCCCGGCGCAATACGCCACAGGCCATGCTCGGCCGCCAGGTTGCCTGCCAACTGCGCGGCCAACACGGCAGCATCGGGCTCGCATACAAATCGCCCCACCGAACTAGCCGGCGGCGGCTCTTCGCATGGGATTCCGAGAATCGTGCGCGGTGCGACACCGTCGCTTCCCAACACCGTTGCCCGGCGTTGGCCAGTGTGGGTCGCCAGCTTGCCGAACCAGGCCACAAGTTGCCGGCACTCACCGCCGCGACTGATCCATTCCATTTCGGCCTGCTCGCTCCAGCCGTCGGGCAGCACCGCGGCCGGAGCCAATTTCAGCGCGGCGTTGCCATTGCGCGCCAACAGTGTCTCAATGACAGCCGGCCCAGGCTCGTGCAACTCCACGCGGGTCGTGCGGCGGCCGGTGGGCCGACGATCGGGATCGATATGCCAGGCGGCGCACGCGCCGACGTCGGCGTCGATCGCATCGCACACCACGACATCCGACGGCGCGACCGATAGCGCTGCGCTCTCGGGCGGCGCCACGGCACGCAAATTCGCCGCGGCCAGCACGGCCACCGCCGGATCGCGCTCCACGCCGACCGCGCGTCCCCGTGCGGCCAGCGCGAGCAGATCGCCGCCGATACCGCAGCACAGGTCCTGCACGTCGCCTTGGCCCGCCATGCGTCGCGCCTTGTATGCGGCCACGATCTCGTCGCTGGCTTGCTCCAGACCGAGCGACGTGAAGAACATGCGCTCGGCAGCGGCGAACTTGGTGCGCGCGCGGCGCCGCAGTTCGATCTGTTGCGCGATCAGATGGGCCCGAGCCGGCGATAGAGTACGGCGCAGGAGGTTCACCAGTTCGTGCGTCGGGCGGGCGTTTGCGGCCAGCGACTGCAACAGCTCGGCGGCACCCTCGCCCGTCAACCAGCGGTAGTCGTCGAGCGTTGCCGTGCCCGGGCTGTCCACTGCGCTTCTCGGCATTCCAACGTCTCTCGGCCCCAGGGAATCTCGCCTGAACGAGTCCACCCATGCAACAACCCTTGTCCCGGGCCGCGCGATCATTACTATAGCCAACAGCAGACGGCACGCGAACGGTGCCCTGCCCTGCCGGGAACGCCGCGTTCAATGCCAGAACCTCACCGACTCTTGGGAACCTACCTGCATCTGGCACGCGCCAGTCAGGTGCGCATGCAGCCGATGGTGCGCGACAAGCTGCTGGTGTTGGCGGGCGTGCAGGCCGAGGCGATGGGATTGGCCCCGATTGCCGCACTCTGCCGGCACAAGGTGTTGTCGCACAACGCGCAGCACATGATCCGCGATTGGCCGACGCTCGAAGGCGCCCTGGCCGACGAGCGCTTTCGCACCTATTTCAAGCAGCTCGAGCGGCGTTACTCAAAGGAAAAGTCCGAGCACATGCTGGCCTCGCTCGGCATCGAAATGGGCCGCGAGCGCGAGCTGTACGCCAGCGACCTGGAATACGCTGCGGCGCTTCTGGACACCGACCTGTCGGCCCTCGACGACGTGTTGCGCGTCGCGTCGCCGCGCTCCACTGCCGCCGTATCGGGCAATCCCAATGGGCACGCGCCCAACGGCCAGGCGCATCGTGCCGCCACGGCGAGACGACTGCCTTGGCGCAACTTGCTGGTTGTATGGGGCCCGTTCGTGCTGGGAGTCGCGGCATTGTTGGCCACGGCCTTGGTCGCGCGCACGAGCAGTCCTTAGCGCGGAAACGCATGCCGGTCGTGCCGACTAGGCGCGCCGTGGCGATTAGTCTCAGCGGGCAAGCTGCCGCCAGCATCCCTGCCGCCGTACAAGACTTGCCGCCCCGCGCGCCGATGCAATCAGAAGAGCGCCCACAGCGGCGGCACGCGCACGACGCGCAGGCCCACACAAGGCGCGGTCGGTTTGCGTCCTGGAAACTGCCAGGCGAAAGCGAGGCCAGCGGTGTTCAAACGCTTCTTTGTCATGTCGTTCCTGGTGGGCTCCGTGGCGGTGCCCTACGCGCTGTCCACGTCGAAGTCCTGGATGAGCAGCGCGCAATCGTTTTTCTCGGGCTCAGGGGAATCGAAGCCAGCGGCCGGCCCGGCGGCCAAAGCGCCGACGAACGCCTCATCGCAGGCGACCGGCGGCACCACGGGCTCCGTCGTGCCCGAGTTTCAAATGGCGCCGGCCAAGGCCAAGGACATCGAGGGCGCTCCGGCCCAACAACTGACCGAAGTGTTGCGCTTCGACGGTTCGCCGGCCTGGGTCATGCAGCGCTGGCCGCGCGTCACGACCGGCTTGTCGCATCCGGAACTGCAGGGCTATCGCGTGCCGTTGGTGACCGGCACCGGCGTTGACGATCTGGCGGGCTCGCTGACCTACTACTTCGACCAGCAACAGCAGGTGAAGTTTCTCACGTTCCACGGCGTAACGGGCGATCCGCGCAAAATCGTGTCGCTCGTCGTGCAGCGCTACGGTTTCGCCCCGGAGCCCACCGACGATCCGAGCTTGTCGCTGTACCTGGTGAAGTGGCACGGCAAGCCGATCAGCGAGCTGCGCGTGCGCACGGCCCGCGTGCTGCGGCATGACCAGCCGCACCAGCGCTTTCAAGTCGACCTGGCGATGAAACGGCCGTAGCGCGAGCACACGCAGCGGCGCACCAGCAATTCATCCCCGCGGCGCAACTATTTCGGCGCTTCGGCTTCGGCCGCGGGCGCTTCCGCCGTTGGCGGTTCAGTATTCGCCTGAGCGGGCTCGGCCTCCGCCGGCGCGGGTTGAGCTTCGGTCGGCGCCGACTGTGCGGCCTCCAGCTTTTCGACGCGCGCTTCAAGGTCGCGGATGCGCGCCTCGAGCTCTTCGATACGCGATGGCTCGTCGCTTGAAGGCCCAGGCGTGGGCTTTTCGGGCGCGGGCGATGGCACGGTCGCAGGTGTCGGCTGAACCGTCGCCGCTTCCGCAGCCGTCGGCGTCGGAGATGGACCTGGCCCGGCGGGCTGTGAAGCCGAACCCGCCGGTTCTGCGGGCCGTCCGCGCAGCTCAAGTTTCGGCTCGTCCGTGGGAGGGGACTGAGCCATGAGGCTCACTGTTTTTTGCGATTGCAAGCCCCGTTCCAGATAGGTCAGTTCCACGGCGTCGCCCGCGCGAATTACCGCGGCCGCCAAACCTTCCGGGGTTTCAACGGGCTCACTGCCGACAGCCGTGATCACGGCACCGAGCGGAATGCCGGCGCGCTCGGCAGGCGAGCCGGGCGCAATGTACACCACCGCGGCGCCGCGCCCCGGCGGCAAATTGTTTTGTAGCCGCACTGCTTCCAATACCGGAACCGTGCGCACGCCCAAGCGCGGCCGCGCCGCAGCGGGTGCCGGCGTGGCGCTGTCTTGTGGCGGCGGCGGCAACTCCGCCACGGGTTGACCAATCACGCGCGACTGCGGTCGGCGGCCCAGCGTCACGTCGTGACGCCGCTCGACGCCCACGCGATTGACGCTGATGGCAACCCGTGTGCCGGCCACCTTGCCGCTCATGGCGCGTCCCATGTCGTCCATTATCCGCACGGGTGCGCCGTCGATTGCCACAATCAAGTCGCCGTTGAGCAAGCCGGCTTGCGAGGCCGGGCCACCCGGCGTCACGCTGATGATCCGCACGCCGCGGCCAAGATCCTGCCGATCATCCGCGGTGAGCCCTAAGTAACCGGTTTCGCTTGTACCCGCTGGTCCGGCAGTCGGCTGGTCGGTCGCCAATGCCGGCGTCGGCTGTGCGGGGGCCGGCTGCGGCACCGGCTGTGCCGCGCCCACCTGGTCGCGCAGAAAACGCTCCACGCGATCAAGGACCGGTTGCCCGAGAGATTCGCCCGCCAAAACCGCAGACCATACCAGACAGCCGCCGATGATCGACATGGCTCGCATGATTGTCTCCTTTCGTGCGGTCAATGCGCCTCTGTAGCAGTTAGAACGGATCAACCTGGCGCTACTGGAAGATTATAGGTCCACCGCCGAGCCGCTACTGCTGAACGCTTCGCCAGTTATGCATTATACTGGCTGCCGATGCACGCCTCCGCCTCGCAACCGTTACGCATCAATCCTTCGTTACCTGTTGCGCGGGACGAGGCCCTGCGGCTCGCCCTGAGCCACGTGACCGGGCCAGACCGGCCGCGACACATCGCCGCCTGGAGGCAGACTGTCGAGGCCGCTGGGGCAGAGGTGTGGACGGCCCAGCAAGGCGAACGCCTGGTGGCGGCCGCGATTGTGGAAATCCAACCGGGCCGCTCGGCTACGATTTTGCCACCGCATGCGGCGTCTGGCGAGCCGCCGGAAACCGCCACGCGGCTGTTGGCCGGCGTACTGAACGATTTGCGCCAAAAAGATGTGCGCTTGGCGCAGGTGTTGCTCCCACACGCGAGCCAACAAGTCGATCAGGACATCCTGGAGAGTTGCGGGTTCTGCGCCGCAACAGAGCTTCTCTATCTGGTCCGAGTCATCCAGCCGGACGCGCCGCCTGCGCCGCCGGACGAGCGGCTGGAGTTTCTTCGCTACACAGACGCAATTCGAGAGCGGTTTGCGCAAGTTGTGGCGCAAACCTATGCCGGCACGCTCGATATTCCGGCCTGGCACGGCGCACTGTCGATCGACGACGTGCTGCAAACCTACCAGGCGGCCGGCGGCTTCGATCCCAAGTTGTGGCTGCTCGTGCGACACGGGGGCGCCGACGTGGGCTGCTTGATCCTGGCAGATCATCCCGGCGAAAACGCCTGTGAGCTCGTGTATCTGGGGCTGATTCCCCAAGCCCGGGGACTCGGCTTCGGACGGGCGCTGGTCCAGCACGCGGAAGACGTGACGCGGCAACATGGCCGCGCACGGCTCACGGCCGCTGTGGATGCGGCGAATTGGACGGCAGTAGCGATTTACCAGGCGAGGGAATTCTTCGAGTGGGATCGTCGCCGCGTGTTTTTGCGAGTGCTCGATTGAATTGCGTCCGCGCCCAGCGGCAGAATGAACGCGTCCGCCCGTGTTTTTCCGAGCCGTGAAACGGGCGGCGGAGGATAGGACTTGTGGTTCGCGTCGCAACTGATGCGTCGATCGTAATTTGCAGCGCCCGCTGCGCGCGACGACGCGCACGCGCGCTCGGCGCGAGCGAACACATTTTCCACGAACGCCGCGCGCTGGAAAAAAATCTTGCGTCGAGGCACTGTAAAATTCGTGGGCCATTTCCCGATGTTTTACTCGCGGCCGTCGTCGTAAGTTCGAATTCGTTGAGCTCTCGATTTGGGGCCGGTTTGACAGCACCGCTAGCGAACGTACAATCGGCGTCTCGGGTGACAACGACGGATCCCAAACTTCGCGTCAGTCGCAGGAAAGCGCATCTTTTTTTGGCCGCTCGTTCGGGCTCGTGTCGGCGGCTCCTCAGTAGTTCAATCGCATGGCGGCCAGTGCACCGATCGCAGTGCGCGCAGGGGGTACCTATCCAGTGATCATGGACGATCGTGAGACCGTGGCGGCCATCCGTGCTGCATTGGCAGAGCGAGTGGGCAAAGAACGCTATGAGTTCTGGTTCGGTCCGGGCACGCAATTGCTGCTGCGCGGCGAGAAACTAATCGTGCAGGTGCGCGATCAATTCTACCAGGACTGGCTGCGGCTCCATTTTCGCAAGGACCTGGAAAACATCGCCCAGGAAGTTTCCGGCGTTGCCTTGTCGCTAGAGTTTCACATTGCGCCGGTGGCACGCGTGGAGCGAGCCGCCGCCACGAACGCCGCCAACGTTGCGGCGAGCACGCCGGCTCCTGCCATCAAGGCGCCTCCGCGCAGCGCGCAGGCCGTCAGCACCCAGGCTGCGACACTTTCCTGTGAGCGTGCAACTACACGCGAGCCTGCGCAGCGCTTCGTCGCACCGCACGATGAGCTGCGCCGCCGGCCGTACGCCAATCTCGATTCGTTCGTGCTGGGCAGCTCCAATTGCGTGGCCTACAAGACCGCGCAGGTTACGGCCCAGCAACCGGGCACCTACAACCCTCTGCTCATCCACGGCGGCACTGGTACCGGCAAGACACACCTGCTGGAAGCGATCTGCAGCGAGTTTCGCCGGTTGCGGCCCCGAGCGCGCACGCTGTACTTGTCGGCCGAGCAATTCACCAGCGAGTTTCTCCAGGCGCTGCACGGCAGCGGCCTGCCCAACTTCCGCCGCAAGTATCGCGGGCTGGAACTGCTGGTGATCGACGACGTGCATTTTTTCGCCAACAAGAAGACGACGCTGGGCGAGTTGCTGTACACCGCGGAAACGCTGCTGCGCGCCGGGCGGCAGTTGGTGTTTGCCGCCGATCGTCCGCCCGCGCAACTCAAGATGCTGGGCCACGAGCTGACGGCGCGGTTGTCGGGCGGCATGGTTTGCCGGCTCGATCCGGCGGAGTATTCCACACGGCTGGGCATTGTGCGGCAATTCGCCGCACGGATGGCGTTGACGGTGCCGGCCGACGTCGAAGCTTACATCGCGTCGCACTTCACAACCCAATCCCGTGAGCTGGCCGGCGCGCTCAAGCGGCTCCAGGCTACCAGCATGGCCCTGCAAAAACCGCTCACGCTCGCGTTGGCCGAAGAAGCCCTGACCGAATTGATCGACCACCACAGCCGGGCGGTGAACCTGGCCGACATCGAGCGGGCCGTGTGCGATGAATTCGGACTGAGCCCGGCGAGCCTGCAATCGGCCGGCAAGGGCCGCTGCGTGAGCCAGCCGCGCATGCTGGCCATGTTCCTGGCGCGCAAGCACACGCGCGCGCCGCTTTCGGAGATTGGCGCCTACTTCGGGCGCCGCAGCCACAGCACGGTCATCCTGGCGCAAAAAAAAGTAGCACAGTGGATGGCCGGCACCGGCGTTGCGCAGGGCCAGCGCGCAGCCCCCGCGGTGAATCTCGAGGAGATGATCCGCCGCGTCGAGCAGCGCTTGCGCACCGCGTGAAACGGCCGGCGCCGCGTGCCCTCACGCGAATTTCGTCAGCCCGGGCATGGCTACCTGCGGCACCGGCACGTCGCCAAAGGCGTACGACGGCGGCGTCAGGTCTTCGGTCGAGTTGAGACACTGGTCCCAGGTGAGCGTTTGGCCCGTGTAGGCCGCCATGCGTCCCATGATGGCCAGCATCGTGCTGCGCGCCATATAGAGGCCGTTGTTGATCGCCCGGCCGGCGCGAATCGCCGCGAACATCGCGCGGTGCTCTTCCTCGTACATGTTCACCTTCGGGCCGCGATAGCGCCAGGCATGCTTTCCTTCGATCTCGCCGCGCATCATTTCTGCCGAGCCCTCGGTGCCAATCAGGTGATCTGACACGTCGACCGAGCAGCCGGCCATCTGCCGGCAGTTGGCGAACAGCCGCACGCCGTTGGCATATTCGTAGATGACCGCAAAGTGATCGTAAATGTTGCCCCACTTTTCGTCGATGCGCACCTGACGGCCGCCGAGCCCGGTGGCGCGCAGGGGCGGCTCGTCGTGCATCACCCAGGCGGCCTTGTCGAGACTGTGCACGTGTTGTTCCACGTTGAAATCGCCGGACAACCAGGTGAAATACAGCCAGTTGCGCAACTGGAATTCCATCTCGCTCCACGCCGGTTGGCGATCATGGTGCCACAGCGTGCCGGTGTTGTAGCTGACGTGCATGGTTTTCAGCTCGCCGATCGCGCCGTCGTGCACGCGCTCGATCAGCTCCACCTTCGGCCGGTCGTAGCGGTAGCACAGGCCGGAGACGATGGTGAGGTTCTTGCTCCGCGCTTCTTCCGTGGTAGCCAGCACACTGCGCACTCCGGGGGCATCGACCGCCACGGGCTTTTCGCAGAACACGTGCTTGCCCGCAGCGATGGCGGCTTTGAGCTGGGCCGGGCGAAAATGGGGCGGCGTGGCCAGAATCACCACGTCGACATCCGTGGCCAACAGCTTTTCATACGCGTCAAAGCCGACAAACGTGTTCTCCGGGCCAACCGACACCCGATCCGATGCCACCGACCGCAACTGCTCGAGGCTCTTTTGAGCGCGGTCGCCAAAGGCGTCGGCCACGGCCGTGAGCTTGGAGTTCGAGTCGGCGGCAAAGGCGTTGCCCACCGCGCCCGTTCCGCGACCGCCGCAACCCACGAGCCCGATCTTGAGCGAGTCCCCGCCAGCCGCGTGCGCCGCGCGACTGAGAAACACGTTGGCTGCAGCGCCGGCGGCGACCAGCGCCGTGGACTGCTTGAGGAACGAACGGCGCGAAGGATGCGCGGCGGACGAAATGCCTGGGACCTGGGCCATCGGTGGGCTCCTGAGCTATGGGCGGAAGGTTGGCGTCGACGTTGCGCGCGGGCAAGGGTTGCGCATTCAAATGGCGCGCTGCGCGCCGCGGGGCAGGCTCGGACGCGATCGATTATAACCTCGCCCAGCGGGCGTCAGAAAGGGCCGGATTCGCCGGCACTACCCACGGCGACGGTTCGCGGCGCAACTAGCGCAACTTCTGCACGTGCCGCAAAAAGTCGGCGTCCAAACGGCTCAGATCTTCACCGAAGGCTTCCTGAAATTCGCGCAGCCGCGCGGCAGGGTCGTCCCAAATGAGCGGCTTCTTCTCCGACAGCATGGTCAGATACGCCAGGTATTCGCGTGGCCGCTTTTGCAACAGGTAGTGATTCAAGGCCCACGCCTCGGCATATGCGTCGAGGCCCGTGCGGGCGTTGCGCAGCCGCGCGTCGTCGGCCACCAGCGACTTGAGCGACGCCGGCGGCCGTGTGCGCAGGTACTCGCGAAACCGCTCCAGCCGCGCATGGTTGACCGCCCCGATCGTACGCCAGCCTTTGGAGCTGTCCAGGTCGGGCGTCTCGAAATACACGGCCAGCCCTTCGCTGACCCACAAGGGAATGTCGGCATAGCGCGTTTGCAGGCCGCTGTTGAAGGCGATCTGGTGCGTGGCTTCGTGAATGATGGTGGCCACCACTTGTTCCGCCTCCGGCTGGGCGAGGACGCGATTGATTTGCGCCGCCGACCCGCGCCGCGCGTCGGCCAAGCGCAGCGACTCGATGCCCGTCAGGTCGTACATCGTGATGCGATTGGACTGCAGGCTGTAGTAGCCGGCAATGGCTTCGGCACCGCTGCCCACTTCGTTGCGCACGTGCTCCAGATACGCGGCCCGGGAGTCGAACACGATCGCCACCAGCGGAAACTCCGGTTCGTGCAGGGTCAGGCCCTTGCGCGTCCAGAAATTGGTAAACGCCATGTACAGCCGCTCGAACAGCGCGCCGCACCACGCCGCGTAGGCCCGCGACGTGTTGTGGCAAATCAAATAGTGGCGCGTCGAATACGTCTCGAAACCTGCCGGCAGCTCGGCCAACAGGCCGCCGCTCAACTCCTCGCGCGTGAACGGCTCGAACGGCTTGGCATCGCTGTGCTGGCCCACAAGTTCCTGCGGCTCCACCGACCACAGCGCGCCGTCGCGGGCCAAGAGCAGCACACCCCCGTCCTCGGCCGTCACCACAATCCGTCCGCTGACGGTCTGCTGCTTGCCGTCGCGCTTGAATTCCAACTGGTCGAGCGCGGCGGCAGCGTGGCCGGCTACCGGCACCAGCAAAACGGTAATCAAGAGCAGCCGCAGAAGTGGCATCGGGGCGTGCTGGCGAAGGAAATGGCCGTAGCCGCGGGCGTGTCATTCCATGATAACACGCACCCGCGCAGCGCGGCTATCGCAGCGCCGAGCGATGATCGCGGGCCGAAATCCGCTCGGCACGCTGGGCCGCCAACGAAATGGCGGCGGCCAACGCCAGAAAGACCAGCATCACCAGCAGTGCCACGCCGGCCACCTGGTCGTCAACGCCGTAGTGAATCAGGCCGAAAATGTGGATCGGCAACGTGTTCACTCCGGGCGGCACCACCAGGATGCTCGCGTCCAGTTCGCCGCTGGCCATCGCCAGCGCCGCGATCCAGGCCGCCGCCAGCGCCGTTTTGCGCGCCGGCAGCACAATCCGCACAAACCGCACCAGCGGCGTCGCACCTTCCAGCGTGGCGCTGGCCAATAAATCTGTCGGAAACGTGCGCAGCGCGAACCACAGCACCAGCGTCGCGCAGGGCAGCGCGCGGATCGTTTGTGCAGCGCAGATCGGCACAATCGACCGATCGTAGAGCCATGCCAGCCAAGACCACGGCGCTGCATTGAAGAGTGCAATCAGCCCCAGGCCAATCAGCGGTCCCGGCAGTGCCAGGCACAGCGCGACGGCGACCCAGGCCGGCACGGCATGCCAGCCGCCGCGCCGCGCGCTCCACGCCAATGGCAAGCCGATGAGCACCGCCGCCGTGGCGGCCACGGCGCCCACGCAGAGCGTCCAGCCGAACTCACGCGCAAACCGCAGCGGACTGCCGGCGACCATGTCGAGGCATTGCGCGGCCGACCAGCCGCGCACGAAGGCGTCGCCGGACCGCGTCACCGTGCGGCCGGCCTTCAATGCCAGATTTGCCGCCGGCACTAACAGCAGCAGCCCCACGCTGCCTAACACGAACGCGCTGGCCGCACCGCGCCAGCGGCGCAAGCGAAACGTGCCGGCCAGGCGGTCGGAAGGATGACGATCGGGCGCGATGGCCGCGCTGGCAATCACCAGGCCTGCGGCAATTACCCACGCGGCCGCGGCAATGCTGGGGAGCAATCGCCACGTGGCGCCCCCGAGCGTGTCGCCCAGCGCAAACTCGATATAGATTTCCTCGGCGTACGTGCGGATGAGAAACAGATCCGTCACGGTCATTTCCCCGGCAGTGGTGACGGCCACCCACAGCCAGGCCGCCACCAGCGCCTCGCGCGTGCGACTCAGCGTGACGCGACGAAACACCTGGCCGGGCGTCCCGTCCAAGAGCGCTTCCTCTTCCAGCTCCGGCTCGCTCAGCCGCAGGCCGACGGCCACAATCAGCACCACCCAGGGCACCGCAGCCAGCGTGTGAATGAGAATCGCGCCGCGCCAGCCGTCGACGAGCGCCGGCCCGCCAAAGGCAATCGTGTACCAACCCTGGCTGCCGAACCCGGCCTGCCAGCCGGCCGCCTGCAAGTACAGCGGCGTGAACAGCAGGGCCAGCAGCGTCACTCCCGCAAGGCGGCGGCCGAAGACATCGGTCCGGGTCAACAAGAAAGCCAGCGGCGCGCCGCACAACAGGCTCAAGGTGGCGGTCGAACATGCCAGCACCAGCGTGTTGCCGGCTAGCACCCGCGCGCGCGAATCGGCTGCTAGCACAGGCACCGTGGCGATCGCCGCCGCCGAGACGGCCAGCCACGCCGCGAGTCGCCAGGGTTGCAAACGGTTGCGCATAGCGCTATCGAACGATCTCTATAAACATCGAATGTCGGCCGACGTTAAGCGGCCGCCGCGTGCAGCACTCGGGCGGTCGCACCTGCACCGCGTGTTACCGCACCAGCTCGCAATTCGACCGGGAACGCTAGTTTAGCAGCCGTGCCGCGCGAACCCAGAGCAGCGCCCCATTTGCCCGCTTTGACAGGGCAATTCGACCCGCATCCGAGCGCGTCTGTCCCGAGCATTCCGTCTGGCACGGCTCGGGAGGATTTGCTAAAAGCTGCGGCCACACTTCCGACATTTGACTCTTCTGACCAAGGTCTCATGCGCCGCATGCGAGCGACCAAACGCAATCTGTTCGCGCTGGCAGTTGGAGCCTGCCTGCTGACGCTCTCGGGATGTGCCGCAACGGCCGAGAGCGCCGGGGGTTTGCTGGCCAAGATGACGGGCAAAAAATCGCCCGAGCAAGTGCTGAACATCAAGACTCCGGACGACCGCGTCAAAGAGCTGCGCGAGCTGGCCAAAACGGCCGGTGACAAGTCGCCCGAAGAACAAAACCGCATCGTGGCGGAGTTGTCCGAAGAGATTCAGCACGAAAAAGAGCCGGTCATGCGGCGGCACATTCTGCGCACCTTGGGCGAGTATCACACGCCGCTGTCCTCGGCCATCGCCCGCGCCGGCCTCAAAGACACCGATCTGGAAGTGCGCCGCGTGGCCTGCGAGTCGCTCGGCCGCCAGGGAGGCGCAGAAGCCGTGCGCGATCTGGCCCAAGCCGCCAGCTCCGACACTGAGATCGACGTGCGGATTGCGGCCGTCAAGGCGCTGGGCGCCACTCAGGACAAAGCCGCCGTGCCGTACCTGGGCGAGGCGCTCGCCGATCCGGATCCCGCGGTGCAGTACCGCGCCATCGAATCGTTGCGTTTGGTCTCCGGCCGCGATTTTGGCGAGAACGTGCAGGCCTGGCGCGATTTCGCGCAGACTGGCAAGTCCGACGCACCGGAAGCCAGCTTTGCCGAACGTTGGCGTCGGGCGTTGTTTTAGTCGCTGCTGGCGGAGCATCCGTTTCGAGATGCTTCCGGCCGGCCGATCGCCTTCTTGATACCGAGCTTTCTTGATATTGTGAAACGAGTCCCGCAATTTTCTCTGGATTGATTGAGGGTGTGATGAATCGGAGCCCAGGGCTTAGCGCGTTGTGGTCCACTTGGTGGTTGGTTGGGATGGTGGTTGCGGGCAGTTTGTCGGGTGGTTCGGTGCGAGCCCTAGATGCTGCGCAGCCGCAGGCCGCGCCGGCGGCCGCCGCTGCCGAACCCGCGCAAGCAGCCGCGCCGGCGCCGAGCGGATCGGTTGCGCAGCGGCAACTGACCCTCGAATTGTTGGCGCCGGAAGCGGCCGATGCTTCGCAAGCACCCGTGCCGCCCACCGATGCCGCCGCCAACCATCCGCGTGTCGCCGCGCAACCTGGCCCTGAGAAGTCCACAGAGCCCGCGCCCACGCCGTCGTCCTCGCCCGTAGAGCTGACGCCCGAGTTAATCGCTCTGCGCGACAAGGTGCGCCGCGTGCTGGCGTTGTACTACCCCAAGCATCAGAACGCGCGCGACAACAACTGCTGGGAAGTGATGCACGCCATCATTGCCTACGGCGTGGAAACGCAGATCTATAAAGACAAGCCGGGCGGCGACAAGGTCAACGCCATCGGCTGGTTGTGCTTCAATTACCCGTGTGCCGGCGATCGCATGATGTTTCTCAACAACGGCAAGATCGAAGCGCGGCGCGGCGTAGGCGTGCAAGGACACTACGGCCAGTTCCTGGCGATTCTGGCCCAGTCGCACCTCAAGGCCGATTATCCGATGTACGTCAGCGGCAAGCAGTTTACGCTGCAGGATCTGATCGAGCACGAAAAGGAAAACTGCACGGCCGGCGAGGAGTTGACGTTCAAGCTCATCGCCCTGATGCACTATCTCGATTCCGACGCCACCTGGAAAACGCGCGACGGCCAGGACTGGTCGATCCAGCGACTGGTACGCGAGGAGCTGGCGCAGCCTATTCGCGGCGCCGCTTGCGGCGGCACGCACCGCCTGATGGGCTTCAGCTACGCCGTGAACAAGCGCCAGCAGCGCGGCAAACCCATGGTGGGCGAGTTCCGCCGGGCGCAGATCTTCATCAACGACTACCACCGCTACACATTCGGCTTGCAAAATCCCGACGGCAGCTTCAGCACCGAGTGGTTCGTGCGCAAGGGGAGCGATCCCAGTATCGACCGGCGTCTCAAGACCAGCGGCCACATCCTCGAATGGATCTCGTTCTCGCTGTCGGACGACGAGCTGCGCGAACCGCGCATGATGAAGGCCGTGGACTACGTCGCCTCGATCCTGGAGGCGAACGACAAGCACACCTGGGAAATCGGCCCGCTCGGCCACGGCTTGCACGCCTTGGCCATCTATGATTCGCGGGTCTTCAAGCCGGCCGATCCTCCCAAACCGACCGCCGCGGTGGTCGAAACTTCGGCCGAACCGCAGCCGGCCGTCGAAGCGCGGCGCACCGACGGCGCCGTGCAATAGCCGCGCGATGAACGCGGCGCGGCCCACGCGCCGTTGGTCACAAGTGCGCCGCGCGACCGGCTGTTCCATCTGGCGCGATTAATTCGGCAGAGCGTGCGCGCAGCCCGCGACGGCGCGTCCTGAGACGTTGCCGGAGGCCCGGAAAACTCGTACGATTGGGTGCCCCGTGCGCAGCGTATCGATCGTTCGTCCCCTGTCTCTCCGGCTTCCATCCCTCGCGGTCCGCACGTGAAGACGTATCGCTTTACCGACCAACTGCTCGCCATTTTCGGCGCAGCCGCCGAGCTTTCCGCGGCCCGCGACGCCGATGCGCTGTTGCTGTTGCTCGACGGGCCGACGGACTGGGAGCGGCTGAAGCTGCTGGCGGGCGAGGAGAAGATCGTGATCGCGGCCGACTTCGGTCCGCAGATCGAAGGCGCCGCCGAGGCCGGCCTGCCCACCGTGATTTTGAAGATGCCCGGGGCACCCGTTCACGAAAAGCTCACCCAGGCGCTATTGGAAAGCGTGGCCGACGACGTGCTGGCAGCCGGCGCGCAAGTGGTCGCGTTGTACAGCGCCTTCGAGCCCGGCTCGATCGACTCGGTGAGCCTCGTCCACTTGGGCGAGCACTTGGGCCAGCTAACGGCCCGCGACCTGCGCCAGCTCGAAACCAGCGTGCCGCTCGATACGCTCAAGACCGTGGTGGATATGGCGGTCGAGATCGGCCGGGAAGGACGCGAAGGCAAGCCGGTGGGCGCGCTCTTCGTCGTGGGCGACGCGAAAAAGGTGATGGCCAGCAGCCATCCGGCCGGCTTCGATCCGGTGCGCGGCTACCAGCGCAAAGAGCGAAATCTCGACGATCCCCGCGTGCGCGAAGGCATCAAGGAAATCTCGCAGCTCGACGGCGCGATCATTGTCTCGGGCGATGGCATTGTCGAAGCCTCGGCCCGCTACATCGACGCACCGGCCGACAACATCACGCTGGCCAAAGGACTGGGTGCGCGGCATTGGGCGGCCGCCGCCATCAGCCGCAAGACGAAGGCCGTGGCCGTGGCCGTGAGCGAATCGACCGGCACCGTGCGCATCTTTCAAAACGGTGAAATCACGCTGCGCATCGAACCCTTCCGCCGGCCCATGAAGTGGAAGGACTTTGAATACGAGCCGCCTCCGGCGGAGTGAGGCGACCGGCTGTCGGCGGCACATCACTTTGCCACGCGCCACGCGTTCAGCACCCGGCTTTGCCGGGGAGTTCTGCTACGGGCCCTCCTAAGATCGCGTCCACCAGTTTCCGCGGCGCGCCGATGTCCAGCACGTGGACCAGCCCGGTGTAGCGCTCGGCGCCGGGCGCCACAAATCCCGGTTTGGTGGCCACGAACGTGCAGGTGTGCGCGGCGCGAACGGTCTGTTGCGCGGCCTGGCCGGTATCGCAATCCAGCCCGCTGGGCACGTCAACGGCGAGCACCGGCGCGGATTGTGCATTGATCCGCGCGATCGCTTCCCTGATAGGCGAGCGAGGTTCACCGCGCGCCCCGGTGCCCAGCAGCGCATCGACGATCCAGGCGGCGCCGGCCAATTCTTGGTCGAGTCGGGCCGGCTCGCAGCGATGGATCGGCACGTCGCACTTGGCGAGAACGTGATAATTGAGGGCCGCGTCGCCCGACAGGCGCTCGGGATCCGCCACCAGCAGCACGCGCACCGCATGGCCGCGCAAATCAAGATGCCGCGCGATGACAAAGCCGTCGCCGCCGTTGTTGCCGGCGCCGCAGCAGATGATTACCGGGCCGAAAATACCGAGGCGGCACAGCGTATCGGCCACGCCGCGGCCGGCGTTCTCCATGAGCATCGCGCCGGTCATGCCGTACTCTTCGACGGCGCGGCGATCGAGCTGGCGAGATTGATCGCGTGAGATGGTGCTAGGAGCCATGCGATTGCTCAGGTTCCGTGCGATGCGGACGGCGTGCGGCGTTGAGTTGGTCTTTCGCCCTCGCTTGCCGCGCCGGACCGTTTCATCATATGGCGGCATCCGCGCCCGGCCAAAACAAAACCGCCGGACGGTTGGGCCGCCCGGCGGTTGCAAAAGTTGCTGCGTTGTGAGAGCTGCCGACTACGGTCCGGTCGGCGGCGGCCAGAACCAGAAGGCAAAGGCCGTCACGCCCAGCGCCTGGTACACACCTGCTCGCAAGCTGAGCGGAATCGGCTCGATCATGTAGGGAGCACAACTGCCGGGCCGGTAGAAGCCCAAGGTGTACTCGCACTCGCCCGGCGGATTGAGGCCCATCTTGTACGGCAACAGCGGCACTGACACGAAGAAGTGCCCGGCCGACACAAAGGGCTGCAACACCGGATTCCACGAGTGGCCATAGCGTTCCAGTTGCACGTCCTGAAAGTACAGCGGCTTGTAGCACGTGCCGGTGGCCTTCCAGGTGAACGTGGTCGGGGTCCAATCGCGGCCGGTGAAGCGGGCGTTCGCGCCGAGCACGCACTCGCAGGGAAAGTCCTTGCCCTCGACGGGTGCCTCGCCGTTTTCGCCCTCGAT
The DNA here is from genome assembly GCA_050250435.1 of Pirellulales bacterium. GTDB lineage: Bacteria > Planctomycetota > Planctomycetia > Pirellulales > PALSA-1355 > JBFWOR01. The sequence continues at coordinate 163,338 of JBFWOR010000002.1, read as the reverse complement.
CACCAAACCGAAAATGATCTTGGTAATATCGCGATCGCGCAGTTTGCTGATCGCCTCGTCACACTTCTTCTTGTACTCATCGCACGACTCGTCCGTCGGCGGCGGCAGGCCTTCAACGACCGATTGATTCTCCGGCAGCGTGTCTTCGAACGGCGCCGCCAGGCCTTCCGGTGCGGCCGGCTCCGCTTCCAGGCGCTGCGGCTCCGCAGGCGGCGCCAGCGTATTGTCGTCGGCCGGAGTTTCCGGCTGACTGGTGCGCGTGGTGTCCGCGTCGCCGAACTTGTCGGGAATCGGATCGTCCTGGAACGGATCCGACAACGGATCCGATTTGTCCGGCGCGGCCGCGCTGGCGCCGGCGTTGTCAGCACTGGCTTGCACGATGTCGCCGTGCCGTGGCGCGTCGCTGGCCGTCACGCGGCGTCCGGCCGCCTGCCAGGCCGCGGGACGCATCAAACGCGAGGCGGGCTGGCGCGCGCCCGACTTGGCCATGTTCGTTCTGGGAGCGCCGGCCTTGGGCGATTCCTTCTCGCCCGTTGCCGGCGCGAGGGCCGGTCCGGCCACTTCGTCCAAGACCGACGAAGCCTGCGCCTGCGGCTCCTCCGTATGCCTGGCCTGCTGCACGGCGCGATCGGCGATCGTGCGGTGCGTTTGCCACTTGAGTTTGTTGTTGCCGGGCGAAGCCGCCGCATTGGCCGCGGCCTGGGCCCCGTTGGGCAGCCCGACGCTGAGAATGGTTACCAGCAGGATCGCATGGCGGGCGTTAGTAGTTATCGCCCGGCGTAGCTTCGCTGCTGTAATTGGTCGCTTCCTGCGTAATCGCGATGTCATGTGGATGACTCTCCCGTACTCCTGCCGCGGAGATTTGAATGAACCGCGTCTTCGTGCGCAGCTCTTCGATCGTATTCGTGCCGCAATAGCCCATGCCGGCGCGCAATCCGCCGACCAATTGATAGACAAAGGCACTCAGCGGCCCTTTGAAGGGCACGCGGCCTTCGACGCCCTCGGGCACCAGTTTGCCCGGCTTGCGTTCGATGCCGCGCTGGCGATAGCGCTCGCTCGATCCGGCCATCATGGCCCCCAGCGAACCCATGCCGCGATACAACTTGAAACTTCGGCCCTGATACAAAATGGTCTCGCCGGGGCTTTCGGCCAGCCCGGCAAACAGCCCGCCGATCATCACCGAGTGAGCACCGGCCGCGAGCGCCTTGGTCAGGTCGCCGGAATAGCGAATGCCACCATCAGCAACGATGGGCACATCGGCTTCCTTGGCCACCTGGGCAGCTTCGTAAACGGCGGTAATTTGCGGAACTCCCACACCGGAGATAATACGCGTCGTGCAAATCGAGCCCGGCCCAATGCCGACCTTCACGGCGTCGGCTCCGGCCGACACCAGGTCACGGCAGCCATCGGCGGTGGCGACGTTGCCGGCCACCACATCGATATCCCAACGCTTCTTGATCGCCTTGACGGTCTCAATGACGTTGGCCGAGTGCCCGTGGGCACAGTCGACCACCAGCACGTCGACGTCCTTTGACAGCAAGCTTTCAGCCCGTTCGAAGTCATGCACTCCGATAGCAGCCCCGACCCGCAGCCTCCCTTGCCCATCTTTGCAGGCATTCGGAAACCGCTTCATCATGTCAATGTCTTTGATGGTGATCAGGCCGGTCAGCGTATATTTGTCGTCCACCAGCAAAAGTTTCTCGACCTTTTTTGCCATCAAAATCTTCTCAGCTTCCTCAAGCGTTACGGTTCCCGTAGCCGTTACAAGGTTCTCCCGGGTCATCACGTCGGAGATCCTGAGGCCGGAATCTTCCAGGAACCGCAGGTCGCGGCGGGTGAGGATGCCCACCAGCTTGCGGCCGGCGGTGGTGATGGGCACGCCGGAGACGTTCTGCTGATCCATCACGTCGCGGGCCCGGGCCACGGTCGCATCGGGCGGCAGCGTGACCGGGTCGGTAATGATGCCGTTGGCGCTGCGTTTGACTTTGTCCACTTCCTCGGTTTGGCGCTCGACCGACATGTTCTTGTGAATGACGCCCAGGCCGCCCTCCTGCGCCAGCGCGATGGCCATCTCCGCCTCGGTCACCGTGTCCATCGGCGAGCTGACCAGGGGAATGTTCAAGCGAATGCGGCGCGTCAGCCGCGTGGTGACGTCCACTTCCGAAGGTACGACGGTCGAGTAGCGGGGCTCGAGCAGGACGTCGTCGAAGGTGATGCCAAAGGAAAGCTTCTCACGCATGGTGGGCGCCTCCGCGAGGGGCAGGTTCCGGGGGAATCCCGCATTATGCCGCTGGCGGGGCAGATTGGCAAATGGGCGGACGTGAACGGTGGCGCAGATAGCAAACCGCCGCTCGACGACATTCGCACGAATTCAGAGGCCCTGGCAAGACGCCAGCCCCAGCGAAAGACCGCCTGGCCCTACTGCCCCGGCGCGGGCGGCGGCGTTGCCGCGGCGCCGGTCTCGGCATCGGTAGGCGGTGGCAACGCGCCTTCGCTCGAAGCCTTGGGCCCTTCCCAGATGAATTGCTTGAGCTCTTCGTTGCGCATCAAGCTGCGGCCCAGCATGTACACGAGAAAGAAGCTGACGGCGACCACGCCCGCCATGATGCCCAGCGCCACGGGGCGCTTCCAGGCATAGTCGCGGCTGAACCCGCGGCGCGGCAGCTCAATGCGAAAGTCCGGCGATGAAGTGAGCGCATCCATCGCCTCGACGTCGACTTCCAATCCCAAATCCGCGGCGGCCTTCGACGCGCGCACGCCACTCACGGTTGTCGCGCCCGGCTGCGCCCCCGTGGTCGTTTTGCCACCGGCCACCGTTTTCGCGCCGACGGCCGGCTTGGTGCCCACCACGGCCTTCGCGCCCACGACGGTTGCGGTTCCCACCTTCGAGCCCGACGCGCTGCTGCCACCGGCGGCCGGAACGATGCCTGACAACACGCCCGAACCGGAACCCGCCCTCGAGTCCGAGAAGACGGCCGAACCGGATCCCACTTTCGAGTCCGAGAAAATTCCAGAGCCGGAGCCCGGCTTGATATCCGACAGAATACCGGAGCCGGAGCTGGCCTTGCCGCCGGAGAGAATGCCCGATCCCTGGCCCGGCTTGCCGCCGGAAAGTATCCCTGAACCGCCGCCTTGCTGGTTCACGGGCGCGGCCAGCGGCACCGCCTTGGCGACGGGGGCCACCGGCGTTGCCTTGGGCACGGCGGCGGTCGGCGGCATCAGCGGCACGGCCTTGGGCGCGGCCGAGATCTTGGAACGCAACTGCTCGTCGTAACTGGCTTTCTTGGCAGGGTTGAGCAGGCACAGCCGGGCCCCGGCCAGCTCGTTGAGCAACTGCTGCGAGACCGCTCCGTTCTTGCCGGCCTGGAAGGTGCGCACGTGCGCCATCTGCCGATCGGCGGCATGGTCGATCACGTCCGCATCTTTCTCAAACAGCGATATTCCCAGCAACCGGTAATGGTTGGGGGGCTGCTCAGCCGGCGGAATGCCCAGCCAAACGTGATAGCCGTCGAACGTGCCGGATGTGCCGGACATGGAGTCGGTGCTCTGGGTATGGGACCCGAACGATCCCCCCGGAAGTCAGGTGGTTCATTATAAATGACCACCGGTTGCATTCAAGCGCGGCCCAAGAATCTCGTTACTTTGTACCCGCCGGGCGAGCGGAGAGTTTTACCAGGACTGGCGACCTGCGCAGTCAGGCCGGCCAGCGACGGGAACGGGCTCATGGCTCGCCGACGCGCGCCCGCTGCTATCGGGCCCGGCGCTGCTGGCGGCGCTGGCGGCGAGTCATATCCCGCCCGCCGCGCTCGTCGTCCAGCCCGTAGTCGACCAGTTCCAACGTGGTGCGGCGGATCAGCCGGCCTTGCTCGTCGAATTTCTGGGCGGTGTGCGACACCACTTCGCCCGGCACGTCCGCGACATGGTCGGACCAGGTGGTCGTGCGGCCGCGATCGGACTTGAGAATCTGCCGCATGCGATAGCCGCGCCGTTCGTCCGGCTCGTCCAGCACGCGCACGCGCTTGTCCAGCGCGAACACTTCGCTGAGCGCTTCGGCAACGGTTCTGCCACTGGCCGGATCGCTGGTCGTGCTCTTGAACCGCAGTATCGTGGGCGTGATGGCCGGCGAATAGCTGATCTCGATCACTTCCCTGTTGCCGCCGCCAAGGATCTCAATCTGCTGGGCCTGACAGGGAATGTCGCGCCCGTCGACCGTCAGCGTTTCGTCGCTGAGCGACTTGCGCGAAACCGTCTGGCCGATCGATTCGCCGGCGTAGCCCTGGTGAACCGTTTGCGGCGGCGAGGGAAAGCTCTGGCCGGCGACTTCGACCGTGGTTGCAACCTTCAGCGTCACGCCCTCGGGCGTGATCTCTTCGAGCGTCGTCAGATTGTCGGCCACGCTGGAATTGACCACCCGGCCGGCGACGTCGAAGTTCTCGGTGACGATGCGCACGCGGCGCCAGGCCCCTTTGCCAAAACGGGCCCAGGCGTGGGCACGCTGCAAGACGTCGGGCGCTTCGGCGGCGACCGCGACCGTGCACAAGCACGTCAGCGCAGCGGCCACGACAAACACGGCGACGTTCAACCTGGCTTTCCGCACTCCCTCGTCCTCTCACGGACCTTGCAGACAAAGTCGCTGCGCCCGGCTGGCTGCAGTACATGCCGAACGCGTGCCCAATACTGCGCGGTCCATGATACCGTTTTGTGGCCAGAAATTCAGGCCCTGAATGGCGCCACGGGGCCGCGGAAACGCAGAATTCCCGCCAGAAAAACCTGTGCGCCTTCGGCTATTCGCCCGACGATTTGCTCGCGGCGGCAGGCGGCGCGGCGGCCAAGGGCAGTGCCAGGGCCAGCGCGCCGACGACGATGGCCACGTCCGCCACGTTGAAGATGCCGCTGCGCAGCGGGCCGACGCCCAGGTTCATGAAATCGATCACCAGGCCGTCAAACCGCAGCCGGTCGATCAAGTTGCCGATCGCGCCGGCCAACAGCAGGGCGCAGCCCACGAGCTGCCAAACGCTGAAGTGCCAGCCCAGCGCCACGGCCACTACCAGGCCGATGGCGATCAGCCCATTGAACCCAATCAGGACGATGGTCCTGGCCGTCGCCGGCAGGTCGCCGCCCAGTCCCAAGAACGCGCCGGGGTTCTCGGCATATTGCAGGCGAAACACATCGCCGCAATAGCTGTGCGGCAGCCGGCCCTTGAGGTGCGATTGGGCCACTCGCTTCGTGAATTGATCGCAGCCGACGCACGAAGCCAAGACCACAGCCACAACGCACCACCGCACCGCCTGACGAGACACGCTCGGGGACATTCAAAGGGCTCCTTGCGAGTCCGCACCAGGCCCCAGGGGTGGCCGTCACTTGCTGGGGCGGCTGCTGGCAAACACGATCCACTCGCCATCCGGCGACCAGTCCGGATCGAGACTGGCGCCGATCTGGCCGGAAACTTTCACCGGTTTGGCGTCGCCAGCCACGTCCACGATATGAACCAGGTAATGATTGTCAAAGAGCAATTTGCCGCCGTCGTGCGAGAACGACATCGTACCGCTCATTTCGTTCTCCAGCCGTAAGCGCAGCCCCTGCTCTTCCCCGTCGGCGCTGACCAGCAATAGCTGGCGGTGCTTGCGCGGGTCGGGCCGCAGCACGATGGCCAGCTGCTTGCCGTCGGGCGACCAGGCGTTGCCGTAATACATGCGATCGACCGGCGAACGGGTGAGCAGCATGCGCTCGTCGCCGCTGACCAGGTCAATCACCCGCGCGTTCGTGCGATCGGTCACGGCCAGGTGGCTGCCATCGGGCGACCAGCGCGGCGCATAACCGCGGGCAATTTGCGTGGTGACGTCGCTGTCGAGATTGCGCACGGTAATTTGCGGCAGATCGCCCGGTACGTACGTCTCGAAGGCCAGCTGCTTGTCGTCAGGCGACCAATCGGGACGCATGTGCTCGCCAACGCGGCGCAGATTGCGGCCGTCGACGTCGACAATATAGACCGAACTGGCGGACCGCGACTCCGGCGTGGCGGCGAACGCGATGCGCTGGCCGTCGTGCGACCAGCGCGGACCGGTGTGCGCTTTGCAACCGTCGACTTGCACGACCATGCGCGGCTGCGTGCCGTCGGACTTCATCACCCAGATGGCCCAGGCGGCATTCTGCGCCCGGACGGGCGCGGACGACAGCGCCGCAACCACGAGCGTCATAGCCAGAGTGGCTCGCGCCCAACAGATGGCGGCAAGGGGCCGGCGACGTGGTTTGCGATCACCAGGCATGGTTACTCCCCAGGGGCTTCGGTTGGAGTCGGGCCGCCCACCACGCGATACACGCGCACGCGTTCCTCGGGTGTGTCGATCATGCGTCGCGCATCGGGCGAATCGCGGCGGTTGCCGCCGGACGTGAGCACCTGCGATCCGTCGTTCGAGAATACTACTTTCATGATCCAGCTTTCGCCTCCTTCGCGATCGAGCTCTTGTCCACTCTCCACGTCCCACAGGCGCAGTGTCTTATCGAAGCCGCCCGATGCCAGCCGCCGGCCGTTGGGCGAGAAGGCCAGCGTGGAGACGACGTGCTCGTGCCCTTTCATGTCGCGCACCAGCCGCCCATCCGCCACATTCCACAAGCGAATTGTGTTGTCGTCGCCGACCGGCACTTTCTGTTCGGCAATGTTGCCGATGGGGGTGCCGCCGGTGCCAGTGGCCAGGCGAGCGCCGTCGGGCGAGAACGCCAGGCCCCAAACCATGGCCGGGTGTTCGATCTCGCGCAGCTTCTTGCCGCTGGCGGCTTCCCAAAGGAACACCTTGTTCTCGGCGCTCGTGGCCACGAGGCTGCCGTCGGGCGAGAGCGCGCCGTTGCCGGCCGGTTGCTCGTGCTTGAGTTCAACGAGCGGCTGGCCGCTGGTGACGTCGAACACCTTGACCATGCCGTCGCGCGAACCGCACACGATGCGCGAACCATCGCCGGAAAAGCTGAGAAAGATGACCATGCCGCCTTGATCGAACTCGCGCAGCGTTGCGCCATCTTCCAGATTGAAGTAGGTGACGGTGGTTCTGGGCAGCACCCAGCAGGCTGCTTCCTTGCCGTTGGGCGAGATATCGACAAAGATCCCCACGAGATCGATGTCGCGCAGCACTTCGCCGGTCTGCACGTCCCAGACCTTCATGTGGCGATTGCCCAAGTTGCCGCCCAACAGCGCGGTGCGGCCGTCGGGCGCCAGGTCGAGACTGTAGCACGTGCCGCCGCTGTCGAACGATTTGAACGGCTCGAGCGATGCCTGCCGCGCCAGTTCGACGGCCGGTTTCCAGGCGATATCGCCGCGCGAACTGGCAAACGCCAACTGTTTGCCGTCAGGGCTCCAGGCCGGCTCGCGGTTATCGCCCTCCTGGCCGGCGATGGCTTGCGGCGCTTCGTCGCCGTCGGCCGGCAGCAAATGAATGCGGTGTTCGCGCGTGGCCTCGTCCAAAATGCTCACGGCCAGCGTCTTGCCGTCAGGACTCCAGGTCACGTCGTTCACGGTCGACTCCAGCCGCACGCGCGCTTGCGGACTTTCGGATTCGGCGTCGACGATCAGCACCGCGCGGCGCTGATTTGCGAACTCAACCACGGCCGCCAGCCGTCGGCCGTCCGGTGACCAATCGAAGTTGTGCCGCACCGTTTTGAAGTCCTGCAGCTTGGGGAGCAGCTCGCGCGTGGAACCGTCGGCCAGGTCGAGTAATTTCAAGGAGCCCAAGATGAACGCCAGGCGGCTGCCGTCGGGCGACCAGCGTGGCGCCACCCCCGAGGCCATTCGCGAACGTCCACGGCCGTCGATGTTCTGCACCCAGATTCCCTGTTCCAGCGCCGTTGACGAGCCGGCCGAGAAGGCCACCTGCTTGTCGTCGGGCGACCAGTCGGCCCAGGCGCCGGGACTAACGTCGACGAGACCGGCGCCGTCGATACCCGCGGCGAACAGGCGGTTCTTGTCGGCGTTGGGATTGCGCGCGGCGAAGACCAAGCGCCGGCCGTCGTGGGCAAAGCGCGGCGACCCCAGCGAGCGGAACCCGGCCACGTGCAGCACGTGGCGCACCTCGGTGCCGTCGGTGTTCATGATGAACAGCGAGCGGGGCGTCGTTTCATCGGCGCTTGCGGAGGCGAATCGCAGTGCGCTCAGGACGCAAAGCACCATGCACGCCGCAGACAACGGACGCATCGAGACTTTGCCGCGATGACTGACTTGCATGACGTATCTCATCGTATGTTGTCGCCTGGTGGGTCGCGGAAGCGCGGGCAGTGTGATTCGGCAAGTTCAGCACTGGCGGACAAGCCGCCAGTGGCACCCGAGCCCAGTTTGAAAACGACTGTATTCATTTCGCGGTTAACGGCACGATTTTGAACACGCGCAGCTGCTCGTCAGGATACATGACGATCTGGTTGGCCTCGCGATTGCCGCCGCCGCCCACGAACAGTTGCTTGCCGTCGGGCGTGAACGCCACGCGGGCGGCGCGTCCCTTGGCCCCCTCAATCAGATCGAGCTGCTGGCCGCTGTGCAAATCCCACAAGCGAACCGAGCCGTCCCAGCCGCCGGAAGCCGCCCATCGCCCGTCGGGAGAAATGTCGAGCGCATAGGCTGCGTGCGTGTGCCCTTTCATCTCGCGCAGCAGCGCTCCGTCAGAGAGCTGCCACTGACGAATCACGTTGTCGGGCCCCTGCGTGATCTTGAGAGCCGAGGGCGACGTGGCCACCGGGCCGCCGGTGCCGGTCAGCGCATATTGCCCGTCAGGCGACACGACCAGTCCCCAGACACTGTCGGGATGATCGAGCTGCAAGCGTTGCTTGCCGGTCGCCACGTTCCACACGCGCACGGTTTTGCCATGGTCGGCGGAGATCACTTCTTGACTGTCGGGCGTGAAGACCGCTTGCGTCAGCCAATCCTGATGTTCGGCGAAGGTTTGCAGCTGCTCGCCGGTCTCGGGATCCCACACGAACATCAGCTTGTCGAGGCCACCGGTGACCAGCCGCCGCCCGTCGCGCGAAACGGCCAACGCGCGCACCGTGGCTCCGTGGGAAAATTCCTTCACCACCGCGCCCGTTTCCACTTCGAGAATCTGCACGAGCGGGCCAATCCAGCTGGTGGCAAAGCGCTTGCCGTCGGGGAACATGGCCACGCGAATGCCCTGGCCGCCGAGCTGCGTGACCTCGCCGGTCGTGAGATCCACGACGTGCATGCCTTCGTTTTGCGGGTCACCGCCGGCCACCAGGCGTCGCCCGTCGGGCGTGAACGCCATACCGTACACAATGCTGCCCACGTTGTGATTGCCCGCCGCTTGCAGGCTCAGCAAACTGGCCACGCGGGCCGCCGGCGGCGCCGCCGGCAACGCACGCGTGCTGACCAGCGCCATCCAATTGCCGTCCGGCGACCAGGCGGGCATGAAGTTCTCGCCTACCTGACCGCCGATCTCTTGGGGCGCGGCATCCCTTGCGGCGTCCAGCAGGTGAATGCGCCCCGCCAACGATACGGCCAGGCGTTTCGCATCGGGCGACCAGGCGACATACCCATCGAGATCGCCTGCCAGCCGCATTTGTTTCGCGCCGGCCGGTTGCGCCACGTCGACGATCCACAGTTGCCGCTCGGGCCCGATGTCGTTCACCAGGGCCAGCCAACGGCCATCGGGCGACCAATCGAACCCCGGCAGGACGTTGGCGGGCGCCGCTTCACTCAGCGGCTGTGCGGCGCCGGCGACCAGGTCGTACAGCACCAGCTGTTTGTCTTTCAGAAGCGCCAGCCGGCTGCCGTCGGGCGCCCAGCGCGGCGCACTGCCGTCGGCCAGCCATTCGCGGCCGCGGCGGTCGGAGTTTTCGACCCAGGTGCCCGGCTTCATCGATGCGCCGGCAACGGCCGAGAACGCCAGTTGCTTGTCGTCGGGCGACCACGCGGGAAACTCGCCGGGGCCCAGGTCAGCCGGATCGGTGCCGTCGGCGCCGATGGTGAACACGCGCGCAGGGGTACTCGCGGGAGCGGCCGCAGCGGCCAGCGCCAGCCGCCGGCCATCGTGCGACCAGCGGGGCGAGCCGAATTGCCCGAAGCCTTCGATTGCCGGCAGCCGCCGCAACTCGCTGCCGTCGATGCGCATCACGAAGATGGCGTTGGGTTGAACCGCGGCGCCAGACGGCTCATCGGCGTATAGCTCCCGAGTTGTCGCAGCGGCCAGAAGCAGCAATGGCAGCGCCAAGGTGTACAGTCGTCGCGCGTTCATACCGGCTGCTTCCTTCGCGGTCAGTTGCTGCGCCGTGCAAAGGCGATCCACTTTCCATCCGGCGACCAGGCGGGGTCGCGGCTGGGCTCTTCCTGGCCCGGCACCAGCTCCGGTGGCTCGTTCCCCTCGACGTCCAGCAGATGGAGGTACGATTCGACGGTGAACACCAGTTGCTTGTCGTCGGGCGACCAGGCCACGTGGCCGCCGACTCGGCCCGGCCGCGAGAGGCGCGGCTGCCAGTCGGCGTCCGGCGCGTCGATGCGGACGATGTACAGCTCGCGCGGGCCGCCGCTCTGCGTGCGCACAAAAAACGCCAACCGCTGGCCGTCGCGCGACCAGCCGAACGAACCGGGCCGCTCGGGCAACTGGCGATCGACCAGCGGACGATCTGCATCACTGACCAGGTCACGGAGGAAGATTGAGTTAGCCAGCGTATGCGCGATCGACGTGCCGTCCGGCGACCAGCGCGGCCACGCGCCGTCGCACACCCGATCTCCGCCTTGACCGTTGACGTTGAGCACCCAAATGCCCTCCTGCACATCGTCGCCAGCGGAGTAGCAGGCCAGTTGCTTGTCGTCGGGCGACCAGCACGGCATCGCATAGGCGCCCAGTTCTTTCAACCCCGTGCCATCGACGGCCACGATGTACAGTCGCTTCTGCGTCGTCGCGGGGTCGGCGACCTCGAACGCCAAGCGCGTGCCGTCGTGCGACCACGAGGGCGAACCGTGGTAGTCATGCCCCTCGACGGTGACGACCTTGCGCACTTCGCTGCCGTCGGGGCGGATGAGATAAATGCCGGGCTCATCCGCACGCAGATTGGCGACGGCGCCGACGGAGAATGCAATGGCCAAAAGCGCGAACCGGATTAACGTCGGGTTCATGGCTCAGTTGTCTCCGCCAGGCCCTGTTGACACCGAGGGGACGCGGCACGCCAGGCGGCGCGCGAGAGCTCCTCGCACGCACCGCCCCATTGTAGCAGGTGCGCCAGGCTCGCGAGCGGGGGCCGGCGGCGGCTTCGAGTGAAGGGCCCGGCCATCAGAGAGTGCCAGCAGCGCGCTGGCAATTGAACGTCCTAGCCTTCGTCCGATTTCTTGTCGGCCGACGGCAGGCCGGCTTCGGCCGCGGTGGGAAACGAATTGTCGGCGGCGAGCTCTTCGATCTCGCGGCGGTCGCGGAAATTGGCCAACGACGATTGCAGCGGCGCAGCGCAGCCGGCCGCGCTGAGACACAGCAGCGCGCAGGCCACCGAGCGCAGTCGGCAATCCGTCAGCGTTATTTGTCGCGACGCGTAGGTCATGGTCTCAGTTACGGATGGATTTGCTTGAGCGACATCCACTCTTCGATCGTGCGCGGCGGAGGAGGCGGCTCCGGATGGAACAGCTTGTAAAAGAAGCCCGGCTCCTTGTAGGGAGGGCGCCCCACCGTCATCGCGGACGTGCCGGCCTTCTTCGCGCTGAGCGGCTTATTGAACGTGAGCAGGTTTTTGGTATTCGTCACCAAGCGCTTGGTGCTGGTGCCTACTTTGGTGATCATCGCAGGCGAGCGCACGCCCTGGCCCGTATTGGCGACGTTGGTCACCGGTGCTGCGCTAGCGCTTTGGCCGCCGCAGCAGCCCCACGGACACCAGGGAAAGCCGGCCTGAGCCGTTGCGGCCGACAGCCACACGATGGACGCAGCCACGAGCAAACAACTTGCGGTGCGCACAGCAACTCCTCCTTGCGGCACAAGCGATGTGATCGGCCGGCAGATCCTGCGCCAGCCCTGGGAAATGGGCGAGCAGAATCGCAGAAAGCCCGCAGCTTGTCCAGGCGGATTTTGGCGATTTTTCCAGCCAGGGTTTCACGGCCGTCCGGAGGGTATTTTCGCGGCCCCGCTCGCACAAACGGCACCGCGGCACGCAGGCTTCCTTGCGGTGCTGCCAGATGGGTCTTAGATTTACAAGGGCTTGGACATATAAACCACCGGCGCAAGCGCCTGCCAGCATTGGTGCGGCGGCTTGCGCCTTGTCTGTTTTTCCACCGTTGGCATGATTCAACTGGCATGATTCAACAGTCGATCGGCTTTATCGGCGCGGGTCAGATGGCGCGGGCCCTGGCGGGCGGGTTCGCCAAGGCCGGGCTCGTTGCGCCCCAGCACCTGCTGGCGGCCGATCCGGTGGCCGCCGCGCTCGCGGCCTTGCAAGAGGCCGTGCCGGGCGCGGGCACCCGCGGCGACAATGCGGAGCTGGCGCGCTCCTGCGACGTCATCGTGCTGGCCACCAAGCCGCAACAAATTGGCGCGGCGCTAGCGGGAATTGCCAAAGCTGCCGCCGACAAGCTGGTGATCTCGATCGCCGCCGGCGTGACACTGGCCACGCTCGACGCGGCGCTCGGCCGTTCGCGTTTGGTGCGCGTGATGCCCAATACGCCCTGCCTGGTGGGCGAAAGCGCCAGTGGATATGCGCTCGGCCCGCGGGCAACCGCCGAAGATGCCGCGCTGGTGGACAAGCTCCTCTCCGCCGTCGGACGCGCGCTACCGGTCGATGAGAAACTGTTGGACGCAGTGACCGGGTTGTCGGGCTCGGGCCCGGCGTTCGTGTACGTGATCATCGAGGCGCTGAGCGACGCCGGAGTGCGCATGGGGCTGCCGCGCGATGTGGCGATGGCGCTGGCCGCGCAAACGGTGCGCGGCGCGGCGACCATGGTGCTCGAGACGGGCGACCATCCGGGCGTGTTGAAAGATCGCGTCGCCAGCCCTGGCGGCACCACGATCGCGGGCCTGGCGGCCCTGGAATCCGGCGGCCTGCGCGGTACGCTGATAGCCGCCGTGGAGGCCGCGACCCGGCGGTCTGTGGAATTGGGCAAACAAGCGGGAGGATAACTGCGGCGTGGGCGGAGCAGCCGGCGGACATGGGCGCAAGGGCCGTCGAGTGGGCACTGCCCTGCTGCGTTTTGGCGGCAACGTATAATAAGATCGCAGTACCGCCCAGCGGCACGACACGGGTCAGACGGGAAGAACTACGAAGATGTCGATTTTCACGATCGTGGACGATAAGCACATCCCCTTGTATCGCGTGATGTGGGTCTCGGCCACGCCGCACTTCTGCGGAGCCGAAGACTGCGAGCGCGAAGGCCAATACGAAGTTCGCCTCGAGCAAGGTGAGTCGGTGTGGGCCAAGCAGAAAGAGCGCGACGACATGCTGCGTGCGCTCGAGAGCTGGCAAGGCGGGCTCGGTCCGCCTGAGGAAGAGTGGGGGTAACCGTCCGATGTCCACCTTCGAACGGGACGAATACAAGTGGCGCGAAACGTATTTCGTGCTGTTCGATTCCGCCCGCCGGCCGTCGCTCAAGAAAGTAGAGCGCGTGCTGCGCAATCTGAACGATCGTTTCGAGCTGTCGAACGCCATGGCCGACGAGGACGGACGGTTCGAGTCGATCACCGTCATGTCGCCCGACGACTATGCGGCGCTCGACATCAGCTATGAGACGGGCGAAGAGGTCGTCGAGCAAGGCGCGCTTTTGCGGCAGGAACTGAAGAGCTCGGCGGCGGACGACGACGAGCGCACCAAGGTCGAGCGGCTGCCGAAATGCGACGCGCGGTTCGACCTGTTGCACTTCGAACAAGTGACCGACGACGAGCCGCAGGACGAGATGGATGAAATCCTGGATCCCAGCGCGCTATTGATCGTGCTGGACGCCCTGGTGGAGCTGACCGACGGCGTGGGCGTTGATCCGGCTTCGGGCACGCTGCTATGATTTCGCGCTCGTGATTTTTTTGTCGCGTGGCCGGCGGTTGGCCCGCGGGTTTCTCTGCTGGCCCCAGTGATCGATTCGCATGCTTGCCAAAGACATTAAGAACGGCACGATCGTCAACTACCAGGACGCGCCGTGCATGATCGAAGCCATCAGCGTGCAGAGTCCTTCGGCGCGCGGCGCGGCCACGATCTACAAATACAAGGCCCGCAACCTGGTGACCAAGCAGAAGACCGATATCGTGCTGCGCGGCGGCGAATCGCTGGACGAGGCCGACTTCCAGCGGCGGCCCGTGAAGTTCATGTACGCCGATGCCACGCACATGCACTTTCTGGACGAGCAGGACTACAACCAGTACGCGCTGGGGCTGGAAGAGGTCGCCGACGAGGCCCGCTTTCTCACGGCGGAGCTCGAAGGCATGCAGGTGCTGATCTACAACGATCAGTGCGTGGGCCTGCAACTGCCCGTGGTGGTGGAGCTGAAGGTGGTCGAGTGCGATCCGGGCGTGCGCGGCAACTCGGCCACCAGCCGCACCAAACCGGCCAAGCTGGAGACCGGCCTGATGGTGCAGGTGCCCGAGTACCTCTCGCAAGGCGAGATGGTGAAAGTCGACACGCGGACCGGCGAGTTTCTGTCGCGGGTGTAGTTGAGCAACCGCACTGGCGACGCGTCGTCGAACTCGGCCGCCGGAGTTTGAGCCGCCTCGGTCGAGCGCGGGTTCGCACTGGCAAGATGCCAATGGCACCCCAGCTACGGCACACAGAGCGGCTACAGAAACTGAACTCTGGCGAGTTCAGCTACCGGCTCGGCGGGAGCCGCGCGCTGCCGTTGCGAGGTGGCGCGCTGCCGGACGCCGCTACTTCTTGCCCTTCTTGCCTGCGGGCTTTTTCTTGGCTGACTTTTTGGCCGCCTTCTTCGCGGGCGCCGCCGTCGCCTTCTTCTTGCCTTTGCCGAACGCCGATTCCCAGCCGTCGGTGTATTTCTTGGTGGCTCCGACTCGTACGATCGTCACGATGAATCTCCCGGGCTACTTTTGATCGCGCACCGTCCGCGGCCACTCTGACCGCGCGTCCTGAGCGCTTCCAATCGACTAGATATCGCGCCGCGCTCATTTTGGTCAAGGGCTGCTGCGCTCTGGGCCCTTCTGATCCTCTGGCTGGAACCTACCGCCCGCCGCAGACAGAGCCTGTTTCTAAAACAACGGCGGCTTGCCGAGCTTGCGGCGGATCACCGCCCATTGGCCGGCGTGCATCAGCCAGTGCGTGCCCTGCATGGTGAACACGGCGGACACGGTGGGGCAATAGCTGCGCATCGCTTCCGGCCCAGGTTTGTCGAGATCGGCTTCGGCCAGCTTGTCCAGCAAGGCGAACGTGCCGGCCCGCTGCTCTTTGAGCACCTTTAAGTAGACGTTCTTGTTGAAGAAGTCGGTGGGGTTGTCGCTGTGGGCGGTTTCCTTGGTGTGTCTTTCCTGGAAACCCTCGGGCAGCTGGGGCATGGAGCCGGGGCTGACGGCGTCGATCATCTGGTGCTCCGCGGCGATGCAGTGGCCCAACTGCCAGGCGATGTGATTGCAGCCGGGCGCCGGCCGGGCCAGCAGGTCGGCGTCGGTGAGATCCGCGAGGTATGCATCACACACGAAACTGCCGCCGTCGATCCCCGCCTTCAATGCTTGCTTCGCGTTCATACCTTGCTCCTTGAAATGACAATGCCCTGGAAAAGCCTGGGGGGAGAAATGAAGACGGGCACGCGAGAAGTGATTGTACGATGGCGGCCGGCGGCTGTCACGCAAAGCGGCAGCGATTCGTGGTCAGTGGCTCAGAGGTCGGACAGGAGGAGCGCTAGGGCACGCAGAGAGGTCTGAACTCTGGCGAGTTCAGTTACGGCAGAGGTCTGAATTCTGGCGCTTTTCAGCTACCGGCTCGGCGGAAGCCTCGCGCTGCCACATCTGAATTCTGGCGAATTCAGCTACTAAGAACGAAAAATCCCACGGCGGAGCCGGGGGCTGCACGAGACGCCAGTGGCACCGGAAAGCTACGGCACACGGCGTGTGCCGGCTACAGAAGACTCGGCGGGAGCCTCGCGCTCCCGTACGGCGCTGAACTCTGGCGCTTTTCAGCTACGAAAGAAGGAAGAATCGCCCGGCGGAGCCGGGGCTGCACGGGTGCGCGCTGACTTCCTTCGCCACTAGCGACTGATCGCTGACGACTGCTTAGTGCTGCAGCTTTTTGTACTTGATGCGGTGGGGTTGGTCGGCTTCGATGCCCAGGCGTTCGCGACGCTGGGTTTCGTAGGTGTCGAAGTTGCCCTCGCACCAGTGCACGTAGCTGTCGCCCTCGAAGGCCAGGATGTGCGTCGCCACGCGATCCAGGAACCAGCGGTCGTGACTGATCACGACCACGCAGCCGGCAAAATTCAGAATGGCCTCTTCCAAGGCCCGCAGCGTGTCGACATCCAGATCGTTGGTCGGCTCGTCGAGCAGCAGCACGTTGCAGCCGCGGCGCAACAGCTTGGCCAGGTGCACGCGATTGCGCTCGCCGCCCGACAGATCGCCGACTTTCTTCTGCTGGTCGGGGCCCTGAAAGTTGAATCGCGCCACGTACGCGCGGGCGTTCATCTTGCGCTTGCCCATTTCGAGCATGTCGACGCCGCCGGAGATTTCCTCGTACACCGTTTTGGCGGGCGCAAGCGCGTCGCGATTCTGATCCACGTAGCCCAATTCGACCGAATCGCCAATGCGGATCTCGCCGCTATCGGGTTGTTCCTGGCCCATGATCATGCGAAACAGCGTGGTCTTGCCCACGCCGTTGGCGCCGATCACGCCCACGATGCCGCCGGGCGGCAGGCGGAAGCTGAGGTTTTCGATCAGCAGCCGGTCGCCGTAGCCCTTGGAAAGATCCTTGGTCTCGATGACCAGATCGCCCAGGTGCTTGCCGTTTGGAATTTGAATCTCCAACTCCGCATCGCGATCCTGGAATGCGGCCTGCGACATTTCTTCGTAGGCCTTGATGCGGGCCTTACTCTTGGCCTGGCGTGCGCGCGGCGCCATGCGAATCCATTCCAGTTCCCGGTCCAGTGTCTTCTGGCGGGCCGTGGCGGCCTTCTCCTCGGCAGCCAGGCGGTCTTTCTTCTGTTCGAGCCAGGAGGTGTAGTTGCCCTCCCAGGGAATGCCCTGACCGCGATCGAGCTCCAGAATCCAGCCGGCCACGTTGTCGAGGAAATAACGGTCGTGGGTCACGGCCACCACCGTGCCGGGGTACTCGGCCAGGTGCCGCTCGAGCCAGGCCACGCTTTCGGCGTCGAGGTGATTGGTCGGCTCGTCGAGCAGCAGCAGATCCGGCCGCTCGAGCAGGATCTTGCACAGGGCCACGCGGCGCCGTTCGCCGCCCGAGAGCGTGGTCACGTCGGCATCGCCGGCCGGCAGATTCATCGCGTCCATGGCGATTTCGACCTGGCGATCGAGCTCCCAGGCGTTCAGGGCTTCGATCTGATCCTGCACGCGGGCCTGCTCGGCCAGCAGCTTTTCCATGTCCTCGGGCGACATGTCATTGCCGAGCCGGGCGTTGATCTCGTCGAAGCGGCGGAGGATGGCGCGGGTCGGCTCGACGGCTTCCTCCACGTTGCCCCACACGTCTTTGGCCGGATTGAGCTGCGGCTCTTGCGAGAGGTAGCCGACGGTGTAGCCGCCGGAAAGCGCGGCCGTGCCCTCGAACTCGCGATCCATGCCGGCCATGATCTTCAGCAGCGTGCTCTTGCCGGAGCCGTTGCGCCCCAGCACGCCGATTTTGGCGGTGGGGTAGAAGGCCAGCCAGATGTCTTTGAGCACTTCGCGCTGGCCGTACTTTTTGGTGAGCCGCGCGATTTGATAAATGTATTGCTTGCCCATGGCGAAGGTAGAGGTGAGGGGTAACGGGTGAGGGCTAAGAAAGACAAAGAGACGGTGACCATCGAACCCGCGATTCCTTCGCCCCTAGTCCCTCGTCCCTGCTCTCACTCCCACTCGATGGTTGCCGGGGGCTTGGAGCTAATGTCGTAGACCACCCGGTTCACGCCGCGCACTTCGTTGATGACACGCGTGGAAATGCGGGCCAGCAGGTCGTACGGCAGGTGGCTCCAATCGGCGGTCATGAAGTCTTCGGTGGTCACCGCCCGGACGCACACGGTGTCGTTGTAGGTGCGGGCATCGCCCATGACACCCACGCTTTGCACCGGCAACAGCACGGCGAAGACTTGCGACGTGGCCCGATACAGGCCGGCGTTCTTGATCTCTTCGACCACGATGGCGTCGGCGTCGCGCAGCGTGTCGAGCCGCGGCCTGGTCACTTCGCCCAGGCAGCGCACGGCCAGGCCCGGGCCGGGGAACGGATGGCGCCAGACGATTTCCTCGGGCAAGCCGAGTTGTTCGCCGAGCTTGCGCACTTCGTCTTTGAACAGGTCGCGCAAGGGTTCGATCAGCTCGAAGCTCAAATCGGCCGGCAGCCCGCCCACGTTGTGATGCAGCTTGATAGTGGCAGCGGGACCGTCTTTGGCGGCGCCGCTTTCGATCACGTCGGGATAGAGCGTGCCTTGCGCGAGGAAGCGGGCGCCTTGGATCTTGGCGGCTTCGGCGCTAAAGCAATCGATGAAGGCATGGCCGATGCGGCGGCGCTTTTCCTGCGGGTCGGTGACGCCCGCCAAGGCCGCCAGAAACATGCTCTCCGCCTTGACGACGTGCAGATCCGTGTGGAAGTGGCTGGAGAACTCCTCGATCACCGAGGCTTCTTCGCTCTTGCGCAACAGGCCGTTGTCGATGAGGATGCAGGAGAGCTGCGAACCGATGGCCCGATAAAGCAACGCGGCCGTGACGCTGGAATCGACTCCGCCCGAGAGCCCGCAGATCACGCGGTCGCTGCCGACGCGTTGGCGAATTTGGGAGATGGCCTGATCGGCGAAATCGCCTAGGCGCCAGGTGCCCTGGCAGCCGCAGATGCGGGTCAGAAAATTGCCGAGCACGCGCGCGCCCAGCGGCGTGTGCGTCACTTCGGGATGGAACTGAATGGCGTAGACCGGCAGTTGCTTGTGCTTGATGGCCGCGACGGGACAAGTGCGCGTGGCGGCCAACGGCTCGAAGTCTTGCGCGATCGCCGAGGCCTGGTCGCCGTGGCTCATCCAGACTTCCATCTCGTCGGGCAGGCCCTCGAACAGGTCGGCGTGCGAGGTGATGCGTACGGCGGAGCGGCCGAACTCCTTGGCCGGATGGCTTTCAATTTTGCCGCCCAAGGCCTCGCAGGCCAGGTGCAGACCGTAACAGATTCCCAGCACCGGAATACCGAGGCGGAAGATTTCCGGATCGCACTTGGGGGCGCCGGCTTCGTACACGCTGGCCGGGCCGCCGGAAAGAATGATGCCGTTGGGCGCGAGTTCACGCACGCGCTCGGCCGTGATGTCGTGCCGCACGATCTCGCAATAGACGTGCTGCTCGCGCACGCGGCGGGCAATCAGCTGGGCGTACTGCGAGCCGAAATCCAGCACCAACACGCGTTCGGCGGCCACCGCGGCCGGCGACGCCGGAGAGTCTACAACCGTCGTGCGTTTCACACTTTTGTTCCTGCCCGCGGCGGCGCCCCGGGGGCTTCCGCAGCCGGTAAAACGAAAAGGCCCGCCGACAGCGACGGGCTTTGAAGCGCTGGATTATAGAATGCTCGCCGCCAACCGGCTAGGGGCCGGCGCGCGGGGTGGTGAGCGGCAAAGCAGTGTGGCCATCGGGCAGGCGCACTGCGGAGCTAGTCGATTCGCACCCGCCGGCCGCTGACCAGCGAGATGACGAACAGCACCAGGAAGATGACGAACAGGATGCGGGCGATTTGCATCGCGGTGCCTTCCAGGCCCACGAAGCCGAACACGCCGGCCAACAGGGCCACGATCAGAAAGATAACTGCCCAGCGCAACATGGGTGGTTCCCCGCTTCGATAAATAGTGGCGATTTCGCAGCGCGACGGCGCGCAGGGGCGCGGAATGCGGTGCGCCAACTTGGCGTCACACAATCCTAGCACGTCCTTAACGCTGGCAAGTGGCCGGTTGTAGCGGACGTGCGGCCGGCGCCGCCGCTTGTCGGGCGGCACCGTTGTTTGTCGGCCTGCACCGCGGCCGATTGTCGGCGCCGGCGGCGGCCACTATAGTACTGGGCGTGTTGATCCTGCTGACGAACGACGACGGTATTTACGCGCCCGGGCTGGCGGCCATGGAGCGCGAACTGGAAAAGCTGGGCGACGTGTACGTCGTCGCCCCGGCCACCGAGCAAAGCGGTGTCGGCCATTCGATTACTTATCTCAGCCCGCTGGTCGTCAAGGAACTGTTCGAGGGCCGGCAGCGGCGCGGCTGGGCCGTCGAAGGCAGCCCGGCTGACTGCGTGAAGATCGGGCTATTTGAGTTCTGCCCGCGCAAGCCGGACCTCGTGGTCAGCGGCATCAACGGTGGACTGAACGCCGGGATCAACGTGCTGTACTCGGGCACGGTGGCGGCGGCGATCGAGGGCGCGTTTTTCGGGATTACCAGCGTGGCGGTGTCGCTGGAGTTCGACGAGCACGCCGAGTTCGACCGCGCCGCACGCCTGGCCCGCGGCGTCATCGAGCAGATCCTGGCCCAAAAAGGTCCTGCGCCACAATTGTATAATGTGAACATTCCCACGGCGGCCTTGCGTGCCGGCCGGCGCGACGTGCGGGTGGTGGCGATGGGGCTGGAACGCAGCGCCGAACAATACGAGAAGCGGACCGACCCGCGGGGGCGGAACTATTTTTGGGCCCTGTCGAGCCCGACCGCCGGGCCGGCGAGCCAGGAAACCGACGTCGCGGCCCTGCAGCAGGGCAATATCACGCTGACGCCGCTGGATTTTGACTTGACCAAGCGCTCGCTGTTGACGGAAATGGAGCCGTGGAAGTTTGACCTTCCCCAGGAGGATTAGGCATGCCGGGGCTGGCTGCCCAGGCAACGAGTTCATCGAGGGGCGAACGGAGAACAGAGTCATTTGAGGAGCACCGTCATGCGAAACGTTTCAAGGGCGCTGGTGGCGTTGGGAGTCGCGGCGCTGGTCGGCTGTGAGTCACCACCGCCGCCGCAATCGCTCGACCGCGCCGATGGAATCACATTAGCGCCACCGGCACCCGCCGCGCCGGCCGAACCGGCACCGCCACCGCCGCCGGCGAACGCTCCGGCGCCAGCCCAGGCGGCAGTTGCCGAAGGTATTGCCAAGGCCCGGGCCGCAATGGCTGCCAAGGAAGCCGCAGAAAAGGCCGGAGCAGTGCCCGACGCCGCGGCAGCCGAGGGCGCGCCGGCGGACGCCGCGGCGCCCGAAGCCGCGCCGGATGCACCGCCTGCTGACGCACCGGCAGATGGCGCCGCTCCCGCGGATCAGCCGCCGCCTGAGGGCGAAGAGCTGAAGCAAGCCGAAGTGGGAGTGGGCGTAAAGGGCAAGGATTACGGCGGGCCGGGCTTCATCACCACGCCCATCCAAACCTATTTCCAGGCGCAGGATCGCATCGACTTCGAAGTGCAAATTCCCAAGGCCATGCAGCTCTACAAAGCCGCGCATAATGACAAGGGGCCCAAGACGCACGAAGAGTACATGCAAGTGATCATTAAGGAGCACGGCGTCAAGCTGCCGGAGCTTCCCGCGGGCGAAACCTACTGGTACGACGCCAAGACCGAGCAATTGATGGTCCGCGCGGCCAAGCCGGCAACGTGATTTGCAGACCGCGTTGCCGGCCGATCAGTGAGCGACGCGTGGGCGTGGGTTCGAAGGTCCGCGGCGGCGCTTGTTTCTACGGTTCGCGCTGCGAACCGCTGCGGCCGGGCAGTCCATCGAGGCCCGACATTTCAAAGTCGTGAATCAGCCAGCCGTCGCCGGAGGGGTGCAGCGTAACTTTGAATTTGGCGATCAGGTTGTCGTACGGCACGTCGCCGCGGCTGTCGCTGCCTTCGACACGGCCGGTGAAATAGGCGCGGGCCGACGGCGGAATCGTGAGCCGATTGGACGCGACTTCCAGATCGCCGCCAATGTGCGCAGCGCGCACGCGATATCGCGCCAAGGCCGACGTCACTTGCGCGCGGCGCGGACTGTCGGGCGTGAAGAGGGCGAGCACGGCAGCCGGGTCGTTCGTCTCCAGAGCCGCGGCCGCCGCCTCCAAGGTGTTCTCCACGGCCTCTCGTTCGGTCACCACCAGCCGCTCGACGAGCACCAGCCCCAGCGTGCCCAAGAGCACGGCGGCCATGACCACCAGCAGCATTCCGCGGCCGGTCCGGACCAAGGCGATGCCCAGGGCCAGCTCGAGCACGACGCCCAGCGTGATCGCGGGCCAGGGGCTTTCCAGGAGCCAGGTCACAAAGCGCCTCCCGCAGGCGGGGCGCGCGAGCCTGTCGGCGGCGCGGGCTCACGCGACGATTGCTGACCGCGCCAAAACATCGCGCCGCTAACGACCAACAGCACGGCAACCAACAGGGCCACCGGCCACAGCGGGATGATCAAGCCCTCGGGCGGCGCCTCAGCGGCTTGCCGCGCGGCGGGCAGCTCCGCGTCACTCAGGCCTTCGCGCCGGGCGATTTCCTGCTCGGCGCGATACTTGAGCTCGAGACGCGACTGACGCTGCGAATACTTGGGCCAGGCCACCAGCAGCATGACCAGACCGAAGGCGCAAAAGATCATCATCCACAGCCAGGGCGAATCGGTGGGCGAGGGCTTCGCGGGCGCGGGCTGACGAAGAGGTTCGGCCATGATAGGACGTGCGCCGGGGACTTCCGCTCACTGAACAGCGAGCGACAGCATTCATCATAGCACCGCTGGCCGACAGCGGGGGCGAAAGTGCCTGGCCTAAGCGCGCCGGCTCCGCTTGAGGCGCTTGGAGACATCGGCGCGAATGGCTGCCCAGTCGCTCTTCGTCAATGGGCGCCCTTCTCCGCTTTCGAGGCCAGCGATCAATTGTGATTCGAGGCGGAGGCGCGCCTCGCGCTTGCCGTCCGATGGGGATACTTCCTTGTGATCCATTTCGGACACCCCTATCCCTGCAGGCGTTTCGCCAGCAGCGGGCCGCCGTATTCGGCCCCTTCGCCCAGCTGCTCTTCAATCCGCAGCAGCTGGTTGTACTTGGCCAGGCGGTCGGTGCGCGAGGCGCTGCCGGTCTTGATCTGGCCGGTCGAGAGGGCCACGGCCAGGTCGGCGATCGTGGCGTCTTCCGTCTCGCCGCTGCGGTGGCTGGAGATGGTGGTGTAATTGTTGCGCTGGGCGAGTTGAATGGCCTCGATCGTCTCGGTCAGCGTGCCGATCTGGTTCACCTTGATCAGGATGCTGTTGGCCACGTGCTCGTCGATGCCGCGCTGCAGCCGACGGGTATTGGTCACAAACAGATCGTCGCCCACCAGTTGCACGCGCGCGCCCAGCCGCCTGGTGAGCTGTGACCAGCCTTCCCAATCGTCTTCGCTGCAGCCGTCTTCGATCGAGCAGATGGGATACTTGTCGACCCAGCCGGCCAAGAGGTCGACCATGCCGGCGCTGTCGAGCTGGCGGCCGTCGATCTGGTAGATCTTTTTGTCGGCACTGTAGAACTCGGTGGCGGCCGCGTCGAGCGCGATCCACACCTGTTCGCCGGCGCGATAGCCGGCCTTGTCCACCGCTTCCAGAATCAAGTCGATGGCGGCGGCGTTGCTGGGCAGATCGGGGGCGAAGCCGCCTTCATCGCCGACGGCCGTGTTGAGCTGCTTGCCTTTGAGCACTTGCTTCAGATTGTGAAACACCTCGACGCCGCAGCGCAGCGCGTCGTGGAAATTGTCGAAGCCCAGGGGCATGACCATGAATTCCTGCACGTCGACCGAGTTGTCGGCGTGCTGACCACCGTTGATGATGTTCATCATCGGCGCCGGGAGCAACCGCGCGCCCGCTCCGCCCAGGTAGCGATACAAGGGCAAGCTGCAGTAAGCGGCCGCCGCCTTGGCGACGGCCAGCGAGACGCCGAGCATGGCGTTGGCGCCCAGGTTCTTTTTGTTCTCGGAACCGTCCAGCTCGATCATCGTGCGATCGATCTCGGTCTGGTCGAGCGCATCCATCTCGGCCAGCGCGTCGGCGATTCGCTCGTTGACGTTGTCGACGGCCTGCATCACGCCCTTGCCAAGGTAGACCTGTTTTTCGGCCGTATCGCGCAGCTCCCAGGCCTCGTGCATGCCGGTGCTGGCGCCGCTGGGCACGCTGGCGCGGCCAAACGAGCCATCGCTCAAAATCACGTCGACTTCGACGGTGGGGTTGCCGCGGCTGTCGAGAATCTGGCGTCCACGGATGTCTGCAATCGTACTCATCGGTTCCTCAAATCGGTCAACAAAGGGTGGCCATGGATGCTGCGGGGCGCCGTTACACGGACTCAAAGACCTCGACCTTGACGTTCGTGACCAGTCCCTGCACGCGCTCGCGAAAGGTCTTCATGTGCGGCGCGGTCAAATGGGCCCGCAACGCCGGCAGCGACTCCCACCGCTCGTGCATGAAGATGCAGTTGCTGCGCGGGGGCGATTTGGCGGGATCGGCCAGCGGAACTTCGACGCTGGGGGCGTACTCGATGCAGCCCGCTTCGGCGCGGACCAGCGGCAGCAGGTCGCGCTGCGCGGTAAGAAACGCGTCGCGCTGGCCGGCGGCCAGCTCGATCGTGGCAAAGACGTAGATCATGACATTCCTCGGCGCGGGCGGACGGTTGGCAGGCCCGCTGCGGACCTGTGGACCGCCCAAAACAGCGGCATTGTCGGGCATCGGCCGGGATTCGGCAATGGGGTGGAGCGCGGGAATGGCGCCGCGCCGGTGCTACACTCCACAAGCGCTTAGCTGATGAGCGCCGTTTCGAGTGCGGCTTGCGCGAGTTGCGTCTCGTCGACCTCGCCCCCCCCACCGCGTGACGCGTCGGCCAGCGCGATTTCCAGTTTGCCCGCCGCGTTTTTTTCTGGCGCGAGCCAGCGCGGCGCGCAGAGCCACAGCGGATGGTCCGGTGCATCGGCGGCGACTTCCAACGCCCCCTGACATCGCGCCGCAAATGTCAGCGCCGCCCCGCGGGCCAGCGCGGTGCCGCGGGCGCCGCCTGGCAGGCAACGAATTTGAGCCGCCGAGCAGGCGCGCTCGATGGCCAGGGCGGGCGTCAGTCCGCCCACGCGCGCCAACTCGACGCGCACCATGCGGCAGCTTCCCAGGTCGAGAATCTGCTCGGCGCGTTCCAGCGAGGTCACGCTCTGGTCGAGCGCGAGCGGCGTGCGCACATTTTCTTGCAGCATGGCGTGGCCGACCAGGTCGTCGGCCGGCAGCGGTTGCTCGATATACTTCAGGAAAAAGTCCTCCAGGCGATAGAACATTTCCTGCTGCCCGAGCGTGCAGCCGCCGTCGCAATCGATGGCGATGGGCTCGGCCGGAAAGGCCTGCCGCACGGCGCGCAACATTTCCACGGCCCAGCCCGGCCGCAGCTTGAGCGTCACGTGGTCGTAGCCGGCGGCCAGCGTTTGGCCGATGGTCGACAGCAGCCGCTCGCTGGATTCCATCACGCCGAGCGTGCGGCTGACGGGAATGGCGACCCGCGTGCCGTCGATCAGGTCGACCAGCGGTTTGCGGCGCGCGGCGGCGGCCAATGCCCACCAGGCCGTATCGAGAACGGACCTGGCGGCGTGATTGCCGTGATACGGCGCGAGCGCTTCCTGCAAGGCTTCGCCCGAGACGATGGTGCTGCCGAGAATGGCCGGCGCCAGCCAATCGCGCAGGCAGGCGAAGGCGCCGGCCGACCACTGGTCGCTCTCGACGGGTGCGGCCGCCAGATTGACTTCGCCCCAACCGGAATGCTCACCGCTGGTCAGGCGCGCCAAAATGGATTCGCGGCGCGCAGCGGCCGGCGCTGTCGTAGTGGCTGCCGTTGCGCTCGAATCGACAGGCGCGTCGCATGGCAGGCGATAGAGCTGAATGGAATCGATGCGCATGGCGTTGGCGTTCCTTGCACTGGTGTCCGGATGCGCGGCCACCAGTGGCACCCCACGTTCACACCCTCACTCCCGGCCCTCTCCCATCAAGGAAGAGGGGAGGAAAAGGTAGAGCTGGTTTCAAAACCGTCCAGAGAGAGGGGACAGCTTAGCGCCCCCTATCGCTCTGTCGGGCTTCGGTGATGTCGATGGCGCGGAGCAACCCGCGGGCCTTGTTCAGGGTCTCTTGATACTCCTCGCCGGGAATGCTGTCGGCGACAATACCGGCGCCGGCTTGCACATAGGCCTTGTTGCCTTGCACCACCAGCGTGCGCAGCGCGATGCAAGTGTCCATGTTGCCGCTGAAGTCGACGTAGCCGACGGCGCCGGCGTACGGCCCGCGGCGATGCGGCTCAAGCTCGTCGATGATTTGCATGGCCCGGACCTTGGGGGCACCGGAGACGGTGCCGGCGGGCACACAAGCGCGCAAAGCGTCGAACGCGTCGCGCCCCGGAGCGAGCTGCCCGCTGACGTTCGAGGTGATGTGCATCACGTGGCTATAGCGCTCGATGGTCATTACGTCGGTCAGCTCGATGGAGCCGTAGCGGGCCACGCGGCCCACGTCGTTGCGCCCCAGGTCGACGAGCATGACGTGCTCGGCCCGTTCCTTGGGATCGGCCAGGAGCTCATCGGCCAGCCGGCGATCCTCCTCGTCGGTGGCGCCGCGGCGGCGCGTGCCGGCCAGCGGCCGCACGGTGACCCGGCCCGACACGACGCGGACCATGATCTCCGGCGAACTGCCCACCAGCGTGACGCTCGGCGTGCGGAGGTAAAACATGAATGGGCTGGGATTCACCACGCGCAGCGTGCGATAGATTTCAAACGGATGACAGCGTATCTCCAGCTCCAGCCGCTGGCTGATGACCACCTGAAAGATGTCGCCGGCGCGGATGTACTCCACACACTTCTCCACGGCCTGCTCGAACTGCGCGCGTGTGAAGTTCGACTGGTAGTTGATGTTCGACGCGCCCTGCGGCTGGATGTCGGCCGGGGCGAGGTGGCCGTCGGCCGTTTCCAGCTGGTCGACCAAGGCATCCACGCGGCGCTGAGCATCGGCGTAGGCCGCGCGCAGGTCGCTGCCGAACTTGTCCAGCCGGGCCATGGCCACCACGACATTCGTCTTGTTCACGTGGTCGAACACGACCATGTGGTCGTAAAAGGCGAACGACAAGTCGGGCAAATCGCGATCGTTCGCCGGCGCGTCGGGCAGGTGCTCGCTATAGCGAATGACGTCGTAACCGGCGTAGCCCACGGCGCCGCTGGTGAACGGCGGCAGCTCGGCGAGCGCCGCGGAACGGATGGAATCGACGCGCTGCTTGAGCTCCGCCAGCGGATCGTCGGCGGTGAATTCTTCCTTGCCCGCGGGCGAGACGATCGTCACCTGGTTGCCGCGGGCTTCGAGCTGCAAGAACGGATCGGCCGCCAGAAAGCTGTAGCGGCCGACCTTTTCGCCGCCGATGACGCTTTCGAACAAGCAAGCGGTGGGTCCGGCGTCGATGCGATGGAACGCCGAGACCGGCGTCAAGGCATCGGCCAGCAGCCGGCGAAACACCGGCACAAGCTGGACACCCTGGGCCAGCTTGCAGAATGTGTCGAAGTCCGGAAAGTGCTTCATCGCACGTCGCCGACGGTTACTCCCGAGGGTTGTCGCCAGGAAACGCATTCTGGCAGGACACCGCACAGGCCTGCGCCGGTTCGGTCGGTTCAGCTTAACACCGGTGCCACAGCGCCACAACGCGGACGCGCACGGCGCCGTTGCATCAATTGCGAGGGCAACGCGTTACGGCGCGCAAGCGCGTGCGCCGATCCGCCTTGACACCCCCCTGGCCGCTGTTAGAATCCCACTGGCTTGGCACTCGGCTGGATATAATTGAGTCGATGGCGGCGCTGTGCCGCATGGACCAGAGCTTCCTCGATCCCCTGGCGCTCAGGCCGCCCGCGCCTGCAGGCAGTGCGAACTGCCATGAAGTGCCACCTCTTATGAAGTGCCATCTGCTATGAAGTGTCAGCAGTGCAATAAGACCGCGACCTTTCACATCACCGAACTGACCAAGGGCAAACCGCAAGAGCTCCATTTGTGCGAGGAGCACGCCCGGCAGTACCTCACGCAATCGGACGACGAGCCGGCGGTGGCGCCGAGCCTGGCCGGCGTGCTGGCCCATCAGTTGGCCGTCGGCCAAACGGCCGAAGAGCTGGCCAAGCTCGACCAGCGTTCGTGCCCGGTCTGCGGCATCACGTTCTACGAGTTCCGCAACCAGGGCCGGCTCGGCTGCCCGCACGACTACGTCTGCTTTCAGACGGAGCTGGAGCCGCTGATCGTCAACATCCACGGCGAAACGCAGCACACCGGCAAGAAGCCCAAGCGCTACGCCGAGGGGACCGAAAGCCGCACGCAATTGATCCGCCTGCGGCGCGAAATGACCGACGCGGTGAACGAAGAAGACTACGAACGGGCCTCGCGATTGCGCGACGAAATTCGCACGATCGAAGAGCCGCCGAAAAAGAAGAAATAGCGCCGCGTGCAAACGCAGCGAACCAAACATTTAGCGCCGCGCTCCGTGCGGCGACAACGCGCCCGGGCGCGAGAGCGGCGCGGGCGCACAGGAACTACCGGCAGTGGACTTAAGCGAGTTGGCACGCACGAGCGGCGAGTGGCTCCGGGGCTCCGGCCCTGAGAGCGATATCGTCATTTCCAGCCGCATCCGCCTGGCGCGCAACCTGGCCGAGTTCCCTTTCATCAGCCGCGCCAGCGAAGGCGATCGCGCGCAGATCGAGGCCATGCTCCGCGACCGCATCCTGCAGATCGAGGAGTCTGAAGAGCTCGAATACGTGAACGTCAACGAGCTCAAGGGCATCGATCGGCAGTTCCTGGTCGAGCGGCAGCTGATCAGCCGCGAACATGCCGACAGCGAAGGCGCCCGCGGCGTGGCCATCGACCGCCGCGAACAAGTCAGCCTGATGATCAACGAAGAAGATCATCTGCGCATCCAGGTCATGCACAGCGGGCTGGACCTGCAAGCCGCCTGGGAACAGATCGACCGCATCGATTCGCTCATCGCCGAGCAAGTCACGTTCGCCTTTCATCCGCAGCTGGGCTATCTGACGGCCTGCCCCACGAACGTCGGCACCGGGCTGCGCGTGAGCGTGATGCTGCACTTGCCGGCGCTGGTGCTCACCCGGCAGATCGAAAAGGTATTCCGCTCGCTGCAGAAGATCAGCCTGGCCGTGCGCGGCCTGTATGGCGAAGGCTCGCAAGCCATGGGCGACTTCTACCAGATCAGCAACCAGATCACGCTGGGCAAAAGCGAGATGGAGCTGGTAAAGCAGGTGGGCGACATCGTGCCGGTGCTGATCGAGTACGAACGCCGGGCCCGCGAGTTCCTGGTCAAGGAGAGCCACGAGAATCTGCACGACAAGGTGAGCCGGGCCTACGGCATTTTGCGCACGGCGCAGAAAATCAGCTCGGAAGAGACGATGCACCTGTTGTCGAGCGTGCGGATGGGCGTGAACCTGGGTCTGATTGAAGACTTGAAGATTCCGCTGCTGAACGAGCTGTTCATCCACACCCAGCCGGCGCACCTGCAAAAGCTGCGCGGCGTGGAGCTGGACACCGCGGACCGCAATATCGAGCGGGCCCGCTATCTGCGTCGCCACCTGAACAAGGAAGACGGCGACGGCGGCAAGAATTAAGCGGCCGGTGCGGCAATCAATTCTTGCATTTTGGATCGGGTGCCACCGGCGGCTAGTCCGCCAGTGTTTCTTCGCCGACCCTTAGATTATGGGCCGTATCGCCTCACTCCGCCTGCATTTTTGCGCGGATGGCGTGCACGACTTCCTGCGGCACGAAGCGGCCCAGCTCTTCGTCGCCGGCGAGCGCCGCGATCTGCTTGATCAGCGAGCTCGACACGTGCGAGTATTCGTCGTCGGCCATCAAGAGCACGGTCTCGATGCCCGGGTCGAGCTTGCGGTTGGCCATGATCATGGTGAACTCGGTTTCGATATCGCCCAGCGAGCGCACGCCGCGCAACAGCACCCGGGCACCGCAGTCGCGGCAAAAGTGCACGGCCAGCCCGCTGAACGACCGCACGTCGACGTTGCCCAGGTGGCTCACGCTGCGCTCCGCCAGGTCCAGGCGTTCCTCGGGCGAGAACATCGACTGCTTTTCGATGTTTACGCCAATGCCCACGATCAGCCGATCGACCAGCCGGCTGGAGCGCTCGATGATATTCAAGTGCCCGAGCGTGATGGGATCGAACGAGCCGGTATAGACGGCGACCCGCGAATCGGAATTGGTCATATGCGCGCCTTGTCCAGAAATGCCACCTTGGGAGCGGTTGGCCCGACGGGCAATTCTAGCTTGCGGAAAACGCGGCGGCGAGACAGGAAGGGGCTGGGGACTAGGAAGAGGAGACGGGGAAGAGAGTGGTCAGGGGTCAGAATGGAATTGCGCGCGATCGGAGGTCACGCGCAGTCCGAGCGCAGCCAACGGCCGATTGTGAACGCGGCCAAAGCCACGCCGCCAAGGATCCAAGCGAAGAGATAGACGCCGGGCAGCAACGACGGAATGTGGCGCCGCTCGGTCAACAGCTGAAAGGCGACCATCGAGACGGCATAGGCGACCAGCAGCGTCCAGATCAGCCCCGCGCCGATCATCAACGGCAGCCAATAGCGGCTGCGGAACGTGGCCAGTCCCAGGCCATACACAAACACGGCGGCGGACCACAGGAAGGCCAAGTACACGCCGCCGGCCATGATCAACTCTGACTGCAAGCCAAATTCGCCCACCATCACCAGCAGGCTGAACACGCTGGCCACGACGGTCCAGACGGCGACATCCCAGGCGACGGCCAAAGCGACCTGGCCCGCGTAGTGATGGCGCGTGACCGGGCGCATGAGTTCGCTGGCCATGGCGCCGCGCCGGAGGTGCCAACCGTTGAACGGGGCAACCATCATGCCGGCGAGCGTGATGATCAGTCCCAACATGGCGCCGGCCGACTGGCCGCTGGCCCAGCGTCCCATGACCACCACAAACGTTCCGGCGGCGACGGCAATCGCGATTTGCGCCAGTGAGATTGCGCCGGGAACGCGCCAACGTTGCACGGCCCACATGCCGAAGCCGGCGTCGGCCAGGCGGCGACGGATCACGCCGTCGCGAAAGCGCAATAGCAGCTCGTCGAGCCGGCCCCCGGCCCGCTCCGTGCTGGACGTGTCCAGGGCAAAGTCATCGCTGATATGCACGCTCTGGTCCGCCAGACCCAACAACACTCTGGCGGCCACCAGATGAGCCACGACCGCCAGGGCAATGAGCGTCGCCGACAAGGCAGGCTGGTCGCCGCGCAGCGCGCGACCCAGGACTTCCTGGTCTTGCAAGAGTCGATCCAGATTGACGGCGACGATTGTTATCGGCACCAGCGCCAAGAGCACGATCGCCTGGCGCACGCAGACCACGAGCGCCAGAAACAAGCCGGCGACGGCGTGCGCGCCGATCGGTCCCCAAACGGGCACGCCCAGCATCCAGGCTTGCAGGGCGGGCACGGCGGCCCACATCGTCAGGCTGGCGGCGCCGCCGACGGTCAAATGCGCGGGCGCAAAGTGCGGCACTACCTTGGCCGCCGGCGTGCCGAACTGCCGCCGCAGATGCAGCGCCAGAAAGCATCCCAACGGCGTGGCCAGCACTACCGACAGCAAGATTTGCTGGCCGACCATCACTTCCGACCAGGCCGCCCAGGCGAAAGTGAACAGCAAATAGATCGCGCCGAAGATCCAAAACCGCCAGCGCGCGACGTAGGTTCGCGCCACTTGCCGCAGCATGTTCGCACCGCGCAGCAAACCGCCGGAGACAGTCCCGCTGGCGCGGAGCCTCGCGTGCTCAGCGAGACCGTCTCCTGATCCCTGGCGGTGATCCACAATGGCTTCACTCATCGTGCAGCTCCCGAACCGCACTGGCAGCAAGCTGCCCATGGCACCTTACTCCGATAACGGTCGCCAACCTCGGTTGGCATGGGCAGCTTGCCCGTGCCTGTCCAGCACTGGCGAGACGCCAGTGCCACCCAGAATGCTCCTTTTTGCGCGCCGTCATTCATCGTGTGACTGCGAAGGAACGCCTGGGCACGAGTACCGTGTGCGCCGTTAGTCATCGTGCAACTCCAAAAAGATCTCTTCCAGGTTGAGGTCCTGCACTTCGACGGTGGCTTGCCACTGAGCTTCCAGCTGCTCGATCATGGCCGGCACGAGGGCCCGCGTGGTCAACAGCGCTTGCCGTCCCTCAGTCCGCTGCCGCAGAATGCCCGGCAAGCCGAACCGCTCGGGCAGCGCGGCGGGCGCGCTGACGCGCAGCCGCTTGACCTGGTCTTTGAGTTCCCCCAGCTCGCCGAAGAAGCTGATCTGCCCGCGCTGCAAGATGGCCACGCGGTCGGCGACGCGTTCCAGATCGGACGTGATGTGCGTGGAGAAGATGACGGTGCGATCGCCGCCGGCGGCAATTTCCAGCACGACCCGCAAAAACTCGCGGCGAGCCGTGGGATCGAGCGCGGCCACCGGCTCGTCGAGCACCAACAGTTCCGGCTCGTGTCCCAGCGCCAGCACCAGGGCCAGCTTCTGCTGTTCGCCCACCGAAAGCGTGCCGGCACGGCGATCGAGCGGGATCTCCCAGCCATTCACCAGCCGCTCCACCAGCGTGCGGTTCCAGCGCAAGTAGAACGAAGCGGTGTAGGCGATGATGTGCCGCACCAGCATCCACGGGTAGAGCTGCGGGTTCTGCGGCACGTAGCCGATGTGTTGCTTGGCCGACGCGCTTAAGTTCCAGGCCGCCTCGCCCAGGATAGTCACCGTGCCATGCTGCGGCCGGGCCAGGCCCAAGGCGCAGCGCAGCAGCGTGGTCTTGCCCGCGCCGTTTTTGCCCAGCAGGCCGATGACGGTGCCGCGGGGCACCACGAAGTTCAGCCGGTCGAGCACGGGCCGACCGGAGAAGAGCTTGGAGACGGCATGCATTTCCAGCATGCGGCCGGACGGAGCCGGCGTGATGATGTCGCGCGGATCGCTGGTGGGTAGGGTGGTCATTTCTGGTCGCGCTCCTTGATGATTTGCGCCAACAGCGATTGCACCTGGCGCGACGAGAGGGCCAACTGATGGGCTTCGGCCAGCATTTGCTCGACCAGCGGCGCGAGCCGCTCTTTGCGCTGACTGAGAGTGCCCTGGCCGTTGACACGATCGACCACCCGCATGCCCTGGCCGCGGTCGAGCTCGACGACGCCGTCGCGCTCCAACAGCGAGTAGGCCTTGGAGACGGTCATGGCATTGATGTCGAGCGCTTGGGCCACCTGCCGGACCGAAGGCAGGTAATCGCCCGGCTCCAGGCGGCCGCTGGCAATATGGCGGCGGACCTGGTCGGTCAGTTGCCGATAGATGGGCAAGCCGGAACTGGGGAATACTTGAAAGAGGAGGTCGGCGGCCATGTGTATTAGTGTACTAATACACTCGACCACGTGCAAGGGGTGGGGCGGGAAAATTTCCAGGGCGGCGCCAGGCGAATGGTGAGGCCTCGGGCCGCCCGGGGCAACGCCTATCTTTCCCTCGCTGGCGCTTCGGGTTGGTTTGCGTCCGGCGCCCGCTCGAGGCGCGGGGCGTTGAGGCGCTCTTGCGCCTGTTTCACGACCTCGATCGGAATGCCGCCCGCTGTGAACAATTGATGTTGCTGCTCGGTGGGCTTGGCGATTTGTTCCAATGCCGGGCGAATCACGTCCGGGCCCAGCTCTTCCAGCACCTTGTTCGCGGCCGCGGCGTGCGGCCCTCCGGGTACGGAGAGCGCCAACAACCTGGTGATCGCGGATTTGGCCCAACCAAAGGTGCCATCGTCCTGCGACTGAAGCGCTTCGTGCAGGACCTCGGCGATGCCGGGCGTCTCAGGCGCCATCTCCCCCAGCAGGAGATCGACCGCATAGCGCCGCACCAGCTCGTCGCGATCCTTGAGGAGCGGCGCGAGTAAGGCCACTCTTTCGTCGCGCTTGGTCACGACGGTGGGCAGCACCGCAGCCGCGAACAGTCGCTGGTTGTTGTGGTTGCTCTTGAGCGCCTCGAGCACGACCGGCCTGGCGTCGGCCGGCGGGATGGTTGCCGGATCCAAGGCCGAGGGCTGGAACGCCGCCAGCGCCGCCTCTTTCAACTGGCCCACCGGACTGTTGTCGCGCATCCAGATGGAATAGCCCTGCATGGCATTGACGATCTCCTGCG
Source organism: Pirellulales bacterium (assembly GCA_050250435.1). GTDB lineage: Bacteria > Planctomycetota > Planctomycetia > Pirellulales > PALSA-1355 > JBFWOR01. The sequence goes on along the minus strand of JBFWOR010000002.1, from coordinate 129,158 downwards.
CGGCCTGCCGGCCATAGCCGTTGGCGGCGAACGTGGCCAGGGCCTTGATGGCCTCGGTGCGCTGCTGGGGGCTCAGATCGCTGCGCAGGTCTTCGGCCCAGGCATCGAAATCGCGGCCACCGTAGAGGAGCACGCGCTGCGACGACGGTGCTGCCGACCGTCGAGCGGGAACCGTCGGGACTGCTGCCTGAGATGCCGGGGTAATGAAGGTCGGAATCGCCGAAACCGCACCGATCGGCATACGGGACTGGACCTCCGCGTTGGCCAACACGGCTTTCAGCACCTCTTCAGCGTGCTGCCGCGTTTTGGCATCCTCAGATTTCGCAGCCGCGTCCAACGAGGGAACAATCCAGGTAGCGGACATGCCCGTGAGCGTTTGCCTGGCCTGCGCGCCGATCGGTTCGGGGCGATCCATGAGCGCCAACACGTCGGGCATCAACGTGGTCAGCAGGCGCTCCTCGGCCGGATTGAACTTAGCGCCCGGAAGCTGCATGCGCCACGAAGCAGTCAGCACGTTGACCGCGCTGTACACTTCGTTCCAGTCGTTGACCTTGAGCCAGTCGCGTAGCACATCGACCATCTCGGGCGCTTCCGGATCGTCGCTGTGAAGCATCACTGCAGCATAGCGGCGCACGTCAACCTCGGGATCCTTAAGCAACGCACGCAGGGCCTGGATCCGCTCCGCGGGATCCATGGCTACGCTCGGCGTGAGGCTGACGGCGGCAGCGAACATGCGCTCGTTGGCGCTGGTGCTGCGCAGCGCCTCGCGCAGCACCGGCAGCACAACGCCCGCGGGAAACTTTTCGAACGCCTGGACCGCGGCCTGTTCGAACAGTCCTTGCGCGTCGCCCTCGTAGTAGCGCACGCTATGCGCGCGCATGGCTTCGAAGATCTCGCGCGTGGCCTGTTCCGCGTAGCCGTGGCCGGCAAAGGCGGCCAGCGCGTGCAGCGCTTCGGTGCGCCGCTCGGGGCTGAGATCTTCGTGGAGCACTTTTACCCATTCGTGATACCTGCGTCCGCCATAGAGGGGCACACGCTCAGTCGCGGTCTGGCCGGGCAGGGACGGCTTCGCTGTCGGGCCGGGCAGCGTCATCGGGTAAGCCTTGGGAGTCTCTGGCGTCGCCGTGCCAAGCGACTTGACGAGTTTCAGTTTTTGCTCGTGCAGTTTGAGCTGTTGCTCGAGCGAGCGCTCGTGCAGCACCAGGGCCTTGAGCTCGCCTTGGGCGTTGTTGAGTTCAAGGGCGGAACCGGCGCCTTGTCGCAGGTGGTCGAGGTCCTTTTTCTTGGTGTCGATCTGCACGTCGGCCTGCTCCAGCTGGCCGCGCAGCTCGGCGATTTTGATTTCCAGGTCGACGACGGCCAGCTCGGCTGGCACGCGCGACGAAGGCGCGTCGCGAGAATCGGCCTGGGCAGACAACGTCGCCGGCACGGCGGCGCGGAGTTGGGGTTCGTCGGCGCGTTGGCCGCTGGCCTCCACTTCAGCCAATTCGCGCTCGGCTTCGGCGAGGTAGAAGTTGGCGGCCGCGTAGTCCTTCGCCTCGCCCCCGCGGTTGCCGATTTCGTAGAGAACCTTGATCTTCTGTTGCAGGTTTCGCATTCTGTCGACGTGGTTTTGCACCGCTTGCACTCGACCCGCGTGGTCCTTGGCCAGCGCCTGTGCGGCCTGTTTCCAGCGCAATGACCAATCATAGACGGTCGGCATCGTAACCGTTTCCGCCTCAAATGCTGCCATATGCGCCTCGTAGGATCGCTCCGCCTGTTCAAGCATCTTCTCTTGCAGGGCATTCAGCGGCGTTGCAGCAGGCGGCGTTTCAGGCGGGAGGCTGGGGGTCGGAGGTTGGGTGTCAGGCTGGAGGCCGGAGGCTGGAGGATCGGCCGATTCCTTAAGCTCGATGGTGTCCGCGGGATCGGCGACTTTCGGTTCCGCATTCTTCGCGTCAGCGGCCGGCGCCGGTTCGCGGGCCACCAGTCGCACCTGCACGATACTGATGCCGACTAAGCACGCGGCGGCCGCCAACAAGAGCGCCTTCTTGAGCGCGGAGTCCTGCGGCTGCTCGCCGGCCAGCACGCGGCGGACGCGCGCGGCCAACGGTCGGCCCCGGGCGGCCGAGCCGTAACCAAAAGACGGCGGCAGTTGGCCCAGGCTCAAGAGAACCTTGGCGTATTCGGTGGCGGGCACGTCGGCGGTGGCGGCGCGGTCGCAGGCCCATTCAGCAGCCTCTTCGAAGCGCCGCACGGCGAGCCAGGCCAGCGGATTGAACCAGTGCGGCAGCGCCAAGAACCGCGCGCCCAGCGACTTCCACACGTCGCCTCGCTGGTAGTGCGCCAGCTCGTGCCGCAGAATGGCCCGCCGCCCTGCCCCGTCCAACGATCGCCACAGCCCTGCGGGCACGATCAACTCGTAGCCGCGCGGCAGCCGGCAGAGCATGGGCCCAAAACGATCGCTGAGGGACAACGGAATGGAGGGTCGCAAGCCGGCGCCGGCCGCAACGGCCTGCCATTCGCGTTGCCAATCCTCGTCGGCGGCGCGGCGAGCGTTCAGCAATCGCACGAAACGCGCATAACCCCAGCACCAGGCCGCGGCGATGCACACGATGCCGGCCAGCCACAGGGCGACCAGTGCAACGGCCCAAGCGGCCCAGTCGAAGGCCGGCGTCCCTTCTGCAGCGCTCGTCGAGGGCAGCGACGCGGTCCTGGCCGGCGCATCGGGCGCGAATTCAACCGCTTTCAGCTCGACAAACTGCGGCGCCTCCGGCGGCGCGCCGGCAACATTCGCGGGCTTAAGCTCCAAAAACTCAGTCTCGGCGGGCGCTGTCGCCACCGAAACCGGAAACGCTACGCGCTCGACGTCGTCGGGCACTGCGACCACGCTGGGCGCGGCCGCCGCCTCCGGCCGCAGCACGGGCTCCGCCAACGGTGGATCGTGCCACGGCACGGCCACGGGCCATTGCCAGAACGTCCAGCCGACCAACAGCACGAGCAACCAGGCCGTGCGATGCGCGGCGGTCCAAGCAGGACGCGCCCAGCGCAAGAGCGCGAGCGCCGCCAGCGCGGCCGCCGTCAACAGAACCGTGGTTCGCAGCAAACCTGATAACAGCCACACCGCGTCGTCGCTCATGATCGACCTCGTGCTTTCTTGTGCGTGTGTCGCATTGCGAGAGGTTCGGCGGGAGCCTCGCCCTCCCAGCAACGGGAAAAGCGTCCTGACACCTTTCGCTATTTCTTGCCGTCTTTCGTTTTGCGGGATTGGCGCTCGGCCTCGGCGATCAGCGCCTTCAGCTCCGCCAGATCGGCGAGCGACAGGGCCCGATCGCGCACCAGATGCGCCACAAGCGGCACCACGCTGCCGCCGGTCACGCGCTCCACCAGCAGGTCCAAGTGCCGGGCGCTGACTTCCTGCGGCGCCACCGCGGCCGTGTAACGCGCCGGCCGGTCCGCGGCGCGCGTGACGAGCCGTTTGTCGACCAGGCGATTGAGCCGCGTTTGCACCGTGGTGTAACCGACGGGGCGGCGCAGACCTTCCTGGGCTTCCGACAGCGTGGACGGTCCGCGCCGCCAGAGCATTTCCAGAATTTCCATTTCGCCGGGCGAGAGCCGGGCGTGTTTGCGTTTTTTCATGCGGTTGCTTCCTTTCACGACCAATGTCGTAGTGGATCTTACTACGAGTGTCGTAAATTGCAAGAGGAAAATTGTTCGCGGCCGGCTACGGAAGGCTCGGCCGGAGCCTCGCTTTGTCAAAACCGTCCCTCGCTCGCGCGTCGGGTTCGTGTGGAACAAAGAATCCCCGGGCAGAGAAGATTGTTCAACTGCTGGCAGGAGTGATTTCAATGGTATTTTTTGAACGCTGAAGGCGTTCCACTCGACAGCCCAGGCCAGCGGCCTGGGTTCCCGTGACGTACAGCGTCATCTCGAAAGCCCTGCAGGGGCGCAACTTCTTCCTTTAGTCGTGTCGCCCTTTCAGGGCTCGATTGCCACGTGATCGGTCGTGTACCCAGGGCTCCGCCAGGCTCCGCCCTGGGCTATTGACTACGACGCCTTCAGCGTCGATGAGTGACAAATCCAAGGCGCCAATCAGGAGGTCCGATCCGCTAGCAGTTGAATCAGCTTCAGAGCCCGGGCCTGAACGACGACATCGTGCGGCTACAACGCAATGGCCGCCACCAGTCGTTCCACGTCGTCGGCGTTGTTGTAGGCGTGCGCGGCCAGCCGCAGCTTGCCGCCGCGGGCACTGAGCACCACGCCGGCCGCCAGGCAGTGCTGCTTTACCTCCAGGGCCTCACGGCCCGGCAGCTCGAACGACACGATGCCGGAGCGGTGCGAGCCTTCGCGGCGCGTGACGAGCGTGGCTCCGGCCTCGGAGAGCCGGCGACAGACCAGGTCGGTCACTTCGAGAATTCGCTCGCCGATGGCTGCCGTGCCCAGCTCCAGCAACAGTTCCAGGCTGGCTCCCAGGCCCAGGAAGCCGACCATGTTCTGCGTGCCGCCTTCGTAGCGGGCGGCCGACGGCTTGAGCGCGAGCTCGATCCGACTGTAGTCGCTGGCATGCGCCACGCTGTGCCAGCCGACGCCGATGGGCCGCAGCAAATCCAAGTGTTCGCGCCGCGTGTAGAACAGCCCGGCGCCTTCCGGACCGAGCAGCCACTTGTGCCCGTCGGCGGCCAGAAAATCGATGGGCGTGGCCTGCACATCGAGCGGAAATACGCCGAGACCTTGGATGGCGTCGACGCAGAGCAGCAATTTTTTGTCGCGCGCCAGCGCGACCTGCGCATCGAGATCGGCCCGCCAGCCACTCACATAGCCGACCCAGCTCACTGAGAGAATGCGGGTCCGCGCGTCGCAGGCGGCGGCAATGCGATCGAGCGCCAACCTGCCGTCGGGCGCCGCGACGCGGCGCGTCTCCACGCCGCGCGAGGCCAGGTTGAGCCAGGGATACTGATTCGAGGGAAACTCGTTCTCCAGCGTGACGACGTTGTCGCCCGCGCGCCAGGGATAGCCTTCGGCCACGAGCGTGAGCCCTTCGGTCGTGCTGTGGACCAGCGCGATCTCGGCCGTGTCGGCGTTGATGAGCCGGGCCGCGCGGCGGCGACACTCTTCCACCCCTTTGCTCCAGGCAGGCCACTGGGTATCGCCCTGCTCGGCGGCCTGGGCCAGCCAGTCGGCAATGGTGCGGCGCGTGCGTTCGGGCAGCGGCGCCACGGCGGCGTGGTCGAAATATGCCCAGCGCCGGGCGATGGTCATTTCCTGGCGAAAGGCTTGCCAGACGGCTGAGGAATGGGCGGCGGGCAAAGACATGGGAGGCGTCGGCTCGGCGCGGCACGTGGCACAACGGGATCAACTGACACCATCGGACGCGGAGGGTCAAGCGGCGCCTGGCGGAGGTGCGTTTTCCGCGCGTTTAGCCCGGTTTTCGCTGAGCGGAGCGTGAACTATATTAGAACGGGTTTTGCAGCGAGCAGCGGCCGGGCGGAATCGTGCGATTCCACGGCCGGCGCCGGAAAATCCCCCTCTGCCACCCGGCACCCCGCGGCAGCGCGATTCGGGCCCATGGCAATTGCATATTCGAGCACGAGATCCGGCATGCCCAGAGTGATGACCATTGCGGGAATGGTAGTGGCCGCGTTGTTGCTCTTGTTGTTCGGGCTGGATCTGGCCGTGCAGTTCCCCTTTCGCCGCGCGGTGCCAATCATGGACATTCTGTTTATCGTGTGCGCGGGCGTGCTGGGCTATATGAGCTGGAGCACGTTCCGCGAGCAGGCCTAAGCAGCGGCGCGATCTATGCGAGTCGCGGTGATTGGCGCAGGGCCGGCGGGCATGACCGCGGCGCTGGCATTGAGCCGCGGCGGGGCGCAGGTCACCGTGTTCGAAGCGGGCAAGCGCGTGGGCGGTCTGGCCCGCTCGCTCGATCTGTGGGGCCAGCGCGTCGATCTCGGCCCGCATCGCTTCTATAGCACCGACGCGCGGGTGAATCGGCTGTGGCTCGACGTCGTCGGCCGGCGCTATTCGATGGTCGAGCGGACCACGCGGATCTACTATCGCGGGGAGTTCTTTGCGTATCCGCTCGAGCCGCTGGCCACCTTGCGGCAGCTGGGACCCCGCGCAGCAGCCGGCTGCCTGGCCAGCTACCTGCAGACGAAGCTTGCCGGCCCGGGCACGGCCGCGCCCGATTCGTTCGAAGGCTGGGTGGTGCGGCGGTTCGGCCGGCGGCTGTTCGAGATGTTCTTCCGGTCGTACAGCGAAAAGCTGTGGGGCATACCGTGCAGCGAGCTGGATGCCGATTTTGCCGCGCAGCGCATCAAGAAGTTCTCGCTGGCCGAGGCCGTGGCCGGAGCCCTGTGGCCCAGCCGTCAGGCCCGGCATCAAACGCTGGTCAGCCGCTTTGCCTATCCCTGGGAAGGCACCGGCAGCGTGTACGAGACGATGGCCGAACGCGTGCGTCAGCTGGGCGGCCACGTGCACCTCGAAGCGCCGGTGCGACGGGTGCTGTGCCGCGATCGCCAGGTGACGGGCGTGGAGCTGGTCGACGGGCGGATCGAGCCGGCCGACCACGTCATTTCTACAATGCCGCTGACGCTGCTCTTGGGCGGCCTGCCGGACGTGCCGCCGGACGTGAAGTCGGCGGCCGACGCCCTGACATTTCGCAACACCATCCTGGTCTATCTCCAGGTTGCGGCCGAGCACTTGTTCGACGACCAGTGGATCTATCTGCACGCGCCGGAACTGCGGCTGGGACGCGTGACCAACTTTCGCAACTGGGTGCCGCAGCTGTATGGCCCTGCGAAAACGACCATCCTGGCCGGCGAGTTCTGGTGCGACGCGGAGGAACCGTTGTGGCAGGCCGACGACGCGGCGCTCGTCGCGCAGGCCACGAGTGAATTGCGCAGCACCGGCTTGCTCGGCGATGCCGCGGTGCTGGACGGGCACGTCGTCCGCGTGCCGCGGTGTTATCCGGTGTATCGCCGCGGATATCGGCAGCCGCTGGCGCGCGTCGTGGAGCACGTGCAACAAGTGCGCGGGCTGACGGCCATCGGCCGCTACGGAGCGTTCAAATACAACAACCAGGACCACAGTATTTTGATGGGCATCCTGGCGGCCGAGAACTTGCTGGCCGACGCGCGGCACGATCTGTGGGCCGTGAACACCGATTACCAGCGCTACCAGGAAGTGACGCTGATTACGGAGACCGGCCTGGTGCCGCAGGCGATGGTGTGAGGCTGTCTAAGCTTGCGACGCCTTCAGCGTCGATGGGTGTCGCAAGCTAAGGCCCACCCTTGTACGTCCGCCTGTGACGAGCGACGCGGCCTGGTGCCGCCAGCAACGGTGTGAGGCTGTGTAGAATCGCTGAAAAGGAAACGCGGGACAGGCACCTTTTGCTCGAACATACAGGTGCGGCAAATTCCACCGCATGTTGCGCAAAAGGAGCCAGTCCCGATTATTGCTCTTGCGCGCGGAAGGCTTCGATGGCCGTTTCGATGCGCTCGGCGAGTTCCGGCTGATTTTGCGTTCGCGCCAGTTGAGCCCCGCGCTGGGCGGCGCGAATGGCCTCGTCACGGCGGCCGGCCATGGCGTAGGCCGTGGCCAGGTTGGTGTAGCCTTCGATGCTGGGCACGTAGCGCAGCCCCTCTTCGAAATGCGGAATCGCCTCGGCGGCAGCGCCCGCGGCCAGCAATTCAATTCCCAGGTTATTGTGGGCCGGGCCGAAATCGGGCTTCAGGCGGAGGGCTGCGCGGAAGTGTTCGACCGCTTGCGCACTCTTGCCGTTGGCGGCCAGCAAGCGTCCCAGGTTGTTGTGGGCCGCGACGTGGTCCGCCTGTCCGCGCAGCGCCCGCTCGTAGTGATCGATCGCCTCCGCCGGCTGACCGGCCTCTTCCAAAGCTCGGGCCAGATTGTAATGAGCCTCGACCGAGCGCGGCTCGATCTGCAGGGCGTGCTGCAAGTGCTCGATCGCTTGTTGCTGCTCGCCACGCTGGCCCAGAAAGATGCCCAGGTTCGTGCGCACCATCACGTTGTCGGGCTGGTGTTCGAGTGCGTCTTGCCAAAGCGTCACTTCGTCGTCGAAGGCGCTCAAGCGGCGTACGCTGAGAAGTCCCAGGCCGACAGCCAGCGCACACGCGCAGGCAACGGCGACCAATGCAGGCCGGCGAGCGGGCGCGGCGACGAGCAGCGGCGCCGCAAGTCGGCGCAGCAGGGCAAAGCCGCCCACGACGGCCAACGTCACGAGCGCAGCCAGCGGCAGGTACATGCGCCGCTCGGCGGCCACTTCGCGCACCAGCGGCACCGCCAGTGTCGGCAACAGGATCACCAGCGCGGTGAATAGCAAGAACCCGCTCGCAGTGCGGCGCCAGAAGAGCCAGAGCACGGCGACGCAGACGATTACTGCGCCAACGACCCACGGCCAGGCCTCGCCGACCGTTTGCAGATACGGCATCTCATAGTGAATTACCAGCGGCCACGGCCAGACGGACAGTTTCAAATACAGCGCGAGGACCTTGATCTGCGTGAGCCACCAGGCGACGGCGCCGACGCCCAGGCCGAAGCCGGCTTGGGGCGTGCGGGGCCCCTGAGCGTTGATGACGGCCAACGGCAGAAGCGCCACAATGAGTCCCACGTAAAGCGGCCGGGAAGCCGCCAGTGCCTGGCGAAACGAGCCGCGCAAAAATGTGCGTTCAAAAGCCAGCACGACCAGCGGCACCGTGGCGATGACTTCTTTCGAGAGCGCGCCCAAGGTGCAGGCCAGCACGGCCGCTACAAGCCAGGCCCGCCGCGCCGCCGGCCGCTGGGCCGACCAATAGCGCAAGCTGGCGTAGAGCGTGGCCAGGTACGCCACGGCCATCATCAGCTCGGTGCGCTGGGTGACATAGACGACCGCTTCGGTCACCAGCGGATGCATGGCCCAGATGAGCGCCACGCACCAGCCCAGGCAGCCGGCGCTCGAGTCGAATGCGCCGCGAAAATACTCCAGCCGTAGCGTGCGCGCGACCAGGGCCCAGACGAGCAGTGCCGCCAGCATGTGCAGCACGATGTTTACGGCCCGATAGCCGACCGGATCGAGCGCGCCAAAATGATAGTTCACGGCGAACGACCCATTCACCAGCGGCCGGGCCGAGACCGCGGTATCCGGCGGCGGATTGAACGGCCCACGATGTTCGCTGGTGCCCAGCAGCGGCCACAGACGTGTGATCGAGTCGTTGGTGCTGATGCTCGAAGCGTCGTCGAACACGAAGGGCGCGTGGAGCGCGCGGCCGTAGACTGCGGCGATGGCGCCGCAGAGGAGCGCCGCGCCGGCTGCCGCAAGCAACCGGCTTGACGGCCGGCGCCGCGCGGCAGTTACGGGCAAATCCCCGCTCGGCAAGTCCGTAGTGGCCACGCTGCGCTTGCTCATCGTACGCCCAGATCCCGCTAGAAAGCCTCCGGCTAGAGCCAGCCGGCCACGGCCCATCCAATCCGTTAATCATAGCTCGCTGCCGGCTAATTGCCGCGGCCATAAACGTTCGAGCCCGGCGGATCGCTCGAGTCGTTGCGTCCGCCGCGCCAGCAGCGATAATGTTTCAACATTGGCAGCGGATCACCTTCCACTCCCCAGGAGACTCGGCCATGTCAGGTATCTCGCGGCGCGAGGCGTTGAAAACCGGGGCGGCCCTATCGGTCTCGCCGGTCGTGGCGGCAATGCTCGGTTCGGCCACGCGAGCCTACGCGGCCGATCCCTATGCAGACGCGCAGCTGGTGGCCGGCGAGCCGCCCCAGCCGGCGAAGGGTTCGTTCACTGTCGCGGTCCTGCCCGACACGCAGAACTACAGCGAGCGTTATCCGCAAACCTACCTGGCGCAGACCAACTGGATCCTGGAGAACCAGAAGGATCGCAATATCGCCTGCGTGCTGCACCTGGGCGATATCACCAACAACAACGCCGTAGCGGAGTGGCAAAACGCACGGCAAGCCATGCAAGTGCTCGACGGCAAGCTGCCCTACACGCTCGTGCCCGGCAATCACGACTATAGCGACGGCGGCGTGTGCCAGGATCGCGGCACGCTGTTGAACGACTACTTCCCCGTGGGCCAGTACCGCGGCACGCCGGGCTTCGGCGGCACCTACGACAAGGAGCCCCAGCGGCTGGAAAACAGTTACTCGCTATTCTCGGCCGAGGGGCGCAATTTTCTGGTGCTGAACCTGGAATTCGGGCCGCGGCGCGACGTGATTCGCTGGGCCAACGAAGTCGTGGCGCAGCACCAGGACCGCGCGGCGATTCTGGTCACGCACGCCTACATGTACTACGACGACACGCGCTACGACTGGAAGAAGTACGGCGACAAGCAGAGCTGGAACCCGCACAACTACGCGATCGCCAAAGCCACGGGCGACGACGTGGCCGACGGCGAAGAGCTGTGGAACGGTCTGGTGGCCCGGCAGCCCAATTTCGTGCTCACGCTCAACGGCCACGTGCTGAAGGACGGGCTGGGCCGCACCGTGACCGCCGCCCCGGGTAACCGCGAGATTCCGCAGGTGCTGGTCAACTTCCAGATGAAGCCGAAGGGGGGCGACGGCTGGCTGCGGCTGCTGGAGTTCAAAGCCGACGGCAAGACCGTGCAGACCTACGACTACTCGCCCACGCGCAACGAGCGCAACGAGTCGCCGCAGAATCAGTTTGTCATGCAGCTGCCGGGCGTGGCGTGAGAAGAGCCGCGGCGCCGGGTTGTGTACCCTCGAATCACGTTTCCGATTCGGCACTGCTGGACAGCCAGCAGTGGCACCCAACGCCACTACTGTGGCACTGGCAAGATGCCAGTGCCACTCAGGATGCCAGTGCCACCCCTTACGCCGCCCGCAGGATCGAGCGCGAGGGAGCGCTTTCGTAGCGGCTTGCGAGGCGCTTAGCCGTGGCGCCGATCGTGGCGACTTCCAAGAGGCCCTGCCGTTGGCGACGCGCGGCATGCGCCAATACACCGGCCACGGTTCGCTGCGCCGCTGAGCCACGCGCGGCCAGGCGCGGGCCGTCGATCACCAGCGTCACCAGCCCAGTCGCGTGAATCGCATGCTCGATCAGAGCACGGAGCGTTCGCCCGCCGCCGCCGCCGGGCAGCCAACGGCTGGTGCCGGGCAACTGCGAAGTCACCGGGAAGCTCCACAGCCCAAAGCGCAAAGCCGCCGCGGGCATGCGTGGGCGCGACGTGCCGTCGATGGCCGCGTGACGCAGGGCAACCAGCGTATGCTTGACGGCCAACGCCGCGTGCTGACTCACGTCGCCGGCCGCGAGCGCCAACGTGTCGACCCGGATGCCGAGTTGTCTCGCCGCGAGCAGGCGCCGGGCGACGTCTTGCGCGGCCACGCGGTCGGCAAGTGGCGCACTCGAGGACGGCACACTCGACGGCGGCGCGATCAACAGCCCAATCTCGTGTCCGCCGCGGACCGCGAGGATCCGCTGAGTGGCCATCGCGGTCGACGGCTCGCCGAGCGACCAGGTGGCGGGCAAGTGGTGCCGCGCGAACTGCTCCAGCAAGCGATCGACCAGGGTGACGAGCGACCGGCGTTCGGTCAGGCTCTGATCGGCGGGCACGGCATCCAGGTCGATCGAGATATTGAGCACGGCCTTGTTCAGGGTTCCGCTCATAGGGCGAACTCCGCGGCGGGACGTAGCGGGGCGGGACGTCGGGTCTTGTAGTCAAATCGGCACGCCAGCAGGGAGTGCTGGACCCAAACCGATGTCAGAGGCGTGCTAGCACCCGCGCCGAGGAGACGTAACCCTCGGCTCGCAAGGCAACTGCGGGGCGCGACGCTGGTCAAGATTCAGGACTGCTGGACGAGCCATGCGTGGCACCCGAAATCAGCACTGGCGAGACGCCAGTGGCACCCGAAATCGCTTGCTTCTCGACGTTCACGACGGCTGGCGGCTTCGAGTGGCAGCCAGCGGCAGCGGCCAACCCCGCTACTTCTCGGCGGCCAGGATCGCCTGCGCCAGTCCGGCCAGCGTGTACACGCGGGCCTCCGCGGCTACGGTGTAGCCCAGCTCGACCAATGTCTGCGACGTGAGGGGGCTGATCGAAGCCAGCCGCGCTTTCGCCAGCGACGGACCAAACATTGCCGCCAGCGAGCGGGCGATCGCAGAACTGGTAACCGTGATCCAGTCGATCTGGCCGGCAGCAAGCCGGGCGGCCACCTCGGCATCAGGCGTCGTTACATCGCGGCTGGAATAGGTCACTACCTGATCCACGCGATGGCCCGCGGCAGTCAACTGCTCGGCGAGCACTTCGCGGCCGCGACTGGCTCGGGCCAGCAGAAACCGGGCACTCGCAGCTGCCTGGCGAATGAGGGCCGCGGCCAGCGCCTCGGCGCGGTACTCGTCGGGCACCAGGTCCGCGCGGAGGTGATAGCGCGCCAGCTCAGCCGCTGTGCCAGGGCCGATGGCGGCGAGCTTGACGCGGGCGAGCGCGCGCACGTCGCGCGTCGCCAGCAGTCGATCCAGCACGCTGCGCACGCCGTTGGCGCTGGAAAACACCAGCCAATCGTAGTCGGCAATTTGGGCCAGTGCGCGCTCGAGCGGCGCCCCATCCTCGGGCGGGCCGATTTCGATGGCCGGTTGCAGCAGCACGCCCGCGCCCAATTCGCCGAGCATGTCCGCCAACTCGGGTCCTTGTTCCACGGCGCGCGTCACCAGCACCTGCCGGCCGAACAGAGGCCGCTCGACAAACCAGACGTGCTGCGACGACTGCGCGGCCACCGGTCCCACGACGAACAAGGCCGGCGGCCGCAGCCGGCGCTGTTCGACACTGGCGGCCAGCGTGCCCAGCGTGCAGGCGATGGTTTCCTGGTCGGGCCACGAGCAGCGCCGCACGATGGCGGCCGGCGTGTCGGGCGATTTGCCGTGCGCGATGAGTTCCGCTGTCCAGTGCTGCGCCGTGGTGACACCCATGTAAAACACGAGCGTGCCGGGAAACGCCGCCAACGCGCGATAGTCGAGCGGCGGTCCGCTCTTCGCACTGCGTTCCTGGCCGGTCACCAGCGCCACGGCCGAGGCCGCGTCGCCCTGTGTGAGCGGAATGCCCGCGTAGCTGCCCACGGCCAGCGCGGCCGTGATGCCGGGCACGACTTCGTAGGCCACTTGCGCGGCTTCGAGCGCGGCGATTTCTTCCGCCACGTGCGCGAAGACGGCCGGATCGCCGCCCTTGAGGCGCACGACCGTGCGGCCTTCGCGCGCCAGACGAACGAGCTCGGCGTCGATCTCGGCTTGCGGCAACACGCGATCGCGGCCGTGGCGGCCCAGGCACGTGAGCCGCGCAGCGGCGCGGGCGTGGGTCAGGATTTGCGGATTGACCAGGTAGTCGTACAGCACCGCATCGGCCCGCGCCAAACATTGTGCGCCGCGCAGCGTGAGCAGACCGGGATCGCCGGGTCCGGCGCCGACCAGATAGACTTTGCCCGACGATGGTGGCATAGCGGTGGGGTTGCGCGGGAGGCAAGCGTGCGTTGTTTTGGCCGCACCAGGCGGCTAAAATAGGGGTTTGGCGAACGAATGGATATTATCGTCCAGTGTCCCCCGCTCCAACAGGGCCGCTCTAGCCGTGTGTGCCAACGCAGCATCCGGAGATTCTCCCGGCCGGCAACCGCTGGCGCCGGCGGTGCGCCGCCGCCTGCAGCAGTGCTTCGAGCACGGCAGTCGCAGCGCCGCCAAGGGCGATTTCAACTACGCCAGCGACATGTTCACGGCCTGCGTGCGCGATGATCCGGGCAACCAGATCTACATCAAACAATTCATCGAGAACCTGTTCAAGAAATACAACGACAACAAAAAGGGGGCCGGCTTTACCAGTTCCCCTAAAATCGCGGCCCTCAAGGGGAGCATCAAGAAGGCCCAGTATTCCAAAGATTGGGAGACGGTCCGTAAAAGCGGCATCGAGGTGCTGAAGCTCAATCCCTGGGACGTGAGCACCCTGGTGGCCATGGCCGAGGCGTGTGACGCCGCCAATCTCGACGAGGCCGGCTTGCTGTATCTGCGGTACGCGCTGGACGTGAATCCCAAGGATGCCGACGTGAACCGCACCTGCGGACGCACACTGGCCCGGCTGGGGCAGTTCGACCAGGCGATCGCCTGCTGGCACCGCGTGCAGCAAGCCAAGCCGGGCGACGACGAAGCGGCCCGCGCCATCGGCGAGTTGGCCATCGAAAAAACGATCAGCAAAGGCGGCTACCAGGACGCCGAGAGCAGCACCGAGGTGCGGGCCGACAAAGAGGCGCAGCGCGAGGCGCAAGAGGATCGCAAGGTCAAGCTGTCGCCGGTCGACCAGCTCGAAAAGCAGATCGCCAAATCGCCGGAGAATGTCGAGCTCTATATCGAGTTGGCGGAGTTGCACGGTCGCGAAGAGCGATTCGACAAGGTGGAAGAGGCGCTCCAGCGGGCGTTGGACGCCTCGGGCGGCGACATCATGGTGCGCGAGCGGCTGGAAGACGCGCAGATTCGCCGGGCCGTGATGCAGGTGAAAGTGGCCGAAAAGAAAGCGGCTCGGGAAAACACGCCCGAGGCCGTGCAACTGGTCAAGAAGATGCGCGGCCAGTTGAACGGCATGGAGCTGGAGGTGTACCGCTCGCGCGCGGAGCGCTATCCGAACAATCCCGGGTTCCGCTACGAGCTGGGTCTGCGGCTCAAGAGGGCCGGCGAGTTTGGCGAGGCCATCAAGTGCTTGCAGGACGCCGTGGGCGACGCCAAACGCAAAGCGCAGGTGCACATGGAGCTGGGCGAGTGTTTCCAGCACATCAAGCAATACAAGCTGGCCATGGACAACTACGAACGCGCGCTGGCCGCCACCAGCGAACGCGAGGTGGACCAGCGCAAGCTGGGCCTGTATCGGGCCGGCAGCCTGGCCCTGGGCCTGGCGCAAAAATTTGCCGCCGCCAATCAATCTCAGGCCAAAGAGGAATTGGCGCGAGCCGAGAATCATCTCAACGAGCTGGCCGGTATGGAATACGGCTATAAGGACGTGCCACAGCTACTGGACAAGCTGGCCAAGATGAGTCATAAAGACTGATTCGTTGGCCGGCGGCCTCTGCCCTCCAGACAGCTCTGCGCTCGATCCAGGCGCGGTTTCTCGGCAAGGCACCGCGGCCGGCGACCTCGGCGAAACGTTTTCGAACCCACCCGGATTGCAACCCCATGCCCAATTCCAAGAGTGCCGCCAAGCGACACCGGCAAAGTCTGGTGCGCCGCGCGCGCAACCGTGCCAGCAAGAGCGAGATCAAGACCCAAGTGCGCAAAGTGCGCGAAGCCATCGCCGCCGGCGACGTGAAGACGGCGGAGACCGTATTTCGCGCCACCACCAAGACGGTCGATCAGGCCGCAGCGGCCGGCGTGGTGCACTCGAATCTGGCGGGCCGCCTGAAGTCGCGGCTGTCGGCCGCCATCAAGGCCGCCAAAGGCGCGAAAGCAAAGAAGTAGCGCTCCCGGGTAGCTGAACTCGACAGAGTTTCACCATTCGATTTGGGCGGCGTCGAACACCGGCCCTTCCACGCACGTGCGGCGATAGTCCCAGCCGCCTGCTGCGTCGCGAACCTTGGTGACGCAGCTAAAGCAAATGCCGACGCCGCAGGCCATGGGCGATTCGAGCGAGACTTCACAAGCGACGTGCCGTGCGGCGGCCAGTCGGGCCACGGCCGCCATCATCGGCTCCGGACCACAACACACCACGCGTGCCGCCGGCGACGCGGCCAGCACCTGTTCGGCCACTTGCGTCACCAAGCCGTGGTGACCGGCCGAACCGTCGTCGGTGCTGGTGAGCACTTCCACGCCCGCCGCGGCAAAGTCGTCGAGCCCGGCCAGCAGATCCTTGCTGCGAGCGCCGTAGCACAGCGTCACGCGGCCGGCCCGGGCCGCACGCCGCATTGGTTCGCCATATTGCCGCAGGCCCAGACATTCCCGCGCGAGAGCCAGAAACGGTGTCTGCCCGATGCCGCCGGCCACCATCACCAGGTGCTCGGTCGGCCTGGGCAGAAAGCCGTTGCCGAGCGGCCCCCACACTTCGAGCGGCTGGCCCGGCTGATACTGGGCCAGGCGGCGCGTCATCTTGCCCAGCACGAGGTACACGACGTCCACGCCCTGGGGCTCGCCCGAATCGCCGGGCGCGAGCACCGTGTCGTAGAGCGCCAGCGGCCGAGCCAGCAACGGGTCGTTCGCGCCTGCCAATCGCAACATCAAGAACTGTCCCGGCACCATCCGCCGTGCGAGTGTCGGGCAGGCGAAGCGCAGGCGATACGTATCGCGCGCGATGCGCATGTTTTCGAGCACGGTGGTCCGCTCGTGGCAGGCCCCATCGGCGTAGTACGCGGCATGCAGCGGGTTGGACATGGGGGAATCAGGCTGGAGGCTGGAGGCTGGAGGCTGGAGGCTGCAGGCTGCAGGCTGGAGGGACGAGGAGGATCCGCGTGGTTATTCGGCCGCTGCAGCCAGCGCCGCCCGCACGCGCGCTAACTCGCCATTCACGCGGGCCTGTTGCTCCAACAAGTAGTTGAATTGCTGGTCGCAGCCGGCAATCGGTGTCGGATAGTTGCGAATCTCCGCGTACAGCCGGAGCCTCTCGGCGTCCAGTTTTGCTTCCTCAAGTCTCAAGCTCTGGAACGTAGCTGACGTTGGCGGATTCATGGCTTCCCCGCGAGCGGCACACGCCTGATATTGTATCAAGTCGCCGGGCGATTTGTGGACGTTGAGCCCGCATCGCCGCGTTCGGTGACCAGCGTCGCCAGTTCTCCGGCCATCCGCGCAAACAGCTCGGCCCAATCGCCCCGCTGCTGTTGGCGGAACAGGCGCAGCGTGGGATACCAGGGCGAGTCGTCGCGGTCGGTCAGCCAGCGCCACTCGGCCACCAGCGGCAGCGCCACCCAGACGCGTGCGGCCAGCGCGCCGGCCAGATGCGCCACGCCGGTATCCGGCGCGATCACGAGATCCAGATTCTGGATGATGGCGGCGGTGTCGCGAAACACGGCGCCATCGTTGTCGCCCGCGCTGCCCAGGTCGATCACTTCGAAACGGCCGCCGCCTTGCTTGGCAGCCAGGGCCGCCAGCTGCTCGCTGCCGGGCCCCTTCTGCAGGCTGAACAGTTGCACGCCCGGCACCGTGGCCAGGGGCGCAAGCGCAACCAACGGGAACGAGCGCATGCGGTCGCGGCGATGCTCCACGCGTCCCTGCCACACCAGGCCCACCTTCAAACCGGCGTAGGGCTCGAGCACGGCCCGCCATTTTTCCACGCGCTCGGGCTCGACTGCCAGGTAAGGCACGTCGGCTGGCACGGTTTCCAGCCGCGTGCCAAAAATATATGGCAGGCTCAACAGCGGCACGTGCACGTCGAACGCCGGCAGCGGCTCGCCCGGCGGCAGCACGTTGGGCACGCCGGAAGTGCGCAACAGCGGCACGAGTGCCGGCTGCACGTCAACCAGCACGCGGCCGCCGGACTGCATGACGCGCGGCAAGTAGCGAATGAACTGCACGGTATCGCCCAGGCCTTGCTCGCTGTGAACCAAGAGCGTGCGGCCGGCCAGCGGCGCGCCGTCCCAGCGCGGTTGTGGAAAATCGCGCGTGTCGAACTGTTCGCAGCGACTGCGCACTTCGTAGCCGGCCCAGCCTTCGGCAAAGTCACCTTGCGACAAATAAGCCGTGCCGCGGCTGAACAAGGCTTGCGCGTGATCCGGCTCGAGCTGGAGCGCCCGGTTGTAGCTGGCGATGGCCGCCGCCGGGTCTTGCAAGTCTTTGTAGATCGTGCCCAGGTTCATGTGCAGCATGGGGCGCTCGGGCGATCGGGCGATCGCGCGCAGGCATAAATCGAGAGCCTCCTCGGGCTGATCCATGTCCTGCAGCACCGCGCCCAGGTTCGACATCGCGGGCACGGAGTCCGGCGCCAGGGCCAAGGCACTGCGCAGCCAGGCGAGCGCGCCCGCCAGGTCGCCCCGTTCGCGCAGCGCGTTGCCGAGGTTGCACTGGGCGTCGACGTAGTCGGGGCGCAGTGCGAGCGCCCGCTGGTAGTGTTCGATTGCGCGGTCCCACTGCCGCCGCTTTTGCCAGAAGTTGCCGAGGTTGTAAATCGCTTCGGGATAGCGCGGATCGCACTGGATGGCGTGCTGGTAATGCGCTTCGGCTTCCTCGGGACGGCCCGTTTGCTCGGCCAGCGCGCCCAGCGTGTTGTGGATCTCGGCCACGAAGGGGGCCAGCCGCGAGGCTTCCGTGTACCACCGCAGCGCCTCTTCCAAATCGCCCAGCAGGCGATGGGCCTCGCCCAGGTTTCCGGCATAGATTGCCTGGATCGGGTCCAGCGTGACAGCGCGCTGGTGGTGCGGCAGCGCCTCGGCCGGGCGGCCTTCCTGACGCAGCGCGATGCCCAGCAGATTCCAGGCGTCGGCACGCGCGGGATCGAGCGCCACGATCTGCTCGTACTGGGCACGTGCTTCGGCCAGCCGCTCCTCGCGGTGCAGCATCATGGCCGCGGCCAGCATGTCGTCTACGTTCGCCATCGACCAAAGCAGCGCCGCGAGGCGCGCCAACAGGCATTGCGATTGGAAGCGACCGCCATTCGGCGACTAGGACGGCGCCACCTCGCCCGACGATTGATCCAACTGGTCGAGATCGCGCCGCGCATCGGCATGGGCCGGCTCGAGCGCCAAGGCTTTGCGGAAATACTCGGCGGCCAGCGTGCGCTCACCCTGGGCGGCGTAGAAAGCGCCAAAGCGGTAGTGCGCCTCGCCCGACTCAGGACGCAAGCTCAGCGCCGTTTGAAAGCTGGACAGCGCCTCGGCATTCATCCCGGCTTGTTGGTAGAGCGTGGCCACGCAGAAGTGCACGACGAATTCGCGTGGCGCCAGCCGCAGGGCTTCCTGGTAACAGTCGATGCCTTCGAGCGGCTTGCCCAGCCCGCGATACGCCTCGCCGAGGTTCGCGTGATAGGCGGCCTGCTGGGGATCAACGGTGATGGCGCGGCGCAGGTAGTCGAGCGCCTGCTCGTATTGACCGCTTTGTCGCAGCAGCAGGCCCACGGCATTGAGTGCCGCGCCGTGGTTCGGATCGCGTTCCAGGACGGCCTGATAAGCCTGCCAGGCCTGCGGCAGCTGCCCTGCGCGGTGCAACCTGACCGCCGAGTTCAACACGTCGTCGATTTCAGCCATGCTTGCCTCCGGTGCGAGGACGCCAGCGGGTTTTTGCTGCCGCAGTGGCGGGCTTGGACTTGCGCGGCGGACGGCGCGGACGCTGCGGCTTGGCGCCGGTGGCCTGCTTTTCGGTAGCTTTCTCTTGGGATGGCAGGGAAGCGTGCGATGCCTCGCCAATGATGGTACGCGCACGGGGCGCGGTGGGCGGTTTGGCCGCCACGCGCCGCGGACGCTGGCGCCGTTTGGGAGCGCGCGTGCCCGGTCCGGCCGCAGCTTCCAATTCGCGCACTTCGTGCCGCGTCAGGGGCCGGGCGGCACCGGGCGGCAGATCCGCCAGTCGCAACGGCCCTATGGCGATGCGCTTCAAGCGCAGCACTTTGTGACCGATGCGCGCCAGGATGCGCCGAATCTCGCGATTGCGCCCTTCGGCCAGTACGATTTCCAATTGCGTGCTGTGCTTGTAGGCGTGCTTGATCTTCACGGACACGACGTGCGCAAAACCTTCGGCCAGATGGACGCCCTTGCGCAGGGTGGCCACGTCGTCGCGCTCGAGCGTGCCGGCCACTTCCACCTGGTAGGTCTTTTGCACGCCGTAGCGAGGATGAGCCAGCCGATTGGCCAGCGCGCCGTCGTTGGTGAGAATGATGAGCCCCTCGCTCGACAAGTCGAGCCGACCGACGGCAAACAACCGCTCACCGGTGGGCACCAGGTCGATCACGCGTGGGCGGCCGGAGGGATCGTGGCTGGTGGAAACCACACCCGGCGGCTTGTGTACCAGGTAGTACACGCGGCGCGCCTGCGTGATGGGCACGCCGTCGACGCGGATTTCCTGGCCGCAGGGATCGGCCTTCGACCCGAGCTCGGTCACAGTCTGGCCGTCGACCGCCACGCGCCCCTGCAGAATCAGCTCTTCGCAGCGGCGGCGGCTGCCCAATCCGGCGGCGGCCAGAATTTTTTGCAGCCGCTGCAGATGGTCGTCCGGTGCGGGCGCGGAGTCAGCCGGTGCAGCGGTACTGGGCGAGTGCAATGACATGGCACGGCCACGAACGGCGAGGGTTGGCAACGACGCGAACCGTCCATGATAACCGCACGGCGCGTCGGGCGTCAGCCGACGGGGCGCCATTTTTGCGCTGCCTGCGGTGCAAAGGGGGGCGCGGCGTTCTGTGGCAGCGGCACGACGCCCGGTGCGCCGCCGATGGGCGGTGCCAGGCCCGGTGCGCCGCTCGCCGGCGGTGCCATGCCCGGGGCGGCGCCGGGCGGCACCACCAGCGGTTGCACGTTCAAGGGTTGCGCGCCCGGCACGGGATACACAACTCCCTGCCGGCTGCCGGTGGCGCGCGACGGCTTATACAAACCGGGGGGCGCCGGCTGATGAAATCGCTCTTCATAAGTCAGATCGCTTTGCACGCGCTCCGCCCACGGCGCGGGCTTGATGTATTGCAGCGGCCGGCCGCCCACGATCTCCGGACCAACGTCCGGCAGCGGGTAGGGATCGAACTGCTCGGCGCGCACCTGCTGGTATTCTTCCGAGCCGGGATGCAAGATGCGCGGCACCGCGATGTCAGCGCAGCCCGAGAGCGCAAGAACCACAAGCCACAAGATGGCGGTGCACCGGTTCATGCCGTGGCAATCCAAACGCGCTGTCGGAAGTGAAGGTGCGCTACGATGGTTGAGCGAACGCTCAATCGCCGGAGATGGGCCGCGAATTATAGGGGGCCGCGCGGGCGGAAAGAAGGCGAAATCGGGCGGCTGCTGGCACGGCCGCGATAGCATGGCTGCTCGTAAGGCGCGGCGCTCTCGGTAGAGCTCACCCGAGCTCCGTAGTAAACTCGGCTGAACCTGGCGAATTCAAATACCAGGACTCAGGGCAGATAGACGTCCAAGAGCACGCTTGGGCTCAGCGGCCGGACAGCCACGGCGCCCAACACCGCGGGCAAGAGGATAACTCCGCCGGGTCCCAGAGCGCCTGAGCCGGCATCGCCCGACACCTCAACGGCGCCCTCCAGCACGAGCAGGATGTGGCAGCGCTCGTCGCCGCCGGCCGTTTGGGTGTCGGCGAAGCGCCAGCGATCGAGCACGAATTTGTCGCAGTTCACCAGGCGTTCGACGTGCGGCCGGTCGGTTGCCGACGGGGTCTGCGGCGCGACCGGGCCGATCGAGTAGTCGATGGCCTCCAGCGCCGCCTCCACGTGCAGCGGTCGCGGCCGGTCATCCGGACCGCGTCGCCCCCAATCGTAGAGCCGATACGTCGTATCGCTGGCCTGCTGCACCTCGGCCACGAGCAGTCCCGGACCCAGCGCGTGCAACGTTCCGGCGGGCAGGAAGAGGCAGTCTCCGGCGCGCGGCACCAAGCGATGGGCACACAGCTCGCACGTGTGCCGCGCGACTTCGCGCCCCAGCATCGCGCGGTCCACACCGCGCCGCAGTCCGGCGTACAAGTAGCTGCCGGGCTCCGCCGCGAGGATGACCCAGGCTTCGGTCTTGCCGAGATCGGGCGGATCGAGCCGCGCGGCACGCGCATCGTCGGGATGCACTTGCAGCGACAGGCGATCGTGGGCGTCGAGAAACTTCACCAACAACGGAAACTGCGTCGCATCAGCGTGCCGGCCCAGCAGGTCCGTCGCGGACTGTGTAATCAGGTCGTGCAGCGTGCGTCCGGCCAGCGGGCCGGCGGCAACCACGCTACGATCCGCGCCGCGATCCACCACTTCCCAACTTTCGGCATAGTCGTGGCCTTCGCCCAGCGGCTTGCCCAACGATTCCAAGCGCCTGCCGCCCCACAAATAGCGCCGTAGAATTGGGTGGAACCGTAGTGGATACAGGGGGCTCATCACGCGGTTCTCGCAGGGGGAAGCTAGGCGGAAGCGACACACTATACCCCACCCTACCGGCGTGCTGCCAGTATGGTTGTGGGCCGTCGCAGACGGTGTTATGATCCTGAAGAAACCCGCCCACAGCCACCTCTGGCATTGCGCCTCCGACAGGCACGCACCGCGCATTTTCCATGGTCGCGCACGACGACGAAGACGATCTTTTCCAGCACACCTCGATGACTTTCGGGGAGCATTTGGAAGAGCTGCGCGCTGCGCTGTTCAAGGCCGTGATTGCGCTGGTCATTGGATTTGCGATCGGGCTGTACTTCGCGCCCACGATCGTGCGGGTGATCCAGACACCCTTGGAAAATGGCCTGACGACGTACTACCAGGAAGAAGCGATCGCGTATCTCCGAGAGAAGCTGCCGGAGCCCCTCAAAGAAAAAAAGGTCATTCACGACCGGGTGCTCGAGGAAGGGCTGTGGCCGGAGCTCATTTTTGTCGAGCCCGGGGCGAGTGCTCGCGCAGGTTTGCAAGCAGCCGACGATGCCAAGCTGACGCGTTCCGGCCTGATCCCGGTGTGGACCTGGCGACCGCTCTCGGAAGATGAGCGGGTGAAGCTGCGGGCGTTCAACATCCAGGAGGGCTTCGTCATCTGGATGAAGGCGGCGCTGTTGTTCGGGGCGGTGGTTTCCAGCCCGTTTGTGTTCTATTTTCTGTGGCAATTCGTGGCGGCCGGTTTGTATCCGCACGAGAAGCGCTACGTGCATCTGTTCTTGCCCGCCAGCCTGGGACTGTTCATCGGCGGGGCGGCACTGGCTTTCCTGGCGGTGTTCCCGCCGGTGCTGAAGTTCTTCTTCGGCATCAACCGCGCCATGGGGCAAGTGCTCGAGCCGCGGATCAGCGAGTGGCTCAGCTTCGTGCTGTTGTTGCCGCTGGGCTTTGGCGTGGCGTTTCAGTTGCCGCTGGTGATGCTCTTTCTGGCGCGGATTCACATCTTCAGCGCGGAGTTGTATCTGAGCAAATGGAAGATCGCCGTGCTGCTGATGGCGATTGCCGCGATGATTCTTTCGCCCGGCGGCGACCCCTACAGCATGATGATGATGCTGGGGCCGTTGGTGCTGTTGTATTTCGGCGGGATTGGGCTGTGCAAATGGCTGCCGGATAGTCGGCCGCGCGCGACGACCACGCCCAAGGCAAAGCAGCTGGCGGAAGTGGATTGAGACCTGACAGTCTTCCCAGTCCTATTCCCTCGTCCCGTGCTAAATTGCTTCGCCGCCCCGTTCGCCCGTGCGAATGCGAATGCAATCTTCCAGCGGCAAGACAAAGATCTTGCCGTCGCCGATCTCGCCGCTTTTGCCGGTGCGGCCGCCCTTGATGATGGCGTTGATCGTGGGCTCCACGAATTGATCGTTGACGGCGATCTGCAACTGGACCTTCCGCAACAGATTGACGGAGATCTCGTGGCCGCGATAGACCTCGGTATGGCCCTTCTGGCGGCCGAACCCTTGCACATCCATGACCGTCAAGCGAAAGACCTCGACTTCGGTCAGGGCGGCCTTAACCGCTTCCAGGCGCGTCGGCTGGATGATGGCGATGATCAACTTCATGCTGGCGGTACTCTGGGCTTGCCTGGCCGATTCGAGCCCGAGCGTGTGACAGCGGGCGATTGCCCGCCGGGGACGCGCCGTGGTCGGGGGCTCCCCCGGGGCGCGGCGCTCGGACGGTCTCTGGTCTAGTTCTACTTGGGCGCGCGCAAGAGAGCAACTTGGGAACGGAGCGGGTTGGGGACGGAACTGGCGATGGAAAAGAAAAAGCCCCGGGCTTGGGCAGGTTAGGCGGAGACCTACCCAAGCCGACGGGGCATCCTTCTGGCCCAGGCAAGAGCCGAAGAGTCCACGTTTATTTGCCCTGCGTGCTCAGTGTAGCGCTTTGAGCACGACCTCCCTGGCGGTTGCGGCGAACGAAGCCAATGCGGCAGCTCGCGTTCGCAGCTCCGGCTGCTTGCGGCCGGTTGGACGTCCGAGTCACGGCACGCAGGTAAAGCAACATGCGTGCCAACTCGGGGGAAGATTTTTGTTCTCGGCTGCGCCGCAAGCGCTAGCCCCAAGCAGCAACGTTACTTGCAGCGATCTGCCTCAAATAGCAATGCGGCGCCGCGCAAGGCACGACCGCGCCGATTTGCTGAATTTGGTATCACTGCCCGCAGCGCGATTGTGCAACACGCCGGGCACGGCCGCAAAAAATCCCGCAAAATCGGCGGCAGCACGCCAACGGTAAAAAAAAGGAAACGGGGTGCGACCAGTTTTGGCCGCACCCCGTTTTGGAGGCGTCTCGATGGGGGCGGTCGGCTCCGCCCCGCGAACTCATCCCTAGTACAACATAATCACGTCGAAGCCCAGCAACGTCTGGCTGTTGCCGTTGCCGCCGTCGAAGGGACGGAGGTTGGCAGCCGGCGAAGTGCCGCTGAACCAGTCGAAGCGGACATACGGGCGGAACGTGGTGTTCGCCGAGTACTTGTAGTTCGCACCCAGCGTGACCTCGTAGAAGCTGCCGGGGTAACCAAACCGGCTGGTCGACAAACCGCGGGTCGAACCGTCCGGCGTGGTGCCGAGGAAACCGCCCACGCGGGCGCCGTCCTCATCGCGGAACCACTCCGCCCGGATACCGTACGACATGCAGTCGCTGACCTTGTAGAACAGGTACTGGTTCAAGCCGTACCAGTAAGCATCCGTGGTGCCGGCGCCGAACACATCGTTCTGGTAACCGAAGTCGCTCTGGGCGACGTAGGTCAACCGGTCGCTGATGCTGGCCAACGGCCGGCTATAGACCAACGTTTGCAGGTACCGCTCGCTGAAGGTCACGCCCTGCAGCAGAGCGTTGAACGAGTTGGGTTCGACACCGAAGGTGAAGGTCGCGGCGAACGCAGCGCCGTCCTCGAACGTCTCGGTGAAGCCGACGATGCCGCCCGCGTGCGGGTTGGCGGAGTTGTCGAAGTTATCCCAACCGTGGGTCACACCACCGATGAGCGTCAGGTTTTCGCCGGCGGTATAGGTGGCCAGCACGCCGGTGAAAGTAAATGGCTCGCCGTATTGGAAGGTGTAAGGCAAGTTGGGGAAGAAGTTGCCGGTCGCGGTGACCACTTCGTAGCCCACGGGGGCGTAGAAGTGACCGACTTTGACCTTCAGGTCGTTGTACGCGGCTTCCAGGTAGAACTGGGGAAACGCGTAGCCGTAGAAGCGTTGCGTGCTGACCTTGGGAAACTGGTAGTAGCCGTGCGTTTCCAGGCCGGCCGCGGTCGTAAACCGGTAGTCGGTGCCGCCCATGAAGTCCGCGCGGTAACCCCAATCCCAGCCGCAGCCGCCGGTGTCGGTGGCCTTTTCAGCAAACAAATAGAGCTGATTGAGCTGGAAGTCGTTCGAACGGTCGGTGAACGTCACCGGGCCGTTGAAGCGATCGGCCGGGTTGGTGGTGTTCCACGTAAACGGGTTCATCGCCAACCAGCCGGTGACGTTAATGCCGCGACATTCGAGGCATTCCGAGTCGAAGATTTTCCATTGATCGCCGAGGCAGCAGTACGGGTTGAGCAGCGTGCCGCAACCGTTGCCAAAGCTCTCTTCCTCTTCCTCGGCAGGAGCCTGGGCAGCCTGCGGATCCGGCTCGCCTTCGACGCCGCGCTCTTTAGCGCCGGCCATCTCGTCGTCCTGCTGCGCGTAGTAGCTGTTGTATTCGTACGCCGTCGGCTGCACCGGCGCGCTTTGCCCCGGAGCAATTTGGGCGTAGGCGGCTGGAGCCGACAGGCAGCCGGCAATGGCACCAACCAGCGCCAACATCGAGAGTCTCATAACCGTTCTCCAATCCTTTGAAACGGGTGGGCATTGTGACCGACGCGCCGTATCACGGGCGCGCGGACACATTCCGGTGGGGCGAGATCAACATGGCGGGAGGAACACGATGGTGAGCGCCGCCTTGGCTCGCATCGGTTCCGCATTGGTGCTATCGGCGAGCACGACAAAGCGAATTAACCGGAAAGAACCTGTCGCCGGGCCGAAAAGGCTCGTAACGGCCGTCGGCGCGTGAAAGCCTGACGGCTGTAGCGGACGGAATGCCGCTAGCAGCGGAGTACTGGCTGCCGGACGCCCAACGGCCGCCGCTGGGCAACCTGAATTGGGCTCGGCCCAAGTGCCCCGATTCGCGCACCCGGGACATTGCCGCGCGGCTATTCGGAGGCGGCCTTGGCGGCTACATCTTCGAACAGCGCCTCGACGAATTCGTCGGGCACAAACAGCGCCAGATCCTCGGGCTTCTCGCCCACGCCCACGTAGCGCACCGGCAGGCCCACCTGCGAGCGAATCGCCACCACGACGCCGCCTTTGGCGGTGCCATCGAGTTTCGCCAGCACGATACCCGTGCAGTTCACCGCCTCGGTGAAATGCTTCGCCTGGCTGATGCCGTTTTGCCCCGTGGTGGCATCCAATACCAGCAGCACTTCGTGCGGAGCCGCGGCGATTTGTTTGCCGATCACGCGGTGGATTTTGGTCAGTTGCTGCATCAGGTTCTGTTGCGTTTGCAGCCGGCCGGCCGTGTCGACGATGCACACGTCGGCGCCGCTTTCGACGGCCAGGGCCACGGCCCGGTGCGCGACGCTGGCCGGGTCGCTGCCGGGATCGCCCTTCACGAGCGTGGCGCCGAGCCGCTCGGCCCAGACGCCCAATTGCTCGACGGCCGCGGCGCGAAACGTATCGGCGGCGCCCAGCACCACGCGCTTGCCCTGGGCGAGGAACAGATATGCCAGCTTGGCGATCGACGTTGTTTTGCCGGCGCCGTTCACGCCGCAGACCATGATTACCGTGGGCCCCGCCGGCTGCAGTTCGAGCGGTTGCGGCTGTTGATTCAGGATGGCCTTCAGCTCGACCTTCACCGCGTCGAGGAACTCGGGCATGTGCATAACGCGGGCTCGATACTGGGCGCCCAGTTCGCCGACGATCCTTTGCGCCGGTTGCACGCCCATGTCCGTCTTGATGAGCGCCGCGGTAGCTTCTTCCAGAAAGGCTTCGTCGACGAGCCGTCCTTCGCTCTTGAAGAGATCGCGAACGTCGGTCTTGAGTAGCTGCGCGGTCTTTTTCAGACCCTGCTTGATCTTGTCGAACAGTCCCATGATTGCAATCGGTGCTCTGGGTCGATAGGAACGAACACCCGCGTCACAGCGGCAGGCAGTGGAGGCGATCGCCGTGCGCGCCGCCGGGGCATGGTCGCAACGCGGCGCTTACGGGTTCTCGTGGCTCACCAGCACGCGGTCCAGAATGCCGTTGACGAACTGGGCCGACTGCCGCGTGCCAAACCGCTTGGCCAATTCCACGGCCTCGTTCACCGCCACGCGGTCCGGCGTGTCGGCGTACAAAATCTCGTAAGCGCCCAAGCGCAGCACGTTGCGGTCGGTGGCCGCCATCCGCTCCAGGCTCCAGTGATCGGCGGTGGTGGTCAACAGCTGGTCGAGCTCCTGGCGGTTGCGGCGGACGCCGCTGATCAGCGAGCGCGCAAATTCGATCAGCTCGGGCGCCTGCAGGCGATTGGCCACGAACTGCAAATCGTCCGTGGGACTGTGCTGGGGATTCAAGTCGTCCTGATACAGGACTTGCAGGGCGACTTCTCGCGCCCGGCTACGGCGAGCCATAAGCAACACACTCCCTCGTTACGCCAGCTTTTCGAGCAGATCGATCATTTCCAGCGCGGCCAACGCGCACTCGCTGCCCTTATTGCCTACGTTGCCGCCGGAGCGATGGATCGCCTGTTCGAGGGTATCGCAGGTGAGCACGCCGAACAAGACCGGAACGCCGCTGTGCCGGCCGGCTTCCTCCAGCCCCAGGCTGACAGCGCGATTGATGTGCTGGTCGTGCGTGGTCTCGCCGCGGATGACGGCGCCCAGGCAGATCACCGCCAGGTAACGGCCGCTGTGCGCCAGGTGGCCGGCGACCAAGGGAATCTCAAAAGCGCCGGGCACCCAGGCGACGTCGATGTTCTCGTCCTGGACCTGGTGTTCGGCCAGCGTGGCGAGTGCGCCGGCCAGCAGCTTGCGCGTGATTGATTCGTTGTAGCGCGAGACCACGATGGCCAGTCGCCCGGCCGGCGCCTGAGGCGCTCCTGTTATCTCGCGTGGCACGGGCACTTCCCTCACGGACCTTACGACTTCATGCTCATCAGGAATTCAGCGTTCGTCTTAGTCTTCTGCAGGCGCGTGGTGAGCAGCTCCATGGCGTCCGGACCGTTCATGTCATTGAGCACCCGTCGCAAGATGCACACCCGGCGATGCTCCTCGGGATCCATCAGCATTTCCTCGCGGCGCGTGCCGCTGCGGCCGATATCGATGGCCGGCCAGATCCGCTTGTCGACGAGCTTCCGATCGAGCACGATCTCCAGGTTGCCGGTGCCCTTGAACTCCTCGAAAATCACCTCGTCCATCTTGCTGCCGGTTTCGATCAAGGCCGTGGCGATGATCGTCAGCGAGCCCCCCTCCTCCACTTTGCGGGCGGAGCCGAAAAAGCGCTTCGGCCGCTGCAGTGCATTGGCGTCCACGCCGCCGGAAAGAATCTTGCCGGAGTGCGGGCACTCGGAGTTCCAGGCCCGGGCCAGCCGGGTGATCGAATCCAAAAAGATGATCACGTCGTAGCCGTATTCGACCATCCGCTTGGCCTTTTCGATCACCATTTCCGAAACTTGGATATGCCGCGCGGCCGGCTCATCAAATGTCGAGGAAATCACTTCGCAATTGTCGCCTTTGACCTGCCGCTCCATGTCGGTCACTTCTTCCGGGCGCTCGTCGATCAAGAGCATGATCACGTACACTTCCGGATGATTGGTCAACACGCTCTTGGCCATCTTCTGCAGCAGGATGGTCTTGCCGGCGCGGGGCGGACTGACAATCAGCCCGCGCTGTCCAAAGCCGATGGGCACGATCAGGTCGACCACGCGCATGGCCACTTCGTCGGCATTGATTTCCAGGACCACGCGCTTGTCGGGATGCAGCGGCGTCAGGTCGTCAAAGAAGACCTTCTCGGACAGCTTGTTGGGATCTTCGTAATTGATGGCCTCGACGCGCAACAGCGCAAAGTACCGTTCGTTTTCCTTGGGCGGACGAATCTGGCCCGACACCGTGGCTCCGGTGCGCAATCCGAAACGGCGGATCTGGCTGGGCGATACGTAGATGTCGTCCGGGCACGAGAGGTAGTGGTAGTCGGGACTGCGCAGAAAGCCGAAGCCGTCAGGCAGAATTTCCAGCGTCCCTTCGCCGAACATCAAGCCGTTGAGCTTCACGCGCTCTTTGAGGATCTTGAAGATGAGATCCTGCTTTTTGATGCCGGTGATTTCGTTGAGGTTTTCCTTGCGGGCCTGCTCGATGAGCTGTGGCATCGTCATCCGCTGCAGCTCGGCAATGTGGATGTCGCCTTGTTTGATTTGTTCGTAGCGGTCGTGCGTTTCGTCGCCGGCGTTTGCCACTTCATCGGCCAGTTCTTCAGCGAGGCTCAGGGGTTCGCCGTCGACGCCCGCGGCGAACTCCTCGGGACTGACGTGCGGCTTGACGGCAGTTTTGCGCTGGCCGGTGCTTTTGGTTTCCATGGCTCGATTGGCTCCCGAACGGTGCTGGGCGCCAGCGCGCTAGAAGGCGTCGGCGGCGGGGTTGGATGGGGGTTGGCGAAAGATCGGAAAGGACGCTAGCGACTCACTCGAATTCGAACGCACGCTCCACCGAGTGGAGCCTGGTCACGCGACGCCTGTTGGGTCCCCCGGCGCGCGGGGAAGCTGGGGTGGGTTAAGGACTAGTTTCGCGGGAATTGCTCAAACAGTCGATGGCAAAATTGCGCGACTTGCGATTGGGCACTCTCGATCGAGCCGGAATTGTCGATGACCAGGTCCGCCGCGGCCCGCTTTTGGGCCAGCGAATGCTGCGCGGCCTCCCGGCGCTCGAAATCCTGTTGGCTCCAGCCCCGCGCCAGCGCTCGCGACAAGCGCTCTGGCAGGGGCGCATCCACATAAACAATTCTATCACAAAACTCGTGCCAGCCACTCTCAACTAACAGGGGAACATCCAGCACCACCGCCGTTACCGGGCTGCCCGTTTGCAGCGCCGCCGGGCCGCCGGCTTGCAGCTCCGCCAGACGCCGCTGGACGAGCCGGCCGACATCGGGATGGATCAGTTGCTCCAGATAGGTTAGTTCGCGGGGGCCGTCGGGCGGCGGGGCAAACACGATCTTGGCCAGGGCCGAACGGTCTACTTCGCCGTCGGGGCCAAATATCCCGTCTCCCCAGCGCTCCCGCGCCGCACGCTTCACCTCGTCGTAACGCAAAACTTCGTGCGCCAGCTGATCCGCCGAAATAACCGCCGCACCCGCGCGCCGGAATTGATCGGCAATCATCGACTTGCCGCTGGCAATTCCGCCCACCAGGCCGACGATCGGTAGTTTACCGCGGTCCACTGGGATTCATTCGGCTCGTTTCACGCGCCGCTCGACGCCGCCCCTTCACATGGCCGCCGTGCGCTGCGCTGGTTCGCTTCGCCGGGCCAACGCTCCGGCTGCAATTCCACTCCGGCCGTTCAATTCCATGCTTGCCCGTCCATGCCATGCTTGCCCGTCAATTCCATGCTTCACAGTCGGCCCAATTGTCTCCGCTCTTCAAGTCCACCTTCAGCGGCACCGCCAGCGTCATGACGCTCGCCATCTCATCGCGCACCAGTTGCGCAACGTGGTCCAGTTCGTCGCGCGGTACTTCGAATACCAACTCGTCGTGAATTTGCAGCAACATTTTGGCCGCGAGTCGCTCGCGTCGCAGTCGCTTGTGGATGTGAATCATGGCCAGCTTGATCAAATCCGCCGCCGACCCTTGGATGACGGTGTTGATCGCTGTCCGTTCTGGCAGGTTGCGCTGGCGGGATACGATGCGTCGAATGCCGCGAATCGCACGCCGCCGCCCGAGGATGGTACTAACATAGCCGGTCTTGGGGCACTCTTCCAGTATGCGGGCCAGGAATTCCTCGACCCCCGGATAGCGGCCGAAATAGGCATCGATAAACTGCGCCGCCTCCTCTTTCTCGATGTTGAGCGCGCGCGCCAGGCCGAACGGGCTCTGGCCGTAGATCACGCCGAAATTGACCGCCTTGGCGCTGCGCCGCATGTCGGGCGTCACCTTGTCCAGCGGCACGCCGTAGACCTCGCTGGCCACGCGGGCATGAATGTCCTCGTCGCGCGCAAACGAGTCGCACAGGGTCGCATCGCGCGAAAAATGCGCCAGCACCCGCAGCTCGATTTGCGAATAGTCGGCGGCTAGCAATTGCCAACCTGCGTGGCCGGGCAGGAAGGCCGCGCGGATCTCCCGGCCGCTCTCGCTGCGGACCGGAATGTTTTGCAAATTGGGGTCGCTGGAGCTCAACCGCCCGGTGGCTGCCACCACCTGGTTGAACGACGCGTGCACGCGGCCCGTCTGCGGATGCACCAGCTGCGGCAGCGCGTCGACGTAGGTGTTTTTCAATTTCGCAAACTGGCGATACTCGATGATCTTGGCCGGCAAGGGATGCAGCCGGGCCAGTTCCTCCAGCACGTCGACGTCGGTGCTGCCACCGCTCTTGGTGCGTTTGACGACCGGCAGCTTCTGTTCGTCGAACAGGATCTGCTGCAATTGCTTGGGCGAGCCGATATTGAATTCGCGGCCGGCCAGGGCGTGAATCTCGCGTTCCAGCTCGAGCACCCGCGCGCCGTACTTGTCGCTCAGCCCACGCAGCACGCCGGTATCGACCTTAATACCGTTGAATTCCAGCTCGACCAGCACTTCCACCAGCGGCATCTCCACGTCTTCGAACAGCCGCTCGAGCTGGGCCTCGGCCATGCGCGCGGCCAGCGGCGGCCGCAGCCGCCAGGCCACCAGCGCGTCTTCGGCCGCGTAGTCGGTGATCTGCGCCAGCGGCACTTCGTCCATCCGCTTCTGGTCTTTGCCAGATCCGATCAGCTCATCGATCTTGATCGTGCGATGGCCCAGGTAGCGCAATGCCAGCTCGTCGAGATTGTGATTTCGCTCGCCGGCATCGAGCAAGTAGCTGGCGACCATGCTATCGAAACGCGCGCCTGCCAATTCCACGCCGGCGGAGCGCAGCACGATCATGTCGTACTTCAGGTTCTGGCCGACTTTTTCGATGGCCGGGTTTTCCAATACCGGCCGCAGCAGTGCCAGCGTCTCGGCGCGGTCGAGACAGGCCTCGCCCGGGGGCGCGCACACCGGCACGTAGTACGCGTGCCGCTCGTCCCAGGCGAACGAGTAGCCCACGATCTCGGCCCAGCGCGGAGAGATGTGCGTGGTCTCGGTGTCGAAAGAAAAGCTCTTTTGCTGCGCCAGTTCGCCGACCAGCCACTCGAGCCGCGCGCGCGTGGCCACGAGTTCGTAGGCGGCTTCCCAGCGCTCCTGCGGAACCTCTTGCGGCAGCGCGGCGAATTTCTCCTTCAAGCCACGAAAGCCCAAATCGCTGAACAGCTCGACCAGCGCGTCGCGATTGACTCCGCCCACGCGGGCGGCGTCCCAGTCGATGTGCACCGGTACGTGCCGATCGAGCCGCACCAGCCGGCGGCTCAACAGCGCCTGTTCGCGCATGGCGATCAGGTTGTCTTTGCGCTTGCCCTTGGGAAGCTCGGCGGCGCGTTCCAGCAGCGCGTCGAGCGTGTCGTACTTTTGCAGATACTCGCTGGCGATCTTGGGGCCGATCAACGGCACACCGGGCACATTGTCCACCGAGTCGCCCACCAGGGCCTGAAAGTCCACGACCTGATCGGGCCGGACGCCCCAATCGACCTTCAAGGCCGCGGCGTCGTACACCTGATCCTTGCGCACGTTGTAGACCTTGACCAGGTCGGTGATCAGCTGCCGGCAGTCTTTGTCGGCCGAGACCAGGTAGCACTCGCCTTCCAGCTCGTTGGTCTCGTGGGCGATTGTGGCCAGGATGTCGTCGGCTTCGTAGCCTTCGTAGTACACCGTCGGCACGTTGAGCGCCGCCAGAAGCCGATCGATCGGCTCATACTGCGGCACCAGGTCGGACGGCATCTCATCGCGATGGGCCTTGTACTGATCGTACAACTCGTGGCGAAACGTCCGCTCCGGACCGTCCAGTGCCACGAACAGGTAAGTCGGCTTCTTTTCTTCGAGCAGGTACAAAATGTCGCGGGCGAAACCGAACACAGCCGACACCGGCTCGCCTTGCGGACTGGTCATCTCCGGCAAAGCGTGAAAGACCTGGAAGATCAGCGAGTTGGCATCCACCACCCACACGGTCTCGCCTTTGAGCGAGGTGGGCCGTTCGCCCCGGGCCAGCGGCGGGTGCGGCACGCCCAGGCGCGGCGGCAACGCTTCGCTGGCGGCAACCGACGCAGAGGGCTCAGCCCGGGAGTCGGCCGGCGCGGTGCGCGGCGCTGACCGCTCGCCCTTGCGGCGCGCAGGTTGCGCCGCGGGCTCCGGCTCCGGTTCGATGCCGGGCAACACGCCTTGGCGGGATGATTTGGCCATCGAACGAAATCGGCCGAAGCAATGCGAGGGAGGGGAAGCAAACGCGGAAGGGACTAGAGGATCCTATGCCTCGACCGCGAATGCTGTCAAGCGCGCTTGCCGGGGCGGGCAGGAGGCCAATTGTTCGATGTCGGCGATGCCCACACCAACCCGCAGCGCGAGCGAGGGGAATGACGCACACGCGGCGACGAACAGTCCCTCGCTGGCGCTTCGGGTTAGTGTGCGAATTCTTCGTACGTGGTGGCGTGGTGGTTCAAGAGAATTTGCTCGCGCGGAACGAGCGCGCAGCGGTGCATCGTGTCGCACCTTCAGTGCTCCGAAATAACTCCGGTCACTCACGTCCCTGGGCCGTTGGCCCAGGCTAAGGCAGGCTGGACCTTCGGCCCACAGAATCGTCAGGCACGGAGTGCCTGACCTACGAAGCCGGTGTCTGGTGCGAGCCACCCGTGGCGCACATCGTTCGCCCTCGCTCGCGCTGCGGGCCGGTGTGGACATGCGTCAGGCGACGACCGCGCCTACAGCTCGGCGAAATTCTTGAGCATGCGCAAACCATCCTTTTGACTCTTCTCGGGATGGAACTGCGTGGCGAACAGATTGTCGCGCCAGATCATCGAACAGAACGGCCCGGCGTAGTCCGTCTCCGCCGACACCACCTCGCGCTCGCGCGGCACGACATAATACGAGTGCACAAAGTAGCAGAAGGCTCCGTCATCCAGTCCCGCGACCAGCGGCGATTGCGAACGGAACTGCAATTGATTCCAGCCCATGTGCGGCACTTTGAACTCGGCGGGCACTTCGAACCGCACGACCTCGCCCGGCACGATGCCCAGGCCTTCGTACGTGCCGCCTTCGTAGCTCACGTCGAACAACAGCTGCAGGCCCAGGCAGATGCCCAGAAACGGCTTGCCGGACGCCACGGTGTCGCGAATCAGTCCGACCAGGTCCCGGCGACGCACCTCGGCAATCGCGTCGCGAAAGGCTCCCACGCCCGGCAGCACCACTTTGTCGGCCTGGGCCAGCGCGCGCGGGTCGCTGGTAATGGTGGCGGCGTGGCCGACGCGCTCAAAGCCCTTTTGAACGCTGCGGAGGTTGCCCATCTGGTAGTCGATGATGGCGATCATGAACGGCGGGAATCGTGCGGGCGGGGAGGAAGCTTGTTGCCGGGCCAAACAGAGGGACAGCTCGCCGGCCAGGTGGGTTCGTTCGACCGGCCAATTATACGCGCCACCGCACCGCTTGGGCAGTTAGCGCAAGCCGCCGGCCTTCTCCGGGTAGACGACCAACTCCACGCGGGAGTTGCGAGCCTTGCCGGCTGCCGTGGCGTTCGAGACCACCGGATGGTTAGCGCCGTGGCCCACGATGAACAACCGGCCGGCCGGAATCTGTCCGCGCGAGATAATGTATTGATACACGGCCGTGGCTTGCGCCACCGACAGCTGCTGACTGTCGTAGCCCTGCGGCGTGCGGAGAAAGTCGTTGTCGGTGTGACCTTCCACGCCGACGGTCTGTTCCGGATACGCGCGGGCGATCTCCAGGCACACCGTGTCGATCAGCGTGCCGGCCACCGGCTGCAGCGTGCCGCTGCCCGGTTGGAAGAGCCGCGCGGCAGGCAGCTCGATGCGCATCACGTCGCCGTCGGGACGCACTTCCACGCCGGGGATGTTAATCGTGGGCATGGTGCGCGCGAGGCTGTTGTTGGCCGTGATGGTGGCGCCGGCGCGGCGGCGCGTGGAGGCCACCAGGGCCTCGGCCTGCTTGTCGACCAGGTGTTTCTCATCGCGCAACTGGCTGAGTTGTTGGCCGACGCCCGACAACTGGTCGCGCACGGCCGTCAACTGATCCTCGGTGAGCTTCGACTGCTGCCGCGCCTGGGCCAGCAGCGTGCCCAGCTCCTGGTTGTCGCGGTCGAGCGCGCTGGCGCGAGCCTGCAGCTCGTTGTTGCGCTGCTGCAGGGCCAGCTGCTGTTGTTGCAGCGTTTGATTCTGCTTCTGCAGCGCGTACGGATTGTTCGCGCAGCCGGTGAGCACCGGCAGCAGCAAGAGTACCAGCGAGCTCGCCGTGGCGACGACTCGCATGCTCATCTCCTTGAGCAATTCGCGTGTGGAACGAACGTCCGTATTCGATAGGTCCGAACCGTGCCCGCCGGGGCGGGGCAACTGTTCGGTTGATGCGCGCGTGTTCCCGTGGAAGTGTGCGCCTGCCGACGGGAACTCCAGACAAGGGGCGGAATCGTAGCCATACGCGGCTGGGCGAACAAGGGCAGTTTCACGCCTTGCGGGCCATCCGGGCGAGATCATGCAAACGTCACGCTAGCACCGCGGCACTGGCAGATGCGGCCGGGCAGCCGTGCAGCAACTCGCCGCGCTGCGCCGGATAGACACCGTAGAACCGCTTGATGAAGTTGCGGTGCCAGCGCTGGGGCTTGTGCGACTGCCAACCCCAGCGTGCCAGCAAGCGATCCGAAATGCGCAAGTTCCAGGCGTCGCACACGATGGCGTCGACGTGTTTCAACTGGGCCACGGCGTCGAGCACTTCCAGCCCGCGATGGAACGTGGCCAGCGTGCAATCGCGCTGCGAGACCACATAGGGCAGTGCCAGAAAGTTCGCGTGCCGGCGCGGCTGGTTGTAATAGATCAGGCAGCGGTCGCCCGGGGTGCTGCGGTGCCGGCGCTCGCCGCGCCATTCAACTTCCCAGGCGGAGATCACCTTGGGCCAGGGGCGCGCGTGGATCGCGGCCAGACGGCCGTCGCGCATCTCGATCATGCCGTACCGCGCGCGGGCCAGCGCGGGGCGATCAGCCCCAAAGGGATCGAGCAGCGTGCGGGTGAAGAGCGCCATATTCAGGTCTGTCTTGCGGCCTTGGTAGTGTGCCAGACAAGTCTAGCTTGCTGTCCGAAACCCTGATCCCTGAACCCCTAACTCCTGATCCTTCACCGCGGGCGGGCAAAGGTTTCGCCGAGCAATCGATAGGCCCACAGCATGCCGCCCATGATGGCCATGCACACGACGAGCACGCCCGGCAGCAGCCAGCCCATGGAGAAGATCGGTTCAATGCGTTGCCAGACGGCGGTCCACTCCACGATCACCACCAGCGCGGCCAGGCACAGAAACGGCCCGTAGGGAATCTCGCGTTCGCCGTGGGCGATCCACTGCGCCACGCCGATGATCAATCCGGCAAAGGGCGCGAGAAAGAAGATCACGAGTGCGGCCTGCCAGCCGACGAACGCTCCGATCATGGACATGAGCGTCACGTCGCCAAAGCCCATGGCCTCGCGGCGGAGTGCCGCGGTGCCTACCACGCGCACGACCCACACCAGGCCGCCGCCCACGGCCAGACCGACCAAGGACGTGAGCAAGCCGGCCCAATGCGCCAGGCTCAAGCGGCCGGCAGCGACCACGATGGCCGCGGTGCCCACCAACCACAGCGCGGCAATGGTATAGCTGATGGCTTCACTGCGGAGCCGGTGCCAGAAGAGGCGCAGCGCCGTGCGCCAGCCGCGCCGCGTGCGCCAGTAGCGGGGTAGCAGTCCGCCGCACCACAGCGTCCAGCAAGCCAGCGCCACCAGCAGTCCTTGGGACGACACGCCCGGCGTCAAGTCTGCCGGCCACGGCGCCGGCGAAACGAGCGTGAGAAACTCCACGGCCGGCGCGCGGCCTACGAGCCAATGATCGCACGGCAAGAGCGACCAGGGATAAGCGGCCGCCAACACCAACCCTGCCACGGCGCCCGGCACGGTGATCGCGTCGGGAATGGTCTTTTCGTCGACGTCGATCAACGAGGCGACGAGCATCAGCGAGATCACCAGCACGTGGCTTACGTAGCGCAAGTGATCGACCAGCGGCAGATTCGTCGAGAGGAAGTCGGGGGCCGGAGGGCCGGCGCCAAGCTGCAGCACCAGCCGCGTGTTCCACTGTGTCTCCAGCATGTACAACAGCACGAACAGCGCGCCGGTGGCCACTTCGACCAACAGCGGCCGGATCCAAAATCCGCGGCCGTGAAAAGTGCCTTCGCGCGCCAACCGCCACCAGCCCAGGATCGGCACGCGATCCGACCAGCGGCGTCGCGCGGCGCCCTCCGGCGGCGCGGACCAGGGACTGATCCAGCGCTGGTGCCAGGCCAGGCGATAGGCACCCCAATTCACCAATCCGCCCACGAACGCGCCCAAGGCAAAGAGCGCGGCAAGTCGCAGCGGCAGCGGGATGGCCAGGATCGCGTTCAAGCTCAGGCGCCGTCTCGAGACGTCGGGGTCAGCCGGCACTCTGCCAGAATCGCGTCGGCGATTTCAGCAGGTGTCCGCTGTTCGGTATCGACCACCACGTGGGCGCACTGGCGATAAAGTGGCGCGCGTGCGGCGAGCGTAGCGATGATCTCGGTTATGCCGCCCGCGATGGTCAGGTTAGGACGGCGCGCGGCCGTCGTGGCATCCGCCTGGATGCGCCGCCAGAGGGTCTCGGGCGAGGCGGTCAACCACGCCACTTGCCCCTGGCGGGCGATGGCGGCGCGGTTCGCTCCGCTCAGCACCGCGCCACCACCCAGTGCCAGAATGCAATCGGGGCGAGCAGACAGTTCGTCCACGACCTGCGCTTCCCAGTTGCGAAAGGCCGGCTCGCCGTCCTCCGCAAAGATCTGCGCAATGCTCTTGCCGGCCAGGCGCTCCACCGCCTCGTCGGCATCGTACCAGGGCCAGCCCAGCCGCTCGGCCAGCGCGCGAGCCACCGCTGTCTTGCCCGAGCCGCGATAACCGATCAGAACGAGGTTCATGAAGGGGAGGTGGGGCCAGGAAATGTGCGAAGAATGTGCGAGCGATGAAACACAGGGTGGCACGGGCATGTGGCCCGTGCAGACCAACACTGGCGAGACGCCAGTGCCACCCGATTGTGGTCCGGAACTTTCCTAGTACTTGGCCGGGCCGATGGCGCGCCGCAGCACGTCGCGCATCAAGTCGCGGGGTGCTTCCTGGCCGGTGAACAGTTTGAACTGCAAACAGGCCTGACGCACAAACATGTCCACGCCGGTCACCACCGTGCAGCTCTGGCTGTAGGCCTCCTTGATCAACAGCGTGTTCTCGGGGTTGTACACCGTGTCGAACACGATCATCGAGGGCCGCAAGTGATGTTTGTCGTAGGGCGTGGCGTCCACGTTCGGGTGCATGCCCACGGGCGTGCAATTCACGAGCAAGTCGGCCTGCACGCCGTAGCGATTCTGCCAGTCGACCGTGCGGCACTTGAGCGTGTCGGCCAGCTGCTGTGCGCGCTGGCCGGTGCGACCGGCGATGACCACGTGCACGCCCAGCTGTTTCAGCCCGAAGCCCAGCGCCTTGGCCGCTCCGCCGGCGCCCAGCACGAGCGCGGTCTGGCCTTCCAGCGATTCGTGGCGGCCGCGCACGTCGTCGAGGGCTTGCTCCAGGCTGTCGAGCCCGGCCTGGTAGTCGGTGTTGTAGCCGGTCATGGCGCCGTCGGGATCGAAGATCACCGTGTTCACCGCGCCGATACCAGCCACGGTTGCGTCTTTTTTGGCCAGTCGCTTGAGCACCGCCTCCTTGTGCGGAATCGTGACGCTCAGGCCCTGGATGCCCAGCGCCGGTGCATCCTCCAGAAACTGCGCGAGATGCTCGCGCGGCACGCGGAACGGCACGTACACGGCGTTCACGTCCAGCCGGCGAAAGGCCGCGTTGTGCACCATCGGGCTGAGACTATGCGCGATCGGGTCGCCGATGACGCCGAACACGGCCGTATCGGCGTCGATCCGATCGTAGTGATAGATCTCCGTCATCTGCTGGAAGCTGAGCTGACCGGGCGCCAACGTGCGCTCGTGATGAAACGTAGCGAAGGTGAAGGGCGCGCCAAACCGTCCGGCCAGGATGCGCGAGGGCGTGCCGATGTCGCCCATGCAGATGGCCACGGTGGGCACCTTGGCGTTGCGCATCAGCTGGAGCATGCGGAGATTGTCGTGCGTGTTGTTGGCCGTGGTGGCAATCTTTACGATGTCGGCATCCAGGGCCATGAGCCGGGCATGAATCTCCGGCAGGTTGTCGGGCGTTTTGCGAAAGTCGTGCAGGCTCACGATGCGCTTGGTCTTGCCGTAGCGCGGAATCATGGCCGCCACGTCTTCCTCCATATCCACGTAGTCCACGCCCTCGGCAATCGCCGAACGCAGCAGCATGAGCCGCTGCTCTTCGGTGCCGGTCCATTTGCCGCCGTCGGGCGGGCGCCGACAGGTAATCACCACCGGCGACGGGCGATCGACCAGTAGCCGCCGCAAGTTGACTTCGCCGTTGATGTAGTCGAGCCGCAGCTCGACCAGCCGCGCACCCTGCTGCACCAGGTGCCGATGCTCGGCGATCATGTGGCGGTGGCGGCCGCGGGCAATGCTGACGCAAATCATGAAACGCTGTGCCGGGAACGGCCCGGGCCACGGGTGGAGGTCGGCCCGCAGGGCGCACTGCCGCGGGCGTCGAATAATTATAACTCAGCGGGGGCCGCCGCGTGAATCGAGGCCGCTATGCGCAAAGGGGCGTTAGCCGCCGCGATTTCCCGGACGGCTCCGGTACACACGGGTGCCCAGACGCGCGATGCGTCTGGGTGCCGCGGGCACCAGCGGCGATCGTGCCCGGCCAGGTTTGCATCCGCAACCGACACACAAGCCAGGACTCACGTTCGCTTGAACTGCTTGTCCAGTTCTTCGCGGCTGAAAAACAGCGCCGTTGGGCGACCATGCGGGCAGTGGTGCGTGTCTTGCGCCAGGTGCCGCTGCTCGAGCAGCGCCGCCACTTCCTCGTGGCTCAGCCGGTCGCCGGCCTTGATAGCCGCCTTGCACGAGATCATATGCAACAAAGAATCCAACAGATCACGGCGATCGGGATCCTTACCGCCCGAGAGCAATTGATCGACCACGTCGCGCAGCACTTCGGCGGGGGCGAAATTGGCGAGCATGGCCGGATAGCTGGAGACCAGCACCGTGTCGCCGCCGAAGGGTTCCAGCGTCAGCCCGAGTTTGCCCAACAGGTCGCGCGCGTCGAGGGCCGCGGCCGCTTCGGCCGGCGGCAGGTCAACGGGCTCCGGCACCAGCAGCCGTTGCGATTCGAGCGCGCCCGCCAAGACGCGCTCGCGCAAGTATTCGTACAAGATGCGCTCGTGCAACGCATGCTGGTCGATGACCACCATGCCGCCGTCGCACTCGGTCACCAGGTAACGGTTGTGCAATTGCAAGGCGGGCAGCGCGGCGGAGGCGGGCGCGGAAAAGTCGGTTAGCGCCGGCGGCGCGAACGCGTCGGGCAACGACGCCCCCAGCGGTACGGCGCCATCCTCCGCATCGACCGCCGAGGTGTCCGGCTCGGGCTCGTCGTCGGCCGGATTGCCCACCGCCTTCCAGCGGCGATCCAATACGCTGAGTTCCAGGGGCGCGCGGGCAGGCGGTTCGCGAAACGTCGTTTGCGCGGCAAATGCCGGCGCCGCAAGGGGGCTGCCGGCAATGTCGCCGCTGTTGTCAGTGTGCAGGGCGCCGGTGGTCACAGCTCCGGCGGCCGCCAATTGGCCCTTGGCCCAATCCACCAGCTCGCGGCGAATCGCGTCGGCCCGGGCCGGATCGACGGCGTTGGCATTGTCGTGCGGCACCGGTTGCAGCCGGGCCGTCAGATCGGTGGTTAAGAAACGCGTCCGCAGCGTGCCCAGCAACTGGCTGTACAACCGTCCGGAGTCTTGAAAGCGCACTTCCAGTTTCGTGGGATGCACGTTGACGTCGACCATTTCGGCCGGCATTGCAATGCGCAAAAACGCGATCGGATAGCGGCCGGTCAACAGCAGTCCGCGGTACGCCTCGCCCAGGGCGTGTTGCAGCGAGCGATCGCGAATGGCCCGGCCGTTGAGAAACAGATATTGCATGCGGTTGTTGGCCCGGCTGTGACTGGGGCTGGCCACGTGACCGGCAAGCGAAATCTCGTCTTCCGCGCTGTCGATGGCGATCAACTCGCCGGCCAGGTCGTCGCCAAACAGCGCGCCGATCCGCAGCCGCCAGTCGTCGACGGCGGGCAGGTCGTACACGACGCGCGACTGGTGGCGCAGCGTGCAGGCCACGGCCGGATTGGCCAGGGCGATGCGGGTGAACGCTTCGCCGATGTGGCCCATCTCGGTCTGGGTGGAGCGCAGGAACTTGCGCCGCACCGGCGTGTTGTAGAACAGTTGCCGCACTTCGATGGTCGTGCCCACGGGGCTGCCGCACGGTTCGACGGGCGTCGCCTGGCCGGCGGCCACTTCGAGCTGGGCTCCGGCATCGCAGGCGCGGGTCCGGCTGCGGACCAGGAACCGGCTGACTTCGGCGATGGACGCCAGGGCTTCGCCGCGAAAACCGAGCGAGGCCACGCGAAACAAGTCGTCCGCGTCGCGAATCTTGCTTGTGGCATGGCTGGCGACGGCCAGCGGCAGCTGTTCGGCGGGCATGCCGCAGCCGTCGTCGCTCACCCGCACCAGCTCCAAGCCCCCCTGCTCCACGGTCACGTCGATGCGCGTGGCGCCGGCGTCGACGGCGTTTTCCATCAACTCCTTGACGACGCTGGCCGGCCGTTCGATGACCTCGCCCGCGGCGATCTTGTTGATGACGCTCTGAGGCAGTACGCGAATGTCGCTCATCCTTTAGCTCGCGCTGGTTTTCGACACGTTGTTCTTAGCTTGCCAAGGCTGGCTCGTGCAGCAGTGCAAGGTTACGAAAAGCACTGGCGGGCAAGCCGCCAGTGGCACCCTGAATTCACCGACATCAAGACCGCTCTACAGATTGTACTCTTTGATCTTGCGATACAGCGTGCGCTGGCCGATGCCCAGCAATTCGGCGGCGTGTTCGCGGTTGCCGCCGGTTTGGGCCAGCGTTTCGGCGATGAACAGGCGCTCCAGTTCCGAGAGTGGTTTGCCAACCAGTGACGACAGCGTTCCGCCGTGTCGCTCTTCGGTGGCGTCGCCCGGCCCGGCCAGCTCGCTGGGCAAATCGTCCACGTCGAGCACGCCGTCGTAGTCCACGACGACCATGCTTTCGACCACGTTGCGCAGCTGGCGAACGTTGCCCGGCCAGTCGTAGGCCATGAGCCGGCGCCGTGCCGCGGCCGAGATACTCTCCACCTTTTTGTGGTGCCGTTTGGCAAACTGCTTCATGAAATAATCGAGCAACAGCGGAATATCCTGGCTGCGCTCGGCCAGCCGCGGCAGATCGATCGTCACCACTTTGAGACGGTGGTACAGATCGCTGCGGAACGTGCCGGCGGTGATCGACTCTTCCAGGTTGCGGTTCGTGGCCGACAGGATCCGCACGTTGACGCTGATGGGGTCGTTCGAGCCCACGCGGGTAATCTCGCCGCTCTCCAGCACGCGCAACAGCTTGATCTGGGTGGCGATGGGCATGTCGCCCACCTCGTCGAGAAACAGCGTGCCGCCATCAGCGTATTCGAACTTGCCGATGCGGTCGGTCGAGGCATCGGTAAACGCCCCGCGCACGTGCCCGAACAGCTCGCTCTCCAGGATGTTCTCGCTCAAGGCGGCGCAGTTGAGCGCTACGAAGGCCTTGTTCTTGCGCGGACTGTTCTGATGGACGGACTGCGCCACCAGCTCCTTGCCGGTACCGGTGGCTCCCTGGATGAGCACGCTGGCGTCGGTGGGGGCGATGCGTTTCAGCCGGTCGATGACGTCGTGCATCTGGCGGCTGTTGCCGATGACCCCCTCGAAGCCGAACTTCTCGTCCAGTCGCCGATTGAGCTCCGCGTTTTGCCGCCGCAGGCGCAGGCTGGCGGAGGCCTTTTCGGCCACGGCCCGCAACTGGCTGAGATCGAGCGGCTTGAGCAGGTAGTTGAAGGCGCCCTGCTGCATGGCCGTGACGGCCGAGGGAATGGTGCCGTGCCCGGTGACCAGGATTACTTCGGCGTCGGGCAGCTTCTCCTTGGCCAGGGCCAACAGTTGCAGTCCGTCCACGTCGTTCATCACCAGGTCGGTGATGACCAGGTCGAACGAGTCGCGCTCGATGAGTTTGGCGCCCTGCGGGCCGCTGGTGGCGACGGTACACTCGTAGCCGACCCGCGCAAGACTTTCGGCCACTGCCTCGGCGTGCGAGGCTTCGTTGTCGACAATCAGCACGCGGATGGGCGCGCCGCCGGCCGCGGCGCGTTTGCTGGTTTCAGTCGTCGCCATCCGGCCGATGATACCGCAGGAGCAAGCCCGCGGGCTAGTGGCCGGGAAACGGCGGCCCTAGAGCTTGCTTTCCAACCGTGGCGGCAGCGGCAGTTCGATGGTGAACTTGGTGCCGCGGCCCAGTTCGCTCTCGACGCGAATCGTCCCGCCGTGCGCT
Source organism: Pirellulales bacterium (assembly GCA_050250435.1). Lineage (GTDB taxonomy): Bacteria > Planctomycetota > Planctomycetia > Pirellulales > PALSA-1355 > JBFWOR01. Next base: position 85,379 of record JBFWOR010000002.1, on the reverse strand, counting down.
TCGATGAGCTTGCGCGTGGTGGGCAGGCCCAGGCCCGAGCCGCCGGGCTTGGTGGAATAAAACGCCTCGAAGATGTGCGCCGCCACGCGTTCGTCCATGCCGCAGCCGGTGTCGATCAGCTCGAGCGCCACGCCGCCCGCCGTGGTCAGTGTGCGCACCACCAGCTGCCCGCCCGCGGGCATGGCCTGCAGGGCGTTGATCACCAGGTTCACCAGCGCCCCGCGAAACGACTCGCGGTCCAGCACTACGCTGGGCAAGTCGGGATCGAGATAGAGCACGACCTCGACGTGCGCCTCCTTGGTCCGGGGCACGAAAAAGTCGATCAGCTTGCGCACCTCGTCGTTGAGGTCCGCGGCTTCGAAGCGGACCGTGCGCACCTTGGCGAAATTCAGAAAATCGTCGAGCAGGGCCTGCAACCGCTGACACTCCTGCCGCACCACCGCGATCTTGGCCGCGGCCCGACGGTCGCGGGGCGTCTCGGGCTCGGCAAAGTCCTCGGCCAAGAGCTCCATGTTCAGGCCGATGGTCGAGAGCGGGTTCTTGATCTCGTGGGCCAGGCCGCCGGCCAATTGCGCAATCTGCGTGTACTGCTCGACCAGCCGCTTGTTGACCTCTTCGGCAGTGGGCGGATAGGTACGGTTCATCGGCGGACGCGCGACGTGACGAGACCTGGGCGAAACGCCTTCATGATAGAGCAATCGCCGCGCTGGCGGGAGCGGGGCCACGCGTTGCATACCAGCGCGACGCGCCGGCGAGGGCGAGCGCCCAGCCCTCGCTGGCGCTGCGGGTTGGTGTGGTTCGATCGTGCGGTGGGTCGCCCTCGCTGGCGCTGCGGGCTGGTGTCGCAACCATGGCTCGCTCGCGGGGCGGGCAGGTGTCCATCGCCAATGGCCCTGCGCAACAGCCTGCATCGCATGGCACGGCCGCACAAAAAAACGCCCGCCGGCTGTGCCAGGCACAACCAGGGGCGTTTTGAATCGTCTTTCGCTCATCACCCACTTTGGCCGGGCCCACTTATGGCCAGACATCTTGCCGCGGGCGAACTCGTCGTCTTATTCTTCCTTGCCCGAGGCCTGCAACTCGCGCATGGCCTGTTTGCGGCTGAGCTTCACGCGGTCCTGCTCGTCGATGGCGATGACCTTCACGGTCATTTCATCGCCCACGGAGCACACATCGGCCACGCTATTGACGTAGTCGTCGGCCAGCTCGCTGATGTGCACCAGGCCGTCCTTACCGGGGATGATTTCCACAAAAGCGCCGAAATCTTTCACGCTCGTCACGCGGCCGTAGTAGATGCGGCCGACTTGCACCGTGGCGGTCAGGGCTTCCACCGCCTGCAGGGCCCGCTGGGCGCCTTCGGCGTCGGAGCTGGCAATGGTCACCGTGCCGTCGTCTTCCACTTCCAGCACGGCGCCCGTCGACTCCTGAATGCCGCGAATCGTCTTGCCGCCCGGGCCGATCAGCGCGCCGATCTTGTCCGGCGGGATGTGCGTCCGCAACAAGCGCGGCGCCCAGCTGGAGATTTCGGTCTTGGGACGGGCAATGGTGGTGAGCATCTTGCGGAGGATTTCGATGCGGGCCTCGCGGCTCTGCACGAGCGTGGCCTTGATGATCTCCTCGCTGATGCCGTTGACCTTCAGATCGAGCTGAATGCCCGTGATGCCGTTTTGCGTGCCGGCGATCTTGAAGTCCATGTCGCCGTAGTGGTCCTCGTCGCCGATGATGTCGGTGAGCAGGGTCCACTTCTCGCCTTCCTTCACCAGGCCCACGGAGATGCCCGCCACCGGATTGGTGATGGGCACGCCGGCGGCCATGAGGCCCAGGGTAGCGCCGCACACGCTGGCCATCGAGCTGGAACCGTTCGACTCCAGAATGTCGGAAATGATGCGGATCGTGTAGGGGAAGGTTTCGGGATCGGGGATGACCGGCTTGACGCTCCGCTCGGCCAAGGCACCGTGACCAATTTCGCGCCGGCCAGGACCGCGAATCGGCCGCACTTCGCCCACCGAGAACGGCGGGAAGTTGTAGTCGAGCATGAACTTCTTGGAATACTCGTCGATCAGCCCGTCCACGCGCTGTTCGTCGCGGCCGGTGCCGAGGGTGACGGTGATCAGGGCCTGCGTCTCACCGCGCTGGAACACGGCCGAACCGTGCACCCGCGGCAACACGTCCACGTGGCAGTCGATGCCCCGCAGCGTCTTGGAATCGCGGCCGTCGGGCCGGGTGCCGGCCAGAATCAGATCGCGCACCACGCGCTCTTCCAGATCGTGCCAGGCGTGGCCCAGCGCGTGCTCGTTCACGGCGTTGGCCGCGGCCGGATCCGGAATGATCTCGCTGACCACGCGGGTCTTCAATTGCGACACGGCTTCGGCCCGGGCCTGCTTGCCCGAGGTCTGCTTGGCGGCGCGCAAGGCGTCGTAGTAGTTCTTGGTCAGCCGTTCGCGCAAGCCGTCATCCGGCGGAATGACGTATTCGGCCTTCTTCACGCCCACCTTCTCGCACAGCTGCAACTGCAGATCGCACAACTGGCCCACGACGCGGTGCGCCTCGCGCAGCGCCTCGAGCATCACGTCTTCGGGCAGTTCGCGGGCAAAGCCTTCGATCATCAGGATCGCGCTTTTGCTGCCCGAGACGATCAGGTCGAGATCGCTCTCTTCCAGCTCGTCCTGCGTGGGAAATGGAACGAACTTGCCGTCGACGCGGCCCAGCCGGACCGAGCCGATGGGGCCCTCGAACGGCAGCGGCGAAATGGAGAGCGCGGCCGAGGCGCCGTTCATGGCCAACACGTCGGCATCGTTCTGCCGATCGCTGGCCAGCACAAAGCTTTGAATTTGCACTTCATCGCGAAACCACGTGGGAAACAGCGGGCGGATCGGTCGATCCATGAGCCGGCTGGTGAGCGTTTCCTTCATCGTGGGGCGGCCTTCCCGTTTCAGGAATCCGCCGGGAAATTTGCCGGCCGCGGCGGTGCGCTCGCGATAGTCGCAGGTCAGCGGAAAGAAGTCCGAAATGCCGGGCCGCGGCGGGCCGCTCGCCAGTGCCACCAGCGCCACCGTTTCACCATACTGCACCAAACAACTGCCGGCCGCCTGCTTTGCCAACATGCCGGTCTCAATCGAGAGGACGTTGGCGCCGATGGTTTTTTCTACGCGTACTTTCAATGGAATGGTCCCTAAGTTCGTTGCGTTCTTGTCACATCCGCAGCACTTGCGGATGGCGGTCGCTTGCCTTGCACGGCGAGCGGGCGGTTACACACCGGCCCGGTTCGCCCATGAGCGACTGTGCCAGAGAAGTCGAAGCGGCCAGTCCTTGGGCTTCTCAGGCTTGTGAGTCAATGCCTGCGATGCCGGACCCCTGGGGCCGGTGAGCTCACGCCGCGCCGGAGAGCCGTGGCCTCTCCCTCTCGCGCCCCACGCGCTAGGAAAGGGGCGGCTACTTGCGGATCTCGAGACGACGAATGACGTCGAGGTATCGCTGCGGATCAATCTTCTTCAGATAGTCCAGCAGCCGACGCCGCCGACTCACCATCATCAACAGGCCCCGCCGACTGGCGTAATCCTTCTTGTGCGTGCGCAAATGTTCCGTCAGATCGCCAACCCGGGCTGTCAAGAGAGCGATTTGCACCTCGGGCGAACCGGAATCGCCGCCGGTACGCTGGTAATCGCCGATCAAAGCCTGTCTACGCTCTTTCGTCAGAGACATTTGCGCGCCGCGCCTTCTCCACGCTGGACCGCCATTGCCGACCCCGACCCTCGAGGGCGAAGCCGCAACGCTGTCACGGTGACAAGAACCTTCCTACGTTTCTGTAATTTCCCAAAGCCAAGTAAAACAGTCTACCAGCGCTCGGCATTCTTGCAACCGCAAAACAGTGCGGCCGGCGCTGGCCCCAGACCGGCTCAAGAGGCAGGCCAGAGCGGGCAAAAAACGGCGACGGGCAAGCTCGCGTCGGGGGCCCGGAAAGCACGGCTCGGGTGCCACTGGCGGCTTATCCGCCAGTGCTGGAGAGACCCGCAAAGCCGCTCGGCAGCAACCTGCCGACGTGCGCGGGCCAGTCAGAACTTTCACGAGGCCGGCCGCCGCGCCCAGCGCAACCGCCGCGGATCCCAAAACCGCGACGTCCGTGGCTACGCCGGCTTGCCGTGCTTGGGAATCTCGTGCTGGACGTTCCAGGCCAGGCCCACCTTTTCCAGTGCGCAAATGGACCAGTAGGTGACGTCGATCTCCCACCACTTGTGGCCTTGCCGGGCCATGCGCTGGAAGGCATGGTGGTTGTTGTGCCAGCCTTCGCCGAACGCCAGGATTCCCACCCACCACAGGTTGCGGCTGTTGTCGCTGGTTTCGTAGTTGCGGTAGCCCCAAATGTGCGTGGCCGAGTTGACGAACCAGGTCACGTGCAACACGTAGACCAGCCGCACGAACATGCCCCACACGACGAACGACCAGCCGGTGTACGCGTCCCAGCCAAAGTAGCCGATCGCGAACAGCAATCCGCCCAACAGCAGGTGGGACGGCAGAAAGAACTTGTGCAAAAACCGCATCATCGGATCGCGGTTCAGGTCGGGGGCAAAGCGCGACAACATCAGCGCGTCGTGCTTGCGGCCAAAGTCGGGCACGAGCCACAGCATGTGGCTCCACCAAGCGCCGTCGCGCGGGCTGTGCGGATCGCCCTCTTTGTCGCTGAACATGTGATGCTTGCGATGGTCAGCCACCCAGCTGAGCGCCGAGCCTTCGCCCGATAGCCCGCCAATAAAAGCCAACAGCCAGCGCATGGGCCGATAGGTGTTGAACGCTCCGTGCGTCAACTGCCGGTGATAGCCCATGCACACGCCGATGCTGCCGGTCAGCCAGCACAAGAAGAGACACAGGCCGAGGGCCTTCCAGGTGAAGAAAAACGGGGCCGCCAGCGCGCCGGCGTGCACCACGCCGATCCAGATGACGGTCGGCCAGTCGATGGGCAGCTTCCAGGGATCTTCGACGACGTCGAATCCCACGGCCACACTCTTGGACGGCGCATACTCATCGACCTCGTTGTCCGTCTCCCCAGCGGGGATCTCACACGCGGGCGCGGCAAACTTCACGTGCGGCTCGTGATCGAGCACTGTGGTGCCGTCGATTTGACGGGCCCCGCCGGCTAAAACCCCACCGGCTGCCAAAACCGGACCGCTTGCCAATGCCTCTTCCGTCAATTCCAACTGGGTGGCCATCCGCCGGACTCCTGGTTGTGCGTTTGTCGATCGAGCGCGGTGCGCCGCGTCCTTCCTAACTCTCGACAAATTCTAGGAGTACTTCGCACGCAGCATGTCACGCGCTTGTCGGCGGATTGTAAAAAGCGCGTAAAATCACGCCAGCAACGTGCCAATGCCGTGAAAAACGCAGGAGAAACGCACGCCCGTGAGCGTTTCGTGTGAAAACGCTGGGCCGGCGATTCAGGTCTTGCGCTTGGCGCTGGTCCGCAAATGGGGGCGCCGCTTCTTGCCATAGACGGCCTTGACGACCGCGCGGGGCTCGCCCGTGGGCTTCGCACAGCAGCTCTTGCCCTGTGCAATAGCGGCCCGCAGCAGGTCGCGCACGCCGGGCTCTCTCAAGTCGTCGATGGTGGCGATGCGGAGGTGGCGAATCTTCGCCCCGGTGCCGAGGAGCAAATGCCTGGGATCCGGCAACTCGGCGCCGCGGTTGAATCCCAGGTTCACATAGGCGCGGTACGCGGCCACGTGACAAAAGGCGTCGGGCAGGCGATCGGAAAAGGAATAGGCCGTGGTCACTGCGTTGTAGGCGTCGTAGATGAGCTCGTTGGCGCGAGGAGCCGCGGTCAGCACGACTTCGCGCGCGGCCAGGTACAACTCGACAACGGTCGGGTCATACGCTTTGAGAAGTGCGGACAGCTCGGGCGAGGGACCGCGCATCATGGGCAGGCATCGTGGAGTTCAATTCGTGCCGTTTACCGGCTACTACGCCGGCACGGATTTATTGTCGCGCCGGCTAGGCCGGCACTGATTTATTGTCGCGCCGGCTACGCCGGCACGATGAAGCTCAGATGCAATTCCGCGTGCCGCAGGTGGAACAAGTTCCACTGGTGCACGTTCATCTTGCCCAGCGCGGGATGCGGCACGCGCTGCTGCGTGGTTTGCAAACGCGCCACGGCCTGCTCCATGGCCGCGATGGCCGCGTCGGCGCTGCCCGGATCGTTGTACAACACGGCCTCGGCCTCGGCCGGCAGCTTGAATCCGGTCGGCAAGCCTGTCTTCAGGATGCGACTGCGGGCCAGCCGCGCCAGAATGCGCGTCTTGAGCGGGGCCTTGAACGGCACGTCGCCGTCGATGCACAGATTCATCGCATTGGCCAGGTGCTGACAAATCGTCGGCAACGGCCAGTGGCCCAAGTGGCGCGTGGGCCGCGCGGCGAGTGCGCGCACCTCGGCCAGCACGTCGTCGTGCGAGTTAAATCGCAGCCGGCGGCGCCCTTGAACCTTCGTCGTGGTGGCCATGCTAATTTCTCCACGCTGGTTTCGACAGAATCGTTATTCCGGCACCACGAAGCTCAAGTGCAGCTCGCAATGCCGCATGTGCAGTTGATCCCACTCGTCGCGCGTCATCGGTCCAAACATGGCGTGCGGCTCGCGCTTGGCGATCTGGTTCATCCGCCCGATTGCGGTTTCCAGCTTCGCGACTCCGGCAGCGGTTTCACTGCGATCGGGCACGAGCGCGGCGGCGGCGCTCTGCGGAATGTTGAATCCGGCCGGCATGGGGCGGGTGATGAAGCGCCGCTTGAAGTACGGCCCGATCATCCGCAGCACCCAGGGAAACTTTGCATTCGAGCCGTCGATCGACATGTCCATGGTCTTGGCCAGGTGCTCGCAGATTTCGCCGAACGACCAGTTGCCCAGGGTGCGATATTTGCCGGCGGCCATGCCGCGCACGTCTTCCAGCACGTCTTGATACGTCTGAAATTGCACCTGGCGGCGGTTGGCGACCTGTTTCGTTTTAATGGCCATGCGAACCTCCGCTTCGATCAATCGATGAAGGTCGAATCCCGCGCGGCGCCGCGACTGGGGTGATCGCTCTTGGCCGGAGCGTCACGCCGGGCCGCGGCCAGCGGCTTGAGCTCGGCGGCCATGCGCTCGAACACGCCTTGCCAATCGCCCGCCTGTGATTGCCGGAACAACCGCATCGTAGGATACCAGGGGCTGTCGCTCCGCTCCAACAGCCAGCGCCAATCAGGCGCCTTGGGCAGCGCCGTCCAGGTGGGCGCCGCCATGGCGCCCGCCAGATGCGCGATGGCCGAGTCGCAACTGACCACCAGGTCGAGTCCGGCAATCACGCCGGCAGCGTCGACCATCACTTCGTCGCTGAAGCGGCTGCCCAGGTCTGCGACGCGGAACGCTGCGCCGGCGAGCTGCTCGGAGCCAAAGCCAACCTGCAGGCTGTACAGCCGCACGCCTTCCACCGCGGCCAACGGGGCGAAGGCCGCCAACGGGATCGATCGCAGCCGATCGCCCGCAAAATTGGGATTCCCCTGCCAGGCAATGCCGATGCGCAGGGCCGCAGTATTTCCCAACGCCTCGAGCCAGCGCTCGGCGGAGCCCGCGGGCGCGGACAAATACGGCACCTCGGCCGGGATCGTCGACAAGTCGGTGCCGAACAAGCCGGGCAATGTCAACAATGCGGCAAACACGTCGAACTTCGGGATTGGCTCAGCTTCGTCGCAAAACTGAACTGCCGCCGGATCCAGCCCGGCACAGGTCCGCAAAATCGGCAGCCAATTGGCCGGCGCCAGCAACAACACCTTGCCGCCGCGCCGTTGCACCAGCGGCGCGTAGCGCAGGAACTGCAGCGTGTCGCCCAGACCTTGCTCGCGGTGCAGCAGAATCGTGCGTCCTTCCAACGGCGCGCCGTCCCAGGGCGCGCCTTTGGTCAGCCGGGGCATGGCGCCCGGCACGCGCCAGCGCCATTCATACTCCCGCCAGCCGCGCTGGAAATCGCCGGCCAGCAAGAGCGTCATGGCGCGATTGTTGCGAATGGACGCCGCAGCCGGATTTGCGCGCAAGGCCTGATCATAGCTGTCGAGCGCCGCCGCCACGTCGCCCCGATCGGCCTGCACCTTGGCCAGGTTGCTGCGTGCATCGGGCGACGCGGGATCTAGCGTAATGGCCCGCTCGAGCGCCGCCAGGCCTTCGTCGGGCTGTTGATTCTCATGTAGCGCCACGCCCAGGCCGCTCAAGTATTCCGGCACGTCGGGCTTGCGGCGCAGCGCCTCTTCGAAACAAACCACCGCTTCGCTCAATTTTCCCAACGACCGCAGCGCGGCGCCCAGGTTGTTGTAAGCATCGGCAAAATCGGGCTGCAGGCGAATGGCTTCGCGGAAACAGGCAACGGCGTCTTCATATTCGCCGCGTGTTTCCAGGGTCGAGCCCAAGGCGTTGTGCGCCGCGGCGAAGCCGGGATGGTCGCGCAGCACTTCGCGAAGGCAGGCGATCGCTTCGTCGGTGCGCCCCTCTTGCTGATGGATCAGCCCCAGGTTGACGCGCGGTTCCGGGGCATCGGGCCGCAACGCGATGGCCTGCCGATAGGCCGCGGCGGCCGCAGCGACGCGCCCGGTCGCGCGCAAGGCGTTGCCCAAATGCGTGTGCGCTTCGACCGATTGGGGCTGCTGCTTTTGGGCGGCCTCGAAACACGACACGGCATCGGCCATCCGCTCCTCGTCGAGCGACAGATCGCCGAGCGCGATCAGCGCGTCGAACGATTCTGGCTTGAGCGCCACGGCACGCTCCAAATACCCGCGCGCTTCATCCGCATGGCCCAAGGCCTTGAGCGTCAGGCCCAGCTTGGTATGCGCGTCGGCAAAATCGGGCCGGGCCGCGACCACTTGCCGAAAGTTCTCCGCCGCCTCGGGCAGCAATCCCTGCGCCTTGAACAAGCACGCCAGGTTGAACCGCGCCTCCAGAAAATCGGGGCGAATGCGCAACGCCTCGCGATAACTGGCAATGGCCTCATCGGCCAGGTGTGATTCGGAGAGCGCCAGCCCCAGGTTGTAGTGCCCTTCGGCATAGTCGGGCGAGATGCGCAACCCCAGCCGGTACTGCTCGATGGCGTCCGTCAATTGCCCCTGCGATTTGAGCGCGTTGCCTAAGTTGTTGTAGGCCTGCACCAGGTCGGGCTTGGCGCGCAGCGCCTGGCGGAAGCTGTCGACCGCTTCGGCAATGCGGCCCTGCTGGCTCAACACATTGCCCAGGTTGTTGTAGCCGGGCCCGTAATCGGGATGCATCCGCAGCACGCTGCGGAAACACTCTTCCGATTCTTCCCAGCGGGTCAGGCGCGCCAGCAGCACGCCCAGATCGTTTTGCAGCTGCGCGTTATCGGGCGATTGACGGAGCACTTCGCGGAAACAGGCCACGGCTTCGTCGACGCGACCCTGCGCCAGTCGCGCATTGCCCAGCCCGGTGTGCGAAGCCATGTCGCCCGGGTTCAACTGCACGGCCCGGGTGAACCAATCGGCCGCAGCCGCGGGTCGACCGCGCTCCTGTGCCAGCGTGCCCATCAGCTGCAGCGCCGGCACATGCTGGGGATCCGTATCGAGGATCTGCCGCACGATACGTTCCGCGTCATCCACCCGACCGGCGCGATACAACTCCACCGCCGTCCGCAAGGTATCGCTTGTTGTACTCATGAACGAATGAATTCAAAGATGAGATGCCAGGAGATAAGTGCTAGATAGTTTCTCACATCTGGCGCGCGAAACAAGCTTTGGGCAGGCCGCGGCAAAATGCGGCCTATTGCTACGGCCGCGCCGCGGATACTTCCCCGGCCAACCGCTCGGCCATCCGCTCGAACACGCCCTGCCAGTCCCCCAGCGACGTCTGCCGGAACAACCGGACGCTGGGGTACCACGGGCTGTCTTCCCGATCGCGCAGCCAGCGCCAATCGGCCGAGGAGCAGAGGGCAATCCACACCGGCACGTTCATGGCACCTGCCACGTGAGCGGGGGACGAGTCGCAGGTGATGACCAGATTCAGATTGCGGACGACTGCGGCCGTGTCGTGAAAATCGATGATCTCGTCCGCCAGGTCGACGATCGGTTGCGCGCCGGACCAGGCAGCCAATTGTTCCCGGCCCGGTCCCTTTTGCAGGCTGACGATGCTGACGCCGGGGACCGCAAAGATCGGCGCCAGCGCCGCCAGCGGAAACGAACGCAGCCGATCAGCCGAAAACTGTGGGTTGCCTTGCCATTGGATGCCGATCCGAAAGCCGGGCACCGCGGCCAGGCGCTCGCGCCAGCGCTCGATCCGGCGCGAATCCGCATACAGATAGGGAACGTCGGCCGGAATCGTCGCCAGCGTGGTCTGGAACAGGCCCGGCAAGCTCATCATCGGAATCTGCACGTCGAATTCCGGCGGCGGTCCGCCCTGCGGCACCAGGTCGCGAAAGCCGGAATGCACCAGCAGGTCGACAATCGCGGGATGCACTTCGACCAGCACCTTGCCGCCGTGGGCACGGCGCCGCACCAGCGCGTCATAGCGAATGAATTGCAACATGTCGCCATAGCCGTACTCGGAGTGCACCAATAACGTGCGCCCTTCGAGCGGCGCACCATTCCAGCGCGGCTGACTGAAAGTACGCGTGGGCACGCCGGGGCGCTGCAGCCGATACTCAAATTCCGGCCAGCCCTCGGCAAACTCTCCCTCGCTCAGGAGGATCGTGCCGCGAAAAAAACGCGCCTCCGCCCATTGGGGCGTGACGGCAACAATTTGCTCCAGCATCGTGCGGGCCGCAGCCGCGTCGCCCCGCACCAGCTCCACCAGCGCCAGCCCGCAGCGCGAATCGTGGTGTTCCGGCAGCACGGCCAGCACCGCGCGATAGTAATGGGACGCCTCGTCCAGCTCGCCCAGCAGGTGCAGCGCGCTGGCCAGGTCGTACTGCGCGGTGACGTCGCCGGGCGCCAGCGCCAACGCCCGGCGATAGCAGGCCACGGCCTCGGCCGGATTCCCCGACATCTGCAGCGCCACGCCCAGCGCGTTGTGCGCCTCGACCATTCCGGGCTCAAGCTCGATGGCCCTGCGATGGCAAACGATCGCCTCGTCGAATTGCCGTTCGTGCAGCAGCGCAAGCCCCAGATTCTGGTGCAAGAGCGCGAAATCGTTGCGGAGCGTCAGCGCGCGGCGGTAGGCGGCGATGGCCGCCGGCATGCGTCCCTGATCCTTGCAGCAATTGCCGAGGTTGAACAGCGGTTCGAAGGCAGCGGGCCGCAGCTCGGCGGCACGCTCGAAGGCGGCGGCCGCTTCTTCGAGCCGCTCCTGTTCGTGCAGCACGTTGCCCAGATCGTGCTGCGCCTCGGCCGAAAGCGGCGCCAAGCGGAGCGCCGCGCGGAAACTGGCTTCGGCCTGCGCCGGCTGGCCGGCAGTGCGCAGCGCCGTGCCCAAGGCAATGTGCAAGGGCGGCGAGTTCGGGTCGAGCAGCACGGCCTGGCGATAGCTGTCGATGGCCTCGTCGGTGCGGCCGGCGCGCAGCAGGGCCGTGCCCAGATGGTAGTGATAGTGCGGCGCCATGGCATTGCATTCAATGGCCGCGCGAATCCGCTTTACGGCCTGCTCGAGCTCATTGCGCGCCAGGGCGATCATGCCGAGCAGGTGATGCGCATCGGCCTGGCGCGGCTCGGCCGCGAGCACCTGGCCGTAGAGCGCCTCGGCCTGAGCCAGATCGCCGGCCTGATGCAGTCGCAGCGCTGTTTGCAGCATGTCGTACAAGTTGGCCATCTTCAAATCGGCTTACCGCCCTCCGATTTGCCAACAGCTATTCCCCGTGCCCTGCGGACCTGGCACGTATGAGTGCGTTCAGTTCGGCCGCCATGCGCGCAAAGACTTCCGGCCAGTCGCCGGCCGTGCGCTGGCGAAACAACCGCATGGTAGGATACCAGGGACAATCCTCGCGATCGATGAGCCAGCGCCAATCCGGCATTTTGGCCAACGCCAGCCAGGTGCGTACACCGAGCGCGCCGGCCAAATGCGCGATGGCCGTATCCGAGGTCACCACCAGATCCAGGCACTGCATCACGGCCGCCGTATCCATAAAGGCGCCGTGCTGGGTGTCGAGTTCCCGGCCCAAGTCGATCACCGCGAAGCGGTCCGCAACTTCCGCCAGCTGCTCCGCCCCGTCGAATTTTTGCAGGCTGTACAGCCGCGCGCCGCTGACAGTCGCCAAGGGCTCGAAGTGCACCAGCGCGATTGAACGGTCGCGATCGAACGCGTAACTGCGGTTGCCCTGCCAGGCGATGCCGATTTTGCAGCCCTCGCCGGCCAGCCGCTCGCGCCACGTCGCGACAAGCTCGGGCACGGCCGAAACATACGGCACTGCGCGCGGCAAGTCGTCCAGGCTGGTGCCAAACACGCCCGGCAAGTCCATGAGTGCCACCTGCGCGTCGAACGGAGGCAGCACGTCGCCGCCGGCGAACACGTTTTCCATGCCGTTGGCTCGCAATAATGGCACAAGTTGCGGCTGCACTTCCAGCAGCACGCGCGGCGCTTGCGCCCGCACCAGCGGTAAGTAGCGCAGCATCTGCAGCGTGTCGCCGAGGCCCTGCTCCGCGTGCACCAGCAGCGTGCGCTCGCCGAGCGGCTCGCCGTGCCACTGGGGCTGCTCGCAGGCCCGGACTGCGATATCGCCGCAGCGGTGCCGCCACTCGTAGTGCGGCCAGCCTTCCGGCAGGCGGCCCTGGGTTAGAAACCAGACGCCCAGGTTGTGGTGCGCTTCGGGGAACTCGGGCGCCAGGGTGAGGCTCTTCTGGTAACACTCGAAGGCCCGCTGCCACTGCCCTTGCAGTTGCAGCACGTTGCCCAGGTTGTTGTAGCTTTCGGCGGAGTCGGGCTTGGCGCGCACGGCGCGCTCGAAACAGTCGATGGTTTCGGCCGGCCGACCCTGTTGCTGCAGCACGTTGCCGAGGTTGTTCCAGGCGTCGCTATTGTCGGCCTGCAGGGCCAAGGCGCGCTCGAAACAGTGGATCGCCGCGTCGGAGCGGCCCAGCGCGTGATAGACGTTGCCGAGGTTGTTGAGCGCCTTGCTAAAGGCAGGACGCAGCCGCACGGCCTCTTCGTAGGCCACGGCCGCCTCGTCGAGCCGCTTGAGCTTTTGCAGCACCGTGCCGAGGTTATACTGCGCATCGGCAAAGTCCGGTTTGCAGACGAGCGCGTGGCGATAGCGGTCGGCGGCCTCGGCCGGTTTGTCCTGCGCGGCCAGCACGGTGCCCCAGTTGTAGTGCGCCTCGGCGTAGTCGGGCCGCGCGGCCAGCGCGGCAGCGTAGTGGCGCAGGGCCTCGTCGAATTTGCCTTGCAGTTGCACGAGCGTGCCCAGAGCGTTGTGCGCTTCGGGAAACTGGGGGTCAATGGCCAGCGCTGCGCGATAGTAGGCCTCGGCCTCCGGCAGGCGACCGACGGCCTGCCACAGCGAAGCGATCAGACAGCGCGCGTGTAAATGGCGGGGATCGACGGCCAGCGTGTGTTCAAGCGCGGCGTGCGCTTCGTCGGTGCGGCCCAACGCCGACAGCGCGAGCCCCAGGTTGAAGTGCGGCTTCGCATCGCGCGGTGCGAGCTCCGCCGCGCGGCGATAATTGGCCAACGCCCGCTCCCATTGACCCAAGTCCTGGTAAGCAGTGCCCAGGTTGTTGTGCGCATCGGCATGATGCGGCAGCGCCGCGATCACGCGCTCGTAGTTGGCGATCGCCTGGCCATACTTTCGCTGGGCCTGCAGGATCGTGCCCAGGTTGTTGTGCAGCTCGATGAGATCGGGCTTTAGCCGCAAGGCCTGCAGAAAGCACGCCTGGGCATCGTCCAGCCTTCCGAGCACGCGATAGACTGCGCCTAAATTGGCGTGATAAGCTGCTTGCCCGCCATCGAGCCGGATGGCCTGGCCAATGTGCGCCAGCGCGGCCTGGTAGTCGCCCGATTGAAACGCCACCAGGCCCAAGAGATGAATTGCGCCGGCGTGGCGCGGGTTGTCGCGGAGCACCTGCCGATAGATGCGGTCCGCCTCGGCCAGCCGACCGGCCTGGTGATGAGCAAGCCCGATCTGAATGGCGTCGGCGGAGGTGGACATGACGATCAGCCGAAACGGGTTAACTATGACGAGCGCCAGTTCTATCGCTTGACCACACTACGCTCGTCGCGCCGCCGCCAAGGCAGCAACGTCGCCGGCCATTCGGGACACCACGTCATCCCACACGCCCAACGTCGGCTGACGATACAACCGCATCGTGGGATACCAGGGGGTGTCAGTGCGGTTTTGCAGCCAGCGCCAGTCGCTCCCCACCGACAACGCCACCCACGTGGGTACGCCCAGCGCGCCGGCCAGGTGCGCGGGGGCCGAATCGCAACTGATCACCAGATCGAGATTGCGGATGACCGCCGCCGTGTCGTGAAAATCGCGGATCTCCTGCGACAGGTCCAGCAAAGGCCAGCGACCGGCAAACTCGGCCAGCTGCTCGGTGCCCACGCCTTGCTGCAAACTGATCAACTGCACGCCCGCAATGGCCGCCAGCGGCGCCAGCTGCGCGAGCTGCAGCGATCGCACGCGGTCGTTGTAATGCGTGGGCCGGCCCTGCCAGTTGATGCCCACGCGCAACCCGCGATGCGGCTCCAGGCGCTTGCGCCAGGCAGCTACGCGCTCGGGCTCGGCCGCCAAATACGGCACTTGCGCCGGAATGGTCTCCAGCGTCGTGCCCAGCACGCGCGGCAAGCTCAACAGGGGCACCTGGCTGGTACACTCGGGCGGAACGCTGCCATCCGCCACGACATGCCGAAAGCCCGACGCCGTCAGCAGCGTGACCAGCTCTTCGTGCACGTCGACCACGACGTGCATTCCGCGCTCGCTCAATAGCGCCGCGTAACGCACGAACTGAATGGCGTCGCCGAAACCTTGCTCGGCATGGACCAGAAGCGCGCCTGTTTGCGCCGTATCGCCATACCACATGGGCAGCGCATACTTCCGGCGCACCAACGACTCGAAGGCGTGCCGCGTTTCGAACTCGCGCCAGCCATTGGCCAAGTCGCCCAATGCCAGCCGCGCCAGGGCGCAATTGTATTGAGCCTTGACGTTGCCGGGCGCCAGCCGCAGCGTCTTCTGGTAACAGGCAATCGCGTCGAGCAATTGGCCCTGATCGTACAGGCACACGCCCAGTCCCAGGTAATGGTCGGCATTATCGGGCGCCAATTGAACGGCCTTGGTCAGTGCCTCGTTCGCTTCGCTCAAATGGCCCTCGGCGCGCAGGGCGAGTCCCAGGTTGGCATGCGCCGCGGCGTGTGCGGCATCGAGCCGCGCGGCCTCGCGGTAGCACTCGATCGCCCGCGGGCGATCTTCCTGCGCTTCGTGCAGCAGTCCCAGGCAATGGTGCACGTCGGCCATGCTGGGATCGATGGCCACGGCCCGCGAACAAGCGGCAATGGCTTCGGGCGTTTTGCCCAGCACGCGCAAGATCTCGCCCAGGTCGGCCTGAAAGGCGGCGTTGTACGGCTCGATGCGGGCGGCGGTCGACAACAGCTCGACGGCTTCCTCGGAACGGCCAGCCTGATAGGCGATCAAGCCCAGCAAGTGCCCGGCCGAAGCGTTGCGCGGATGCTGCTTGAGCACGCTGCGGTACAGCATCTCCGCATCGCGCAGGCGGCCGGCCCGATGATGTTCCAGTCCGGATTGCAGCGTTTCAGCAATGTTGGTCATGAGGATGATTTCGCCAGCCAATCGTGCCACATTTGTCGGTACGCTCCTTCCAAGTTACGCGTAAAGCCGGGTGCGTCCAACAGGGGCGAGGCCCGCATCCGGTCGCGCATCGTGCGGCGCCATTCGGCCAGCTGTTGCCATTCGCCCGCCAGCCGCACGGCAATCTCCACGTAACGAGCTTCCGAGTCGGCCACGAGCTCGTCCAGTCCCAGGTTGCGTGGCGCGATCGAGCCGAATCGTGTGGCATAGGTGCCACCTTCCAGCATAATCGACGGCACCCCCATCCAAAGCGCGTCGCACACGGTGGTATGCCCGTTGCACGGAAACGAATCGAGCGCGACGTCGAACTCGTGGTGCAGCCGCAGAAAATCGGCGCGCGGCCGACGCAGCACGAACTCGATGCGGCCGCCGTCGACGCCGCATTGCGCCATTATATCCCGCGCAACCCGCGCGAACTGACCCGAGGGGGGCGACAGCACCAGCAGCCTGGCCGCGGGCAGCGCCGCCAGGATGCGGGCCCAGGTGCGCCAGGTGCAGGGCCGCAGCTTGATGGCCTGGTTAAGCGAGGCAAACGTCAAGTGTCCTCTGGTCAGTGCCGGCAGCGGGTTGGGCTCGGGAGCGTCGGCCGGCGGCCGGTAGCAAAAAAACGATCGCGGCAGCCGCACCAGCCGCTCCGTGTGCCAATGCTCCGTGCGGCCAGGGGGGTCGGACTGCGCGTCGGTCAGGCGATAGTCCATGGCTCCCATGCCGGTCGTGGCCTGATAGCCGAGGTAGGTCACTTGAATGGGCGCCGGCCGGCGAGCGAAGGCGAGCAAGCGGTTGCCGCCGATATGGCCCGCCAGGTCCACGAGAATATCGACGCCGTCGTCGCGCACGCGCTGGGCCAGCGCTTCGTCCGAAATACCGGCCGTCTCGCGCCACAGGTCCGCATAGCTGCGGAACCGCGCGGTGGTCTCGTCTGCCAGTCGGACGTCGCTGTAGCACACGATTTCGAAGCGCTCGTGATCGTGCGCGGCGATCAGGGGCTCGCTGAAGAAACTCACGGCATGTTCGCGGAAGTGCGCCGACACGTAGCCCACGCGCAGCCGCCGCTGGCGCGCCCGATCATTCGCCGGCCGCGGCGCCGCCAGGGCGAACCAGCGGGCGTGGCGGCGGTCCCATTCCACGTGCTCGGCGAACACGGTTTGCGGATCCAGGCCTTCGTGCGCGAGCAGCCCATAGATCAAATTGCTGTGGCCGCCGTGGTCGGCGGGATTGATTTCCAGGGCCCGCCGATTGGCGGCAATCGCGCCATCCAGATCGCCTTGGGCGTGCAGCGCGGCGGCGAGCTGCGCACAAGCGGCATGCGAATGCGGCGCTTGCTGCGCCGCGCGGCGGCTCTCCAGGACCGATTCGTCAGGCTGCCCCAGCTCCAACAGCACCCCCGCAGCGCCCACGCGCGCGTCGATCGAATTCGGATCGAGCCGCAGGGTTTCTCGAAAATGCACCAGTGCTTCTGCGCGCTGTCCGGCGTTGCGCAGCGCCGTGGCCAGATTGTAGTGGGCCGTGGCATAGCCGGGCGCCAGAGCGACTGCCTGGCGATACTGCGCAATGGCCTCCGGGAGCTTGCGCGTCTGCTGAAACGCAAAGCCCAGACCGCAACGGGCGGCAGCGGAATTGGGCTGGCGGCGCACGGCGTCGGCGAAGAATTCCATGGCGCCGTCGTGCCGGCACTGCGCGATCAGTACGTAGCCCAGCGCCAACTGCGACTCGATGGCGGCGGGATTCAACCTGGCCGCCTCGGCATAGTGCGCGGCGGCCTCGTGGAGCTCGCCCCGCAGCTGCAACGCCACGCCGAGATTGTGATGCGCAAGCGCATAGTCGCCGCGTACGGCGATGGCCCGGCGGTAGCAATCGGCCGCGGCGGGCAAATCGCCTTGCGCCTGCAAGAGCGTGCCCAGGTTGTTGTGTCCGTCGGCATAGTCCGGCGCGATCTCGAGGGCCCGCCGATAGCAGGCGACCGCCTCGTGCAACTGGCCCAAGTGGCGCTGGGCCTCGCCGGCCATGGCGTGCAATTCGGCCCGCTGCGGGTCCGTGGCAAGGGCCTCGCGCGCGTGCTCGAGCGCCGCCTGCGGTTCGCCCTGGGCCAGCGAAATCATTGCCAGGCGATAGTGCGCTTCGGCCTGCAGCGGCCCGACGGCCAGCAGCTGTCGATACGCCGTGGCCGCCTCGCGCAATTGGCCGGCCCGATGGTAGCGCACGGCGGTTTCGTAGATTTCGGACGGCGACGCCATGAACCCTCTTTGACGCGCGGCGCCTGACACGGCGCCATCGCTGTGGCGCTTATATTTGCTTGCTGCCGGCCGCGCAATACGTGCGCCACATCTGGCGATACGCGGCCTCCAGGTGACGCGTGAAACCCACAAAGTCCAGCAGGGGCGACGCGGCCATGCGCGGTCGCAGCGCCGCCCGCAGCTCGGCCAGCGCGCCGAGATCGCCGGCCGCGCGCGCCGCCATCTCCACGTACTCGTCCACCGAACTGGCAATCCAACGCTCCAGTCCCAACTGCATGTGCGCGCTGCTGCCGTAGCGCGAGGCGTACATCCGCCCGGCCTTGGTCACCACCGGCACGCCCATCCACAGCGCATCACAAGTGGTCGTGTGACCGTTGAACGGAAACGGATCGAGCGCCATGTCGGCCTGGGCCACCAGCCGCATGTAATCGGCGTGGCCCAGCCGGTCGAACAGTTCGACGCGCTCGGGCTCCACGCCCGCGTCGACCGCCGCGGCTCGCAGTCGGGCCTCCACGTGGCCGCCGCGCTGCGCCAGGACGAGCAACCGCGACTGCGGCAATCGCGACAAAATGCGCATCCAGGCCGCGATGGCGGCCGGGGTTACTTTGACGAACTTGTTGAACGAGCCGAACGTGACTTGCCCGCGCACTCGCGCTGGCAACTCCGAAACCGGCGGCGCGTCATCCGGCGGCCGATAGCAGAAAAACGCCGCGGGCAGCCGCACGAGCTTCTCACTGTAGTAGCGATCGGTCTGGCCGGGTGGATCCGCGTGGGCATCGGTCAGGCGGTAGTCCATGGCCGTCATGCCGGTCGTGTTCTGATAGCCGATGTAGGTCACCTGCACCGGCGCAGGCCGCCGCGCGAACAGCGGCAAGCGATTGGTGCCGATATGGCCCGTCAGATCGACCAGGATGTCGATCGCATCGGCGCGCACCTGCTCGGCCAGTTGCGCGTCGGACAAGGCGTAGGTGTCGCGCCAGCCGTCCACGGCCGCCTTGATCCGGGACGTGGCGCGATCCGGGTGCAGCACGTCCGAGTAGCAGTAAATCTGGAACTGCTCGTGCGTATGCGACACCAAGATCGGCTCGCTGAAATAATTGACGGCGTGCTCGCGAAAAAAGGCCGACACGTAGCCCACGCGCAGCGGTCGCTCGGGATCGCGCACGTTCGCGTGCGGCGCCGCCAGCGCGGTCAGCGGCTCGGCATGTCGCCGGGCCCAGGCCAGGTGTTCCTCGAATACTTCGCGTTCGTCGACGGCGTCGGAAAAATTCAAATCGTAGACCAGGTTGCTGTGCTCACCGGCGTTCTCCGGGCACAACTCCACCGCGCGGCGCCGCGCCTCCAGGGCCTCCTCCAAGCGCCCTTGGAGCAGCAAGGCCGTCGCCAGGTTGGAATACAAGGGGCCATGCGCTGGCACAAACTCCAGCCCCTTGCGGCAACACTGCTCGGCGGCGTCGGGCTGCACCACGTCGAGGTAGGTCACGGCCAGGTTGCTGTATGCGTCGGCATAGTTCGGCTGCAGGCGGATCGCTTCTTGATAGGCGGCCGCCGCCTCCAGCGGCATGTTCCGCGTGCGATAGACGTTGCCGCAGCTGAAATGGCCGATCGGCAACTCCGGCTGCGCGCGTACGACGCGCTCGTAGCAGGCCAGCGCGTCGTCCAATTGCCCGCGGCTCTCGTACAGCGATCCCAGGTTCACAAGCGCCTTGACGTACGCCGGCTGGCGCTCGAGCGCCGCAGTGTAAGCGGCCAGCGCTTCGTCGACGCGTCCCTCAGCGGCCCGCACGATGCCAATGTTGTAATAGGGCTCCGCCAGCTGCGGCGCGGCCGCGATTGCCGCCTGGTAGCAGGCCAGCGCCGCGTCAGTACGGCCCAGGTCCTTGAGCAACACACCCAGGTTGTTGTGCGCCATGGCAAAGCCGGGATTCAGTCGCACCGCCTCGCGATACGCCGCCTCGGCCAACTCAAACTGCCGTCCTCCCTGATGCAAGACGGCCAGACCGAAATGAAACTCGCTCGTTTGCGGACGGCGCGCCAAGCCACGCTGATACAGCGCGATTGCCTCGGCCTGCTGTCCCTGCTCCGCCAGCAGTGCGGCCAATTGGTCGTAGGCCGGCAGGAAGTCGGGCGCCAATTCGACGGCCTGCTGCAGCTCGGCCTGGGCGCCCGCCAGGTCACCGCTCTCGCGCAGCATGTAGCCCAAGCGACTATGCGCCTCGGCGAAGTCGGGGCGCAAAGTAACGGCCGCGCGATACTCGGCCGTCGCCAGTTCGCGTTGACCGGTGGCCTGGTAAACGTCGCCCAGGCGCATATGCGTTTGCGCGCTTTCCGGATCGAGTCGGAGCGACTGCCGGTAGCACTGGCCGGCCTGATCGAGCCTGCCCAGGGCCCGATACACTTCGCCCAAGTTGGCGTGAAACGACGCCTCGCCGCCGCGCAACGCAATCGCCTGGCTGATCAACGCTACGGCCAGCTCGTGATGGCCCGATTGATGCCGGGCGACGCCCAACAGATGCAGTGCATCGGCATGGCCTGGCTCGCCGCGCAGCACCTGCTCGTAGAGCGCGGCCGCCTCGTGGATCCGTCCTGCGCGATGATGCGCCAGGGCGGTCTCGAATGCTGCCGGAGTCGTCGCCATGAGTTCAGTCGCCCAGGAGAAAGTGCGAAAGGAAGTCGCGTTCCTTAAGGATAGGCGAAAGGCGGGCGAAATTCACGCGGCGGCACTGTTTGCATGGTGTTCGTCGAGTCTGGGCCTGGTAAGGGACTCTGCGAATCGGCCCGTCTCGTGATAAACTGACGATTGGGAACGGACGATTCGCCGCCTGAGCATTTCTGTGGGCGAAGTGACGTGTTGCAGGAGCGGTGCGAACGCCGCTTGCTCGATGGCCAACTCGATCGAAGCGTTTTGGAAACTCGCGCTGGCCAGCCGCCTGCTCGATGCGGCCACCTGCCGTGAGCTGCACGCCCAATTCGCGGCGCAAGCCGCCCCCGACCGCGCGAGTGCCGAAGGCCTTGCCGACTGGCTCGTCGCCGCCGGCAAGCTCAGCCGCTACCAGGCGAGCGTACTGCTGTCGGGCCGGCCCGGACCGTTCGTCTTTGGCGACTTCGTGATCACCGAGCGGATCGAAGCGGGTCGCCTCGCCCGAGCCTTTCGCGCCGTTTACAAGGGCTCGCTGCCGGCGCTCGTGTGGTTCGACGCCACCGCCAACGAATCGCCCGCGCAGGCCAAGGCCACGGCCGCGCGCTTGGCCACCGCCCGCGGCATCAAGAGTCCGCACGTCGCCCGGCTGTATCAATTGCACACCGCGGCGGCGCCGCCTTTTTTCGTGCTGGAGGATCTGCGCGGGCAAAGCCTGCGCGAACGCCTGGCCGGCGCGCCGCTGGCGGCCGCCGAATGCTGCCGCGTGGCCCGCGACGCAGCGCTGGGCCTGGCCGTGTTTCAAGACTTGGGACTCGTGCACGGCAACGTGAGCCCGGACAACATTTGGCTGGACGCGTCATCGCCCGCCCGGTTGTTGCACTATCCCTTGGCCGCGCCCCTCTTGGCAGCCGCGCGGCAGACATTGCCGGCGGCCGAGTACCTCGCGCCGGAGTTGGTCGATCCTGGCCGCGCCGCCGACGCACGGTCCGACATCTACGCCTTGGGCTGTGTGATCTACGAACTGCTCGTCGGCAGTCCGCCGTTTGGCGGCGGCGACGCGACCCATAAGCCCGAGCGGCACCGCCACGAAGTGCCGGCGGCCCTCGACCAAGCCCTGCCGGGGACGAACGTCAAGCTGGCGCAGCTGGTCGGTCAGATGCTGGCCAAAGATCCGGCCGCGCGTCCGCAGTCGGCGCGGGCCGTGGCCGAGACGCTGGCGGTCATTGTCGCCGAACCGCAGCAGACGATCCCGTCAACTGGCGCGCAGAGGCAGCTTGCGGCGGCCGCTGCGCCGCTACCCGTCGCTCGCCCGGCTGCACCTCCAGCGAGTACGACGGCGGCAGCCGCCGCGGCGGCCAGCCCCGCGGAAAGCGCGCCGTTCATCGTGGTCGACACAGGAATCGGCCAAGGCCCGTTGCCGAGCGACGCGCGGTCCGCGATCGGGCCCCGACGGCGCCGCAGCAGCGCTACCATCGTCGCCCTCGGCGCCGGGTTGACACTGGTGGCCGTAGTGATCGTCGCCGGATTTTGGATGCGCGGCGCCGATACCGCCGCGGTTGCCACGAGTGCCCCTGTCGCGGCGCGCGACCTTGCCCAAGGCGGTGGGCCGGCCCTGACCAACGCCCCGGGTTCCAATACAGCTCCCAGCGCGCCGAATCCGGTTGCGGAAAAAGTTGCCGCCGCACCCACCGCGTCACCCAATGCAAGGCAACGCGCGGGCGTGATTGAGATCGACGACGATGGACAGACCCTGTGGACCTCGCCGACGGCCGGCGAACCGCTCGACGTGCGCTACGTGCCCTCGGGCACGCTCGTGCTTGTGGCCCTGCGGCCGGCGGAGATTCTCGCCAGCGACGAAGGCGCACGCTTGCTCGACGCGTTGGGACCAACGAGTGCCGCCGTGCAAGACAAATTGCACGCCGTGCTCGGCGTGGAGCTTTCGCAGGTCAAACAACTGCTGGTGGCGTTCGTGCCGGATGACGCCGGCCGACCGCAAACGGCCTACGTCGCGCGATTGGCCTCTGCGGCGGACGAAGCGGCCCTGCTGCGCGCGTGGGGCAATCCCCAGCCGGCGGTCCAGGAATCGGCGTCATACTTCCAGGGCAACGGGCGCGCTTACTATCTGCCGGCCGACGGCGCCGGCCGCGTGCTGGTCGTCGCGCCGCCGGCCGTCGTGCAGGAAGTGATCGGCCGCGCGGGCGAGCCGGTTCTGCAGACCAGTCTCGAAAACCTGCTGCGCACCAGCGACGCGTCGCGGCACGTCAGCTTGTTGGCAGCGCCCAGCTACCTGTTTACCGATGGCCGCGAACTGTTGGCCGGTGATCTGGCGAAATTGCGCGGGCCGCTCGCGCAAATGTTCGACATGAGCATGCGGGGCGTGCTGGCGAGCGCACACATCGGCGAGGAGTTGTTCTTGGAGCTGCGCGCATTGGGTCCTTCCGACAGGCGGCCCGACGAAGTTGCCGACACGCTGCGCACCCGCCTGGCCGGCGCCAGCGAAGCCTTGGAGCAGTACGTCGCGTCGCTGGCGCCGCAGCCGTACGGGCGGTTGGTGGTGCATCGCTTTGGGCGGATGGTGCAACTGGCGAGCAGTTTTACCCGCGCAGCGGCCGAGAATCGCCAGGCCGTCTTGCGTTGCTATCTGCCGGCCAGCGCGGCGCACAACCTGGTGCTGGGCGCGGAATTGACGTTGGCGGAAGCGCCCGCCGGCGTGACGCCCGCGCCTGCCGTGGCCGGGACCCCGATGCCGCCGGCCGCTGCCGCCAACGGCGTGGCCACCGCGCTGGACCGCGTCGTCTCGCTAAGCTTCCCGCGCGACACGCTGGAGCACGCGCTGGAGCTATTGGCCGCGGATATGGAAGTGCCAATCGTCATCCGCGGCGAGGATCTGCAGCTGGAAGGAATCACCAAGAATCAATCGTTTGGTTTGGACGAGCGGAAGCAGCCGGCGGGCCAGATTCTGCGGAAGGTGCTGGCGCTGGCCAACGCCGACGGCAAACTGGTCTATACGATCAAGGCAGACCAGCAGGGGCGCGAGACGATTTTCGTCACCACGCGCGCCGCTGCCGCCCAGCGCAATGACCCCTTGCCGGCAGGATTCGAGCGGAAATCTCCGGCGAAATAGTCGGTGGCCGCGCAGTTTTTCGTGGGCAGCCACTATACTGTAACTGAGGCCAGGCTTCGGCATCGAGCAGAGCGAACCCCAGCGGGCGAGCGAACCGTGGAATTGTTCACCATTCAATGCACGACCTGCCGCGCCCGCTTGAAGGTCAAGGATGAGAGCATCATCGGCAGTATTCTCAACTGCCCCAAGTGCCAAAGCATGGTGCACATCGTCCCGCCCGTCGGTTGGAAACGGCCGAGCGCGGAGCCGCAGTCCGCAAGCAGCTCGGGCCCGTCGGCCGGCGCGCTGAGCGTGGCAGATTCCGCGCAGCTCTCCGCCGTGCAAGTTGCCGCTGCAAGGACTGCACCCATTCCTGCACCAATGCCAGCGCCGGCCAGCGCCACGGCGCCGCGCAGCGCGCCGAAGGCGGCCGCTCCACCGGTCGTGCCGCCGCGCGCGCAGGCCGCCGCAGCGGTGCCCGTTGAGCGCAGCAGTCTGGCAACGGGCCTGGGTGCCACTGCCGACTTGCCCAACAGTACTCATTCCCCAGAGGGCACAAGCGAAGCAATCGCAACCAGCCACGGCGCGACATGGCTCGAGCGGGTGCGCGGCGATTGGCCGCTGATTGCCGCAGGGCTGGGCGCAGGCGCCGTCGTGGGCACGGTCGCCTGGCTCTTTATCGCCTTCGGATCGGGCGCGCCGGACGATGCGGCCGAGCGACCACTCGCAAGCAACGCGCCACCCGCCGCAGCGGCGCCGAGCGGTCCATCGCAGCCGGCACAAGCGCCCGACGATCGGCCGACGCCGGCCGCGGCTGCATCAAATGATCCGGCCGCGAAAACTCAAGAAGCTTTGCCCACCGACATCGCGCCAGAATCGAAGGCGGACGCCCCTGCCGCGAGCGCCGCAACGGTCACAGCCGCCGAAGATCCAGCCGCCAAAGATACGGCTGCGGTCGAACCTCCCAGCACAGCACCAGCGCCCGCAACGACACCCATGCCAGCGACAGCGGCACCGGCCGCAGCCGGCGACCCAGCCAGGCCTTCGCTCAAGCTCGAGCCGAGTGCAGTGCCAGCTCCCGCGGGATCGCCGGAAGACGCCATCGCCGATGAGCTCCTGCCCGCGAGCGCCGGCGACACCGCACCGGCGGCCGAAGCGCCCGACAAGCCCGCAGCCGATGGGGCCGCGCCCGACGCTGCCTCCGCCAGCAACGCCGCGCCCGACGCGCGGGTCCTGTCGAGTGAGACCGTGGACAAGCGGCTGGCCATGGTGCTGGGCGAAGTGAAGTTCGTCGGCGTGCCGCTGGCGCAGTTTGTGAACTTCATTTCCGACGCCACGGTGCTGCCCATCACGATCGACGACGCCGCGCTGACCAAAGCCGGCAAAAAGCGGTCGCTGCCGGTGAGCGTGCACTTGAACGACACGACAGCCGGCGACGCGTTGCGCGCGGCGCTCGCGCCGCTCGGCCTGACGTACGAAGTGCGCGGCCGGCGGCTGATGATCGTCGTGGCCCCGCCGCGCAACTAGCCGCTCGGCATATCGGCCAACATGTGAGCACTGGCGTGACGCCGGTGGCACCCGAAATCGCTTGCTTCTCGATACGGAGACGGTCAACTGCGTAGGGTGCCACCGCTGGCTCCTGCTTTTGTCCAGCAGTGCTGCCCGCTCACATCGTCCGTCCCACGGCTTCGGCCACCTTGCGGCAGAGGGCCATGGTCTCTTCGAACTGCTGGAAGTTGAGCGACTGGTAGCCGTCGCTCTTGGCGTTCTCCGGATCGGGATGCACTTCCAGAATCAGGCCGTCGGCGCCCGCGGCCACCGCGGCGGCAGCCATCCGCGGCACGAGGTACGTGTGGCCCGTGCCGTGACTCGGATCGACCACGACCGGCAAGTGCGTCTTACTGTGCAAATAGACGACGGTCGCCAAGGGGAGCGTAAAGCGGGTGTGGTTCTCGAAGGTGCGGATGCCGCGCTCGCAGAGCATGACATTGGGGTTGCCGCCGTTCAGGATATATTCCGCGGCCAGCAACAGCTCTTCGATCGTCGCGCTGGG
Source organism: Pirellulales bacterium (assembly GCA_050250435.1). GTDB lineage: Bacteria > Planctomycetota > Planctomycetia > Pirellulales > PALSA-1355 > JBFWOR01. The sequence goes on along the minus strand of JBFWOR010000002.1, from coordinate 59,614 downwards.
ACCGCGTTTGAGCAGCACGGCGCGATCGGTCCCGCCCACGGCCTCGAGCAGTCGGTAGTTCTGCATGTTACGAGCGCCAATCTGCAGCACGTCGGCATAGCGGGCCACAAGCGGCACGTCTTCGGTGGCCACCACTTCGGTCACCACGGCCAGGCCGGTCTCATCGCGCGCGGCGGCGAGCATCTTCAGCCCGGTCTCCTTCAGGCCCTGGAAACTGTAAGGGCTGGTGCGCGGCTTGAACGCGCCGCCGCGGAGTGCCGTCGCGCCGGCGGCCTTCACCGCCCGGGCCGTGGACAGAATTTGTTCTTCGCTCTCCACCGAGCAGGGCCCGGCGATAACGCCGAGCGTGCCGTTGCCGACGGTCAGGCTGCCGGCTTTGACGGTGGTGGGCTCGCGCTTCAGTTCCAGGCTGGCGACCTTGTACGGCGCAAGAATGGGCAGCACTTCGGCCACGCCCGGCCCGCTCTCGAGCGACTCCTTGTGAGTTTTGCGGTCGTCGCCGACCGCGGCGATGACGGTGCGTTCGGTGCCGACGATGACGTGGGCCTTCAGGCCCAGTCCTTCGATGCGCTGGACCATGTGCTCCACGTCGCTGGACGACGCTCCTTTTTTCATGACAACAATCACTGTGTGGACTCCCGTGCAAGTGGAAAAAAAATGTCCGTATGGCGGCAATCTATGAACCGCAGTTCGCGGCCGACTCTCACGCGCTTTCGACCAACGAAAAAAGCCCCGGGACTTCGCTTGAGTCCCGGGGCTTGTTCGTTTGTCGCTTGCAGGTGGAATCTACGTTCCGCCTCCGGCCCCGCGACTCAGCGGGCTAAAAAAGTACGCAAAATACCAGCGGCCGGACGTGTTCATGCGCATCATTCTGGCTTGGGCTCCGAGAGATTGCAAGCGGGGACGAGTGCAAGGCTCTGAACTCTGGCGAGTTCAGCTACGAATTCAAAGGCTAGCGCGTCGCCCCGGTCGGACGCCCCTGCGCTAGCCCAGGTTCGTACGGAGTCTGCGGATTGGCGATCGGCGGATAGGCCGGAGCAAAAGCCGGCGTCGCTTGTACCCCAGGTACCGGCGGATAACCGGGCGGAGGCAGGGGCGATGTTGCCAAGGCTGGTCCTTGGAACTCGGGCGGCGCGATCGCGGGCGGGCCCATCACGGGTGGGATCGCGGGCGGGATACTCATGGGCGGCGCGCCGGTTCCCGGTGCCGCCAGCTGCGGCAGTGCAAACGCGCTGGCCAGCTGCGGCCCAGGGGTGCCCGGCATGTGACCCCGCGCCATCAACTCGCGATAGACGCCGGTGCTGGCGATCGCCGCGTCGGCCGCGCCCGTGGCCGCGCTGGCTCGGGAGTAGGTTACCAACCGCCCTTGCGAGCGCACCCGCTGGATGAACAGATTGAGCGCGGGCAATTGTTCCCAATCGCGCTCTTGTTCCACGCCGTTCATGCGCACACTCAAGTGGGCGGGCCCCGGCCGCTGGGAGTGATAGAAACCCGCGTTAGCGAGCATCTTCACAATCTGATCGAGCTCGCCATGCGGAATATCCAGCTCCCACACCTCGTGAATTTCCGGCTGCGCGCCCACGATCGTCGTGGGCGTTTCCGCTATGGGCCGCTGCCGAAAGGGATTCCACGCCGCCGGCGCCGCGCTCTTCCTGGTCGACGCGCTGTCGAGCGTGAACCGCGCCAGCGCCGTTCCCTCGCGTCCGGCCGGATGCGGATATTGAATCGTGAGCGTGCCGATCGACTCGTCCGGCACCGGGCTGCTGGCCACTTGCTCGCAGGTGATGCGCTGGCCTTCGATGCGCACCACGTCGAGCGGCTGGCCCAGTTTGCCGGCGTCGACGCGATAGGTCAGCGCGGCATCGGCATACAGCCCGCTGGCCGCATCGAGGGGCACCTTGCGCCAGGGAAAGCTGGTGCAGCCCGACAATGCCAGGAGGCACGCCGCCACCGCCACGCGCGCGGCGCGAGGCAGCCGAGCGGCGGAAAATCGGGGGCCTGAAACTCGCGAACGGCTCACTGATAATCTTCCCGCGGCGGATGAAAGACGTCGAGCGCTCGCACGGGAGAATCGCCCGCGACCACTTTGTGCACGACTCCGCCCGGAATCCGCCACATCTGACCGGCCGTCACGCGCCGTCGCTGGCCGCCAATGGTGAAGTCGGCCTCGCCCGCGAGCATCAGTCCCATTTGTTCGTGCGGATGGCTGTGCTCCTCCACGATTGCGTGCGGCTCCATTTCCACCAGCGAGAACATCATCTGTTGGCCGGTCGTCGTATAAATGTCCACGCCCGGAAAAATGCGGTGGTGCACGCAATCGTTCTTATCGACGAAGTAGCTATCCATCTTCAAGAATCCCTACAATCGGCAAGGTTGACGAAGCGACCGGCTAGCAACGCAAGCACCGGCAGACACCGCATCTTGCCGGTGCCGCAACGGCAACGGCCGATCACGCAGGCTTGTCCAGCAGTGCCAAGTTGCACCAACACTGGCGCGCCAGTGCCACCAGGTTCCCACTGGCGAGACGCGTGGCACCGGAAATCGCCTGTTTCTTGATACACACGACGGTTAGCGGCGTAGCGTGCCACCAAGCGCGACCCACTACTGGCCTGGCGTTGCTTTGTCCTGACCCGTTTTTGTCTCGGCGTGCGTTTTGAGCGCCGCGGCCAGCCCAGGCACATTGTTTGACCCCTCGGGACAGCTAATGGTCGAGCCGGCGAATGCTTTGCCAATCGGCTCGAAGCGGCCGCCTAACTGCTGCGCCAAGAAGGCTTCGGCCACGGCATAAAAGGCCAGCCGGTTTTCCGGGCGTGCGAAACCGTGTCCCTCGTCGGGGAACAGCACGTACGTGACCGGAATTCCCTTCGACTGCATGGCCGAGACAATCTGATCGCTCTCGGCCTGTTTGACGCGCGGATCGTTGGCGCCCTGGCCGATCAACAGCGGCCGCTTGATTTTGTCGGCGCGCGAGAGCGGCGAGCGCTCGGTCAACAGCGCCTTGCCTTCGTCGGTGGTCGGGTCGCCCACGCGCTTCTTGAACATCTCCATGGCCGGCGCCCAATAGGGCGGAATCGTGGACAACAGCGTCTGCAAGTTCGAAGGGCCCACGATGTCCACGCCGCAGGCGAACGTCTCGGGCGTGAACGTGAGCCCGACCAGCGTGGCGTAGCCGCCGTAGCTGCCGCCCATGATGGCGACGCGCTGGGGATCGGCGATTTTCTCGGCGATCGCCCATTGCACGGCGTCGATCAAGTCGTCGTGCATCTTGCCGGCCCACTGTTGATTGCTGGCGTTGATGAATTTCTTGCCCAGCCCGGTCGAGCCGCGATAGTTGACACTCAACACGGCGTAGCCGCGATTGGCCAGCATTTGATGCTCCGGGTCGTAGCCCCAATCGTCGCGGCCCCAGGGTCCGCCGTGCACCAGCAGCACCAGCGGCAGCGGCTCGTTCGGCCGTCCGCTGTCGGTCTTGTCGGCCGCCTTGGGCAACGTCAGATAGCTGACCAGATCGAATCCATCCCGCGATTTGATGACCACCGGATGCATTTTGGCCAGTGGCAAGCCTTCGAGCTGCTGGCGGTTGGTGAACAAGAACGTGGCCTTCTTGGCCGGGCGATCGTAGAGATAGTAGCGCGTGGGGCCGTCGTCCATCAGATAGGCCACCAGCCACTTGGAGTCATCGAGCGTGCGGCTGGCCACCGACAGCTCGCCGGCCGCCACATCCTTCAAATACGCGATGTCGGCCTCGATCGCCGAATCCAGAATCTTCCATTTCCGCTTCTCGTAATTGAACTGCACCGCCTGAATATTCTTCTCGGTCGGGTGGGTCAGTGTGCCGGCCACGTCAGACTTCTCGTCCTCGGCCAGCACTTTCTGCTCTTTGTTCTCCAGGTTGACTTCGGCCAGGGCCGAAGTATCGCGGCCGCGGCTGTCGGTGATGAACAGTTTCTTGCCCGACTTGTCGAATCCGCGAACGTCGGTGGTCAGCGAATCTTCGAACGGAACCTTCTCGAACTCGCGCCAGCCCCCCTGCCCATCCGGCTCGTAAAACTGATTGCCGCCGTCGGGCTGCATCTTGCTGGCAAAGCGAATCTGAAAGTCGTCGTCGGCGACGAAGCCGGCGAAGTCAGGATTCTGCTGCACGAGCTTGCGCTCGCCGCTGGCGATGTTCACGCGGTACACATCGTGATAGCGCGGATCGCGATCGTTCAGCCCGACCAGGATCTCGCCGGGAAATTTTTCGCTCAGGCCCACCACCTGCGCCGTCACTTTGTCGATGGGCGTGAGGTCCTTGATGTCGCCCGACGCCAGGTCGACGCGATACAAGTGAAAGTCCTCGTCACCCCCCTTGTCCTGCAGATAAAGAATGTGCGCGTTGTCGTAGGCCCAGAAATACAAACGAATGCCGCGGTACTTGTCATCGGTCACAGCTTTGGCCGCGGCCAGGTCGTCGACCGGCGCGACGAAGACATTGAGCACGCCGTCACGCGGGGCGAGATAGCTCAGCTTCGTACCGTCGTGACTGAGTTGCGCCGACGCTTTGTCCGGATTGCCAAATAGAATGTCGCGCGACACGAGCGGCACGCCGGCCACGCTCGCCGGCTCGGCTTGCGGATGCGGTTCGCCCACGGCGATGCCGTGCCCGCCGCCGGCCGTCGCATCGGACTCTTTCTTGGGGGCGGCCGCTGTTTCAGCTGTATCGGGCGCGGCGACTGGCAAGACGCCGGTCGCAGGCGCGTCGGCCGGGATGGACGGTGCTTCCTTCGTCGCGCCGGCGCCTTCAACAGCCGGCTGGGCGGCCACTTCTTCCACCGGCGCCGCCGGCTTTTTTGCACAACCGCCGATCGTGCCGGCCACGAGCAACGCGACCGCGGCAAACGAGAACAGGCGCAACATGGTATGGGCCCTCCCTGAGTATGTGTGTTGGCAGCGTGTTAGAATATCGCTCCGCCGGCCGGACGCCAAGTTGCGCGCAGATTTCGCGCAGCCGGCGCGCCACTCGCCAATTCGTAGTTCGCCACTGAACAGGGCACATTGGATGACAAATGGATTCTGAACAATCCACTTCGATTCCAGGCCAGGACCGGCCGCGACGCCCAGCAAACGTCCCGCACCCGCCGCGCGACGAACATCAACCGCTGGTGTTGGTGCTGTTGGCCGTGTGCGCCGGCATCGTGGCGGATCGCTACGTTCCGCTTTCCGTTGGGTGCTGGTGGCCGCTGGCCGTGCTGGCGTGGACTGGCTGGTTGCTGCTCTGGCGGCGCGGGCACATGCGCGCCGCCGTGTGGCCGCTGGTGCTATCGCTGGCCGCCACGGGCGCCGCGTGGCACCACTGCCGCTGGTCGCTGTTCGCCGTCGACGAAGCATCGCTGGCGGCCAGGGACGACAGCGGTCCGGCAGCGCTCGAGGCCCGCGTGATTGGTAGCCCGCGCCATTTGCCGCCGCCGCCCTACAATCCGCTCTTCTTGTTCGCCGCGCCGGAGCGCACGCGTCTGGATGTGGAGGTGCTGGCCGTGCGCGATGGCGATCGCTGGCGCGCCACCTCGGGCCGGGCCACGGTTTTCGTCAGCGGCTATCTCGACCGCGTGCACGCCGCGGACCGGGTCCGCATTTTCGGTCAATGGTCGGCCGTGCGCGGGCCGGACAATCCGGGCGAGTTCGACTTCGCCCGCCGCGCGCGGGCCGAGCGCCGGCTGTGCGGCGTGTCGGTGGAGTTTCCCGAATGTGTCACCGCACTGCCAGACGACGGCTGGCGCTGGCCCGACGCGCTGTCCGCGCTGCGCCGCGCCGGCGACGCGCTGCTGTGGCGCAACCTGCGTCCCAATCGCGCGGGCCTGGCCGCGGCCATGTTTCTGGGCGCGCGCGAAGAGCTGCAGCCCGAGGAGACGCAGGCCTTTCTGGAGACCGGCACGATTCACTTGCTGGTGATCTCGGGATTGAACGTGGGCATTCTGGCGAGCTTTCTGTTTTTCGTGATGCGCGCGGCGCTCGTGCCGCGGCAATGGGCCTTGGGCCTGGTGGCGGCGGCGAGCATTCTGTACGCCGCCACGACCGACGCGCAGCCGCCGGTGGTACGCGCCACCGTGATGGTGCTGGTGTCGTGCGCCGCGCTCACGTTGGGACGCCGCGCGCTGGCGTACAACGCGATCGCCGCGGCCGGGCTGATCGTTCTGGCCCTGAATCCCGAGGAACTCTTTCAGCCTGGCACGCAGCTCTCGTTTTTGTGCGTGCTGGTGTTGGCCTGGCTGGCCGAGCGGCGCGCCGTACGACCCGCGGTCGATCCGCTCCAGCGCTTGATCGCGCAAACGCGCCGGTGGCCCGAGCGCGTGCTGCGTCGCGTGCTGCGCGAATTCACTCGGGCCGCGGTGGCGGGCTTCGTGATTTGGATCGTCATTTGTCCGCTGGTGATGGCCCGCTTCCATTTGGTGTCGCCGATTGCGATCGTTTTGGGCCCGCTCTTAAGCGTGCCGGTGATCGTGGCCATGGCGAGTGGCTTTGGCATTTTTGCGGCCGGCTGGCTCGCGCCGCCGCTGGCCAATGCGCTGGGCTGGCTGTGCGACGCGAACCTGGCGTTCATCGTGCGCGCCGTGGATGCGGCCCGCGCCGTGCCGGGCAGCTACCTGTGGGTGGCCGGACCGAGCGACTGGTGGCTTGCCGGTTTTTATGCGGCGCTGGCGGTTGGGATCTTCGTGTCTCGGTTGCGACCGCCGCTGCGCTGGCAGCTGGGCGCACTGTCGGGCTGGGTTGCCGCGGGACTGCTTGTGCCGCTGGTTTGGCAGCCCGACGCCGAGCGCCTGGATTGCACGTTCTTGTCGGTCGGACACGGGGCGGCCGTCGTTGTCGAGCTGCCCGGCGGGCAAACGCTGCTGTACGACGCGGGGCGTTTGGGCTCGCCGACGCGCGCGTCGCGCGCCGTGGCCGGCTATCTTTGGTCGCGCGGCATCACCCATCTCGACGCCGTGGTCATCTCGCATGCCGATGCCGACCATTTCAATGCCCTGCCGGAACTGTTGAGCCAGTTCTCGGTCGGCGCGGTTTACGTGTCGCCGGTGATGTTCGAGCGCTCAGCCCCGGCGCTGGCAGCGCTGGAGGAGGCCCTGACGCGGGCCGGCGTCAGCGTGTATGAAGTGCGCTCGGGCGATCGGCTGCGAACCGCCGGCAGCGCGCGGGTCGAGGTTCTGCATCCGCCCCAGCGCGGCGTTCTGGGCAGCGACAATGCCAACAGCATCGTGCTGACGGTGGAGTATGCCGGCCGGCGGCTGCTGTTGACCGGCGATCTGGAATCGCCCGGGCTGGAAGACGTGGTGGCCGAGGAGCCCTGGGACTGCGACGTGCTGATGGCGCCGCACCACGGCAGCGCCGCGAGCGATCCGCCGGGCTTCGCCGCCTGGAGCACGCCGGAGTGGACGATCGTCAGCGGCGGCCAGCGCGTGCCCAACGCCGAAGTGGCCAGCGCCTATGCGGCGCGCGGCGGAGTGGTGTTGGATACCGCCACCTGCGGAGCCGTGCACGTTGAAATTGCACCGCAATCTTTCCACGTGGCCTGCTGGCACGACGCTCCGGCCGCTGACCGCGGGCACACTTCGCCTTGAGCCTTCGCCACGGGGTGCCTATGATCATTTTGACCCGGCGGCCCAGGCTTTCCACTTACCGGCGCGTCGCATGCCGCAGCGAACGGAACACACGGCAGCGCTGATCGAGCGGGCGCGTCGGGTTGCAACTTTCCCGCAGCCTTAAGGAATTCTTGTAGCATGCGAGCGATCGACGCCACGCGCTTGTACTTCGATCGGGCGGCCGATCAGATGGATCTGAGCGAGAACATCCGCCAGTTGCTGCTGACCGCCAAACGCGAAGTTTCCGTGCAAATTGCTGTGGAGATGGACAACGGCAACATCGCCACCATGATCGGCTATCGCGTGCAGCACGACGACGCCCGCGGGCCCATGAAGGGCGGTCTGCGCTATCATCCGGAAGTCGACCTGGGCGAGGTGCGCTCGCTGGCCGCGCTGATGACCTGGAAGACGGCGCTTGTGGACGTGCCGTTTGGCGGCGCGAAGGGGGGTGTCGCCGTCGATCCGTCGAAAGTCAACAGCCGCGAGCTGGAACGCATCACGCGCAAGTTCGTCGACGGGATTCACGACTTGATCGGCCCGGACATCGACATTCCCGCGCCGGACATGGGTACCAACTCCGAAGTGATGGCCTGGTTCATGAACCAGTACCAGAAGTATCACGGTTTCAGCCCGGCTTGCGTCACGGGCAAACCGGTGGAACTGTATGGGATACCCGGCCGCGAAGAAGCCACCGGCCGCGGCGTGGGCATTCTGGCCTTCAAGATGCTCAGCAGGCTGGGGCGCAAACCGGCGCAAACGCGCGTGGCCATTCAGGGCTTTGGCAACGTCGGCTCGCACGCCGCCAAGTTCCTGGCCGAAGCCGATTTCAAAGTGGTCGCTGTCAGCGATCTGACGGGCGGCTACTTTCGACCCGCCGGACTCGACGTGCCCAAAGCGCTGCAATATGCCCGCGAGCACCATGGCACGCTGCAAGGTTTTGGCGACGTCGAGCGGCTGTCGAACGAAGAGCTGCTGGAGCTGGACGTCGATCTGTTGATTCCCGCGGCCATTGGCGGCGTGGTCACCGCCGAGAATGCCGAAAAGATCAAGGCGCCCATGATCATCGAAGCAGCCAACCAGCCGGTCTGGCCCGACGCCGATCAAATTCTGGACAAGCGCGGCACGGTGATTCTGCCGGACATCCTGGCCAACGCCGGCGGCGTGACGGTCAGCTATTTCGAATGGGCCCAGAATCGGCAGCACTACTCCTGGGGACTCAACCGCGTGCGGCAAGAGCTCGATCGCGTGCTTTCCGACAGCTTCGAGCGCGTGTGGACCCTGGCGAACGAGCGCAAGGTCAGCTTGCGCGCCGCGGCGTATATCCTGGGTATCGGCCGCGTGGGCCGAGCGACGATTCTGGGAGGCATCACGTGACGGACAACCTGCTCAACGACGACGCCATTGCCAAGATTCCGGTCTTTCGCGGTCTCAACGCCGGCGAGTGCCACCATCTGCTGGAAATCGCACGCGAGAAATCGTTCCGTCCCGGCGAGCGTGTGCTCGTGCAGGGCAAGAGCAGCCAGTACCTGTGGATCGTGATCGAGGGCCAGTGTGAAGTGGTGCGCGACACGCCGCACGACGGCCCCCTCGTGCTGGCCGAGCTGGGGCCGCACAGTCTCTTCGGCGAGATGTCGTTTTACAGCCCCGCGCCGCACTCGGCCAACGTCGTTGCCAAAACGCCGGTGCGGCTGCTGAGCATCGCCCGCGCGGACTACGACGATCTGATCCGTGACAATGTGCCGGCAGTCTACAAGCTGGCCTACAACATCATCGAAGGCGTGGTCGCCAAGCTGCGGCACATGGACGAGCGGCTGGTGGACATGGCCGCCGAGCAGGAAGGGCCGGACGCGAATCATCGGGCCGAATGGCGCCGCTTCCGCGAGCAACTTTTCGGCGGCGTGCATTTGTAGCAAGCACGTGCTGGTTCGGGAGGGCGAGGCTCCCGCCGAGCCTACTCATCGCGCGCGAAAAGGGGACATTCTGCTTTTTCAAGATCGACGCGGGGATTTGCAGCGCCACGCGAGGAAAAAGCAGAATGTCCCCTTTTCGTTTGGCCCGCTAGATCCCGCTCAAATAACGGTGCACGCAACTAATGGCGAGCGAGCCATCTCCCACGGCAAACCCGCACCGCTTGGTGGTGCCCGCGCGCACGTCGCCGGCGGCCATCACACCCGGGAGGGTCGTTTCCAGATCGCACGGCGCGCGGTCCGTGCGTGACCACAGCGCGTCCGACCGCAGCGCCGAGCCCGTCATCACGAACCCCTTGTCGTCCAATCGCACCGAGGGCGGCAGCCAATCGGTGTGCGGCTTGGCGCCGATGAAGATAAACACGGCCGCGCAATCCAGCGTTTCCGTCTCGCCCGAGCGGTTGTTCCGCAAGCGAATCGATTGCAGTGCCGCCTCGCCGTCGACACCGTCGACCTCCGTGTTCTGGCGCACCTCGATCCTGGGATTGCTGGTGAGCCGATCGACCAGGTACCGCGACATGCTCTTGCTCAAATCGTTGCCGCGGATGACGACGATCACGCGCTGGGCATGCTGGGCCAGAAACTGTGCGGCCTGACCGGCCGAATTGCCGCCGCCCACCACGACGGCCGTGGAGTTGCGGCACACGCGCGATTCCACACTGGTGGCCGCGTAGTACACGCCGGCCCCCTCCAGGCGGTCGCAGCCCTCGATGCCCAGCTGCCGGCACGACACGCCGGTAGCCACGAGCACGCACCGCGCGCGGACCGTGGTGCCCGTGCACAGTCGCAGTCGATGCTCGCCGTCTGCCGTTTGCTCGAGCGCATGCACCGATACCGGCGCCGTGAACTGCGCGCCGAACTTGATGGCCTGCAGATAGCCGCGATTGGCCAGGTCGACCCCGGAGATTCCCGCCGGAAAGCCGATGAAGTTTTCGATGCGCGAGCTGCTGCCGGCCTGGCCGCCCGGGCCGACGCGATCGACCACCACGGTCGACAGTCCTTCCGACGCGGCGTACACGGCGGCCGACAAGCCGGCCGGCCCGGCGCCCACAATCACCAGGTCGTAGAGCTGGTCGTCGATGGTGCGCGAGATGTCCATGCAGTCGGCAATCTGCGTGACCGCGGGGCGGCGCAGCACGTGCTTGTGGCAGGCCACGATCGGCGTATCCTCGCGCGAGGCGTTCCAGACGCCCAAGAGCTTCTCCGCCGACGGCTCGTCGGTATCGAGAAACTTGTAGGGAATGTAGTTACGATAGAAAAACTCGCGCAGCGCCAGCGTCTCGCGCGAGCGGGCCGAGCCCACGACCTTGATGCCTTCGTAACCGCGCTCCAAGAGCAGCTTGCGGCGCGCGTAAAACGCCTCCAACAGCATCTCGCTCAACTCGGGAATGTCGCTCAACAGCCGCCGCAGTTCCTGGCCGGAAAAACGATAAGCCTCGGTGGGACGGCAGGCGATACCGGTAACGACCACCGGCCGTCCGGTCAGCACGTCGATATCGCCGGAGAACTCGTGCTCCCGGTGGACGACGATTTCCCGCGCCTCGCCGCAAGACGATTCCAGGATCCGCACGGCCCCGGACTTGATGAAGTAGCACGCGCAGTTTTCTTGGCCGAATTCAAACAGCACCTCGCCGTCGGCGAAGGTAACCGGCTGGCCGCGCTCGGCAACACAGGCCATCTGCGCTTCGCTGAGCCGTGGAAACGCCGTGGGATGCGAGTCGTGGTCTGGCATGATGCAAAATCTCCCCAGCGCGGCTGGTGGTCTCCGGCCCGGCTTGCAATGTATCACGTTTGACCATTATGCCGGTCGCGGCAAGCGCGTCCTTGGGCGCCGCGGCGAGAAAAGCCGCTGCGCCGCGTAATGGTCGTGGAATATCGGCGATTTGAAGGGCGTGCCGCGCGCCGGGGGCGCGTGCGGACACTCGCGCTTGCGCGTTGCGCGGCGGCAACAACGACGTAGGGCGGCGTTGCGGTTTCACGACGCGCGGCGGGGACCAACCCGTCTTTTTCCCGGAAAAACAGTTTGGCACGCAGCGTGCTTTAGTGGCCGGCAACGTTCGGTCAACTGATTCACACCATCTGAGGATTTCCACAATGAAGAGTTTTGCTTTGGCTTGTGCCGTGCTGGTCGGTCTGGTTGCTTCGGCGAAGGCGGCGGACGTTTCGAAGTCGACGCTCAACGACATGGGCTTCGGCGCTGCCACGATCATGTCCGATGCCGACGGCCTGACGGTCCGTGGCAAGGGCACCAGCGCCGGCGTCTGGGGCGCGAGCATCGCGAACTACAACACCTACCGCGGTGATAACAGTGCGCTCAACGGCTATGAAGCCGCCGCCAGCCATCACCACGGCAGCTCGTACGCCAAGGGTAGCAACCTGAGCTTTGCCGGCAACATCAACAGCCACGGCTTCTCGGTCAACTTCGCCGGCGGCACCTCGAAGGCCTACGCCCGCTAGTCTTGACCTCTGATTTGGACGACCCGCCGCTAGGGTCGCCCGCTTGAAAACCAGCGGCCCTGTCATCGAGCAATCGGCGACAGGGCCGCTTTCGTTTTGCGCAATCGCGAACGACCTCGCTTGCGACACCAAGCCGCTCACGCGTACGTCACGCCTTTGCCGACTTTCCGCCCGCTGGCCGCGGGCTGCGCCGCCGCCTCCGCCAGGATCTCAGCCGCCCGGGCCGTGTCCTCCGCATCCACGTCCAGATGGGTCACGGCCCGCACCTGCTGGGCGGCAACCGCCAGCATCAACAGGCCGCGCTCGCGCAGCCGCTCGCAAAACTCAGCCGCCGTGCCCAATGCCCCCTGGACCTTGAAGATCACCATGTTCGTGTCGACCGCGTCGCCGATGAGCTGCAAATGGTCGCATGCGCGCACGGCCGCGGCCAGCGTCTGCGCATGGGCGTGGTCCTCGGCCAGGCGGTCCACGTGGTGCTCGAGTGCATACAAGGCGGCCGCGGCAATCACGCCTGCCTGGCGCATGCCGCCGCCAAATAACTTGCGGATGCGGTGCGCTCGGCGGATCTGTTCGCGCGATCCGCACAAGGCCGAGCCGACAGGCGCTCCCAGCCCTTTGGAAAAACAGACGCTCACGGTGTCGAAGGGCCGCGCCCAGTCGCGCGCCGCGATGCCGCTGGCGACTACGGCGTTGAACAGCCGCGCGCCGTCCAAATGCGTGATCAAGCCCGCGCCGTGCGCCCAGTTGCAAATCGACTCGACGATCTCCGGCGGCTGAATGCGCCCGGCGCCGCGATTGTGCGTGTTCTCCAAACACACCAGCCGCGTGCGCACCAGGTGCTCGTTGTCGCCGCGCACGAGGCCTGCCAGCTGCTCCAACCGCAGCACACCCTGCGTGCCGTCCACGGTGCGCGCGGCCACGCCGCTCAACTGCGCGTACGCTCCCTGCTCGTAGTTGTAGATATGGCAGCCGCTCTCGCAAATGAACTCATCGCCCGGCGCACAGTGCAGCCGCACGGCAATCTGATTGGACATGGAACCGGACGGAACATAGATGGCGGCTTCCTTGCCTAACAGGGCCGCAATGTGTTCCTCAAGCGCCTGCACCGTGGGGTCTTCGCCGAACACGTCGTCCCCCACTTCCGCCGCAGCCATTGCCGCCCGCATGCCGGGCGTGGGCCGAGTGACCGTATCGCTGCGAAAATCGAGAACTTTGTGGGCCATTTGCTTGTCCTTCGAGTTACGTGGGCTTTTCCTGCTTTGCAGGGGCGGACAAAATAGACCGTTTGACTGCGCGGTCGCTGCCACCGATCGAACAACCTTCGCCAGCGGTGTACGCTGCGGGCAGTGTACGCTGCCGGCAGTGAGCGCTGCGGGGCGGAACCCAGCCGTATCGATCGTATCGCCTGCCACCGCCCCCGACCAGTGGACCGGACGAGCCGTACCATGAGCCCAGCGTTTCGCATCCTGAAGATCGACGGCCGCACGACCGACGTGCGCGCGGCGCTGGTCGATTTGCGCAAGGCGCTCAGCCCACGCGGCGACATCGTGAGCGCCGAGGGGCGCCGCCGCACGAAGCAGGTTTTCGGCGAAGAGCTTTCGCCGCAGCAGGTGGTGGAACGCATTTGCGGCGACGTGCGCGAGCGGGGACTGGCCGCGGTGTTGGAGTATTGCGAAAAGCTCGACGGCGCGCAGCTCACGCCCGACACCATCCGCGTCGCCCCGGCCGACCTGGAGCGCGCGCACACGCACGCCGAGTCGCACTTTCTGGCCGCGATCCGCCGCATTCGCGACAACATTCTGGAATTTCAGCAGGCCCTCATCCCGCACGACGTGCGCATCGACCGCCCGCACGGCAGTTACCTGGCACAGCGCTACGTGCCGCTGGACCGGGTGGGCATTTGCGTGCCGGGCGGCGCCGCCGCCTATCCGTCGACCGTGCTGATGACCGCCGTGCCGGCGCAGGCCGCGGGGGTGAAGCAGCTGGCCATCGTCGCCCCGCCCACGCGCTTTGGCGCCAACAATCCGGATCTGTTGGCCACCTGTTACGAGCTGGGGATCCGCGAAGTGTATCGCGTGGGGGGCGCACAAGGCGTCGCGGCGCTGGCCTACGGCGTCGCAGGAGTGCCGCGCGTCGACAAAATTGTCGGGCCCGGCAATCAGTTCGTCGCACTGGCGAAAAAGTACGTGTACGGCGAAGTCGACATCGACTCCATCGCCGGACCGAGCGAGGTGGTGGTGCTGGCCGACGCGTCGGCCCGCGTCGATTACATCGCGGCCGACCTGATCGCGCAGGCCGAACATGCGCCCGGTTCTGCAATTTTGATTACCTGGAGTGACCAGGTGCTGGCAGAAATCGCCGCCGAGCTGGAGCGCCAGTTGGCGCACCTGGCGCGCGGCGATTTGGCGCGGCACAGCCTGGAGCAATTCGGGGCGCTGGTGCTGGTGGCCGATTCGTTGGAAGCCGCGGCGCTGGCCGACGAGATTGCGCCGGAGCATTTGCACATTGCCTGCGAATATGGCGCGGCATTGCTGCCGTCGATTCGACATGCCGGCGCGGTCTTTCTGGGGCACTACAGTCCCGTGGCCGTGGGCGACTACGCGGCAGGACCCTCGCACGTGCTGCCCACCGGCGGCACGGCCCGCTTTGCCAGCGGCCTGTCGGCGGCGGACTTTTTCCGCTCCTCCAGCGTGCTGAGTTTTTCACGCGAGGGCCTGGCCGAGCTGGCCGACGACGTGCGCACGATGGCCGACAAGGAAGGGCTGACGGCCCACCGCGCGAGCATCGACGTGCGACTGAAGAACGAGTGAACCGCCAACACGGCCATCCAGCACTGGCAAATGCCAGTGGCACCTGGCGAGCATGCCGAGCAAATCGAAAAACATGAGCTACTTTCGACCAGAACTTGAAGCCCTGGAAGGCTATGTGCCCGGCGAGCAGCCGCAGGCCGGCAAGTTCATCAAGCTGAACACGAACGAGAATCCGTATCCGCCGTCGGCGGCGGTGGGGCGTGCGATCTCGGCCGTGCTCGAGCGCGGCCTGGCGCGCTATCCCGATCCTCTGGCCGCGGGTTTTCGCCGCCGGGCCGCCGAAGTGCTCGGCGTGCCGCCCGATTGGATCCTCTGCGGCAACGGCAGCGACGATATCCTGACGATCGTCACGCGTTCGCTGGTCGGCGCCCGCCAGTGGCTGCGGCTGCCGTATCCCAGCTACATCCTCTATCGCACGCTCGCACACCTGCAGGGTGCGGGCGCGGAAGAAGTGTTGTTCGAGCCCGATTGGACGCTGGGCGACAAGTTCGCGGCCCCATTAGACGACTTAAAGCTGGCGTTTCTGCCCAGCCCCAACAGTCCCTCCGGCACGGTGATTCCGCCTGAGCGCATTCTGGAATTGGCCGAGCAACTTCCCTGCCCGCTGTTGGTCGACGAGGCGTACGCCGACTTCGCCGACGAGAATTGCCTGTCGCTGGTGGCCCGCTGCGACAAGATCATGGTCTCGCGCTCGCTGAGCAAGTCGTACGCGCTGGCGGGTCTGCGGTTCGGCTTCCTCGTGGCGCAACCGCACTTGATTGAGCAGTTCCTGAAAATGAAGGACTCGTACAATTGCGACGCGTTGTCGATCGCCGGGGCCACGGCCGCCATCGACGACGAGGCCTGGCTGGCCGACAACGTGGCGAAGATTCGGGCCACCCGGGCCCGGCTCACCGCCGGCATGCGGTCCCTCGGTTTTGCCACGGTCGAATCGCAAGCTAACTTTGTGTGGAACCCGCATCCGGGCCTGAAGGTGCGGCCGCTCTACGAGAAACTCAAGCAGCAGCAAATCCTCGTGCGATACATGGATTATGAGGGCTGGGGTGACGGGCTAAGAATTTCCGTCGGCAGCGACGAACAGATCGATGCCTGCCTGGCCGCCCTGCGGACGATGATGTAAAGGTCTAGCCGCGATACATAAGCCCGCAGCGCGAGCGAGGGCCAAGTGCTTTTGCACTCAATCCAGCCACCAGCCACTGACCACTAATCACTACCCATGCCCCGCACCGGTCGCATCCAGCGCAAGACAAACGAAACCGACATCGAGCTCGAGCTCGATCTGGACGGCACCGGCACCGCGCAGATCAACACCGGCGTCGGCTTCTTCGACCACATGCTCACGCTCCTGGCCCGGCACGCGTCGATCGATCTGGCCGTGAAGGCCCAGGGCGATCTGCACGTCGACCAGCACCACACGGTGGAGGACGTGGGCATTTGTTTTGGCCAGGCGCTGAAGCAGGCCTTGGGCGACAAGGCGGGCATCCGCCGCTACGGCCACTTCACGCTGCCGATGGAAGAAACACTGGCCACCACGGCCATCGACTTGAGCGGCCGCTACTTTCACGTGTTTCAGGCGACCTTTCCGACGGCCAAGATAGGCGAGTTCGACAGCGAGCTGGTCGAGGACTTCTGGCAGGCGGCGGCGGCCAACTGTCTGTGCAACTTGCACCAGCTGGTGCCCTACGGCCGCAACGGCCATCACGTGGCCGAAGCGATCTTCAAAGCTACGGCCCGCGCGCTGCGGATGGCCGTGGAGATCGATCCGCGCTCACCCGGCGTGCCGAGCACCAAGGGCACGTTGACGACGTAGTGGGGATCAGGGATCAGGGGTCTTAAATAAGGACGGGCGAAACCCTGGGCGGGCGAGGCTCCCTAGTCCCAAGCCATTTCCTTTTCTGCCCTAGTTCGGATCCGCGTCGAAGAACAAATCGCCCTGGCCCGATTGTGTCGCGTTGGCCAGTGTCTCGCGCTGCCCGCCGTCGTCTCGGCCGTTGATGCCCACGCTATACAGCACATAGCCATCCGCCGTGCGGCGATACACGAGCCGGCCGTCGCTGTACGGATCGAGCGGCACGGCGGCAAAATATTTTGGCACGAGGTCCGAGAGCGACTCGGGCGGGACCTTGTGCTCAAACATGTAGTGCCGCACGGCCGCCTCCGTCAGGATAAGCTGCAGTTGCGCGTCGTTCCGCTTGCGGGCGTTGAGCGAGGCTTCGATCGCCGGCTGCAACATGGAGTCGTCCAGCTTGAACTGCAGCCGCAGGGCCCAGGGATAGCTCGTCGACGCCGACAACTCCTCGCGGGCCATCAGATCCTCGAACGGTTCCCGGTTTGTGTCCAACTGTTGCAAGCGCGTCAGCACACCGCTCAACTCGGCCGCGTTCAGATGCGGCACTTGTTTTGCCAGCCCCTGCATGCCAACCGAGCGGAGGGCAATGCCTACCAGCTCGTGCACCAGCAATCCGCCCCGCGCCGCAGCGTCACCCAGTTGCACGCAATCGAGATACACCTGCACGGCGTCGGCACGCCGCCCCTCCGTCTCGGCCAGCCTGGCCTCCACCATGAGCGCCCGAGTCAGAGCGCGCAATTCCTGAATACCCGGCAGAAAATTGGTGAGGTACTCGGGATCGTAGCTCACCGGCACGCGGCTGGGCATAGCCAGTGCCGTTCGCACCCGCGCCAGGGCACTGGCATTGTCCATGGCAAACTGGTGGCAAGCCTCTACGGTGGCTGCTTCAGAGTCCTGACCCGGAATGGCGGACCAGTTGATCGTGCCGGCGATCTTGACCAGTTCCTCGTGGCCGTTGGGCTGCGGCAGCGCGACTTGCGGCGGCGCCGGCGGCAGCAGCGCAAGATAAACCGAGAGCAATACGAACAGGCCGGCACTCGCCGCTAAACCGACCGCAACGCGCGCTGAGTTTCGCAGCCACGGACGCCGAGGATTGGCGGTTGCGCCCGCGGCGCCTGCACCGGACGCGAGCCCGTCGCCGCGCCGCCAGAAGGCCCAGTCCGACAGCCGGGCCAGTCCCAAGAATGCGATCAGGGACCCCACGCCGACCGCCGTAACGACCAGGTTTGTGCCCAGGACGCGCCACAGCAATAGCGCAAATCCAGTCGCCACAGTTGCCGCAATCGGCACGCGCAGCCACCACCAACTGCGGCCAAACACCAGCCAATCCGCGAACACGGTCACGACGCCCAGCCCGACCCCAACGAGCGCCAGCCCGGCGAACTCGTCGGGAACTGGAGTCATGGGAATCCACCGCGCCGCAAACCGCACGATCGCCAACACGAAGGCCACCAGCAGCACGGCCTGCAGCAAGTCTCGCAAGCCAAACCGGGGACCGTCGCCGGCCAGTTGCCGATAGGCGGCGGAACGCGCTGCGGCCGACGAAGCTCCCTCAAGCCGCGCGGCACGGAACGCGCGCAGCATGCCGCCGCCGACCAGCAGGCACACGACTGTCAGCACCTGAGCGCCGAAAAGTGCGATCAGCTCGTAGGCGCCCAGCGGCACCAGCGCCGTCAGAAGCAAAACGGCCGGTGCGACGCGGGCCAGCCACCCGCCGCGACCGCTCGTGGCCCACAGCGCCGCCAGTCCGTACAACGACACCACCGCCGTGATGATGATGACGGCCAGCGCCCAAAGCGGCAAATGGGAAGTGAGCGCAGCGAGCATGGAGATCAGCGGGCGCGAAAAAAGTGGGCGACGCAGCGGCCGCCTGCATTATGGCACAGTTTGCCCGTCGGAGCACAAAGGGCCGTTCGCGCAGGCAAGAGGCTGAATTCTGGCGAATTCAGCTACCAATGCGCGCGCACGTCATTCGTTGACGTACGTTTCCAGAAATCGCGCCAGGCGGTGAAAGTCGCTCTTCGGCTCGACGTAGCGCACCTTGGTAACCAACGTTGCCTGGTTGATCAATTGCTCGAACGGCACGTAGTTCAAGTCGAGCTGCCCGGAAACCGAGACCATCACGCCGTTGAGCCGCTCTTCGACCAGGGCCCGATAGGCGCCCACGCCCAATTGGCTGCCGAGCATGACATCGAAGGCGTGCGGCTTGGCGCAGCGCGCCTCGTAGCCGAGTTGCAGGCCGGTTACTTTGCGCTTGCGCCCGGTCTGCTCGTGATACTTCTCGCTCACCAGCCGGGCGAACAGCCGGCCCAGATTGAGCTGCGCGATGGCAATGTGTCCGTGATCGTCGCGCGGCACGCCCTGCAGATAGCTCATGGGCAAGAACTCGGCCAGGCCTTCGGCCATTACGATCACGCCAAACTCCTTGCCCTCGGCCTCTTCGCGGACGCGCATCGTGGCCACGATGCGCTTGACCACTTCGTCCACGTTCATCACCGGCCGGGCGCGCTGCAGGCCGCTTTCCGGGTCGACGTAGTCTTCGCCGGTGAGGAACTTGCCGGCAATGTCTTCCACGCTGATCACCAGGCTCGCTTCGCCGGCAATCGCCGCGCCGTAGGCCAGCCAGCCGGCGCTGCGGCCCATGGTCTCGGTCAGATAATACACGCGGCCGGCTTCGGCGTCGGCCAGCAGATTGCGAATCTCACCGGCCAGCGTATCCACGGCGGTGAAATAGCCGAACGTGAAATCGATGCCCGAGTAATCGTTGTCGATCGTCTTGGGCAGGTGCACCACCGGGATGCGCGGCAGGCCCGGCTCGAGCCGATCCTGAAACAGCTTGAACTTGTTGGCCGTTTTGAGCGTGTCGTCGCCGCCGATGGAGACCAGCGCATCAACGCCGATCGAGCGCAGCGCGTCGTACACCTGCCGCAGCGGAGCCACGCGGGCCGGATCGTCCAGGTGCGCCGGCTGCGAGACGTCGCGGCCCGGATTGGTGCGCGCCGTGCCGATCAGAATGCCCTGCGAATTGCGGGTCCGCCGCATGACGCGGCCGGTGAGCATGATAAAGTCGCGGTCCAGCACCAGCGGCTTGTCCGGCGAAAAGTCGGCGAGCCGCGAGTAGCCGTTGAGAATGCCCACGACCTCGATGTCGTTGCGCAGAAACGAGATCGCGGCCGTGGAGATCACGGCGTTGGCGGCCGGCGCCGGCCCGCCGGCGAACAAGATCGCCACGCGGCGAAAATGAGTGTCAACCTTGGGAGGCCGCGAAAGAGAAGTCATTGCCAGCCACTAACCCCACACCCTAATCCAAATCCTGATCCCTGACGCCGCCCCCTGATCCTGACTTCATTGTGTCAATCCGCTGCGTTCCACGAAAGTGGTGTCGATGCGCCCCTCGACGAAGGCGGCGTGGCTCAGGATGTCGCGATGCAACGGCACGGTGGTCTTGATGCCTTCGATGCGCAACTCGTCCAGCGCCCGCTGCATGCACTCGATTGCCTCGGCGCGCGTGGCCTGGTGTACGATCAATTTGCCGATCATCGAATCGTAGTGCGGCGAGACGGTGTAGCCCGCGTGTACGTGCGAATCGAAGCGCACGCCGAAGCCGCCCGGCACGATGATCCGCTCGATCTTGCCCGGCGAGGGCTGAAAGCCGTTCTTGGGATCCTCGGCGTTGATGCGGCACTCGATGGCCGCGCCATGTGACACGACGTCTGCCTGTCCAAAGTTCAAGGGTTCGTCCGAGGCGATGCGAATCTGCCACTTGATGAGGTCGATACCGGTCACCATTTCGGTCACGGGATGCTCGACCTGGATGCGCGCGTTGACTTCGATGAAGTAAAAGTTGCCCTGCTTGTCGACGATGAACTCCACGGTGCCGGCGTTGGTGTAGCCCGAGGCCTTGATCAAGCGCACGGCCGATTCGCACATGGCCACGCGCGTTTCCTGGGCCAGGCGCGGCGAGGGGCTTTCTTCGATCAGCTTCTGATGGCGCCGCTGGGTGGAGCAGTCGCGCTCCCAGAGGTGCACGGCGTTGCCGTGCTGATCGGCGAGCACCTGCACTTCCACGTGGCGCGGATGCTCGATGTATTTTTCCAGGTAGATGCTGCCGTCGCCGAAGGCGGCTTCGGCCTCGGTGCGGGCCTGCTGCAGCGCGGTCTTCAGCGCCAGATCGTTGAGCGCCACGCGCATGCCGCGTCCGCCGCCGCCCGCCGAAGCTTTCACCAGCACCGGAAAGCCGATCTCGTGCGCCACGCGCACCGCGTCCGCCTCTTCGCTCACCAGCCCGTCGCTGCCCGGCACCACCGGCACTTCGGCGGCGCGGGCCAGCTTGCGGGCGGAGTTCTTGTCGCCCAGCCGGGCCATGGCCTCCGGCGTCGGCCCGATGAAGTCGATCTTGCAGCTGCGGCAGACCTCGTTGAAGTGCGCGTTCTCAGAGAGAAAGCCGTAGCCGGGATGAATCGCCTGCACATTGCCGATCTCGGCAGCGCTTATCACGCGGTCGATCTTGCGATAGCTGTCGGCGCCTTTGGCCGGCCCGACGCAGTACGCTTCGTCGGCCAGTTCGAGATACGCGGCGCCGCGGTCGGCCTCGCTGAAGATGGCGACCGTCTCGACGCCCAGCTCGCGGCAGGCCCGCATGATGCGCAGGGCAATCTCGCCGCGGTTGGCCACCAGAATTCGTTTGTACATCCCTCCACCCGTTCTCGTGTCGGGGCAACAGCACGCGCCGCGGCGGCTGGCGCGCCGCTCCACGGCTACTTGCGCGGATCGATCTTGAACAGCGGCTGGCCGAACTCCACGGGCTCGCCGTTGTCGACCAGCGCGGCCACGACCTGGCCCGACACCTCGGCCGGTATCTCGTTGAAGACCTTCATGGCCTCGATCGTGCAGACGGTCGTGGTCGGGCCTACATGGTCGCCAACTTTGACGTACGGGGGCGCGTCCGGACTTGGCGCCGCGTAAAACGTGCCGATCATCGGGCTTTTGATCACCAGCAAATTAGGATCGGCCGCCAGACGGGGCGGGGCCGCGTCGCTCGGGGCGGCGGCCGGGGCCTCGCCGCCGGCAACGCGCGGCGCGGACGTGGTAATGATCGGCTCGCCCCCTTTGCGCAGGCGAATGCGCTGGTCTGCCTGACGCAGATCGATCTCGGCCAACTCGTGCTCGTTCATCAGCTCCACGAGCCGCCGAATACGCTTCACGTCAAAGATATCGCCCTCTTTAGGGCCAGCACCCGACATCAGTTTGCTTCTCCGCGACGAATGGGATTTCGCCAACTTCCAATTCCGAGTGTTCGCCGCCGGCCCATCGGCTTGCAAGGCCGATGCCGCGTTCCAGCGACTAGCCGACAAACGCGTCTTGCCATTGCTTGGCCACGGACGTGAGCACCTCGCGGCCTCCCTTGGTGACCAGCACGTCGTCTTCGATACGCACGCCACCCCAGCCCGGCAGGTAGATTCCCGGCTCGACCGTGACCACCATGCCCACTTCGAGCTTCAGGGGCACCTTGGCGGCCAGGCGCGGCGCTTCGTGGATATCGAGCCCGATGCCGTGCCCCAGGCCGTGTCCGAACTGCTTGCCGAAGCCGGCCTTGCCGATGACCGTACGCGCCACTTCGTCGACTTCGTGGCAGGTGCGGCCGGGCCGAACGGCGGCGATGGCCTGCTCCTGCGCCGCTAACACAACTCTATATATACGTTCGAGTTTGGGCGAGATTTTACCGGTCACTAAGACCCTCGTCAAGTCGCTCTTATAGGGCCCGGCATCGGCACCCCAATCGACTAATACGAAGCCGTCGTCGCCGATTTTCGCTTGGGTTGGCCGGGCGTGCGGCAAAGCGGCTCGCGCGCCCACCGCCACGATGGGCGGAAAGCTGCAGCCCTTGCCGCCGTACAGCCGCGTTTGATTTTCCAGGTCGTCGGCGACTTCTTTTTCCGTGCGCTCTGGCCGCAGTGTGGCGCGCAGCACGCCGAAGGCCCGCTCGGCGATCCAGATGGCGCGGCGAATTTCGGCCACTTCGTCGCGATCTTTGACCACCCGCAAGTTCTCGACCAGGTCGCTCGTCGCCACCAGCTCGGTCGAGGGGAGCGCGGCGGCAATCTGATCGCGCAGGGCCACGGTCATCGACGCCCCTTCGACGCCCAGTTTCGTCACGCGGCCCGATTTGCAAATCTCCGCCACGCGCTCGACCATGCCCACGCCGGGCGGACGGATCGAAGCTTCCAGGCCGGGGCACTCCTGCTCCAGCTGGGTCGTGTAGCGCGGGTCGCTGACCACAACTTCGCCCTTCTTCAGCAGCAAGAGGTAGCTGTCGTCGCCGCTGAAGCCGGTCAGATAGGTGACATTAGTGAAATTGGTGACCAACAGCGCGTCGACGCCGGCGGCGCGAAAGGCCTGGCGAAGCTTGTCGCGGCGGGCGGCGTAGCGGCTCATGCAGTCTCGGCAATCCGGGAAAGAAACGTGGTTTCGGTAGCCAATTGCTAACATCGGGGGGCAATTCTCGCAAGACGGAAATGGCGTTCGAGCAGGTTTTGCCCGAGTATTGGCGGGATTTGCCAGTCGATGAGGCCGTCGCAACAGGCCCGCTTCACGGCTACCATAAATAGAATGAACGCCACGCAACTGGAACAACTCGCCCGCCGGCTGCTCGACGGGCATTTGGTGCTCGAAGAGTTTCTGGCCGAGGTCGCGCGGCCGGCCACTGCCGACCTGGCCGAAGCGCAGATCGATTTGGATCGCCGCCGACGCTGCGGCTATCCGGAAGTGGTGTACGCCGAAGGCAAGTCGGTGCCGACGCTCGAAAAGATCTTTGCGCGGTTGATGGGGGAAGGCGAGGACGTGCTCGCGACGCGCGTCTCGGCGGAGCAAGCGGCGGCGCTCGCGCCCAAGTTTCCCGCCGCGCGCTACAACCCGCTTGGCCGCACGCTGCGCATTCCTCTGGCCGACCCCAACGGCGCAGTCGGCGACACCGCGGGCCGCGTGGCCATTGTCACCGCCGGCACCAGCGATCTGCCGGTTGCCGAGGAGGCCAAGGAAACCGCGCTCTGGATGGGCGCCAGCGTGAACATGATCTTCGACGTCGGCGTGGCCGGACCGCATCGTCTGGTCGAACATTTGCCGCGCCTGACCGAGGCCGACGCCGTGGTGGTAATCGCCGGCATGGAGGGCGCGCTGCCCAGCGTTGTCGGCGGGCACGTCGCGTGTCCCGTGATCGCCGTGCCCACCAGCGTTGGGTATGGCGCCAGCCTGGGAGGCATGGCGGCGCTCTTGGGCATGCTCAACAGTTGCGCCGCCAACGTCACGGTGGTGAACATCGACGCGGGCTTCAAAGGCGCGTACGTCGCCGGACTGATCGCGGCCCGCGCCGCCCGGCGCGACGCGCAAACCTGAAGGTGTGCCATGACCGCCAGCGGCGCGCGACCTCCCCTGCCCCGACTCGCGCCGCGCCGAGCGGATAGCCACAAGGGCGACTACGGGCGAGCGCTCTTGATCGGCGGATCGTCGGGCATGGCGGGTGCCATCGCGCTGGCCGGCATGTCGTGCTTGCGCAGCGGGGCGGGACTGGTAAAGCTGGCCACGTCGTCCGCCTGTCAAAGCACGGTCGCCGCGTTCGAACCGTCGGTGATGACGCTGGGGCTGGCTGGCGATAGTGCCGGCCGCATCGCTGCTGCGGCGCGCGACGCGATTGCCGCCGCCGCCACCGAAGCGACGGTCGTCGCGCTGGGACCGGGCATCGGCCGCAGCGACGAGCTGACACAACTCGTCGGCTGGCTGTATCAGCACGTCGAGCGGCCGATGATTGTCGACGCCGACGCGCTCTTTGCGCTGGCCCAGAACAACGCGGCGCTGGCGAAACCGCCGGCTGTGCGCATCTTGACGCCCCACCCCGGCGAATTCGCGCGCTTGCTTTCGCGTGACACGATCGACGAGCACGAGCGCGAGCCGCTGGCCCAGGAGTTTGCCCAGCGCACGGGCGCCATCGTGGTGCTCAAAGGTCATCGCACGGTGATCAGCGACGGCAAGCAAATCGGCCTGAACATGACAGGCAATCCCGGCATGGCAACCGGCGGCAGCGGCGACGTGCTGACCGGGATCATCACGGCGCTCGTGGCTCAGCACCTTGCGCCGTACGACGCCGCACGGCTCGGCGTCTACGTGCACGGGCTGGCCGGTGATCTGGCCGCGGCCGAGCTGGGGCAAATCGGCATGATCGCCAGCGATCTGGTGCGCTTTCTGCCGCCGGCCTGGCAGCAAGCGTAGGCCACGCGCCGCACGGGCGGAGTTTTCGGCGCGGCCTGCGGCCGCATCACTTTTTAGAAGCGGGCGTGGGCGCAGCAGCAGCAGCAGCAGCAGCAGCAGCAGAACTTGCCTGGCCGTTGCCGTCGCTCGGCGCGTGGGGCGGATGCGCCGCGGTTGCGTCGCTCAGCGATTCGTCCCACTCGACCTCCAGCGGCGCGTCGAAAACTTTCTCGAACAGCTTGGACCGTTTCCGCGCACCCCAGATGTCGACCTCGGGAAACTGCGGCGCGGCCAGCCGCAGCTTGATTGCGCCTGTGCGCTCAAACTCGACCAGCACGCCGGTGACTTGCTGCGTATTGCTGCGGTCCAGGCCGCCGGCGACACGCAACACGGCGGCCATCTGGCGCACGCGGCCCTGATCGCGCGGTGCGAGCTGGCGAAAGTTTTCGTGCTTCCGTTTGGGATCCGCACCGCGATGATACCGAGCCACGTTGGCAATCAGCTCCAGCTCACTGGGTTTGAAACCCTCCAGGCAACTGTGCAGGATCAAATGATAACTGTGCTTGTGGTGTTGATCATAGTTGATCAAGTAGCCCACATCCTGCAGTCGAGCCGCGGCCTCCAGCAGCTCGCGATCGTGCGGATTCAGTTCGTAGCCGTGCTCCAGTTGTGAATAGATCGACCCGGCCAGCCGCGCCACGTGCCGGCTATGCGCCATCTCGCTGCCGCAATTGGCGGCCAGGCGGTCGATGGCGGCATCGCGATCGTGCGGCCGGTCGCCGCTGGTGCCGAGCGCATGGTCGATCATTTTCAGCAGCAGGCCGTCGCGCACGCCGCGATTGTGAACCTGCACCGCGTTCACTTCGAAGCGCTCCATCACGCGATCCACAATGGCCAGCCCGGCCACGATGATGTCGGCGCGATCCGGGCTCAGCCCCGGCACGCTGCCGCGCTCCTTCACCGGCATCTTGCGGAGCCGCTCGAGCAGGTGCCGCACTTCGGCCCGCGTCACCTGATAGCCGCGGATTGGCAAGCCCTGCTGGCCTTTCTGAGCCATGACCATGGCGGCCAGATTGGTAAACGTGCCGCCCGAGCCGAACAGAATGTGCGGCACGAACACCGGGTTCTTGGTGCTCTTGCGGAGATGGCGGTCGATGCCCTCGAGCAACGCCTCCAGCCCCTCGTCCGTCGCGGTGTCGGCGTAGATCTCCGTGAGCCGCACGGCGCCCAGCTCGGTGGTGTACACGGCTTCGACCAGGTCGCCATATGCCAGCACGATCTCGGTGCTGCCGCCGCCGATGTCCACCACGGCCACGTGTTGGTTGACCAGATTGAAAGCGCGCTGCACGCTCGCAAAAGCGAGCAGCGCCTCTTGTTCAGCGCCGACAATCTCGATTTCCAGGCCCAGCTCGTCCTGGGCCCGGCGGCAGAATTCCTCGCCATTGGCCGCTTCGCGCACGGCGCAGGTGGCAATGGTGCGCAGCTCGGTGACCTGGAAGCCTTCGGCAATCTGCTTCATGCGCCGCAGCGCCGCCAGCGACTGCTCGATGGCCTGGGGATCGAGCCGGCCGGTCTTGGCCAGGTTGCGGCCCAGCCGCGACGATTCCTTCTCTTCGTCGAGAATGCGGTAGCTGCCGCCGCGCAACGGCTCCGCAACGATCAGCCGAATGCTGTTCGTGCCGATATCGATCGCCGCCATGCGATACGCCAGATCGGGCGAAAGAAAGAACTGCTTTTCTTCCATCACGCGTCCGAGAGAGTCCGTTGTGGCCTCGGTTGCCCTTACAAGGATAGCACAATCGGGTGCCGGCTGGCGAGCGGGCCGCAGATCGGGTAGTGTCCTGGCGAGCGCGTCAAATCGCCACACCACCCCCAGAAACCGCCATGAATCTGTCCACCATTCTCGCCGTCGTCGGCATGTTGTTTGTGTCCAACATCTTCATGACGTTTGCCTGGTACGGGCATCTCAAGGACCTGGCAGGCCGGCCCTGGTATATCGCGGTCCTGGTGAGCTGGCTGATTGCGTTCTTCGAATATCTCGTGCAGGTCCCTGCCAATCGATTCGGCGACGCCCGGCACCTGCAGCTCGGTCAGCTGAAAATCCTGCAAGAGGTGGTCACGCTCTCAGTCTTCGTTCCCTTCGCTGTGTTGTACATGAAACGCCCGATCAACCTGAATTTTCTGTGGGCCGGTTGTTGCCTGTGCGGCGCCGTGTATTTCGTGTTCAGAGACTGAGTTGCCGTCGCTAGGGCTCGATCTCCGGGCGGGAGTCGGTGTACACCGCGGCGCCCGACGCGGCCCGAAACGCTTCGGCCGCGGCCTCGCTGACGTGCGTGCCTTCGAGGTAGAGGTCTCGCAACGGCAGCCCTTTGAGCTGCGCCAGCCCGGCGTCGGTGATCGCTGTTTTTTGCAGTCCGAGATGTCTCATTCCAGGAAACGCTCCGATCGTCGCCAGCCCGGCATCGGTGATCGCGGTCTCGTCCAAATACAGGCCGCGTAGCGCGAGCGTTTTGAGGTGCGCCAGCCCGGCGTCGGTGACGGCGGTTGCCCGCAGTTCGAGATGGGTCACGCCAGCCAGACTGGCAATCGTGGCCAAACCCTCATCGGAAATCTGCGTATGGCTCAGCCGCAGCGCATAGAGCCGCGTGCAAGGCTGCAGGTGCGCGAGCCCCGCGTCGGTGACGGCGGTGCCTTCCAGGTTGACGATGTGGAGCTTGGTGAGTTTTGCGACGTGCCGCATTTGCTCGTCGGTTATTCGCGTCCGGTTGAGCGACAACGATTCGACCTGATCGAACCCTTCCAGGCCCGCACCGGTAACTGCGGTATCGTCGATCCAGAGCCCCCAAAGTTTCGAGACGCCGCGCAAACGGGACACGCCCGCGTCCGTGATGTGGGTACCGTACAATTTCAAACATTCAATCGCCGGCAGCCTCGCCAGGGTTTCCATGCCACGATCGGTGACGGCTGTGTGCGCCAGGTGCAACCGCTTGAGTTTGGGGAGCCGCTGGAGCGTCGCCAGGCCCGCGTCGGTCACCAGCGTGTTGTCGAGCGACAAGATTTCCAGGTTCGTCAGATGGGCCAGCGATTCCAATCCTTGTTCGGTAATGCGGGCACCGTCGACGTGCAGTTCCTTGAGCCGCGTGAGCCGTCGTAAATGAACCAGACCTCGATCGGTGATATGGTTCGCGCGGGGCACCATCTGCTGGCCGATGCGCGGCTCGCTGAGCCACAATTCTTCCAAACGTGTCATGCCTGCCAGGTGCGCAAGCCCGGCGTCGGTGACTTGCGAGCCGTCGACCGAGAGCATTTCCAGATTCTTGAGGGGCGCCAAGTGCGCCATCCCGTCGTCGGAAATCGGCGAGCGCTCCAGGGTGAGCCGCCGCAGCGAGGCAACTCCGCCGATCAGCGCCAGATCCGCCACGGTCACCGCGCGCGACGTCGCGCGGTCGCGCATGATGTAGATATCCTCGACGCTGACGAAATAATTGTCGCCGATTAGCTGCCGCAGCCAGGCGGGCGCCGGGTGCTCGAGCGCCAAGTCGATGTCTCCATTGTCCAGCCGTTGGTGTCGATAGATCCCGCCGCCGCCGAGCTTCTGCACCATCTCCACCGCGTGGCGCTGATTGACGGCCCGGTTCGTCTGCACTCCCAACCAGATCGCCACGACGGTGAGCCCGACCAGCAGCGTGCGCAAGCTGAAGCGCATCCACGGGCGGCGCGTTTTGGCGGGTGTTTCGCTCATCTGTGTCCATCGTACCACGGCTGCAGGGCGGGCGCTTCGCTGTGCGTTCGACCGTTGACCCGCTCGGGCAGGCGGCCCCATAATTGACGATCGCGCTATTTAGAACGTACACGCCGGTCTGCCATCCTCGTGAAGCTACTGCGCCAAGTCGCGAATCTCCCCGACGAATTGCGCCACGGCGCCGTGGCGATCGGCAATTTCGACGGCGTGCATCGGGGCCACGCGCGGATCGTCGCGCGGCTGCTCCAGAGGGCCCGCGCCGTGGGCGGGCCGGCCGTGGTGTTCACGTTCGATCCGCACCCGGTGCGCATTCTGCGTCCGGCCCTCGCGCCGCCGCCCTTGACGTGGACCGATCGCAAAGCCGAGCTGCTGGCCTCGCTGGGCGTGGATGCGGTCATCGCCTATCCGACCGACGAAGAATTGCTGCGGCTTACGGCCGACGAGTTCTTTCAACGCATCGTGCGCGAAACACTCTCGGCCAAAGCCATTGTCGAAGGCCCGAACTTTTGCTTCGGGCGCAATCGGGCCGGTACGATCGAGGTGCTGCGCACGCTGGCCGGCGCCGCCGGCATCGAGCTGGACGTGGTGGAGCCCTTAATCGAAGAGGGCCAGATTGTTTCCAGCTCGCGTGTTCGCACGCTCATTGCCGAGGGGGACGTGACCACGGCACGGCGGCTGCTCACCGAACCGTATCGTATCCGCGGCATGGTGGTGCACGGCGCGGGCCGCGGCGCCAAGCTGGGATTCGGCACCGCGAATCTCAATGCGATCGACACGCTGTTGCCGGCAGTTGGCGTTTACGCCGGCCGCGCTTTCATGAACAATACCGTGTGGCCGGCGGCCATCAACATCGGGCCCAATCCGACGTTCGGCGGCGCGGAGTTGAAGGTCGAAGCCCACTTGCTCGACTGGGACGGCGCGCCGCTGTATGGCCAGCCGCTCGAGATCGATTTTCTCGCCCGGCTGCGCGGCGTGCGGCAATTTGCCGGCGTCGAAGAATTGAAACAACAATTAACGGCCGATGTCGCAGCCGCGCGGCGCGAGAACGACACCTTCCTCGCACGGTAGCCGCTGATCAGCTCGTCGAA
The DNA here is from genome assembly GCA_050250435.1 of Pirellulales bacterium. Classification (GTDB taxonomy): domain Bacteria; phylum Planctomycetota; class Planctomycetia; order Pirellulales; family PALSA-1355; genus JBFWOR01. The sequence continues at coordinate 29,847 of JBFWOR010000002.1, read as the reverse complement.
CTCACCTTTTCGCGCCTCCCCGGAGTTAGAACCATTCCGATGTCGATCGATTGGCACCGTTTTCAAGAGCTCGTGCGCACCCACGACCGCTTTCTGTTGACCAGCCACATCCGGCCCGATTGCGATGCCCTGGGCAGCGAGCTGGGGATGGCCGGCGTGCTCGAGGCACTGGGCAAGCGTGTCACGATTGTCAATGCGCAGCCGACGCCTCCGAACCTGACCTTCATCGATCCCGGCAAACGCCTCCAAGCGCTGGGCGTGGACGTTCAGCCGAGCGAGCTCGATGAAATCCAAGTGCTCTTGGTGCTCGATACCAGCGCCTGGGCGCAACTGGGCGCCATGTCGGACGTGATCCGCGCCAGCCAGGCCCGCAAAGCCATTATCGATCATCACGTAGGCGAGGACGACATCGCCACGGAGCTATTCAAGGATTCGACGGCCGAAGCGACCGGGCGGCTGGTGCTCGACGCGGCACGGCACCTGGGCGTGCGCGTGACACCGGAGATTGCTCAGCCGCTGTTCGCCGCCATTGCCACGGACACGGGCTGGTTCCGGTTCGGCTCCACGAGCGGCACGACGCTGCGCGCAGCGGCCGAGCTGGTCGACGCCGGCGCAGTCCCCAGCGAAATCTACGCCGCGCTCTACGAACAAGATTCGCTCGCGCGGCTGCAACTGCGCGGGCGCATTCTGGCGCGCACGCAAACGGAGCTGGGCGGCCGGCTGGCACACACCGCGGCGCTCAAGAAGGATTTCGAAGAGACCGGCGCGCTGCCGTCCGATACCGAAGACGTCATCAACATGACGCTGGCCGTGGCCGGCACGGAAGTGGCCGTGATTCTGGTGGAGCAGCCCACCGGTGGATTCAAGCTGAGCTTTCGCAGTCGCAATAGCGCGATCGATTGCAATCAGGTCGCGCGGTTGTTCAAAGGCGGCGGGCACAAAGCGGCGGCCGGTGGATTCATCGACGCGCCGTGGCCGCAGGCGCAAACGCAGGTGCTTGACGCGGTGCGCGAGCGAATGCGATAATTACCGGCGCGTTTGCTTGCACCACCCGCCTGTTTTTGCCCGCCTGAACGATCTCGCCGCAACGATCCGTGCTTCGGGCTTGCGCGATTCGAGTTTCCGTCGGAATTTCCCTGGCAGTGCCCAGTGCTGCACCGTCAGTTACAAGCTGCAACTCATTCGGAGGATGTGCCGTGACCACACCGGTTCCACGTCCCGGCGATGCAGGAGGCCGCGGCACGGCGCCCCGGCCGGCCGCGACCGCTCAGGCGCCGAGTGCCGCCGATCGGCGCGGATTCATGGCTCGGGCCATGGCCCTGGCCTGCGGCGGATTGGCGCTCCTCGTGCCTTTAATCAGCGGCCTGGTGGTATTTCTCGATCCGCTGCGCCGCGCAAGTGGCGGCGGCCGCTGGATATCGGTGGCGCCTTTGGCGTCGGTGCCCGATGACGGCGTGCCGCACGAGTTTCCGGTGATTGCCCAGCGTGTCGACGCCTGGAACCGGTCGCTGGAGCCGATCGGCGCGGTCTATTTGCGCCGCCAAAGCGGGGCCGACCAGGTGGAATGCCTCACGGCCACGTGTCCGCACGCCGGCTGCTTCGTCAACTTCGACGAGCAAAGCGGCACGTTCAAATGCCCCTGCCATAACAGCAACTTCGCCGTGGATGGCGCGATCATTCCTCCCAGTCCCAGCCCGCGGGCGATGGACAGCCTGGAATGCCAGGTGCGGAGCGCGGAGATCGTGGTCAAGTTCGAGGACTTCTACAGCGGCCGTGCCGACAAAGTGGTCAAAGGATGAAGACCCTCATTAACTGGCTGGACGATCGGACGGGCTGTCGCCAACTGGCCCACGAGGCGCTCTACGAGCGCGTTCCCGGCGGCGCGCGGTGGCGCTACGTGTGGGGCAGCACCTTGGTGTTTGTCTTTGTCGCGCAAGTGATCACCGGCATCTTTCTGTGGGCCAACTACAGCCCCAGCGCCCAGACCGCCTGGGAAAGCGTGTATTTCATTCAGTACGAGATGCCGGGCGGCTGGCTGCTGCGCGGGCTGCACCACTTTTTCTCACAAACGATGGTGGTGCTGATGGCCCTGCACTTGATGCAGGTGGTCATCGACGGCGCGTATCGCGCGCCGCGCGAAGTGAATTTCTGGCTGGGCCTGATCTTGATGCTCATCGTGCTGGGGCTGTCGCTCACCGGCTATTTGCTGCCGTGGGATCAGAAGGGCTATTGGGCGACGCGCGTGGCCACGAACTTGTTGAGCGTGGTGCCGGGCGCTGGCCCGCAAATGCAGCAGCTCGTGGTGGGCGGGCCCGACTACGGACATCACACGCTGACGCGCTTCTTTGCGCTGCACGCGGGCGTTTTGCCCGGCTTGCTGGTGCTGTTCCTGGTTTTGCACATCGCGCTCTTCCGCCGGCACGGGCTCACGGCGAAGCAGCCTTGCAAGCGGCCCGACTGCACCTTCTGGCCCGACCAGGTGCTGAAAGACGCGGTCGCTTCGCTGGCCGTGCTGATCGTGGTGCTGGTGCTGGTGGTACATCCGGTGCGCACGTTCTTTGGCGAGTCGAGCGGGCCGCTGGAGCTGTCGCACCTGGGAGCCGAGCTGGGAGCCCCGGCCGATCCCGCCAATCAGTATTCCGCGGCCCGGCCCGAGTGGTACTTTTTGTTCCTGTTCCAGTTTCTCAAGCTGTTCGAAGGATATGGTGCCTCCGGCGAGCTGATGGGAGCGATTGTGGTGCCCACGCTGGTACTGGGGGCAATGTTCTTGATGCCGTTTGTGGGCCGCTGGAAACTGGGGCACCGCTTCAACATCGTCTTCACCCTGATTCTGCTGGGAGGAGCCGCCGCGCTCACAGTCGCGGCGCTCGACGAGGACTATCGGGCGGTGTGGACCGACGGCGCCAGCTTTGCCGAGACCGAGAAGACGATGGCCCAGCTGGGCAACGATCCGCAGAAGATCGCCGCTCACTTCGAAAACAACCCCGAGAAGATCCGCGGCTACGAGAATCAGGTTGCTGCTTACGAAAGCTACCGCAAGTCGCAGGAGTATCTGGCGGCCGTTGCGGCAGCCGATCGCGAAGCGAAGCGGGCCGTCACGCTGGCCCAAGCGCCGCAGGGAATTCCTTTCTCCGGCGCGGTGACGCTGTTGCGCCAGGATGCCAAAACGCAAGGGCCGCGCTTGTTCGCCCGCTATTGCGCCAGCTGCCACGCGTATCGCGCACCCGATGCCGAAGTGGCGGCGGGAGCCGAGCCGCCCTCGGCGCCCAATCTGTACGGCTTTGCCAGCCGCGCGTGGATCGCCGGCTTGTTGGATCCCAAGCACGTCGCCGGGCCGAACTATTTCGGCAACACGGTCCACAAAGAAGGCGAGATGGTGTCGTTCGTCAACGACACGCTCCCCGAGTGGAAGCCAGAGGATGTGCAGCACGCCGTGTTCGCGCTCTCGGCCGAGGCACAGCTTGCCGGGCAGGCCGCAGCCGACCAGAAAGACGCGGCCGCCATCGAAGCCGGACGCAAGGTCATCGAGAACGAAGAGCACTGCGTAAGTTGCCACAAGTTTCGCGAGCAGGGCGAGCCTGGCAGTGCGCCCGACCTGACCGGCTACGGCTCGCGCGAATGGCTCTTGGGCATGATCAGCAATCCCAAGCACGAGCGCTTCTATGGCGAGAAGAACGATCGCATGCCGGCCTTTGCCGAACAGCCCGACGACTCCCCGCAGAACATGCTCAGCGCCGACCAGCTGAATCTGCTGATCGACTGGCTGCGCGGCGAATGGTACGAGCCGGCGGCGGAAGGCGAAGCCGTCGCTAGGAGCGACGTTCCGCCTGCTGCGGAGCGTGCACCTTCGGCACCGGAAGCGGCTACGGCTACGGCAGACAATGCGCCCGCGGAACCGCCACCTGCATCGCCTGAGAAAGAAGCACCCGCGCCCGCCGAAGCGACTCCGGCCGAACCGGCCACAGTTCCGCCCGCGGAGCCGGCAGCGCCCGAGAAGGAACCGCCCGCCGAACCCGCGGCAGCTCCGCCAGCCGCGCAGGCTGAGTCATCAGCGACACCGCCGGAAACGACTCCCGCCGAGCCGGCGGCGCCCGACGCCGGTGCGAAACCACCGGAGTGAGTGTGGACCGACCACGCGTCTATGTCATGCACGAACGGAGGCGTTTCGTGCGTTGGCCGCGACAGCGGCCCAGGTCTGTTAGCGACGGGCTTTAGCCCGTCGAAGACGACCTCCCAAAAATCACCCAGGCCGCGCGCTTCGTCGGCCAGGCTGCCACGCTCGTCGGTCCGACACCACGCCGAAGCGCGCGGCAGCTGAGGGTTGAGCGGCGTCGGGATCCGACCAACTACGGGTGCCACTGCTAGCTCGCTAGCAGTGCCCTGTCGGGTTCGACATGGCTCGACCAGTCGGCGTTGGCACCCGTGAGCTCGCCCGGTCGCCCCATCTTCGCCGGCAAAGTTTCGGCAACCGTCAACCCTTGCGGATTCGATACAGTTCCCCTGGCTTCCGCGCCGATGCAAGGAAAGCGCGTTGCTGCCGGGTGGCTGTGCGCGCGGGCAACGAGATACAGGCGAAAGCCATCGATGTGGTGTAAGTGGTGCCGAGCCAAAGTGCCCGTGAATCGCTCGAACGAGCGCGGCGCGGTCACGTGCGCGCGCTGCGGGCGCGCTCTACCGGTGGGCGCCGCAAACTCGACCGCTGCGAGTGAATCGCTCACGCACGCGGCCGTACACGGCATGCCGCTGGACCCGTCACCGGAAGCGAACTCGCCAGCGAACGGTTACGACGCCTGGGAACTCGACGAAGAAGTGCGCCGCCTGCAAGCCAGGCTCGGCACCTGGCGCCGCGCCGATGCGGGCGCTAGCGCCCTCTGCCGGCCGCGGTTCGAACGGCCGCGCGCGGCGCGGCGCGCCGCCGCCGACACGCGCCGCTACGACGGTCCCCATTTGGGTCCGCCGCCGCGCCACCGGCGCAAACGCCAATCACGCGGCACGCGCCGCTCGTCGTGGCTCGCCTGGTGCATGCTTTTGCTAGGACTGATGGCGTTCTCCTGCGGCACGGCGCTATTGGTCTATTCGGCTCTCGAAGCGCGCGATGATTTGTGGACGCTGGGGCTGCCCATCGCGATCGGCGGGCAGGTGGGACTGTTCCTGGGCCTGGTGTTGCAACTGGAGCGGGTGTGGCAGAACGGGCGCGACGCGGTGCAGAAACTCGACCGCGTGGACGAGCAGCTATATCGCTTCCACCAGGCGTCGCAGGCCAACGCGCCGCACGCCACGGCGTCCGAGTCGTACTACGCCCACGTTGCCGATCGCGCCAGCCCCGAAGTGCTGTTGGCCGATCTCCAAGGCCAGCTCGACTTGCTGGCGGCGGAGCTGGGGCGCAAGTAGCTGCCTTCGCTGCGTTGTCTGTCGTGAGCCTATAGCCTATCGCCTAGTGCCTAGGGCCTCTTTCACAGCTCCAGCGGAAACGGCGTCAACAGTTCGACGCCGGTCTCGGTGACCAGGTAGTTATTCTCCAAGCGGATGCCGGCGCGCAGGTCGCCGCCGTATAGTCCCGGCTCCACGGCGAACACCTCGCCGGCCTGAAACGTGTCGTCCCATTGCGGGTTCAAGTGCGGCGCCTCGTGCGGATACAGGCCGATGCCGTGGCCCAGGTGGTGCTCGAACTCCCACGGCCCCGCGGCATTGAGCTGGCGATAAGCGTCGTCGAACAGCTCGCGGCAGCTCTTGCCCGGCCGCACGGATTTCTCGACCAGCTCGAACACGCGGGCCACGTGCTGGCAGGCGTCAAGCTGCTCGGCCGTCGGCTTGCCGCCCACCGCGGTGACGCGCGTGTTGTCGGCAAAATACCCGCGAAACGCCGGCCCCAGATCGAGAATGTACAGCTCGCCGGCCTCGATGCGCCGATTGCGCGGCGGGCCCCCGCGTTCGCCACAGGCATAGTCGTTGCCGGTGCCGGTCATCATCTCGCCGTACTCGGCCACGGCCGCGGCCTGTAGCTCGTTGAACACGACCAGCTCGTTGACGCCCGGCTCAATGATCTCCCGCGCTCGCCGGTGCATGGCGCCCGTGCCGGCAATCGCTTTGCGCAGCCGGGCCAGTTCGTCGGGATCCTTGCGGCGGCGCAGGACGTACAGATCCGGCTCGATGTCGATCAGTTCCGCGCCTTGCCAGCCGGCGATCCCGGGCCCGCAACGGCTGAACTCCACCCCGACGCGGCGCGGAGCCGCTTTCCGCGACGCACTGGCCTGCCCCGCCAGCGCGGACAACAGCACCTGCGTGGATTTTTGCCTTTGATCGTTGCGCAGCGTGCAGAACGACTGCGCCTCGTAAGTGAGCACGTCGTCGGCCGCCACCGGCTCGCTCGGCTGCGAGGGAGCGACCAGCACGGCCCGGCCGTCCGACCACAGCGCCGCCACGGGAGAAAACGTCCAGGCAAAGCGCGGGCCGACGAGATACTGCACGTGCGCGTGCTGTGTGACGATGGCCAGATCGAGCTGTTGTTGTTGCATCAGGTCGAGCAAACGCCGCTGTCGCGTGCGGCACGCCGCCACGTCGATCGCATAAGGGTCGGGGGAAACTGCCATGAAATCCTCAGCGAAAAACAAGAAGGAAACGAAATGCAAACCGAGCGCGCCGTCAGTGGGGCGCGGCAGCAGCCGGCCGCAGCCTGCGCGCGTGCACGTCGGCCACGTTCCACATGTAGTGCCCGATCTTGTGCTCCTCGGCCGCCTTGGTCAGATGCTGTAGCGCCCCCGCTGCGTCGCCCGCCACTTCGTAGTACAGGCCCAAGTACAAGTGCGCATAGAACAAGCGGGCGTTCAAGGTGTCCGCCGCGGGCGAGCCGGCGCGGGCCGCGGCCAGCACGTCCTCGGGCGTGGCCTTTCCGGCGAACAGCGCGTAGATCTGCATCATGGGCACGCGCGGATCCTGCTTGATCTTGAGCATGTCGCGGCGGGCGGAGGCCAAATCGCCGGCCCTGGCCATGCACAAGCAGCGCCACACGGCATTTTCCACGTCGTTGTCGTCGACGGTTTGATAACCTTCGAACTGTTTGCGGCCCTCGGCGTATCGGCCGGCGTAGTAGTACGAAATGCCGCGCTTCCAGTGCCACGGCTCCTGGTCTGGCTTGAGTTGCAAATAGCGATCGAAGTCGCGAATCGAGGCGTCGACGTTGCCGAGCATGAATTGCTGGCTGCCGCGCTGATCGAAAGCATCGGCCCGATTGGGATCGATCTGCAGCAGGCGATCCAGGTCGGCGATGGCGCGGCGATGATCGTCGGCCGCCACGTACAGTCCGGCCCGCAGTGCATAGCCCTCGGCGTCATTGGGCGCGGCGGCAATGGCTTCGCCGGCCAGGCGCAATGCGTCGTCGCGTTTTCCTTCGCGCGCGGCCTGAGTCGCCTGGCGCCGCAGCTCATCGGCGGACTTATCAGCGGTCTTGTCCGCCAGTGCGGCCCCCGAGAAGCCTGCGACAATCCATAGCAACGCGCACAGCATTCCTGCTGCGGTGCCAACCATTCCGCTCGGTCGCCGCATCGTCTGCTCGCTGGCAAGTGTCGTTTGGGCCACGCCAAGAAGCGACATTGTAGCGCCCGGCGCAAGGCGGTTCCATTGCCTGCCGCGGCAGCGACATCGAGACTGCGCGGCCCAAAACCTGCAGGCCGCGGCCGCAGAAGGGCGCACCATGGGGGCAGAGGGAAACTTGGCGCGCTGTGCGGCGACGCTTAGCGGGGCAAGCGCGGGCCAGCGCTGGCGCCGTTGGCACTATTCGAGCTGTTGGCGCCGAGCGGCCCGCGGCCGTTGACCGCGGGGCTTCTCGTTGCGGCACAACGCAGCGCCAGGTCGATAAATCGTCGGTATGGCTTGCGCCGCAACCGTGCGCGGGCCTCTTCCGCCAGACACCAGATGCGGCGGTGCGTGGCCCGCTGCGGCCAGTTTTCGTCGACGGCCGTCACGTGCATTAAATAGGCGGTCACGTGACGCGATTGATTGCCGCGGGCCGCGGCAAACATGTCGAGCGGTTCGCGGTCGTCGAGCTGACCGTGCAAGCCAACACCCGCCGCGACGTCGTGGAGCGGGGTCGCCCCGTTTTCCAACGGCTCGTCGGCAGGCGTGGTGGGGAACTCCCACCGATTGCCTGTGGCCTGGCTCAGCAGGCAAAACTCGATGCCGCGCGCACCATGTCGGTACGCCACGACGCAATAGTCGCGCAGCTCCACTCGCTCACTCTGGTCCATGCAGGTCAGTATAGTTGGCTGCGACAGGTGTGCAACTACACGGGTCGGGGTGGCCCAAAGGCTCTTTCGGGTACCTCGCTAGCACTACCCATTTGGTCTCATTCCTGGACAGGAATCTCGAATTGAGACGGATCCGCACGGCGCGCCGCCGGCGAGGCAGACAATTCCGCAGCAATTTATTGCCCACATAAACCTCTTCTTCGGAACAGTTTATGTTCACGGCGGCAAGATCGCTTTAGGGGTGCGATCGAATCACGGCACTGCGGTTGCTTTATGGAGGGCCGCAAACGATCGCATGAGTTTCCATCCTCGGCGCGGTGGAAGTGATCGCTGGCCTAGGAATGGTCCATCAGGGAAGGTTGGAAAGGTCTCATCATGTTAGTTCTCAGTCGCAAAACGGGTGAAAAGGTGGTGATTGGCGATGGCATTGTCGTGGTGGTCAAAAGGATTCATGGGCAACGTGTCACGTTCGGCATCGAAGCCCCGGAATCCGTGCGGATTGTCCGTGGCGAATTGCCGCGTTTTGACGACGCGCCCAACGGCTTGTCGAACGGGCTTGCCGAGGCGCACCAGCCATTGTCCGTGCAGCCCCGCTAACGCGAGTCGCGCCGACCGTCCACTCAATGGGACCCGGCCGGCGGACTCGAAATTGCGTGCAGGCGAATCTGGCTGATGGCAATGTGCCCGGCAAAGCAGACGTCGACGTCGTGGCCGGGCAAGCGCTGCCGGTCATGATAACGGGCCCGATAGTAGAGCTTGCCCTCGCGCAGCTCGTAGTCGACCGGCAAGGCGTGCGGATCGACGGCGCAAAAGACGCATTGGGGCAGGTCGCGCAGCGATTCGTCGGGGTCTGGCAAATTCACGTTCCAAAACGCGCCGGGCTCCGGCGGCTGCGCGAGCAGCATCTCGATCACGGCCATCGCCCACTTCGCTGCCCGCTCCCAATCGATGGGTTTGCGGCGCACGTATTGGCTCACGGCGATCGCCGGCTTGCCTAACAGGCACGCTTCGCGGGCCGCGGCGACCGTGCCCGATAGAAAAATATCGGCGCCAAGGTTTCCGCCTTCGTTCACGCCGGAGATCACCCACTGGGCCTGGGGCGCGGCGCGCGTGAGCCCGATGCGCGTGCAATCGACGGGCGACCCGTCCAGCGTGTACCACCCTGCGGACCATTCGGCCAGCGCGAGCGGCCGCTGCGTGGTGGCCTGATGGCTGCAGCCCGAGAGATGCCTGTCGGGCGCCACCACCACGGCCGTTCCCAACGGCTCAGTAGCGCGCTTGAGCGCCACCAGCCCTTGCGCCTCGATGCCGTCGTCGTTGGTGAGCAGGAATTTCATCGTAGGGTCAGCATCTTCCTGAGTCGTTGAACATGGTCTGCCGCGTCCGCGCGGCTGCGGTCAGATACCGTTCGCGAGAGCGTAGGCCGCGGCCACCTTGCCGATGGCCTGGGCCAACGCGTCCATTCGCTCGGGCGGTTCGAGCAAGATGGGATGGTGCAACAGCAAGGTCGTTTGCGCGGCGCGACGGCTGTGCGGCAACGCGCCAACTTTGCGACAGCGCCGCGCGCTGCGGCCGGCAAAGCCGCGAAAACCGCGGTCGATCGGCGCGCCTTCCGCTTGCAGGGCCGCCACGAACTCGTCGATCTCCACTACCGCCGCCTGCGGCTCGAAGCGCCAAGCCGCCTTGTAGTAGGCGGGCGAAGCATCGCTCGCACGATTGCAAATCGCAGTGAGCGCCGCTGGCGAAGCCACGCGTTGTCGCAGCCGTTCGACGTTGGCCGCGCGGGCTGCATTGCTCGCGGCCAGCGCTTCCAGCTGCGGCACCAGCACGGCGGCCTGCAGCTCGCTCAGCGGAAACGCGTCGTTGCCCCGGTGCGCGAAGACTTTGGCCCGCTGATGAATCTCCGGATTGGCGGTCAGCAAAGCGCCGCCGCGCCCCGCCGTGAGCAGCTTGCTGCCGCCGAAGCTGAGCACGCCGACATCGCCCCAGGATCCGGCGGCGCGGCCGGCGATCGTTGCGCCGGTGACCTGGCAAGCATCTTCGACGACGGCCACGCCGCTGCGCTGCGCCCAATCCATCAGGCGCGGCATATCCGCCAGCGTGCCGTGCAGGTGCGACACGATGACCGCGCGCGTGTGCGGGCCGATGGCGGCGGTCAGTTGTTCGAGATCGAGGAGGCAGCCGTCCGCTTCGATGTCTACAAGCACCGGCCGCGCACTGGCGGCCTCGATCGCGCGAAAGTTGCCCGGAAAATCATAGCCGGCCAGGATCACTTCGTCGCTCGGGCCGATCCCCAGTCCGCGCAGCGCCAGTTCGACGGCGAACGTGCCGGAGCAGCAGAGCGTGACGAACTCGGTGCCATGCCACTCGGCCAGCGCGGCGGCGAGGCGCGCGGAGTGCGGCCCGTGGTACCGCCCCCAGCTGCCGTCCGACCAGGCCTCCTGCAGGGCGTCACGAATGCGTTCGTCGCTCGGCGGCCAAGGCGCGCGCGGCCCCGAGAGGACGGGCGGGCCGCCGTGAAGTGCCAGTTGTGCCAATGCCGTGTCGATGGTTGCCACCGCTTGCTGTGGAACGCGCCGGTCGATTGCGTTTTACTGTAACCGCTGACAGCGCGGGCGGCAAAAGCGGCGGCGCGGCGAGCCAGACTGCGACACGAAAGCGGTATGCGCCGCCCGGCACGCGTGCCTCACTGCCACTTCGCCAGGTCCGCGGGCACCAGCGAGAACACCACCGAATCGTGCGGCACGCCGCGGACCAGGAGGCGGTTGCGGGCCACGCCTTCGCGCGTGGCGCCGACCTTGCCGGCCACGCGCTGACTGGCGCGATTGCCCTGGGCCACCACGATCTCGATGCGCTGCAGGCCTAAAGCGGGCATGGCCCACCTGGCCAGCATGCGCGTGGCTTGTGTGGCAAAGCCGCGTCGCGTGGCGCTCGAGCGCACCCAGTAGCCCAAATTGGCCCGCGCGTTCGCCCGATCGAACTGGTTCAGTCCGCAAGCGCCGACGAGTCGATCGCCCGGCCGCTCGATCATGGCAAAGGCATATTCGCCGTCGTTCTCAAAAGCGTCGCCGCGGCCGGCGAGGAACGCGCGGGTATCGTCGATCGAATAGCCGGCGTGGCACCAGGGCAGCCAGGGCAGAAAATCGTCGAGCGACTCGAGCACGGCCTCGCAGATTGGCCCGGCGTCGTCGCTGCAAAACGCGCGCAACAACAGCCGCTCTTCGACCAGTAGCGCGTCGTGATCGGTGGCCATAAACGGTGCTCCTGCTGTTCCGCTCGCTTAACCCATCGGTTCGACGCTATTCAACCGACCGCGCTCTTTCGTCGACATCGGTGCGCGCTCTCGCTCATCCTCGTGCGACCGGCAGCCGATCCTGACGTTCGTTCCGCCGCGCAGCGGCACAGGTCTTTAGCGGCGGGCTGTAGCCCGCCGAACACCGGCCACCCCGACCCGTGCAGCCGCCCGCTTCGGCGGCAAGGGCGCATCGGCAAGCGCACCACGCCCGCGCCGAAGCGCGCGACAATCAGGGTTGCGGCGCTTCGAATCCGTGGGCTGACGCCCACGGCTACAGACCTACGCCGCTCGCGCGGCTGTATGTCCTTCAATCGCAACCGCGCTGGCGCCGCGCCTGGTAGACAGTACTCGAAATTCATTTCCCAATCTCCGGACCTCAGCATGACACCGGGCGCCACCGGTTCGAGTCGATGATCGGCCGCACCACTTGTCGCCCCAGTTTGGCCGCCGGCTGCCAGTACCGCCGGTGCTGCTGTCATGCCAGCAGTGTGAGTGCCCAGGTTGAGGAGGCCCGCAACTGCCGGAAAGTTCGCGAGAAACCCGAACGCTATCACGCCCATTTTGGGCGCCCTTATCATGCGGCAGAACGGCCCTCTGGCAAAGCGGGATTGCCCGTAGATCGCGGAGTTTTTATTGTTCGCCGCCCCGCGCTCTGCGCCCGCGCCGCGCACCCGACGATGCGGCGCCAGCAACGGCCCGGGACGCTACTTCGCGGCGACACATCGCCGACCCAAAACCTCAACAGGACACGAGGCCCGTCATCGACGCGCACGGCCGCACGGATGTGGTTCGCGCGCACGCGGCCAAGGCAACCCTCTGGTTGTCGCTGGTCGCCGTGTGGGCATCGGGCTGCGCGCAAACCTCGTGGGTGCGGCTGCGCGAAGTGCCCGAGAACCCGTTGTCAGGGCCGCTCAACCTGTTGTCTCCTTCCGGCCCCCAGCCGACCGCGCGGACCATGCTGTTGGTTCGCCGCTACGACCTGGAAGACGAGCTGGACCGGCATTCGACCGAGCTGTTGCCCAAGCTCTATGAAATCAACCGCCAGGAGCCCTCGGCCGACAAGCTGTACTCGCTGGCCGAGCTGGCCTACCTGGCGGCCAAGCGCTCCGAGCCCATCAACCGTCAGCGGGCCCTGGAGCTGCACGGCCTGGCCATGGTGAACGGCTATCAGTATTTGTTCGACGAGCGTTTTGGCCGCTTTCGCAATCCGTATGATCCGGAATTCCGCGGCGCGTGCGACCTGTACAACGGTGCGCTGGAAAGCGCGCTACGGATCATCAATCGGCGCGGCGGCCTCGTGCCTGGCTCGACGCACACCATCAAGACGGCGAATCAGACGGTGGAGGCCACCATTGTGCTGCGCGGCCCGCGCTGGCGCGCCGAAGACTTTGCCGGCTTCCGCTTCGTGTCCGACTATGACGTGCAGGGCCTGCAAAACCACTATCACAACTACGGCATGGGCGTGCCGTTGATCGCGATTCGCAAAGAGCACGAGCCGCCCGGCCCGGAAGAAAAGTTCTATCCGCCCGGGATGAGCTTCCCGGTGACGGCGTTCTTGCGGGTGTTGCCCGACCGGGCTCCCGGCACGTCGCATCACGTGGCGTATCTCGAGCTGCACGATCCGCTGAACACGGCGGAGATCAGCGTCGACGGCCGCCGCGTGCCGCTCGAGTCGGACCTGACGACGCCCCTGGCATACGCGCTCAATCAAGACGACTTGCGCAATCTCGATTCGTCGACCGTCGGCTTGCTGAACGTGGCGCAGACCAAGAAGTTGCAAGGACTGTACATGCTGGAGCCGTATCAGCCCGGCAAGATTCCGGTGATCATGATCCACGGGTTGTGGTCGAGCCCAATCACCTGGATGGCGATGTTCAACGATCTGCGCGGCGCGCCGGAGATTCGCAACCGCTATCAGTTCTGGTTTTATCTGTATCCCAGCGGGCAGCCGTTCTGGTACAGCGCCGCCGATTTCCGCCGCGACCTGGCGCAGGCCCGCGAGCTGCTCGATCCAGATCATCGGCAAGTTGCCCTCGACCAGATGGTGCTGGTGGGCCACAGCATGGGCGGTTTGCTGGCCCGGCTGCAAACGGTGGAAAGCGGCAACGACTTTTGGAACATCGTGAGCAAGCAGCCGTTTCAGGTGGTCAAAGCCAGCGACGAAACGCGGCAGCACCTGGCCAGCACGTTCTTCTTTCGGCCCACGCCGTCCGTGCGGCGCGTGATCACGCTGGGCACGCCGTACCGCGGCAGCGAGTTTTCCAACTCCACCACGCGCTGGCTGAGCAATAAGCTCATCAAGCTGCCCAAAATGCTCGTCAACTCGCAGCAGGAGCTGCTCAAGGATAATCCCCAGGTGTTTCAGGAGCCCAACCTGATCGACGTCGATACGAGCATCGACTCGCTGGCGCCCGACTCGCCGTTCCTGCCGGTCATGCTCCAGGCGCAGCCGGCCAACTGGGTGCACTATCATTCGATCGTGGGCGTCGTGCCCGAGGAAGGGCTGCTCGGCAAGGTGGTGGGCGAAGGCGACGGCGTCGTGTCGTACACCAGCGCGCATCTGGACCATGCCGATTCCGAAATCGTCGTCAACGCCGACCACACCACCATCCACACGCACCCGCTGAGTGTGCTGGAAGTGCACCGCATTCTGCTGGCCCACCTGGTCGACGTCGACCGCCAACATCCGGCCAACTGGCAGCGCGGGCCGATGACCGCACAAGCGCCCGGCGCGCATTGGGCGCCGCATCGGCCGGGCGAGGCGCCGTACGGTGCGGGCGCGCCGCCAGGCTTCGAAGCTCCGGCCGTGTATGGCTCACCGACAGGCCGCGGCGCGGCGCCCGTGGTTGCCGCGCCCACTGGCACAGGCGCGCCGGCACAGGGCTTTCCTGCCGGCGGACCGATCGTGCCAGGGGGTTTGACGCCGCAGGGAGTGCCGGCCGGTGGCATACCCGACAGCGGATTGCAGCCGGCGGGACCGCCGCTGCCGTCGCCTGGGGTTGAACATCGCATGGGCGCGACGCAGATTGTGCCGGCGGCGCCGGTGGCGAATCCCTGGCCGCTCGATGCGGGGCCGACGTCGATGGCAACGATGCCGCCGGCGGCGGTTAGACTTCCCACGCCCTCCACGCCGGCGCCCGGTGCCGTCGTTCCTTCGTCGCACGTCGAGCCCGCGCCGTACTCTTACGGCGAAGCGCCGGCGCCATAGCGCTGACGACGCTCAGGGCGGGTTGGCAGTTCATTGTCCGGCACGGGGTGCCCCTATTGGACCGACCACGCCAAAATGTCGGGTGCCATGCTTGCGTTCGCGCAAGCATGCTCACGTGGCGTGAGCATGGCACCCATTAGTTTGCAACTGATCGTGCATGGCGTTGATGCGTGGTCGGGTCCACTACGACGCGGATGCTTTCGGTGCCGCTGGCAGTGCCACCCAACATCCGCGACGGACGGTGTGCCAAGTAGTGCATTCGGCACACCCGTCGGCCACAATAGCGTGCCGACTGCGCGCGAGCCGACGCAGCGAGGACACCGGGGGGACTGCCACAATGAATCGACGCGAGATGCTTCGCATCGCACGGGCCGCCGCTGCCGCGGCAGTTGGTTGGCCATTGGCGCCGCGCAGCGCGAAGGCCGCGGAGCCGGTCGTCAATGCCGGCGAAGCCACGACTCCGACGGACGCTGCGCCCCGCGCCATCAATCCCGGCGTGCAACTGTTCGTCGACGACGACCTGATCGGCCACATGAGCGGGCTGGTGCGGCGCATGGAACGGCCGGAGCGGCTGGAGCGCCCGGTGCTCGACAGCGGCACATTCGGCACCACGCAGCCGTATCTCAGCGTAGTGCGCGACGCGGAGTCCCAACGATTTCGCGTCTGGTACAACCACGGTCCGGCCATCTGGCACGCGGAATCGAACGACGGAATCGCCTGGGCCAATCCGCGTTTGGTGTGGGACTTGCCGCGCGGTTATGGCTGCAGCGTGATCGACGACGGTCCTGCCGCCGCCGACCCGGCGCGGCGCTACAAGCTGGCCAACTGGCAAGCCACGCGCGAGCGCGAGGACAAGCCGGGCGACGACGCCGGCATGTGGCTGGGGTTCTCGCCGGACGGCACGACGTGGACGCACTGGTCGGGCAACCCGGCGCTGCACACCTGGCCCGAGGGGCCTAACAAGTTCGTGCGGCACGGTGTGGGCGACACGGTGGACGTGTACTACGATTCGCTGGCGCGCAAGTATCGCGCCGCGGTGAAAGTACACGCCCTGGCCGAAGACGGCTACGCGCCCGCGCCCAAGGCGGGCCGCGCGTTCCGGCGGCTGATTGGCATGTCGGCCAGCGATGACTTTCTGAAATGGGAGCGGCCGTGGCGCATCTTCGCGCCCGACGCGCACGACGAGGGGCTGCTCGAGTTCTACGGCATGGGCGGCATGCACGTGCGGGGCGGATTGCAACTGGGGCTCGTGCGGGTGCTGCGCGACGATTTGCCGTGCGATCCGGGCGGACCGGTCGACGGCATCGGCTACACCGCGCTGGCCACGAGCCGCGACGGCGTGCATTGGCACCGCTTTCGCGAGCCGCTCGTGGATCGCAACCTGCAGCCGGGCAGTTGGGACCACGCCATGGCCTGGGGCAGCGCAGTCGTGCCGGTTGGCGACGAGTTGTATCTGTACTACGGCGGGTACGCGCGCGGCCACAAGATCGCCGCCGAGACGGAACGGCAGGTTGGCTTGGCACGGCTGAAGCGCGATCGCTATGCGGCGCTCTCGCCCACGGCCGATGAGGGCACGCTGCGCACGCCGCCTCTGGTGATCAACGCGCGCGGGCTCACGCTCAATGCCCGCGCCACGGGCGGGCAGATCACGGTGCGTGTGTTGGATGCGAAGGGTGCGGTGCTGACGAAGTTGGGCCGGGCCGGGTCGGCGCCGATCACCGTCGATTCGCTGGCCGCGAACGTCGATTGGGAAAAGCCGCTGTCGGTCCTGGGCAGCGAACAGGTGTGCCTGGAATTTCGGCTGCACCGCGCGGCCTTGTTTGCGTGCGAATTTCACGCGTGAACGCGGCGGGAGTTTGTCGCAGGATCTCTGCGGGCCTGCGCGTACGTTGACGTTCGCTCGCGGCCGGTTCACAATAGACGCGCGGGTGGCACTGGCGTCTCGCCAGTGCTCGTCCGTCCACGGGAAGATACCTCGCGCCACCCAGCCGTTTTGCGTCCGGCTGAATTCTAGGAATTCAGCTACGTTACTGCTGGACAAGCCACTAGTGGCACCCGGCTGCAAACACTGCCCCTGCCCCGAACCTCCCAACCGCGAGGCACTCACCATGTCACAGCATTTGGAACGGCGCGAATTCTTGCGACGGGCCCTGGCGGCCGGCACGGCGACCATGGCCGCCGGCGCGACCGGCCTGGTACAGCCTCGGCCGGCACTGGCGGCCCGCTCGCCCAATGAGAAGTTGAATCTGGCGTGCATTGGCGTGGCCAACAAAGGAGCGCACAACATCGACAACCTCACCAGCGAGAACATCGTCGCGCTGTGCGACGTCGACTCGCTGAACCTGGGCCCGATGGTCAAGCGTTTTCCGCAGGCCAAGACCTACGCCGATTTTCGCGTGCTGTTTGACAAGGAGAAGAACCTCGACGCCGTCGTCGTCTCGACGCCCGATCACACGCACGCCATTCCGGTGGTGTGGGCCCTGCGGCGCGGGCTGGACGTGTATTGCGAGAAGCCGCTGGCGCACAGCGTGTACGAAGTGCGGCAGATGCGCGAAGAAGCGGCCCGGCAAAAGGCCGTCACGCAAATGGGCACGCAAATTCACGCCGGCGAGAACTATCGCCGCGTGGTCGAGATCATTCGGGCCGGGCAGATCGGGCCGGTGTCGCGCGTGCACGTGTGGATGGGCGGCGGCATTCGCCCGGGCGTACGCGTGGCCGCGGGCACGCCGCCGGAATCGGTGGATTACGACTTGTGGATCGGGCCCGCGCCCATGCGCCCGTTCCATCCGTCGCACTTTCATTTCAACTGGCGCTACTGGTGGGATTTTGGCGGCGGCACGCTGGCCGATTTCGGCTGCCACTACATGGACCTGCCGTTCTGGGCGCTGGACCTGCGCTATCCCACGTCGGTGGCGGCCAAAGGCGAGAAGACGTCGACCGGCGACAACGACGTGCCCGACAACATGCAAGTGGACTATCACTTCCCCGCGCGGGGCGACAAGCCGCCGGTGCATCTCACCTGGTATCACGGTGCCTGGCGGCCCGAGGGCGCGGAGCAATACGACAAGTCCGCGGCCGTGTTATTTGAAGGGGCCGGCGCGAGCGGGCGGCTGCTGGCCGACTACTCGACGCGCAAGCTGTTCATGCTCGACGGCACCGAGCCCGAGCCGCCCGCGCAGACCATTCCCAACTCGATCGGGCATTGGGCCGAGTGGGCCGAAGCCTGCAAGTCGCGCGGTCCCACGACCTGCAACTTCGACTACTCCGGCGCATTGGCCGAGGCTGCTCTGCTGGGCAACGTTTCGTATCGGGCCGGCGGGCAGAAGCTCGAATGGGACGCCGAGGCCTTGCGCGCGCCAAATTGCTCGCAGGCCGACGAGTTCATCCGCCGCGACTATCGCTCGGGCTGGACGCTTTCGGGTTAATGCCAACACTCGTATGGAATGCAGCGGGCACTTTACGAACTCGAGGCGCCGGGCGACGGCAACACCAACCTGAAGCGCAAGCGAGGGCGACCTGCCGACGATCGCACAGCGTGCGGGTGTCCAATGCATGCTCACGTGAGCGTGAGCATGGCACCCGTCGATGTCCCTCGCGGGCGCTTCGGGTAGAAACTCACAGGCAACGACCCCACGACCACGGACGGCTCGTCATCATGATTTTCAAGTGGCTGCGCGAGCGGCGCCGACGCAAGATTCTGGCCACGCCGTTTCCGCGCGAGTGGCTGCCAATCCTGCAACAAAACGTTTCGCACTACCCGCACCTGTCGCGGGATGAACAGGCCACGCTGCGCGACCGCTTGCGCGTGTTCATCGCCGAGAAGAACTGGGAGGGCTGCGACGGGCTGGAGCTGACGGACGAGATGAAGGTGATCATCGCCGCATACGCCTGCCTGATGACGCTGGGGCTGGAGGGTGATCCGTTCGCCTCCTTGCTCTCGATCCTCATTTATCCCAGCGGTTACGCGGTGCCGGAGGAGCGCTGGCACGAAGGTTGGTCGATCCGCGGCGAAACCGTGCGCGCTGGCGAAGCCTGGTATCGCGGTCCGGTGATTCTCTCCTGGTCCGACGTGCAGGACAACGCCGAGCATCCGGGCTACGGCCGCAACGTGGTGTGGCACGAGTTCGCGCACCAGTTAGACATGCTCGACCGCAGCACGAACGGCACGCCGCCCTTGGAAGATCCACGGCTGCGCCGCCGCTGGCACGAGGTCATGACGGCCGAATACGAACAGCTCATTGACGACGCGCAGGAGGGCCGCGCCACGCTCCTGGACACGTATGGGGCCGAGAGCGAGGCGGAGTTCTTCGCCGTGGCAACGGAGTGCTTCTTCGATTGCCCGGTCGAGCTGCGGGAAGAGCATCCGAGCTTGTACGAGCTGTTGCGCGAATATTACAAGCAAGATCCGGCAGCGCGAATGGCGTAGCCGCGCCGTGAATTGAACCGCGGAGAGCGCGGACGGCGCAAACTTTGGCGCGTTCAGTTACGAAGATATCCAGCGGCAAAGCCGGTGGCTGCACCGCCACGCCCGCGCATGTTACGACAGCCCCAGCACGCGGTTCATCCGCTGGGCGATGTCGCGCAGCTCTTGCTCGCCGCCGCCGGCCACTTCGGACGTGGCCCAGCCGTGATACTCGACGTCGTCGAGCGCTTGGAGGATCGCGGGCCAGTCTTCGTCGCCGTCGCCAATGGCCACCCACTTCTTCTCGTGGCTGTAGCCTTTGAAGTCGAACTTCAGCATCCGCTTGCCGAGCGTGCGGATCCACGTGGCAGCTGGCACGCCGTACTTGAGCATGTTGCTGCAATCGAAATACGCGCCGACTGACGGCGATTGAAAATCGTCGACGTACTGCACCAGCTGCTCAGGTTTGGTGAGAAAATCGTTCCACACCACTTCGATGGCGATTTTCACGCCCGCGTCGCCGGCCTGCGGCAGCACCTTGCGAATCTCTTCCTGCGAACGCGCATAGCACTGCTCGTAGTTTTCCGTGTCGGCGTTGCTCACCTTGCCCGGCACGAGCAGCACCGTGTCGGCGCCGTAGAATTTGGCGTCGTCAATCGCCGTGCGCAGCGCGGCCAGGCCCTTGGCACGCACCGCGGCGTCGGGATCGGACAGCCGCTGCTGCCAGTGCACGGAGTCGATTACGCCGTGAATCTTGATGCCGGTCGATTGCTGGGCGCTGGCGGCCTCCTGGCGATCGATGTCGCTCGGACTGTCGAACTCCACGCCCTGGAAGCCCAGCGACTTGATGAGCTGAAACTTTTCTTCGATCGAGGCGCCGGGCACTTTGATCATGCCGTACTTCACGGCCTTTTTCAGGCTGTGGCGCGGTTCGGCCGCGCAGGCCTGTGAGGCGGCCAGCCCCACGCCGAGTGCCAGCGCCCCGCGGGATGTTTTCTGCAAAAAATCGCGCCGGCTCTGTTTCGATGTCATGGGAATGCTTTCGCTCCATATTCGACGCGGGCGATGGCCGCATTGGCACGCTGATTATAGTTCGCTCGAAATGCGTGGTACAACCGCCGGCCGCCTCGGCCGGCGAAACGTGGAGCGCGCCCGTGGTTCGTGCTACACTCGAAGCCGCGAAACCCGCCGGTGCCCTGCAACCGATTGAGAGTTCCACGATGCGGCAGTTATGGCTCGTTGTTGTCCTGGGGGTTGTTCTCGTTCGCGCGGCGCACTCCGCTGAGCCGCCACCTGGCGAAGGGCCGGCGGGCGGGCAGCGATCCGCTGGATCGGTCGCCGGTACCGCGGCCCTGGCGATGCAGGGAGACCTGGCCGACCAGATGGTCGCGGGCATCGATCGCTTTCTGTTGCGCAAACTCGAGGAGAGCGTGCAGCAGCGGCCCCGCCATTGGCGGCGCGACGTGGCCACACCCGAGAAGTACAACGAGTCGGTGGCGCCGAATCGCGCGCGGCTGGCCAAGATTATCGGCGCCGCCGATCCGCGCGAGCGCGTCTCCGCGCTGGAGTACATCGCCACCACGGCGCAGCCCTCGCTCGTGGCGCGCGGTGACAGTTTCGAAGTGCACGCGGTTCGCTGGCCGGTCGTGCGCGGCGTGACGAGCGAAGGACTGCTGCTGGTGCCACAGGGACGCCCGCTGGCCGACGTGATTGCCATTCCTGACGCGGACCAGTCGCCCGAGCAGTTGGCCGGGCTCGTCGAGGGCACTCCGCTCGAATCGCAATTCGCTCGGCTGCTGGTGCACAACGGCTTTCGCGTGATCGTGCCGGCGCTCATCGACCGGCAAGACGAATTCTCCGCCAGCCCGGTGCGCGGCACGAACCAGCCCCATC
Source organism: Pirellulales bacterium (assembly GCA_050250435.1). Classification (GTDB taxonomy): domain Bacteria; phylum Planctomycetota; class Planctomycetia; order Pirellulales; family PALSA-1355; genus JBFWOR01. Next base: position 8,806 of record JBFWOR010000002.1, on the reverse strand, counting down.
GCGAGTTTCTCTATCGGCCGGCATTCGAGATGGGGCGGCATATCATTGGCTACGAAGTGCAGAAAGTGCTGGCCGCGGTCGACTACTTTGCGCACGATGCCGACGGGGCAGATCCGGCGATTGGCGTGATCGGCTATGGCGAAGGCGGACTCGTTGCGCTGTACTCGGCGGCTCTGGATCCGCGGATCGATGCCGCGTGCGTGAGCGGGTACTTCGCGCCGCGCGAGGGCGTCTGGCAGGAGCCGATCTATCGCAACGTGTTCGGCCTGTTGGATCAGTTTGGCGACGCCGAGCTGGCCAGCCTGGTGGCGCCGCGGGCGTTGATTGTCGAAGCTTGCCAGTCGCCGGAGGTTTCCGGTCCACCAGCAGCGCGCGAAGGGCGCAGCGCCTCGGCCGCGCCGGGACAACTAATCACGCCCGATGTCGAGCGCGTGCAGGCAGAACTGGACCGCGCAGCTAAACTGGTTGATGGCTTGTCGCTGGCGCGACCGTGCGAAGTGGTGTCCACCGACGACGACGGCCACGGATCGCCGGGGAGCCGCACGGCGTTGACGAAGTTTTCCGAGGCCCTGGCCAGCCAGCCGATCTCTGCCGGAACGCTGCCGCCAAAATACCTGCAGCCCTCATTCGATTCCCAGGCGCGACAGCAGCGGTTGTTCAACCAGATCAACGCCGACACGCAGCACCTGCTGCGCGAGGGCGAGTACACGCGAGCGGCCTACTGGTCGCAAGCGGACCGGGCCTCGCGCGATCCCGAAAAGTTTGCCGTCTCAACGCGAGCCTATCGCGAGCGATTCTACAACGACGTGATCGGCCGCTTTGACGAAAAGCTGCTGCCTCCCAATCCGCGCACGCGGCAAGTATTCGACGAGCCGCTGTACACGGGACACGAAGTGGTGCTGGATGTTTTCCCCGATGTGTTCGCGTACGGCATTCTGCTGGTGCCCAAGAACATCAAGCCCGACGAGCGACGTCCGGTCGTGGTGTGTCAGCACGGGCTGGAGGGCCGGCCGAGCGACGTGGCCGACCCGCACAAGTTCAACCCGGCATACAACCAGTACGCCTGCCGATTGGCGGAGCGCGGCTTCGTGGTCTATGCGCCGCAGAATCCGTACATTTTCCAAGACCGCTTTCGCACGCTGCAGCGCAAGCTGAACCCGCTGGGCAAGACGCTGTATTCCGTCATCGTGCCGCAACACCAGCAACTGGTCGATTGGCTGGCCACGCTGCCGATCGTTGATCCCGAGCGGATTGCGTTCTACGGCCTTTCGTACGGCGGCAAGACGGCCATGCGCGTGCCGGCGCTGGTGGAGCGCTATTGCCTGTCGATCTGTTCGGCCGACTTCAACGAGTGGATCTGGAAGAACGCCTCGACGCGCGCCGCGCACAGTTACGTGACCACGGGCGAGTATGAGATTTTCGAGTTCGACCTGGGCAACACATATAACTATGCGGAGATGGCGGCGCTGATCGCGCCGCGGCCGTTCATGGTCGAGCGCGGCCATCGCGACGGGGTGGCTCCGGACGAGTGGGTGGCCTATGAGTATGCCAAGATCCGGCAGATGTATGCCGACCTGCGGATTCCTGAGCGAACGGAGATCGAGTTTTTCGATGGCCCGCACACCATTCACGGCGTGGGCACGTTCGATTTTCTGCACAAGCACCTGAATTGGCCGGCACAATTGAATCGCTAGAGCGAGGCACGACAGAAGGAGGACCCCCATGCCTGGCAGAATAATCGTGCTGTCGCCGAGCCCGTTAAAGTCTGCGCTGCTGGTCGCGATCGTCGCCGCGTCGATGCCCTTGACGCCGTGTCCCGCAAATGCCGGCTACGACTATGTCGGCACCATCACGCCCCAGGACAGCGGTCCTGTGGTAGGCGTGGCCACGGACGGCGGCAGCGTGTATCTCGCCGTAGACGGCATGGCCTTTGACAACCGCACGATCCAGGCTTTCACGACCGGCGGAGCCTTTATCCGCAAAATTGGCGCGGCCGAGGCTCCCAACGACGTGGCAACGGGGTTTGCCGGCAACGTCTACTTGGCGGACGGCTTCGGCGGAATCCTCTCCGAATACACCGCCTCCGGCGGCCATATCCGAACGTACAATCTTTTTCCTTCGTCGGTGGCACTCGGTGTGCCCGTTTCGATCACGGCGGGGGGCGATGGCGATCTGTGGGCCACGGGCGGCAACGGAATCGTCGCTCACTTTGCCTCGACTGGCGATCTGATCGATCAGTTCACGATTCCCGGAATTGCGGAGATTCCCGGCATTGGCCTCTTGGCTGCACCTTCCGGCATCGCGGTCAACCCGGTACTTGGGATCGTCTTTGTGGCCATGGCCAACCGTTTCGTGGGCGCCGCAGGGGGCGATCGTATTCTGATCTTTGCCCCGGACGGTTCGTTGCTGGACGAATTTGGTTCGACGGGCAGCGGCGCCGGACAACTCAATCTCGGTTACGCTAGCAAAATTGCCTTGGATGAATCGTTCCGCGTGTTTGTCGCCGACTCCGGCAACCATCGAGTGCAAGTGTTCGATGCAATCAATGGCCAATACATCACGCAGTTTGGCGCGTTCGGCAGCGGCAATGGCCAATTGACGTATCCCACGGCGCTGACCGTTGACGCGCAGGGCAAGAACGTTTGGGTCGGCGATTCGTCGGGCGATCGCGTGCAGCACTTTATGGTGCCAGAGCCATCGACGTTCATGCTTTTTGGTGCCGGCGCGCTGGCACTCATCGAGTTGCGTCGGCGACGACCGTGGCGCACGCGACAGTGAGAGATCGCCTGCCGGCGCGAGCCATCCTCGGGCGACTTTGGCACCGATTGGGACTTGTGATCGGGACTGACCAGGCACGTCGTTTCCCGCTTGATTTACGCCGCTTTCGCTTGGCGCGTATCGGCCGCAGTACGCCGCGCGGTTGCCAGCGCTCGCCGCTGGCTTCATACTGACTTTAACGCTCGCGACGCCGGCGGTCGCGCTGCGTGTTGTCGAGTCCGCGCGATAGAACGATATCGTCCGGCGGGCTGCGGACGCCAGACGCTCCACCCACGACGTGTTCTCCGATGTCGAATCCTCCCAGCTCCGCGGCCAATGCCTCGCACGATGCCGATCTTTCCGGTCGGCAGATTGGCGGCTATCGCCTGCTGCGGCGGTTGGGCCAGGGAGCGATGGCCGAGGTGTACCTGGCGGAACAAGTTTCGCTCGGCCGGCAGGTGGCGTTCAAGGTGCTGCGCGCGAACCTGGCCGGCGACGCCACCTATGTGGCGCGCTTCGACCAGGAGGCCCGGGCCGCGGCCCAACTCGTCAACGCGAACATCGTGCAGATTTACGAAGTCGGCCGGGTGGACGGAGTGCACTTCATCGCCCAGGAGTATGTGCAAGGCTCAAACCTGGCCGAACAATTGACGCGGCGCGGGCCGCTCAAGCTGGCCCGCTCCATCGCCATCTTGCGGCAGGTGGCGGCGGCCCTCGACAAAGCCGCCCAGCACGGCATCGTCCACCGCGACATCAAGCCTGAGAACATCATGCTGGCCGCGACCGGCGAAGTTAAAGTGGCCGACTTCGGACTGGCGCGGCTCTACAGCCAGGATGCCGTGGCAAACAATCTCACGCAGATCGGCGTCACCATGGGTACGCCGCTCTACATGAGTCCCGAGCAGGTCGAAGGTCGCGCGCTCGATCCGCGCAGCGACATCTACTCGCTGGGCGTCACGGCGTATCAGATGCTGGCGGGCGAGCCGCCCTTTCGGGGCGAGACGGCATTGGGCATCGCGGTGCAGCATTTGAAGACGCCGCCGGCGCGCCTGGAGAACATCCGGCCTGACTTGCCGGCGTCGGTCTGCCGCGTGGTGCATCGCATGCTGGCCAAAGACCCGCGCGAACGTTATGCCACGCCACGCGACCTGCTGCGCGAGTTGCGGGCCGTGTCGCTCGAGCTGTTTCCCGAGGAAGCCGGCGAAGAGCTGGAAGATTGGGGGCCGGACGAGTTGGCGGGCACGCTCGAGGCGCGCCGCCAGGCAACCGAACGCCTGGCGGTGGCGATGCAGACGACGGCCATGCCGGCGCTGCGCCGCCGGCGGAACTTGTGGCGCTGGGCAGCTTTGGCGGCGGCATGTTTTCTAATGGGCATTGCGCTGGCCTACACGCTGCGGCCGCAGCCGCTCGTCACGCCGGAGGTGGAAAGCGAGACGGTGCCGCGCTACGACTCGGCGGCGCAGCAATATCTGTATGCCATGATGGTCAACAACGAGGCCGCTTGGAAAAGCGTGCCGCAATATTTTGGCGACGACAAGCGCTATGCGCTGCCGGCCAAACAGGGCCTCGCGCGGTTGTATTTGGAAGAGCTGGACTTTGGCCCGGCGCTCGAGATTTTCAACGAGTTTGCCGCCATGAGCAACGTGGAAGAGCAGTATCGCGCGTTTGGCCTGGCCGGCCAGGCGGCCGTGCTCAATCGGTTGGGCAAGTATTCGGAATCGGCCAGTAAGCTGGCGGAATTGTTTCCGCTGCGCGATCGGCTCGACCGCAATATGCGCTCATTGGTGGAATTGACCATTGCCAGAAACCGCGCGCGGCTCGGCGACACGGCGGCCTCGAAGAATTGGGCCGAGTGGTTCGAGCGCTCGGCACCGGCGGGCGACAATCCGCCGACGGACGTGCCGCCCGGCGTGCCACCGGCAGCTGCGCCGCAGCCGAACGCGCCGGCGCCGTCGTAGCGGAACTCACCAGAATTCAGCGGGCTTCTGCTGTCGCGGAATTCGCAAGCCTACTGCCGTCTGGAAAATTGGCGCTGAGCGCTGGCGAGTTCAGCTACCCGGATAAGCCTTGAAAAAAGTCCGGCAGCACCGGCACTTTACAACGGGAATTGACAGCCGGCGCGTGTTGTTGTAACAACTAACCAGAGGATGCTATGCGGGCGAGTCGCCGTGTCGGCTACGTGCGACACGATGGGGCGCTCGGTGGCATTCGGGACGCGTTCGTCATGAATGCGGCCCAGCAAGCCCCCATCGTCTAGTGGCCCAGGACGTCGGGTTCTCAGTCCGAAAACCGGGGTTCGACTCCCCGTGGGGGTACTCTGTCTCGTCGCCCATTCCCCTTACCAGATAACGAGTTATGATTCTGGTAGAGGGGCGTGGCACCAAATCTTGGCACTAAATCTCTGAGTGCCGCGCCTCAAACGTAAGATTGTCTAAGACACATCTACTTTGAGGTTCATCATGTCAAAAGACCGGCGCTCTCGCCGGCAAGGACGCCAATCAGGCAGTCGCAACAAGGGTTATTGGTTTCGTGATGGTCGTGGTTGGTTTTGCAAGGTCAACGGTCGTGGCGTCCCGCTTACGAATGAAGCTGGCGAGCGCTTGCGCGACCCAAACGACGATGCTGCGGCTAAGCTGGCCCATGCTCGCGTGCTGACTGCGAAGCGTGTCGAAGCCGTCAAGACGTGCGACTTGACCGTCTTGGAAGTCGTGTCCGCCTACCTTCGACAGCTTGAGGCTGAGAAAGGGCGCAACAAGACCTTTCACGACCGCGCAAAGGCGCTCTTCAACTTCACCCACGGCCTTGGCCTTCGATTCCTTGCGCTGGACGGCGAAGAAAAGCCAAAACCCAGGCCGAGCGACTACGTTCACGCGGGCTACAAGGATCGGCCCGTTATGTCGATCAAGGGAATCGACGTTGACCAGTGGGTGCAAGCCAACAAGCGTTGGAAGTCGGACAGCACAAAGCGGACGATGATTAAAGCGCTGAAGCGAGCAATTAACTATTGCGTGGGTGCGGGGCTCATTCCGGCCAACCCCATTCGCGGCTTCAAGGTGCCCAAGGATCGGGCGCGAATCACCTATCTGACGCCAGAGCAAGAAACGGCATTGTGTGACGCCGCAAATCCTGCCCTTGCGATGGCCATTCGCGTTCTGATTCGGACCGGCATGCGGCCTGGGTGCGAGTTTGCCAAGGTCACTGCAAAGCACGTCCAGGATGATGGCACTCGCATCAAGATTTCACTATCGACCACCGAATCAAAAACCAAGAATCAGCGAATCATTTTCGTTGCGGACCCGGCCACGTTGGCGACGATCCGCGACATGGTGAAGAAGTATCCGAGCGGCCCAATCTTTCGCAATGGCGAAAGTAAGGCTTGGACAGTCGAGAACATGGGCAAGCAATTCCGAGCGCTGAAGGAAAGTCTCGCCAGGGTGTCGTTTGACGACGACGTGGTTTTGTACTCCTGCCGGCACACCTACGCGAAGCGCGTGCTTAGCGGGTACTGGTCGGGCAAGCCAACGAATATCGAGACGTTGGCGACCCTGATGGGCAACAGCCCCAAGATTTGCCGCGACCACTATCTGCAATGGGACGAAAGCGGCAACGAATCGCTTTGGTCGGCGGCCTAGCTGGCGAAGCCGGGAAAGGTTTCGATTTGTCGCTTCGGCTGTGGCAACGGCGCGGGCGACAGCGATTCCGTCCAATCGTCTAAATCGCTTGGTCGAAATCGGTAGTGACCACGCGGCTGGACGCGCAAGAATCGTGGTCCCCGGCCGGATCGCAACAGCTTACGGAAGCCGCTCGCGGAATAGCCAAGAGCCTGTGCGGCTTGTTCAAGGGTGAGAAGCGCTGTCATGCGGCACGCTCCGCCTGGAAGGCTTCGCGGGCTGCCACAGCGCTTTGAAGATCGTCGAACGATTGGTTGAAGATCACTTGCCCGCCAAGTTGCACACGAGCCCGATAGCGGCCACGGTGGAAATCAATTCCCGTGTGGCCTGTCGTGTTGTCTGATCGCTTGCGGTAGGCGCGTGTGATGGCAGTAGAAATCTGAGGAACGGTGGCAGTAGAAATCTGTGACGCAAGGCTGCAAAGCCATCGCTCAAATGCCCCCGGCTCCAAAGCAGCTTCCAAGATCACGCCCCAAACCGCTTCCCCAACGATGGCTTCAACCGCCGGACGAGCACTGATAATGCGATCCCGCCATTGCTCGTTGGCCTTGCGAATCTCGGCAAGATCAGCGGCCGTGAGACTGGACGCCGCCGCGCCTAGGATGCGCGTTGTGCTGGCATCAGATGCCACACGAGCGTTTTCGACGGTAGGGATGTACTTAGATGGGCTCATTGGAAGGCAGGAAGCCCCGGCCTTGCGGCCGGGGCTCGTGGTGGAGGGCTTAACCAACTACGCGGAGGGCGGGCGGGTTGTCGGATTCGTCGGCGTCGATATCGACGGCCGCGCCATCTTCGACAAGGCTAAGGAGCATGGGCAGAAGTTCGTGAGCGGCTTCGGCGGTGACATGCAAAGTGATCTTCATGTTGTTTCTCCGGGTGACGAGTCGTTGCACTGAAGCAATCCTAGTTGGCGCAACAATGCGGGCTATCGCATTACGCCAGCTTTGACCACCGTTCAGAGTTTCTGACCGACCACGCGAATGTGGCGTGAACGCCCGACCGCCAGAGATTTCATTTCATTTGCAAAGAGATTTTCACTCACGACAAGTATTTATTTTCGTGGTCCGTCTGTACGGGCTATAGTAGAGATATATGCCCGACGTTGACCCCGCCATACTGGCTGGCTTGCTTTCGGACCCGGATGTTCCGCCGGAAGTCGCTGTCGTGGCCAGCATCGTGGACGAGCCGCAAGAGCCGTCACGGCCCCTACCCTGGCAGGTCTGGGGCTTTGTCTTACTGGTCGTCCTGGGCGTGCTCTGGCTGTTCTGGTAGACCTAACTCAACGCGCAGCATGCGCTCTTCTTCGCGGAGCGCCGCGCGCTCCTGATCCATCAGCGCCAATTCCCTCACGAGTCGCCTTTTCGTCGCCTTCGAGGCGGCAAGCTGGGCTTCCAGTTCCGTTCTCCTGGCTGTTGCGGCGGCAAGCTGGTCTCGCCAGACCGTAACTTGCCCGCGCCTGAATGCTCGTCTCACATCGTCTTCGTTCATCATTGTTTGCTCCACACTTTGAAATTTCTCGTTCGTTGTTCATGCGCACCTCTGGACGATGATCCCGCGCTGAACGTCGTATGGCGAACATTCGACAATGCACCTGTCGCCAGGGACGATCCTAATCTTATTCCGAAAGCAGCGCCGGCCCATGCGTGCCTGGACGACGTGCGTTTGAGTTCTGACAACGTAGATGTCTCGCTCTGTGCGAATCACGATGCCCTCCAAGGGAATGTTTGGTTCTTTGCTCATGCTGACACCTGCTCGTACCATTTGACGCCTGCGCCTGAAGCATCAACACTCAAGAATCTTGCCAACAGCGCATCGTGAGCCTGGGGCATCTCTGCTTTTGTGATCTTTGGGAAGTCAAGAATGATGGCTTTGACTACGCGAGTGAATTGCCTTGCAAGCGTCATTGCAGGGCCTTCCCCCAAGGGTGCCAGCCAGTCGGTCAATCGTTTTCCTTTCCGCCCCAACTCTTCATCTGTCCACCAGTCGAGCGAAAATTCGGTGCTCGCTTTCTGCTGTCGGTGCAGCCTTGCGAGGGCTTTGCTGCACTTGTCGCCCCACACACGGTCGTTCACTTGGAAGGCTCTGGCATGGCAGAGTTTGACTAGACAAATCGGCTCGCGGAATCGCCCGCGACCTTCCTCACGCAAAAGTTGCTCATAGGCCGGACGTGACGGGTCATCCTCCCCAACATAAAAATCGAATTCGGCGAGACTCGGCAGTTCGCTGGGGTTGTCATTGGTCAAGCAATCAACGATGAACAATTCCACATCGTCAGCCGCAACAGGCTGGTGAATCGTGCCATAGTAAAAACCGCTACCCGCCAGCGAATGAGAATCACTGCTCACGACAAGTTGGCTGTACAGGCCGACCAGTAGCTT
>JBFWOR010000001.1:0-538100 GCA_050250435.1 Pirellulales bacterium | reverse complement strand
AATGTGTTTGCTGTGGATATCGAGCCCGACGTGGAACATGGCGGCCTCCGTAAGCTGAAGTACGTGTAAACCAATCTGCCTGGTTCCACCTTACTCGACAGAGGCTTCCTACATAGATTCACACCGAAGCACCAATTTAGGCGTTGCGGTGAGTCACCTCTGACCGCATCAGGGTATCTAGCTTGCCGGCCGCCTCGAGCTGCAGCGTTGGCACGACGTGAGAATAGGTATCGAGCGTGATCCCGATCTGTGAGTGGCCGAGGCGTTCCTGGACCACCTTGGGATGGACTCCCGCGGCCAGCAGGAGCGTGGCCGAGGTGTGCCGCAGGTCATGGAAGCGGATCGCTGGCAACTCTGTTGTCTCGAGCAGCGGCTTGAAATGATTCGCATGGAAGTGGGTTCGCCGCAGGGGGCCGCCCTTCGAGTTACAGAAGGCCCAGGGCAGCTTGGCAAAACCTTCGCGGACGGATTGGGCCCGATGTTTGGTCAGGGCGTCAACGACGAACTGGGGCAGATCGATGCGACGCCGGCTCTTGGGGGTCTTGGGTTCGGCGAGATAGAGCTTGCCCTTGATCTCGATCAGCGTACTGCGAACGTTAATCGCGAGGCCCTTGAGATCGATGTCGGGCCACTGGAGCCCAAAGATCTCGCCCAGCCGCATCCCAGTTCCGATCGCCACTACGTACACGGCGTACAGCCGGTCCCCTTTGGCTGCGTCGAGGAACGTTTGGACTTGTTCAGCCGTGAGCGGCGAGATTTGGCGTTTCGGCACACGCGGCGGGTCGATCGCGTCGCAAGGATTTCGGGCAATCAGGCCCCAGCGGAGCGCCTGCTTCAGCGCCCGGCGCAGCACGGCGTGGGTCAACTGGCGAACTCGCGGACCAACGTCATCCCGTTCCATATCGGCATACAGCCTCTGGATGTGGACGGGATTCAGGATCGCCAACGTCGTGCCGCCAATTCGCGGGTCGATGTGATTCGTGATGATCCCCTTGTAGCTCACATAGGTTGTCTCGCGGATTGTCGGACGAGCGGCATCTTCGACCCAGCGCTCCAGGAGGGTCGCGAGCCGTATGCGGCTGGGCTCAACGAACGTGCCATCCATGCGCGACGCTTGGACCTTGTTGAGCTTTTTGGCGACTTCGTCTTTGGTGACGCCGAAGATCGTCTTGCGGATCCGCTTGCCGCTTGCCGCGTAGCCAGCGCTGTAGGTGGCACACCAGGTGCCGTCCTCCCGCTGGTAAATTGAGCCTTCCCCTCGTCCGCGCCGCGCGCGTGGCATTCCTCAGTCCTCCCGGAGCCATTTCTTGATGGTGGGCATATCCGAGCCCGTTGCCTTGGCGATCTCTCGCAGCTTCTTGCCTGCGGCCCGCATTTCCGTTGCCTGCTTCTGGCGGCGGCGGAGGGCTCGGCTTCGACAGGCATCGGAGCAGTAACGCCGGTCCGCGCGATTTACGTCGGGCGACATCTCCATCGCCCGGCCGCAGACTTCGCAGGCGCGATAGCTCTTTTGGCCGCTGATCGAAGCGGCGAATTGGAACCAGAGCGCGCCCAGCAGGTTGTGTGGGACCGTGACGAGTTGGTAGTGCCCGTCCGGTGAGTCGAGCATCGTCTGAGCGCCCAATGCGGTAAGCCGCTGGTTAACGGCTGCGACGACAAAGGACTGGGCAGCCCGCAGCGGAGTGCCCTGGTAGCCAATACCCGAGTCGCCAGTCTCGGCTGCAAAATCGTCGCCAGCATGCTGGCCGGTGCGTTGTCGCTTCCCCGTCCAAGGCGTGTACCTCAGAACCGAGTCGCCAAACGGATACTGAACAAGGCCGTGTTTGTCAGCCTTGAAATGGTCTTCGATGACCCCCGTCCGTCTCTCCCCCACGGCATCCCAGATCTCGATTAGGAAGCGCATCGTGCGGACTTCGAACTCCCACTCCTCGAACCGCTCCCGTTCGTCGTTCCACAGCCGGCCATATCGGTGGACAAACTCGAGGATCTGTTCTGGGGTCGGCTCCATCGCGGCGAAGTTGCGAAACAGGGCCGTATCTTCCCGGGTGGGCGTGACGAGGCGGCGGTCCATCAACTCCGGACGGTTGGCCACGAGCATCAAGCGGGGCGTGGCTTCGCCCAAGGGATTCCAGGGGGGCCGGATGCGGCGGGCATAGCGATTTGGATCGGTGGCAGCCCGCCAGGTGTATCCCTGGCCGTCGACGGTGGCGTCGTAGCTGGTCAAATCGGTCATGTGGGCACTCCAGGTACGTCACGGTTATGTTACGACTAACCGTGTTGCACGTCAAGGCGACGCCAATACAATTATTGTTGTGGTAGCCGTGATGAAACCACGGGACCCAGGACGCCCCAGTACCCCGAGAAGGATGCCATGAGCACTGCCAAATTGTCGGCCGAAAGCCAGTTGATCCGAGTGACCGAGGTGGCCCGCCACTTGAGCCTCAGCCGCAGCAAGGTCTACCAGATGATGGATCGCGGGGAACTCCCGTACGTGAAGCTCGGCAAGAGCCGCCGCGTTCGCTGGCCCGATGTTGAGCGGCTGGTCGAAGAGAACACGATCTCCCGTTCGTAGCCACTGGCGACCATCCCTGCGCGTGCGTCGCCGTCGGCACGCGATTTTTCCTATTCGGCTGCAGCAGTGCGGAGGCAACTTGCATGGATGACGCGATCCCCCGAGATCGCAAGGATGGGCAGGCCAGCGCCGCGAAGCTGGCCGCCCACAGTTACGCGCAGCGCGGCTGGTCTGTGATTTCAGTTCCGCTTCGCAGCAAGAACCCAGGCTTCGACGGGTGGCAGCGACTTCGGCTGACGACGGAGACCATCCACACGCACTTCAATGGCCAGCCGCAGAACCTGGGCGTGCTGTTGGGTGAACCCTCAGGCTGGCTCGTCGATGTTGATCTCGACCATCCCCGAGCCGTGGAACTGGCACCGCAGTTCCTTCCGGCCACGCCCGCTATCTTTGGGCGCGCTGGGAAATCGCGGTCGCATTGGCTCTACCGAGCCACGCGGCCCGTGGCGACGAAGAAGCACAAGAGCAAGTCCGCCGGCATGATCGTCGAGCTGCGGTCGACGGGGTCGCAGACAGTCTTTCCACCCAGCACGCATGAGAGTGGCGAGGCGATCGCCTGGGTGGACGAGACTGCGGAGCCGACCCCGATCGACCCCGATCAGCTCCTCGAGTGCGTCAAACGGTTGGCAGACGCCGTGCTTGTGGAATTGGGTGAGAAGCGAGCGCCCATCGACGGGAATAAACGTGCCAAGAAACCGGCACCCGAACCGCGATTATCCAGCCCCGCCGAGTCCGTGGACAAGGCATCCCGCTGCCTGGCTGCCCTAATGCGGATCGGTATCACCGACCAGCGTGACGGATCACATCGGCTATTCGTATGCGCCTGCCGGGCTGTCGAATATGACCTGGACGATGCTACGGCCTTGGCCACGATCAGCCAGTATGCACGCCAGCGACCATTTCCACGTGGCTGGACCGATCAGGAGATTCTCCAGCGGCTACGCGACGCGGAGAATCAATGCCGCCGAGGTGCGGCGTTGGAACTCGACGCCGACGGCTGTGTCCTGCTCGGCCAGCGCGATCCACAATCTGGCAAGCTCGTGCTCTCGCCCCGGCGCACGCTGCCCACCGCGGATGCCTACGTGCGAGACTTTCATCTCCATCCAGACGGTCGCACCCTGCACTCCTACGCCGGCATGCTTATGGCATGGCAGCACAATCGGTATATCGAGCTTGAGGACAATTCGGTCAACAAGCAGCTTCAGTCCTGGCTGCACGACTCGCTGCGTTACGTATTCAACCGCCAGTCTGGTGAACTCGACCTCGCGCCTTACGATTCCAATCCGAGTACGGTCAATGCGGCCCTCGAGTCCATCCGGGCATTTGCGCATCTGCCCGTTACCGTGACTTCGCCGAGTTGGCTGGAGGCGACCGATGAACGTCCCCCGGCTATTGAGATCCTCCCCTGTCGCACTTCGCTAGTGCATCTGCCGACCATGCGACAGCTCCCGCCGACTCCCCAGTTCTTCTCCGTCAGCGCCCTCGACTTCGACCTCGATCCGCGGGCGCCCGAGCCCATGGCATGGCATGGATTCCTGCACCAGTTGTTCGACGGCGATCTCGAGTCGCTCGAACTGCTTCAGGAATGGTTCGGTTACTGCCTCACCGGCGACACGTCCCAGCAGAAAATGATGCTGATCGTCGGACCGCGCCGCAGCGGTAAGGGCACGCTGGCCCGCGTGCTTGCACGGCTGATCGGCATCGGCAACGTGTGTGGGCCGACTACTTCCAGCCTGGCCGGCCATTTTGGGCTGCAACCGCTGATCGGCAAGACGCTGGCCATCGTCAGCGATGCCCGCTTCCATGGCGAGAACATCCCCATCGTGGTCGAACGATTGCTGTGCATTAGCGGCGAGGACTTGTCGACGATCGACCGCAAGTTCCTGGGCAGCGTTACCATGAAGTTACCCACGCGATTCATGTTCCTCACGAACGAGCTGCCTCGATTGACCGACGCCAGCGGTGCCCTGGCGGGCCGATTTGTCACCCTGCGCCTTACCGAAAGTTTCTACGGGAAGGAGGACACAGGCCTGACCGACCGACTTTTGAATGAGCTGCCGGGGATTTTGAACTGGGCCATCGATGGCTGGCAGCGATTGCACGACCGGGGCCACTTCCTGATCCCCCAGAGCGTGCGGGACGTGGTGCAGGAGATCGAAGACCTGTCGTCTCCCGTATCCGCCTTCGTTCGCGACGAATGCGTTGTCGGGCCCGGGTACCGCGTCGCTGTTGACGTTCTTTATGAGGCTTGGCGACGATGGTGCGAACAGGAGGGACGACAGATCGTCACGACCAAGCAGACCTTCGGCCGTGATCTGGCTGCCGCAGTCGCTGGCGTCACACGTCGCCGTGGTGCCGCCATGCAGCCGTTCTATGATGGAATCGCGCTCACAGCTGGTTGTTAGTGGATAGCCGGAGAAACTGCGTGTTCTATAGAAGCGATATTGCTGTCCAAAGCCCCTGGTTTACCGCATCACTGTCGCGCACTGTCGCGACAGTTTGCATTGCACGCGTGCGCGGGCGCGCGTGCGCGCGGGAGAAACATATGGTGCGATGGCGACTGTCGCGACAGTCTGCGGCAGTGGATTGGCTACCGAGCCGCTGGTTGTCCATCCATCGCAGCGACGTACAAGCTAATCGAACTGAGAGGATGAATGGCCACAAGGCGTTCCCAGAATTCCTGGAATTCAAGGCTACTCAACCGTTCTGGGAATATTGGGAACGTTCTGCAGGCCCCGGGGGGGCGCTTAGGTACTTCCTGGCGCATCACAGATGGTTTCCCACGCCCCGCTCGGCCGCGTAAGGTACAGTCCGTCCAGCGGCCAAAACTACTGGTCACGGTATCGTGCGAGTATTTGCGAAATCATCGCAACGGCGGGTCCATCAGTGAGTTTTCGTGGGCAGAGTTGGGCAATGAGGCCACCCGTGAACGCGACGTTGGCCCGTGTCGCGGCCGGTGGACCGGCTTGGCCAAGCGGGCGACCAACGACCAGAGGCCCCGGCGTGGGGCCTCGTGGTGGGCGACGTGCCAAGATGGCACTCTACGCCAACGTGAACCTGCCGCGATCGACCTTCTTGAACCGGGTCTCTTTACCCCTGGTGGCAACGTCCCTGAGCATTGCCGAATTCACGGTGGCCCGGGAGGTCGCGAATCAGCGGCTGGTCTGCTCGCCCTCGGCCGCCATCGCGTCGATGATCTGCCCGGCGTTGGCTCGATTCATCCGGGGCGCTGTGCGGCCGTTGGACGCCGAGAGTTCCCCGGCAGGCGTTTCCCGGCGGAAGCGCTCGAAGCGCGAATAGCAGCCGTTCTCAGGAATTGCAGTCGGGTCAATGCTAGCAAGGGATCGGCTACACGGCACTTTTACGCTGGGCGTCGAGAGTGTGACGAACTTCACAGAGCTGGCAGCGGAAAACGACGATATACGGCACGTGCCATATCGCTCCGCGCCCCCAACGATTTGGAAAGGAGTTTCCATGCCCAACAAGACAATCTTGGTCCTCGCCGGATTCGCCCTGGCGGCCATCGGTCTATTCACCGCAGGTTGTTGCGGCAGCGGAAGATGCCCTGGCGGGAGCTGCTCAGTGCCAGCCTATTCGGCATCGACGTATTCCGCGCCCGCCCAGCGGAGCGGCGACGTCGTCGTGCAAGAGCCGACGGGCAGCAGCTTTGCCCCGGTTCCGGTCATGCAGGGCTCCGGCACTCGCTAAGACCCAAGGGTCAACAAGCGTTGCGTCTAGGCACAATGTGTTGGCGAGTCGCGCGTTTCGCGACGCGAGCAGGTAGTCCCTTGGGATGACTGTTGCCTACCGCGTCCAGGCGAGCCATTTGCGAAACAGAGATTTCACAAACGGCGTCAAACGCGTGCGGCTGAACTGGTCGCCCAGCTTGCGGATGGCCTCGGCCTGAGTCGGGTAAGGATGTACGGTGCTTCCGATCTTCTTCAGGCCCAACCCATGCGTAATGGCCAGTGTGACCTCGGAGATCAAATCACCTGCATTGCGAGCGACGATGGTGGCTCCGACAATGTGGTCCGTTCCTTTTTTGACGTGGACTTTGACGAAGCCGTCGTCATCGCCCTCCAGAATCGCGCGGTCCACGTCCCGCAACTCTTGAACGAACGTCGTCACTTCGATCCCTTGCTCTTTTGCCCGCTGCTCGGAGAGCCCGACATGGGCGATCTCCGGAGACGTGTAAGTGCACCAGGGAATGACCAAGGACGATGACTTCGCCCGACCCTTGAATAGCGCGTTCTGGATGACAATGCGCGCCATGAAGTCGGCCGCGTGCGTGAACTGATACGGCGAACAAATATCGCCGGCTGCGTAGATGCGCGGGTTTGTCGTCTGCATGCGTTCGTTCACCTTGACGCCCTTCTTGTCATAGTCGACGCCGACGGCTTCGAGATCCAGATTCTCGACGTTGGGAGCGCGCCCGACTGCCACCAGCAGCTTATCGATCGGCTCGTCGTAGCCTTGGCCGTGCGATTCGACAGATAAGCGAATGCCGCCGTCGTTCTTGATAACAAGGTTACGGCCGCAACAGAGCAAGTTGACGCCGTCGCGGGCGATCGCCCGCTGCACGACGCCGGCTGCATCACGGTCCTCGCGCGGCAGAATGCCGTGCTCCGCCTCGAGAAGATACACTTCCGAGCCGAACTGGGCGAACGATTGCGCCATTTCGCAGCCGATCGGACCGGCGCCAATGACGCCGAACCGCCGCGGAAGTTCCGTGAGAGAAAAGACAGTTTCGTTCGTCAGGTAATCGACCGTCTCCAGGCCTGGTATGGGTGGAGCTGCGGCTCGCGCACCCGTCGCGATGACAGCGCGTTTGAAACGAATCTTCACCCCGTCTACTTCAATTGTGGAGGAGTCGATGAAACGCGCTTGCCCAAAGTAGACGTCCACACCCAGGTCGCGGAAGCGCGCTGCGGAATCATTGGGGCTGATACGGGCCCGCAACCGACGCATGCGCTGCATCGCGGCGCCAAAATTAACGTTGACGCTTTGGGGCACATCGATGCCGAACTCGCCTGCCTTGCGAACGGCCGCCGCCATGCGCGCCGCGCTGATGACGGCCTTTGAAGGAACGCAGCCGACGTTCAAGCAGTCGCCGCCCATCAGTTTGCGTTCGATGAGTGCAACTCTTGCTCCCAACCCCGCTGCCCCAGCGGCAGTAACCAGACCGGCAGTGCCCGCACCGATAACGACCAGGTTATACCGGCCGGATGGCGCAGGGTTGCGCCAATCAGTGGGATGGACGTTGGATTGCAGCACCTGGTTATATTGGTCCCTGGGCAGTATCTCCGCGAATTCAGACATGGTTTTGCCTGTGGGTTCGGTGACAATCGTCATGAGCACGCCCCCTCCCTGGCTCTAGTGTTCGTCTCGCCGGTCTGCGAAGCGGGCGGCAGTGGCTCCTGCCGCTTCGAGCGCGGCAGACTTTTCATCAGCCAGCGCACGGCTAAGGGGAAAAACCCCAACAAAGTAAAGGCGACCACGATCTGCGTCAGTTGACGCGGTGTGAAGACAGCGTTGATGCCGTTGTCCGCGAGAGTTTGCAGGGTGGGGACGCTGTCGCCAGCGTAGACGTAAACCGTCGTTCCGGCCAGCATTCCCAATTGACTGACCCACCAGAAGGTGCGCGTGGGGATTGGCGTCAGCCCCATTACCGCATTGATGACGAAAAATGGCACTGCGGGTATTAGGCGTAACGTGAACAGATAGAACGGACCCTCGCGCTCCAAGGCCCGGTTGAATTTTTCCAACCGGTCGCCAAACCGACGCTGTATAGTGTCGCGAAACAGAAAGCGACTGAGCAGAAACGCCATCGTTGCGCCGGCGGTCGACGCAAAGCTGACGACGAGAACTCCGCGAATGAGCCCAAAATACCAGCCGTACGTCAGCGTCAACACGGCCGCACCGGGCAATGACAGCCCGGTCACAACCACGTACAGTAGAAATGCCGCGCCATAGACGAGCACCGGATGCTGCTGTTGAAAGGCTCGCAGCTCGGACTCTCGCTGCGCAAGACTCGTCAACGTCAAAGTATGGCCGAACTGCGTATATGCGAGGAAGGCGGCGGCCGCGACTACGGCCAGCAAAGCCAGCTTACTCCAGGGCACGCCGTTTTTTGTTGCGTCAAGCGTGGCAGGTTGCTGCGACATCGTGTTGTCTCCTCGTGCCAAGTGCCGTCGATCCGTCTGTTTTGTATGTCTCCGCAACGTATCGCCAACGCAGAAGAATATACCAAGGCGACGGACCCATCTGTGAATCCTTACACAGACCGAGGGCGATCTGCACGCAATCGCGAACTTCTGCCTGTTAGCGGACATCAAGCTAGCACCACAACCTTGCCGTGGCGCGGTGCGATTTTCTCATGGAAGATGTGTAAGGATCGATGATCCTGCCCGTCGTCACTCTACGGCCGAGCTGGCAGAAACGTATCCATTGCCACGGACGCGAAGCAATAAGGAGAGACATGGCCCACGTCACATATGCCGAGCAATCGGTCCGCACACGTTATTCAGCCGCAGCTAAACTGCCCGAGAAAGCCTTGTGCTGCCCGGTCGAGTACCCGCCCGAGCTCCTTGAGGCCATACCGCGGGAGATCCTGGAGCGCGACTACGGCTGCGGCGATCCAACGCCATTTGTGAGGCCGGGCGACACGGTTCTCGATTTGGGCGCGGGGGCAGGCAAACTCTGCTACATCGCCGCTCAAATTGTTGGTCCGCAGGGGCGCGTATTCGGCGTCGATTGCAACCTGGAGATGCTTGCCCTGGCACGGCGATATCAGCCGCAATTTGCCGAACGCGTCGGCCATGACAATCTTGACTTTCGCTGCGGTCTGATCCAGGACCTGCAACTCGACCTGGAACTACTCGCAGAACAGGTAAGCAGCATCCGCGGAACCGACGTCGAAAGCCTCTTGGAACGGCGACTGACGGAGCAACGCTTGCGGTGCGAGCGCCCTCTGATTGCCAGCGATAGCGTCGATTGCGTACTTTCCAACTGCGTATTGAACCTGGTACGACCGGAAGACCGGCAGCAGTTGTTCCGCGAGATTTTTCGCGTGCTCAAGGTAGGAGGCCGCGCGGCGATCAGTGACATCGTCTCCGATGAAGACGTGCCGCAGCACATGAAGGCCGATCCCAAGCTCTGGTCGGGTTGCGTCTCCGGCGCTTGGCGTGAGGACGAGTTTTTACACGAATTCGAGCAGGCTGGGTTTCACGGCATCAAGATTGCCAAGCGGCAAGAGCAGTCCTGGCAAACGGTCGAGGGGATTGAGTTTCGCTCGATGACGGTCGTGGCCTACAAGGGCAAGCACGGCCCCTGTTTGGAGCGTAGACAGGCGGTCATCTATCGCGGTCCGTTCAAGAAGGTCGAAGACGACGACGGCCATGTGTACTGGCGGGGCGAACGCATGGCTGTATGTGACAAAACGTTCCGGCTCTTGCAGCAGGCCCCCTACGAGGGCGCCTTCATTCCCCTTGCACCGTATGACGAAGTGCCGCTGGCCACGGCGGCCCCGTTCGATTGCCGCCGCAGCGCGCGCCGGCACCCGGGCGAGACCAAAGGGCGAGAATACGATACGACCATCGAGCCCGCAGGGCCATGTTGTGGAACGGGTGACCAGTGCTGCTGACCGGTGGTGCCAAACTGGTTGGGCGCCCGCGACGCTTCATGAGCTCGAGCCAAGACATGGCAGGTTACTGAAGAACATATCGGAAAGAGACGTTGTGATGCCGCTCACTTTGCTTCGACAGGCCAGCCCTCTGGCGATTGCCTCCCGGCAATTGGAGATCCTTGAATCCAACACCTCGGTCCCGCCATTTGCAGAGACGCTGGCAAAGCGAGGCCACGCGTGCCTTCGTGCCGAAGGGATCGAAGTGCTGCAGGTCAACGTGGGCAAAGTCTGTAACCAGACCTGCCAACACTGCCACGTCGACGCCGGCCCGGATCGCCGCGAGGCCATGTCGCGCGAGGTGGCCGAGGCGTGTCTGCAAGTGCTGGCAGCGACTGACATCCCGACGCTGGACATCACGGGCGGTGCGCCCGAGATGACGCCCTGCTTTCGATGGATGGTTGCCGAGGCAAGTCGATTGGGGCGCCATGTCATCGACCGCAGCAACTTAACGATCCTGTTGGCACCAGGATTCGATGAGTTGCCCGAGTTCCTCGCCTGGCACCACGTGGAAATTGTCGCCTCATTGCCCTGTTACGTCGAGGAAAATTGCGACCGACAGCGAGGCGACGGCGTGTTTCTTCGCTCGATCGAGGCGTTGCAGCGATTGAATGCATTAGGGTACGGCCGACCGGGCAGCCAATTGAAGTTGACGCTCGTCTATAACCCGGTGGGGCCGTCGCTACCGCCGCCCCAGGTACAACTGGAAACAGACTATCGAAGAGAACTCCGGGCCCGGTACGGCATCGAATTCACGCAACTGTACACGATCACCAACATGCCGATCAGCCGGTTCTTGGATGATCTCCTACAATCCGGCCAATACGAATCGTACATGCAAAAACTGGTGGAAGCGTTCAATCCAGCGGCCGTCGGTAGGTTGATGTGCCGCACCATGCTGTCGGTCGACTGGCAAGGCCGACTCTACGACTGCGACTTTAATCAGATGCTGGATTTGCAGGTCGAGGCCGAGAGAACTCAATCGATCTTCGACCTTGACTTGGCGAGTTTAGTAAACCGGCGAATCGCGACGAGGCGTCATTGCTTCGGTTGCACAGCGGGTGCCGGCTCTGGCTGTCAGGGCAGCCTGGTGGAAAACAATTCCTAACTCACGCGGCCATCGAAAAGGAGATATAGGGCATGCTCGTAACGTACGACCTTCAAGGCGAGGCGGTCAATTCGCTCGATCTCAAGTGCTTGCTCTCCGGAACGGGCATGCGATATCCGAACCAAGTGTACGAGGCGGTGGCCGGACGCTCCAGGCTAGCGCCGCCGAGCAATCCGTACGCATGTAATTGCATCATTCTGCCGGGCGAAGTTGCGGTTCACTTGACCGCCAACGATGCTTCGCCGTTTGGCTTGGATCTCGACGACCAGGGGCGGGTGTGCTTGTTTCACCAGCAGTCTCGGCTGACGGAAGTGTCCTTCCCGCTGGCGACGGATTACTACAGTCAGCGTACACTCCAGGGCCGGCCCTTCGGAGCCATTGCCGTTCTTGAAGGCAGTGGTCTTATTGCGTTTTTCTATATGTGGCCGTGCGATTACATTCGCACCCATGAGACCTGCGAATTCTGCTTCCAGGTGCGTGCAGACATGGCCGGATTTGATCTACCCAGCCCGACCGACGAGGAGGTGGCGGAGATTATCGCTTGGGGAATCGAGCATGCAGGAGTCCGTGAGGTGCAACTCACGGCCGGCACCAGATTCAACACCCGCGACGAGTGCCAGCGCTATGCACGGCTGCTGGGCGTAGTTGATCGGGCCATTGGACTCGACCGAATTCCTTCGGAAATTTATTGTTACGTGACAGCGCCGACGGATCCCGCCTCGTCGGACCAAATTCTAGAAGCTGGCGCGGATCGGATCGCGCACGACTTGCACGTCTGGGACCGGGACCTCCAAGCCCGCATCGCCCCGGGACACGCCCGGCACGTCGGTCGCGATGCTCAATTGCGAGCCTTGGAGCACGTCGCGGACAAATTCGGCCCAAACCGCGCCATGAGCGCCTTCGTCGCCGGGATCGAACCACTTGACTCCATGCTCGAAGGAGCTGAGTATCTCGCCTCGCGCGGAATAGTTCCGACGTTCAGCGTCTGGATGCCGCCAGCCGGGACCACCAGCGACGAGCACCGACCGCCCGGTCTGAGTTATTACCGGCAAGCACGGCGCGAATTCGCCCGACTCTATCGCAAGCATGGGCTCAGCCCGCCGGGCATCCCCGCCGGATCGCACGTATCGGTTTGCCACGATATCTATCGCCACATGGACGATACCTTATCCTCCTCCTCCGAAATTCCGATTCCGCACGCTTCTGGAATTCAGCTCGGGACAAAATGACCACCGATCAATTGCGAGATGTCGGTCAACGGCCGTCAGCAGCGCCAGGCGGCGCGGCAGAGGGTGCTGAAGTTGGCCTTGGCGCGGCCTTGGCGAAGGCGGCACTGGTCTTCTTGGATCGTGATGTCAAATTGCCATTGCAGATGGTTTTCGATTGACGGCGCACGCTCACGCATGCGCCGTCGTATTCCAAGTGCTCGTCGAAGGACATGACATTATGATCCCTTCGTGCAGCGTCGGCTGATTCCCTTTGGCGGCCAGACAGTAGCGTCAGTGGCGACGGTTTGCACGCCATTTGGTCTGGTATCTCATGGCGCCAATGGTGGCCAAAAGCGCCCACCTGTTCGAGGATTTCCAGAATTTTGGGACAAGAGTCCCTACGTGATTTCCGCAACGATCAACGTCATGTCATCTTCGGGCGGGCTGTCGCGAAAGGACTCGATGTGATTCAGGAAGCAATCCGCCATATCGAATAGGTCGCCCGCGCAGGTCACGGTGGCCATACGGACCACTCCCTCGACGCCGAGCGACTCGCCCTTTGGGTTTGTCGTTTGGGGCAGGCCATCGGTGAAGATGATTAATCGGTCGCCACGGTCGACTTGTTTCGTAGCCTCCGGCGAGTCACTCAGGCATTTCTCGTGCACGCCGATCAGTAAGTTCTGACTCCGCAGGACTTCAATTGGACCCCCTCCCCGACGGATCAGCAAGGGACTGGGATGCCCGGCGCCGCTGTAAGTCAGACTCGCGGCTTCGAAATCGAGCCGCATGACGAAAAAGCTGACTTGCAACTCGGTTCCGCAAAAATGTTCGATCACGAACTTGTTCGCTCCCTCGACAATTTCCGCGGGATCCCGTTGGTCAAAGATAAGACGCCGAACCTCGCTACTGAAACGCGTGGCCAAAAGAGCCGGACCGATCCCGTGGCCAGAAACATCACAGATCGTGACATAGCAGTCCGAATCGGAAGGAAACAAAACTTGGCAGTAATCTCCCCCGACTCGTTCAACCGGTAGGTATCGGACGTCAATGTCGACCTTCGCGTGTTGAATTCGCCCGGGCAACATGCTGCGGTGCACCAGGTCAGCCAGATAAAGGTCGTGCTGTCGAGCTCGTTCGCACCGCTCCACGTCGGCCTTTGCTGCCGCGAGTGCTACTTCGAGTTGCTGTATCGAACGACGCGCCATCTTCAACTCCCTATTGCCGTCGTTGGCCGGGGCGCGAGTAGCCACCGGTCTTGTTGCGCGGCGACTTCGCGTCTTCCGGTGTCCGGGCCAAACTGATGGGTCACCCGCCAATTGTCACACGGGTCGATTTCGTGCTTCGAATCGGTCAGGTATACCTCCTGATCTCCGGAGCCGGCGGTCGAGAAATGAATTTGCCGCGACCGGCACGCCAGACTTCGCTAGTGACTTCAATTTCATGCCTAATCGCCACCTCGTCGCGCACAACAAGCATGGCGAGGCTGATGGCCACTTGTATCTGGTAGAACATCGGCACGCGGCCCATTATCGTCAGAACGTTATTGCGGCATTCGCACGTCAAGCGGCGCACCGTTGAATAACTTGAGCGACCAAGTTCTTCGCGAACGCGCCGGGCCATCGATTGTGCCAAACTAGGCACGAGCGTCGATTGCGCCCGCCCTAATTCTTGTAACGACGCAGTGGACATGTCTCCTCTTTTCCGAAAACGGAATTTGGGGCAGGGCGTCTGATTTCCTGGTTGGCCATCGCCGCGTGTTGCCACGGAACTGGCAGGGATCTTCACAAATCAGGCAGCTATGCGGAAGTTCGGGCAATGGGAAGGCAGGTGCCGAGACTCTCGTCAGCAACCTTCTCCCAAACCTCCTGCCGATGGACCATGACTTTGCTCGATGCCTCGATGCCAACACGTGCGCGATTGCGACCCACTCCCACGATCTCGATCGTGATCAATTCGTCTTGTGCCTGGATGACGACGCGCTGTCCACTTTTGCGAGATAGTACCAACAATGAAGAACCCTCCATGTCAAAGATTCCTTCGGCGATCGCGCCGATGAGTCACTCCTGCAATTTAGCGAGGGCTTAGTTCGGCGTCTGTGAGGTACGATACGCTCTTGATGAATCGGCCCGCGGAAGCGATCTGATAGCAGCGATGTAGTCTAACTGCCAAGGGCGGCGGGGCACCGTGATCGGTACGTTTCGAGGGATGGCCAACAACCGGGCCGCACTCCACGTATACTTGGGAAGTGTCGGCCACGCCTATTGACGCACGCATCGGGGGCGGGGCTACTCGCTCGGTTATGTACGGCACTTCACATTTCCTGGCGCGCACAAGCCTTATTTTGAAGCTGCGGTGGCGTGCGGCGTAAGGATTCACGCCGTTGAACGTCGTTCAAATAGGTTTCGCTGGTAGTCCGTCGCGGGAGGTGGTCTCCACGTCGGCACCATTGGCCAGGCTCGCGTGCCGCCCCCGCACCGGAATTTGAGAGACCAAGATGGCAATTAAATTACAAACGATGGTCGTGTTGGGAGTCGCCACTAGTGCTCTGGTTTTCACCGCCGTGCTTTCTCGCAACCAGCCGGCGCCGCCGAGCAAAAGCCAGGAAGCGGGAATGCCTTCGACGGAAAGTGTGCGTCGGCATGAATCGCACCAGGTGGACGTCGTGACGGCCGGTTCGCGGATTGAATCTGCAACGTCGGGCACGTTCGACGCGCGAGTGTTACGCCGGCCGACGCCAGTGCTCGTGGACTTTTACGCGGATTGGTGTGGCCCGTGCCAGATTCAGGGGCAGATCCTGGAGGAGCTCGTCGTTGAGGACGGCGAGGCCACGGTCGTCAAGGTCAACGTTGACCAGAATGCGGACCTTGCACAGAAGTTTGGAGTGCAGGCGTTGCCGACCTTATTGATTTTCAGGGATGGCCGCAACGTCGCACGGCATGTGGGGCTGGCCACGAAGGAACAAATCAAAGCAGCGCTGCTGGAAGATTGATTTCGCCATCTCTCGACCGTCAACCCCCAAGCAGGTCCCACGTTCGGCGACATTTTTTGTGCTGCGGAGGACCGAGTTCGACCATAGACCAGGAGCAATACGACCATGACGTGCCATCGAATCTCAATGGCCCTCGGCGGCGGCGGAGCCCGCGGCATTGCGCATCTTGGAGTGATCGCCGGATTGGAGGAAGCCGGCTTTCAAATCGAACGCGTCGTTGGCGTGAGTATCGGTAGTTTGGCCGGCGCGCTCTATGCGTTTGACCCCGACATCCATCGAGTCCAGCGCCGCATCGTCGAGTACTTGTACTCGCCGGGATTTCAGGAATACCAGCGGCGGCTGAACGAGTCGCGCGATCCCGGCAGTCGCACGACGGTTACGCGGACCACGAGATGGCACCGGCTGACGCATTTATTGCGCGCGACCTACATCTGCCAGCAGGTATTGCTGCAACAGTCGGTCTTGCCGGGCGATGTGTTACGGCATGCCGTGATGCACCTGCTGCCCGACGCCGACATCGCCGATGCTTGCGTGCCGTTGAGCATCGTGGCGGTTGATTTGCTCCAAGGCGGGCCCGTCACTCTGGAACGCGGCTCCGTTCGGGATGCCGTTCGCGGATCGTCATCGATCCCGGGCATATTCCCTCCGGTAGAACTCGATGGCAAGCTGCTCTGCGACGTCGGCGTCCTCAACTCGCTGCCGACCCTTGCGACGCGCAGTTATCCGACGGGATGCCTCGTAGGCGTTGACGTGAGCTCCCCGGTGCAGCCCATCGCAACGTGTCAAACGGCCGTCGATGTACTGGTTCGTATGAATGACGTTGGCGAGAGCATGTTCCGACGCCAGGTATTCGCAGCCGCTGACTTCGTCATCCGGCCCGAAGTCGGCATGGTTCCGTGGTTCGATTTCTCGGGACCGTCGCGACTCATGCAACTTGGCCGGGAAGCAGCCTTGGAGGCTGTGCCCAGCATCGGAGCACGCTGCTGCGACCGCTTTTCCAAGGCAGGCGCGCAACCCAATGGGAATCGCCTTGGACTTGGATAAGACACGCTACGTTGCACCGCCGAGGTCGTGCTCCTTCCCGGGCCGTACTGGACTCATTGTCCTCGCCCGACAGCGATCGGTCCCTCCCCAGACGGTCCTGGCTGTCCCTACGCCCGCACTGCCCACAGTGATATGGCGTGTAAGGACTGCCATGATCGCACGTCAACTCATTAGAGACCGCCACGATCGACCGGGCGGATTTGCCCGGTTCAAGAGTACGCATAGGTCGATAGCCCAAGCGGGAAAGGACACGCCATGTCTCACACCAATACGCGGGGCCGGAACAGAGAAATCCACGGCGTTCGGATCGGCGCGCCAGACGACATTCAAGGTCTCATAACCGAGGCTGACTTCTATTTGGTAGCCGGCAAGACCATTCGGCGTCGGCTTCGTCGTGGCCATCAGGTTGATGCGGTCGCTCGCGCGCTAGGTATCCCGCTCGCCGAATGCTTATTCGCTTTGCGCTTCGCAGGCGGCTCGCCCGCAGTGATCCTGCGTGCGCTGGTCGAAAATTGGTCGTGGACGAAGATCAAGCAAAGCCTCGGCCAACCGATGAAGCCCGGCGTGACGAAGCCACTTCAACCGTAACGAATCTCCGGATGGAGGCGCTGGCCGTCTGCCGCGCGGCGCGGATGCGGCGCCTCCATCCTTTCGGGAAATAAATCCAACACCGTGCAAAGGTAGACGAAATGAACAGCACGAATCGCGACCGTCTGGCCTTTGGGAGCCCCGGAATCGAACCGCGCTGGACGCGCGGCAACAAAGATGCCGTCGGAACGGCCTATTCGTCATCAAGCCGCGTGTGGTTTACTCTGACAGCCGGCGTTCTGAGCGAGGTTTACTACCCAACCATCGATCGGCCCCAGATCCGGGATTTTCAATACTTGATCACGGACGGAGAGTCGTTTTTCCATGATGAGCGACGCCACCTCGAAAGCAGGATCACCGAGCTTTCGCACCATGCCTTGGGTTACGAAATAACCAGTGTCGATCGTGATGGGCGCTACCAGATACGTAAGCAGGTTGTCGCCGATCCGCATCACGCGTGCGTCTTGATTCACACCCGACTGGACGGAGACCAGGCTCTACGCAGCCGGCTGCGCCTGTACGCACTCCTGGCACCTCATATCGAGGTCGGCGGCTGGGGAAACAGCGGGCGCGCGATCGAGGTCGCGGGCCGGGAGATTCTCGTGGCGAAAAAGGGCGACACCTGGTTGGCAATGGCCGCATCTATCCCGTTTGTCCGCCGATCCTGTGGCTATGTTGGCAGTTCCGACGGTTGGACTGACTTGGCTGATAACTATCAGATGGACTGGGAGTTCGATGCCGCCGAAGAAGGCAACATCGCGCTAACCGGCGAGTTGGACCTGCGGCAAGGTTGCGAGTTCACCCTCGGAATTGCCTTCGGGCACGGGCAGCACGATGCGGTCACGACACTCCTGCAATCACTCGGCGTTCCGTTCGACGAGCATCGAGAACGATTTCTCGAACAATGGGAGCGCGCCTGCAAGAAACTCCGCCCAATACCAGCCATCGAGGGCGACGGGGGACGGCTGTATCACAGGAGCCATAGTTTGCTGCTGGCCCACGAGGACAAAACGTTTCCGGGGGCCATGATTGCCTCCTTGAGCATCCCCTGGGGCGAGGTCCGTGGCGACGACGATATCGGCGGTTATCACCTCGTCTGGACGCGCGACATGGTCAATAGCGCCACGGGCCTGTTGGCTTCGGGCAACACCGACACGCCGCTGCGGGCCTTGATCTACCTGGCCAGTTCGCAACAGCCCAGTGGCGGATTTCACCAGAACTTCTGGATCGACGGCAAGCCGAATTGGACGGGGATCCAGCTTGATGAAGTGGCATTTCCGATCATGCTGGCATGGCGCTTGCACGAGGCCGGCGCACTTCGTGATTTCGATCCCTATCCGATGGTTTTGCGGGCGGCCAGCTATCTCGTCCGCCAAGGCCCCGCAACTCCGCAGGAGCGTTGGGAAGAAAACAGCGGGTATTCGCCGTCAACCTTGGCTTCGAACATCGCCGCATTGACCTGCGCGGCCTGCTTCGCGCACGGGCGAGGAGACGAAGTTACGGCGTCGTTTCTCCAGCAGTATGCCGATTTTCTTGAATGCCACGTCGAGCCGTGGACCGTGACCACGCAGGGAACGCTCGTGCCCGAGATTCCTCGGCACTTCATCCGAATCCATCCGGTCGACATCCAAAATCCCGATCCGAACGAGGATCCTAACCAGGGGATACTGCAAGTCCGCAATCGCGCTCCAGGACAACAATACGAATTTCCCGCGAAGGAGGTCGTGGATGCAGGGTTTCTGGAATTGGTGCGGTACGGCATCCGGCGACCAGGCGATCCGCTGATCGAAGATTCGCTGCGAGTGGTCGATGCGATGCTCAAAGTGGAAACGCCGGTCGGCCCGTGCTGGCGGCGATACAACCATGATGGCTACGGCCAGCGGGCCGACGGTGGCCCTTATCAGGGCTGGGGAAGAGGGCGCGCCTGGCCGCTGCTGACGGGCGAACGAGGACACTACGAGCTCGCGGCAGGTCGTGACGTCGCTCTTTACCTTCGCGCGCTGGAAGGCTTCGCCAATTCCAACGGACTCTTGCCGGAACAGATCTGGGACGCACCGGATCGTCCTGAGCTGCACATGCAATTCGGTGGACCGACCGGCTCGGCTACGCCGCTGATGTGGGCCCATGCCGAGTATATCAAGCTCCTCCGCTCTGCTGCCGACGGCAAGATATTCGACTTGATTCCCTTGGTCGCGGAGCGTTACGCGAATCGACTCAATTGCGGCAAATTAGAAGTGTGGAAACCAAACCGTCGTGTTCGAACGGTGGAGCCTGGCGCTACGCTGCGCATCCAAGCGCCCAGTCCATTTCGCTTGCGGTGGTCTCAAGACGAATGGAAAACCGTTGAGGACGCGGTGTCTACGGCCACGGCCCTGAAAATCGAGTACCTGGACATTCCCATCGCGGCAGGCCAGTGCGCGCCTATTCGATTTACGTTCTTCTGGACTGACGACAACCGGTGGGACGGCGAAGACTATCAGGTCGCGATTCAGAGTCGAGCACATATAGCACGCATTGGAAGTTCCGGGGCGATTATTGCCGACGGCCGGCCGGGTACAGATCGCCGCGCCACGCAACCGGAGCTCGCGACCGGTGCCCGACGTCGTCGTTGACCGATCATTGACACTCACCGGAGGAGGCGCCAACAATACTGAAGCCGCACAGATTCGGGTTCTGAAAATCGCACCGCTGGACGCCATGGACGAATTGACTGAATCGGATCAAACGGCGCTCGAGCCCGCGGGCTGGGTCGATCAGCACGGGGACTACCTTTACCGGTATGCAATGTCGCGCTTGCGTGATGGCGATGCTGCGGAAGAGGTTGTCCAGGATTCATTCCTGTCGGCCCTCAGCCATGCAAAACAATATGCGGGAACCGGGTCGGAACGAGCCTGGCTGTTAGGAATCGTTAAACGCAAAATCATTGACTACATTCGCCAGCGGAGCCGAGCCGCAAATTTGGCCGACGACGATGCAGCCGACATTTCCGAAGTCTTGTTCGACCAAAAGGGCAATTGGAAACGCGAAGCTCGGGGGCCTGGCGACCCGCCGCTGGACGCCCTCGAACGGCAGGACTTCTGGCGAATTCTCCGCGGTTGCCTGCAGACGCTGCCGTCGCGGCAGGCGGACGTATTTGTGCTGCGCGAGATGGACGACAGAAACACCGACGAAATCTGTAAGGATCTGGAGATCTCAGCGTCGAATCTTTGGGTGCTTCTCCATCGGGCCCGCCTGCGGCTGGCACATTGCATGAAAAGCCGCTGGCAACAAGAAACGAGCTAAACATGCTCAACTGCAAAGACGTCTCGAAACTCCTTTCGGAATCGCTCGATCGAAAGCTCCCCTTTTGGACTCGCATGGGGCTTTGGATGCATCTGTCGATGTGCCGCCTTTGCTGGGGATTTCGCAAGGATCTCCTGCACATTCACAGCGAAACGAGACTGCACGCCAGCGAGATCGAGAGGGACGCGCACGAGGCGAACGGCAACCTCTCCGAAGAATCCCGCAAGCGCATGAAGCAACTCTTGACACCTCCGCGGTCGTAGCGCCGCTTCGCGTGTGATAGCACGCTCTTCTAACGGGCCCTCTTTGCTCGGCTGCAGCGACGTAGCAACCTTTGCATCGGGAAGTGCATCTCCATTTATTGATCGCAGCGGTTGCTTGCGCTTGACCGTGTCAACTGAGGACCATTGTATCACCGCTCACAGATTAAGACGCTCCGCCCGGATCAAATGAAGGAAACAAGGATGGAACCTCACGTCAAAGAATTCGCATGGCAGCGAAGCTGCACACCGGAACAGAGGGAGGGAAAAGTCATGGCAATTCTATGTCCAAATCGTGGAGATCATATTTGCATCGCGAATGGGGTGCGTCTTTCGGTGTTGGAATTCAGCGATCATGGTGCGACTTTCAGCGTGTGCGATGCGAATTTTCTACACGATGGGGCCGCACGGTCGGAGCAGATTGCTGCGGCTTGCCGCAATGGATCTTGCTATTTCTGGTTCCCGATCGGTGGTTGCCGCACGCTGGTCGTCAAATGCGGGAAAGGAAAGACTCTCTCGCTGGCGGACTTCGCTCGACTTACCGTATTGAACGTGTCCTCCGATCGCATCACCCTGGCAATCACGCTCGGGCCGAATGATTCTTCGGATTCTCGCGTAAGGATTCACACCCGTCGTTCGTCTCCTTTGATAAAGAGCGATGGCAGCATAGGTCAATCCTTTGCTGTGCCCGCGGCGTAGCGAGGCGCGATCAACGCCATCGCTGGGGAGACTCCAAGAAAAAGGGGATACGAAAATGTTCTCACGTTTATTGGGTAGAGCGTTGGTCGCCGGGGCCATCCTGGGTGCACTCACTGCGACGACCGTTGCGCAAGACGCGAGTAGCGGCGATCGACCGCGATCGACGGGACCGGGCGTCGTGGTGAAAGCCAGGGGTTCTGTCGATCAGACCGTCGCTGGACTCAAAAAGATGGTGGCCGACAACGGGATGATGGTTATGGGAGAGCTGCACCAGGGAAAGGTGTTGGAAATGACCGGTCTGAGGGTCAAGTCCGAAACGCTTTTTGTCGGAAACCCGAACGTCGGCAAACAGTTGTTCTCGCAGGAGCCCGGGGCTGGCCTGGTTGTGCCGATCCGCATCAACGTTTACCAGGACGCGCGGGGCCAGACCTACGTGCGCTACATACCCCCGTCGCACGAGCTGGGCGGCTTCGGCAACCCGCACGTAACCCAAATCGCCAAGATGCTGGACGGAAAGCTCCAGAACATGACGGCGATGTTGCGCTAGTAGTTAATTCCTATTGGGGTGCGGTGGTCCCTCGCGGGCCGCCGCACCGGGAGGTCTTTGTGATGCGACGCATTTCCACTGAGGAATTGATCCTGTCCGTATTCGCGTTGCTGTTGGCGGGGGTTTCTCCCAACATCTTTCCAGCAGCGCAGGCCGGGCTCGCACCCATGCCCACGCTCGGCCTGTGGCTGTTGATTCCATCCGTGCTGCTCCTGGGCATCGTGGCTGGCGTCACGGCCTGGCGGGGACACCGACGACTTTACAACCGGATTCTGGTAGGCGCCGTAGCGGGGTTTGTTGCCACGTTCGGACTGGAGGCAGTGCGGGCCACTAGCTTCCATGTGTTTGAAGGGATGCCGGGCGATCTGCCGCGCCTTCTCGGCGTTCTGTTGACGGACCGCTTTATGCTCGGGCCGTCCCTGCTGTCGGACGTCGTCGGCTGGACCTACCACTTCTGGAACGGCGCGGCGTTCGGAATCATCTTTGCTGTCCTGTTCGG
The DNA here is from genome assembly GCA_050250435.1 of Pirellulales bacterium. Lineage (GTDB taxonomy): Bacteria > Planctomycetota > Planctomycetia > Pirellulales > PALSA-1355 > JBFWOR01. The sequence continues at coordinate 515,623 of JBFWOR010000001.1, read as the reverse complement.
CCGAGGATCGATCATGGGGGCACTGGTCTACGGCCAACTCATCGGAATCGGCTTCCTGCTCAGTCCGGCGGTCACGTCGCTCGGCATCGGTTCCATGGGGCTGGAGATGCCGAGCATGCCCATAACCGTGTTGTTGGCGCACTTGGCGTACGGGCTGTTACTTGGCGCGCTTTGTCATAAGTGGGTCCGCGAGTCTGGTTGGCTTCTCGGTTCGCGCACGCTCGCACTTCCGTTGGATGCTCTTTCACCGGGCACAACGACGCAACCGGCGTTGAAACCGCCACTCCCATCACGAGTCCGGGAAACCGCTGCGCATCGCGCCGAATGGCCTTCCGCATCGTGAATGGTTCAATCGCCCACCCGCGCGTAAGGATTCGCCGTTCCAAGCGTCTTCTCAGTGTGGTCGATACTTCCAGGCAGCAAAAGGCAGATCCCTCATGAAATCCGCTCCATGTCCGCCACAGCGCGTGATTCATCAAATCAGTGCTTACGTCGAGAAGTATCGGCGCAAGACCGGTACGTCGGCTCATCCAGACGCGGCCGTGACGGAATCGGTCGTCCTCGGGCTGGCGCAGAACGTTGCCGAAGTCGGGCGTCCCTTGTGCCCCTGCAATTTCTATGCGGACAAGCAAACCGAAGTCGCCGACTCTCGTCGCTGGGTCTGCGCCTGCGACGAAATGAAGCAATACAAGTACTGCCATTGCTTGCTATTCGTGACCCCGGACGGCAGACCCATCACGGAATATCTGCCGAACGGCCACGAAGGCCGCGAAATCTACGGCCTCGTCAAGGACCCGACGCCGGACCAAGGCCGCGAATCACGACACAGTGTCGGCACACCGATGAACATTCAGCCTACGGGAGGTACGAAATGAGCGTGATTGTGTGCAACGATACCGACTTCGATTCCGAAGCTTTGCACTCGACCTTGCCGGTCTTGGTGGACTTCTGGGCGCCCTGGTGTGGTCCCTGCAGAGCGCTTAGTCCGATCTTGGACGAAATTGCGGACCAGTACACCGGCCGCCTGAAAGTAATCAAAGTCGATGTCGGGGAAGCGCCGCTATCAGCGTCGAAATACGGGGTATCGTCCATTCCGAACGTCATGATTATTGACGGCGGTGAACTCAAAGCCCAGTTGCCAGGGTGGCGCCCGAAGCAGGCAATTATCGACGCGGTTCAGCCGTACCTACGTTGAGTCTACGCCGAACATGCATCGAGACGTAGCTAATTCTTGAAAACCCTATAACGTACAGAGAGGACAGCAGTCATGGCATCGATCAACGAACAGGCAACAGAACGAGTAGTGACATCGGGCTCCGTCGGACAGGGCCAGTTGAGCAGCGCAGGCCCGGCCATTTCCCAATCCATCCTGGGCGGCTTCACAGGGACACTGGCCATCACGGCGATGATGTACTTCGTCGCGCCCCTGATGATGGGCACGAAAATGGATATCGCCAGCATGCTTGGTTCCGTACTCGGCGGGAGTTGGTGGGCGGGCATGGCGATGCACTTTGTCGTCGGGACTCTGATCTTCCCGCTGACCTATGCCCTGTTCTTTTATGACTCCCTGCCGGGAGGTCCGACGCTAAAGGGAATCTCGTTGGGTGTGTTCCTTTGGCTCCTTGCGCAGGCCATCATGATGCCCATGATGGGGGCCGGATTCTTCAGTGCCAACGCCGGAGGCGTAATGGCCGTCATGGGGTCGCTGATGGGTCACGTCACCTATGGCGCGCTTCTGGGCTGGATCGCCGGACCGCACGCGTCGTCAAGGTCACGATGAACGGGTCATTGTTTTGAGGAAATTACAGCCGAGCGGCGCACTCTTGCTCGCACCCTTCCGGGCCGGGATTCTGCAATCCTTGCCTGACCGGCAATTTTACGGGGTCGCCCGTGTGGCGGCGCATTCTTCGATTGTCATCTAGATGTGGAGGTCCACAAATGCCTCGGTTGCATGTCGTAAAACCCGAAGAAGCCACTGGATCCGTTAAGGAAATCTACGGCGAAGTGACGAAGCGGATGGGCAAAGTGGTAAACATTTTTCAAGGCATGGCCAATAGCCCCGCAGGACTGCGGGCCTACCTGGCGATGTCGGCCGCGCTCAGTGACGGAGAGTTGCCTCCACAGGACCGCGAGGCCGTCTACCTGGCCGTCAGCGAATCCAACGGTTGTCATTACTGCGTCTCTGCGCACTCGATCCTTGGCAAGCGAGCAGGCATGACCGACCAGTCAGTTCTTGCGGCCCGACTATTTCAGTCGACCGATACCCGGCAGCAGGCGCTGTTGGCATTCGTTCGCAAGGTGATCGACACCAAAGGGTACGTTACGGACGGCGAGCTGGCGGCGGTCCGAGACTCCGGCTACAGCGACGGCCAGATTGTCGAAGCCATTGGGTACATTGCCCTGGCCACATTTTCAAATTTCTTCAACCACGTGCACGACACGCAGATCGATTTTCCTCCTGCTCCAGTGCTATAGGGCCGTGCCGGGCCCCTGTGCGCGGCGCACGATTCGCAACTTGGGTACGGCGGATATGCCGTTTACGCGGCCGATCACGTAGCCCTCGGCACCGCCTTCGCCGAGGCGCTGTAGGCAGCCATCCAGTCGCTCGGCAGGAACTCCCAGCAGCAATCCACCACATGTTTGCGGATCGAACTGGGCGGCATACGAAGCCAGCGAACGAAATTCGTCGAGGAAATCTATGTCACACTCGACAGCGCGGTTGGCCGGTGCGAGCGAGCTCTCGATTCCGTCGGCCAGCAGCTCGCTCACACCAGGGAGCAAGGGAATTCGGTCCAGCCAGACTTCCGCCGAAACTCCACTGGCTCGGAGCATCTCGAACAAGTGGCCGGCAAGGCCAAAACCTGTCACGTCGGTAATTCCCTGGATGTCCATTTCTTGCGCGCATTGAGCGGCGTATTGATTGCTTGTCAGCAGGACGCGCCGCAGCGATTCAAACCATTCGGACCGGCACTTGGCTCGCATGTGCGCGGCCAACAGAATCCCGCTGCCCAGAGGTTTTGTCAGCACCAGGTATTCTCCCGATCGCAGACCACCCTTGACGCGTGGCGGATCGCCGGCGGCGGAGAAGAGCGAAAATCCGATCAGCGGCCGCGAGCTTTCAATCGTGTGACCGCCAACTAGCGACACTCCCATTTTATCGAACTCGGCGACGGAGCCGGCGAGCAACTCATACAGGTATTGTTCTTGCTGATTTTGGGGGCCAGGCTCGACCGCGGCGAGTGCCAGAGCGGCTGCTGGCCGCGAGCCAATCGCGAACAGATCGTTGGCCGCGTTCAGCGCGGCGACACGGCCAACAAAATAGGGGTCGTCGACGAACGGAGCGAAAAAATCGACGCTGGCGGCCACCCGACCATTACTACCAACCTGCACGATCGCCGCGTCATCGGGACGATCGAGCCCAATCGACACGCGCGCGTCGGGCAAGATGTTAAGTCGTGAAAGCGCGCGACTCAGGACTCCACTTGCCAGTTTACCGCCACAGCCGGCGCACTGCATGGCCGTCGCGGAGCCGTTGTCCATGGGCATCATGGACGGCGGCAAATAGTCTTGATACTTGCTGATGAATCGATTGTCGATGTAGCTCTTCAGCGTCCAGCACCAGGCGGCGTGAAAGCTCAGCCCCTTGTAGCCGAGAATGGCCCGGCCATCTCCGGTGGCAAGCAACTTCAAAAAGCCTCTCTGTGGCACGTAGGGGAGCAAGTCCTCGCCGCGCAATTGACGTTGCAGGTTCTCCCAGAGCACTGGACCCTGCCGTACGGCAAACACTCCTGCCTTTGGCGTGGGGTGGTCTATGCTGGTTCCTGAGTCGCCGACGACGAATACCGGAGCGCCTGCCACGGTTTGCAAGGTCGCCCGGGTTTGCACGAAGCCTTTGTCGTCCGTCGGTAGCCCTAATTGCGAAAGTAGCGGCGGAGCAACAGCACTGGTCGCCCAGATCACGAGATCCATCGGCAACTTGCGGCCCTCAAGGATCAAGTGACCATCGTCGTTATTCTGTGCCACCTGGCCCAGCACGAGTTCAACACCGCGCCTGGCCAACTCCCCGCGGGCCAGCCTAATCATTCCTCGATTGGCACCTGGCAGAATCTCGTCGCCGGAATCGACCACCGTCAATTCATGGTGGCAGCCCGGATAGTGCTCCCGAAGATAGGCCGGCAGGCAAAAGGCAATTTCAACACCCCCAGCCCCGGCACCAACGATCGCGATTCGCCACGGGCGATTCGGGGAGTTGGCTTGCAATCGCGCCAACCCCTGTTCAAGCCTCCCCAGAAAAGTCTGCATCGGCTTGATCGTCACCACCCGTGCGTGCGCCTTTAGCGAGGGGGGTAGCTTTGGAGCCGATCCAATTCCGATGGAAAGAACATCAAAGGGCACCGGCGGTCGGTCGCTCATGAGAACTTGCTTGCGCGCCAAATCCAATCCCGTCACCTCGCCGACCAGCAATCGCGCGCCGGATGCCGCGCAAAGCCGCACGAGGTCAATTTGCATACGCTCGGGTTGGTACAATCCGGCCAACGTTCCGGGCAGCATGCCCGAGTACGTCGCCAAGGGATAGTTTGTAATGCACGTGAGCCGGCAGTCAGCTAGAGGCGACATGCGCCACATTCGTAGCACATGCGCGTTGGTATGGCCGGCCCCAACGAGGACGATGTCGTATCGTGGCAAAGTTGAATGCATGTTTTGGTGATCCAAAGCAAAGAGGGCTCATTTTACGTGGCGATTTTGTCGCGTGCCAACGAACGAACTGCGGCTACAATGGAAAGTATCGACGCAACGTGGGAGCTGGTCTGTGAATCCACGCACGCTCATTTTGGGGACAGCCGGCCATATTGACCACGGCAAGACCGCACTCTTGCGTGCGCTCACCGGCGTCAACACCAGTCACCTGCCCGAGGAAAGACGACGTGGCATCACCATTGATCTGGGCTTTGCCAACCTTGATTTGGGGAAGTTTCGGCTGGGAATTGTCGACGTCCCCGGTCACGAGCGGTTCGTCAGAAACATGCTGGCCGGCGCCGCCGGCATTGACATTGCGCTCGTGGTTGTTGCCGCCGACGATTCCGTGATGCCGCAGACGCGAGAGCATTTGGATATCCTGCGGTTGCTGGGAATTCGACATGGATTGGTGGCACTCACAAAGTGCGATCGCGTCGAAACATCGTGGCCTGATTTGGTCGAGGACGAAATCCGCCGAGTTGCGACCGGCACCTTCCTGGAAAACGCGCCTATTGTACGTACGGCGATCCCCAACGACGGTCCGCATCAGGGTCTATCGAGCTTGCGTGACGCGATTTTTTCGGTTTGCGAGCGGGTCGAAAGCCTGTCCGATTCGGGGCTGTTCCGTCTACCGATTGATCGCGCCTTCTCCGTACCGGGACGAGGGACGGTTGTGACCGGAACAGTGTGGTCCGGTCAATTGAAAGTGCGCGACGAAGTCGAATGGTTGCCCGACGGCAAGACACTTGTCGTGAGAGGCCTGCAGAATCACGGCCGCGACACCGATGTCATTTCGCGCGGCCAGAGGGCCGCCATCAACCTGATCGGCGTGCACCACGGCGAAATTGTCCGCGGCCACGAACTCGCGACGCCCGGCTATTTGTCACCCTCGAAGCTGCTGACCACTGACTTGCAGGTGCTTGCCAATTGCCCACGTTCCATTAGACACCGTTCCCGGCAGCGGCTTTATCTGGGCACGCAGGAAGTGATCGTCACGGTCGCGCTGTTGGAACACTCGGCCATCGAGCCGGGCGGACGCGGTCTTGCGCAACTGCACTGCGCCGCGCCGGCAGTCGCTTCTGCTGGCCAGCCGTTTGTAATGCGGGCCGAATCCCCACTCGTCACGATCGGCGGCGGCCGCATCCTGCAGGCGCTTGCACCGCGCATCACCAGGCGCCAGTTCCGACGCGTTGAACGGCTCAATGACTTGAGGTCCGCGCCCGACGCCGACCGAGCTGCAGCAGCAATCTACTTTTACGGGAGCAAGGCGTGGACTGAAATCGATCTATGCCGCGATGCGAATCTGCGCGTCGAGTCCTGCGGCGAAGTCATCGAACAGCTTGCACAGGCTGGAATCGTCGTGGCCCTGCCGACGAAGCCTCGACAGAGGGTGCGGTTCCATCGAGACGTGCTCGTTGAATACGAAGAGCGGATTCTGAAATTGCTCGGGCAATTGCACGCCAGAGCTGCCTTGCAACTCACGATACCCCCAGAGCGGATCATCGAGCTGTGTGGACCGTCGAAGGATCGATATTTGGTCCAGGCGGTGATCGATCGTTTGATCGAACGCGACGTGTTGCGCGGCGACCACAACGGCATAGCTCTGGCTCGTTTCTCTCCTACTCTGTCCGTTCTTCAGCTGGGACTCCGTGACCAGATTCTGGCCACGCTGCGCGAGGGCGAATTCACGCCTCCTACTCCTGCAGAAATCGCTCAAATCACCGCCTCCACGGAGGAGGACGTTTTCCAAATGCTGAAGCTATGCACAGCGCAAGGTGAACTCGTTCATCTGGGCGATCAGCTCTTCCTCCACTCGGAAGCGGAGGCGGAAATGCGAGCTCGATTGCGGGAATCGTTGCAGCAAGGAACGGGCTTGACGGTGAGCCGAATTCGCGACTTGCTCGGCACCACGCGAAAATTTGCAGTGCCGATTTGCGAACACCTCGATCGAATCGGATTTACCCGACGCGAAGGCGACTTGCGCGTGCTGCGGTAGTTCCCGCGTCGACCAACCTACTCTGCTATAATTGGCCTCTTCGATCACACCAGCTTGGCACTGTCGCGACGAGACCATCGCTGTGAAGAAATCAGATCTGCCAGAGTCGACGGACGCGAATCCCTATCGGGAACTCCCCGCCGTCAACGAACTGCTGGAGTCTCCCTCTCTCGCGAGTTGGTCGAATCGTTTGCCGCGGTCAACGGTCGTCACCGTCGTCCGCCAGGTACTTGACCAATGCCGCCAGGAGATCGCCGCCGCGAACGGAGCAATCAGTCCATCGCTGGCTCACCTCGTCGACCGAGTCAACACCCAGTTGCAGCGCCGGCAGCAACAGGCGCTTGCCGAAGTGATTAACGGCACGGGCATTCTGCTTCATACCGGACTCGGACGCGCACCTCTGTCGAGCCGCGCGCTGGCTGCCATTGCCGAAGCTGCGGCGGCTTTTACGGCGCTCGAACTGAACCTGGTCAGCGGCGAGCGGGGACGCCGAGTCGACGCGGTACGCGAGCAACTCTGCGCACTGACGGGTGCGGAAGGCGCGACTGTAGTGAACAACAACGCCGCGGCGCTGCTGATCACCTTGGCCACCTTGTCCGCCGGAAAGGAAGTCATCGTTTCGCGCGGCGAGCTGATCGAAATTGGCGGCAGTTTCCGGCTGCCTGAAGTCATGGCCGCCAGCGGCGCTCGACTGCGCAAGGTTGGCACGACAAACAAAACTCGAATATCGGACTATGCCAACGCGATCACCGACGCGACCGGCGCACTTCTGAAAGTCCACCCGTCCAACTATCGAATTAGCGGATTCACGCAGTCGGCTGCCATTGACGAGCTGGCCGCACTGGGCCGCAAGCACAATCTGTTGGTCGTTCACGATATCGGCTCAGGCGCGCTTTTCGATCTAACGACGCTGGGACTGGGCGACGAGCCCGTGGCGCGAGATTCGATCGAAGCCGGGGCGGACGTCGTTCTGTTTAGCGGCGATAAGTTGCTCGGCGGTCCGCAAGCGGGAATCGTGGTTGGCAGCCGGAAATACATCGAACAAATCGAACGCAGTCCGCTGATGCGAGCGCTACGCGTCGACAAGCTGACTCTGGCCGCACTTTCCGCGACACTCATGGACTTGAACGATCCGCAGCTCGCGGCTCGCGAGCTGCCGCTGTGAAGGATGATCACAGCGCCATTGGACGACCTTCGGCAGCGCGCCAGTCACGTCATCGACACGCTGAGATCGCGGGTTGCCCCTTGCAGCGCCGAAAAAATTGCCAGCACAGCGTACATTGGCGGTGGCTCACTGCCCACCCAGGGACTACCAAGCGTGGCGATCGCACTTTTGAGCGAGCGAATCCCCGATCAAGAACTGGCACGGCGCTTGCGGACCGGAACTCCGGCAGTCATTGGGCGGCTGCAGGCTGGCCGTTTGTTGGTTGATATGCGGGCCGTGCTGCCGCGACAGGACGAAGGTCTCGTTGAGGCCCTCGCCGCGGCGCTGGAGGATCGAGGTTATCAACCGTCGAGTAGTACTTGAACGACCTTGAGTTCAGTAGACTGGATCAATTCTTGGAATTCTTCGGGAGTGTCAGCATGCCTGGTGGCCGCCGCGGGCTTCAAACCCGTTGTGGGATCCGTTAAGCAGATCCCAGGTGGGTTCGATTCCCATCCACTCCCGCTTTTGCACCGCTTGGCCGGTCTATTCTCCGTGCTCGGCGCTTTAGCGTGAACGTGCGATCGGAAGTTTGCCTGCCACCTATCGTTCGAAAGGTACAACAATCGGAATGTCCTGCCGCAAGTACAAGCACGTCCCGTTGAGGCCTTCGCACACGTAGTACAGCGCGTAGGCGGACAGGCGAACGGTCCCCTGCGCATCCTCCGGCGATTTGAGCTCAAACTCGATCGATCGTGGTTCGCTGGTCTCTGGCTGATTGCCAGGTGGAGCCGTCATCAATCGGTGATCCGCGTCCCAGTTTTTCGGCGCCTCGATCCACAATTTGACGAGTTCGTTTTCGTTGTTCCAATGGGCGTCTAGTGCCTTGCTGGGCCGTAACGAGACGTGCACGCGCACCGACTCGCCCGGCTTGATCCGCGGTGGCACGAGTACCACTTCGGCCTCAATCAGCCGACTCTTGTCACGATGGATACGGCCGGATGGGTCGGGCGCGGTTTCGTCGGGTCCGGCTTTCTGGAACTGGCGTTCGGGCTGCGCGATTTCCGCGCCGCTGGGATAGACTGCCAACTCGACGGGCGTTTCACCCCGCGCACGAATCTCGCACGCGGCCTGCTCCACCCAGTCGTAAAACGGATACGGCTTGATCAACCGCGGGCCATATTGTTGAATCCGCCGCCGCCAGATGTAGTGGTTCGGGTCGATTTCGAGCGCCCGGTTCCACTCGTCGATCGCGCGCTGGAAATCACCCCCCTCGCGGTATCGCGACTCGTAGCGTCGCCGATAGCACACACCGAGTCGGAAGTGCGAGTCGCCGTCACGCTGCGCCATCTGCAAGCTGTGGCTGTATGCCTCGATGGCAAGTTCGTTCCGATCGGTTCCTCCCCAAAGGACCAAAGCATCGCCATGCTGTCGCCACGCGGCGGCGGTATTCAGCTTCCTGGCACGCTCGTGCAGCCTCGACAAATCGGGACGTTCCGTCGTCGCGGGAGCCCCTGGCGCACTCCGCGGAGCGGAGAACTTTTTATTCAGGAAATCATCTTCGAATGTCTCCACGCGGGGGCCGACGCTGCGGACGATGCCGTGCTCGTCGATGGCCATCACTATCGGCACGGCCCTCGGTCCAGTCGCATCGATCGGGTCGTGGAGAATTGGCCAATCGAACTGTTGCCACTGTGCGAATAACCGGCAACGGTCCGGATGCTGTTCCTGGGTGATACCCACCAGAGTCAGCTTGCCTTCCTTCACCCAGCGCCGAGTTGCCTTGTGCCAGACCGGCACGTGCTTGCGACAGCCCGCTCACCAGGAGGCAAACTGGATCAACAGTAGCTTGCGCCCTCGGAACTGCGCGAGCGAAATTGCCGCACCGTCTTCGATGCTCGGCAGCGTAAAGTCCGGATGCGGAGTGCCAACTTGAGGCGGATAATCGTTGCCAAAGGTGGCGCTTACAGAACACAGCACCAGCGCACTGATAATGGACATTTGAAGGCGGCAGCTCATGGCTGATCCGTTAGCATAATTGGCTTCAATGGGGAGATTCTCAGGCGGAGAAGGAAACCGTCGCTTTGCCATTGTAGCCGGCCGAGGAGTCAAAATCGATGAATCGCTGCAAGTTCTCGATACTGCGGTCGACGACCATCCGGCTTGCCTGGGCGGCCGCGCGACGCTAGCCTGATAGGCGACGGTGGGGCGTTCGTTTTGCGGCGCGAATGACTGTGAGCCACCACACAGACTCAAGCGACGCGAAGAGTCACTCTCGTATGTGGCCCGCACGCGCCGCGGGACGAAATCACTCGATCAAGTGGGAATCTCCATGAGATGCGCTCTATCGGCCGGCATCACGGCCATACTTGGGCTTGCCTGGCTCGCCACGCACGGCGGTGCCGCAGAACCGGCGTCACTCGATGCGGCGCTCCGCTCCTTTTCGGAGAAATGGAGCGAAGACGACTGGGTGCCCAAAACCGGCGTGCGGACCAGATTCATGCGGCCGCTGGACGACGATGGCTGGAAAGCACGAATGATCGCGTTCCAGAGCGCGGTCCGATTCGGTGACGGTGCCGTTGAACCGATGCGGAAGTTGTTGCGCGACGGGGACGCTTCGCAGCGTGCCCTGGCGGCCCAAGTTCTGGGATATTTACCAGCGCGGACTGCCCGTGAGGAGTTATTGCGCACCGCGAGGGAAGACGCTGAACCAGTCGTTCGGTTGTATGCAATCGACTCGCTGGGAATGCTGGGAACCGACGGAATGAACCTCGACTGGAAGGCTCTCGCAGACCAGCAGAAAAACCGCGACGCGAAGCGACACGTGACTTATGCCAGTGAGCGAGAGAACAGCCCGATTGCCAAGGAGGGAATCGACCAGTTGTCCTCTTGGGATGCGAGCCAGATGGACACCGCCCAAGTCGGCCATCCCGCGCCCGCATTTGAACTGAGCTCGGTGTCGGGTGAAAAGGTTCGCCTCAGCGACTTTCGAGGAAAGAGCGCCGTCGTTCTTGTCTTTGTTTATGGGGATACGTGACCGGTCTGCCACGGTCAGCTCGCGCAGTTGCGCGGCCGTTTAGCTGACCTGAAACAACTTGGCGCACAATTGATCGCGATCGATCCGCATGAAGTCTTTTCGGCGCAGCACTTTCTCAAGGAAGTGGGAGTCGCGACCGAGGATCTTCATTACCCGCTGCTGCTCGATCCAGCCTGTGTTGTCAGCGCTACGTATGGCGTGCCGTTTCAGATGCGGATCCATACGGAACTGAGCAACCGGCCCGCGACATTCGTGATCGATCTCGACGGAGTGATTCGCTATGCCCGGCGAGGGCAATCGTTCTCCGATCGACCCGGAGTTGACCAAATCATCGAGGAGCTGAAGAAACTTGATGCCAAATAGCATGCCGTGGTCTACTGCGGATGCAATGTAGACCCCGCCCCTACGAGGAGGTTTCCCATGCGAATTGCGATGCGAGGACTTGCCGCTGGATTGTGTTTCTACCCGATATTTTCGGCCGCTCTCGCGGAACAGAAAGACGGCGAGTCGCGTCGGCCCGGACGTGAAAGTCCACGTCGCGAAGGCGCACTGAAAGCTGGCGACGTGGCGCCGGATTTCACACTGCAAACGCTCGATAGAAAGCAAAAAGTCGCGATGAGCGGCTTTCGCGGAAAACGGCCCGTGGCGCTGATTTTCGGATCGTATACGTGACCGCCATTTCGGCACCAGGTTGGTGCCCTCGAGGCGATGTACGCGAAGTATCGCGGTGAGGTGAAATTCCTCGTCGTCTACATTCGCGAGGCCCATCCCACTGACGGCTGGCAGGTGCCTCAGAATGTGCGCGAGGAGATCCTCTTCGTGCAACCCAAGTCGATCGACGATCGGCAACAGGTCGCCAAGCAAATGTGTTCCACGCTCAAACTTTCCTTGCCGACGGTCATCGACGGCCTCGACGACAAGGTCAATCAAGCGTACGCCGCCTGGCCGGATCGACTGTATTTGGTCGGCCGTGACGGCAAGATCGCCTTCAAGGGCGGGATGGGTCCGCAGGGCTTTCGCCCGAGCGAGTTGGAGCAAGCCATCAAAGAGACTCTGTCGCAGGCCTCGAAGTAGCGAAGTCCATTGACGAAAATATTGTCCCAACAAAAGCCCGTGATCCGCGTTTGCATGGTGGCGATCGCTGCCGCGTTGATTTGTTCTGCGGCCGGGGCCCAAGGACCTGCTCATGCAAGCGGCGAGTCTTTGGCTAAGCCATTCGACGAGAATCGCATCGCCTGGCAGGACTCGCAAGACCTCAAGTTTGAAGGGCTGCGCCTCGCGGAACAGTTTCGTGAGTCCCTCTTGAAGACGGACGGCGCTGGGCGCACGAAAGCCAGCATCCTTGGCGCGGCGCTCGAGCGTTTTCGAACGGAGTATCGCGCCCCGCTGGCGCGACGACCGACACTCGAGCGTTTTGCAGTCACCAGGGATGCGTTCGTGACACAACTGCGCGGGTTACAAACGCTCGACCCTGACAAATCGTTCGCTGAATTTTCCGGCCGTTGGTACGGTAAGTGGGACCAGATGCCGGTCGATCATCACTGGCATGCCGTTGTTCGCCCAACCGCTCAGGACACTGTTGGCAGCTCGGATAGCGCGAGACAACGATTGCCATCACTCACCGGCCTGCAGTACGCCTGGATCGGAGACGGTTTCGGCTGGAACTACCTTGCTCGTCTAACCGGCGCGCCCGGCAGTGTGATCCTGGGCTATGTGTACCATCTCACTCCACACAAGCCTTCGGACATTCGTCTCAAGTTTCCTTTGGTCAGCTATTTCGACGGACCGGCGCGCTTGATCTGGCTCACCCCCTCTCTGGTATTCTTCGAGGAGGTGTTGCCGGGCATGTCGTCTGGGGATCAACGGTACGCGATCACCGGCTTCAATTACGCGATCGAGAACGATGCGGTGGTCAACGTCGGCGAGGGATTCCAGGCGATCTACACCCGGCATCGCGAATCACGCCCAAACTGGGTAAGGTTTCCTCTAAAGTTGTTCGTGTCGGATACACCGTGATCGATCGCCTAAGAAGCAGTCGTCCTCCCGCGGATTTGTAGCCGATCTGTAGCCAATACGCCGAACATAGGCGAACACTGTGGACAGTCGCGGATTTTCGGAGACGTCGCAACGTGAAACACGTGCGCTAGTTGGACGATGGCGGACGACCCGCGACACAGGCCCAGGTAGGACTCGAAATCAGGTGCCCCGACGCGTCGGGATTGGGGGTTCGAATCGGGCGCCGGGCGCGGCGCGCCGGGGTGGTCTACCCTCCGCTCGCCTTGGAAATCACGCGGCCCAACGAGTAGCCCCGCCTGGCGTTGCGGGGCTTTTCTGTTGCGCCCGCTGAGCGCAGAAATCATCGCCCAGGGCGGCCCAATGTAGCCATAACGGCTATTTTCCAGCCCACCTACGAGCATGCGGGGACCCTATAATGGCGCTCGCTTGCCGCGTCAGCCTTTATACTCGTGCAGTATCATGAGCGACGTCACAAGGATTCTCAGTGCGATTGACGCCGGCGACCCATCGGCCGCCGAGGAGTTGTTGCCGCTGGTCTACGCGCAGCTGCGACGATTGGCGGCTCAGAAGTTAGCCAATGAGAAGCCTGGGCAAACGCTCGACGCGACCGGGTTGGTGCACGAAGCTTACCTGCGGCTCGTGCCGAGCGACGCGACGGCAGCGTCGGGCAAGCACCACTGGGACGGACGTGGACATTTCTTCGCCGCGGCGGCGGAGGCGATGCGGCGTATCCTCGTGGAAAATGCCCGTCGCAAGGGGCGCACCAGGCACGGCGGCGGGATGAGCCGCATCGACTTGGACCTGGCCAGTTGCCCGACGGCCGCTGCACCGTCGGTCGACTTGCTGGCGTTAGACGAGGCCCTTACGCGGCTGGCCGCCGAGGCGCCTGCCAAAGCTGAGGTGGTGAAGCTGCGGTTTTTTGCCGGACTGACCATGCCCGAGATCGCCGCGGCGCTGGGTGTCTCTCTGACGACGGCCGAGCGCCATTGGACCTATGCGCGCACCTGGCTGTACGCGGAATTGGATGAAGGGGTCCCGGCCCGCGCGGGCCAGCAGAATTCCGGGCCGACGTGAGGGGATCTTGGCGGACTCGTCGCATTGAATGGCGTGTGGTACGAATCGGCGGGTATGGTGCCATGTCAAATTCATCGACGATCGAGAGTCTCTTCTTTGCCGCCTTGGAGAAGGCCACGCCCCAGCAACAGATGGACTTTCTGGATGAGGCCTGCCGCGGTGATCGCGGTTTGCGTTTTCAAGTGGAACGGCTGTTGGAGGCCTATCCCAAGGCCCAACGGTTCCTAGAGAGCCCGCCGGCGGTGAGAGATGACGGTCTCGACGCAGGGAGCGGGCCGCAGGCCGACTGCGTGGGAAGCCTGATTGGGGGACGATACAAGCTGCTCGAAGAAATTGCCGAAGGCGGGATGGGAAGTGTCTGGGCGGCCGAGCAAATCGCGCCTGTGCGCAGGCGCGTGGCGCTCAAACTCATCAAGCCGGGCATGGACAGCCGGCAGGTGCTGTCTCGATTCGAGGCCGAGCGCCAGGCACTGGCGCTGATGGACCATCCGAACATCGCCAAGGTTCTCGATGGCGGCGCCACGGATCAGGGCCGCCCATTCTTTGTGATGGAGTACGTCAAGGGCGTGCCGATCACTGACTTCTGCGATGACGCCCGGTTCACGGTGCGCGAGCGTCTGAAGCTGCTTGTGCAAGTCTGCCAGGCAGTGCAGCACGCACACCAGAAGGGAATCATTCACCGGGACCTGAAGCCGTCGAACATTCTGGTCTGCCTTTACGACGGAGTGCCGGTTCCCAAGGTGATTGACTTTGGGCTTGCCAAGGCCGTACACCAACCACTCACGGAACGCACGCTGTACACGGCCCACGGTTTGATGGTGGGCACCCCGCTGTACATGAGTCCCGAGCAGGCAGAGTTCAATAATCTGGACATCGATACGCGCAGCGACGTGTATTCTCTGGGGGTGATTCTGTACGAGCTATTGACCGGCTCGACGCCGCTGGAGCGGCAGCGGTTGAAAGAAGCAGCCTGGCCGGAAATCTTGCGGCTCATCAAGGAGCAAGAGCCACCGACACCCAGCAGCAGGCTCAGCCGCGGCGGCAGGCTGGCACGTGTGGCTGTCGAGCACGGGCTGGATCCGTCGCAACTCATACGCGCCGTGCGCGGCGATCTCGATCGGATTGTGATGAAAGCGCTGGAGAAGGACCGCACCCATCGCTATGCCGCGGCCAGCGACCTGGCACGCGACATCGAACGACACCTGCGCGACGAGCCCGTGGAGGCGCGCGGGCCGTCGGCGGTTTACCGTTTTCGCAAGTTTGCTCGCCGCCATCGGGTGGCGTTAACGACGGCCACACTCGTGTTCGCAGCAATCGCCGTCGGCACCGTCGCGAGCGTTGCGCAGGCCATTCGCGCCACGCACGCGGAGCAGGTGGCGGAGGCAGCGCGGGCCGAAGAAGCGCGGCATCGAAAAATCGCCGAGCAACAGCGCCAGATCGCAGAGAACCAGCGCAACCAGATCGAAGGCGCCCACGCGGCCGAAGCTCAGCTGCACGGCGAGGCGGAAACGCGGCGCGCCCAGGCCGAGGCCAACTTCCATCACGCCTGGAGCTCCTTTCGCAGCTACTTTACGTCGATGCGACAGAGCGACCTGTTGAATCGGCCTGGCCAACAGGCGGTGCGCGAGGAAATGCTGACGCTGGCCTTGAACTACTACAGTCAGTTTATCGACCAGTACGCCGACGATCCGTCACTGCGCGCAGAATTGGCCGACGCCTATGCCGGCGCAGGAGTGCTGCACACGCTGATCGGCTCGCACGAGAAGGCCCAGTCGTTCCTGCAAAAGGCCATCGCTGGCTACCAGCGGCTGGTGCACGAGAATCCCACCGTGGCCACTCACCAGGCCAACCTCGCGCGCGTTTATTTTGATCTGGCCGGCGCGCAGCAGGAAATCGACCAGTACGTCGAGGCCGATGCATCGTACCGGCGGGCGATTGTCATTCGCGAGAAACTCGCACGCGAAATCCCCGGCGCCAGCGGCCTTTGGCCGCGCCTGCCCCAAATCTACATCAGGCTGGGTTTGCTGCAGACGGAAACAGACCGGCCGAGCGAGGCCGAAACCTCATTCCGCCGCGCCCTGGAAATCGGCGGCGACACGGCAGCGAAGAGCCCTGGTGGGGGCGACGATTGGCTGGACGTGGCCGATGCATACTACGATCTGGGATACGCGCAGCACCGAATGAGCCGGCCGGCCGAGGCCAAAGCATCGTTCAAATGCGCGCTGGCAAGTTACGAGAAGATCGCCCTGGGCGGTCAAATCAGCGCGGCGAATCGGCACAACGTCGCCGGCGCGCATTATTATCTCGGACTCCTCGGCCGCATCGGCGGCCGCGTGGCGGAATCGGAGGCCGACATCCGTCGCGCGATCGAGTCCTATGAGGTGTTTGTTCGCGACGACCCTGCGGACGCGATCAACCGCGATTGGCTGGCCAGGGCGCACCTGCAGCTAGGCCTGCTGCAGAGTTCCTCGGGCCAAACGAGCGAGGCGACCAAAAGCTGGATGGCCGCAGCCACCGAATTCGCGGCGGCAGCCGAGCTCCACGACCCGAGGGTCAACGCCTTCGCCCGCATGGGTGATACGCTGGCCTTGCTGGGCCATTGGCAACAGGCCGCCGATGCTTTCGCCAAGGCCACCGTGGCCGCCAACTACTCCTGGAGGGCCCAGTTCCAATGGGCCTTGCTCCAGCTGGCCGCCGGCGACGAGGCCGGTTATGCGGCAACCTGCGCCGACCTGCTGGCGCGCCACGGCGACCATCCGTCCAATGCCACGGCCGTGGGCATCGCGATGGCCTGCATCGCCGGCGACCGTGCGGTCGACGACATGAACCGGGTCGTGGAAATCGTCCGGCGGTTGGCGGAATCCGAGCCGCTCAATCCGGTGTTCCAATCATGGCTTGGCGCCGCGCAATTCCGCGCCGGCCAGACTCAAGAGGCGATTGAAAGGCTCACAAAGTCGGTGCCGCTCCACCCCGTCGCCGCGCTGGCCGCGCCCGCGCAGCTCGACCAGATCCGCGTCAGTTGGCTCACGAGCGAAACCATCCTGGCGCTGGCCTATCACCAGGCGATCGACGAGCAGGCGCTGGCCAAACAGGTCGAGGTGGTGCACAGGCTGGTCGAGAAGCTCGAGGCGACCAAGCCTCACTACAGCCAGGACTTCGGCGAGTGGGCACTTCCCCTGGCCATCCGCCTGGCGAAGCGCAATCTGGCGCGACTGGAAGCCCGCTGACGGCTTCCGCCCAGGCCCGGCGAGGAATTCCCCGCCTTTTTTCTGACGGGTTTCGGCCGTCCACGTCGCATGAAGGTAGTGGGGCAGCGTGGCTTTGCCTTGGCTGCCCCGTTTCCAGCTACCCGCAACGAACACTACCGGGAGGACCGCCGCATGCGCCGCCTTTTGTTCGTGGTCTTGTCTTGCCTGGCCCTGCCCGTCGTTGCGCAAGCCGGGCCGCTGCGCATCGACGTTACGTATACCAACGGCCACATCGTCAGCGGCAAGCTGACACCTGATCTGGACGCGCTGCCGGAATTCGTGTTCGCCTCTTTTACGCTGAACGACGCGGGCGGCACGCTGGACAACATGCTCGAGTCGTCGCTCGTCTTCGGCGATGCCGCGTGGGACGTGTCCGACTTGGAAAGCTTCACCGCCACGTTCTTGCCGACCGACAGCGGAGCGCTTGCCGTCACCGCGCTGAGCTATGCCTATCGCCCCAAAGACACGCCCACGGCCAACGATAAGCTCTCGGCCAATTTCCCGCTGACCATTCAAGGCACCGACATCGCCAGCGGCGAGCCATTTCACTATCAGTACGACACGTCGACCCAGACGGTAACCGAGGTTCCCGAGCCGTCGAGTGTTGCACTGGCTGCATGCGGTCTGGCGTGCTTCGTGGCGGCCATAGGTCGCCGCAAGGGAGGATTCATTCGATGCGCGCCGCAAGGTTGATGAACACGTTGCTGCTGGTTCTGACGTTGATCGCTGCGATCGCGTGGCCGCTTTCCGTCAGCGCGGCAACGATCGTATTCGACACCTTCGGGCCCGGAAACAGCTACAACGAGGACTTCAAATACAGCGGGGGTGAGTTCCACTTTCAACCGGCCGAGTCGGGCTCGCTAGCGAGCATTACGGTCGCTCTCGGGCGCGTTTCGACCGAAACGACTCAGACGAGTTTCAGTCTTCTCGAAGAAATCAGCCCGAGCGTCTTCTCTCCGCTGGAGACTTGGCTCGTACCGAATGACACTCCCCCGCTTCCATCTCCGGGCGCGGTCGTCACGTTCGAATCGGTCGTCCAGCCCGACCTGTTTGTCGGCCACTCTTACTGGTTGGCAATGGGCTCTTCGTTTCCCTCGTCGCTCTGGTTTTTCAACGACCAGGGGATTGGGCAGGATGTGTTCCCGTTTACGACGACGATGCCCGCATTTCGGGTCGAGATTGTTCCGGAACCCAGTGCGGGCGCACTTCTCATGGTTGGCTTCGTGCTGGTAGTGGCCTGGCGAGGGAGATTCGTTCTGTTCGGTCAACCACGCCATGGCTCCGGCTTGCGCGTCGGCTCGCGCGATAGATCACGCGCGGCGGTCCGAGAACGGTCGACGCCTGCCTGGGGCGGTTTATTTGCGAGAACGTCTCTTCAGTCGAGGTGCCGCTAGCCAAACGTACCGTGATCGTTTGAGCTTCTTTGTAAACGGCACCCTGCGCGCCCTCGCGCGACTCTCACAATTGGCTGGAGGAGTTCCAATGAATTTTCGCTCTACCTCGTATTGCGTGCTTGCCACATTGCTTGTTCTTGCCTGGTCCCATCCTGCGTTCGCTAGCCCGATCGCGGTAGCGGGAACCGTTGATCAATCAGGCGCCGTAACCCCCGGTGGGACGGCGCTGACGAACCCACCCGGCCCGGACGAGGTCCAGGGCGTCTTTGAGGTCGATCTCAATGCCCTCCGCGCGCTCGTCCCCGGTAGCACGCTGGGCTCGGCATCGCTGGGTCTTAACGGCGTACGATTCGACGCGGCGAAGACGATCGAAATGCGCACCTATACGGGCGACCTTGTGCTAAGTGGGGCGGACTTCGGCGCCGGCAATCGGCAACCCGTCTTTTCGCAATTTGTATCGGAACCTACTGGCCCCGCTGGCCTCGACTTCACAGTTGAGCTGGGAGCCGCTGATTTGCAGGGTGACATTCTGGGGTTCAATTTCCGCGAGTCGGAGTCGGACGGCCACGCCCTAATTGGCGTTGAGATGACGTTCATTGCCGTGCTCCTCATTGCCGGTCTCATCGGCGGGCTTGCGGCAATCGAAGTGCCGGCCAATCCTCAGTTCGATCCAAGCGGAATACCAGACGGTACGTTTGTGTTCGGGCCTCCCGAATTGACATTCATTGAAGTGCCGGAACCCAACTCCCTCGTGCTGCTTCTACTTGGCACCGCTATTGTGCTGGTTTGCTTTTACAGACGATTTACCGGTTCCCGCCGTATGACCGCTCGCTAGAGGTGCCTGCGGCTTGAGCTACGCGACGCCGTCACGCTCGGCACCTATTCGCAGGTCGTGCCTACGTTGCAGCTTGAGGCGGCGACCAAGCTGGACGGAATCATGCGGTTGTCGTAGAAACCCGGGAAGTCACGCGCTGCGGGCACGCACCGTTGTTGCCAAACTGCCCCGACGCACAACGCCAGCGTTCACGATCTAAATGACGCCTGGGCTATCGCCGAGGCCGGCAATATCGAGCCCCGCCCCCACCTGGTGGTCATTCCTGCTGGCTCCGCGCGCAGGCAGGATCGTGCAAGGTTCGCTGGCAAATAATCACCGTTCATGGGGTTGTCTGCTAGGGCGCCTTGGCGGGCACGACCGTCAGCCACAGTTGCTGGCAACGAACGGTGTGATTGGGAATGACGGCCGTCGCGGCACGGGTCAGCGCAAGCGCGCCCTGGGACTGGCCGACGATGCGAACCGGTCCCGAGAAGCTGCCACCTGTGGATGTGAGCGTCAGCTTGACGGATTTGGCCGTGTCGCCGCTGCCGGCGGAGACTGCAGAAGCGGCGGAGACAAACTCCGGCAGCCCCTCGACTTGAAAGGCAATCTCCGCGGCGAAGCCGTGCCGCCGATCAATCGCCAGCGAAATCTCAGCCGGCTTATCGGCCGATACCTCGAACGCGTGTCCCGACGCCGTCGCCTCGAAAGTCGGCTCGGGTTTGCGCGCTTGCAACCGGTAAACGTGTCGCGAACTGCCGGCGGCGTTCAGGTCCTGCACCAGCAGCCGAAACGTGGCGTCGGCGGGCGGGGTGAACGTCAACGACGGATCGCGCGCTGCGCCCAGATCGTCCACACGCGCCAGTTGCTTGCCATCGGCATCGAGGACTTGCAGCACGGCGTCGAGCGGATAGCCCAGCTCGCGGCTCACAAGCTCAAACGACAGCGGTTCTCCCTTCTTGCCAACAAAGGAAAAAGCGTCCGTGTCGCCGGGCGCTTCGATGCGGCCGGTAATTGTCACGGGCAGCGTGATCGACTGCGCCGCTGTCGGGCCATTAAGTTCCGCCTCGGCCATGGTTTCGTGCGGCTCCACGTGAACGCTCGCAGTGTTGGCCAGCCGCGCATCGGCAATCAGAAACTCGTCCTCGTGAGTCGCAATGGTCACTTTCCGCTCGTCGTCGGCAATGTTCCAACCGACCAGCTCCACGCTCGCTTCGCGGCCGCGGGTGACCGCCAAGGGCCAGCAGTAGTCGACAAACGGTCCCGTGGCGAGCGTCAACCGATAGACATAACTGTCCCCACCGGCCAGGCCGATAGTCTGATTCGGCGTGGAGGGAAAGCCGAACAGGCGCACCAGGTAGGTGCCGTCGGCCGGCGCGACGAACGTGAGCTGAGGATCCAATCCGCGCTGGTCGTGGTTGTAGGCCAGCGTCTGGCCGCCCGCGGATATGATCTGCATGACGGCGTCGACGGGGGAGCCGAGCGATTCGTGGGCCGCGAGCGAAGCAACCAGCGTCTGTCCCTGCCGCAGTGTGACCGGCCACAAGTCAACGTCGCCACGCTTCGCCAGGCGACCGTTCGCCACCAGGGAAGGTGTCATCGGCGACTGCGCGGCGGAAGGTGCATCGTTCGGTTCCGTTTCCAGCGTTTCGGGCAACGTGCCGATGATGAAGGGAATCGGAGCGGAAGCGCCGGCGGCGTCGTACACGCGGATCCAACGCGTGCCGGGCACGGCGTCGGCAGCAATGACCAGCGAAAGCTTGCCCTTTTCTTCTTTGGCCGACAGCGTCAGCCCGGCGCCGTCGACCCAGGTTTGCACGGGCCAATTGGGCAGTTTACCGCCGACGGTAACGTCCACGGTCGTGCCGCGCTGGCCCCCGGCCGGCAGAAAACTGTGCACTTCGGGGCCCGCGGACCACGCGATGGTCGTGGCGAAGAGCGCCTGCGCGGCGGCCATCAAGCCGCGCGCGACGAACCGACCCGGCGAATGAAATCGTGGTGAGACCACGCGCGCCTTACCCCATCAATTCAGAAATGGGCGTGGCATCGCTGACCAAGTGCACGGGCCGCCCCAGGGGCGTGGCGTAGATCTTGCCGGGATCGATCCCCAACTTGCGATAGACCGTGGAGACGAAGTTTTCGGGCGATAGAATGCGCTCGCAGGCCGCGTAACCGCTGCGGTCGGTGGCGCCCACCACTTGCCCGCCTGGCGTTCCGCCGCCGGCAAACAGAATCGACATGGCATTGGCCCAATGGTCGCGACCCGGCGAACTGCGATCGGCCAGCGTTGAAATCTTGGGCGTGCGGCCGAATTCTCCCAAAGCCACGACCAGCGTGGTGTCGAGCAGCCCGCGGGCCTCCAGGTCTTCGATCAACGTGGCAATCGCGTTTTCGAACGGAGGCAGCTTCTTGGGCAAACCCGAGAAGATCTCCGAGTGATGGTCCCAGCCGCCGTCGTACAACGTGACAAACGGCACCCCAGCCTCGACCAAACGCCGCGCGAGCAATGCCCGCTGGCCAAACGCGTTGTCTCCGTACGCCTCGCGGACTTTCTGCGGTTCGCTGTGGACGTCGAATGCCCGCTGCGCCGCGGGACTGGTCATCAGGTTGTGGCCCTGGCGGTAATACTCATCGACGGCGTTCACGGGATCGGCCGCCGCCTTGTCGGTAATCCGCTGAAAGCGGTCGACCAGTTGCCTCAAGTCGCGGCGCGTGTGAAACCGATCGTCGCTCAGACCCTCGGGCAGCGCCACGTCGCGCACCCGAAAGTTCTTGCGCGACGGATCGTCGGCGACGACGAACGGCGCGAACTTGGCGCCCAGAAAATTGGGCCCGCCGGAGCGCGACATGTTGGGCATCGAGAAGTACGCCGGCAAGCCCTCGGGGGCTCCGCGCTCATAGGCCGTGACCGAGCCCATGCTGGGATGAAAACTGACGAACGCGCCGCAACCGACGGGAATGCGGGTGGGAGCGCCCGTCATCATGTAGTGGTTGCCAGCGCCGTGGTTCCCCTGGTTGTGGCACACCGAGCGGACCACGGCCAGCTTGTCGGCAATGCCGGCCAGGCGGGTCATATGCTGCGAGAAGTACACGCCCGGGATTTTGGTTTTGATCGGTTTGAACTCGCCGCGGATCTCGAGCGGAGCTTCGGGCTTGGGATCAAACGTTTCGAAATGCGTGGGGCCGCCGTCCATCCAGATCAGGATGCAACTGGCAGGGCGCTGGGTGGCGCTGGCGCCGGTATCTGCCGCCAGCGTCCGCAGCCGCAACAAGTCGACGAAGCTGCCGCCGGCTGCTACGGTCAGCCCCAGCTGGAGGCAATCACGTCGCGTCATGCCGGCACAGTTGGTATGCAGGGCCATTTACGACTCTCCGTTCGTTTGCCGCGTGGCGTTAATCCTGGAACATGAACTCGGGCGTGTTGACCAGCGCCCACATGAGATCCTCGGTGGCCGAACGTCGATTCGGATTGGCGCTAAACGCCGCGGTCACTGCTTGCCGTTCCTCGTCGGTAGGAAACCGGCTGTATACGGCCAGATACAATTCTTCGACGATCTCGTGAGGCTGTTTGTCGCCGGCCGCGAGCCTGGCCGCGCGTCCCGCGTCGCTGGTAACTTTCTGGTGCAAGTCCGGCGCGTTCATGAGGTGCAGCGCCTGCACGATCGTGGAGTCGGGCGCGCGCTCGTAGGGCGGATCCTGGTTCGCGTCGGGCCGGCCAAACGCGTCCAGAAACAACGATTCCACCCGATGGGTCCAGATCTCGATGCTGCGGGTGCCCGGCGGCATGCCGTCGAACTCCTCGGGCACGCCGGTGATGTCGCAGATCGCGTCGAGCAAAACTTCCGCCCGCAGGCGAGTGCGATAGTGGCGCGCATAGTTGCGCGTGTCGGCGACGTTTCGCTCGTTAGGAACCGACGACAGTGCATACACCTCGGAGGTGACAATGCGACGAATCAGTTTTTTCAGGTCATAACCTTGCTGGCTGAAATCGTCGGCCAAGGCTGCCAGCAGTGCCGGATTGCTGGGCGGATTGGTGGCACGCAGATCATCGACCGGTTCGACCAGACCTCGTCCCATCAGGTCGGCCCAGACCCGGCTGACGGCCACCCGGGCAAAGTATGGGTTGGCGGGCGATGCAATCCAATCGGCCAAGGCCGCCCGCGGATCCTCGCCGGGGGCAATCTGCCGGGCCGTGCCAAACAGCGGGCGAGGTTCGAGCACTTTGCCGGTGATCGGATGCCTGACTTCCCCCGACTCGGCAACGAAGATGGTTTCTTCACCCCCGGAAATCGGCGGCGAGATGCCTTCGCCCTTGTGCGTGACGCGCGAGAAGTAAGCCGCCAGACTATAAAAATCTTCCTGGCTCCACACTTCAAACGGATGGTGGTGACACTTGGCGCATTCCAGTCGAATGCCCAGGAACAACTGGCTGACCACCGGGGTGATCTCATCGGGAGTGCGGCGATCGCGAAACCAGGTGGCGGCTCCGTTGCGCCAGGCGCTGCCCTGAGCCGTGAGCAACTGCCGCACAAACTGGTCGTAGGGAACGTTGGTGCGAAACTGTTCGCGAATCCAGGCATCGAAAGCCAGGGTGGGCTTGATGCCCACGCGATAAGGATTCGGTCGCAGCAGGTCCGCCCATTTGTTGGCCCAAAAGTCAACGTACTCGCCACGTGCCAAAAGCGCGTCGACCAGCTCCGCGCGTTTGGCGGGCGACGTGCTGACCAGGTACGCCCGGGCCTCGTCGGCCGAAGGCAAACGTCCAATGATGTCCAAGTACACGCGCCGCAGGTAGGTGCTGTCGCCCGCGGGCTGACTGGGAGCGATTCCCTGCGAGCGAAGCTTATCCCAGACCAGGCCATCGATGAAGTTGGCGCGCGGCAGCTTCTGGTAAAATTCATCATCGACGGAGCCGGCCAATGGAATCGCAGCATTCCACGTGGATACGTGGTTCATGTAGCGGATCATCAGCGTGGCTTCGCCGGCCGACGGACCGGCCGTGATCGTGCTGCCGGACAGCGATACCACCCCGGGTTCGTTCGCCTGAAAATCGGTCAGCCGAGTGACGTCGCGCGTCGAGCCGTCCGAGTAGTGCGCCCGCACGCTCAGTTGCACCGTTTCGCCGGGGGCGAGGATGCGCTCGGCCGGCTGCACCTCGATGCGCGCCAGCGTGGGAGCTTCAGCCGGTGTGCGCGGTAGCCCGGCGGCAATCCAGCGACGCACCGTTTCGTACTCTGTGCTGCCGGGCTTCAGCCGCAGACCACCGCCGTGGGGCACCGCGAGCGACGCCTTGCGCAAGAGCAGGCTATTCTCCGGCGCCGCCGGAAACACTCGGCGGCCGCGGCCCTCCAGTGCCATCGACGAGTAGTCGAACAGCGGGTCGAAGGCCAAGAGCGACAGGGCAAAGCCGTTTTGCCCCCGCGATTTGCCGTGACACGCGCCAGCGTTGCAGCCCGCCGCACTCAAGACCGGCAACACGTCGAGCTCGAAATTGATCGCGCCGGGTACCAAAGTGGCGGCCGGCTGCTGATCCGCTGGCGGTGCGATCGCTTCGGCACAGACGGCCGTCGCGCACCACCAGCCGCCCATCAACAGCAGCGCAACGTGGCGGAAGGCACACAGCATCAGCAACGTCTCGGGCGGGATCAAACGGGGGGGCAGGCGGGGCAACCACCAATCTAAGTAAAGCGGGGGCACAACGCAACATTTTATGGCCCCATCGCCCAACGGACTTGCGACGTTTCCGCCGCGATTCGGAGCGATCCGCGCAGAACGACGACCGGAGAACTCTAGGCATCGGAGGATTCCCGATGGACGCCCAGCTGATTGTCAACGCGATCATCAGGGGCCAGGGACTGGCTGGCCACAATGGCTCAACAACGCCACCGCCTTACCTCTGTCGACGGAAACAACCTTCTGGAACCGCTCGACGCGCAGCGCGTCATCAATCAAATGTCGGGCGACTGGATGATTAGGCGGCCCATTGCGCCGCGGCAGGGGTACACTGATGGTGATTCCGGGAACTCTTCAAGAGCTGCGTCGGACTGGATAATATCAAGCGTGTCGGCAATCTGTTTGAGCTAGCAAGCGCGTAGCGGAGTACTTAATGACTGCCAAAATCAAAGCCGTGCGGGTGCATCGGTTCTCGGGGCTCGATGCCGAGGGCAAGCCGCTGGCGAAACCGGCACCGTTGAGCGAGGTGATCTCGATCGACGAGGTCGATCCGCCTCGGTGCGGCGATGGCCAGGTGCTGATCGCCGCCAACTATGCCGGCGTACAGTATCCAGACACCTTGCAGGCTCAAGGACTTTACCAGGTCAAGCCCGAGCTGCCTTATGTGCCGGGCATGGACCTGACGGGCACGGTGCTGGAAGTAGGGGCCGGGGTGCAGCACGTCGAGCCGGGCGATCGGGTCGTCGCGCAGATGAGCATTGGAGTGCTGGCCGAGATGGTGGCGGTCGACGGGCGCAATGTCTGGAAAGCGCCCGCGGGCGTGCCGCTCGCCCAGTGTGCGAACATCGGCCGCAACTTCTTCGCCGCGTATCACTCGCTGAAAGACATCGGTGAGATCGGCCCAGGAAGCCTGGTACTGGTTGACGGCGCATCAGGCGGAGTGGGCATGGCCGCCATCGAGCTGGCCAAGGCGATGGGCGCGCAGGTGATTGCCGGCGTGAGCACGCCCGAGAAGATGGAGTCGCCCGCATCGGTGGGCGCCGACCGCGTGCTCACTTACGGGCGAGATCGAGAGAGTTTCAAGGCGTTCAAAGGGGCCGTGCAAAAAGCGGCGACGGAGTTGGGCCACCCGCACGGCGTCGACGTGGTGATCGACATGGTTCAGGGCGACTTGTTCGAGTCGCTGGTCTCGACCGTCCGACCGCTGGGCCGAATCTGCCTGGTCGGCTTCACCGCCGGCCAGAAGCCGATCCGCCCGGGCCTGTTGCTGATCAAGGGCGCCGCGGTGGTTGGCAGCATGTGGGCCCTGTGGGCGATGATGTACCCCGAGCGTCATCAGCAGAGCGTGCGCGAGATCCTCACGTTCCTTGAGACCGGCGCCGTCAAACCCCGCGTCGACCGCATCTTCCCCTTCGCCCGCGCGATCGAAGCGTTTCAGCTTTTTGAACGCAACGAAGGGCGCGGGAACACGGTGGTTTGCATTCGCGAGGAATAGCTGCACACAACGACAGCTTCCGACTGCCCGTTCCAACCCAGACAGGTACAGCGAACGCGAGAGGAGTCACATGCGTCTTCCTGGAGGGCTTCTGGTGATGCATCTGAATTGTCTGCTACGCGGTTTTGTCGCCTTAGGCCTGGCTCTGTCTGCCGCGTCGGCCGGTCTCGCTCAGCAGACGCTCAAAGGACACGAGCACTATGTCTCCGCCGTGGCCTTCAGCCCGGACGGAACGACACTGGCTTCGGCCAGTTGGGACAGCACGGTGCGATTGTGGGATGTAGCCGCAGCCAAAGAGAAGATGTCGCTCAAAGGGCATAGCGGCTGGGTGTACGCGGTCGCCTTCAGCGGCGACGGCAAGACGGTGGCCTCGTCCAGCTTCGACATGACGATCAAGCTGTGGGACGCCGCGAGCGGGCAAGAGATCGCGTCGCTGGTTGGGCATAGTCTGCCGGTGCACGCCGTGGCATTCTCGCCCGACGGGAAATCGCTCGCATCGGGCGGCATGGACAAAACCGTGAAGCTATGGGACGTGGCGAGCGGCAAGGTCAAGGCCACCCTGGAGGGACACCCGGCAATGGTCGCGGCGCTCGCGTTCAGTCCTGACGGCAGCGTTTTGTCGTCTGGGAGCGGCGACGGGAGTATGCGCTTGTGGGACACCAAGACGCAGAAAGGCAAGCACGCTTTCAAAGCTCAGAATTTCGCCGTCAGCTCGCTGGCCTACAGCCCCGACGGCCGCACGATTGCCTCGGGCGGAAATCCCGGCATCGTACGATTGTGGGATGCGCACACGAGTCGCCTGAGGGGCGAGTTAAAGGGACATCTTTTTCCCGTGTATGCGGTGGCGTTCAGCCCTGATGGAAAAACCCTCGCTTCCGGTAGCCACGACGCGACGATACGACTGTGGAACGTGGCCACGGGAAAGTCCATCGACATCCTGAAAGGACATGGGACGACCGTTTGTGCGTTGGCCTTCAGTCCCGACGGACGCCGCCTGGCCACAGGCAGCTGGGACAACTCGATCAAGCTGTGGGATGTCGGTGCCGGCCGTTGAACGTTAACGCTGGCGCTCTCGCACGGATCTCCGCGCGCGGCGTTCCCGCCATGGTTGGTGGAACGACGAACGTGTGATTGATCGTTTCCTGCTGAAAGCCGATGACCTCGGGAAAGCGAAGACCAGCGAGCAGTTGCACGTCGAAGATTTCCTCGACCGCGGTCTGAAACTCGAGCAGGCCGACGACGGCTCCGCGCCGCAGGTCAACGACGGCGACACCGCACTTGAGCTGGTCACGCCGCTCGGCGATGGGCACGCCGTCCATCGCGGACGTCTTGCGGATTGTTGACAGCCCCACGAATGCGTAAGGCCCGACTGGCGCCCAGCCGCGCGTGAAGCCCGGAAGTTGCACGATGGTTTCGCGTGTGCCCGTGGCCGGATCGACTTTGACCACGCTACCCGTGCCAGATTCCAGCACCCACAGCCGTTCCTCGTGCCACCGCGGCGAGTGGGGCATCGACAGGCCGCGGGTCACAAGCTCGCCACTGGCGATATCGATGACCACTCCTCCGTGAGACTTCGCGGCACGCCAGCCTCCGGGCGTGTTCGTCTCTCCCAGAGCGGTGACGAATGCCGGGCGGCCTTCGCGCAACGCCAGGCCGTTCAGGTGACAGCGGTCCTCGGCCGCCAGATCGGTGATGAAGGGTGGACACCAGCGAGGGACGAAGCTGTAATCCTCGTGCGGCGTGCAGAGGCACGAGAAGCGCGTGCTGACCAGCCATAGTTCATCGCCGGCCCAGGCGATCTCGTGAACGCCGATGTCACCGGTGACGTGAGCCGAGCGTGGCAGGAAGCAAGCGTCGTGCACACCGGCCGGTTCGATCTGCGGCGCGATATCGGGAGCGTTGGGCAGGTTCCAAATGTGGTTGCGTGTGCCGACGGCAATCCGCCGCGCGTCGGCCGCAATCCCCATCGGGCGGTCGAACGTGCGGACCAGCAGCGAAAGGCCCGGGCCTTGCGCACGTGCGATCACCAGCTTGTTGGCCTGGTACGTGCTGATCACGAGCGATGCTTGCAATTGAGTGAGCAGCTCCACGAAGTTGTTGGTCTGCGTGTAATGGAAGGCCACACCTTGCGGGGGAGATGGTGATTCGCCGGCGGGCGTCGGTTCGTGCGGCAGATGGCTGTGGGTGGATGGTGCAGACATAGTGCCTGGAGCGTCGATCATCTTGATAACTTCGGTTCGAGTTTGCCGAGCCGCCGGCCAGGAGACAGTGCTGGCGGCGGGGAGAGAGCCAGTGCATGCCCCGAGCTTTGCTTATCGGCCACGCCTGCGTCGGCCATCCAGGAAGTCATCCATTGCATCCTCCATCGCGGCCCAGGAGAAGGCGAGCCAATGGTTGCCGCGACGGCCTGTATCGTCGTTTAGAATGGTGCCCTCCGCCTGGTAGTCGTCGAGGAGCGCGCCCTTGGCATTCGCGAGATTGACATAGAATGATTCGTGCGTCTCTTTCTTGTGGTCACCTTTGACCACAACGGTGATGGTCTTGCTCGTCTCGCCGGGTGCGAACGTCAGCTTGCCGCTCTTGGCGACGTAGTCGTTGTCGTTCTTTTTGGCCGTGCCATTGGCCGTGGCATAATCGACGGTGACCGGAACGTTGGACGTTGCCGAAAGGCTGACGGTGAAGACGAACTTTGTCGTACCGGAGTTACCTTCGTTCCTGCTCACGTCGCTGATACTGACACGCGGGTCGTCGTCCAGGATCGTGCCCACGCCCTGGACATCCGCGATGGTTGCGCCACTCGCGTTGCTCAGATTGACGAGGAAGGTCTCGTCGGCTTCCGCCAATGTATCGCCGTTGACCTGTATGGTAAGGGTCTTGCTGGTCTCACCGGGCGCGAAGCTTAGCGAGCCGGTAGTGGCCTGATAGTCGCCATTTGCCACGGCGATTCCGTTGGCGGTCGCGTAAGTGACTGCGACTGGCCCCGCGGCGGCGGCGGACAGTGTTACCGTGAAGATCGCTGCCGCAGTGCCGGTGTGGCCTTCGGTCACCACCGCGTCGCTGATGCTCATCGACGGCGGAGGTGGAGGCGGGTCGACGCCGTTGGTGTTCAAGAACACTTTCAGGGTGTTGTAGCCGTAGTTGGCGGCCGCGACGTCGAGCGCCGCGTCGCCGTTCAGGTCGACGACCACGATGTCCGCCGGTCCACCGCCGCCGCCTCCGGTCGAGTAGGTCTGGGCGGGCAAGAATGTGCCGTCTCCAACTCCGCGCAGCACGCTCACATTGCCTGAGTCGTAGCTGGCGGCAACGATATCGAGCTTCCCGTCACCATCGATGTCGACAAGTGCGAGGGGCTCCAATGGCAGTTCGTCGACAAGGTAACCGTTGCCCGCTGCAAAGGTCCCATCGCCGTGGCCCAGCAGCACCATCACTTTGACGTCGCTGTACCAAACGTAGCTTCCGTAGGGACCGCTGTAGCCATTTGACGTAAACGAAGTGACCGCCAGATCGAGCGTGCCGTCGCCATTGACGTCACCCACTGCCTGACCCTGCGCGTTCGGTCCGCCGGGCGACACAGTCTGCGCGGGTTGGAACGTTCCATCGCCGTTGCCGAGCAGCACTTTCACGTTGCTGTAGAGATTCGTGGTGACCAGGTCGAGCTTGCCGTCGCCGTTGAGGTCGGCAATGTCGACCTGTTGTGCCGCAGCTCCTACAGTCCAGCCTTGCGGTGCGCCGAACGTGCCATCGCCATTGCCCAACAGCACACTCAAATCGGGGCCGTCCCAATTGCTCAATGCGACGTCAAGGTCACCGTCGCCGTCCAGGTCGCCCAAGGCGGCTGAGAAAAAGCGCCCGTCGCCGAGGTCCTTGGTCTCCCCCGAAGTGAAGGAACCGTCGCCGTTGCCAAGCAGAACCTTCAAGTGGCCCACGCTGGTGTAAATGGGATAGGTGCCGCCATAGTAACCGGTAAAGTACCCGGAAATTCGCGAACCCGCCGTGGTCACGGACAGATCCAGCGTGCCATCGGCATTCAGGTCGCCGACGACGACATCCAGCCCAGGTTTCCCGTCCAGTGATACGCTGACACTCTCCTGCAATGTGCCGTCGCCATCGTTTAGCAGCAACCCCAGGTCGTTGGACTGGTTCGCGGTCACAAGATCAGTGTGACCGTCCCCATCGAAGTCACCGGCGTCAATCGCCCGAGGGCCATTCGAGGCGTAAGTCGCCACGGGACTAAAGCTCAACATGCGGCGGTCTTCGAGCGGTTCGAGGCGCACGCGCAAGCGTCGCGGGCCTCGTCGGGTGAGCGACGTTCGATTCGCAGTAGTCGTTGGAAAGCTGAAATAGTTCTTGATCCACATGGCACGATCCTTGCGTTGAGTTGAATCGATGGACGTCGTAGGTCGGTCACGCGTATCGCCGCAAACTTCTTTTTGGGTTGCCGCGAGTTCTGTAGTAGCCGAAGGCCGCGAAGAGCGACGCGGCGATTGCCAGTGCGAGCGACGAAGGCTCCGGCACCGCGGAGATTCTGAGGACCTGTCCGCCGCTGGGGGCGTTGCTGTGGTTGGAAACGTACAGCGATCCGTCCGGACCGGCGACAACCGAGCCTGGAAACACAAGGCCTGCGCCGGCGATGGTGGTGCGCTCGCCCGTGGTCGGATCGATCTTGAGCAGCAGGCCTGTGCCCGGCCCCAGCGGCGACGCCAGACCATTGCTGCTGACTTGCAGCACATACAACATCCCGTTCTCATCGAACGTGAGATCGACGATGTTGGTGAAGCCTGAATAGGCAATCGTCGTAGCTTCGGTAACCGGATCGAAGCGGTAGATGTTGGCAGCGCCCGGCGGGAACGGAAAACCGGTCAATTGGCCAACGTAGTAGGCATCGTCGGGACCGATCGCGATCGCCGTCGGAACCGACTGGTAGACGGGCGGTCCGAACGGCAACGGATTGGGCTTCGCCGGCAGCACGCCGAGCGTGGAGACGACGCCCGCGCTCGTGGCGTTCACAAAGTCGTTGGCGCCGGCGTCGGCAACCACAAAGTTGCCGCTGGGCGCGAGCGCCATTCCAAACGGATTGCTGTCGACGCCCCCGCCATCCGGATTGGTTGTCTCGTGAGCGGTGACGTCCGCCACGTGCTGTCGCAACCCCGAGCCATCGAGGCTGAGCCGCGCGATCGTGCCCAGCTCGGCTCCGGCTGCGCCCAAATTGGTTCGCTGCGCCGGGCTGGATCCGAACCCAAAGAGTCCGTACGCCTGACCCGAGCCGTCGAATGCGATGTCTTGCAACCCACCGGCATCCAAACCTGCGACCGTGGCAATTGACGGCAAGTCGTTGAGGACGCGTGTTTGAACTCCACCCAGCCATCGCGACAGGCCGCCGGTTGCGCCGAGAAACGCCGTGCTGCCGTTGCCGAGCACGACGCTCGGTCCATCGCCGCCACTGCCGGCTTCCGTCACGTAGAGTCCGCCATCCGGCCCAAACGCCAGACCGCGAGGAGTGATCAGTCCGCTCATCACCTCGGTAATGACGTAGGGCTCGGCGCGGAGTTCCTGGGGCATGAATACGGCTGTCAGGCCAACGAGGACTGCTGCCAAACTGACGATATGCGAATTCATCGAGTATCCTTTGAGTAAGTTGCTGTCGGTTATGGACGTACGATCAAGCCCGAAGTGCGCAGGGCAAGCCGATTCGAACGGTGACTGCCGGCAGTCGTTCAACTCATTGGCGTTCGCCGTGGTTCGGTCTGAAAGTAGTTGGTTTGCTTCAACGAGGTGCCGCTTGAAGCGGTCCCTATGGGATGAATCGCAAACCGCGCCTAAAGCGCACAGAGCCGCGTCGATTTTGGTAGGCCGGAAGCAAATGGCCCGAATGTCGATCCGAACTGACCGCTTCCGCAGCCAGATCACGTGAATTCGCCTGCTGTTTGTTGCGCCAGGGAGTACAATGGGCGAGTTTGAAGGTACTGGCGGCAGCGATCCGCACGAACTATTGGCCCCCGACCGCCTACTGGAATGCCTCAGCAAGCAGCCTTCGACGAGTTCATCCTGCGCATTCGAAACGGCGACGAGCGGGCGGCCGAGGAGCTGGTTCGGCAATACGAGCCGCTCATTCGCCGGGCCGTGCGGATGCGTCTGGAAGACGACCGCTTGCGGCGCGTGTTCGACTCGACCGACGTCTGCCAATCCGTGCTCGCCAGTTTTTTCGCCCGCACCGCATTGGGGCAGTACGATCTACGATCTCCCGAGCGGCTGGTGAGCCTGCTGGTGGTCATGACGCGCAACAAAGTGGCCGCCGCGGCGCGGTGGCAGCACAGTCAGCGCCGCGATGCGCGGCGACTGTCATCTGCCGAGGAATTGGCCGAGGTCGCCGATCCCGGACCGTCGCCCAGCGAACAGATCTCTGGCCAGGAGCTGTTGGAGCAAATTCGCTCCTCGTTCAGCGCAGAGGAATCGCAGATCGCCCGGCTGCGGAAAGAAGGGCTCAATTGGGTGCAGATCGCCGGCCAATTGGGCGGTAGCGCGCAGGCCCGCCGCGTCCAATTCGCCCGAGCCGTGGAACGTATCTCACAGCAGATTGGCTTGAGTGACTGACCTGGCGTGTGCGCTCGCGGGTGGAATTGGCGATAGATGGAATAGGGGTATCGCGTTGAGTGATCCGAAATCCATCCCGCACATGACGGCAGGCGGCAGCATGAACAAGTCGTTGGACCCCGCCGAGCAACTGACGCGACTTTGGGAGCAGGGAACGCGGATCAGCGTGGAGGACTTTTTGAGCCCCTTCGGGCGGCTTTCGCCGGCGCAGTTGTCCGAGGTTTTGCGGTTGGATCAGCGCCGGCGCTGGCAAGCGGGCGAGCGGATCCTGGCGGAGCGCTATTTGGGGAACTATCCCGACGTCTCCGCCGACGAAGAGGCGGCCGTGGACGTCATCTTCCACGAGTTCCTGCTGCGCGAGCGGTTGGGAGAACGTCCGCAAGTCCAGGAGTACCGCGAGCGCTTTCCCGCTCATGCCGACGTGCTGGAGAGCCAGATTGCGCTCGAGCGGGCGCTGGACTTGGATCGGGCCACCTTGGGGACCGGTTTGGCCGACGGCTCGACAGCGTCGTTCACTTCGCTCCAGCGACCGCGCCCGGTGCTGGGCGCAGGTCCCGAACCTGGCTTGTTTGCCCGCAGCGCGCCCGGTCGCGAAGTGCAAACGCTGCTGCGAAAACGCTTGCGACTCTTCGCCGTTATTTCTTTCGTTGCCTTCCTGCTCTACGTGCCTGTCTTGTGGACGCTGTTCACGGTGTCCTGGGGGACTGCGCTCTACTGCTTCGTGGTTGCTGAAGTCGCGATCATCGGGATCGTTTTGTCCAGCCGGGTGCCCTTGTCGCTGCGCGTTTTGCGCTGGATCGAGCTCGGCCTGTTCGGTGGATTGCTGCTTTTCTTTGGCTACCAGCAAGTTCAATTCTTTCAGGTTGGCTTCTTTTCGGCGCTCTCCCTGGACAGCTGGATCGGCCCGGCAATTGCCGCCAGGAGCATGAGCTGGCCGTGGGCCGTGACGATCATCAGCTATGGAATTCTGATACCGAACACGGCGCGTCGCTGCGTGGTGGTGGTGGTGGCGATGGTGGCCAGTTTTCTGACAATCACCTTGGGACTCGCGCTCACGTCGACGAGCGTGCCCCCCAGCGCGGCTTGGGGCTACGCCCTGTGCTCGATCACGGACATGGCATGCGCGGCCGCGATCGCCGTTTTTGGAACGTATCGCATCCAAACATTGCAGCGTGCGGTCATCGAGGCGCGCAAGCTAGGGCCGTATCGTCTCGTCAAACGTCTCGGAGCGGGGGGCATGGGCGAGGTCTATCTGGCCGAGCACGCGTTGCTCCGGCGACCCTGCGCGTTGAAACTGATTCGCCCCGAGCATGGCGCCGATTCACATTCGCTGGTTCGGTTCGAGCGTGAAGTGCAGGCGATGGCGACCTTGACGCACCCGAACACGGTTCGAGTTTATGACTATGGCCTGGCCTCGGACGGCACGTTTTACTACGCGATGGAGTATTTGGCGGGCCTGTCGCTGGCGGAACTTGTGTCCCGCCACGGCCCCCTCCCGGCAGCGCGTGCCGTTCATTTGCTGCGACAAGTTTGTGGGGCGTTGCGCGAGGCGCACGCCATTGGCCTGGTGCACCGCGATATCAAGCCGGCCAACATCTTGGTTTGTCAGGCCGGCGGCATGTACGACGTAGCCAAGCTTCTCGACTTTGGCCTGGCCCGCATGAACATTGGCAACGAGGGTGCTAGCCTGACCGGCATCGGCACCATTGCGGGAACACCCGCATTCATGTCGCCCGAACAGGCAGCGGGCGGGAACGAAGTGGACCCTCGTTCCGACGTTTACAGCTTGGGCGCGG
This sequence comes from Pirellulales bacterium, assembly GCA_050250435.1. Classification (GTDB taxonomy): domain Bacteria; phylum Planctomycetota; class Planctomycetia; order Pirellulales; family PALSA-1355; genus JBFWOR01. The sequence continues at coordinate 480,608 of JBFWOR010000001.1, read as the reverse complement.
TTGCCTATTTCCTGCTGACCGGCCGTCCGCCGTTCGTACACCCGACTCCCGTACAGACGATGGCCGCGCATCTTTCCGAGCCGATTGTGTCGCCGCGCGCGTTGAATCCGGAAATCTCCGCAGAGATCGCGCTTGTCGTTGTGCGATGCCTGGAGAAGGACGCCGAGCAGAGGTTTGCTGATGTCGAGGCGGTCGCGGAAGCGCTGGACGGCTGCCCGGGCAGCTCCGGCTGGACCCGGAAGCAGGCAGCTGATTGGTGGACTATCCACGAGGTGCCCTGCTTCAGCGTCACTGAAACTGACGCGCGGACGACGTAGTTCGGCGCTGCTAGTGCTGCGCCGCAGATTGGGGCGTCACGTCGTAGTACGTACTGTAAACCTGGCGCACTGCCGCCACCAGTTCGTCTCCGGCCGGCGGGGCCTTGCCAAATCGGCCGATATCCATGCCCGACAGGTCCAATGCCGGTCGGCCCTCAACAATCCACTCGGCCATGGCCTTGCCGACGCCCCCGCCGGCTGAGACTCCATGGGCGCAGAACCCGCACGCGACCCATAGCCCCCTTACGGTGGAGCAAGGCCCCAGCAGGAATGCGCCATCGGGTGTAAACGATTCCAAACCGTTCACGCGCCGGGCCAGGCGCGTTTTGGCGAGCGCGGGAAACCGCCGCACCGCGCTCTGCCACAACACGTCGAAGTGCCGCTCGTCGTAGACGAGTTGGGTTGGATCCGGACCTGCGGGAATGGCGCCCGCCAGGGCCCTGGGATTGCGCTCGTATCCGCCGAGGGATAGACCATCGTTCTTCAGACGCGCGTAGACCAGGTTGTCGGGGTCGCGCACGTTGGGTAGCGTGCGTCCGACGAGCTCTTCGATGGGCTCGGTCTCCACGTATTGATGTTGCATCGGGACCAACGGGACGGCGATTCCCGCCAGCTGCGCGACCAGCGGCGACCAGATGCCCGCCGCGATGACCAACGTTTTGGTCTCGACGCGCCCGCTGGTGGTCTGCACCGCGCTGACGCCCTGGCCACGAAGGTCGATGGCGGTGACGCGCGTTTGGGGCTGAAACGCAACTCCCAGCGCTTGTGCATCACGAATCATCGCCCCCGCCAAGACTGGCGCCGTGGCCGAACCATCGCTGGGAATATAGAGAGCGCCCTCCAGGCTCTCGCTATTCATGGCCGGGAACTTGCGAAGCGCTTGGTCCGGTCCCAGGAGGTGCGCCGTCAGACCGCTGCGCGCGGCCGAGGCTTGCTGTTGTCGCAGCTCGTCGAGCCGGGCACGGCTGGATGCCAGTCGCAGGCTGCCCACTTCTTGAAAGCCGCTCACACCATCCAGCTCCAGCCCTCGATAAAGCTCGACGCTGTCCATCAAGAGTCGCGTTAGAGCGGGTGAAGTTCGTAATTGCCCGATCAGGCCCGGGGCGTGCGACGTGGTGCCGCTGATCAGCTCTCCCTGCTCCAAGACCAGAACATCAGTCCGCCCTCGGCGCGCGAGGTGCAGCGCAATACTGGCGCCCGCAATACCAGCGCCGACGATGACAATCTCTGCTCGGTCTTTCACGGCGGCTCCTGGCACTTACGCGGGCAGTTGGGGTTCAGCATCCGGATGCGCGGACAATCGTTGCACCACGATGTCCAAGTGGCGTCGAGCATAGCCGTGAAAATCGAAGTCGAGGGTGGAGACGCCCGCTTGCACGAATCCCCAGGCGGCTTCACGCATGGCCGATGCGGTGCGCATCATGCGCAGCCGCGCCCGATCGCGCGGGCGAACCTCGCAAAAATAGAGTGCGAGCAGGTTCGATTCAGCCGCGGCCGAAAGCTCGTGGTTCTCGGCCAGGTTTCCCAGATCGAAAAATCGATCGCCCATGGCGGCGTATTCCCAATCGATGATCCGGACTTGTTGCCCGTCGTCGATCAGATTGGCCGGCAGGAGATCGTTGTGGCAAGGAGAGATTTCACTGCCATCGGCCAACTGGGCCTCGATGACCGCCAGCCGGGCAAGCACCGCGTCGACCTCCGCGGGGACAAGCACGCCGTGCCGGCGCGCAATCTCGAGATAGCTCTCGACCGTGCGAAACGGACAAAACCTGCCCGGCAGGGTGCCGGCGGCGTGAAAGCGTGTGAGCGCACCAACGGCCCGCGCAAGTACTGACGCATCTTCCGAATCGCGCGGCGAGAGCGGCGCTCCGGGGGCATAACGGGAGAGCATCGCTCCATGCTCCGGCAGGAACGCCACGACCTCACAACCGGCGCCGCTGGCTGCCGCGGCCTGAGCGCACAGATACTCGCGCTGGCGATCGATGCCCAGTTGCTCGGTTCCCGGGCCTGCCACGCGCAGCACGAAGGTCTCGGCATCGGCGTCGATGCGAAAGTTGCGGTTGGTGATTCCACCCGTCAACTGTGTGACGACCAAAGGTTTGCCTTGCAGGGCGGCGACCGAGCGCAAAGCGTCCTCGATGTCAGCCGGCAGCGATGAGTTGGAACAATTGGCGTGCGACATGCAGACAGGGAGCCAGCGACGGCGACTCAGTCCAATTGCCCGCATGATACCACGCATGGCAAATGGCTCCCACCAGCACGCGTGCCAGGGCCGCCACGTCGCGCGCCGAGCCGCACGCCAGACGCGCCGATTCGATCAGACATGGCCGCCGCCAGCCGCCGTCCAGCATGTTAACGTCGATCTGCGCCATCGCATAAAACGGGTGCCCCGCCCTTCTCCCAGCAGGACTTCCATTCATGCCGACAACGCTTGGCCGAGTATCCGCGCGTGCAACTGCGTTTCACAGTGGGCGATGGCGGAGCGCTTTATTCCTTTACCATCGACCCCATGCGCTAGGTCAAGTTCTAGAAGCCGTTTCCAATCCCCAATGACGTTGACTTCAGGGTGCCACGTGCGGCTTCGAGCCGTGGTACACGCACGCTGTCGCGCGGGCCATCGCGACCGTGCGAATCGCCCTGCCATGGCCTGAGGTCGGGCGTGCTTCGCGAAAGTTCCGCGGTTGCCCGCTTGTCGGCGGCAAGACTCGACCGGCGGGTTCCGCGAGACCATAATCTGGGTCGGGCGAATCACAAACGGATGACTTGATTTACAACGAGGTTTTTCATGCAATGCCGCCGGGCCGTTTCGATCGTACTCGTCATGGCACTTTGCACGCTCGCTGCGCGGACGGATGCCCATCCTCCTGAGAACGGACATCGGCACGACGACGCCGAACACACGCACGACCAGAAAGCGGCCTCACCTGCACCCTTGCCGCAGGCCCTGATCCTGCCACAGCTGGATGGGGTGAAGCCCTGGTCCGAAAAGCCGATCTTGAACGACCCGAGCCGGTTTCACATCGCGATTATGACGGACAACACTGGCGGGCACCGCCCGGGAATCTGGATGAAGGCCGTCGAGCGAATCAACTGGATGCGCCCCGAGTTCGTGGTGTCGGTGGGCGACTTGATCGAGGGGTATAGTACGAACCGCAACGAGATCGAGGAGCAATGGAAGGAGTTCTTGGGATTCATCGAGAAGATGGAGATGAAGTTCTTCTTCGTCGCCGGAAACCACGACGTTTCCAATCCGACGATGCACACGATCTGGCGCGAGCACTTTGGTACGGAGTGGTACTCGTTCGACTACAAGGGAGTTCACTTCGTCTGCATGTCGTCGGAGGATAGCGAAGACCAGATCGGCCCGGAGCAGCTGGCCTGGCTCGAACAAGACCTGGCGAAAAACGCCGGCGCGCGCTGGACGCTGTTGTTCATGCACAAACCCTTGTGGACCCGGTCTGAAGCGGCGGTGACCGCGGGCAATCCTGATCCGACCAACTGGAAAAACGTGGAAAAATTTCTGGGGGATCGGCCGTTCACCGTCTTTGCCGGTCACGTGCATCACTACGTGCAGTACGAGCGGAGCGGTCGGAAGTATTATCATCTGGCCACCACCGGTGGCGGCTCGCAGTTGCGCGGTATTCCCTACGGCGAATTCGACCATGTGACCTGGCTGACCATGGAACCGGACGGCCCACATGTGGCCAACTTGTTGCTCGACGGCATTCTGCCGGCCGACGCCGTGACGGAAAAAGGGATCGCCCGCTTTCGCGATTTCCTGGCCAAGACGCGCATTGAAGTCGCTCCGATTCTGATTAGCGAAGGCGAGGGCCTTACGGAGGGCAAGATCGAGATCCGGGTGACGAACCAGTTCGACCGGCCGATTGAGGTGCGCGGCACGATCCAAGGGCTGCCGATGCGTGGGCTGCACGTCGATCCGGCGAAGCTCGAAATCTCGGCGGCCCCGGGCGACGCAACCGATCTCGGTGTGCGCATCCGCTTTGCCGAGTCGATCGCCTTTCCCCACCTGGCAGAAACCTTGTTGACCGCCCGCGTTCGAACCGTTGGCGATGACCCACCGCTGTCGTGTGAACGAACCATCCCGGTGGTCATTGACCGCAGGTTTCCCTGCCCGACGGTGACCCTGAAGTCGATCGATGGCGTGCTGGAAGAGGCGCTCCTGCGCGGTGAGTCGACCAGTGAGCATCCGCTGCTGGTGGGCGCCGCTGAGACCTGGACGGGACCTGACGATGCCGCGCTTCAGTTTGGTCTGGGGCACGACGATCGATTTCTCTACCTGTCGGCGCATGTGGACGACGAGCGGGTGATCGCTGGCGACGCGCTGGAGCTGCGGTTGGATGCGCGCTTTATCGATCAACGTCGCAACGAACCGCAACTCGGCCGAGGCAGCTACGCATTCCGATTGAGCGCCCCCGACGCCAACCAGCAAACCAGGCTCGAGGTCACGGCTTTTCGCAACGGCAAGCGATTCGACGGCGCAACCGCCGCGGCACGCCGGACCGACAAGGGTTACGACGTGGAAATCGCCGTGCCGATCGAGTTCATCACAAACATTCAGCCGGCAGACTGGCACAGCATTCAAGCCACTGTGATCGTTTACGATCAGGACGAGAAGGACGGCCAGACTTGCGCCGTCGTATGGCGGGGCACCGAGTCGTTTGCCAGTCGCAACACGAACTACGGCCAGTTCGCGACGGCGCCGTAGGGCAGCGCCAAGCCGATCGCGTTCAGGGTGGGCCCGCTGCGTCGGCCGACATGACCAAAGCGATCAGCCGTACTTCTCGCGCAGCCGTTGGGCCGCGGCGACTTCGTTTTTCAGCTTTGTGTAGACTTCGTCCAGGCTCACTTCGGCGGCTGAGCCGGGGGCAAAACCGCAATCGGGGTTGAGCGTGATCCGTGACGGCGCGACGTGCTGGAGCGCCATCTCGACTCGTTCCACAATCGTCTCGGGCGAGTCGATCTGGCCGGGCTGACAGCTCACGCAGCCCAGGCCAATCTGAGTGTCCGGCGGCAGTTTTTGGAACACGGACATATCGCCCGCGCCGGGGGCGGTGAACTCCATCGTGATATGGCCGACTTGCAAGCGTCCCAGCTGCTGTAGAATCGGATCGTAGCCGCCGCGATGGTCGGCTTCGCCGCGTGCCCGCGCTCCGGCGCGGCGGCACAGATGCACCGCCAACGTGACGCCGTGAATCCCATCGACCACCTGGTTGTCCATGTCGACGGCAAAGTCGGAGGCCCGCACCGGATCGCCGTATTGGCTGCGTACCTGGGGATCGACGAACAGACAAAGGTGCGGATCGTCGATCTGAATGATCGACACGCCCGCATCGCGCAGCAGCTCTACTTCGCGCCGCAAAATAGGCACGCAGTCGCGCACGAAATCATCGCGATTGGGATACGCTTTTTTGGATTTGACGGGATCCCACATCCGCTCGCCCAACAGGGCCGGCGCCGGCAAGGTGGCTTTCAACCGGCGCGCTGTCAGTTGCTTTAGAAAAGCAATCTCCTGAGCGATAAAGCCGGGTTGCTTGGGCGTCAACTTTTCGACGACCACGGTCCAGGGGCGCCCATCGGCCGGGTTGCGACTCAGCTCAAATCCGTCCGCAAGCTCGGCAATCACACCGATGTAACTCTTGCGCCACCATTCGCCGTCGGTCACGACGTCCAGTCCGGCCGTTTCCTGCAGCGCCACGGCCGTGCGAATTGCAGCGCCCATCAGGCGGTGATACTCTTCGCCGCGGATCGGGCAGTCGTCGGCAATCAAATCCTTGACGAACTGCGGGCGGGGCAGCGAGCCGATCACGGAGGTGGGAAACAGGGTCTCGCCGCGCATGTCATCTCCTCAAATGGTTCGTGGTCCAATGCCGCCGCGCGTACTCGAAGTCCTGCTGCGTATCGACCTCGATGTACCCGCCCGGCGTCTCGACATAAGCCATTGGCTCGCCCGCTTCAATCATCTCCTGGAACAAGAGAATCTTGTACGCCTTTTCGAAGACCTTTGCTTCGCGCCACGGCCGGCCGGCGAATTGCTCTCGGCAGCGATGGTAATGTTCGCGCAGGTGAGCCGCTCCGGCCGCCGAAAACTTCGCCACGCCGATGTACTCGCCGTGCGCCACAGCAACGGGCATGTCACGGTGAATCCGCGTGACCCGCCCCTTGCCCACCGATACCTTTTCGGCATCGTCGGGCGGATGGTCGGTGCGGTCGGCATAGCGCTCGAGCCACGCCGTGTCGACGCCCAGGGCAATGTCAGCGGGTGAATTCGCCAGCCGCGAGACAACGTCCGCGGTGAACAACACGTCGCTGTAGCAGCACAGGAACGGCTCATCCATCAGGTCCGCGGCGCAAAACAGCGATGCCAGGATGTTGTTGTTCTCCCAATCTTCGTTGTGGCGAAACTCAAACTGCGGGTAGTCTTGTTTGACCTTGTCGATCTGATAACCGCCGATAAAGCAGACTTGCCGCAAATCGCTAGCGGCAAATGCATCGAGCGCCCAATCGAGCAGCCGTCGGCCGGCGACCTCGGCATAGCATTTAGGCGCGTCCGCGGTGGTCGGCATCAACCGTCGACCGCGGCCGGCGCCGATCACGATAACTCGCATCGTACATCCTTCCGTTCCACCAGAATCATCAACGAGGTGATCATCGTCAGGCCGAAGGTGACCATGGCCGCGCTTTCCGCCCAGGTGCCGCCTTCGCCAGCTTGCACTAACGAGACGAATACGGTCAACAGGCCGGCGGTCGCCACGAGTATGGCCAGCAGCGCCGCCCAGCGGTTGGCAAGCGTGAGTAGCAGAATGACGGCTGCAGAGTACGTCGCAATCTGCAACAGCATCGGCTGGTCACCGTAGCTTAGGGCGCCGCCCGCCGCACCCATCATTCCCACCGTGCCAAGCTTGGGGATCAGGCTCGGCAACAGTCCCACTTTCCTGGAAGTCGTGTTCCAGAGAATCGCCGTGATCAGCGCGCCGGCAAAGGCCCAGCCCGTCCAAATGTAGATTGCCACCTGCCAGCCGCCGTGTTCGGGCGACGAGTAATAACCGGTGATGACGTCGCCGGTGGCGGCGCCCATGTAGCCCAAGAAGTTGACGAAGCCGGCGGCGGCCGCCGAGGTGCCTTTTTGCGCCAAGTCGGCCGGCGCGGTGCCCACGAGCAAAACCTGCGGACCGTAGATGCAAAAGCCGATCAGGACCAGCAGCACGACCGTGCCCACGGCGCCTTGGCGGACCACCGATTCGTAGACAAACGACAACGTGCCGAGCGTGGCCATCAAGATGCAGATGACCGGCGCGCGGCGACTGGCGAAAAACCGATCGGTGGCCCAGCCGGCCAGGTACGATCCGGCTGCCGCACCGATAGCGATTACGAAAAACTGCAGCCCGGCCTTGTCGATCGGCAGGCTGTTGGTCTCCATCAGATGCGTCAGTCCCCAGTCGATATATCCGTATCGGCAGGCGTTGAGCAGGGCCAACGCCAAACCCAACAGCCACAGTGCCGGGTTGTATAGCGTCAGATAGAGATTCTCGGCAAACGACGTGCGCGGCAGGACGCCGGGAGTACGTTGCGCCACGTCGTGGGAAATCGTTGTGGGCGGCATCTCGCGCAGGCCGAAGAGCATGAACAATCCGGCGAGCGTCAGGAGCATGGCGGGTACCCACAATGCGCCGCGCCAGCCAAGGAGACTGGCCGACTGGCTCGCAATCAAGTAGGTCAGGCCCAGGGTGATTTGATAGCCGGTGCCGATGATGCCAATGGCCTTGCCGCGTCGGACGACCGGCACCCAGTTGGCTGTGACGCGCATGCAGGGAGTCCAACCCAAGGATTGGCAAAAGCCGTTGGTGGCCCACACGAACAGCAAGAACAGAAAGCCGGCGCCGAAGCCGAACAGCACGTTGAGCGCTGCCGAGCCGAACATTCCCAGGGCCAGCATGACGCGCGGCGAAGTGCGCTCTGACAATTGCCCATTGAGCAACTGGCCGAGTCCATAGGCAATCTTGAGCGAAGCCAAGATCCAGCCGATTTCGTCACCGGACAGGGCCAGTCCGCCTTCCGCCACCGACTGTTTCATACCCGGCACGGCCGCGGAGATATTGGTGCGGCAGAAATAGAACGCGCCGTAGGTGAGCCACAGCACCCACACCACATTCCGCTCCGCGGATGAAGCGCGGGGCAGCGTGACCGGCAGGTCTTCGGCGCTTGCGCTCTGAGTGGCGCCAACTGGCTTGTCGCCAATCTCGACCATCGTGGCGGATTCCCCGGCGTATGCGAACGTGAAACTGGCAGCATGTGGGGACCGGCAACCAGATTTGCCCGCCCTGCCGCCAACTGGTGAGCCGCCGGAATGCTGGCATGCAACTTGTCCGGACAGCTCGCCAGTTGTCTCAGGGTAGGAGAGCGGCTTCCGCCTTGCAATCATTTGCCGGCGATGGGGCACCGCGACTCGTAACGGCGGTTGATCGCCCAACCATTCATTTCGTGCGACCGAATTGCTTCCACGCGGCGGTTTGCAGCACTGCCTTATCCTGTTGATCGAGGCCGGCAGGTCCGGCGAGGCCGACGGGATTGAGCTTCAGCAACAAAACCAGGAACATGCACGCGGCCAGGTATGAGCCGGCCAACGTGGGATGACTTTGGTCGCGGTCGTGGAGCATGGGCTTGTCGTGGTGTGCCAGGAAGGACTGCCAGGCCAGGCCGACGGGAACTACGGTTGCGCCCAGTTCGGCGCCGATGCGGTTGTAGGCATCGGTAATGGCCTGCTGCGCCTCAGGCGTGTGCCGCCGGGCCCAGGTCATGTAGAGCACCGTCTTGGAGCCGGCCCGTTTGATCACCTCGTCGAACAGCCGCACGTTCTCGGCCATGCGTTTGGCATTCTTCACCGGCAGGGTGCTTTGCTCTTGCAACACAACGTAGTCGTAGCCGCCCTTTTCGATCTCATTGGCAGCTCGGCCGGCATTCCAATGATTCCGCAGCGAGGCACCGCCCACGCTGATCAGCTCGTAGTCGACAGACACATCGCGCGCCGCCGCCAACTCGGCCAATAGCCCAGGCAGATTGTTGCGCTGGGTAAAACTGTTGCCGATGAACAGAATGTCGATCGCTTGCGGTCGCTTCGTCTTGGCCATGGGAGCTGTGAGGCTTGCGTCGTGAGGCTTGGGGCTTGAGGTACTAGTGGACCGACGTCACTTAATTGTCACGCACGGGGTGGCACTGGCGTCTCGCCAGTGCAGGCACATCTCACGGGCAAGATGCCCGTGCCACCCGACAAATAAGCGCAGTCGGTCCACTAGGAGTGGCGGAGCGCCGCCGCATCGCCCTTGTCGCCGACCCTATAGTCTGTAGTCTGTAGCTTGCAGCCTCAAGCCTGCAGTGACAAGCCCGCGGTCCATAACGATCCGAGGAGGAGTTGCAGATGAGCTCGCACCCCAAAGTTGCCATCGTGACCGGCGCGGGCAGCGGCATCGGCAGGGCCAGTGCGCTGGCGCTCCTGCGAGACGGCTATTGCGTCGTACTGGCCGGACGCCGCCTGGAGGCGCTGATGCAGACGGCGGCAGAATCGGCAGCCGGCGAGCGAGCGCTGCCGCATTCCGCGGACGTCAGCAGCCCGGAGTCGGTGCGCGCGCTGTTCGCCAGGACGAAAGAGAGGTTCGGCCGCTTGGACGTGCTGTTCAACAACGCGGGCACCAGCTCTCCGCCGATTCCGCTCGAGGAATTGACGTTCGATCAGTGGCAGTCCGTGGTCGACACCAACCTGACCGGTCCCTTTTTGTGCACGCAGGAGGCGTTTCGAATGATGCAGGCCCAGAGCCCCAGGGGCGGGCGGATCATCAACAACGGATCGATTTCGGCTCACGCGCCGCGCCCCAACTCGGCGCCGTACACGGCCACGAAGCACGCCATCACCGGCCTGACCAAGAGCACGTCGCTGGACGGCAGAAAGTACAACATCGCCTGCGGGCAGATCGACATCGGCAATGCGCAGACCGAGATGGCGCTGCCCATGGCGCAGGGCGTGCCGCAGGCCGACGGCTCGATCAAGGCCGAGCCGCTCATGGACGTGAACGACGTGGCCAACATGGTGTTGCACATGGCCAACCTGCCCTTGGAAACGAACGTGCAATTCGTGACCATCATGGCCACGAAGATGCCCTACGTGGGCCGGGGCTGAGGCAGCTGCTAGAATGGCAACCATCGCGGGACGCATTCGATTCGAGGCTTAATGCATGAGAACGGTTCGATTGGAACGCTGGACGTCATTTTTGACCGCCGCCGTCATGGCAGCTGCCGCGGCGCTGTTTCCAACGCCAGGCGTTGCCCAGCACGTTGACGATGGAATGTCCGTGGATGCGACCGATTGGCCGTGGTGGCGCGGGCCGCAGCGCAATGGCGTGGCCCACGCGGATCAGGACCCGCCCACCGAGTGGAGCGCATCACAAAACGTGGCCTGGAAGAGCGCCATCCCAGGGCGCGGGCACAGCGCGCCGACCGTCGTCGGCCAGCGGGTCTATCTGGCCACCGCGGATGAAGCGCAAGGCACGCAATCCGTGCTGTGCTACGACCGCGCGACGGGCAAGCTGTTGTGGCAGACAGAAGTGCACCGCGACGGCCTGATGCAAAAAAACAAGAAGTCCACGGCGGCCTCGAGCACGGTCGCTTGCGACGGCGAACGGGTGTTCATCAATTTTGCCAATAGCGGTGCCGTGTACGTCACGGCTCTCAGCCTCGATGGCAAGCAGCTGTGGCAAACGAAGATCGCCGACTACGTCATTCATCAGGGTTTTGGCGCGTCGCCCGCCGTGTATCAATCGTTTGTCATTGCCGCGGCCGACAGTCACGCCGGCGGCGTCATCGCGGCGCTGGACCGCAAGACGGGGACGATCGCCTGGAAGCGCGACCGGCCGAAAGAGCCGAACTACACCTCGCCGATTATCTTGAACGTGGCCGGGCGCGACCAGTTGCTTTTTACCGGCTGCAACCTGGTTTCGAGTTTTGACCCGCGCAGTGGAGCAACCCTGTGGGAGGTCAAAGGCGCGACCACCGAGTGTGTCACCTCGACGGTGACCGACGGCGAGCGGGTGTTTTGCAGCGGCGGATACCCCAAGAATCACCTGGCGGCCGTGCTGGCCGACGGCTCAGGCAAGATCGCCTGGGAAACCAAAGATCGTGTGTATGTCCCCTCGCTCCTGGCACGCAACGGATATCTGTTTGGGGTTCTCGATGCGGGCGTGGCGGTCTGCTGGAAGAGCGACACGGGCCAGGAGCAGTGGAAGAAGCGGCTGGGTGGCGAGTTCAGCGCCTCGCCCGTGCTGGTGGGCGACACGATCTACGCTACGAACGAGAATGGCGAAACCTTCGTCTATCGCGCCGATCCCGACAAATACGAGCAGATTGCCGTGAACCAACTGGGCGACGAGGCGATTGCGAGCACGACGATTTGCGGCGGTCGCATCTACCTGCGCGTGGTCGAGCAAGTCGATGGGCGGCGGCAGGAGATGCTGTATTGCCTGGCGAAGCAGAAGTAATTCGGGTGCGGCTTGTTGGGGTGCTAGAATACGGGAATGAGCGAAGCCGACGGAAATCGAGAATTTGTGCGCAAGCGCATCGCGGGCCTCTGGGCGAAGCTGCTTTCGCCCGGTAAGTCGAGCGAAATGGTGCTTTGGGAGTTGCGCTGAAATCCAGACCGCAGGGATGCGCGGAGCCAGTGCTTGAGATCGACGGAGTGTTCCAGCCAGACTTTGAGGCCATATACGGGCGGAAAGAAAAGATCGACAAGCAGCTTTACTGGAAGCCCCATGACCCCCGCTTCTAAGCACCGCTGGTTGGAGCACTCCGCCACCGCCTTTAACTTTGTCGTGTTTTGTGCCGCGATACCGCTCTACTGGTTTGCGGCTCCGCGCTGGCGATTCCTGGCACTTGCCGCGTGGTTTGTTGCCTGCCTCGTCTACTTCACATGGCACGAGCGGCGCAAATGACAGTCGCCGACCAACTCAAATTTCAGACACTACCCACCGGCGGCGCGAGTAACGGTCACACCCCGCCCCCTGCTACAATGCCACAATGGAAATCGTCGTTGAATTCCACGACCGCCCGCTGGAAAACTATTCTCATCTTCAGCGATGACGGTGGCGCCGGTTTTGAAGCGATCCTGGCCGCCGGCATTTATGCACTCACCGACAAGGGCGCAGTCGGCAACGGTTCCAGCTCATTTCACTTGTGGCGCTTAAATCCGTTCGCACGGATGGCACGGCCGTTGCCGACGCCGCCGAGCTACACATCTATGAAATCTGCGACCGGAAAGAAGTTGACGGCGACGTGCGGCTGCGAGCCAGGTACATGCCGAGACCTGCCTGATGACCTCCGCCCCTAAGCGCCGCTGGTTCCGGTTCAGCCTGATCGGACTGATTTGGCTCGTCACTCTTTGCGCCGTCGCGCTTGGGATAGCACGTGCGCCCAGTGGTCGAGATGGACCGCTGGTTTTCGCTTTCAATGCGCTAGTATTGATCGGAGCACTTTTCGCCCTGCGAATCATCCGCCCAACTCAGGCTTAGGGCACAACCGAATGAGCACCTCCCTTGATGGCATGACCGATCGTACTCGCAAGGTGCTGCGGATTGCCGCCGCCTTTAGTCGCCAGAACGGGCATTCGGACATCGAACCTCAAGACTTGCTCGACGCGTTGGCCCACACCTATGGCATCTCGGATCACGTCCTCAAGGAAATGGGCTACCAGCGGAAGATACTTCCGGTCATGTTCGCGGATGCCGAAAAAGCCGACCAGGTCGTCTGTGCGTCGGAAACGCTGCCGTCGATGGTGGCGCAGGCTCGCGAACGGTCCCAGTCTCTTGGCCACGACTACGTCGGCACCGAGCATGTTCTGCTGGCCTTAGCACGGATGCATCCCGAGTTGACTCCCGACTACCAGACGCTGCGAGCGAGGATTGTCGAGTTGCTGGGATGCGGTCTTTAAGATACCACCGATTTCTGTCCGTCCTTGAAATCACCCTGGATATCAACGATATTCACCCGAACGGCTGCCGAACGAGCACTCGAAGAACAAGAGCATTTTGGAAAGGGCGGGCCATGCGTCGCGGACTCTTGAATTCCATCGTTTTGGCGTTCTGCATGGCCGTCGTTGCCGCCGCCGCGGACAATCAATTGACCGATGCCGAAAAGGAGGGCGGTTGGCAGCTGCTGTTCAATGGCCAGGACCTGTCTGGCTGGCGGTGCAACAACGACAAGCCGATTGCCACGAAAATCGAAGAGGGCTGCCTGGTGCCGTACAAGTCGGGCGGTTACCTCATCATTCACGAAGGCAAATTCGACAACTTCATTCTCAAGTGCGACGTTCGCTGGGAAGACCCGCATTGCAATTCGGGAATCTTCTTCCGTCTCGAGAACCCGCGCGATCCGGTGAACACGAGCTTCGAAGCGCAAGTGATGGCCGGCGACGGCACCGGCAAGCACGATATGGGCGCCATCTACGACCTGGCAGCCCCCACGAAATCAGCCAGTCGCGGCACGGGCGAATGGAACACGGTGGAGATCAAGTGCGACGGGCCCGAGATCAGCGTCACCGTGAATGGCGAACTGGTGAGCACAATGAACTGCGACGAGTTCGACCAGCCCGGCGTTTGTCCGGACGGCCAGCGGCACAAGTTCAAGCTGCAAGGCAAGCCGCGCGCGGTGCAGGACTTTGCGCGCTCGGGCTATCTCGGTTTTCAAGATCACGGCCACAAGGTGTGGTACAAGAACGTAAAGTTGCTGCCCTTGACCAAGAGCCTGGGGAAATAAGATCCGCGGAAAGGGGGACAGCCCCATTTTTCTCCCCGACCATCCAAACGGATGGTGCCCGCCGAAAAATCGGGACAGTCCCCGACGTTCTGTCCCCAGGCACAACGTGACGTCCGCCGCGCCGCTGTGCTTGGCAGCGTGCGGCGCAGGCGGTGTCCTGTCCAACCTGTCGACCTCGGAGAAAGCTGCGATGGATCTTTCGATGAGCGACAAGCGACAACCGCCGACCGTGATTTCTCGCCGCCGGCTCTTGCAGGCCGGGGGAATGGGCGCCTTGACGCTGGGTTTCCCCGGGATGGTTGCCGCGGCCGTGGATGATCAACAAGGGCTTGGCCGTGGCGCGGCCCACAAATCTTGCATCTTTATTCTGCTATGCGGTGGGCCCAGTCACCTCGACACATGGGACCTGAAGCCCGGGGCGCCGGCGGAAATTCGTGGCCCCTATCAGCCGATCGCCACGGCGGTGCCGGGCATGCAGCTGTCTGAGCTTCAGCCGCGGCTGGCCGGCTTGACCCGACATTTCAGCCTCATCCGTTCGATGACGCACGTGGGCAACATCAGCAACCATTTCGACGCGATGCACCACTGCCTGAGCGGCCAGGCAGAGGCGCCTGCCGACTCGCCGTACATCGGATCCATCCTGGCGAAACTTCGACCGAGCGCGCAGAGCATTGCCTCGTATGTGTGGCTCATCAAGTGCGTGGGCGATCCGGTTTTCTGCGCCCCGAACATCGGCACGGGCGGCAACCTGGGCATGCGGCACAGCCCGCTGTTCGTCGGGTCAGCCAACAATCATCCCGCGATGCCCGGTTTCAAAGCTCCCGACGAATTCCTGCCCAGCGTGCCGCCCGAGCGGATGCAAGAGCGCCGGCAGTTGCTGCAAGGCCTGAATCCGGCCAACGTGGGAAATCACACACTGAGCGATTGGCACGAGTTGCGCGGTCGGGCGTTCGAGTTAACGAGCGGGCAGAGCGGGCGTCAGCCGTTCGAGCTGGAACGAGAGCCGGCCGCTGTGCGCGAGCGCTACGGCATGCATCCGTTGGGACAAAATCTGCTCCTGGCGCGGCGGCTGGTCGAGGCGGGAGTGGGATTCGTCACGGTCAATGGCTGGACGGGCCCGGCCCCGGGCGAAGCCGGCGGCGGACCGCCGAGTTCCAGCTGGGACATGCACGGCGGCGAAATGGGAATGGGCAACGCCTTTGGCTCGGGTTCGTACGGCATGGGCTGGTGCTTGCCGCGGCTGGACGAGGCACTGTCGGCGCTATTGGTCGATCTCGACGAGCGCGGCCTGCTCGACAGCACGCTGGTCGTGGTCACCGGAGAATTCGGCCGCACGCCGCGCATCAATCAGCAAGGCGCCAATCCGGGCCGGCAACACTGGCCCTCCTGCTATTCCGCCATCCTGGCCGGCGGCGGAATTCGTGGCGGAATGGTGTACGGCGAATCCGACAAGATCGGCGCGTATGTAAAGGACAAGCCGGTGCGTCCTCAAGATCTCGGCGCCACGATCTATCGCGCGCTGGATGTCCCGCTCGATCTTCGCTTGGGCAAGGACGGGAACGAACGTCTGATTAGCTCGGGCCAGCCGCTCGCTGAGCTCTTTGGGTAGCAAGGCGCGAGGGGCGCACATGTCGCGTCGCGGTCGGACCGTGGCTGGTCGGCTGCGGTGCATCTCAAGGGTGAATGCAGTATGACTTCCGGCGATCCAAAAGATTCGCGCCGGTGTGACGGGGTCACTCGCAGGCAGTTCCTCGAACGCACCGGCCTTGGATTGCTCGCCCTGGCGGCGGGAGTGCCGGCGGCGCGCAGCGACACGCTGCCTGCGCCTCAGTTTCTGATCGAGTGGGGGCGCCACGGCAAGGGTGAAGGTGAGTTCGACGCATGCGTGGGCATCGCCATCGGCAAGAACGACGAGTTGTATACTGTCGAGTTTCGCAACGAGCGCGTTCAGCGGTTCACGAGTGAAGGGAAGTTCCTGGGGACGTTTCCAGTTAAGCCGCACGCGGGCGGACTCGCGGTGGATGAGGAGGGAAACGTCTACGTCGCGCACTGGAACAGCAACAAGGTCGTTGTCTACTCACCGTCGGGAGCGCTTGTGCGCCAGTGGGGCCAGAAGGGGACGGGCGAGGGAGAGTTTCAGCTGCCTGGATCGATTACCTACGGACCGGATGGATTGCTGTACGTGCCCGATCAGGGAAACAGCCGCGTGCAGACGTTCACGCGGGAAGGAAAGTTCGTGGGCCAATGGGGATCGCTCGGCAGTGAGCCGGGACAGTTTGGCGGCGGACAAGCTGCGGGAGGCCGCTTTGCGGGGCCGCAATTCGTGGCTTTCGACACGGCCGGCAACGTCTACACGACCGACGCCGCGCTCGATCGCGTGCAGAAATTTACGCCGGATGGGAAGCTGCTGGCGTACTGGGGCAACGAGAGCGCCGAGCCCGGCGGGTTCGGGCCGCCACCGCTGAGCAAAGAAGGTACGCCCGTCATGGGAGGACCGATCGGCGTGTGCGTGGATCGACAAGACCGAGTTTGGGTAAGTGCCACGAATAGTCGCGTCCAGCAGTTTGCGAACGATGGCAAGTATCTGCGCGGCATCGGCGGAAAGGGGACGGAGCCGGGCCAATTCAATCTGCCGCACGCGGTCGTCTTGGACAGCCGCGGCTCGCTGTACGTCACGGACACGATGAACGGCAGAATTCAGAAATTCGCCGCGGGGTGAGTTTTCGCGCTGACGCGCAACAGGGCCGCCGCAGCGCCCACCCCTGCTCGAATGCTAGCCCCCCCTGCTGCGCCGGCGTGGCCGGGGGCCGGTCTGCTGCCGTTGTCGGCGCCGCTGCTTGCTGTGCAATCTCGATGGCAACTGCCGCGGTCCCGTGAACCCGCGGTGGGAACCAACTGTCATTGCAACTTCGAGGCAGCGGGTAAAATACGGTCCACGCCAGCCCACCGACCAGCGGAACGTCGTAATGCCGAGCGAGACTTCCGATGAGCCATCCCGAGAAAGCCAGTCGCGCGAGCGGCTGGTCTTGCTCATCTTGGCGGCAGTACAGTTCACGACGATCGTCGACTTCATGATCGTCATGCCGCTGGGCCCCCAGCTGATGCGCACGCTGGCGATCGGGCCGGCGGAGTTTGGCTTGATCGTTTCGTCGTACACCTTTGCGGCAGGCGCCGCGGGCCTGGTCGCTTCGTCGATTGTCGACCGCTTCGCGCGGCGCAGCGCGTTCATGGTGCTCTTTGCCGGGTTCTTGCTGGGCACGCTCTTATGTGCCACAGCCACGTCCTATCACGCGCTGGTGCTGGCCCGGACCGCCACAGGCGCGTTTGGCGGTATTCTGGGCGGCATGACGATGACCATCATTGGCGACGTGTTTCCGGAACATCGCCGGGGGCGCGCCACCGGGGCGCTGATGACCGGGTTCTCGCTCGCGTCGGTCGCCGGAGTGCCGCTGGGACTATACCTGGGCACCAACTACGGCTGGCAAGTGCCGTTTTTCGTGCTGGTGCTGGGCGGACTGCCCATGCTGCTGTTGACTCCTTTCGCGCTGCCGCGGCTGGACAGCCATGTTCACCAGGCACATGCGCATCCATTGCGCTCGCTGGCGGCGACGTTCTCGCAGGCCAACCACCTGAATGCCTTTGCGTTGATCACCGTGTTGATGATCGCCGGGTTCAGTGTCTTCCCTTATATCAGCGCCTATTTTGTCGCGAACATGGGCATGACCGAGCAGCAGCTGCCGCTGATCTTCATCGTCGGCGGCGCGCTGACGCTGTTGGCGGCGCCGGTGATCGGCCGGCTCGCGGACCGTTTTGGCAAGCTGCGGATTTACTGCATCATCAGCCCCTGCTCCGCCGTGCTGTTTCTGGCGATCACGCATTTGCCGCCGGTGAGCGTCATCGTGATTGTGACCATCTACGGCGCGCTGATGGTCTGCAACGTCGGCCGCATGATTGCGGCCATGGCGCTGATGACCAGCAGCGTAGAGCCACATCGGCGCGGGGGATTCTTGAGCGCCAACTCGTCGGTACAACACATTGCCAGCGGATTGGCGACCTATGTCGGCGGCACCCTGATCAGCCAAGCGCCGGATGGTCGACTGGAAAACTTTGGCACGGTGGGATGGATCGCCGCTGGCGCGACCCTGGCGAGCATTTGGCTGGCGAGCAGAGTGCGCGTTGTGAAAGCGCCCGTCCTGTCGGCCGCAGCCATCAGCCTGGCGGCCGCGGCCGAAGCTTCCGCCGACGCCGGCGAGCCGCTGCTGGGCGCGGTTGAAAAGAGCTAACGCAAAATCAACTGATCGCTTCGCGGCCGATTACTTCGGCATCGGCAGCATGACGACCGAGTCTTCCGCGAACGACGCCTCGCCGGCTTTGCCGTTGATGCGGTATTGCACTTTCAATTGCTTGACGGTGCCGGGCACGGGATCGCCGCCGAAGCTGGCGCTGTAACTGGGCGACGGCAGCGCAATCAGTGGCAAATTGCCAACCAACTGCTGCAGCGCCGCCGTCACATCCTTCTGCGTGCCGCCCGCTCCGTATTCGGCCTTGATGATTTCGACCTTGACCGGCTCGAGGTCGAGTTTGGCAAGCAGCTCCCGCACATTGCCGGCCTTGCTGCCGAGCTTTTGGATGAGGACCAGCGCCGCACGCGTGGCGTCCGCTTTCAGCGCCGGCTTTTGCCCGGCGGCGATCGCTACTTGCAGCGTATCAGGGCTGGGATAACGCTCGAGCACGTTGAGCACCAGTTGCTGATCAGCGACACGATCGGAAACGCCCAGCGCTTGCCGGCACATCTCGGCCCGCTGCTGATCGGACTGGGCAAACTGGCGCGCCAGCCGCAGGTAACCACGCAGCGCACGGCCGCGGTACTTTTCATCCGGCGCGGTTTTCGCCAGGTCGAGCAAAACGGGCGCGGCATCCAAGGTCATCCATTCGCCCAGTACGCGGCTGCCGGTGTCCTGCAATTGTTCATTGTTGCCTTTGACGGCAGCGCCGATGGTCGTCAACGCCTTAGCTCCGCCCACCTCGCCGAGAACTTCCAGAAGCAGCGGCCTGGTGGCGGCCGGCGCTTGATCCAGCGCCGCCACGAGCTCTTCGGCACAGGCCTCGCGGTCCGGCATGCGGACGCACGCAGCGCGGAGCGCCTTGCGAGCCACCTCGGCGTCCTCCGAGTGCTTGGGCGCAACCACTTCCGAAACCAAAACCGGCAGCTCCTTCGGCCCGACCGTGGCTCCCAGTGCCGTGAGCGCAGCACCGCGAACCACGGCGTTTGGATGTTGAATCGCCTTGACGAGGGGCGCCGTGGCGTCGATGCGCCGCTGCCCAACCACTTCGATCAGCACCGGGAGCGCTTTGCCATCGGCTTGCGACAGCTGGGCAACGATTTCGGCATTCGTCTGTTCGCCGCCCAGGCCGGCCAGCGCCGCCTTCGCGGCCTGTGCAACTTCTGCATCGGCTTCGGTCGCAATCTCCAATAGCGCCGACAGACTGGACGCGTCGCCCAGGCGACCGATCACACCGACCGCCGCAATGCGAACTCCCTGGGGCCCGCTCTTGGCGACCTCGAAGACGGCGGGCGTGACGGCGGAATCGTCGCGATCGGCGAACGCCGTGAGCAATAGCGCCGCTCGATCCGGCGTGGCGCCGACGACTTCTGCGATCAGAGCATCGGCAACTTCGCGGCCGGGCAACTCGCGGGCGGTGGTCAAGCCGAGTCGAAACAGCACCACGTCCGCGGAGCGGAGCTGCTCGATCAACAGTGGAATTCCGTCGGCTTTGCGCGCGAGTATCGCTCCCCGCGTCGCCTCGATGACCTTCTGCTTGGGCAGATCGGCGCGGCGCACTTCGTCGTAGATCTCCATGGCTTCGGTCGACTTGCCAGCGGCCATCAGTCGCTCAGCGCACAGGATGCAACCTTCCGCGACCGCCGTGCGAACCTTCATGGGCGTGCCCGCCAACGATTCCCGCAACGTCTTGGTTGCCGGGGCATTGCCGATGCGTCCCAGGGCAACGGCAGCGGCCGAGGCGACCTCGGCATCCGGAGCGCGCAAATGCGCGATCAGCGGTTCGACCGAGCTCTCATCGCGGCGAACCCCGATGGAATTGATGGTGCCGATCAAGAGCCGGCCTTCGACCGAGCCCAGCGCGCTACGCAATGCACTAGCGGCTTCGGGGCCTGGAATCGCTTCCAGCGCGATGCGCGACCATGAGGCAAGCTGTTCGTCAGCCAGGAGCTTCCCCAAGTCCCCAACGGCTTGGGCGGTGCCGTAGACGGCAAGTTGCTTACAAGCGATCGCCTTGTCGGCGGCCGGCGCGTCGGAGCGGAGTTTTGCAATGAGCTCCTTTTCTTTCGCTGCATTTTCGCTGTCGGCCGCCTGGGCCAGTGCTCCTGTGGCAATCGTCGCCGCCACAACGACGGCGAAGCGCGTGATTCGTCGAATGCTGTTCATGGTTCAATCCTGATTGATCGGTGGGTGTCTGGTTGGGTGCGAGTGGTCGACTGCGGTTGCCGCGCGCGAAGCGTTAGATGCGCCACGGTTCGCGCAGCGCCTCCGATCGCAGACGGTTCGCCTGGTCGTCACCGACAAATTCGTGTTTTGCCAGGTCGTACTTGACCTGGCGATCGAGGTAGAGCGCGATGTTGGCCGCGTGGCACGCGATGTGCGCGTCGCGGGCGGCGTCGGCGTTGCCCTTGGGCAGGCTGCGCGTTTTCACGCAGTCGAGGAAGTCGCGCACGTGGAACGTGGCCGGATAGCCGCCGATTTCCGCGACCGTTCGCCCAGCCAGCAGTTCCGGCGAGCTCAACACGAGCTTGCCGCTGTCGCCCGCCTCGACCCAGCCGGTCTCACCTTCGAAGCGCACCGGGCAGGAGCCCAGCGGCAGCCAGCCCTTCTCGCGCAATATCAGCTCGACGCCATTCTCGTAGCGGGCCACGATCTGGCCGTCTTTCGGCGGGTTGTACTCGACCGGCGGCGGACAATCGCCGACGGCCCACTGGCACAGGTCGACGCAGTGCGAGCCCCACTCGAGCACGCCGCCACCCACCAGGCCCCCGCCCTTCTCGAAATTGAAACCGTCGAGCAGCTTCTGGTTGAACGGCCGCCAGGCGGCGGGCCCAAGGTACATGTCCCAATCAACCACGTCCTTCGACGGCTCGGGCTCGGGCGGCAGCCAGCCGCTGGTCATGGCGGTCATTCCCATCGGATGCGCATAGACTCGCTTGAGCTTGCCGAGCTTGCCGGTGCGAGCCAGCTCGCAGGCGAAGGCAAAGTGCGGCAGATTGCGCCGTTGGGTGCCGGCCTGGAACACGCGGCCGGTGCGGCGCATGGTGTCGGCCAGGGTCAAACTTTGCGCGATGTTCTTGGTGCAGGGCTTCTCGCAGTACATGTCCTTGCCGGCCCTCGCGGCATTCATGGCCGCGGTGGCATGCCAATTGGGTCCCGTGGCGATCAGCACGGCGTCGATATCGCTGCGGTCGAGCAGCTCGCGGAAGTCGCGGTACATGTCGCAGTTTTGATTGCCATACTTCTCGTCGACCAGTTTCTTGACCGCGGTGCGCCGGGCCGCCTTGATATCGCAGACGGCGGCGAACTGAACGTCCTTCTGCTCGAGGAAGCAGCCCAGGTCGTAGGTTCCCCGGTTGCCGATGCCGATACCGCCCACCACAATCCGCTCGCTCGGTGCGACGGCGCCGTCCCTGCCCAAAGCGGAACTAGGGATGATTTGCGGTGCCATGACCGCAGCGCCGGCCGACAGCGCCGTCTTCAAAAACCGACGTCGATGAAGCGAGGTTACCCGTTTCGCCATGACTGCTCTCCTGATCGGTTGATCGCCCGAAAATGCCAGCGGGCACCGGGTGGTGGAACATGCTACGCGCGCAAGGGACAGCATACCGCCGCGGCGCTGGTCTGGCCACTATTGGTCGGCCAGGATTCAGGCTCTCAGCGGTCATCGCCCTCGATGGAATCGGCCTGCGCTTTGCCACGAAGCTCAGCCAGCGGGCCGCTCCACAAGCGGCCATTTCTGTTGTCGCGGCACGACCGCTAGCGGGCCAGATGAAAACCGGGCCCAAAGCGGCTAAACTGGTACCGGCCCGACCGCGCCCTGTGCCGTGTGTTTGGGGCCCTCCACTCGGGGTCGTTCCCGGGTCCCACCCTGTCAGCACCAACGCTTAACCCCAAGAGCTGTCTCCCATGCATCGATACCGAGTCCTGACGCTGCTTGTCGTCGCCTGCTTGTTTCCTTCGCTGGCGCATGCCGATTTCAAAGTGGGCGTGGCCAAGACGATCATTACGCCGGATCCGTTGCTGCCGGTTTCCGGAGGCGTGGGTCCCGGCAAGCCGGCCACCGGCAAGCAAGGCGACCTGACGGCCCGCGCCATGGTCTTCCAGCAGGGCGAAACCAAAGTCGCCATCGTGCAGCTCGACCTGCTGGGGTTCCCCTCGGTGCTTTGCGCGCGCATCCACAAGCAGGTGCCGCGCATTGGGGCCGACAACATTATCGTCGGCTCGACGCACACGCACAGCGCGCCAGACTGCTATGGCTTTCCGGGCCTCAGCGGCAAAGCCTCGGGGAATCTGAAGTTCATGGACTTCGTTTGCAATCAGGCGGCCGTCGCGATCAATCAGGCGCTCGACAACCTGCAGCCCGCGCAGCTCAAGATTGCCACCGGCGAGGCGCAGGGAAAGATCGCCTACAATTATTACGCTCCGGAACTTTACGATCCGCGGATGAGCGTGATTCAGGCCGTCACGCCGGACGGCAAGACGATCGGCACGCTGGTCAATTACGCCGTTCATCCCGAGGTGCTGGGCAACGGCGTGGGCCTGGTCAGCCCTGATCTCGTCGGCCCGCTGTGCGATCAGTTGGAAGCCGATCTGGGCGGCATGGGCATGTTCATGAACGGCGCGCAAGGCGGAATGATCACCGCCGACAACCGCCGTCTCGATCAGCCGTCCGATCCGCTTAAAGCCAAATGGCACGACTCGCGCACTTGGGAAGAGTGCGTGCGCATTGGCCAGTTGATGGCGTCTGAAGCACAGCGGATTGTGAAAGAGGCTGCGCCGCAGACCGACCCCGGCCTGGCGTGCTTTGCGCGGGAAGTGAAATTCCCCGTCGATTCACCGCTGATGTGGATGATCATCGTGGGTTCGCCGCTGAAGTACCCGCACAACAAGGACAAGTCGATCACCACGCGCATGAATCTCGTGAACGTCGGCAACGCCCAGATCCTTACGATCCCGGGCGAAGCGCTGCCCAATATCGGCTACTACATCAAGCGACACATGAAGGGCGAAAACAACCTGCTCTTCGGGCTGACCAACGACGCCTTTGGCTACATTCTCACGAAGGTCGACTTCAACAGTTTCAAGCGCTACGAGTACGTCTCGGAGACGTCGCTGGGCGAAATGACCGGCGAAATCCTGATCGAGAACGCGCTGGAACTGGTCAAAGACGCGTCCGCGCCGACGTCGGTCAGCAAAAAGGATTGATCCGGATGTCTTGTGGCCCCATGTCAGGCAGCCGGCAACAACTCGCATGACGTGCTTCATGCTGCGGGCCATCCCGACGACGTTGCTATGGCTGGCCCTGGCGTGTCTGTCGCGCGGGGGCGAGGCGTCGCTGTGCATCGAACGCTGCGCGGTGTTCGACCCCGGATCGGGCAACATGCTGCCGGAGCAGACCATTGTGGTTCGCGGCGCGCAGATTGTCTCGGTGCGTGCGGCGGACAAGGCCCCGGACGTGCCGGCCGATGCCGTGCGCATTGACGGGCGTGGAAAGTTTGCGCTGCCAGGGCTGATCGACGCGCACGTGCACGTGGTGCACGTGTTGGATTTTGCGCATGTCACCGGCGACGAAGTCTTGCCGCTCTATCTCGCGGCGGGAGTAACGAGTATCCGTAGCACGGGCGACGAGATTGTGGCGGCGACCCTGGTGGCGCGCTTCGCCGCGGCGCATGCCGACTCGAGTCCCAACGTGTTCACGTGCAGCCCGCTACTGGATGGCGAGCCACCGATCCATCGCGACGTGGGGCGTGCGGTGACGGATCCGGCCCAAGTGCCGGCCGTGCTCGATGAACTGCTGCCGTGGCACGTCACGACGGTCAAGATCTACGCCGGCACCGGCCCCGATGTCGGCCGGGCGATCGTCGTCGAGGGACACCGCCGTGGGCTATTCGTGACAGCTCACCTGGGCAAATACTCGGCTCAACAGGCAGTGGCCGACGGCATCGACGGGCTGGAGCATATTTGGAGCGTGTTCAACTACGTGATTCCGCCGCAGGTGGCGGCACAGCCTGGGCATCGTGGAACGCTCGATCTGGACAACCCGCTGTGCGATGCGCTGGTCGCGGACCTGGCCAGAGCGAAGGTCTATGTCGATCCTACACTGGCCGTATTTCGCAACATGATTCTGCTGCCGGACGTGCCCGAGGTTCGCGACGCGCCAGACAACGATCTGGCACCGCGTCGGCTGCGCGAATTCTGGCCGATCTATTTGCAGCGCACTGGGTGTCCGCAAGGCGGTCCGCTCGAGAATCGCCGCCGCGAGTTTGCAAAATACCAAGAGCTGACTCGCAAGCTGTTCCGAGCGGGCGTGCCGCTGCTCGTTGGCACCGACGCCCCGGAGCCGCAAGTGACGCCGGGGTTCTCCTTGCATCAGGAATTGGAAATGTTGGTTGAGGCAGGCCTGCCGCCGGCTGCCGCGCTGCGAGCCGCGACCTTGCACAATGCCACGGTGCTCAACCAACAGGACCGGCTCGGCTCGATCACGCCGGGCAAACAGGCGGACATCGTGCTGTTGACCGCCAACCCGTTGGACGACATCCGTCACACGCGCCGCATTGAGCTTGTGATTCACGGCGGGATCGCGCGGCAACCGGCCGACCTGATACAGCTCGTGCCAAAGGATTGACGACTCGATGGCGCTTGTCACCGTGAATCAGCTGGGCGTCGCCTTTCGAGGGCCGCCGCTTTTGGATGACGTCTCTTGCCAGATCGAGGCCGGGCAGCGAATCGGGCTGTTGGGCCGCAACGGGGCTGGCAAGACGACGTTTCTCCGCATCCTCACCGGCGACGTTGAGCCCGACCGCGGCCGGGTGAGTTTTGCGCCGGGCACGATCGTCTCGTTCCTGCCGCAAGAGGTGCCCCAAAATCTTGCCGGTCGAGCGCTCGACGTCGTGATCGGCGGCACCACCGTCGCGGAGCCTGAGGCGGCGTGGCAAGTCGAACAGCGCGCGCGGCACTTGCTGGCCAGCATGGAGCTGCCGCCCGACGTGTTCGTTGAGACGCTATCTGCCGGCATGACGCGCCGCGTGCTGCTGGCGCGGGCGTTGGTATCCGATCCCGACGTGCTGCTGCTGGACGAGCCGACCAACCATCTCGACGTGGAGACGATCACCTGGCTGGAAGAGTATCTGGCCCGGCTGCGCACGACATTGATCTTCGTAACGCACGATCGGCGGTTTCTGCAGCAGCTCGCCACGCGCATACTGGAGATTGACCGTGGCCGACTGTTCGATTGGACTTGCGACTACGACACCTTCCTGACGCGCAAGGCGGACGCGCTGGCCGCCGAAGAGAAGCAGAATGCGCTGTTCGACAAGCGACTGGCCGAAGAGGAGGTTTGGATTCGGCAAGGGATCAAGGCCCGACGCACGCGCAATGAAGGGCGCGTGCGGGCGCTCGAACAAATGCGGCGCGCGCGCAGCGAGCGGCAAGCGCCGAGCGGCAAGGTGCAACTCGAGATTCAAGAGGGGCAGCGCAGCGGAATGTTGGTCGCGGCGGCCGAATCGATCTCCTACGCGTACGGTGAGAACCAAGTTTTTCGCGATTTCTCGACGACGATCATGCGCGGCGACAAGATCGGCATCATGGGACCAAACGGCGCGGGAAAAACCACGCTCTTGCGGGTGCTGCTCGGTCAATTGCCGCCGCAAGCGGGCACGGTCAAACTGGGAACGAACCTGCAAATTGCCTACTTCGATCAGTTGCGCAACCAGCTGCAGGAGGATCGTTCCGTGCAAGACAATGTCGGCGACGGTTATGAAACGGTGCGTATCGACGGCCGTCCTCGGCACGTTATCGGTTACCTGCAAGATTTTCTGTTCAGTCCTGAGCGGGCGCGCACGTTGGTCCGGCACCTCTCGGGTGGCGAACGCAACCGCGTCTTGTTGGCGAAGCTGTTTGCAAAGCCGGCGAACTTGATCGTGCTCGACGAGCCCACGAACGATCTGGATGCCGAGACACTGGAACTGCTCGAAGAGCGACTGGTGCAGTTCGAGGGAACCGTGTTGATGGTCAGCCACGACCGGACGTTTCTCAACAACGTCGTCACGAGCACGATTGTTTACGAGGACGGCAATCTCAAAGAGTACGTGGGCGGCTACGACGACTGGCTGCGGCAGCGAAAGGATCGGTCGGCCCGCTTGGCCGAGGCCGAGGCGGCGAGCGCGGCGCCGACGTCGCGCGCTCGCAATGCCGGCGCCGCAGCCGCTCAGGACGAGTCGCTGAAAGCCGCCCCCCAGCAACGCCGCCGATTGTCTTTCAACGAGCGCAAAGAGCGCGAGCTGTTGCCGGCGACGATTGAAAGCATCGAAACGGAGCTGGCCGCTAGGCACACGAAAATGGCGCAGCCGGAGTACTATCGTCAAGCGGGCGAGCGCATCGCCGAGGAAGCGGCCCGACTCAGACAGCTGGAAAGCCAGCTGGCCGATGCCTACCGGCGTTGGGAAGAACTCGATCAATTCGCCGAATGAACGCCCTGGCCCAGACGCCGTACCGACCGGCCCAAGGCTCTGCCTGCCGCTGCTTGGGTTTGGTGGCGTGAGTGGAGTTGGCCGGGACAGCGCGTTATGATGCTCTCGCTGTGAATCCTCTCACTCTGGCAAAGGTGCACTTATGACAGCGGCGGCCATGCGACAGTTGACTCTGGCGACGATTCTGATGACCTGCGGCGCGGTGGCGCAAGCGGCCGACACCTACAAAGTCGACCCCGTGCATTCCTCGATCTCATTCATGATCTCGCACGCTGGCATCAGCAACATTCACGGGCGGTTCAACGACTTCTCAGGCACGATCACCATTGATAAGGACGATCCGGCCAAGTCGTCGTTCGCGTTAACAATTCCGATCGCCAGCATCGACACGAACAACATCAAGCGGGACGAGCACCTGCGCGCCCCCGACTATTTCAACGCCAAGCAGTTCCCGAATATGACCTTTCAGAGCACGAAGGTGAAGGCGGTCGACGGCGGCTATGAAGTAACCGGCGACCTGTCGCTGCACGGCGTTACCAAACCGGTGTCCTTCAAGCTCCAGGGGGGCGACAAGGTCGTCGAGTTTCCGAAAGGAACCCAGCGCATCGGACTGGTGTCGAACTTTTCGATCGTGCGCAGCGACTTCGGCATGACGGTTGAACCGAAAGCGCTGGGCGACGAGGTTCCGATCGTCGTCGGTATCGAGGCGGCCAGGTAAGTATCCTCCCGTCGACGTATCGCGACGCGGGGCGCACGGCCCGGTCGAACGCGGGAGTTAGCGCGAATGCTCGACTTGTTCGTGCTGGCCAAGGCGACGTGCGTAGGGGCGCTGACCGCGGCCGCGGTTATGTGGTTGGCGACCCGGGCGGGACCGCGCTCTTGGCAACGTAGCGCCGGGTGGGCCTGGGCCATCGGCGTGGGCGTCCTGGCCGCCAGCGGCGCGACCGATCAGTGGCCGCATTGGCCGCCGCGCGAAGACCGCGCGCGCTTTCTGACGCTGATCGTGCCTTTAACGCTGCTTGTCGAAACCCTGGCCGCGACCGCACCCTCGCGCGGTTTGGCATGGGCACTGCGCCTCGGTCTGACCGCAGTCATAACGCCGATTTTGCTGCACAACAGTGTCTACCTGGCTGACTTGAACGGTCGCAACTCGGCCGAATGGTCGTGGCCCGAGACTGCCGCTATTTTGTGCGGACTCGCGGCGCTCGTGGCATTGGTGTGGACGCTAATTGGCGCGCTCGCAGCACGGACTTCGACGTCGGGTGTGCAGTGGGTGCTGTTTGTCGACGCCTTGGCGGCGACCGTCACCGTCACACTGTCGGGCTACTTCGGCGCGGGGCTATTGGGATTGGGGCTGAGCGGTGCGATCGCGGGAGCCGCGTTGGCCTCGCACTTCGCGCCGCCACCATCGGCGACAGGCGACGGCCTGGCGATGAGTGTGATCGGCATCTTTGCTGTGGTGCTGATGGGGCGTTTTTTTGGCAGTCTGTCGACAGGCCCAGCAGCAGGCCTGCTATTGGCACCGCTGGTGGCGTGGATCATTGAAATGCCGCGGCTGCGCAGGCTTCCGCCCGCGTGGCGCAGTGCCGGGCGGATCGCTTGTGTCGCCGTTCCGCTGATTCTCGTCGTGCTGGGAGCGCAGCGGAAGTTTGCCGCCGCGTCGGCAAGCCATTCCAGCCCGTTTGGGCCGGCGGAGGCTCACGAACCCCTTGAGAAATGATCGGGGGCACTCCGAGCCGCGGTTTTCGACCAGGCCGGTGTTATCGAAGCGCTTGGAGCCGAATATGTTGGGACCCGAGATGCGCAGCCAGTACACTTGCCGGTGTGTCATTGCCGCGTCGCACACTGAACCCGTGCCCGCAGGCCGTGTCTGCCGGTGCGGCATGTGAGACGCTCAGACACTCACCGTGGGCGCTCACCATGATACTCAAGGAACCGGGAGATCTTGCTATGAAACGTATCGCGTTCGGTGGCAACTGCTGGTTTGTGTTGCTGTGCACGTCGCTGGTGGGACTGTCGGGCATGAACGCCCGGGCGGACGACGGCCCGGGAATTACGGTGACGGGAAGCGGAGTAGCCGAGGCCATGCCGGACACCGTTGAGTTGACGGCGACGGTCGAGGGCAACGCGGAACTGGCCGGCGACGCGGTCGAAAAATACCGGAGCAGCAAGCGGCGGGTCGTCGAGTCGCTCGATGGATTGAAAATCGCCGGCGTCAAGATCGTCGGCGCCGGCGTGTCCGTCAACTCCGGCACCGCGGTGAACTTCATGGCCGCCCTGCAAGGCGGCGAAGCCAAGCCGAAAGCCGCCGACAAAGTGGCCGTCCAGGAAAAGATGACGGTTACGCTGGGGGGCGTCGGCATGATGAGCGCCGACGAACTTTTGCAGACGCTCACGCGCGTGGTCGACGTGATCAAAGATGCCGGAGTGGTCATCGGTGGCGGCCCGCAGGGCATGCTCCAAGTGCAGCTCAACGGCGCGAAACCGGCGGCGCTCGCCACGTTCAAACTCAGCAACGCTGATTCCGTGCGGCAACAAGCCTACGAGGCGGCCCTCAAACAAGCACGGGCCAAGGCAGAAGGCCTGGCAAAATTGGCGGGCGTGCAGCTCGGCGACGTTGTTGCCATTCGAGAAACGGCCTCCGCTGTGGGCGACGACAGCGGCCAGGGGGGAATCGCGGCCTACATGGGTCTGTTCGGCGGGCAATCCAGCAGTCAGCCGGCAGAGTCTTCGCCGGAGTTTCGCCCCATTCCGATCAGCGTGAGCTTGAGCGTGCAGTTCGCCATCGTGAAAAAGTAGCGACGACGCACGATGTGCCCGCGGAGAGGTGCCTCCTCGCGTTACCCAGCGCAGGTGGTCTACGATTTCTTGAACGTCGTGTCCCAAGTCACTGTGTCATGTTCAACGCGGCAGCGCTTCGTCGGCTGGAAAGATACAGGCCAAACACGACGGCGCACGGGATTGCAATCAGGCACGCGATCTTGAACCAGATTGGATACGGGAGCATCGAAACATTGAAAACGAGCGCCGCCAGAAGCAGCAAGCCAACAAGGAGAGCGCAGCCACGGTTCCCCAATCGTCCCGCGATCCACGTGCTTGCGAATGCCGTGCCGGCCCAAGCGGGGACTACCACCGCCAACACCCACTGCGGGAAGCGCTCGACGTGCTGACACATTTCCTCCATCGTGCCGCCGAAATCCGGGGGAACTGGATGGACGACGGCACCGAAGAGTTCCACTGCCACGACTAAGGCGAATGCCACCAACATCCCCGCCACGATGGCGCCTACGGCCCGAAGAACGGTGGCCATGAGAGTCCTTTGGAACTGATATTGCGGCCGCGCCGCGCGCTACTGCTCTTTCTTTGCGGGCGCGGCGGCCATGTTCTCGGTGTCGAGCACTTTGTAAACGCGGATCTGTTCGTTGGGGAATTCAATCGTCTCCCCCTGGATCCGCGCGACGCCGCCGCCGGCGACGACCAACTTGCTGTCCGGCGAGAAACGAACGCAAGCCACAACCCCCTTGCCCGGTCCAATCTTGCTCAGTTCTTCACCGGTGGACAGGTCCCACAGGCGCATCGTGCCGTCGGAGCTGCCGGTCACGGCCAGCCGACCGTCGGGCGAAACGTCGATGCAAAACACGCCGCCCTCGTGGCCTTTCATTTCACGGATCAGTTTGCCCGTCTCGCGATCCCACATCCGCAGCACGTTGTCCGGGCCTTCGGCGAAGTTCAGCCCTGACAGGCTGCCCGTCAGACTGCCGCCGGTGCCGGAGAGAATATAGTTGCCGTCTGCCGAGACGGCCAATCCCCACACGGCGGCGGGATGCTCGATCGCCAGCCGCTGCTTGCCGGTCATGGTATCAAAGACAGCGACCGTCTGATCGTGACGGCCGGCGATCACTTCGCGGCCATCGGGCGAGAACGTGGCCCGGATGATGTAGTCGGGCTGCTCTGCGAAAGTCACCAACGATTCGCCCGAGTCGGCGTCCCAGATACGGATCACTTTGTCGAGACCGCCGGTGAGCAGTCGACGGCCGTCGCGCGAGACGGCGACGGACCAGATCGTGCCGCCGTGGTCGATCTCTCGCAGCACTTCGCCCGACTGCACATTGATGACGTGTGCGGTTCGCCTGACCCAGGATGTGGCGAAGCGCTGACCGTCAGGAAACAGCTGTAGCAGCATGCCGCTACCGCCGAGGTCGCGTGTCTCGCCGGTGGTGACGTCCCACACTTGAACGCCCGCGCCGTTCGCGCCGCCCATCACCAGGTTGCGGCTATCGGGCGTGAAGTCCAGGCTCCAGCAGACCGAGCGCTTTTCGTGCCGGCGAAATTCTTCGAGCTTCTTCGCGCGGCCCGTGGCCGCGGTCAACGGCGCCGCAGATTCCGGGGTGCGGCGCGAACTGGCAAAGGCGATCCATTGACCGTCGGGCGAGAACGCGGGATGCCAATTCTTGCCCTCCTGGCCGGCGATCTTTTCCGGCGGGTCAGCACCGGCAACATCGAGCGTATAGAGCTCGCCGGTCTCACTGAAGACGAGTTGCTTGCCGTCGGGCGAATAAGAGACCGACCCCTCCATTTTGTTTTTCAGACGCTGCCCGAGATCTTTCTTTGGATCCGACGGATCGACCAGCAGCAAGTGCCGCACGCCGTCGTCCGGCGACCCCACGACGACGGCAATCTGATTTCCGTCGGGCGACCAGGCGAAGCCCGGCAACACCCCGTGCGGCGCGGGGAGCAGATCTTTCTCCTCGCTGCTAATCAGATCGATCGCGCGGAGCATGGTGCCCGTTGCGTAGAGCAGAGCGCTGCCGTCGCTCGACCAGCGCGGACCGTGGCCGGCGGCAATCTTCACGCGACCCTGGCCGTCGAGGTTTTGCACGTAGAGGTCCGCCGAGCCTGCGGCGCCGTCGACCTGAAAGGCGATCTGATTTTCGTCGGGCGACCAGTCGGCGAACCGTCCCTTGGCCACTTCGCGCAGTCCTGCGCCGTCCATCCCGACGACAAAACAGGCTCGCTCGCCGTCGGCTCCCAAGCGGGCATCGAACGCCAACCGTTTGCCGTCGTGTGACCAGCGCGGCGAGGCGTGATCAGAGTAGTCTTTGACTTCGGCCACACGGCGGATGTCGCTGCCGTCGGTCTGCATGACGAAAATGGCCGAAGGCTCCACGGTCTCCTGAGCCAGTGATTCGGCTGCGAAGATAAGACACAGCAGCACGGTTGCCGAGCGAAAACCCATGGTCCACCTCCAGCAGGTTCGCCAGTGACGTCGCTGTGGAAAGCGCATGCTGGCCGGCGCCATTCTAGCTGACGACCGATGCATTGCCATGAATTTTGCGTCCGGCGGCCGTCTGGTGGCATCTGCCACGCGGCACATTCGCCAGTAAGCTCATGGTCGTTTGAATATGCGCCAACGCCAGGACGTGAGCAACGCAACTACCTGGCCGTCTTGTCCGCCTTGCGTTTCAGCACTCCGCTGGGACGTTGATCGGGCTTGCCGGCCGAATAGCCGACGAATGACGATTCCAGCGTATTGGCGTCCTTGATGCGAATCACGCCTTCGTGAACGTGAGGATCGACCTGGGGATCGAAGTTGGTGCCACCGTGAAATACAAATTTGATCTCGCCGGGCTTGTCGCTCGTCTCGAACTTCATGATCGGGGCGTTCTGCAGCGCGCAGTAATGAGTCAGCAGCAATTTGTCGCCATCCATGTGATACATCGAGATCATTTCCATCGGCTCGCCCTCGAACATGGTCTCCATTACGGCGCTGCCGGCGGCGGTGGGCCGGAAAGAGACGGTGTGTGAGTCGCCGGCATGATGATCATCGCCCGAGCGTTCCCAATCGCCGGTCAATGTCGTCAGAAATTTGAACGCCGAGTTTGCGTCGTAGACGACCGACTGCGGACTATCTGCCGCGGCCTCCGCCGGTTTGGCCTTCTCCGCCGCAACGCACCATGCTGACAACGCACAGAGTACAAACGCTGAAGTGAAGTGTTTGACCTGGCACATGATTCTACTCCTTGACTTAGAGTGACGGCCTCTGCGGTCCTTATCTCTTATCTGCTGCTTTGCGGAATCCAGCAAGTACGGCCCTTACTGCTTCTTCGCCGCCGGATCCGGCGTGTACGACACCTGCGGCCACAAAGGTTCCGCCAACGTCTTGTTCCACTGGTCCCACAGGCCCTGCAGTTCCTTGACCTTCTCGGGCTGAGCGCTGGCCAGG
Organism: Pirellulales bacterium; assembly: GCA_050250435.1. Classification (GTDB taxonomy): domain Bacteria; phylum Planctomycetota; class Planctomycetia; order Pirellulales; family PALSA-1355; genus JBFWOR01. The sequence continues at coordinate 447,502 of JBFWOR010000001.1, read as the reverse complement.
TCGTTGGTCTCGCCGATGTCCCGGCTCAGGTCGTAGAGTCGCGGCGGCGACAACAGCTCGTCTGACTTTTCGTCCGCGAACTCGTACGAATACGTGACCAGCTTCCAATTGCCCTGCCGAACGGCTCGTTGCTGGCCCAAGCGCCAGTACAGCGCTTCGTGAGGGGCACCCGGCTGTTCGCCCTTGAGGAACGGAAGCAAGTTGACGCCGTCCAGCTTGTCGTCGGTTTTGGGCTCGACCCCGGCCGCGGCCAATGCCGTCGGCAGAAAATCGAGCTGAATGACCGGCTGGTCGTAGGTCTTCCCGGAGGGAAGCTTGTCTTGCCAAGCGACGACAAACGGCACGCGGATGCCGCCCTCGAGCGTGGAAACTTTCGAGCCGCGCAAGGGCGTGTTCCGCGACGCGTTTTGCGCTGCGCGCCGCACGGTGGGCCCGCCGTTGTCGCTGCAGAAGAAAATCAGCGTGTCTTGCTCCAGGTTCGCGCTCTTGAGCTTGTCGAGCACCTGGCCGATTGCTTCGTCCATGGCCAGCGTCATGGCGCAATAGGTGCGCCGCAGCGGATCAGAAATCGATGAGAACTTTTCCAACCGCTTGTCGGTCGCGTTCATCGGCGTGTGCACGGCGTTGAACGGCAAGTAGAGGAAGAACGGCTCTTTCTGATGCTTGTCGATGAAGGCGATCGCTTCGCGGGCGAAAGCATCGGTGAGGTATTCCGGCTCTTCCACGGCCTCGGTGCCGCGGTAGATCGGCGCTGCCTGCCGGAGACTCGCCGCAGCCCCTGCGCCGGTGGCAAGCTGCACGCCGGGGAAGATGACACTCGACATCCCCGGCTGATAGATGTGAGCACCGCCGAGAAAACCGAAGAACTCCGTGAAGCCGCGCTGCTGGGGATGGAACTTCGGCGCGGCGCCCAGGTGCCACTTGCCGAACATGCCGGTGGCGTAGCCGGCGGCGCGCAGTCGATCGGCAAATGTCACTTCAGAGAGCGGCATGCCGATGCGCTCGACACTCTCGCCGCCCGGCTCGCCGCGCGGGCCCGGATTGAATTCGTGTCCGAAGCGTTGCTGATAGCGGCCCGTCAGCAGGCCGGCACGTGTGGGGCTGCAATACGGGCAAGAGACATATCCGTTGGTGCAGCGGACGCCGCGCTGAGCCAAGGCGTCGATGTTCGGGGTGGGAATGTCCTGGCAGCCTTGAAAGCCGAGATCGGCATAGCCCAGGTCATCGGCCAAGAGGATGACAATGTTCGGCTTTCGCTCGGCCGCGGTTGTCACGGCAGCGAACCCCAACCCGAGGATCACGAGGAGTGTCGCGGGAACGCGGAACATCGTGGATCTTCCTTTCCTGAAATCGGTGCCAAACGCGGCGGCTGGTGGAAACAGCGGCTGAGATGCGAATCGAGCGAACCGTCTTGCGGGCATGGGACCACGCAGCGCATCCGGTGCGGCCGACCGTCCCATTGGAAGGCCTGCCAGGGGCAGTGTCAATCTTTTGAGATGGACGGGCGGGTAAAGAGGTGCGACGCGAATGCATTCGTGAGCCGACAGCGCCATCCAAGGGTACTGACCGGGGGCAACGGCCGTGAAAGAGGGCGCGTAAGCTGCCACGAATCAGGAGGACCAACGCCCAGTCGCAGGCAATGCCGTGGCCCGGCCGCGGCTTGTCACCTGGGAGTCGGTGGTGAGGGATTTCTAAGGCGGTGCGCGGCGCGCAGGCGTGCGCATTGCCAGTCCTGATCCATTCATACCTCAGATCCAACGGCCAAATGAGCCACCGCATTGGCTCGAGGCCGCGAGCGGCGCGCGGCTGCGCGGCTGCTGCGCCTGGGCTGCTAGCACGTCTGGGCTTGCTACGTAACCAATCGAGCGGCTAACATCCCGCTCCCCTGCCACCGCCCCGCTCGCAAAGATCGCCTGGATCGAGATTTGCAATGCGCCTTGTAACCGTCACACCCGCCGGCCGGCGACCGTATCTCGAGATACTCGCCAACTATTTGTTGCGCCGGCGCGACGTGATCAGCGAGCATCGCTGGTGGCTCAACACACGCCGGCCGGAGGACGTGGCTTACATTTATCAGCTGGCCGATCGGTATCCGGATTTCTTTCGCGTGGAGACCAAGCCGGTTGGACCGCAGGACCGGATCGGCTATTCGATCTGGCGGTACATGTGCGACTGCACCGAGTCGGACACGGTTTATATCCGCCTGGACGACGACATTTGCTACATGTCCGAGGACGCGCTGGTGCAGCTTCGCGATGAGCGGCTGCGGCTCCGCGAGCCGCTGTTGGTACTGGGCAATATCGTGAACAACGCGGTGTGCTCTCATTTTCACCAGCAGGCCGGGCTGTTGCCAAAGTCGTGGGGCACGGTGACGAACGAATGTTTCGACGCGCGGGGCTGGGGCAGCGGCGCGTTTGCCCGGCGCGTGCACCGCCGCTTCCTGAAGGATCTCGCAGCCCAGCGTGAAACCTGGTGGCAGCAAGCGGAGCTGCCGATCGACGGCACGGCGCGGTTTTCGATCAACGCCATTTCGTGGTTCGGCGAGGATTTTCGCGGCGTGCCGGAAGTGGAGAGCCGCGTGGCCGACGAGGAACCGTTTCTCACCAGCGAGTTACCGCAACGGCTGGGGCGCCCGAACGTGGTGTGCCCGCAGGCGCTATTCGCTCACTATGCGTTCTTCACGCAGCGTCCGTACTTGGAGACGACTTCGCCGGAAATCCTGGCCCGATATCGCTGGATCTCGCAGCGGCCGGTGATGAGCAACGGCGACGTGTTGCCGATCTGGGAGCGGAGCAACCTGGCCACGCGCCGGCTGTTGGGTGTCTCGGCCTGGACAGCGGGACAGGCGGCCGCGGGTGCGGGCGAGCTCTTTCGGCGCGGCAAGCAGTGGATTCGTGATCGCCGCGCTGCCTGAGCCGGCAAGCGTTGACTCCATATCTCGGGGCTGTACCATGCGTCGAAAAATCAAGCGTCGGCTGCACACGCTCCGCACCATGTGGAAGAACCGTCAGCAGCTCGCGGCCGTTGTTGGGTCGCACCTGTTCTTTCTGGAAAACCGGGACGTGACCGTGTGGGGCGGCATATCCGAGGACGACGAGCGCGGCATTCGCGAGGCGGTGGCCCGGGCCGCGCCGCACAACGGTCCAATCGTCGAGATCGGCGCGCTGTTCGGCTGGACGACGCAGCTGATCGCCAGCCTCAAATCGCCGGAGAAGGAGCTGATCGCCGTCGACAATTTCTGTTGGAACCCGTTCGGCATTCCGCCCGACGATCACCGGGTGGTCACCCAGCGCACACTCCACTACTGCCTGGAACATTGCCGAACGCGGATCTTCGATGGCACGGCGCGCGCCTTCTACGATTCTTACCAGGGACCCACGCCGAGCATGGTGTTCATCGACGCCGATCACTCGTACGCGGCCACGCGCGACGATATCGCGTGGGCCTGTGACCGCGGCGTGCCCGTGATCGCAGGCCACGACTACCAGTCGAAGTTGCATCAGGCCGTGGTGCGGGCAGTGGACGAACGATTTTTCGGCCACTTCGATCTCTTCGGCTCTGTCTGGATTGCCGAAGGGCGCGGCGCCCAGCCGCGTGCCGCACTGGCAGCGTGACGCGGAAGCGCCCGGCAAGCAAACTGCGGCACGTAGCGCCGTTGACCATCGCATTTTCGGGTGGCACTGGCATTTTGCCAGTGTGGGAGACGCTTCGAGAGTCGCACTGGCGAGACGCCAGCGGCACCGGACGCGAGTAGTCCCAGGCACCCGCTTCGATGCATGCCTCCCGGTCGCCCTTCATGGCCTTTGGCCGTGACGGCGACGATCGGCAGACTTCAGTGCGGTGAGTGCTCTCAACAAGGCGCGATGGTGCAAGGACGAGTCCGGGGTAATATCCGCGATTGCCACGATGAGTCCCTTGCGAGAATGGCTATCTGGCCAAGGATTGGAATCCTATGCCGGCTCTAAACAATGCGTCATTTTCTGGGCGCGCTATGCGCATAACGCAAGCGCTAGTGCCGAGCCATTACCGAGGAGCAAATCACGGACCCAAAGTCGTACTGGTCCGGGTACCTGACGGCACGGAGCCACGACGACGGGCAGGAGAATCACCGTGCCGGCTTGCAGCCTACAAAACGGTAGTACGGAACTCGCAAGCCCGGCAGATAAGGAACCGGCGCGCGCAGTTGATCCAGCGAGACCGTTTCGAATCTCCGCTGCAAATACGGCAAGTGGTCCGCGCTCAGATGGACGTTATCGCGCGCGAACCACGCCGGCCAGAAGTGACGCGTCCACCAGCCGTGTTGCGCGAGACCCTGCTCCGCGTGCGTGCGCGAGACGAAGAAGTCGGTCACGCCGATCACGCCGCCGGGCCGCAACAAATCCCAGGCGTGGTCGATCACCGTGAACCAATCGGGCATCATCGTGAGCGAATAGGAACAACTCACCACGTCGACAGTGTTCCCGGGCGGTTCGAACTGGGCCGCATCGGCACGCACCAGCTCGACATTCTGCCAACCATGGGCCAGCACGCGCTGTTTGGCCACGGCGAGCAGCGAAGCGGACAAATCGACGACATAGACTTGCTCGATTTCCTGCAGCCGCTTGCCGAGAAACTCCAGATTGGCCGCGGTGCCGCCGCCCAAGTCCAGCCAGCGGGCGCCGGGCGGATGCGGAATGGAGCGGAACAATTCCGCGCGGCCGTGCAGCAGCCTTTCGCGAAAGCGATCGTAGGCGGCGGCCTGAGGGCCGTAGAAACTCTCGAGACGTTCGGCGTGCGAAGTGCCGCGAATCGGCGCCAAGGTCAAGTGATACAGCGTACGCAAGTCCGCGGCCAGCGACATGTCTTTCGGCTCCCGCACTGCGTGCGCCGCGCTAGTTGTTCTGCACGTCGGCAATATAAAAGCTGCCGTAGGTATGCACGCGGTCCTGCGAATGCAACCGTGCGGCCAAGGCCGGATGATGTTGCAGCAACTCGCCGAGCGGTTGCCGCCGGCCGCGCCATTCAACCGGCAACCGATGGACGTGGTCGCAGCGGGTGCCGCCACTCCTCCAAATCACCCGGGCGCCGGGCGCCGCGCGGCGCAACAGCGCGCGCCACTGCCGCGCCAACAGCGGCTGGTCATGCTGCCCCAACCAATCCATGTGGTCCAATAGCACGAACCGGGTGAACGGCTCAGGGTGTTCTTCGAGAAAGCGGCAGACGCTGTTGGTGTGAATGGTCAGCCGATCGACCAGCCCCGCGCGAAGCCGCTCGAAGTTCGCCGGCTTAAGATACTCGGGACAACAGGTCGGACTGTAGCTGCCAGTGAGATAAACCCGCCAGAAATAATTGTCCGCGAGCGGAATCCGGGTGAACACCGACTCGACACAATTCTCGATGAAGCGAGCGATGCCGCCCTGGTAGTCACGTTCGAGCTGTTGCCGCTGCAGTCGCGGCACGCCCAATAGCGCGAGCGTCGCATCGCGGCGCAGCAGCCAACGAATGAACCCGCGCCACAACTGGGGCCGGACCCGGTCATAGATGGCTTGCTGCTCGCGGATTTCGGTAGCGGCGAGCATCGCATCGACGTGCGGCCGCAGGCGGGAAACTCGGTTGACGTAGCCGTTCATCAGCCACGCAAAGTAGCCGGTGGTGCCGCGAAAGTAGAAACTGCGGCGCGGCCCGCGGCCACCGAAAAAATCGATGTGTCGGTCCCAATAGCGACGGCTTGTGGGGCCCAGTTCGTCGCGCAAGACATCTCGATAGGCGAAGCGCGCCGCCGACCAACGGCCAAGGCCGAACATGCGGAAGAAATCGTCGAACTCCAGCCGGCGGATGCCCGCGACCTTCAGTTCCAACAGCGCGTTTTGGCGATGGTTCAGGTCGACGCAATGGACGCGGCCTGCGCCGGCCAGCAGATAGTCGAGCGCATTGCAGCCGGCCGAGGTAATCGTCAGCAGCCGATCTTGTTCACTCAACCCGAGTGCCTCGCGGTCCAGCCGCGGATCTTCCCAGCAGGCGTTGTAGACGAGGTTGTGGCCGTGAACGAGGCCAAAGCAACGGCGGCTAAGTGCATCGGAGATCGGCATGTCACGCTCCCTCGCCGCTGCCAACCAAGAGCGGCACGGTGTCGGCGGATCGCGGCATTTTGGCGCCCCGGCCGGGCAGACAGACCCGTTCGGGAGCCTGCCAGACGTACTGACGCGCGAATTCGCCGCGCATCCCCACGTAGCCGGTCGGCTGTTCAGTCCAGCAACCACAATTCAGAAAATGCAAGTCGTCCGCCGAGTCGTCACCGGCCACGTGCGAGTGGCCGACAATCACACCGTCCATGTTGCGCAGCCGGGCCGCGGCAATCGCCTCGCGCCGCAATCCATCGACGGCCATGCAGAATAGCTTCGTCTTGCGCTTCAACCAGCGCGCCAGCCGGTGCGACGGATCCAGCCGCTGCGCCAAGTGATAGGCCGAATCGGCCACGTTGATGATCACGTTGGGCAACAGCAATGCGCGGTCCCAGATATGACCGTGGCAGATCAGGTACCGGCGCCGGCCGGCGTGCACGACCAACTCATCCCGACTGTGCAAATCCAGAACGTCCCGGCACCAGGACTCGTCGGGATCGTGATTGCCGCGCAACCAGATGAGTTCGCTGCTGCGGGCAAACTGACGCAGAACTTCCAGCACGCGCACGTGCTGTGCCCGCAAACCATGGAGCACGGGGCTCTCGAACAAATCGCCCGCGATGACCAGGCGATCGACGGTCAAGTCATCGAGAAATCGCAGAAAGTCTTCGCACCGTGAATTGCGAGCACCGAGATGCAGATCGCTGACGACAACCGTATCGAATCGCAGCATCCTTGCGCCCTCGCGAGTGGTCCGGTTAAGTCACAAATTATCGTCACCGGCCGTTTGAGCCGCGTGAACGCCGCGTTAGTTTGCCGTGAATCGTGCGTTTGTTGACGCTGCAAGTGCACACGCATGTTGGAATTGCATGCTGCTAGCAGGCCGCGCGCCGCGGCGCGATCCCGCTCGCCAGGAAGGTTTGCGGCTGCACCTGGCCGGGCGCGCAGGCAGTTCGTCGCCGTCCGTCGGCGAGCGATATGTGAATCTGGTTACGAGTCACGCGCGCTGGTGTTTTCATCTTGACGTTTTAACGCGGTGCCTCGACATTGAATCAAACCCGCATCCAAACCCGTGGCATCGCTGCGTGGCGCTCGTAACCACTAGCGTCGATCAATTTCGCAAATGGGCGCGACCCCATGCGTCGGGCCTGTCGTCCGTCGCTTTCATCGCTGCGACCGCGGGTTTGGCGACCGCCAGGCACGATTTGGCGACGGCCATCTATGCGTTGAGCTTCTGGCACTACTATCTGTATTGGCTGGCCTACCGATACGGCGCGGTCGCGCCGCAGTCGTTCAAACGCGACGCGATTTTGATGAAGACCGCTTCGCTGGCGCTATTCGGATGGGCCTATGCTCAGTCGCCGCTGGACGTCGCGTCGCTGGCCGTGATCGCGGGCGGTTTTTTGCTGAATGCGCTGGCGGCCTATGCCTTGGGCTCCGACCGCACGTACTACGGATATGAAGTGGCGAACCTGCCGCCAAAGCGCGTGACGCGTTTCCCGTATTCGTGGATATCGCACCCCATGCTGCTGGGCAATATCGCGGCCTTTGGCGGCGCGCTGCTTAACGGCGATTTTCGACAGCACTTTTGGCTGTTGGCGTGCCTGCACGTGGCGCTCAATCTGGGGCTGTTGTTGATGGAGGCGTTCGTCACGCCGCAACGTCGCGGCGCCAATCGCCCCGCTCAGAGAGCCCCTCGCGCCAGCGCCCATGAGCAGCGAGAACATGTCGCACTGGTCATCTGTTGTGCAGCAGTGGGAGTGGGAGCAGGCTTGTGGGTAGCGTGGAGAACAGCGTCGCTCGTTGGAGCGAGCATGGGGGCATGCATCGCCTTGTACGCTTACATTCTGTACCGCTGTTATGCTGTCCCATCCGGCGACGTGCACAGCGGCTGGCAATCAAGGGGGAGGATATTGGATGAGCGCTGAAATTGAGGCCGTGTCGGCAATTCGACCGACGCGCGCGGTGGACAGCTCGTCGCGACGTTTTCAGGCCACGGTCGGACGCTTCCAGGATGCCGCGTCACGCAGCACGATCGACGAGCTCTCGCAGTGGGTGAGTGAGGCGTTCCGCCAGGATTTGCAGAAGCGGCCTTCGAAGCACGTTTACGTTCGCAAATTACCCGACCAGGCCGTGCAACTGATCGATCGATTGCGCGACAGCCCGATCATTCGGGCGCAGATCATGCGCCAGTTCTCAGCCACGAGCGTGGTCGTGCCCATGAAGCACACCGACGAGCTTTACATCTCGCACTACAACAAGGATCTTGGCGGCGACCAGGGACTGTTCAGCAAGCACTACGACGGCAACTTGCGCTTCCTGTCGTTTGGATCGGTGGTGCGCGCATTAATCTATCTGCAGTCCGACGCGACATACAAGGTCGTGTTTGGCGACAGCAAAGTCGAGAAAGCGTTTGTGACGTACGATTTTGGGCTGCTCGACTTTCATCGGGAATTGCACTGGGTGGAGGGCGAATTCGCTCCCACGGACGAGCAGCGCATTTTGCTGAAGTGCAACTACCTGATTGTGCCCGAGAACGCCGGCAAGCTTGGGCAAGCCGTGGAAGCGGCGAACACGGCCGTGTTCTACGTGGTCAAAGCCGCCATGGAGTACTCCAAGAGCCCCTCCCATCCGCTGCAGTTCGGCGTGGGCCTGATCTGCAATCTGTTTCGTCTGATGAACAACGTGCATCCGTTCGTGCCGGCGCTGGTCATATTGCTAGTGCTGCTCGCATTGGGCGGCGGAATCTATAGCCTGTTCAGATAGCGCGCAGCGGCGGGCCGGCTTCCTTGTGAGTACCGGGATGAAGTGCACGCCCACTCGCCCGCGTCACTCTTGCGGGAACTGAAAGGCGAATAGCTTGCCCCGCTTCAGATTGATGCGCAGCCGGATCGGTTTGCCGGCGAGCGCTGAGACGTTGGAGTTTCCCTTCCAATACACCCGCTGATCGATAAAGTTTCCGCCGATCTCTTCGCAGTCGGCCAGAGTGAAGCCGGGAATCGGCTGGCCCTCTTCATCCTGAAGCTCCACGAATGCGGTGCCCATCGAGCCCGTGTCGATATTCAGCCGCAGGCAAGTGCCGCGAAACACGATGGGCGGGGTGCGCAAACAACCGCCGCGATGATCCGCGTCGGCCGAAACAAAGCCGTCGAGCCGCTGCCGCACGATGCCCACTCCACCAAGCTGTGGGGCGGATTCGTCGTACTCTGGCCGCAACACAACGGAGTCGTGCAGCCGGCCGCTCGAATTGTAGTATTGGTAGAGATAGTTGCCGCGCCGCGCGATGCCCGGCGCCATTACGGCATACCAGCGGTCCCACTCGTCGGCCAGCCCGGTGGGAAAGTAAGCTTCGCGACTGGGACGCTCCCAACGCACGCCGTCACGGCTGACGGCCAGTTGCACTTCGAGCATGCCAAAGTCTTCCCACTGACCGGCCACGCGCGGGCGGATGAACGGATTTCGCTGCGGCGAGAAGTGGCGAAACTGTGCCGTGAACATGAGGTGCACGTCGGCCGCCCAGGGATAAATGGTGGCCGCGTTGTAGTAGATGTCGGAGTGCGGGTCGTCCTGGTCGTCGGCCGAGAGCACCACGTCGACATTGTCCAACCCCAGGAACATGCGGTCGTGATCGGTCTTGCGATAAGGCCACGGCCGCAGCGGATCATCGGTCTCGAAGCGGCCAACGCGACGCTGATTCTCCGAGTTGTAGTCGAAGGCCCTCGTGTAGATGACGTACTTTCCGCGCCGCTCGTCCCACTGGACGATCGGCGGATTGTCCGTAAAGAACGGCAGCACGCGACCGACCTTGGTGAAATTCACGCCATCGGCCGAGTAACTCGCATAGACGCCGTGCGTGGCCGGATCGAACGGCGGCGAGAACTCGAGATGAAACAGCTTGTAACGCCGGGCCGGGTCGGGATCGTGCGGATCGAGAAAGATCGTGGTGAAGCCGCCGCCCGAGATGTGCGTGCCGGTGCGCGCGAAGCGGATGCCGTCGGCGCTTTCATAAACGTCGACGCTATCGGCGCCCAGATAAAGCCGTACTTTGCCCTGGTCGTCGATGACGCGGCTGACGTGTCCTTGGAGCGGTTTGCCTTCCTGATCGACGATCGGACCGAGTTTCTGCGCCTGGTTGGTGCGCAGCTCAATGCGATCGCTGTCGGCCATGAAACGGCCGTCGATAAAGAGCTGCTTCTGATCGGCCACATCGATCGGCGCAGCGGTCAACAAGAGCGTGTATAGCCACAGCATCAGACGGATCCTCGGGGAGGGCATGGGGGCAGGGGCCACACGTCGGCTGGCCGGCACCAGCAGCGGCGGCGAGACGTGTGCGGCCGGAGGGTATTCGAGGACCTAGAGTAGCAGGTGTGCGGACCGAAGGGTAACCGCCGGCGCTGGGCGGACCGATTGCCGGTGGATGTCAGATGCCGGTCCGCACCACCGACAGGCTCCAGACTTGCGCGCCGACTGGCAATCGCCGCATGGAAATGAGGCAGGACCGATCTCGGACGGCGTGCCGTGCGGCACATCAATGCGTCGCTGAAATCATTGCTCTGTAATCAGTTGCGCGCGATATGCCTGCTATTGCCGCCGTCGCCGGCGCGAGAGTTGCATCGCTAGGCCCGCACGGCGGGGCCGTTTGTGCCCGCGCCAGTTGCTGAACTGAGAATTTCTATGACCGGCTCCGTCCGTCGCATGATCGTCGGCGCGAGCTTCTTTACGCTCACCTGCGTGATCGCCATCAGCGGCTACATGCTGGCCGGTTGGCGTTTGCTCGACGCGATCTACATGGTGGTCATCACCGTGTTCGGCGTCGGTTACGGGGAGACTAAGCCGCTGGACAGCTCGGGGCTGAAGGTGTTCACCATGGGCGTGATCATCGCGGGCTGTTCCAGTGCAATCTACGTCGTGGGCGGATTCGTGCAGATGCTGGCCGAAGGTGAAATCAATCGCGTGCTGGGGAGCCGACGCATGTCCAAAGGAATCGAACTGCTGAAAGATCACGCCATCCTGTGCGGATATGGACGCGTCGGCCAGGTGCTGGCCCAGGAGCTGGCCGCAACGAATCACCCGTTCGTCGTAATCGATTCCGAGAGCCAGCGCGTGGAGCGCGCACAGGAGTTCGGCTACCTGGCGATCCTGGGCAGCGCCAGCGAAGAATCAACCTTGGAAATAGCGGGCATTAGCCGCGCCAGAGTGCTCGCCACAGTGCTGCCGGCCGACACGGCCAACGTCTTCGTGGCGCTGACGGCCCGCGAGTTGAATCCTGCCATTCAGATCATCGCGCGCGCCGAAACGCCGACGACCGAAAAGAAGCTGTTGCGGTCGGGGGCAAATCGCGTGGTGTTGCCGGCGGTGATCGGAGCCTCGAAGATCGCGCACATGATCGTTCGTCCGTCGGCTGAAGATTTGCTGTGCGACGCCACCGGCAACAAGGCCTTGACGGATGAGTTGCAGCAGATTGGCTTGGAACTGTCGGAAGTGGAAGTGGTGACCGGCTCACCGCTGGTCGGCAGCTCGGTGGGCGATTTGGAAAGCGCTACCGCGGGCTGCGTGATCGTGGCCATCAAACGGCCCGATGGATCGTTGGTCCGCGCTACGGATCCCCAAACTACCATCGGCGCCGGCGATGTAATCGTCATTTTGGGGCATCACGAAGCGCTGCCCGAACTGAATCGGCGAGCCAAGTCGTCCACTACGATGACGTATCGCGGCGTGACCATGTCCGGCACGTAAACCGTTTTCCGCGCGCGCCGCACTGGTTAGCAAATGATCCCTGCTTGCCGCAGCTCGGCCAGCCGAGCAGCGTCGAACCCGGCCGCCGCCAGCACTTCCTCAGTATCGGTGCCCGGCGGCACTGCGGCGCGGCGCACGTGCACGGGCGTGCGCGAGAACTTGGCCGGCGCGGCTTCCGTGCGAATCTCGGCCCCTGACGGCTGACACGCCGTTTGAATGGTCTGCCGCGCGGCGATGTGGGGATCGCGCACCATTTCGGCGGGCGTGAAGACCTGTTCGATCGCCAGGCCCACGTTGCACATGGCCGACAGCACTTCGTCGCGCGTGCGCACCGCGCAGTAGTCTGCCAGAAGCTGATCCAGCTCTTCGCGCCGGGCAATGCGACCTGCCAGCGAGGCATAATCAGGATGCGTGCCCAATTCCGCTCGGCCCAACAGCGCGCTGAGTTTGACCCAATGCGTGTCGAGCAGCACGCCGGCATACAGCCAGCCGTCGCGGCAAGGGTAAACCCCGGCGGGAGCGCCGAAGGGATAGCGGTTGCCCAGCCGGGGCGTGGGCAGGCCGTGCGCGGCTAAGGTGGGCTGACCGGTGCACGAAGCCACGGTCGCATCGATGAGCGAAATGTCGACCTGTTGGCCTTCGCCGTGCACATCGCGATGTTTGAGCGCCGCCAAAGCGGCCAGCGCGGCATGCACCCCGGCCAATTCGTCCGACAGATAGATCGGCGTTTTCATCGGTGGACCGTCGTCAACGCCATTGAGCCACATCAGGCCCGACATCGCCTGAGCCTGCGGATCGTAGCCAGCGCGCTGTGCGTAAGGGCCATATTGGCCGTAACCGCTGATCGAAACGTAGACGATGTCTGGCTTGACCGCGCGCACGTGCTGGTAGCCACAGCCCCAATCGGCCAGGCGGCCGGGGCGGAAATTCTCGACCACGATATCCGCGCCACGCGCCAGCTCCAGAAACACGTCGCGACCAGGGGGCCGCTTCAAGTCGAGGGCGATATTGCGCTTGTTGCGGTTGACCGCCGCGTCGAAGAAGGACAGCGGCGGGTCCGCGCCCTCGAGGAACGGCGGCAGCCGATGGGCAACGTCTGGCGCGTCGGGCAGCTCGATCTTGACCACGTCGGCGCCGTAGTCGGCAAGCAGGCCGGCGCAGCGCGGTCCGGCCCAGGTCGACGTGACCTCGAGCACGCGTGTGCCGTCGAGCGGGCCGCGCAAGTCGGTCCTGGATTCTCGAAAGAACTCGCTTCCGTCGATTGCCGGATTGGCCATCGCGATTTCTCCGCCGCGCGTGGACACGGACCTCAAGACGACGACGACGGCTGCATCCTACCGTGCGGCCGTGCGGCTCTCAACGAAGCCGTTTGCGGGCGGCCGCGGCGTAGCCCATAATCAGCGGCGCTTTGCCGGCGCTCGCACTACGGCGCCCAACGTCACCCCAGGCGCGCACCGATGGACCTCTCGTACGGCAGCGAATACGACGTGTTTCGTCGCGAGATGCGACAGTTCCTGGAGGAGCATGCGCCGCTGGCGCCGCAGGAGTTCGAGTTCGACCGGCCGAAGATGCGGGCCTGGCAGGAGCTGTTGATCGAGCGCGGTTATGTGGCGCGCGACATTCCGCGCGAGTACGGCGGCTGCGGCGCGGAACCGGATATTCTGAAGTCGCGAATCATTGCCGAGGAGTTTGCCCGGGCCCAAGTGCCGCCCGGAATCGGCGGCCAGGGCATCGCCTTCTTGCTGCCGGCGCTGTTGGAGCTGGGGAGCGAAGAACTCAAGCAGCGCTTTGTACGGCCGACGTTGCGCGGCGACATTATTTGGTGCGAGGGCTATTCCGAGCCGAACGCCGGCAGCGACCTGGCCAGTCTCACCACGAGCGCCGTGCTGGATGGCGACGACTGGGTAGTCAACGGCCAGAAGATCTGGACCAGCACCGCGCAGTTCGCAGACTGGATGTTCTGCCTGGTGCGCACCGAGCCCGACGCGCCGAAGCACCAGGGGCTGAGCTTCCTGCTGTTCTCCATGAAGACGCCGGGCATTCGCGTGCGACCGCTGGAAACCATGACCGGCGATTCGCACTTCAACGAAGTCTTTTTCACCGACGTGCGGGTGCCCAAGGATCAGATCGTGGGCCAGCGCGGTCAGGGCTGGATGGTGGCCAACGTGGTGCTGCGCCACGAGCGCGACGACCTGGGCCACCCAGACGCGACGTTGACGCGTCTGCACGCGCTGGTGGACCTGATGCAGCGCGAAACGGTCGACGGGCGGCGCGTGATCGACAACCCGGTGTTGCGCGATCGGCTGATGCGCATCCAAGGCCGGGTCATGGCCCTGCGGTTCAACGACCTGCGGTTGTTGAGCGCCCGTGTGAATCGCAAGGAGCAAGAGACGGCGCTGGCGGCCATGCTGGTGAAACTGCAAGGGACCGAGCTGCGACACGACTTGGAAGCCCTGGGCATCGACGCGTTGGAAGAGCTGGGCACGCTGTATCGCGACAGCCCCTACTTGCGCGGCGACGGCTCGTGGCAATTCATGTACATGTTTTTCCTGGGCCTGATCATCGGCGGCGGGACGTCGCAGATTCAAAAGAACATCATCAGCGAACGCGGACTCGGCATGCCGCGCGAACCGAAAGTTGCCGGCTAGTTTTCTCCCGAGCAGCACCATGGAATTCGGACTCTCCAAAGAACAAACTCTGCTGCAAGAAAGCGTCGGCAAGTATCTGGATCGGCATGCGCCGCTGGCGCGCGTGCAGCGCTTCGTCAACAGCGACGAGCGACGGGCCGCCGACCTGTGGGACGGACTTAGTGATCTGGGACTGCCGGGCATGCTCGTCGCCGAGGATCAGGGGGGCATCGGGCTCTCGCTGCTCGACGCGGCGCTCGTGGCGGAGGTGCTGGGCTCGCGCGCGGCACCGGTGCCGTTTGTTGCCACGGCCGTCATGGCGCCCTTGGCGATTGCCCAAGCGGGCAGCGATTCGCAACAGAGCCACTGGCTGCCCTCGCTGGCCGAAGGCCACGTGGTGGCCGGCGCGGCAGTCGGCCACGCCATCGGCACTCGCGAAGACGCGCGCATTCAATGCTCTGGGACAAAGCTGAGCGGGAAGGCGCTGTTCGTGCTCGACTTTGAGGCCGAGATGTATCTCGTGGCCGACGATCGACGCCGGCTGTACCTGGTCGAGGCCAACGCGCCAGGGCTCACGCGCCGGCTGCTGACGACGGTCGACCGCACGCGCGCGTTGGGTGAGTTGGTGTTCGACAACGTCGCGGCCGACGTCCTGCCCGGCAGCGACGATCCGGAGGTTTGTGCCCGCGTGATCGATGCCGGCCGCATTCTGCTGGCGGCCGACACGTTGGGCGCGGCGCAAACGATGCTCCAGCGGGCCGTCGGCTATGCCAAACAGCGCGTGCAGTTCGGCCGGCCGATCGGATCGTTCCAGGCCGTGAAACACATGTGCGCGGAGATGGCCGCCGAGCTGGAGCCGTGCCGGGCCATGCTGTGGTATGCCGCACATGCGTTCGACGCGGTGGGCGAAGAGGCTCGCTTGACGGCCTGCCACACCAAGGCGCACCTGTCGGAGGTGGGCACGTTGGTCGCGCGCACGTCGACAGAGGTGCACGGCGGCATCGGCTTTACCGATGAGCTGGGACTGCACCTGTGGTTCAAACGCATTGGCGTCAACCGGCAACTGCTGGGTGGGCCCGATCGGTTGCGCGAAGAGGCGGCCCGACTGCAACAATGGGTGTGAATGACCGGTGCTTGAATGGGCCGGCATTCCGTTTAACTTGCCCTGACTCCCCTGCCCCGCCTCACTGGATTGTTCAGCATGCGACACTTTCTCGCCCCGCTTGTCTTACTCTCGTTGGTGTTTGGCTTCGCACAATTTGGGCCTGCGGACGAAAAGCGGCTCAACAATCTGGTGGCCGAGCTGCTCAAGGTGGACGCGATCGCCAACACGGGCAACACGTTCACCTTTGCCCGTTCGCGGCCGGGCTGGATCTTCCTCGCCGCGGAGTACGAGGGCCAAGGCACTGCGAACATCGTGCTCGACAAGGCCACCTCCGCGGATACCGTGATTGCCCACGCAACCGCCGGGCCGCCGCGCGAGGAAGCGATGCGCTTCGTCGGCCAGGGAGAGCACCAATTGCAAGTCGATTGCGCGGACGGCGTGCGGGTGAAGTCGCTCGTGGTGCGCGCGATTCCGGAATTGATTCACTGCGGGCTGGGGTTCGAACCGGCGATCAAATCGTACGGCAAGTACGACCTGGCGTTTCTCAGAAAGGACATCTTGCCGAACATCACCACGCTGATCGTGCCCAACAACATCGACCTGCCGCCGGCCGTGATCGACGATTGGCATCGCCAGGGCAAAAAGTTCGTGGCCGAGGTGGGAATCAACGGCCAGGCCCAAACGGCCGCCGAGCACTATCAATTTTGGGCAGCGTTCTTCGATAAGGCGCCGTTCATCGACGGCATCATTGTCAACGAGTTCATCGTCAACGCCCCGTCCAACCGCCCGCCCAGCACGCTCAGTCCCGAACGGCAGAAGCGACTCGACGACGAGCGCGAGCGGTACCGCATGTACGAGCAAGCCATTCGGAAGCTCCATGCCGACGAGCGATACCAGGGCAAGATGCTCTACGCCTACGTCGGCGGCAGCGGCAAGACGCTCAACCAGGAAGTGATCGGGCCGACTTTTGTGCACGCGATCGTCGAATGTGGCTATCGCGTCGCTCTGGAGCGCTACATTTTCGAAGTCTCCAGCGAACAAAAATCGAAAGACGTGCTGCAATTGTTCGTCGACGGCATTGCCGACTGGGAGGCCAAGGAGCCGGGCGTTAAGCAACAAATGGTGATCGCGTTCGGGCTGTTCTCCATGCCGCCCGGCGGCATCAACAAGCAACCGAACGTGGACTATCACGTGTGGATGGACCAGCAGATGAACCTGGCGGCCAACGATCCCCAGCTCGCCGGTCTGGCCGGATTCGAGTGGTGGACCACGATTCTGGCGGACGAGGAAACGACACGCTTCGTGGGCAAACTCTATCGGCACTACGCGATCGAAGGCCAAACGGAAATGCTCACGCACGATCCGCTGTTCTTGCCGCACATTGCGAACGCCGATTTCGAAAAGGGGAGCGAGGGCTGGACGCTCCAGGCCGCTGAGCCGGCGAGCATCGAGGCCAAGAGCTTTCCGCGTTACGGCCGCATCGAGGGACGTTACATGGGCCTGGGCCGGCCGGCCGATCCCGAGCACATTGGCGACACGTTCTTGTGGATGAAGCGCAGCGAGAAAGGCCCCAACACGTTCTCGCAAACGATTCGCAATCTGGAGCCCGGCCGACTGTACTCGCTCAAGATGTTCAGCTGCGACTATCAGGACCTGGTGAAGCCGACCAAAAAGACGCTCGAGGAGGCCGCGCCCTTCGTGGGCCGCGTGGATCTCAAGGGCGTGGAACTGGACACCCAGCGATCGTTCACGGAGGTGTATCCGTCGAGTCCGGAGCCGCCGATCCCGGTGTGGATCACCTATCACTGGAAAGTGTTTCGCGCCACCGGCACGACCGCGGAATTGACGGTTTCCGATTGGGCCCGCGATGACGCGCCGACCGGGCCGTTCGGGTTGGAACAGACGTTCAACTTCTTGGAGCTGCAGCCGTATCACGAGTAGGCGTGGCCACGGCGTGCAAAGGCCGAACTCTGGCGCTTTTCAGCTAGAAGGACCGCACTGGCGAGACGCCAGTGGCACCGAAAAGCTACGGCACACGGCGTGTGCCGGCTACAGAAGACTCGGCGGGAGCGTTGATTGAACCACAACGACACGACGACACGAAGAGTACGAAGAGAAACCAAACAAGAAGATTTGACCACGGAGAGCGCAGAGGGACAAAGAAGAATCGAGTTTAAACAAAGCCATTGAAACACAGACACCAAGAAACGAAGGCACAAAATCGTTTGCCACCGAGGACGACACCGAGGGCACAGAGAACAATGTCGAAGGAGATTTACGTGGTGCCGTTGTGGGTTCACGAGAATCTTGGCGCGCGGTGGGGCGAAGATGTCAGGCACGGGGTGCCTGACCTACGAAACTGAACTCTGGCGAGTTCAGCTACGAGGAAACGACGGACTGAATTCTGGCGCTCTTCAGCTACGATGCGTTCTCCGTGGCCTGCATCAGCCCGCGCAGGTAGCCGAAGGCGAACAGGCGCCCTTTCATTGTGTAGCCCGGCTCGCCGTCGTCCTCGCCGTAGAGCTGCGGCACGTGGTCGGGCCGGATGGGTCCCTCGAAGCCGACCTCGCGATAGGCGCGCATGGCGGCGGCCATGTCCGTCGGCCCGTTGTCGTGGAAGGTTTCGGCAAACGAGTCGGCGGTGCCGCGCACATCGCGAAAGTGGACGTATTTGATATGCGGCCCCAGCCGGCGGATCGCCGCGCACACGTCCACGCCCATCTCGGCGAACGAGCCCTGGCAGAAGCAAACCGCGTTGCTCGGGCTGGGCGCCAGGTTCACCAGCCGTTCGAAGTTTGCCACGTTGTTCATGATCCGCGCCTTGCCGAACAGTTCGTCGAGCGGCGGATCGTCGGGGTGCATGGCCAGCACGACCCCCGCGTCTTCGGCCACGGGAACCAGCTCGCGGAGAAAGGCTTCGAGCCGTTGCCACAAATCCGGGGCCGACACGCGCTGGGTATCGACGAGTTGGGCCGCTCCGCTGCCGTCGTGACCTAAGTTCATGGCGCGCTCGGCGTCGCGCAGATCGAACGCCGTGACTTTGGCGCCGCCGCGCTCGGGAACGTCGAGACGCGTGCGCACCCAGTCGGTGCCGGCCATGAAGTTGTAACACAGGATCTCGACGCCGATCTGGCCCAAGTTGCGCACGAGCGTTTTCATCAGCGCCAGCTCCGTGCCGTCATCACGGCCGAACTTGATATTCTCGATCGGCAGGTAACCTTCGAGCACCGACATGCGCATGCCGAACTGCTCGATGCGACGCTGCATGGCGAGCAAGTCGTCGAGCGCCGGGCCGGGATACCGGCCGACGATGTCGGTCACGCCACACTGCGCAGCCAGCATCAGATTCTCGTCAGACATGGGGGTCAGCACACTTGCCAATCGCATGGAGCTCTCCTGGGCGTCACGACCGTTTGCCAATGCCGGTGCTAGCAGATGTTCAACCAGTTGCTAGCAGTGTTTTCTCGCAAAACGCGCGGGCTGACAAGCGCTGGCGATCGGGCGCGGTGCACATTCGCCGCCCGATATTGCAGCCGTGCGCCGAGGCGGCGCTGTGAAACCAGGCGCGCTGTGCGGGCCGGCGGGAAAATCGCGGCCTCCCGCAACCAACCTGCCCGATAACGAGAGGTGACAGAGTCCCCGCGCGCAGACAGGGAAATCTGCGCGCCGCGATGCTACCCCAGCCCGTCTTACACATGCCCATCAGGCAGGGAGGCCTGAGCCATGTTTCGAAGATCCACCGCCATTGTCGTCTGGCTCTCGGTCGCTCTGGCCGCCAGTGTTGCGGGTGCTCAGACGTCGGCACAGGAGTCCGCCCCCTCGTCGCGACGGACAAGCCCGCGCGTGCAATTGCCCAAGACGTTGGGGCGGGTTGCCGATGAGCTGCGTGCCGCGATTCCGCAGCATCGGCCGCCGCAGCAACCGTCGCACGAGCCCGACACGGCCCAGCCTCAACAAGGCACAACTCAGCGCCGCATCACCGATCGCGTGCGCGAGTTTGCTCGCACCAAGATCCACACTACGCCGGCCAACGGCGCGCTCAACCTGACGGACTTCGGCGCGACGCAACCCTTTGCGTTCTCAGCCGAGAGCAAATATCTCGTGGCCGCCGTACAGGGCGGCGCCGGACTGGCCGTTTGGGAGACCGACCACCACCGCCGGCTAATGCGCTTGGAAAACAGCGATCGGGCCTATGCGCTGATCGCGGTTTCGCCCCAGGCCGGTTGGGTGGCGGCCGTGCGGCAAAACAATCCCGACCAGATCGATCTGTGGCAAGCCGGCACGGGCCGGCACATTCGTATGATCAGCGCGGCCGGCGGCGCGAAGCGGCAGCTCGATTTTTCCTCTGAGAGCGAACTAACGGTCACCGCGGTAAACGGGGACGGATTGACGATCAGTATCCCCTCAGGCGATGTGACCGGCGGCTCGCGCAGCGCCACGGGACGGGCGGGAGTGCGCAGGCCGCGCGTCACGATCGACGGCAGCCGCCAAGCGCCGCCGACGGCGGCTGCGCCGTCGGTCGCAGCGCCGAGCGCACCCGGTTCTTCCGCCCCCATGGCTGAGCCGCGCATAGCCGCGCCGCGCGTGGCCGAGCCGCGCATGGCGGCGCCGCACATTAGTGCTCCGCGCTCGGCGGCACCGCGCATGGCAGCTCCGCGCGCTCGCGCGGCACGTTCTGCGCCGGTTGAAGAGCCGCCGCTGGAGGTGGAAATCGCAGAAGACGCGCCGAACGGGCCATCGTTCGCGCCGGAGGCACCGGCGCCGGATGACTCGGAAATCGCTGGACAGAACGCGCCTCCGATTGAAACCGACGAGCCGACGGCAGCCGCCCCGGCCGAACCACCGACAGAAGAGATGGATACGTCGACGGGCGCCGCGCCGTGGTCGCGTTCGTTTGGTGCAGTGCCACCACCGCCGCCGGAACATTCATTCGGAGCGGCCCCGCCGCCGACGCGGTCCTTTCAGATGCCGGCGCCCGCCGCTGCGGCACCCGGATCGGCCGCGCCGGAAACGGCTGAACCGGAATTTGCCGCGCCGGAATCATCGCCGGCGGAAATGGCTCCTCCTGGAGCCGTAACGCCCGGCGGAGTCGCGCCGCGCGATTGGGGTCACTCCGGTTTGGGAGGCGGTGACGGCGCGCCGCCAGCGCCGACGGAAGAGGAGAGCGGAGAGTTTTCGTCCGACGAGCCGTCGGGCGGAGCCGCCCCCGAGATGTCGAGCGAGGACGGCGACGAGCCGTCATTCGCGGCGCCCAGCGCGCCCCCGGAGGACGAAATGGGCGAACCGGCCGGCGCAGCGCCGGAGGAGTTCGCGGACGAAGCGCCCTCCCCCGAAGTTGGCGAAGCCGCGCCCGAGGCCGTGATCGAAGGCCCGGCCGCAGCGCGCGGGCCGTTCCACTTCGAGATGCAGGCCGAGCCCGAGACGGCAGCCGACGGCAGCGCCGGCGCCGCAGCGGCCGATCCCAACGCGCCTCCGTTTCCCGTCGACGAGCCGGCGACTGCCGCGCCGCAAGCGCCGGTTGCAGCGCCCTTTGAGCCCACGCTGGCGGCACCGCGGGCAGCGGCACCTGCGATGCCCGGGCCGACGATCGGTGCGCCGACGGCCGCTGCGCCGAAATCCGTTGTGTCGACCGCGAAGGCGCAGCCCGCTGTCGTAGAGCCCGTTACGAGCATCAACATCCACTACGCGACCAACCGCAACCGCCTGGCGCCGAAAGATCGGCAGTGGTCGGTTTACTTCACCGGGTTTTTCACGAGTCTGCCGGCATTCATCCTCTACGGTGTCCTCGTCTTGTCGCTATTGATTCTGCCGTGGTTCGGCAAGCGCACTTGGGCAGCGACGGCAGTCGTCGTTGGCCTGGCGGTGCTGGCCTCGATGGCCACCTTCGAAGCGTATGTGCGTTCGCAATTGCGCGACGAAATGACGGGCGAGCTCTACGGTTGCCGCCCGACAGAGCTGTCGTACGGCACGTGCACGGTTTCCGTGCCGCGGCCCACCAACCGCCGTCCGGGCGAAGTGAACCGGCCGGTCTCGGTGTGGGTGCTGCAGGCGCCGGAAAATCCCGACAAGCACTTCCTGCTGAAGCACGTGGAAGAGCATGCCGACGTGGACGCGTTCTATCGCAAGCTGGCGCTCGACCTGGACAAGAGCGAGGCCCGCGCGGCGATGCTGTTCATCCACGGTTACAACGTTTCGTTCGAAGACGCGGTGTTCCGCACGGCGCAACTGGCGGTGGACTTGAAGTTCCCCGGGGCGGCGATGTCGTTCTGCTGGCCGTCGTACGCCGACCCGGTGAAGTATACGTTCGACGAACAGAACGCCGAGGTTTCGATTCCGGCGCTGCGCGAAGTGCTCAACGACCTGGCCACGCGCAGCGGCGCCAAACGGATCCACCTGATTGCGCATAGCATGGGAAATCGCGTGTTGGCCGGGGCGCTGGAGACGATGGACGCCGTGGCCGCGGCGCGCAACCAGCAGGTGTTCCGCGAACTGGTATTGGCGGCGCCTGATATCGACAGCCGGGTATTTCGCTCGCAAGTGCTGCCGCACATCACGCGCAACGTCGAGCACTGTACGTTGTATGCCTCGTCGCGCGATCGGGCCCTGTTGATGTCGCGCTTCTTTCACAACTATCAGCGGCTTGGTGAAACCGAGCCGGAGCTGCTGGTGGCCATGGGCATCGACACCATCGACGCTTCGCTGGTCGATACGAGCCTGCTGGGCCACTCATACATCGGCGACGTGCAATCGATCGTTTCGGACCTGCGCGAGCTGGTCGTTTCCGGCAAACGGCCCGTGGAACGACTGGGGCTGGAGCTGCTGGAACACAACGCGCTGAAGTACTGGCTGATCAAGCCGGCCCTGCAAAGCGCCACCACGACACCGTGGCGGCGGTAGGACAGGCTGGAGGCTGGAGGCTGGAGGTCATGCACTCGTGCATAACGATGTGTCGCACCGACAGCGTCCGTGGGGCGTTGCCCCAGGCTGTTATCGGTCGGGCCTTTGGCCCGCAGGAAACTGAATTCTGGCGAATTCAGCTACCGAAGAAGGATGGTCAGGCACGGAGTGCCTGACCTGCTGGACCGGTGACACCCTGATTGATCGCCGTCGGCGCGTGGGCCTTGAACGGGCGAGGCTCCGATGCGACTCGGGGTGGCGCAATTTCTTGACGCGGCGGCGGCCATCGCTGAAGATTGGGGCGCTTGCCCAGCGTGCATGTTCCGCCCCCCGATTTCGCAAGGAATAGTCCCGCCATGATCCATCGCATTCTCGTTTTGTTCCTCCTGATACTTCTGCCGGCGCCGTTGTTCGCCCAAGACCAGGCCAAGGCGCGCGCCCGCCAAAAACCCGATCGGCCGGAGCCCACCGCGGCCGACGTGGCCTACGGCGACCACCCGCGGCAGAAATTCGATTTCTGGCAGGCCAAAAGTGATCAGCCGACGCCGCTTGTCTTGTTGATTCACGGCGGCGGCTGGCGCGGCGGTGATAAAAGCGGCTATGGCACGAGCGCCATTCAGCCGTATCTCGACGCGGGCATTTCCGTGGCCTCGATCAACTATCGGTTCATCGAACAGGCCATGGAACAGGGCGTTGAACCGCCCGTGAAAGCCTGCTTGGACGATGCCGCCCGCGCATTGCAAACACTGCGTTCCAAGGCCGGCGAGTGGAACCTTGACCCGACGCGTGTGGGCGCCACCGGCGGTTCGGCCGGCGCGTGCACGTCGTTGTGGTTGGCGCTGCACGACGACCTGGCCGACCCGAAGAGCGATGACCCGATCGCGCGGCAATCGTCGCGGCTCACCTGCGCCGCGGTCTTGGGTGCGCAAACGTCGCTCGATCCCAAGGAATTGCGCGAGTGGATTCCCAATTCAATCTACGGCGGTCATGCGTTTGGCTTCGCGGGGCCGGGCCGCAATCGGGCCCAGGAGTTCGACCTGTTGATCGCCAATCGCGACAAGGTGTTGCCGTGGATCAAGGAGTATTCGCCGATCGAATTGGTGACCAAAGATGATCCGCCGATCTACCTCGACTATCCACGGCAAAAGTCGCCGCCGAAGATCGGCCAGGTCGAAGAGGATCCGACGCACTCGGCCATGTACGGCTATCAGCTGGCCAAGGTGCTCGATGCCGCGGGGGTGGAGGCGGTGCTGGCTTATCCCACGCACGAGGACACCAAATACGGCTCGATCGAAGCGTTTCTGATCGAGAAACTCAAGGCCAGGTAAGCCGGCAGCCACGGAGGTTTCACGATGGCGAGCACCTTGAGCGCGACGATCGAGGAAGTGGCGCGTTGGCTCGCGAGTGCCAATCGGGCGGTGGTGTTCACCGGCGCCGGCATCAGCACCGAGAGCGGCATTCCCGACTTTCGGTCGCCCGGCGGCGTCTGGTCGCGCAACAAGCCGGTGTACTACGATCAATTTCTCGCTTCGGCTGAGGCCCGGCACGAGTATTGGCGGCAAAAGGCGGAAGCGTCCGGCGACTTCGAGCAGGCCCAGCCCAACGCCGGGCACCTGACCCTTGCCCGGTGGGAACAACAAGGCCGCATTGCGGCGGTGATCACGCAAAATATCGACGGCTTGCACCAGGAGGCAGGCAGCCGTCGCGTGCTGGAGCTGCACGGCACGGCGCGTTGGATCGCGTGTGTCGACTGCGGCGAGCGGTTCGAGCCACGGCCCTTGCTGGTGGAATTTCGCGCCACGCAGGCGGTGCCGCCTTGCCCTGCGTGTGGCGGCGGCCGACTGAAGAGCGCCACGGTGTCGTTTGGCCAGGCCATGCCGGCAGACGTGATGGAGGAATCGACGGCGCTGGCGCACGAGTGCGACCTGTTGCTGGCGATCGGTTCGTCGCTGGTGGTTTATCCGGCGGCCGCACTGCCAGAGGTGGCGCGGCGGGCCGGTGCCAAGCTGGTCATCATCAATCGCGATCCGACGGATCAGGACGCTTCGGCCCACGCGGTGATTCGCGAGTCGATTGGCGCGACACTGACGGCAATCGACGCGGCGCTGTGTGCCGCCGCGACGAAGTAAGCTCGCGCTTACGCCAGCATTTTCTTCACGACGCGTCCGGCCACGTCGGTCAGGCGAAAGTCGCGGCCCTGGAAACGATAGGTTAGCCGCTTGTGGTCCAGACCCAGCAAGTGCAGTACCGTGGCATTGAGGTCGTGAATGTGCGTGGGATCTTCGACCACGCGGAAACCGAGCTCGTCCGTTCGACCTAAGGTGAAGCCGGCCTTTACGCCGCCGCCGGCCAGGAACATGGTGCCGGCCTGAGGCCAGTGATCGCGCCCGGTGTATCCTTTCTCGGCGCCGGGGCGGTCTTCGTTCATGGGCGTGCGGCCGAACTCGCCGCCCCAAATCACCAGCGTCTCGTCTAACAGGCCGCGCTGTTTCAGATCGCGGATCAGGGCCGCCGTGGGCCGATCCACTTGCCGGCAGAGATAAGGCAGCCCGGCTTCCAGGCTGCCGCGGCGCGTGTCGCCGTGTGAATCCCAGATGGCCTTGCCCACCTCGCCCTCATAACAAATCTGCACGAACCGCACGCCGCGTTCGACAAGTCGCCGCGCCAGCAGACAACAGCGGGCGAATTGATTTTCACTGTCGTTCACGCCATACAGGTCGAGGATGCCGGCCGGCTCGGTCGCCAGATCCACCAGTTCCGGCACCGCCATCTGCATCTGATACGCCACTTCATAGGCGGAGATGGCGGAGGCGATTTCGCGGTCGCCCATTTGGGCCAAGCGCTGCCGATCGAGCTCGGTAACCGCATCGATCACGTCTCGCCGTGCCGCCGCATCGACGCCCGGCGGATTGGACACGAACGGCACGACTTCGCCCTGCGGCCGAAACTCCACGCCCTGATGCCGGCCGGGCAGGAACCCCGCGCCCCACATGCCCTTGCCGCCAGAGTTGCGCATGCCCGGCACCAGCACGACGAAATCGGGCAGGTTCGAACGCACGCCGCCGAGCCCGTAGCTCAGCCAAGCGCCCATGCTGGGCTTGCCGGCCTGCGCGTAGCCGGTGGTCATCATGTTCCACGCCGGACCGTGGTTGAACTGGTCGGTCTGCATGCCTTTGAGGAACGTGATTTCGTCGACCACTTCGGCCAGCATGGGCAAATGCTCGCACACGGGCGTGCCGCACTGACCGAATTGCCCAAATCGATACGGCGTGCCGAGGAATTTCTTGGTGCCATGCACGAACGCCAGCCGCTGGTCTGCAAACAAACTGGGCGGCACGTCCTGGCCATTGAGCTCGGTCAGCTTGGGCTTATAGTCGAACAGGTCCAATTGCGATGGGCCGCCCAGCATCTGCAAATAGATGACGTGCCTGGCGCGGGCCGGGAGATGGCAGGCCGCCTGGCCGCCGGCGCCGAGAGAGGTGGTGGCCGCCCCCAGCGGCGCGTCGTCCGACAACATCGCCAGTGCGGCGGCTCCCAGCGTGATCCCTTCGCGCAGAAACTGACGCCGGCCCAGCCAGGCCAGGCCCCGGCCGGCCGCAGCACTTTCGCGCCCGTCAATTTGCACGGCGTGGCCCATGGTCGCTTATTCGCGCGTAATGGCTTCGTTCAAGTTGAGCAACGTGTTGGCCACGAGCACCCACGCGGCGCGCGCCGCCAGGTCGTCGTCCGCGGCCTCCAGCGCATCGGCTTCGTTTGTTTTCACCGCGGACGGGCGGACCAGCGCGGCGGCGGCCCGGGGGTCAGCGGCCAGCGCCGTGCGACGTCGCTCGTACAAGCCGGACAGCGCGCCGCGCTCCTGTTCGGTCGGCGGCCGAGACAGCACGGCCAGGTACGCGGCGTCCAGCTGTCGCGACCAATCGTCGCCGCCGACTCGCAGCGCATGCTCGGCGAGGCCCCGGGCCGCATCGAGAAACAGGCGATGATTCAAGAGCGTCAGCGCTTGCACGGGCGTGTTGGTGCGCGTGCGGAGCGCGCAGGTTACGTCGCGGCTGGGAGCGTCGAAACTGGAAAACATGTCGTCCAGAGCCTGCCGCTTCCAGCGCACGTAGATCGATCGACGGTAGAAGCCGTTCGGCCTGGCTTCGGAGGTCACGGTGGGTCCGCCCAAGTGTGGATTCAACAGTCCGCCGGCGGCCAACGCCGCGTCGCGCACCAACTCGGCCGGCAGTCGCACGCGCGCCCCACGCGACAACAGGCGATTCTGCGGGTCGCGCTCGAGCGCCGGCGGGGTCACCGTGCTCGCCTGGCGATAGGTCGCCGAATGCACGATCAGCCGATGCAAGGGCTTCCAATGCCAGTCGTGCCGCATCCACTCGGTCGCCAGCCAATCGAGCAATTGCGGATGCGAACAGGCCGCGGCCTGAGTTCCCAGGTCGTCCAATGTCTCCACCAGACCGGTGCCGAAATACTGGGCCCACAGCCGGTTCACGGCCACGCGCGCCGTCAGCGGATGGCGCTTGTCGACCAACCATTGGGCCAGTGCCCGCCGATCGCCGCCTGCGGCCTGCGGCAAGGCGTCGATCGCCGCCGGCGTGCCGGGCGAGACGCGCTGGCTCGGCGACAGAAAGCTGCCCCGTGCCAGCACGTGCGTGGGGCGCGGCATTTCGAGCTCGCGCATCACGAGCACCTTCACCGGCGCCATCGAATCGAGAGTCTTGCTCAGCTCCGCGCTGCGCTGGGCGTCGCCCGCAGCCGCCAGTTGCCGTTGAACGTTGGTCCGCCGCGCCAACATTTCGCGCGGCCACCACTCCATGCGCGGACTGACGTCGGTAATCTTGCCCGCCTCGTCCACGGTGGTTTCCGAGGCGCCACTATTGAAATACGCCAACAAGCGATAGTAGTCGCGCTGGGTGAACGGATCGTACTTGTGATCATGACACTGGGCACATCCGAGCGTCGCACCGAGCCAAACCGTGGCCGTCGTGTTCACCCGATCGATCACCGCTTCGTAGCGGAACTCCTCCGGGTCCACGCCGGCCTCCTTGTTGATCCGCGTCTGCCGGTGAAAGGCGCTGGCCAATCGCTGATCGACCGTGGCTTGTGGCAACAGGTCGCCGGCCAGCTGCTCCAACGTAAACTGATCGTAGGGCATGTCGCGATTGAAGGCGTCGACCACCCAATCGCGATAGGGCCACATCGTGCGATCGCCGTCGTGCGGGTAACCGTCCGAATCGGCGTAGCGCGCCAAGTCCAGCCAGGCGAGCGCCTGTCGGACCCCGTATTGCGGCGATGCCAACAGCCGCTCGACGACGCGATCGTACGCATCGGGCGCGGGATCTTCCACGAATCGCTGCACTTCCTGGGGCGTGGGCGGCAAGCCCGTCAGATCGAGCGCAACGCGGCGGATCAACGTGGCGCGGGACGCCTCGCCCGCAGGCTCGAGACCAGATCGGTCGAGCTCGCTGAGGATGAAATAGTCGATCTGGTTGGCCGGCCAGCTTCGGTCGGACACGCCGGGAATCGCCGGCTGCGCGGGCGGCAGGTACGCCCAGTGGCGCTCGTACGCGGCGCCCTGCGCAATCCAGCGCCGCAGTATGTCTTGTTCAGCGGCGGAAAGCGGCGGGCCGGCTTCGGCCGGGGGCATGCGTTCGGCGACATCACCGGCACCGACGCGCGCAACGAGCGCACTTGCGCCGGCGTTGCCCGGAACAATAGCGCGTTGGCCCGATTCCAGCTCGACAAGCGCCGCCTCCGGCTGATCGAAGCGCAGGCCCGCTTCTTGCACCGCGGGGCCGTGGCACTTGAAGCATCGATCAGAGAGAATTGGCCGCACATCGCGGTTAAATGCGACCTTGGCGGCCGGAGGTACGGCAGGCTGCGGCGTCTCGGCAGCAGCAGGCAACCCGGCCAGCAGCACGAGGATCACGGTCAGGCACGCGTGGCGCTCTAGCTTGATACTGCGCGATGACATGACATAGTCCGCCATACGAGCACCAAGGCGCGTGGTTCGAATCGTCGATCTTCGCGAACCGCGCGACCGCCTGTCACCGCCGGCGCCGGCGTGGCAGCTCGCGCCCCTGGCCGAGTATAGCTGGGCCTTGCGCCGCCGGGCAAGTCGCCGGCGGCCACGAAAAACGCCGCGTGAACCAGGGATGAACCCACGCCGATGAATGGCTGCAGGGCTGGCCCGCGATAGGATGCGGCGACGCGACGTTTCGCCCCCGCTTCGTCGCGAGTGGCCATTGTTTTCGGAACGGCCGATTCGCGAGTCCAACCGTCGATCGAGCGGCCCACGGCTGACCCGCTGCGTCGCCGTTGCCTGGTGCCGAAACAGCTCGCAGCATTTTTTTTGGGATGCAACTGTTGACAACCGCGGCGCCAATTACTACACTCCGTAGTACTTTGACTGGTAGTAGTGAAAATCCGACGCCCGGAGCCACGGATGACCAAGCAATCTTTTGACGATCTCGGCGACCTGCAGGCCGCGGTCATGAACGTGTTGTGGGAACTGGGCGAGGCCACGGTGGGGCAGGTCCGCGAACAATTGGCGGCTGACAAAGAGCTGGCCTACACGACGGTCTTGTCCGTCCTGCAAAAGCTGGAAAAGGCCGGCTGGGTCAAGCATCGCTCGGATGGCCGCAGCTATATCTACCTGCCGCGCAAGTCGCGCAGCGACGCCGGTCGCGGCGCCTTGCGGCAATTCACCGAGCGGATGTTCGGCGGCGATCCGCTCGTGCTGTTCGAGCACTTGCTCGACGATGAACGCCTGACGCCCGCCGAGTTGGCCGAACTGCGCAAAATGTTGGAACGACGCCGCAAGGAGACTCGCCATGACTGAGCTGTCGCTCTCGTTGAATCCGCTGCTCCGCGACATGCTGTGGCAGACCACGGCCATCTTTGCAGTCGCGCTGCTCGCGGCCCGACTCGTGGTTCGTCGACCGGCGCGCGTTCACTCGGTGTTGGCGCTGGCATTTCTGGCGGCCATCGCGGCGCCCTTGACGAGTCACATGGTCCGCCGCGCCGGCTGGGGGCTGTTGCCGCCAGGTCGCGCGATCGTGTCGACGAAATATTCTGTCGCGTCGCGCGGCCATGTGCCGCCCGCTGCGACCGCCAAGGCAAGCGAGCAGCAGCCGATCACAGACGATCCGGCGCGCGTCCAACAGGCACCGTTGTGGGAGCGCGAGCTGTCGCGCGATCGCACGGGGCGCGCCGCGCATGCTGCCACGCAGACGGCCTTGGCGGCGCCGCAACCGGCCGCGGCACGCTCCGCGCTGAGGTGGCCCGTCCTCGGGCGGGCCTTGGGAATCACGGCGCTCGGCCTGTGGCTGGTGGCGAGCGGATGGCTGCTGGCCAGACTGCTGCGCGGCGTCATCGCCGGGCGCCGGCTGATGGCTGCCGCCACGCCCTGCGCCGAGCCGGCGGTGGCCGCGGCGCTCGCGGCGGCGCGCCAACAGCTGGCGCTTGAGCACCTGGAGATTGACATCTTGGCATCGAGCGCCGTTCGTTGCCCCATGATCTGGTGCTGGGCCAGTCGACCCCGACTGTTGTTGCCCGTGCACAGCGCGCAACAATGGCCGGCCGGCACCTGGACGCCCATCTTGTGCCACGAGCTGGCACACTGGAAACGGCGCGATCATTGGGCGGCGCTCGTGGCCGAAACGATTTGTTGCGCCATGCCGTGGCAAGTGCTGGGCTGGTGGGCCAAGCGGCGACTGGAACACGCCAGCGAGCAAGCGTGCGACGATTGGACGATCGCCACCGGGCACTCGGCAATCGACTACGCGGAAACGCTGCTGGGCCTGGTGGCGCAGGCCGACCCGCCCTTGGCTTTGGCGGCCTTGCGGCGCCGATCCGGCCTTGGCGCGCGCATTCAGCACATTCTGGCGCAAGCCGTGGCTCGTCCGCGGTTGGGACGCGCGTGGGGCGCCGCAGTGCTTGCGCTGACCGTGCTCGGTGTTGGCGCTGCCGCCGTATGCCAGCGCGGCCTGGCTCGGGCCGACGCGCCGCAGGTGGCCGGCAAGCCAGCGCCAGCGGCAAAGCCCAAAGCGAACACTCCTGCGGCGGGCAATCGTGCCGCGCCGAATATCGGCACCGCCATGCCGGCGCGCACTACGGGAACATTCATGCCTGGCAAGGCCGCGGTCCCCGGCGGATTCACCAATCCGCAGGACACCAATGCCAACGCTTCCGAAAAACCACAGCGGCACAAGGTTTCTGGCACAGTGCTTAGTGCCGAAGGTCAACCAATCGCCGGCGCGGAGCTGTGGTGGGAGGTTCGCTATCGGCCTGCCAATCCTAACCGCGACAAATGGCCCGGCCCGATACAGATCGCGAGCACGAAGACGGACGCGTCGGGCCAGTTCGCGATTGAAGCTGCGCTGGCCAAGAAGAATCTGGCGTACAGCGGCGTGGCGATTCGGGCCGACGGCCACGGCCTGCGCGGCTATACGCTCGACCCGCTCAAGACCGAGGAAACGGCGGAAGTGCGCATGGAGCCTGCCCAACCCATCGAGGGCCAGGTCTTCACGCCGAATGGCGAGCCGGTCAAAGGCGCACGCGTGGCGGTTGACGGGCTGAGTCGCATTCCCGTTGACAAGGAGCATCCCGGCGAACATGAAAGCTGGCACCTCATGCTCCACGATTCGGACGATGACGAGATTCCATCGCGCGTGTATTGCCCGGCTCCGGTTATTACCGACGGAGAAGGCCGGTTCCGCATCGACAATTGCCTGAGCAGCAAGTCGGTGGCCGAGCTCGTGGTGGACGCCCCGGAATTTGCGCGCACGCGGGTTCGCGTGGCCATGGCCGACGCGCCGCGCTGGGACGATCGGCCGATTCGCGAACCGAATTTCTCGCTGGTGCTCGCGCAGCCGTACCTGGTGGACGCGCGATTTACGGATGAGACGACCGGCAAGGGCGTGGCCGGAGTACGCGTGGATTCGATGCCCATGAGCAACCGCTATGGCGGCAACCGCGACGACACGGTCACCGCCACCACGGACGCCGAAGGCCGCTACCAGGTGCATCTCGGTGTGGCCGACATCCATAGCGTGCGAGTTTTTCCGCCGACGGGCTACCCGGGAATCAGCAATTCGTTCAGCGCAGCGGAACTGGAACGTATCGCCGCCGGCACGCGCACGCTTAAGTTCGACATCAAACTCAAGCCCGGAGTCGTGGTTCGCGGCCGCGTGGTGGACGAGAAATCACAGCAGGGTGTGGCGGGCGCCAGCGTCGAATACTACCTGACCAGTGGCCGTCGCTTTGGAATCAACAGCAACTTCGAACCGGTCAAGACGGACGCCGATGGCAATTTCGAGGTCACTGCCGCGGACGGTGTGGGCTTTTTGCTGGTCGACGCGCCGGACCAGGGCTTCTATCGCATTGCAGCTGCCGACAAACGTCTGCCGCAATCGCGCGGCCCGCTGCACCCGCACGGACTGCTGGAAATCGATGTGCCCAAGGCCGACACTAAGGAACCCTACTTGATTGGGCTCAAGCGCGGCCCGGCGCTCGTCATTCGTGCGCTCGATCCATCGGGCAATCCCGTCAAGTACTTGCAGGCAGCCTGTGTGGAAGGCGAAATGGAACAGTTCTTCTCGGCTCGGCCCTGGCAGAACGCGACGTACGAACTGGATGCCGTCGAGCCGGGCCGCAAGTATCGCGTGTTTCTGTATTCGTCCGACGCGAACGCGGGAAAAGTTGCCGAACTGGAGGCCAATGCCGACGGATCGCCCGTCGACGTCAAGCTCGAGCCGTGCGCGACGATTCGCGGGCGGTACGTCTACGAAGAAGGAGTGCCGGTGCCGGAGGTGACGAATTTCTCGCACTTCCGCACCGATCCCGAGCAGGGAATTGAGCCGAGCGACCGGATTTATGATCTGCCGTTTTATGACAACTTCGTTCAGCACCAATCGGAAAAGCGCACCACCGATGCGGATGGCAACTTCGTGCTCGACGACATCGTGCCGGGAGTCTTTATGTATCTGAGCGTGAATTATCGGTACGACGACAACAAAAACTACCGGGTCGTTGGCATGCTGGCCCCCGGCGAAGTGAAGGACTTGGGCAACATCACCATCCGTCCGCGACAGTGAGTCCATCCATGCAATCCACTCGCTGGCAGAACGATCCGGCTGAGGCCTGGCTCGCCTACGAGCCGACCGCGGCCGATCCCTGGGACTTGGGCAAGGTGCTGCGACTGCACCGCCGGGCCGGATTCGGCGCTACCTGGGCCGAGGCGCAGCGCGATCTCAACGACGGCTACGAGACCGCTATTGCCCGCGTGCTCAATGGAGCGCCGACCGGGCCCGACGGTCGCCAGGCTGCAGCGATTGACGCGTTTGCCGAGGCGATGCTGCAGTCTTATCAGGCCGCGGGCAGTGGACTCCATTCGCTGCGCAGCGCCTGGCTGTATCGCATCGTGTTCACGGCCTGGCCGCTGCGCGAACGCATGATTTTGGCCTGGCACACCCACTACGCCACCAGCGAAACGAAGGTTTACGAGCAGCAGCTGCTTGGCATCCAGCATCAGGCGCAGCGCAAGTCGTGGCGCGCGCGGGCCAGCGAGATGCACCTGGCCATGCTGCGCGATCACGCGATGCTCTACTGGCTTGATGGCGCGTACAATCGCCGCGGCGCGCCCAATGAGAACCTTGGGCGCGAGTTTCTGGAACTCTTCGCACTGGGCGTGGGCAACTACAGCGAGCACGATGTGCGCGAGGCGGCCCGAGCACTCACCGGCTGGCAGCTCGTCTCGGAGCGCCGGCCGCCCTTGAAATACATGCCCGCGCTGCACGACAGCAGCGAAATGACCATCCTGGGCCAAACGGGAGCATGGGGCGACGAGGACCTGGTGCGCATTGCCTGTGCTCAACCCGCGGCGGCGCGGCGCATTGCCTGGCGGCTGTGGCGGACGTTCGTCTCGGATACCGACGAGCCTGCGCCGGAGCTGCTGGAAGGCCTGGCGGCGACGATGCGTGTGGACGGCGACGTGGATGTCGCGCGCGGCCTCGAAATCCTGCTGCGTAGCCGGTTGTTCCATAGTTCCACGTACGCCGGTCGTCGCGTGCTGAATCCGGCCGAGTGGATCGCAACGACCGTGCGCTGCGGTGAGACATTTCCGCCGCACCCGGATCTGTGGGAGTTGATGGCCGCGATGGATCGCATGGGCCAGCGACTGTTTCGACCGCCCAACGTTGCCGGCTGGCCAGGCGGTCTGCAATGGCTGACCGGACCGGCGGTGGTGGCGCGACAGAACTTTGCCGCCTGGCTGACCAGTGGCGAGTCGCGCATCTCCGGAGATCACTGGCAGAAGCTGGCCGCGCGTTATGCCACTCCCAATAGCGATACGGAAGTTGATTTTTGGACCCAGTTGTTCTGGGCGCGGCAGCCGGCCGGCAATGAGCGCGGCGTGCTCGCGGCGCAGCTGGCGTCTGCGGCGCCCAATGCCCGCGCTGAATTGGTACGGCAACTCATCAGCAATCCGCTTGCGCAGCTTGCATAGGAGAACCCACCATGTGGTCACGGCGAGAGTTCTTGCGACGTTTTGGCGTGGCGTGCAGCGGCAGCGTGGCGCTGGGACAAACGGCGCCGGGCTGGTGGGGATACGCAGCCGCGGCCGCGGAGGCGACCGGCAGCGGTCGCAAGCTCGTGGTGATTGAATTGCAGGGCGGCAACGACGGCCTCAATACGGTCATTCCGTTCGCCGACGACGCGTACTATCGCGCCCGGCCGACGCTGGCCATCGCCGCGGGCGAGGTGATCAAGCTCGACGATCACCTGGGGCTGCACCCGGCGATGAAGCCCTGGAAAAAACTGTGGGGCGACGGCCAATTGGCGATCGTGGAAAACTGCGGCTATCCACAACCCAACCGCTCGCACTTTGAGTCGATGGACATCTGGCACGGCGCGGAGTTGACCCCGCACGCGTCATCCGGCTGGTTGGGCCGTGCGGCCGATGCCAGCGCCGATTGCGACATTTGTTATGTAGGCGAAGGGGCTCTGCCGCGAGCCTTGTCGCGCCGCGACCGCAGCGTGGTGGCGCTCGAGCATTTGAGCGATCTGCGCTTGCGAGCGGATGCCGGCGGCCGGGGGTCGTTCACCGCAGAGAGCAATTCGCTGGCCGCAACGATTGCCCAGCGAATGGAGCAGGCGCGCGAGTTGTCGGGCCGGCTGCCTGGTGAGCCTCAACCGACACCCGGCGATGCGATCGCAGCGGCCGCGGCAGCTGGCAACGACGAGCCGCTCACGCAACGACTAGGCGTGATTCGCACACTTCTGGAAAAAGATGAGCCATTTAGCGTGTACTACACGGCGCTCGACGGCTTCGACACGCACGGCGCGCAGCGCAACACGCACGAATCGCTGTGGGAACAGACGAGCAAATCGGTGGCCGATTTTCTGGCGGAGCTGAAACGAGCCAAGCGATCGCAGGACGTGGCCGTGTTCTTGTTCTCCGAGTTTGGCCGCCGCGTGCACGAAAACGGCTCGCAAGGCACTGACCATGGTGCGGCGGCGCCGGTGTTCTTGTTGGGCGAAGGCGTGCGCGGCGGGCTGCAGGGCGGCGTGCCCGACCTGACCGATCTGGACGATGGCGACTTGCGGCACAAAGTTGACTTCCGCGATGTCTACGCCGGCCTGCTGGCCGGTTGGTTGGGCGTAGAACCGGCCGGCGTCATC
Organism: Pirellulales bacterium; assembly: GCA_050250435.1. Classification (GTDB taxonomy): domain Bacteria; phylum Planctomycetota; class Planctomycetia; order Pirellulales; family PALSA-1355; genus JBFWOR01. Next base: position 412,358 of record JBFWOR010000001.1, on the reverse strand, counting down.
CAGTCGCAGGGACCGCGGCTGGAACTTTTCGGGCGCACCTAGAAACGCGCTTCCCCAGCTCGAATCTCGCGTGCAGACTGGCGCCAGGGCCGTCCGGCTCACGGCCTTGCCACGCCACAAGTTACGTTCTTGCCGGGGTTCGGCCTGGTCGGCGTGCCATCGACCGACGCGCCGGCCGTCTCAATGACCGCAGCACTGCCAATCTATCGCCGTGCGCCCACCTTTCCAGGTCGTCGCAGATTCGTAGGCAAAGGAGGGGCGCGCATCGTATAATCAACCCCGTCGATTTTCACGGCGGGCCAGCGGCGTTGCTTCGCGCAGCGAACGTCGCATGTCACCGGACGAGAATTCGGCCGGTCGCGGCAAGCGCGTCGCACGCACTCCCAAGCGTTCGAGAGACACCTGCATGTTATCTGTCGAGGATCAAATCGTCATTGCGTTGCGCCGCATCAATCACGCCATCGACGTGTGGTCGAGACAATTGTGGCAAGACTATGGACTGACATCACCGCAATTGGCCATGCTCCGCGAAATCATGGGCGGACAAAACGTCACGCCCGGCACGCTGGCCGCGGCGCTGCACTTGAGCCAGCCGACGGTCACGGGCATCTTAGGTCGGCTGGAGCGCCGCGGGCTGATTCGCCGCGAGCGCTCGCCCTCCGATCGGCGCAGTATTCTGGCCATCGTGACCGACGCCGGCAAAGAGTTGGCGGAGACTGCGCCGCCGCTTTTGCGCGATCGATTCCGGCGCGAGTTGGCGCAGCTCAACGCCGACGAACAAGCCAACATTCTGGTGATTCTTGACCGCGTGGCAACCATGATGCACGCGCCGGAATTGGCCGATGCGCCGTTCTTCTTTCGCGAACCGTCAGGCAGCTCCAGGTCCAAGTCCGCAACGCTCTCCGGTTCGGCCGAGGCGCGAGCAGAACAAGACGGTCCCTAGTGCAGTCGACGGGTACACGCGCCTCGGTGTCGCATCCGGCCGGCGTACGGCGGTGCCGAACACATCAGTTCGGATTATCCCTATTTTCCTGGTTTGACCGACTGCACGGCGGGTAGCTGCGCCCAATTCGTTCAAGTTTTTCTCCGCGCGCCAATCCATAGTGTACTAAGATTCCGGAAAGCACTTCTCTGTGCGCTCGCCGGCGCTCCATGGATCGCCACGGCGCAAAACCACCACGAACGATTTCGCAACCTTGAACCTATCGAGGAGATACACAGATGCATAAATTCCTCAACCGACTCGTGAGATTCTGCACTGCCGAGGATGGCCCCACCGCGGTCGAGTACGCCGTCATGCTGGCCCTGATTATCATCGTGTGCCTGGCTGCCATTCGCACGATTGGCACCAACGCGAATACTACCTTCACGCGAGTGGGTAACTCGCTCGGCAGCTAGTAACGCAATTCTCCTTCGTGCGCGACGCGGCCGCACTTCGCTGTCCGCCGACTATCCGCAGCAGTACCACGCGCTGCCCAGTCGGCGGACGGCGAGCGGTCGCGCGCAACGGGCCCCGTGTCGCGCCACGACGACCTATGGCGCCCTTCCGCCGTGAATCCTGGAGTCCGCGTGAGGCGCTCTCTTTGCCGCTTTGCGCTAGTCGCGTGTCGGACCGCATCCGTAGAATGGTCTGGGCTGATGCCAGACACATTCCGCAACGGAACGCATGCATGTCGCTTACTCTGGTGATCTTTGGCGCCTCGGGCGACCTGACCAGCCGCAAACTCGTGCCGGCGATGTACCATCTGGCTCAAAAGGGAAGGCTGCCTAAAGACACGCGGATCGTCGGTTTTTCGCGAACCGAGTACTCCGATGACGCCTGGCGGCAGGTGCTGGAAAAATCGACCGCGGAATTCAGCGGCGATCGCTTTGACCGCGCCGCCTGGGACAAGTTCGCCGCTGCGGTCTACTATCAGCGCGGCGATATCAGCCGTGCGCAGGATTTCGACGCGCTGCACGCCCGGCTCACGTTGCTCGACGGCGGTGAAAACGCGACGCGCGTGTATTACCTGGCCACGGCTCCGCAGTTCTACGAACCGGCCGTAGCGCGGCTGGGCGCCAGCGGCCTGGCCAACGAAGTGCACGGACCGCGGCGGATCGTCATCGAAAAGCCGTTCGGCAGCGACGGCGCCTCGGCACAGCGTCTCAATGAAGCCGTGCACAACGTGTTCCACGAGAACCAGGTCTATCGTATCGACCACTATCTCGGCAAGGAAACCGTGCAGAACATCCTGGTGCTGCGGTTTGCGAATTCCATCTTCGAGCCGGTTTGGAATCGCAACTATGTCGACAACGTGCAGATAACCGTGGCCGAAGAAGTGGCCGTCGGTCGGCGCGGCGATTTTTACGATCAAACCGGCGTGCTGCGCGACATGTTTCAGGGCCACCTCTTACAGTTGCTGATGACCACGGCCATGGAAGCGCCGGTGCGTTACGACGCCGAAGCCGTGCGCGACGAGAAAGTGAAAATCCTGCGTGCCATCACGCCCATGACGCCCGCGCAGGTGGCCACCGACACGCTGCGGGCGCAGTATCGCGGCTATCGGCAGGAACCCGGAGTGGCCGCCGAAAGCCAGACGGCCACGTTCGCCGCGGTGAAACTGGGAGTAGACAATTGGCGCTGGCAGGGTGTGCCGTTTTACCTGCGCAGCGGCAAGGCCATGTCGTGCCGTACGACGCAGATCGTCATTCAGTTTCGCAGCCCGCCCACCATGGTCTTTGGCGGCGGGGCGGCGCGGGTGTGCGACGCCAACAAGCTGATCATCCAGATCCAGCCGGCGGAAGGCATCCAGCTCTTGTTTCAAACCAAGGTTCCCGACGCCGGCATGAAGCTGCGGCTGACCGAGCTCGATTTCAGCTTTCAGCGCGAGTTTGCCGGCGTCATGCCCGAGGCTTACGAACGCTTGCTGTTAGACGTCTTTCAAGGAGACGCGAGCCTGTTTGCCCGGGCCGACGAAGTGGAACTGGCTTGGGGCATTATCGATCCCATCATCGCCGCCTGGCGCGACACGCGCCAACCGGCGCTGGAAACTTACGAGCCGGGTTTTTGGGGTCCCGAGAACGCCGGCGCGTGGATTGCAGGCCAGTGCCGCGAGTGGTTCGACGTGTGCCCGGTAATCGCGTAAGCTCAGAGCGACGGATGTCGAACCTGGACTGATTGACGGCAGGAGAGCAGCATGCGACGAGTCCTGCGGTTCGTTTGTGCGGCGCTTGTGGGCGCCAGCGTGTTGGGCTTCGTGCCGTTGGCGCTCGCGGCCGGCAGCGAGCCGGCGCCCGCCCCTCAATCGAGCGCGCGACCGCCCAACGTTGTCATCATCTTTGCCGATGACCTGGGCTACGGCGACCTGGGCTGCTACGGCCACCCGACGATTGCCACGCCTCGGCTCGATCAGATGGCTGCCGCAGGCCTGCGGTTCACGCAGTTTTACGTCGCCGAATGCGTGTGTACGCCCAGCCGCGCCGCGCTGTTGACCGGACGGTTGCCGATCCGCAACGGCATGTGCAGCGACGTCCGCCGCGTGCTGTTCGCCAACTCCAAGGGCGGACTGCCACACGAGGAAGTTACCATCGCCGAAGTGCTGAAGACGCGCGGCTATCATACGGCTTGCGTCGGCAAGTGGCACCTGGGGCATCTGCCGCAGTTTTTGCCCAAGCAGCAAGGCTTCGATTCGTACTTCGGCATCCCTTACAGCAACGATATGCGGCCGACCGTGCTGTTGCGCGGCGAGCAGATCGTGGAAGATCCGGCCGACCAGACGACGCTCACGCGACGGTACACCGACGAGGCGGTGACGTTTATGCGCGAGCACAAAGACGGGCCGTTTTTCCTGTACCTGGCGCACAATTTTCCGCACGTGCCGCTCTTCGCTTCGCCGGAATTTCGCGGCCGGAGCCCGCGCGGACTGTATGGCGACGTGGTCAGCGAGTTGGACGCCAGCGTGGGCCGCGTGCTGGATACGCTCGTCGAGCTGGCCATCGACCGAGAGACGCTCGTCTTCTTCACCAGCGACAACGGGCCGTGGCTGATCAAGGGCGATCAGGGCGGTTCGGCCGGACTGCTGCGCGAGGGCAAGGGCTCGACCTGGGAGGGCGGCATGCGCGAGCCGGCGATCGCCTGGTGGCCGGGCACGATCGCGGGGGGAGGCACAACCGGCGAACTGGCCAGCTCGCTCGACTTTCTGGCCACGATTGCCGCATTGGCCGGCGCGCAACTGCCCACGGACCGCACGCTCGACTCGCTCGATCTGGGTCCCTTGTTGCTGGGACGTGGTCCCAGCCCGCGACACGAAATGTTCTACTATCGCGGCCGGCAATTGATGGCCGTGCGATCGGGGCCGTGGAAGGCTCATTTCATGACGCAGGCCGGCTACGGTCAAAAGGAGCCCGAGCGGCACGATCCGCCCCTGCTCTTCCATCTCGAGCACGATCCGTCCGAACAGCGCAATGTGGCGGCGAAGCACCCGGACGTGGTGTCGCAATTGCAGCAACTGGCCGGGCAGCACGCGGCGGGCGTCATGGCGCCGCCTTCGCAGCTCGAGTTGCAGTAGCACGCTGCCAGATGGCCAGGCCGCCGCAAATCAGCACGGCGACCAGCAAGAGCTGCAGCATGACGTGATTGGCGTCCGGCGTCGGGCGGTCGCCGATCTGCGGCAAGAACTTGTAGGTGTGGGCGAAGTACCAGTTTGGCCCGACCGTCCGGCCGCCCAAGAGGTACGGCTTCCACCAACTGTCGAATTGCAGGTAGAGCCAAATCGCGTAGCTCAGCCAGCCGGCACACATCAGCCACAGACGCTGCCGAACGAACCAGCTGGCGATCAGCAATTGCGCCACCAGCAAGACGACATCGAGCAATTCTTGCTGATTGCCTTGAGCCACGTTGTTCCACGGAAACAAGTCGATCCATTCGACAATCTGCAGATAGACTGTCGCTGCGAGCTGACTAGCAACCGCTGCCCACGTCGCTGGATGCCAAGCCCTGGAGGACATGAGAAGTCTCGAGCGGTACTGCGAGGCGCACACTGATCTGGGGCTAGTTCGTCTCAGACCGGCGAATATTGACTCGCCAAGCCGTGGCCCCATTCAACCGACGAGCACTTCAGGAAACGCATCGTCCCGCAGATTGACGCTGCGGACGCGCAGTCCGCGGGCAGCATGCGGAAAGCACGCGTCGACATGGCCGCGGGCGGCCAGTTCCGCGTGTGACGTGGCACCGGCCGGCAGCGTGGATTTGAGCAGCACGAGTTCTTGCGCGCCAAGCCGCACGGCCACGCGGGCCGCAATCGAGTCGCTGGTCACCTCCCAGCTGCACGGCAGTGCGTCGGGCATGTGCGCATCGCCGCGCACAAATTGCTCCACGTCCAGAATGCACAGGCACTGCGAAGGGGAAGCCGGCAAACGATCGAGAGACGTGACCAATTCCGTCTGCGGCAGCAGCCCGTGGGCGAGCGCAGCGGTGATGCTCATGGCCCGAATCGCCAGCCAGTGCGTGGTTTCCGCGGGCAGCGAATGTGCGCGATCGACGTGCCGCAGCGCCTCGACCAACGTTCCGCCGCCCACGATGATCACGTTTGCCGCGGGCGATTGCCGCGCGAGCCAGTGGCCGAACGTTTCGGCCAGCGGCGGCCAATCGAGCAAGCTGCCGCCGAGCTTGATCACGCGCGGCGCGGGATTCATCGCGAGCCCTCGCGGGCGATGACGGCCAACGCGTGGGCCGGCGCGCAGCGCGAAAGCTCCAGCCCCAGTTCGCGCGACAATGAAATCACGCCGGCCTTGAGTTTCAACTCGTCGAGCAGCCTGCGCGCCAGGAACTCACCCCGGCCGGAGATGACGACCGTGTGCGGCGGTTGTTGCAAGCGGCTGATCAGCTGCACCGCGATGGCGCCGATCTTGCGCAGTTGGGCCTGGGCCAGGGAGTCGGCCACGAGCCGCGCATCGGTTTCGGTAAAGGTTTCGCGATCCGCGCAGATCGAGCGGGCCAGGCGGTCGCGCGCGGCGGCTTTGGTTGCGGCGCGGCGATCGGCCGTATTCACGCTCGTCGGTTCTTCCGGCAAATCGCCCAACGTCAGGTAGACGTCCCACATTGTGGCGAACATTTCCTGCGCGAGGGGACACTTGCGGCCGCGCCACGGCACCAGGGAGGCGACAGCGCACACCGGGCTGCGCTGCACGCCTGTGTACACCAACTCGCCATTGACCATGCGATTGGGATCGGTCTTGCCGATCGTAACCGGGACCCCGTCGACCAGCGGAATCAAATCGCAGGTGGTCGATCCAATGTCGATCAACAGCCCAGCGCCTGCGGGCACGTAACGTCCGGCGAAACTGGCCAGGGCGTGCCAATTGCTCGAGGCCGCCAAGAGCGGCTGACGCATGGCGGTCTGCAGGGCCACGAGCTTGCCGTTGGTCAGGTAGATGCGCGTGTGCCGGCCGTCGGCGGCCGTGTCGAGGGCACTGAGAATGAACTTCACGCCCTCGGCCTTGGTGGTAAAGCAATCGGCCAGCTCACCGGTCATGGTGGCGGCAATGTGATCGACCTTGGGCACCAGAGCCACGAGGGCCCGTAGCGCGTCGACGAGCTGTCGCGGGTTTTCCCAGAGCGCGAACGGCTGCGAGATTGCCAGACCTTGGCCGTCGGCGGCTTTCAAGTTGGCGCCGCCAATGTCGAGTGCCAGCCACTTCATAGGTTAATCGCCCACACCCAACATCGGCCCGACTTCCGAGCGCTTACGACGGCAGCCCGAGCGCTCAATCCTCCCAGAGCAACGCCTGCCAGAGCGGCAACGTGGCACCGAACGTCCTGCCTGTATGATAGCCCGCCGACGCCCGATTCAGCACAGAAATGTCGACTCTCCAGGGCCGGCCCGATGGGCTACTTTGCGGCGCGGGGAATTTCAGGCCGTTTGCCAGTTAGATTGCGCCGGTGAACGTGCGTCGTGCACGTGCCCTGTGGCTTCGAATTGTATCGGCCCGGCATACCAGGACAACTCGAATTGACGGCCCTCGGCCAGGGCCAGCATGGCCGCCGCGAGATTCGGGCGCGCCAGCGCCCGCAGGCCGACGTACGACGTGGTGAGGCGCGGATTGATTTCGATGACGACGTCGCCGGCGCCGGTCGAATCGTCGCCCAACACGAGATCGACGCCGATGTAGCCGAGCGGGCCGGGCAGCGCCGCAACGGCGCGCTCGGCAAGGTTTGCCGCACGCTCCGCAAGCGCCGCAGGCAGCGGCAGCGAGCCACCCTGGTAAGTGAACGTGCCATCGTCGCTCAAATGTTGCCGACACGGAACCAGCGGCACATTACCGCGCGGGCCACAAAGGCAGGCCACGCTGGCCGCCGTGCCGGGGCAGAACGCTTCGAGCCGCATCGAACGCTCGGCGACGAGCACGTCGTTCGCTGCACGGACGAGTTGCATGCCTTGCGAGCCCGCGCCGTCGCGCGGCTTGAGGACGGCCGGATAGGGGAAATCCTCGGCCAAGCGTTCACCGGGCGCCAGCGCTACGCCGCGCGGCACGGCAACGCCCCGCGCGGCCAGGTATTCGGCCGTGGCATGTTTGTCGGCGGCCAGGGCGACCACGCGCGAACTCGGACCGAGCAGCTGCCCGGTGGCGTTTTCGACCGCGCGGCAGCGCGCGAGCAAATGTCCGTCGAACTCGGGAGCGATCACCAGCGTCCAATCGGCGGCCGCGGCCAGCGATGCAAACATTGCCGGCTCTGCCCGCGGGTTATCGACGACGTGATGTGTCGCGAGACCGAATGTCAACTCCGCGAACTGTCGGTCTAACAGCACGTCGACCGTAGTGCCTGCGACGGCACAAAAATCGGCCACGACCGCGCCCAGCATGGCGCTGCCTTCGGCCAGGAGCGACGCCGGCGGAGGTTCGTCGTGCGCGGCGAACCATCCCCCGCCGGTCACGAACTCGTAGATCAGAATGCGCACGTTCGATTGCCCAACTGGTTCGTGCCGCAAGACAGGGAGGCAGTATCGCAATTTCTGGGCACGTGGAATAGGTGAGCGCCCCTCAGCAACACTCGACCCATGAACGCAGCGTCCTTCGACCGAGCCGGAGGCTGCACGATGCGCGAATCGCTTGGTCACGCGCTACGGCACATGGAATGTGCCGGCTACAGAGGGCTGAATTCTGGCGAATTCAGCTACAGTCGGCTCGGCGGGAGCCTCGCCCTCCCAGACAAAGCGAACGTGTCCTCTGCTGGTTCCTCCACCCTGCAGCCTGCAGCCCTGCTAGAAAATGCCCAGCTGGTCGCGGGCTGCTTCAGTCATGCGGTCGGGCGTCCAGGGCGGCACCATCACGATCTTCACTTCCACGTTGCCCACGCCCTCCAAACGCCCCACGGTGGTCTTGGCCTGCGAGATCAATTGCGGACCGGCCGGGCAGGCCGGACTGGTCATCGTCATCTCGATCGTCACGTCCGATTTCTCACCGGCTTCCTTCAGCTCCACCACGTAAATCAGGCCGAGATCGACGACGTTTACGAACAGTTCGGGATCGATGACTTGTGTGAGCGCCTCGCGAACGGCTTCTTCGGATACTGCCATGGTCGAGTTCCTCGCTGAGACACCGTTTCCGGGGTGGGAAGGGTGCTGTTTGAACACCGCGCGCCATCGCGCCAACGATGGATGGATCGCACTTACAGGTGCTCACACGTTCAATTTTACCAGAATGTCATCGCCCACGATCTTCAATTCGTGCGTGCCCGTGGGCCGGGTGGCGGGCATGGTCAGGGCCCGGCCATTGCGCACGTCGAATTTAGCGCCGTGGCGCGGGCAGGCAATGGTGAACCCGTCGAGCGTACCCTCGCCGAGCGGTCCGCCGTCGTGGGTGCACACGTCGTCGATCGCGTAGAAATGCCCTTCGGTGTGGACTACCACCACCAGTTGCTCGTCAACTTCCACGATCTTGCGGCCCGGATCGGGAATTTCGGAAACTTTGGCGACGGCGATAAAGTCGGACATGGAGGAGGGATTAAGGGTCAGGGGTCAGGGGATCAGCCGCTGCTACGAACATCGGCAATTGAGATTTCCTGAATATCGCCTTCAGCCTTCAGCCTGTTCAATCGTATTCGCGGATGCGGCGGCCGATGGCTTCGCCCAGGGCTTCGCGCACGCTCTCGATCGTAATGCGATCGAATACTTGCTGAAAAAACCCGGCCACGACCATCCGCACCGCTTCGTTGCGGGTCAGTCCGCGGCAGCGGGCGTAAAAAATCTGCTCGTCGTCCACGCGGCCGGTCGTCGAGCCGTGCGTGCAGCGCACGTCATCGGCCAGAATCTCCAGGCCGGGAATCGAGTCGCTGCGGGCATTGTCCGAAAGCATCAGGTTATCGGCCCGTTGATAGCCATCGGTTTTCTGGGCTTCATGGTCCACCTTGATCATGCCCCGCCACACGGTGCGCGAATGATCTTGCAGGGCGATTTTGTACAGCAAGTCACTCTTGCACGAGGGCGCCTCGTGATGCTGCAGCGTGTGGTACGAGAGGTGCTGCTTGCCTTCGGTGAACATCACGCCGTTGACCTGCGCCGTGGCGTCGCGGCCGGCGAGCGCCACGTGCTGATTCACTTTTGCCAGGCGGCTGCCCAGCGCGGCAATGGTCCACTGCAACGATCCGCCGGCGCCGACCCGCGCCTTCTGATGCGCAAAGTGCCACACGCCGGTGGCCCAATTCTGCAGGTTCACGTAGCGCAAGCGGGCGCCCTGGCCGACGATCAATTCCACCGCGCCGCAGTGTAATCCGGCGGCCGTGTGATCGAGACTGGCCGACTCGGCGAGCAAGGTTGCCTCGGCACCTTCGTCGAGGATCACCAGCGCATGGCCCAGATCGCTGGCGCCGGCCGACAGGACCGACAACATGTGCAACGGCTCGTCGACCACCACGCCGCGCGGCACGTAGAGCAGCGTGCCGCCGGACCAGGCCGCGGCGTGCAAGGCGGCGAACTTGTCGTACGACGGGTTGATCACGCTGAACAAATGCTTGCGCACCAGATCGCCGTGCTCGGCAACCAGTTCATCGAGACTGCCGAACAGCACGCCGCGCTGGGCCCACTTGTCGCGCAAGCTGGCGGCCGCCGAGCGACTGTCCAGCGCAGCCGTGTGACCGGCCAGTTCCACGCCGCGCGTGAGCAGTCCATCGGGCAGCGGGGTCTGCGCCGCATCGGCCGGCAGTCCGAAGTGATTCAAATGGAACGTGCGGATGTCAGTCCGCATCCATTCTTCGTCGCGCTGGCTGGGCATGGGCAGCGCGGCAAATTCCTGCCACGCCGCGCGGCGCTGGTCGCAGAGCCAGGCGGGCTCATCGCGCGCTTGCAGAAAGGCGGCGAATGTTTCCTCGCGGAAACCCAAGGAAGTGGCGGCTTCGGTCATGGATCCAGAATGCAAAGAAGACCCGCCGGGCGCCGGAGTCCTCAAGTCGTACGGTACTCGATCTGCGCTCGCGCCGGCGCGCCCAAGTGCACTGGCTACCGAACTGAGGTCCGGAACGCGAGTGCTCGCCGACCGCGGGCTATCATCCGACGGAGCCTTCCATCTGCAGCTCGATGAGCCGGTTCATTTCCACGGCGTACTCCATGGGCAGCTCTTTGATCAAGGGTTCGATGAACCCGTTGACGATCATCGTGCTGGCCTCGGCCTCGGAAAGTCCACGGCTGGTGAGATAGAACAGCTGCTCTTCGCCGATCCGCGAAACACTGGCCTCGTGGCCGATCGAAACATCCTGCTCGTCCACCTCGATGTAGGGATAGGTGTCGCTACGGCTGGCCGGATCGAGAATCAACGCATCGCACACCACGCTCGACTTCGAGCGCTTGGCGCCGTGCTCCACCTTGACCAGGCCGCGGTAGCTGGCGCGACCGCCGTTCTTGGAGATCGACTTGGAGATGATGCGGCTCGACGTGTTCGGCGCACAGTGGACCACTTTGGCCCCGGCGTCCTGATGCTGGCCGGCGGAAGCAAATGCGATCGACAGGATTTCGCCCCGGGCTCCCGGTTCCATCATGTAGACGGCCGGATACTTCATGGTCAGCCGGCTGCCCAGGTTGCCGTCGATCCACTCCATCAGCGCGCCTTCATAGGCCATGGCCCGCTTGGTGACCAGGTTGTAGATGTTGTTGGCCCAGTTCTGGATGGTGGTGTAGCGGCAGCGGGCGTGTTTCTTGACGACGATCTCGACGACCGCCGAGTGCAGGCTCTCGGTGCTGTACATGGGCGCGGTGCAACCTTCGACGTAGTGCACCTCGGCCCCTTCGTCAACGATGATCAGCGTGCGCTCGAACTGGCCCATGTTCTCGGCATTGATGCGGAAATAGGCCTGCAGCGGAAACTCGATCTTGACGCCCTTGGGCACGTAGATGAACGATCCGCCCGACCAGACGGCCGAGTTGAGCGCGGCAAACTTATTGTCGCTGGGCGGAATGATGGTCGAGAAATACTCGCGCACCAGATCCGGATGCTCGCGGACGGCCGTGTCGGTGTCGGTGAAGATGACACCCTGGCGGCCGAGTTCTTCCTGCAGCGAGCCGTAGACCACTTCGCTCTCGAACTGGGCCTTCACGCCGGCCAGAAACTTCTTCTCGGCCTCGGGAATGCCCAGACGATCGAAAGTGCGCTTGATTTCCTCGGGCACCTCGTCCCAGGTCTTGCCTTGGCGGTCTGCCGGCTTGAGGTAGTAGAAGATGTCTTGAAAATCGATGCCGATGTTGCCGCCCCAGTGGGGCATGGGCTTGGCGTTGAAGATCTCCAGGCTGTGCAGACGGAAATCGCGCATCCAGGCGGGTTCGCCCTTCATTTCGGAAATCTGGGCGACGATTTCCGCGTCGACTCCCTTGCGCGCCTTGAAGACGTACTTGGACTCGGTACGGAAATCGTACTTGTTGATTTCGTCGAACTGAGGTTTGGCAGCGACGTCAGTGGCCATATTCGTTTGCTTTCGCTTTCGCGTTGATTGCGACAAAGTTTTTCGCGGTTGTGTTGCGGCTTAGCGTGGTGCGGCTTAGCGTGCCCCGGCCGCCTCGGCCGAGCGCGAACGCATGGCGTCCTCTTCCGCGGCAGCCTCGGGATAGGAGGCCCGCACGCGGTCGTACCCTTGCTTGTGGAGCTCGACGGCCAACTCTGGCCCGCCGGTCTCCACGATCCGGCCGCCGAGCATCACGTGAGTGAAATCCGGACGGTTGTGTTCCAACAGGTGTTCGTGGTGGGTGATGATCAAAATGCCCATCTCGCGGCCGCCGATATCGGCAATGCTCTGGCTGGCCAGGCGGACGGCGTCGACGTCGAGCCCGCTATCGGTCTCGTCGAGAATGGCGAACTTGGGCCGCAGCATGGCGAGCTGCAGAATCTCGGCCCGCTTCATCTCGCCGCCGGAAAAGCCCTCGTTCACGTAGCGCCGGGCGAACTCCTTGTCCATCCGCAGCTGCGACATCTTGTCGTTGAGCTCCTTGCGGAACTCGCGCATCGGGATGAGCTCTTCGCCCTCTTTGCGGTCCGGGCGACGCACGTTGGTAGCCGCGTGCCGGAGAAAGTCAGCCATCTTGACGCCGGGAATTGCCATCGGCCGCTGAAAGGCCAGGAAGATGCCGGCGCGGGCCCGCTCGGTCGGATCCATGGCCAACACATCCTGACCGTCGAGCGTGATGGAGCCCTTGGTCACTTCGTAACCGGGATGTCCCATGATGGCATAGCCCAGCGTGCTCTTGCCCGAGCCGTTGGGTCCCATCAGGGCGTGCACTTCGCCGCGCTGCAGCTGGAGGTTCACGCCGCGCAAGATTTCCTTGCCCTCCGGCGTGGAGACGTGCAAATCGGTGATCTTGAGTATTTCGGACATTGGAATCAGGCTGGAGTCTGGAGGCTCTAGGCTCTAGGAAACAAGGCGTACGACGGACGAACAACAAGCAACCACAATTCTTCTCCGATCGGCTATTGCCTGAAGCCTAGGGCCTCATCCTGTAATTTTCTGGTGGTCGTAAAGCGGTTCGGTTTCGTCGACGGCGACATAGCCGGAGTGATGCGGAATCGGCAATTCGTCTTCGACCTTCACGCCGACTTGCGCACCGCGCTGCCGGGCGATTTTGTGTCCCTTGATCTTGTCTTGAATGCGCATCAAACCTTCCAACAGCGCCTCGGGACGCGGCGGGCAGCCGGGTACGTAAACGTCGACCGGAACGATCAGGTCGACGCCCTTGACCACGTGGTAGCCATACTTGAAATACGGCCCACCGCCCACGGTGCAGGCGCCCATGGCGATCACGAACTTGGGGTCCGGCATTTGGTTGTAGAGGCGCCGCACGCGGCTGCCCATTTTGTACGTCACGGTGCCGGCCACGATCATCAAGTCGGCCTGGCGCGGGCTGGCGCGGAACGCGCCGGCGCCAAAACGGTCGATGTCATAGCGGCTGGCGCCCGCGGCCATCATCTCAATGGCACAGCAGGCCAGCCCGAACGTCATCGGCCAGACACTGGCCTGGCGGGCCCAATTGATGGCCTGCTCCACCGTGGTGGTGATTACGTTCTCCTCGAAGCGCCCTTCAATCCAAGGTTGGGTCATGATTTGTATTCCGGGCCAGTTGGTCGCGCGTACCTCGTAAACCCGTTAAGGTACTCCGCTTGGGCCTCGGTTTAAAGGACTCCCGGTACGGGCTGCAGCTAGTTCGTCACAAACCGGCAACAACTGTCGCCGTCCAGGCGGCAGTCAGCCAACCGCAGGCTGTCGCCCACCAACTCGGAAAACAACATCCGCTCCATCGCACACACGCTACGATCCTTCTCCGCCAGCTCCGGGTAGGGGCACGCCAGGGCCGTCAGCACCGGCAAGGCCTCGCCGCCCTCCACCTCAAACGGCACGTTTCGCTCGGCAAAAATCCGTGCGACCGACGCCATGCGCTCCGCCGGACTGGTACCGCTCACGGCGCCGCCGTACAGCTGCGCCATTTGCCGGGCGATCCGCTGCAACAGTCCGCGGCGAACTTCCGGATCCTCGATGGCCCGAACTTCGTTCCACAGCGCCACGGCCAGGTCGGCAAAGTTCGCACCCGTCTGGCGGCGTCCCTTTTCGGTGAGCCGATAGCGATGGCTGGGCCGGCCGCGGCCGGCACGGGCCACGTCGCGATCGATCAGCCCCTGCGCCATCAACCGAGACAGCCGCTGCCGCACGGCGGTCGCCGTCACGCGCGTTGCCTGGGCAAGATCGCCGACGCCGAGCGGCCCCGCTTTACGCAGCAGGTCCAAAATCCCGATGTCGGAGCTTTCGGTCAGATAGTCCATAAGGGGGGCTCGCAGACACGAGTTCACATCCAAATCATAGGCGGTTTCCGCATTTAAAACAACTGAATGTTTGAAAAATAAAGCCCTGGTTTCACGGCCGAAAATCGAGGGTTCAGGCTACGAACGGCTGGCCAGGTGACCTGAGACGTACCCTGGGGCGACTGGGGCCGCTAGCGAGCCTTTTGCCGCCCGGCTTTTTCGCCCAGACTGTTGCCTACCTCGAGCGCCCGCGCCGCGACGATCGCCGCGGCCATGGCAAGCCTGTGATCCTTGCCCCAGGGCGACCCGATGGTCTTCCTCAGTTGGACGAAGTAGGCATCGAGGTCCTCGATGCGCAGCGCCTCGCTGGCTGCATCCAACACGTTCTTCGCGTCGTACCAGTGGACGGCCCAACCGCGCGCCTCGGCCGCGGCGGCTAGCGCCTGGCGGTACATCACCCAGTCGGCGACGTTCTGCGCCCGGTAGTCCTTGATTCGCTCGGCAGTGGTGGGCGGCAGCGCCGGGCACTGGCGAAGCGCAACGCCGAGGATGCGTCCGGGCAGCTGCATTGCGACGCTGTCCAGACGGAGCATTGCATGCCGATGGGCAGACTCCCGCACCCGCTCCACGAGCGCGACGGCCTCAGCGAGCGGCAGCGCCTGCCCTTCGCTGTGGTGCGGAATCTTCGGCAGGTCCTCGTCCACCAGTTCGACGCGGCGGCGGTCGAGGAGCGTTCCGTCGCTCGCGGCCGTCACCAGCACGGCCCAACCGCCGTGATCCGATACGCCAATGATCCCGTCGTGGCTCGACATAAATTCCTGCAGCGCGAGTGCTTTGTGAACAATGATCGGGGCGACAGGACGGCTATTGAACTTTTCACTAGCGGCGTTCAAGCTTGGGCGCGTTCACTTGTTGCGGTTGCCGAAGCACTTACGGAGAATTAGACCTAGTCCTGAAGTCCTTCATCCGGCTGTTTCCGGGTTGTTTCGAATCGTAAGGCATAACTGGCGGAACCGCCCGGAGGATCCGCAATCCACAGCACTTTAGCCTCATAAATCGGCACGATCGATGGTCCATGTGATCTTCGCGATGTCGGGCATCTCGCGGCCATCGTCTTTGCCGATTTCCGTCTTCAGGATCGATTCCAGCTTGCCACTCATCGTGGCGATTAGATCGGTGTTCTTCTCACGATCGGATGCAAGGTTTATCGTTTCCGACTTGTCCGTCTGCAGGTCGAACAACTCCACATCGTTCGCTTGATAGAGTTCGTTGATGTTGCTGGGCTTGTTGCGATCGACCGGCGAAAAATAGCGGGAGAACTTGTAACGGCCATCGAAGACGGTTCGCACGCTGCCACGCTTCTTCATGTCCGGCTTGAAACCGCTCTTCATCATCGCTTCTTTGGGATTCTTGCCGGATGCAAGGGCCTCTCCCGCCACGGCGATCAGCCCCGCATCGTTGGTCTGCAGTCCGCTGTACATGAAAAATACTGCCTCGCGCGCCGCATTGATGTCCGCAGCAGCCGGTCTGCCCAGGACCGGCATAAGACTCTTGCCGAAAAGCTCTCGCCCGGCGAACTCGCCCTTGTTGCTGTCTGACACGCCGGCCATCGCCAACAAAGTCGGTACGATGTCGATGTGACTGGAAAGCGCCCGGCAGGATTGCCCGCCCTGAACGTCCGGATGACGGACCATCAGGGGAATGTGAATGTTCTCTTCGTATGCGAAAGGACCCTTGCCGCGCAGGCCGTGAGCGCCGGCCATCTCGCCGTGATCCGCGGTGAAGACGACAATAGTCCGCTCAGCCAGCCCCAGCGCGTCGAGTTCGCGGAGTATATTCGCGAGCTGCAGGTCCATCGTCCGAATCGAGTTGATATAGAAGTCGTTGAACCGCCGCCAGCGTTCTTCCTCCAGCGGAATATGCCCCAGCACGTGATCCCAGACTTTGAGGAATTCGCCATGCGCCCGCGGCCGCCCGGGTGCATCCATGGCTTCGCGCAGGGTCGGGGCGATCGGCAGGTCCCACGTGGCTTTGTAGAGCTCGTGATCGGGGGCGGCGGCCGCGTGCTTCAACAGTTTTCCGGTGTCCTGGACCTTTTGTCCGGGGACGTCGGTGTTGAAATACATGATGTCGTGCGGGTTCACGAGGCTTACGAAGAGGCTCCACGGTTTGCCTTCGTTCGATAGCGGCCGGCCTACCCGGCGCAGCCAGGTGACGGCGCTTCCGGCGATCAGATGATCGAAATGGTAGCCGCCCAGCGTGTGCCCGATGAGATCGCCGACTCCGACATAGTCTGAGAACCCATAGGCGTCCATTTCGCGGGTGAAGAGCTTGTCTGGCTCCTGCATGTCGAAATCTTTGTTCAAATGCCACTTGCCCTTGTACGCGGAGTAATAGCCCGCCTTGCGGAGCATGTGCCCGATGGTCGGCACGTCGGTGGCCAAATTCTTCACCCACGGCATGTCGGTGTTGTCGAACATGCGATTGTCGGGCGTCTGCAAGCCCGTAAGCAGCACCGAACGCGACGGAGTGCACATGATCGCGCTGGTGTAGTGGTTCTCAAAGGTCACGCCGGTGCTCTGTAGACGCTCATGACCTGGCAGCGAGAGTCCCTTCGGCCATTGTGGAAAATATCGCTCCTGGTCGCCGAAGACGAACAAGACGTTGAAGGGTTTCTCCGAGCGGACGGCCGGTTGTCTCTGGGGCGGCTGCTGAGCAGTCGCAAAGTTTGCGCCTGCATCTGTGATGAGCGGCGCGGTCAACGCGGCGGCTGAGAGCACTCCGAAATCACGCCGGGACATCACCCCTTCGACTCTGTCTTTCTCCATTCGAATCTCCACGATGCGACGACAGCGGACTTGAGAAACCGCGAGTTATGGTTCTCTTGGAACATTTTGAACTGAAGTAAGGGCAAAGCCTATCATGGATTGCGCCAAATCGCAGAGCAATACTCCTTCACGGAGCGAAGGTTTTTGAACTGGCATGCAATGGCAGAAATGCCGGTGCAGTAAGCAGAAAGGCCCTTCGGCATGTGCACCGAAGGGCCTCAACCAACCTAAGATCGGGGCGACAGGATTTGAACTTGCGTCTGGGTTCACGTTGAGCGATCACCCTGCTTGCGGCGCCAGCGATTGCGAAGTGTCCTGCTGCGCCGAAGTGCCACGGTTCCGCGGCTTTTTGTTCGGACTCGCGCGCTACTGCCTTGGGAAGTACTCGTCGACCACGGCGCGGAATTCGCCCGGCGTCGACACGTGCGAGACGCGCGTGCGAAACTCGCGCGCACCGGGCCGCCCCTGGGCATAGCAACAGGCGTACTTGCGCATCAAGATCGAACCCTTGGCCGGTCCGAATCGCTCGCACACCAGCTCGTAGTGGTGCAGCAGCAACGCGCGCTGGTCGGCCAAGGTGGGCTCGCTCGGGATAGCCTCGCCGCGCAGCGCCGCCTGCACATCGCGAAACAGCCAGGGACGGTTGAGCGCGGCCCGGGCGATCATCACGCCGTCGATGTTGTAGCGCGCAAAGGCCGTAAGCACGGCGGCCACGGAGTCCAAGTCGCCGTTGCCGATCAGGGGAATGTGCCGCAGGTGCGGCTTGATCTCGGCGATCCGCTCCCAATCGGCCGAGCCCTGAAAGAAATCTTGGGCGGTGCGTCCGTGCACGGTCAGCGCGGCGCCGCCGGCTTGCTCGACCACCCGGGCAACTTCGATGGCATTGATCGAGTCGCGCGTGCAACCAAGGCGGATCTTGGCCGTGACCGGCACCGGGGCGCAGGCCTGCACCACGCGTTCGACAATGGCGCCGACCCGATCTGGAAAGCGCAGCAAGTACGATCCGCTGTGCGCTTTCTCGGTAACCTGCTTCACCGGGCAGCCAAAATTGATATCCACCACGCTCACGCGAAACTCGTGGGCCAGTTTGGCGCCGACCTCGGCCAGCGTGGCGGGGTCGTTGTCCCAGATTTGCACGGCCAGCGGCCGGGCCTCGTCTGGCACGCCCCACAAACGGTCCGGCAATTCGTCCGCTTCCTTTTCCAACCACAGGAAGCCCTTGGCATGCACCATTTCCGTGGCCTGCAAGCCGGCGCCGCCGAATTCGCGCACGATCTGGCGATAGGCGTAGTTGGTGAAGCCGGCCATCGGCGCCTGGAGCACCGGCGGATCGACCACGAGCGGCCCGATTGTCAGCGGCCGCACCTGCGGCGCAGGCAGCGGGGACATTTCGCGATGGTCGAGGGTGGCGGAGGACATGTATCAGGCTGAGGGTCGGAGGCTATACGTCAGCGGGATGCGCCAACAAATGTCGTACCTACAGTGCTCACAGAAACTTTACTGTCGCTCTCAATCTCTGGGGCGATGCCCCAGGCTGGTATGGTTCGGACCTTCGGTCCGCAGGACTCCTATTCATCCTGTGGCAAGTTCGGTGTTCGCACTGGCGCGACGCCAGTGGCACCAGATTTTTTTGGTGCTATGTTTCGCCGCGCGCATTGCGGGCAATGACGAGCCGCTTGACCAGCTCGTCGCTGACGATGCTCTGGGGCGCGGTGGCCAACGCGTATTCGGCAATGGCCAGATTGTAGTGCGTAAGGCTTGTCAGGAAGGCGAGGGTTTCGTCGGCCTGCCGGCCAATGGCCCACACTGCGCGGTCGAGCGGCGTGGACTCACCGAGCGTGGCGTCGGCGGCGCCGGCGTTTTGCGAAGCGCTGTCCAACGTGTCGCGCACGGCGTCGACTCGAATGACCGCATCGGCGCGCTCTTCTAACTCGGCGTGACGCGCCAGGACAATCTCGGCGGTGCGGCCGGCCCGGCCCGCGCCGTGACTGCCCACCACATAGCGACCCGCCTGAGGCGACGTGCTTGGCAAGAGCCACGCTTCTGTCAGCGGCCGGCCGGCGGCTTGCATCAGATCGAATTGCGCGAGCAACAGGTTCAATTGGGCATCCACGAGCGCGGCCTTGGCGCGGCGCCGCGCGGCCTGCAAGCGCACGCCCGCCTCGGCCATGCCCGGCTCGCTGGCGAGCGCCGTGGCTACGGTCGAGAGGGCCGTGAGTTGTTCCAGTTGATCGTTCCGCGCCTGGTAGCGGGCCATGGCTTCCCGCGCTTGCCAATAGGCCGACAAGAGAACCTGCCGCTGGCCTTGTGAGACGCCCCGCAAGCAGTCGGACAAGGCGGTTTGGCGGCCGGCGTCGGCCGGCAAGGCGCGGTCCCAATGCAACAAGCCGGCGAGCTTCTGCACCCGCGCGGGCGCCGACAAGCCGTCCAGCCCGCGATACAGCCCGCCGCCGTCTTCCAACAGACCGGCCACGTCCTGCGGCTGATAATTTGTGGTCACTTCGGCAGCCGGCGTCGGCTCGCCCGCCGGGGCACCGCTGCCGCCGCCTTCTGCGGGCGGCTGTTCGAACGTGGGCGGCACATTCGAAGGCGTGGCGGGAGGAGCATCAGCCGGCGATTGGGTCGCGGCCGGCGCTGATCCGGCCGGGGCTGTGGCCGGCGGCGAAACGGCCGAGGAAGGCGGCGACGTCGACGAAGGCGGCTGGCTGGCCGTGAGAATCAAGCGCGACACCAGCAATTGATCGCTCGTGCCAGGACGCGCGACCGCGAACAGATATTCCGCGATCTCATCGTTGTAGGCCCGCACGGCCGTCATGAACGCTTGCCGCTCTGCGTGCAGATTTGCAAACAACTCCAATAGCGCGATCAGTCCCTGGCCTTTGGTTTCGAACTCCTCGCCGGTGGCTTCCACAGCGTCGTGCGCGGCGACGACGGCGGCGCCGTGAGCGTCGATGGCCTGGCGACGCAGGGGCAACGTGCGATCGATCAGGCGGATGCGGGCGGGCGCGGGCCGGGTGCCGAAAATATCGGCAAACAGCGTGTTGTAGCTGCCCACGTGCGGCCGATCGACGGCCAACGGCAGCTCGCCGTTGCCCGCGCCGATCAGATCGCCCAATTCTTGTTGGGCCTGAGCGACGGCCAGTTGCGCGTCGCGCACGTTGGCGGCCGCGGCGCTGCGTGCGCTCTCGACGGCAGGCACCTCGGCATGCGCCTTGAGAAAGCGGTCGATCAAGTCGCGCTCCTCGAGCGCCCAATGATAATTGGCTTGCGCGGCCGCCAGCCGCCAGTAGGACTGGGCCAACCGCGTCTGCTGCGCCCGGTCGGGCGTGCGCGAGATGGTGGCCAACAGATTCAGCGGCCGCCCCTGCAGACCAGACTCCTGCGGCGTGGCCAAGGCCTCGGCGATCAACTCGGGCGGGCGCAGCCGTTGCCGGGGCACGCTGCCAACCGGCGCCAAATTCGCATCCGCCGGCGGACTCGTGGGCGTCGCCGGCTGCGAGTTCACATCGTCGCGCGGGCCGGTTGGTTCGGCAGCGGGTGGGGGAGTGGTTGCGGCGTCAGCGGCCGGCTCAGCAGGTTGCGCGGGCGCCGTCGGATCGCTGGCGGGCGGGTCCGATTCGATCGCCAGCGGCGGACTCGTGCGCGGCACCACGCGGGGCCGAAATGGGTCGGCATCATCCGCGGCTTGCCACGCAATGCAACCAGCGGCCAGCAGGGCTAACAGATTCATGGCTTACTTCGCTCCCAGGTTGAGGCACTCGACCGCTCGACGTCCCTGCCTTAAAGCTGACACGTTGAGCTGAAAAGGTCAATCTGAGCGCGGCGGCATAAAGGGTTCGTTACGAAACATGCCTGACCTTACCGGTAGCTGAATTCGCAGAAATTTAGTCGTTGGGCATGATGCCCTGAACTCTGGCGAGTTCAGCTACGAAAACATCCCCCGGCGAGGCGGCGGCTGAGCGCGTGCCAAACGCCCGTGGCAACTATTCATCGATTACTCGTCCGAGCCCGAGCGGAGCACGAAGAGCTGTTTGTAGAGATAGGTCTCGGTGGCATTCGGCCAGGGAAGGCCGGTCAATAATTCCGCGAGCGGGGGATCGACCACGCCGTCGATCGCGGCCTGGATATCGCGCTGGGTGGGGCCCACGGTGGCCATGAAGAAGATGGAGCGCAGCTCCCAGCGCGAGGGACGCTCCCACTGGGCAACGATTTGCTCGAGCCGTGACATGAGTGACTGGAAAAACTCGCGGCCGGCGCGCAATTCGGCGGGCACCTGGCCGCGAATGCCCACGTTGCCGGCGAAGAGATCCCAGCCGGCCAGTTTCTGCGGAGCGGCCGGCGCGCGACGCTTTTCGACGGGGGCTCCCAGCGCGGCCAGCAGCGGCGCGGCGGCCAACAAGTGCCACTCGCCAATCGCGTCGCGCAGGGCGGTGGCCTGGTCGCGGCCCACGCCCAGCGTGCCCACGCGAAAGCGGTCGCCGCTGTCGCCGTCGAGATGGATTTGCACGTCCAAAGGCGCCAATACCAGCGCGCCTTGCGGCACGAAGGCGTCGAACGTGATGGACAGGCCCAAGCGATGGCCGGACACGACGAGCTCGCCTTCGTCGAGCGTGTACGGCGCGCCGGCTTCGTCGAGATGATGCTGGATCGCCGCGAGCGCTGCCTGATAAAAGTCGTCGATCATGGGTCAGGCTGGAGGCTGGAGACTGGAGGCGATGGGGTGTGCCTGCGACGCCTTCCGCGTCGATGGGTTTGAGATACCTAAGCGACCTGGGCATGCGCCGGCAGATGAATCAACTCTAGCCCGGGGTATCCAGATACGGATCCTGGCCCATCTGCTGCTGGATCTTCTTGCGCTCTTTTTCGTGATACATGAGCACGCGTCGATCACGAAAGTGCTTGCGCTCGATCTTGCGCTGGGCGCGGCGGAACAGCCCGGCGAGGTGATCGAACCGCTTGCCGTTCACTTCGGCGCCCAGGTCCTCGTAGTAATGCGCCTTGTCGGGGCCCAGGCCCAGCAGCAGTTCGTCGTTCAGCGCCAGGAAAACTCGATAGCTGCCACGGTCTCCTTGCCGACCGGCGCGGCCGGCCAGCTGGCGATCGACCCGGGCCGCGTCGTGCATCTCGCTGATGATGACGTGCAGACCGCCCATTTCTTCGACGCCCGGACCCAGCTTGATGTCCGTGCCACGGCCGGCCATGTTCGTGGAGACCGTGACGCGGTTCAACTCGCCGGCGTGGGCCACGATCTCGGCCTCTTCGGCAATGTGGTTGGCGTTGAGCACGAAGTGCTCGATGCCCCGCTCGTTAAGGGCCTGGGAGAGCAGCTCTGATTTGTCGATGGATCGGGTGCCGACAAGCACGGGCCGGCCCGTGGCGTGCACTTCGCAAACCTCCTCGATGATCGACTCCCATTTGGCCTCTTCGTTGCCGAACACGCGCTCGGGCAGGCGCTCGCGAATGGCAGGGCGATTGGTGGGAATGGGCACCACGTGGACCTTGTAGATCTTGCGCAGCTCGCGCGAGGAGCTGGCCGCGGTGCCGGTCATGCCGCACAGCCGCGGATAGAGCAAGAAGTAATCCTGGACGGTGATGCGCGCGGCCTGGCCCGACTCGGCCGTCACGTCGACGCCCTCCTGGCTGGCTTCAACGGCCTGATGCAATCCGGCGCGCCATTTGCGCCCTTCGGCCATGCGGCCGGTGAATTCATCGACGATCACCACCTCGCCGTCGCGGACGACGAACTGGCGGTCGCGAAAGAACTCGCGGTTGACCTTGATGGCCCGCTCGACGTGCTCGTAGATGGTGAACATGCCAACAGGGTGCAGTGCGTCGGGCTTGGGAAGCATGCGCACCAGACGGCGACCTTCGGGCGTGAGCTCGACTTTCTTGTCGTCATGCTCGTATTCGTAGTGCTCGTCCTCGACGAACTCGTCGACGATGGAGGCGGCCCATTTGTACGCTTCTACGGCGACGAGCGCCTCGTCACTGGGCAGAGCGGCGATGATCAAAGGCGTGCGGGCCTCGTCGATCAAGATGCTGTCCGCCTCGTCGACCAGCATGAAGAAGGGCGCGCGCTGGACGGGCTTTTCGCCCCCTTCAGAGCCGCGCATGCCGAGCATGCCGCCGAGAAAGTCCGACTGGCCTTCGCCGATGCGCCGCAGCAGCAGCCGGTCGCGGAGGAAATCGAAGCCGAATTCCTTGGCCGTGCCGTAGGTGATGTCGCAGGCATACGCCCGGCTGCGTTCGGCCTGGCTCATTTGCGATTCGACGACGCCCACGGTGACGCCCAGCGCCTCGTACAGGGGTCGCATCCATTCGGCGTCGCGGCGGGCCAGGTAGTCGTTCACCGTGGCCAGGTGCGCACCTTTGCCTTCGAGCGCCGAGAGGTACAACGGCAGCGTGGCCGTGAGTGTTTTGCCTTCGCCGGTCTGCATCTCGGCGATGGAGCGGTTGTGCATGGCGATGCCGCCCAGGATTTGCACGTCGAAGTGCCGCATATTGAGCGCGCGGCGGCCGGCTTCGCGCACCAGGGCAAAAGCCTCGGGCAAAACGCGGTCGGCGGGCTCGTTGCTCTTGATGCGATAACGCAGCGAGAGGCTGCGCTTGCGCAGATCGTACATGCCGAGCTGTTTCAGCTCTTCCTCGAACGAGGCAACCACCGGCAACGCCGCGCTCCAACGCGCGATGCGCCGCTGGTTCATGCGATTGGTGACCGCCTGCAGGCCGGATTCAATTCGATCGCCGAGGCTCACGGCCGGATTCTCTCGGAGGGCAACGACTGGAACGAACGGATCATGCGCGGAACCATGCTGGGCCGCGGCACGCGAAGCCGCGCCGGCCGAGAGCCAAAACGCGACGATATTCTATTGTAAGTCACGCGACCGTATTTGACAGCGGCGGGAAATACGGGCAGAAACGCGTGCCGGACGAGTTCGCCGCGCACGCGGACGAGGCGCTGGAATTACGCCAGGCGGCAGCGCAGGCCGGCGCCGCCGGTCGCAGTCGAATCAAACTCCGATGCCGATTCGACGGGCTTGGCAGCCTCCTCGCGCTCGGCACCCGTGATGCTCACTTCCTGCTTCGAAGTGTAGTGCAATTCAGTGGGTTCCGTGGCGTCGCGCTGGGGGGCCTTGGCGCGCGCCAGCGGCGCAGGCTCGCCGGGCAGCCGGCCACCCGATTGTTCGAAGCTCGCTGCATCCACCGGCCCGGGTTCTTCGGCCAGTGCCAGGGCTTGCTCGACGGCGTCTGACGGACCGCCCAGCCGCAAGGCGTCGGGGTCCGCGGCATTCACTGCCAGGCCGGCCGCTTCCGAGACGCCACCCTCATCGTCGGGGCCGTGCCCGCCATCTGGCAGATCGGGCGGCGTGTCGGTGGAGCTCTGGTGGTAGAACAAGTCGCCGCCGGGAATGGCTTTATTGCGCTCGCGCGGGGGCGGCGGTGCCACGGCCTGCGGCGCAACCGGCGCGCCGGTGGCCACGGGCGCGGGAGCCACGGCGGCAGGCGCCGCAGCACCCGGATAGTACGGGTCGCCGGGCACGACCACGGCGGCCTCTCCCGTTCCCGGGGGCGGCACGGTGGTGCGCAAGAACGGATTGGTCGGTTGCTGCGAGCTGCGACAGCCTGTGAGCGCGGCTGCGGCCAGGATGATCACCCACGACCGCATCATCGGCAGACTCCTTTCGCCGGACGTCGCACGAGAATAGTCAATCCGCCGCCGGCCAAACGGCCGCGCGGACGGCGACGACGCCAAGACTTTCTAGCTCAGATAGGATGAGTCGAAACGCTCAGATGTGCACTACGCCGACGGGGAGCGCGCACGCTCTCTTGGCGCAGGGAGCGAAAGGATAGCAATTCGGCAGGCCGCGTCCAGGCCGAAACGAAAGGCGGCCCAGCCACTCGACGTAGTTCGCCAGCCGCTTACGGCTCGACGCGTGCTGTCAGCGCCTGATGGCTAGGGGACGCTGTCGAGCTGACAAACGGGTTGATGTACGTTTGAGCCACACGCACCGGAGGGCCGGTGTTGCTCACTGCCTTGTCAGCAGCCGGCGACGCCTCGTTGCCCTTGGGCACAAACGGATTGGTGTACGTCGCACTCTTGGCCGAAGGACGCAGCTCGGGCGTCATCACCCCGGGCGGATAGGCGAAGGGGCTGTAGCCGTAGGTGCGGGCCACCGGGTAGCTGTAGTAGACGGGCGGATACAAGGCAAAGTACGGCGGGCGCTGGAACATGTAGCTGTTGTCGCCATAGTTGAAAAATCCCAGACCGTAACCGCCGCCACTGATAAACTGAGCGTCAGCCTTCGAAGCGCCAACGCTCATGGCCAGCAACACTGCAACTGCGACCCACAGGCTCAAGCGACCGATCATGGAACTGCCTCGCGTAGCAAAAATACCCAGAATGTTCAAAGCACCTAGTTTCAGGCTATTTGGCGACCCGAGCCGCTGCAATCCGCAAAACCGTAAAATTCGGAACTATTTTGGTGGCTCCGGTCTCGCCGGGCCGGCACCTTCGAGTTCCGGCAGGGGATACGGCTTTTCTGCCCCCTGGACCTTGGGAACCTCATAAATCACCTTGCCGTAGGTGGCCGGGTCGAGCTGTGGGGCACAGCCGTTGAGCGATACGAGCACCAGCAGCAGCCCGACACCGCAGGCAAGGCCGATGGGGCGGCGCCGCGGAGACCAGCAGACAACGTTCGACAAGCGCCGATG
Organism: Pirellulales bacterium; assembly: GCA_050250435.1. Classification (GTDB taxonomy): domain Bacteria; phylum Planctomycetota; class Planctomycetia; order Pirellulales; family PALSA-1355; genus JBFWOR01. The sequence goes on along the minus strand of JBFWOR010000001.1, from coordinate 386,571 downwards.
GATCATCAAGTAAGTCCCGTTGTGAATACCGCATCGCTGACCGAGGCACTGCGCACCGAGGCCCGCCGGCTGGGGTTCTCGCTCGTGGGCGTTTGTCCCGCGGTGAGTCCCACCGGCATCGACCGTTTCGGCGAGTGGCTGGCCGCCGGCTACGCGGGCCAGATGCACTACCTGCCGGATCGGGCCGAGGCGTATGCGCATCCGCAACACGTGCTCGACGGCGCCCGCAGCCTAGTGATGCTGGCCTTTGACTATCGTACTGTGGAGCCGGCAGCGTCTCAACCGGGCCGCGGTCGCGTGTCGCGCTATGCGTGGGGAGGCGATTACCACGACGTCGTACGCGGCCGCTTGCGCGCGCTGTGCGACGCGCTGGAGCGGCTGGCGACAGGAGCGCGGGCCCGAGCGGTGATCGACACGGCGCCGCTCTTGGAGCGCGAGTTCGCGCAGCTGGCCGGTCTCGGCTGGGTCGGCAAGAACACGTTGCTGTTGAACAAAGAGCACGGCAGCTGGTTCTTTCTGGCGGCCCTGCTGACCGACGTGGAGCTGGCCTACGATGCGCCACACGCGACCGATCACTGCGGCACCTGCACCGCTTGTCTCGACGCGTGTCCCACGCAGGCCTTTGTCGACGCATATGTGCTCGACGCGCGGCGTTGCATCAGCTATTTGACCATCGAGCTGCGCGAGCCCATTCCGCGTGCGCTGCGTGAACCCATGGGCGAATGGCTTTTCGGCTGCGACGTGTGCCAGGAGGTGTGTCCCTGGAACTCGCGTGCGCCGCGGACCGAGGAGCGTGAAATGCTGCCGCGGGACAACCTGACGTCGCTGGATCTGGCCGAGCTGTTCGACTGGGACGAGGCGGCGTTTCGGGCCCGTTTCCGCGGCACGCCCTTGTGGCGGCCGAAGCGGCGAGGGCTATTGCGCAATGCGGCCATCGTGCTGGGCAATCAGCGGCCGCCGCAGGCATTGATGGCTTTGGCGCGCGGGCTGAACGACGCGGAACCGCTGGTGCGCGGGGCGTGTGCCTGGGCCCTGGGGCGCTATGCGACCGACGAGGCGCGGCGCGCGTTGGCGGAGCGATTGCTCGTGGAGCAAGACGCCGAAGTGCGCGGCGAGATTGAGGCGGAGCTGGGCAGATGCGCACCCTGCGAGTGAGCAGTGTGCCCTCGCCCTACCCTACGCTGGACGTCTCGTGGCACTCTTCCTGCTCGTCAATTTCCGGTTGCGGGTGGCGGCCGGGCAGGTCTTCGCGATACCAGCGATCGAGCACGTGCACCCATTCGCCGGGCCGGGCGACCGCCACAAACGCGTCGCGCACCTCCTGGGAGCGCGGGTGCAGGCGTGAATACTTGATGCCGAACTTGCGCATCTGCCGACCGCAGAGCTGCGGACCGTAGAGTTCTTCGGCCAGCCGATAGTGCTCCGCAATCACTTCGCGCTGCTCGAATACGCTGGGCGGCGCCGGCAGCGGCAGGCCAGCGGCCAATGCCCGGGCCTGCGAAAAGATCCACGGATTGCCGATCGCGCCCCGGGCCGCGGTCACGCCGTCGACACCGGTCTCGCGCAGCATGTCGATGCAGGCCTGCGGAGTGAACAAATCGCCGCTGCCCAATACGACGCGGGACCCGGCGTGGCGTTTCACTTCGCGGAGAAACTCCCAGCGGCTGGGACCAACATACTTCTGCTCGACCGTCCGGCCGTGCACTGTAATGGCCGCGACGCCGCGCTGGAACGCCCCGTCCAAGATGCGAAAGAAATTGTCGCGGCTGGCGGGCGTGTCGTCCAAGCCGCGGCGCATTTTCACGGTCACCGGCACTGGCGGCGGCACGGCCTCGCGCACCCGCGAAACAATTTCCAAGGCCGTGTCGACCTGGCCTAACAGATAGCCGCCACGCTGGCGGCCGAGCACCTTTTTCACCGGGCAGCCGAAATTAATGTCGATCACGTCGAAGCCGGCTGAAACCAGCCGCTGGGCCGCGGGGCCGAACTCCTCGGGCACGGCGCCCATCAACTGGGCTGCGAGGGGATGCTCTTCGTCGCTGGTGTGCATGTAGCGCGCGGCCTTGCGGCCCCGCGTCACTTCGTTCACGAAGCGATCGAGCATCACTTCGCACACCGTGTACGGTGCGCCCAGCCGCCGCGCGATCACGCGCATCGCCCAATCGCTATAGCCCGACAGAGCCGCCTGGACGACGGGAAAGTCGAGTTCGATGGGACCGATGCGGAGCGGAGAGCAAGTCATTCAAGGTGACGTGGGAACGAGGTTCGCGACGTATGCGAAGTGAGCGGCCGCGGCGATGGTGTATTAGGCACAATTTTACTGCGCGATCGACCGACCGGCGAGGCCGCCAAGAACAAGCCAGCTGTGGCGCCCGCGGGCGACACGGGCATCTTGCCCGTGCGGAACAAGCACTGCGAGACGCCAGTGGCACCCGAAATTAGTCGAACTATCAGCGGGACGCGCGCGCGGCCAGTTCGGTTGCCAGGCGGGAAAATACTTCCGGCCAGTCGCCCGAGCGCGTCTGGCGAAACATGCGCATGCTGGGATACCAGGGGCTATCGTCGCGCGCCAGCAGCCAGCGCCAATCCGGCGCAATGGGCAGCGCCGTCCAAACGGGCACTCCCAGCGCCCCGGCCAGATGCGCAATGGCCGTGTCAGCGGTCACCACCAGATCGAGATGCCGCATGATGGCCGCGGCATTCAGGAACGCACCGCTCTCGACGTCGTACTCCGGTTGCAGGTCAACCACGGGACATGCCGCGGCTAACGCGGGCAATTGTTCGGAAGGGGTTCCCTTTTGCAGGCTGATCAGGCGCACTCCCGACACGCGACCCAGGGCAGCAAATTCGCCGGCGGGGATGGACCGCAGGCGATCGCGCGGATGCAACGGGTTGCCGTGCCAGCAAATGCCGACGCGATAGCCTGCGACGGCGGTCAACCGATCGCCCCACTGGGTGACCAGCTTCTCGTCGGCGCGCAGATACGGCACGCGATTCGGAATCGTGTCGAGCGTTGTCGCAAACAGGTGCGGCAAGCTCAACAGCGACGCGTGCAGATCGCACGGCGGGGGCGGCTCTTCGCGCGGCGTCACAGCGCACGGCAAAGAGTCACGCAGCAACTCCAATAGGCACTGCGGCGCCCACAGAACGGGTTGGCCGCCGCGCTCGGCAACCTGCGGCAGGTAACGCACGAATTGCAGCGTATCGCCCAGTCCCTGCTCCGCGGCAATAAGCACGCGCTGGCCAGCGAGAGGTTGGCCGTCCCAGCGGGCACCGGGCAATGACGGCCGGGCCACTCCCGGCAGGTCTAAGCGCCATTCGTGCTCCTCCCAGCCGCCGGGCAAATCGCCGCGCACCAAACGCAGCGCGGCGCAAGCGCAATGCTCTTCCGCTGAGGAGCGCGGCATGGCCAGCGCCTCGCGGGCACTGGCATCGAATTCGCCCGAGCGACTCTGCGCCAGCAACGTCCAACTCAGGTTCACGCGCGGCGCCACGTAGTGGGCATCCAGCCGGACGGCCTGGCGGAAGCTGGCTTCGGCCTCGGCGAGCATTCCCAGATTGCGAAAGCACTCGCCCAGGTTGTTGTGAAAGGTTGGCTCGCGGCCGCTGATGCGGACGGCATTGACGAAGTAGTCCTTGGCGAGGTCGGCCCTGCCCTGTGCAAGCGCCAGGCAGCCCAATTGATGCCAGGCATGCGCGTGGCGCGGGTTGGCGCGCACCACGTCTGCGTACAGCCGTGCCGCTTCGGCCGTGCGGCCGGCGGCATGGTGCTCGAAAGCAAGTTGGAAGGTGTCGCTCGGTGCGCTCATCGTGCTCACAAAGGATACACGCGTTCTTCAGCAGCCTATTGCTAAGCATACTTGACACCCCCGGTGCGTGCTGCGTGCCGGAACCTGCGGCAATGCAGGGACAGAATGCAGCCCTTCGTCGCCAGCGGCACCGGCTGCCGTTCCTCTGGCGTGGCCTGCGGCCTTGGTTTAGGCTGACAGCGTGGCCGCCCACCCCGGGCACGGCCTGGCGTAAGCGGCTGTGCCGTGCAATTCGGCCGTGGGGCAGTGAGACGCTGGCGCGATGAAGATTGTCTATCTGGCGGCAGGCGCAGGCGGCATGTATTGCGGCAGTTGCCTGCACGACAACACGCTGGCCGCCGCGCTGTTGGCGCTTGGTGAAGAAGTCTTGCTGGTCCCCACGTATACGCCGCTGCGCACCGACGAAGACAACGTCAGCGACTCGCACCTGTTCTTCGGCGGCATTAACGTCTATTTGCAGCAGCGCATGTCGCTGTTTCGACACACGCCATGGTTCTTCGACGACTTGTTGAATCGTCCCGGCGTGTTGAACTGGGCCACCAAGGGAGGCCCCAGCGTCGAGGCGGAAAAACTCGGCGACCTGGCCGTCTCGATGCTGCAAGGCGAACACGGGCTGCAGGGCAAGGAAATCAAGAAGCTGCTGCACTGGCTGCGCCATGAAGCCCGGCCCGACATCGTCCACTTCTCGAACAGCATGCTGATCGGCGCCGCGCGCGAGATTCGCAAGCTGGGCATCAAAGTCATCGCCACGCTTTCGGGCGAAGACATCTTTCTGGAGAAGTTGCCGCAGCCCTTTCATGGTCAGGCGCTGACCGTGCTGCGCGAGCGGGCGGCGGAGATGGACGCCTTTGTATCGCTCAACCAATACTACGCCGATTTCATGGCCGACTACCTGGCCGTCGCGCGCGAAAAGATCCACGTGATTCCGCACGGGCTGAACCTTGCGGGCCACGGCACGCGCGTCGATCGGCAGGACGACTCCTTCGCAATCGGCTACCTGGCCCGTATCTGCCCGGACAAAGGGCTGCACAACCTGATCGCGGCGGCAGAGCACATGCTGGCCAACGGTCAGGCGAACATCCGCATTCGCGCGGCCGGGTACCTGTCTGACGCAGACCGGCCCTACTTGCTGGCCATCCGCCGGCGAGTCGCCGGCTGGAAATCGCCCGAGGCGTTTGAGTACGTGGGCGAACTCACCCGGGCCCAGAAGATCGGATTCCTGCAGCAGTTGGATTGTTTGAGCCTGCCGACGGTCTATCGCGAAAGCAAAGGCATCTCGGCGCTCGAGGCCTTGGCCAATGGCGTGCCGCTGGTGCTGCCGGAGCACGGCACGTTTCCAGAGCTGATTGCACACACGGGCGGCGGAATATTGCATCGGCCGGACGATCCGCAGGCCTTGGCAGCCGCATTGGGAGAGCTTTTGGCAGACCGCCCACGGGCGGCACGACTGGGCGTCGCCGGGAGGCAGGTCATCCATCGCGACTACGGTGCCGCGGGAATGGCCCGCAAAACCCAGGACTTGTACCGGCGCGTATTGGGCCAGGGCGCGTACTGAGGGGGTGGCCCGGCACGCTGCGAGAGCGAGCTTTAGCCTGGAAATACGGCCTTCCAGGTGTTGCATCGCGCGCGGCTCCAGCGGTACATTAACGGGTCTTAGTTCACGGTTCACTGACGCGGCGAACGAATGGGGCAACACGCTGTCGCGTCCAGTTCGTCAGTCTGCGTACTCAGGCCCCCAATCGAGCGCGAAGGATAGTTGTAATGGGCAAGCGTATTTATGTGGGAAACCTTCCCTGGTCGACCACGTCGGCGTCGTTAGAGACATTGTTCAGCGCCCACGGCGCCGTGCAGTCGGCAGAAGTGGTTTCCGACCGTGAGACCGGCCGCTCGCGCGGGTTTGGTTTCGTGGAGATGGATTCGGATGCGTCCTGCCAGCGGGCGATCGACGCGCTCAACGGCGTGGAAGTCGATGGCCGCGCGATCACCGTGAACGAAGCGCGTGAGCGCGCTCCGCGTTCGGGAGGTGGTGGTGGTGGCGGCGGTGGCCGTGGCGGCTACGGACGCGGCTATTAGTGCTCCGTCAACGTTTTCGGGTAGCAAAAGGTCGTCCGAATGAATCGGGTTGACGCTGCACTAGCAGCCCGCGGCTGACTGAGTTGCAGGTGTCATGGCGGCTGGTGCTCCGGGGAGCAGGCCGACATTAGCAGACGACCGGCACTCAACCAACTCCGTGGTTCAATTAGCGAATCAAAGAGCTCGCGCCGGCGGCTGACGCCACAGCGCGTGTGACAATAACAACAGCGGCTCAAGCGCATGCGTTTGGGCCGGGGAAGGCCGGAGGATCGGTCGCGCCCGAGATTCTACATCCAACAGTTCACAGGTTTGCACACATGAAGAAGTTCAAAGGTCCGCCGCGGCGCCGTTCGAACAAGAACAAAGTACGCGCCAAAAAGAAGGATCCCATCTTTGTCGAGGGTCAGCGTCCGCGACCGATGTACGTGGACTACAAAGATCTCGACTTGCTGACCAAGCTAACCAATCGGCAGGGCAAGATCGTTGGCCGCCGCAAAAGCGGCTGCACGGCCGCGAGCCAGCACGCGGTGACCAAGGCCATCAAACGGGCCCGGTTCATGGCGCTGTTGCCGTACGTCGGCGACTAACACCGGCGCGTGTTACTGGGACCGGGCGGCTCATTGGAAACGTCTCCGTCGCCGGGGGTCCACGCCGCTATGAGTCAGCATTACACGACCACGCGGCGCGTCGAATTTCGCGATACCGACGCTGCCGGTATGGCGCACTTCTCGGTGTTCTTCGTATGGATGGAGCAGGCCGAGCACGAGCTGCTGCGTCACCTGGGCCTGACCGTCCACATGGCAGACGAGAACGGCACGCTCTCATTTCCGCGCGTGGCTTCGCGCTGCGACTATCAGCGCGCCGTGCACTTCGAGGATGTGCTGGAAATTGAGATCGCGATTGTCCGCCTGGGTAAGAAGAGCGTCACATACGAGTGCACGTTCCTGCATGAAGGCCGGCCCGTGGCCAGCGGACAAACCACCACGGTGTGCTGCCGCTTTGCTGCCGACGGTACTCCCAAGAGCGTGGCGATCCCGGCGGAGATCGCCGACAAATTGGCCCAAGCGCGGGTGGAGTGACGCCACGGTCGCTCAACGTTCGGACCTGTCTTCCTGCCCTCCGCTCCCGCTCTCCCATGTATCTGCAAGCCCTCACCCTGCGACTCGCCGAAGGCCTGGGCCGAGTGAGTGATGATTGGCGCGGGCGGCACGCCGATTACCTGCGCCGCGTACAGCGTGCCGACGGCGGCTTTGCCGGGCGCGAGGGCGAGAGCGATCTGTACTACACATCGTTCGCGTTGCGCGGCCTGGCGCTGCTGGGCGAGCTGCACGGCGACGTCGCCGAGCGCGCCGCCGCGTTCCTGCGTTCGCGGCTGACGGGCGAAGTGCCGCTGGTCGATTTTCTGTCGCTCATCTTCGCCGCGACGACCCTGCGCGTGGCCGCGGGACACGACGTGCTGTCTGCCGGCGGAGCGGGTTGGCCGGAAGCCGTGGCTGCGTCGTTCGAATCGTTGCGCCGCGCCGACGGCGGGTACGCCAAAACGCCGGCCGGCCAGGCGAGCAGCCTGTACCATTCGTTCCTGGTTGTGCTGTGCCGGCAACTGATCGAACATCCCGTGCCCGCTCCCGAGCGGCTGGTATCGTTCGTGCTGGCGCGGCGGCGCGAGGACGGCGGCTTCGTGGAAATGAATGTGATGAAGCGCAGCGGCACGAACCCCACGGCGGCGGCCGTTGCATTGCTGGCGATTTTCTCGGCCCTGGATGGCGCGGTGCGCGCCGACGCCGTCGAATTCCTGGCGGACATGCAAACCGACGAGGGTGGGCTGCGCGCCAATACTCGCATTCCCATTGCCGACTTGCTCAGCACCTTCACCGGCCTGGTGTCCTTGGCCGACTTGGGCTCCTTGGACCGCATCGATCTGCACGCTGCGCGGGCCTATGTCGATTCGCTACAATTGAGCGGCGGCGGATTTCGCGGAGCCGCTTGGGATCCAGCCTGCGACGTGGAATACACTTTCTACGGCCTGGGCGCAACCGCGCTGTTGGCCGTCGCTGTTTGAATCCCTAGTCGCTTGTCAAACGCAGATTTCGCGGTGGACCACGACGTAACGATAAGGCACTGCTGGACAAGCCAGCAGTGGCACCCGAACTTTTGGCGCTGACCAAGCACGTGTCGCGGAATTCACCCTGCCTGGAATAACTGGATGCCCGATCTAGTCGTAACGGATCTGACCAAGGAGTATGCCACGCGGGCAGAGCCGCTGCGCGTACTGCGCGGAGTGAATTGCGAACTGTCTGCCGGCGAGAACCTGGCTATCCTCGGTCCCAGCGGTTGCGGCAAGAGCACGCTGCTGCACATTCTGGGCACGCTCGACGCGCCCACCAGCGGCCGGGTGATGCTCGACGGCCAGGACCCCTTCCAGCTCAACGAGCCGCGGCTGGCCGCCTTTCGCAATCATAAGATCGGCTTCGTCTTTCAGGACCATCATCTGCTGCCACAGTGTTCGGCGCTGGAAAACGTGCTGGTGCCAACCCTGGCCGACGGCAAGCCGCCGGCCGACGCGCTTGGCCGGGCCCGCACGCTCTTGGATCGCGTCGGGCTCGCCAACCGACTGGATCATCTGCCGGCCGAGCTCTCAGGCGGCGAGCGGCAGCGGGTGGCCATCGCCCGCGCATTGATCAATCGCCCGCGGCTGCTGTTGGCCGACGAGCCGACTGGCAATCTCGATCGCACGTCGGCAGTGGGCGTGGCCGATTTGTTGGTCGAGTTGCAGACGCAGGAGCAAACCATGCTCGTGGTAGTCACCCACAGCCTGGAGCTGGCCGCGCGGCTGGACCGTCGCATGGAGCTAAACGAAGGCCAGACGCGCGTGACGCCATGACGCTGGCCCGACTGATCCTGGACAGCTTGCGGTACCACTGGCGCACCAACGTGGCGCTGGCGTTGGCGGTGGCCGCGGCGGGCGCCGTGTTGACCGGTGCCTTGGTCGTCGGCGACTCGATGCGCGGCAGCCTGCGACACTTGCTGCTGGATCAATTGGGCCGCATCGACGAAATCCTGGTGACCGATCGCTTCTTTCGCACGCAACTGGCTGAGGAGGTGGCGGCCGCCCCGAAATTTGGCGACTACTTCAGCCAGGCGGTCCCTGCGATCGTGGTGCCGGCCACCGTGGAAAACGCGCGCGTCTCGTCGGGGTTGCGCGCCGGCGGCGTGATGGCGATCGGCGCGGACAAGCCCTTCTGGTCGCTCGGGTCGGGCGGGCCCGCACAATCGCCAGGCCGCGGGCAAATCGTGCTGAATGCGCCGTTGGCTGCTGAGATCGACGCCCACGTGGGCGACGAAGTGCTGTTGCGGATCGGCAGCCGGAGCCAGATTCCGCCCGACAGCGCGCTGGGCCGCAAGACCGAGACTGTGCGGACGCAGCGGCTCACGGTGTCGGCAATTATTCCGGCCGAAGGGCTGGGCCGCCTGGCACTGCATCCCAGTCAGCGGCTGCCGCTCGACGCGTTTGTGGCCACGGCCACACTGCAAGCCGCGCTGGAACAGCCCGACAAGGTGAATGCGATTCTGGTTGCTGGCCGCGGAGAATTGGAACCGACCACCGCGGCGCACGAGGCGCTGACCGCGGCGCTGCGACCCACGTTGGCGGATTACGGCGTCGAAGTCGTGCTGCACAAGCTCGGTTACGCGCAGGTCGGCAGCAATCGCATGCTGCTCGACCCGAGCGTGGTGCGCGCCGCGGAGGGGGCCTTTGCGGCCGAGCATCCGCAGGCCGTGTTTACTTATCTGGCCAACACGATCTCCGCTGGGGGACGTTCCATCCCGTACTCGACGATCTCGGCCATCGATTTTCGCACCCAGCCGCCGTTGGGCCCGTTTCGCACGCCCGAGGGACAGACAGTCGAGCCCCTGACCGACGACGAGATTGTGCTCAACACTTGGGCCGCGGACGATCTGGGGGTCAAGCCGGGTGACACGATTGAGATCACGTATTTCGAGCCTACCAGCACGCACGGACAGGTGCGCGAATCAACGGCACGCTTCCGCCTGAAAGCGATCGTCGCGCTGGAAGGGCTGGCGGCCGATCCGGATCTGACGCCACAAATGCCCGGCGTGACCGATCAGCTGTCGATCTCCGATTGGAACCCGCCGTTTCCATTCGACGCCGCGCGGGTGCGCGACAAGGACGAGACCTACTGGGACGACCACCGCACGACGCCCAAGGCGTTTGTTTCGCTGGCGGCGGGTCGCCGCATGTGGTCCAGCCGTTTCGGCGACACGACGGCCATTCGCTTCGCACCGCCGGCGGGAGCCACGGTCGATTCGCTGGCCGCGCGCATCCACGTCGACCCGGCATCGTTGGGATTCGAGTTCACGCCGATCAAACGGCTGGGGTTGGCGGCGGCAGGCGGCACGACGCCGTTCGACGCGCTATTCGCCGGCTTCAGCATGTTCATCATGCTGTCGTCGCTGATGCTCGTGTCGCTGCTGTTCCGCCTGGGCATCGATCGCCGGGCCGCGGAGATCGGCACGCTGCGGGCCGTGGGATTCAGACCCCGCACGCTGGTCGGCGTATTAGTCGGCGAAGCGCTGGGCGTGGTCATGCTGGGGGCACTCGTGGGCCTCGTGGCGGGAGTGGGCTATGCCTGGCTGATGCTCGTGGGCCTACGCACCTGGTGGCTGGGCGCCATTAGCACGCCGTTTCTCGAGCTGTACATGACGCCCCGCAGCTTGATCGTCGGCTTTGCGAGCGGGGTGATCGTTTCGCTGCTGACCATTCTTTGGTCCGTGTGGCGACTGACGCGGGTGCAAGTGCGACGGATGCTGGCCGGCCAAACGCACGAGGCACGTTTCGTCAGTCGCGGCCGGCGACGCGCGGGGTACGTCGCCGCGGCCGTTTTGCTGGTATCGGCCGTGCTCGTCGCGCTACTGGCCACACGGTTGGAGAGCATGGCCCAGGCCGGCGCGTTCGTCGGCTCCGGGGCGCTGGTGCTGGCCGCCGGGCTGACGTTTGTCGCCACGCGGCTCGCGAGCGGCGCAACGGCCACTTGGGTCGGCGCCGGCAGGCTGCCCATCGCGCGGCTTGCCATGCGCAATGGCGCGCGCAACCCGGGGCGCAGCACGTTGTCGATCGGGCTGATCGCCGCCGCCAGCTTTCTGATTGTCGCGCTGAGTGCCTTTCGTCTCGATCCGCGGGCCGAAAGCACAGGACACGATAGCGGCAGCGGAGGGTTCAACCTCGTGGCCTCCAGCGATCAACCGATCTACCAGGACTTGAACACGGCGGGCGGGCGCGAGGAGTTGGGTTTCTCCTCGGAGGCCGACAAGGAAGTGGCGCGGTGCAAGACCATCGCGTTGCGGGTGGAAGCGGGAGACGACGCGAGTTGCTTGAATCTCTATCAGCCCACGCAACCGCGCATCCTGGGAGTGCCGCGCGCGCTGGTTGAGCGCGGCGGATTTGCCTGGGCCGGTTCAGCCGCGAGTACGCTGCAAGAGAAGCAGAATCCGTGGCTGCTGCTCGAACAGAAACTCCCACCCGCTGCCGACGGCACGCCGGTCGTGCCCGCGGTGGTGGACTTCAACACGGCTCAATACAGCCTGCACAAAGGCTCGATCGGGCAGCGGGTAGAAGTTCGCGATGGGCTGGGGCGCAAGCTGCAGTGCCAGATCGTCGGCTTCCTGCAGAACAGCATTTTTCAAGGCGATGTGCTGATTGGCGAGTCGGCGTTCCTGGCACACTTTCCGGACGTGAGCGGGTATCGATTCTTTCTGATCGACACTGGCGGCGAGCCGACGCTGGAGGCCGAGCGGGCGCTAGAAAGTTCGCTGGGCGATTTTGGATTCGACGCGCAAACGAGCGCCGACCGGCTGGCGGCGTTTTTTGCCGTGCAGAACACTTATCTGTCGACTTTTCAGAGTCTGGGCGGACTAGGCCTGCTATTGGGCACGCTAGGACTCGCCACCGTGCAGTTGCGCAGCGTACTCGAACGGCGCGGCGAGCTGGCCCTGTTGCGGGCCGCCGGTTTTCGCCGCGCGTTATTGGCGCGGTTGGTGATGATCGAAAATTCGCTGCTGTTGCTCACGGGACTGGCGGTCGGCGTGTTGGCGGCGCTGGTGGCCGTGTTGCCGCACTGGCTGGCCGGCGGCGCGAGCGTGCCCTGGCAATCGCTGGCCGGTACGTTGACGCTTGTGCTGGTCGTCGGTCTGCTGGCCGGGCTGCTCGCCGTGCGCGCGACATTGCGGGCCGAACTCTTGCCGGCTTTGCGCGAAGAATAAACCACGTTCCGCACGCGGGCCGCCGGTTGCGGCAATCGCGCACGCGGCGCTTGCCGGCCGCCATAGGCAGTGGCCCACGCGGCGACATTCCCCTGGCAACATGCCGCCCGGTTGCCGATAATGCGCGACGGACCATCGCCGACCCGAATGTCTGGGAGTGTCGTTATGAAAGGCCTCGCCGCGCTGTTGCTTTCGATCTTCCTGGCCATGCTGTGCTGGGGTGTGTACGGCCCGGTGTTGGCTGAGGGGCGTGCGGGAATGGAAGGCAGCTCGCTACGGCCGTTCATCTGCGTCGGCCTGGCCTACTTCGCCATCGCGGTGGTGGCACCGATCGTGATGCTGCGGGTGCGGCCCGAGCAGGGCCGCTGGACGACGACGGGGATCATTTGGAGCCTGGTGGCTGGCGCGGTCGGCGCCGTGGGCGCGCTGGGCGTGATCCTGGCGCTGCGCTTTGGCGGCAGCCCCACCTACGTGATGCCGCTGGTGTTCGGCGGCGCGCCGGTTGTCAACACGTTTCTGACGATGTATTGGAGCCGGTCATTCAAGCAGATCAGTCCGATGTTTATCGCGGGCCTGATCCTGGTGATCGTGGGGGCGGTGACCGTGCTGACGTTTCGGCCGCACGGACATGCGCCGGCGGCAGAACCTGCAGCCACGGCCAAGGCGACGCCTGCCGCGCCCGCCGACGCTCCGGCACGCAGCGGCGCCATGGCCAGAGCCGAGCGCGTGGTGGTGCAATACTCGCTCGTGATCCTGTTCACGCTGATGACGGCCTTCTCTTGGGGCACCTACGGTCCCACGCTGCACCGCGGACAGATGGGCATGGGCGGCAGCCGGCTGCGGCCGTTGTTGTGCGTGGGCGTGTCGTACTTTTTGATCGCCGTGATTGTGCCCACGCTCCTGCTCATGGGCTGGCAAGAGCCGGGACGGTTCACATTCTCGGGCACCGTTTGGAGCCTGCTGGGCGGAACGGCCGGCGCGCTGGGGGCGTTGGGGATCATTCTGGCGTTTACATTCGGCGGCAAGCCGATCTTCGTCATGCCGCTGGTGTTCGGCGGCGCACCGGTGATCAACACGTTCGTCAGCGTGACGCAGTCGGGCCAGTGGGGCGACCTGCACGCGATGTTCTATGCGGGACTGATCGTGGTGGCGGCCGGTGCGGTCACCGTGTTGGTGTTTGCGCCCAAGCCCGAGCACGTGCCCGCTGCGCCCGCTCCGCCGGCGCCCGCGCCCGAGACCGCCTCGACCGGATAGACGCGGCCGCCGGCACAGCCGCCAACGAACCTCTCGCCGCGACGACACGAATCTCGCGCCCGGCCGTTCCAAAATGCCCCTGACTCCCGACGAAGCCATGCGCCGCATCGAAGTGCAATTGACGCACGTGTGGATGGTGCGCACGTTTCTGAAGCACAGCGAGGAAGCCGACCTGGACGAAGAGCTGCGCGAGGTGCATCGCACGCTGTACGACTATCCCCTGGCGTTGGGCGAGCCCTGGGAAAACCAGGACGCCGCCACGTATCTCAAGCTCGCGCACAAGAAGTTTGCCAGGCTGCGGCAGGCCTGCGACGACTTTGCGCGGATTCAGCCCGAGGTGTCCACGCACACGAATTTTCAGATGGCAGTGGAGTCGCTGACGGCGGCCGTGGGCGAGATTGGGCGGGTGCTGGAGGAAACGGCGACGGCCGGCTAGTCGCGACCCCCACTGTGCCCTTACTGTCGGACCACGCAGGACCGTCACTCGGCAACTACTGGACATTCGCCGGAATTGAACGTAAATGTGGCATCACCGGTGGGGGCCGGCGGAGAATCCCTGTTGGTTTGCCTGTTGTCGGTGGCCGATAATCACAATATTGCTATATTGGAGAAGGGATGCCAGCGACTGAAATTCGCGTTTTCAGGAACGCGGATGGCACTAGCCCCTTCATGGATTGGCTGGACGATCTCGAAATTAAGGAACCGAAGATCCACGCTAAGTGCTTGCACTCCATTCTCGCGCTGAGTCACGATGGACTACAAAAACTGAGGGCAGAACGATGGCTCGCAACAAAGACTTTGCAGCGTTCATAAAAAAGAAGCTCGCCACCAATCGCGAGCTGGCCCAGGCGGTCTTGGAGAGTGCCTTGGAGGCAAGCATTGCCGAACAAATCTACAACGCGCGCACGAGCGCGGGCCTGACCCAAGCGGAGCTGGCGAACCGGATCGGCAGCCAACAGTCTGTCATTGCCCGACTGGAAGACGCGGATTACGAAGGCCATTCCATCTCGATGTTAACGCGGGTTGCCAATGCCCTTGGAAAGCAAGTGCACGTTGTCTTCCAAGATGTACCTTACTCACAGAAGTCTCTCAAGGCACCGCCAGCGAGAGCACGACAACGAGTGTCGGTTGCAAAAACTCCAACAAGAATTCGTAAGTCGAAGGCTTCGTAGCAACGCGATTCGTTGCCAACTTCCTTATCGGATGAGAGAGAGTGAGCACGTCACGTGCCGCGCACGAAGCCGAACCACTCGATTTGCCGGCGCGGGCAATAGCACAATCCCTGCCGCGCGCAATACGGCTCCAGCCAGGCTGCTCGCCGCTCGAGCGCTTCGGCGTCGGTGCCTTGCGGCATGAGCAGCACCCGGTCGCGATCGATTTCGGGAAAGGCCGCGAGATAGCCGTCAATCTCGTCGCAGTCGTCGGGCGTATCGACGACGAACTTCACCTGATAGGCGTACTCCGCCACAAGGCGGCGGATCACATCGGGCGCGTGACGCGTACGATCGTGCCGGGCCGGCCAGCGCGGCGCTTGCGCCGCTGTGGGCGTGGAGTTCGAGAGCTTCGGGCTGATTGACATCAAGTCGCATTCCACCGGCAGGTAGAGCGTGCCCGCGGTTTCGATGGTGACGTGCCGGCCCGCGGCGCGCAGCCGCGCGGCCAGCGGAATCAGCTCGGCGAATAGCATCGGCTCACCGCCGGTGAGCACCACGTGTTCGCACGAGGGTGCGAGCACGCGGGCGGCAATCTCTTCGACCGCCAGGTCCTCGCCCTCGGGCATCCAGGAGGTAAACGGCGAATCGCAAAACCAGCAGCGCAGATTGCAGCCGCTGGCACGCACGAACACGCTGTCGGTGCCCGTGAGAAAGCCTTCGCCCTGCACGCTGGTGTAAATTTCGGCGATCTTCATGCGGGATAGGGGCTGATCTGGTACGGCGCGGGGTCGCGCAGCCCGGCTTCGGCAAAGCCCTTGAGCCGGAGCACGCAAGAATCGCACCGGCCGCACGCGCGACCGGCGGCGTCCGGATCGTAGCAGCTATGCGTCAGGCCATAGTCGACGCCGAGCGCCGTGCCGCGACGAATGATCTCGGCCTTGGTCCATTCTACCAGCGGCGTGTGAATCTTGAAGGAAAGCGTGCCTTCAACGCCGGCCTTGGTGGCCAGGTTGGCCATCCGCTCAAAGGCCGCGATGTATTCCGGCCGGCAATCGGGATAGCCGCTATAGTCCACGGCGTTCACGCCAATGTACAGATCGGCCGCGGCGAGCGTCTCGGCAAACGCCAGGGCCAGTGACAAAAACACGGTGTTGCGCGCCGGCACATAAGTGATCGGAATCTCGGCCGACATCATGGCCGCGTCGCGATCCTTGGGCACGGACATTTTGTCGGTCAGTGCGCTACCGCCGAACTGCGCGAGGTCGATCGCGATGATCACGTGCCGTTGCACGCCGAGACTCGCCGCCACACGGCGTGCGGCTTCCAACTCGAAGCGATGGCGCTGCGAGTAGTCGAACGAAATGGCGAACAGATCGCAGCCTTGATCGCGAGCGATCGCCGCGGCGGTGGCCGAATCAAGTCCACCGGAAAGCAGAATGACAGCGGGTTTGGACATCAACGGCCCATCATGCCACAATGGAGTCAGGTGCGAAAGGACCGACCATGCCCGACGATTTCCGCAATACGCTCGAAACATTTCCCAACCAGTTTCCCGAGCGGGAATATACGATCGAGATCCGCTGCCCGGAGTTCACCAGTGTCTGTCCGAAAACGGGCCAGCCCGACTTCGGCGTGCTGACGTTCACCTACACGCCGGCCGCCAAGTGCGTGGAGCTGAAGAGCTTGAAGCTGTACCTGCAGCAGTTCCGCAACGAGGGCATTTTCTACGAGCACGCGACCAATCGCATTCTCGACGATCTGGTAGCGACCGTTGCACCGCGAAGGATGAAGCTGGTGGCCGAGTTCACGCCTCGCGGCGGCATTGCGACAACGGTCACGGCCACCTATCCGCCCGAGAAGAGCTGAGGCGCGGGCCGCAAAGGATTTGGGCCGCTCAGGTGGCTGAAGTGTTGGCCAGCCGGCTATTGCACTTCAGCTTTCGGCACGCGGAGCGTGCCGGCTACAGAAGAGAACGCACTGGCGTCTGGCGCGAGCCGGCAGTGGCACCAGACTTGTTCGTCGACGACTGCAAGTGGCACGCAAAAGCGCCAAGCATCCGGAGATCCGGAGTTATCACGGGCTGTTGCCCAGCCGATGCTCGACCGACTGAAGAATCTCGTACATCGCCTGCAGATACTCGCGCGCTTCAGCCGGCGGCATGACCAAGGGCGGGCTGACACGAATCACTTTGCCAGCCAGCGGCCCGAGCAGGTGAATCGCGCGGCCGGTCGCATCGCCCCGGTAGCAGGCCTCGACACAGGCGTTGGCCACGGCGTCGGCCGCGTGGTTGCCGATAGTCTGGCACTCGACGCCCCAGACGAGCCCCTCGCCGCGCACGTTG
Organism: Pirellulales bacterium; assembly: GCA_050250435.1. Taxonomy (GTDB): domain Bacteria; phylum Planctomycetota; class Planctomycetia; order Pirellulales; family PALSA-1355; genus JBFWOR01. Next base: position 369,664 of record JBFWOR010000001.1, on the reverse strand, counting down.
GCTACGAGGTTGAGTTCGGCGAGACGGCTCAATCCTTCCTCGATCACGACGGCCAGCGCGCGGGCCTGGCCCAGCACGTCGGTGCCTTCGAACTCGTCGAGCGTAGCCAGCACGGCGGCGCAGCCCAGGGGCGAAGCGCTCCAGGTATCCGAGCCCTCGCCGTAGTGCATGTGGGCGAACAGGTCGGCGCGGCCGACGGCGGCATCGACCGGCACGCCGTTGCCAAGGCCCTTGCCGAGAATGACGATATCGGGCTCGAGCCCGTAGTGCGTGAACGCGTACATCTGGCCGGTGCGGCCAAAGTTGGCCTGCACTTCGTCGAGGATGAACACGATGTCGCGCTCGCGGCAGAACTGTTGCAGCAGTTGCAGGTACTCTGGCTGCGGATGATACGAGCCGCCGCCGCCCAGGTAGGGCTCGGTCACGAGGCAGCAGATGCGGTCGCCATACTCGGCAGCGAGCGCGGCAAGTTCGTTCTGATAGGGCGTCAGGTCGAGCGGCCGGCGGCGCGCGGCCAGATTCTCGCACTCGCGCATCGGAAAACTGAGGAATCGCACGCGTGGATCGCGCTCGGCGTCGCGCTCGGAACCGGTGACCGCGCCGGCCAGTCCCTTCTTGCCGTGAAAGCCATGACGCGTGGCGAGGATGATGTTCTGGCCTGCGCGACGATCGAGGGCGGCCCACAGGGCTTTTTGAATGGCCTCGCTGCCGGTAGCGGCCCAGAGCACTTGCTCCATGCGGCCGCCGCCAGGTGCGGATCGCAGGCTGGCGATCAGCCGGCGGCTGGCTTCAACCTCCAGGGGCGTGATGGCGTTGTACGAAGTGAGCGTAAGCGCCGACGCAAAGTCGCCTTCGAGCGCGGAGCGGGCCTGGCTCTCGATATCAATCGCGCTGAGTCCCAAGTACGAAAACACGCGTTGCCACCAGCGGCGCGGGTTGTGCCCCAGGTTCGCCACCAACACGCCGGAAGTAAAATCGGCCAGCTTGCGCCCCTCGGGCGTCCAGTGATACGAGCCCTGGCTGCGCGCGAGCACGGCCTGGCTGGGCGTGTAGGTGCGCAGCGCGACGGGCTCCAATTCGGCCGCGGCGCGGCGCACTTCGTTCGATTGCGGCTCGTCAGGATGCTGGATCGCGCGGGATGGCTGACCGAGAGTCTTCATGGCAGGGGTTCGTTTTGCTGTGCGTAGTTCGTCATACGCGCGGCGCGTACAACACTTCGGGCTGGGCAGAGCCGGGTGCCAACAGGACCAGACCGCCCTGCTCGACGTTCACTTGCGCCACGCAATTTGGCTGGCCGGCTGCGTGGCGCGCGAGGATCGCTTCCATGGCCTGCACCGCGGCCACGGTCTGCCGATCGGCCGCCAGGTCGTTGTAGGTTAGCAACCGGGCCGCTGCCAGCCGCCGAGCACGCTGGCTGGCCGGACCGCTGAATTCCACTTCGGCCACTTCGCGGGCAAAGCGCTCCAGCACTTCCACGCCGTAGCCGCGCTGGGCGCGCTGGCCCCAGGGCTCGAGGAACTCGCCGTTGTAGTGGTTGTTGATCGTGATTTTGCGCGCCAGCGGCGTGCGGCCTTCCACGGTGCACTCCACGCCGCGTTTGCGGCTGTGGCCGTTCCACACCCCGTTGTCGAAACGAAATTGCACTTCCTGCTCAACGTAGCCGGGAAAGTTATCGGGCGTGACCCAGCTGGTGTGGATGTCGAACGCTGCCTCGCGGCCGTCGTCGTAGCCATAGATCAGACGCAACTGGGTGGAATCCCAAGTGGGCCCATCGGCCGGCCCGACGATACCCCGTTGCCCCGTGCACTGCACGCTGCGGAGCCGTCCGCCGAACGTAAAGTCGATCAACTTGATGTAGTGCACGGCCACATAGGTGCCCGGATTGCGGCCGCGAATCCACTCGGCAAACTGGCTGCCGGAGATACTCTTCGGCTCGAGCAGCGTGCAATAGCCGTTGTTCACGTGCACCAGCTCGCCGTCGGCCACCAGCGTGCGCAGCTTTTTGTGATCGGGATCGAGCAGTTTGTGATACACCACCTTGGCGAGCACTTGCTGCGCGCGGGCCAGCTTCTCCAGCTCATCGAGATCGGCCAAGGTAAGCACCGAAGGTTTCTCGATCAGCACGTGCTTGCCGGCAGCCAGCGCCGCCTTGGCCACGGCGAAGTGTCGATCGTCGGGCGTGGCGACGCACACAAAATCGACGTCGGCGTCCAAAAGTTGATCGAGCGCCTGGTCCCCGCTGAAGCTCCGCCATTTGCCCAAGCGATCGCCCACGGTTTGCCGAAAAGCATCTGCCCGGCGACCGGTGCGGCTGGCGACGGCGGCAAGTTCCACGCGGCACACGCCGAAATTGGGCTGGTACAGGGGCTGCGCGGCGACGCTCTCGAAAAAGGGCCGGTATGTCTCGTCGAAGATCATACCCATCCCGACCATACCGGCCCGGAGCCGATGGGTTTCGACGCTCGCCTGTTCGCCGTCAGCGGAATTGCTCATGTCACCCAGAATAACGCCGGGAGTAGCGTAATGCCAACGGGCACGACACCGCGGCCAACCGGCGTGCACCGCGCTCAGAATGCGCGTGGGTGAAAAAAAGATCCACCCGGCCGGCACGTTCCTTGCACCGTCGCAGGCACCCCTTGCCTTGCCTGGCGCGCGCTTCGACAATACTGCCTCTCGCTGTGGCGCCGCGCGGTGACAGTCGCCGCGCGCTCAAACCTCGTAGCTGTTAGACGGTGATGCCGAATGACGGAAGTCCCCCAAGTAACGCTCAGCAGCTTCGGCGACGAAGCGGCCAATCAGAAGACGGCCGTACAGCAATTCGCGGCTTTGGCGGCGGTGGGGCTGCAATATTACAGCCTGCGCTTCATCGATCTTGGCGAAGGCGTTAAGAACGTGATGAAACTCAGCAAGGGCGAGATTCAGGCCTTGCGCCACCTGGAGGACGAATACGGCTTGAACGTCGCGTCCATCGGCTCGCCGCTGGGCAAAGTTAAACTGCTCGACGTCGACGACGGCACGAGCAACGCGTACGTCCCATTTGCCAGGTATCTCGAAAAGGAAGTTAAGCGGGCGTGCGAGCTGGCTCATGCGTTCGAGACCAAACTGATTCGCGGGTTTTCGTTTTATCACCCCAAGGGTTCCGATCCCGCGCAGCACCTGCCGCAGGTGGTGGATCAACTCGGGCAAATCTCAGAGACCTGCTTGCGCAGCGACCTGACCTATGGCGTGGAGCTGGAGGCCAATCTCGTCGGGCAGAACGGTCAGATCCTGGCGGAGATTCATCGCCAGGTGAACAATCCGGCGCTGGTGCTGGTGTTTGACGGCGGCAACCTGGCCTGCCAGGGCTACTCGCCGCAGGAGATCCTCGAGCAGTTTCGCGCCATGAAGTCCGGCCTGGGCTGGCTGCACGTCAAAGACTACCGGCATCCGGAGCCGGCCAGGCGGCAGTCGCACGTTGACGAAGAAGTGCTCAAGCACTTTGTGCCGGCCGATCAGGGCGACAGCGGTCACGAAGCCATCTTCAAGGAGTTGCGGGACATGCTGCCGATGCTCGATGCCACGTTGCGCCGCCGCGGCATTCCGGGCGTGTTTCTCGATTTGGAGCCGCACCTGAAAGCCGGCGGGCAATACGGCGGCTTTAGCGGCCCTGACGGAATGGGAGTGGCCTTGCGCTCGTTATGCCGCGTGCTCGATTACACGGGCATTGCCTATCACTTGCGCGATTTTGGCGACGTGTGCGCGGCGCGGGGCTTTTAAGTTTGCTCGCTGGGGCCCGGCTCCGGTGCGCCCTTCTGCTCGGCCCGCTCGATGTTCTCGCGCAACACTTCTTCCTGCGAACGCCGCGATTGCATCAGCTGGCGCACCGCCGTCACGGCGGTAAACATCCAAAAGATGGCGCCCACGTAACCGATATTCGCCAACGTGCGCATGCCGGGATGGTTGTGCGAGACGAGCGCCAGGATCAACAGCGTCGCGAACAGACAGCCCAGGGCGGCGCTGGAGGTGACCAGAGCGGACTGGACGAGACGTTTGCGGCTATGCGCATCGAGCGCCTGCTGAACGTGGGCGTTGGCCAGCTCACGCAGCGCACCGCGGTCAACGTTATCCACTACCGTGCGCCGCGCCATCTCAAAGGGCGCCGAGACCATGTCGACGACCGGCACGTGAACCGGCTCTGGCGGCGCTGCGGCGATGACCGGTTCGGCGGGCGGCTTCGGATCCGATTTTCGCTTGTTGCGCTTGGGCACTGGCACCGGCACGGGCTCCGGCGCGCCGCCGCGCTGGCGACTGATCAAGGCCCGCATGTACTGGTTGATCATCGCATCTTCGTCGTCGAGATCCTCGCCGTTGGCCTGGCGATCGCCCTGCCAGGTGTGGGCGGACTCTTCGTCGAGCACTTGTTCCTGGGCAATCTCGCAGATTTCGGGCTCGGCCATGGTCTCTACCTCTTGCTCGTCGTCGGCAGTTTCTGCCGGCGCTAGATCCTGGGCGTCCATTGAAGGCTCGCATGGCACCGCCGCGCGGCTCTCGGCGAGCGCGGCCCGCTCTGCTCGCAGCTCAGCGCGCAACTGCTGCAACTCGGCCAGTTGCTCCGCCACGCGCTGCCTGGCGTCCTGAAGGTGCTCTCGCTCTCGTTCCAGTTCTTGCTCGGCTGTTTCCAGCGCCGCCTTCCGTTCGGCCAGTGCGGCCTGCTGTGCTTCGAATTCGGCGCTGCCGGCAGCTTGGGCTGCGGCGGCTGCGGCAATTTCCCGCTGCCGAGCCGCGCAGTCGCCTTCGAATTGTTGGCGTTGCTGTGCAAGTTCGGCGCGGTGCGTCTCCATTTCGCCGGCCATGCGTTCCACGTGTTCGGCCCGCTCCACCAACCGCGATTCCTCCTGCGATTGGCGAGAATCCTGTTCTTGGCGGGCGGCCTGCAGCAATTCTTGCTGCTGGCGAATTTCCGCGGCCTGTTGCTCGGCAACGCGCGCTTGCTCGGCGAGTGCGATCTTCTGCTGTTCGAACTCGGCGGCGCCGGCGGCTTGCGCCTCGACGGCTGCGTCGAGCTCTTGCTGCCAAGCCGCTGATTCCTCCAGGAACTGCCGGCGGCGATCTTCGATTTCACCGGCCAGGCGGTCCAGATCGACGCGGCGCGAATCGAGTTCACCCGCCGTGCGGTCGAGCTGCTCGGCTCGGTCGGCCAGTCGCGCTTCTTCCTGTGCCCGGCGATTGTCCAGCTCATCGCGCGACGCCTGCAGCGACTGTTGCTGTTGACGCAGCTCGGCAGCTTGCTGCTCGGTGGTATGCAGTTGGTCGGTCAGCTCGACAAGTCGTTGTTCGTGCCGCACCAACTCGGCATTGCGGCGATCCAGCTCGCATTCGGCCGCGGACTGAATGGTCTCCCAGGCCAATTGCGCCAGGGCCCAAGCGCAACATTCGCCGTGCACTTGTTCGAGTGTCGCTTGCGCGGCTTGCTGCTGCTCGGTGGCAGCCAGTTCCAGCAGCTGTGCGTGATGCCGCTCGCCTTCGGCCAGTCGCGCCTGGCGATGGCGTTCGGCCTCTTCGCGGGCCGTTTCCAGTTCCTCGCACTGCCGCCGCAATTCCGCGAAGCCGGATTCCAGCTCCGTTTGCGTTTGCCCCAGCGATTCGCGCACCAGCGAGTGCTGTGCGTGGCCGGCTTCAAGCTCCGCCCGGAGCCTCTCGATCTCGCCTTGCTGGCGTTCCAGATCGGCACGGCGCCGGTCGAATTCCTGGCGCTGCTCGTTGAGCGTGCGCGCCTGATTCACGTGGCTCGCGTCGCGCTGGTCGCACTCGGCGTGTCGGCGGTCGCACTCGGCCACGCGCTGGGCGATCTCGGCCTCGCGGCGGCTGAGGGCCGCGGCAGACTCGTCAAGTTGCCGACGCTGTTCGTCGATCGTGCGGCGGGCCTGTTCTTGCTCTTCGGCCAGGGACTGCCGTGCTTCGTCGAGCGCGCGCTGCGCTTGTTCCAGGTCGCGCTGCCGCTGGTCACATTCTTGGCGTGTCCGGGCCAGGTCGCCGCGCTCGTGATCGAGTTGTTGCCGAGCCTGATCGCATGCTTCGCGCTCGCGGGACAATTCGGCATGTTCGCCCGAAAGGCGCTCGCGCAGCTCATGTAACTCGGTGTGACTCAGGTCGAAGTCGCTGTGCCGGTCGTGGCAGTCTTGTTGCCACTGCTGCCGCTCGCGGTCAAATGCCTCGCGCCGCTGTTGCAACTGCTCGGTCTCTTGCTGCAAGGTGGCGCGGGCCGCGTCCAGGTCGCGACGGGCGGCATCGGTACCGTGGTCGTGCTGCGCCCGCTCTTCGGCCAGTGTGCGTTGCGCGGCGGCCAGCGTGGCCGCGTCGGCCTCTAGCTCGGCCTGCCGCTCGGCCAGCTCGACCTCGCGTTTCTCGCGGGCCAGGGCCCACTGCAGCCGTTCTTGCTGCAAGCTGGCTGAAAGTCGCTCGTGCTGCGCGGCCAGCAGTTGTTGCTCGTAATGCAGGCGCGATTCCTGTTCCGCACCGTGGCTGGCGAATTGCTCGTGGAGCCGGGCCAGCTCCGACTTCAGTTCTCGCACCGCCCCCAGCAGCTTCTGGGAGCGTTGGCGGCTGTGGCGAACCCGCGTGCGAAACTGCTCCGCCAGGTGGCTAGCGTCGGAAGCAGTCGTCGCGTGGGTCGTCGATGGTTCGGCAACCGGCGGGGTGGTCTCCCGCAGCGGTGCTAGCACCTCCAGCTCGATCGGGCCGATCTTCAGCCGATCGCCAGCGGTGAGCGCGGCATCGAGAAAATGCGAGCCGTTGAGCCGTGTGCCGGGGTCGCAAGAGCGAGCCACGGTGCCGCGCTGCCCGCGAAGAATCAGGCAGTGGACCGGCCGTACTCCCGCTGCCCGCAGCCGGAGCGTGCAGCCGGTTGCCGAGCCGATGGTGCATTTCGTAGAGGCCAGTCGGATCAACTGGCCGTCGCGAGCGCTTCCGACGACACGCAGCCACAAATCGGCTGCGGCCGACTCCGGCGTGCCACCCATTGCATGTCCCAATACGGCATCGACCATGACTGCTCCTTGCGAAATTCGGCACGGGCACTCGCGCGCAACCTCCTCGCCGGTAGTGGGGTGCGCAGCCCAAGACTCACAGGAGATTTAGGTTACGCCCTGCGGGGGGTCAAACCGGGCGGGCGCGGCGGGCAGCGGGCGGCGGTGTGGAAGTCAGCCAATTTGGTGAAAACGGCTGCATATCTTTGCCGGTTCTGTCGATTATCCGATATCGTCAGCCGCACCCTGGGGCTGGGACGTGTGTCTAGTGGCCCGTCTTCGTTTGGCCATCGCCGTGTTTGTTCGGCCGCCGGCAAGTAGCCGCGCGAGCGCCGGCTTGAGAGCCGGCTGCGCGGAGTGCCGACGCAGACGGACCACAAGGCGTGCGTCTCAGCGGCCGGGAACTTGGGCGGTGGCGAAAGTGTCTGACGGCTCGTTCGGACGCTGAATTGCGGCCGGACGGCGCGGGCGCGGCGGCCGCAGGGCCGTTTCGCCCGAGGTTTTTTGCAATTCGGCCGGCGTTCGAAACTGGGGTTTGGAACAGCAAAAACTCGCTGGATTTTTGTGACCCCTTGGGGATGTGCTGCGTACTATAGTTTGGTTGCTGCATACGCAACGGGGGATGGCCCGACCGAGAAAATCGGCCCCTCAATCGGGTTTAACCATGGAAGTTGGCGCTGGTTGTCTTGAAGGTTCCCAACCTTCAGCCCCGCCAAGTTCGGAATAAAGAGAAGGTGAACGGAAAATGGCACGCAAAGATGCAATCCTGAGCATGCGCCAGATCTTGATCATGCGCCGCGACGCGCTGCGCACAGCTTTGGCGGGCGACTTGAGTTTGCTGAAGGAATTGCGAGCGCAGGCCGCGGGCGACGTGGTCGACGCGGCGCTCGACTCGGCTCAGGATGAGATCAGCTCCCAATTGGCGGAGGTCGAAAGCCGCGAGTTGGCCAGTATCGAGAATGCCCTGCAGCGGATGCGCGACGGCCAGTACGGCCTGTGCGAAAGCTGCAGCTGCTCGATTCCGATGGCCCGGCTGAATGCCCTGCCCTATGCCACGCTGTGCATCAATTGCCAGCGCGAAAGCGAGCGTGACGGCGGCAGCGGCGCCCACGATTCCGATTGGGGACGCGTGCTCGACGGCGGTAGCGACGGCGATGTGTCGATCAACGACATCGAAATCGACGTCTAAACGCGGCCTCTTCAAATAACGCAACGGCTGGTGTGAGTGCACCGGCGAATCGTTCAACGGAATGGCCCTAGCAGGCTACTCTTCCGCTCGATCCGCCGGTGCACTTTTCGTTGCGCCCGCCGGCAAACGATATTAGCCGTTGCCAAGGGAGCATGGCCGTCTTATGGTACAGGTACTCGCGATATCGTCCGTATGGAGTCGGACTCGATGGGAGCGCTACCCATGTCTTGCCGCCGGCTGCTGACCGCCGCCACCTGTTGGACCTGTCTATTCCTGCTGTTCGCCGCCAGGGCTGTGGCCCAGGACGCGCCCCCGCCGGACCTCTCGGAAGACGAGGAGCGGGCCGAAGCGGTGCGCACCAAGATGTATGAGATGCTCGACCGGGAAGTGGCCGCCCTGGAACGCCAGAGCAACGTGCTGAAGATGGTGGCCAAGCTGGTGCGGCCCACGGTCGTGCATATCGAGGCCGACAAGATCGAGCCTGCCAGCGTGCGTTACGGCCGGCACGAGCATATCGAAGAGGCGGGCTCCGGCTGCATCGTCAAAATCAACTATGGCTACTTCGTGCTGACCAACGGGCACGTGATTCGTTCGGCGCGGCCGGAGGACATCAAAATCCGCCTGGCCGACGGTCGCGAGCTGCGGCCGAAGCGCGTGTGGAGCGACCGTGAGACCGACGTGGCAGTGATGTCCGTTGAAGCTCCGGGCCTGGTCGCCGCCAAGGTGGGCAACAGTTCCAACATCGAAATTGGCGACTTCGTGCTGGCGATCGGCAGCCCCTTTGGGCTGAGCCATTCGATCACCTTTGGCATCGTGAGCGCGACCAATCGCTGGGACTTCAAGCTGGGTGAAGGTGTCGAATTTCAGGACTTCATCCAGACCGACGCGGCGATTAATCCCGGCAACAGCGGCGGCCCGCTGATCAATCTGCGGGGCGAAGTGATCGGCATGAACACGGCCATCGCCAGCAGCTCCGGCGGTAACGAAGGCATTGGCTTCTCCATCCCCATCAACCTGGTGATGCACATTGCCAGGCAGCTGGTGGAACGCAGCACGGTGACCCGGGCGTTTCTGGGCGTGGTGCTGGATGGCAATTTCGATCCGGCCGTGGCCGTTTCGGTGGGCCTGACGCGGCCGCGCGGGGCGCGCATCAAGGACGTCAACCCGAACTCGCCGGCTGCCGAGGCCAAGCTGCAGCCGGGCGACGTCATTCTCGACTTCAACGGCGTGCGCGTGGACAACGACAGCCACCTGATCAACCTGGTGAATCTGACCGAGGTGGGCAGCAACGTCCCGGTCTTGGTGTTTCGCGCCGGACGCACCTTCAAAGTGAACATTCGGGCCGCCAGCAAAGAATCGAAAGCGGCCGCCGTGCCGCAATAGCACGCAAGCGGCCGGGAATCGACGGGTCTGAAGCACTGCTGGTTGTCTCGTTGGTGCCAGTGGCACCAGACTATCGCCGTTCGCGGGAAGCCTCGCCGGCTGCCGTCAGACCCCGCACCACGCATTGCCGCACCGCGGCAATGTCGACAGTGGTCGCCACAGCGATGTTCGTGCGCCATTCGCGCACCCGGCGGCGATCGAACACCGTGGCGCCCGTGGTGATCTCGCCGGAAAGCTCCACGTCGCCGGCGGACATTTCGACCTCGAAAAAATCTGGCTCCAGCAGGGCCAGAAAGGCCACGGCGTCGTGGAGCCAGATATTTTCGTAGCCCAACTCGTGCCGGTACGAGCGGAACGTGTAGGGCAAGATGCGCCGCAGGAACTTTCCGGCCCGGGTTTCTTCGGCCGGCAGTTTGTCGAGCAGGTCGTAGCCGAACGAGACTTGACGCGTGACGTCGATGGGGACCAGTGTCTTGGTGGCGCTTGAGCGGAACACGGCCCGCGCCGAGGCCGGATCGCAATAGATGTTGAATTCGGCCGCCGGGGTCACGTTGCCGGGCCCGGCCAGAGTGCCGCCCATGATCACGATCTGGCCGACCATTTCGGGCAGTGCCGGATCGCGGGCGAAGGCCCGAGCGATATTCGTCAGCGGCCCGAGGGCCACGATGGTCAGTTCGCCGGGTGCGGCGCGCACTTCATCGCAAATCAACTTCTCGGAGGGATGGCGATGCTGCAGCTGGGAGACCTCGAACTGGGAGTTGCCCAGCCCGTCGGCCCCGTGCGGATGCGTGATGCGTACCGGCAGCCCGAAGTCGGGGGCACTGGCCACGCCGATCCGCGGCCAGCGCGGGGGATCCAATTGCTCGATCACGGCCTGCACGTTGCGCGTCGCCTGTTCGGCGGTGACGTTGCCGGCCACGGCCGTCACGGCCACCACTTCCACCCGCGGATCAAACAGCGCCAGGCACAAGGCCACGGCGTCGTCGATGCCGGGGTCGCAATCCAGCAGAATCTTCTTGGCCATCAGGCGTCCATTCGTTACAGGCACAAGCGACGCAACAGCGGGTACGGCGCGGGGATTTTAGGGACCAAGGCCGCGGGAAACAAGACCTACGCGCCCGTCGCGGGCCGGTGGCCCGCAATGTCCCGCGACGCAGCCAGCCGGTACAATCGAACGGTTCCCTCTCGAAATCGGGTCTGGACATTGTCGCTGTGATCGAATCCACCTTGGGCCGGTTGGCCGCCGGCGAGAATCTGTCGGTTGCGGAAATGGCGGCCGCCATCGAAGCCGTGATGAACGGCCAGGTGAGCGACGGCCAGATCGGTCTGCTGCTGACCGCGCTGCGCGCCAAGGGCGAAACGGCGGCGGAGCTGGCCGGCGCGGCTTCCGTGCTGCGCCGCCACATGACGCCGATTCGCACCACGCGCAGCGAGCTCGTCGACACCTGCGGCACGGGCGGCGACGCCTCCGGCACATTCAATATCAGCACCGCGGCGGCACTCGTGGTCGCCGCAGCCGGGCTGCCGGTGGCCAAGCACGGCAACCGCGCCATCACCAGCAAGTGCGGTTCGGCCGACGTGCTGGCGGCGCTGGGCGTGAACATCAACGCTGACGTGGCCCGCGTCGAAACTTGCCTCGAACAGTTGGGGATCTGTTTCTGCTTTGCGCCGCTCTTGCATCCGTCGATGAAGCGCGTGGCGGAAGTGCGGAAGCGGCTGGGCGTGCCCACGATCTTCAATTTGCTCGGCCCGCTGTGCAACCCGGCGGCTGCGCCTTTTCAAGTGATTGGCGTGGGCCGCGCCGAGGTGCGGCCGCTGCTGGCGGAGGCCCTGCAGCTGTTGGGCACGCGCCGCTCGGTGGTCGTGCAGGGCGAAGACGGACTGGATGAAGTGACGCTTGCCGGCCCGACGCGAGTCAGCGAAGTCACGCCCGGCGGCGTGCGCAATCTCACCTGGACGCCCGCCGACTTTGGTCGCCAGCCCGCGGAGCTGGGGCCGCTGCGCGTGGAGGGCGCCGAACAAAGTGCGGCCCTGATTCGCGGGATCCTGGCCGGTGTGGCAGGGCCGGCGCGCGAGATCGTGGTAATCAATGCAGCTGCGGCACTATGGACTGCAGGCCGCGCGGATACGCCGCTGGCCGCGGCCGGCATGGCTGCCGATGCGATCGACAGCAGCGCAGCGCAGGGGCTTCTCGCACGGTTGGCGGAGCTGAGTCACGCGTAAGTGCGCGGAACGAAGCTGTGAACCGCCCGGGATGGCAAACCGGCCAGCGGCGCCTATAATGGTGCGTTTACCGTATTGCCAGGAGACGTCGACTATGGCCAAGCCCCATCGCAAACTGAAGAAAGCCAACCACGGCAAGCGCCCGGCCAACAGCAAGGCGCGGCGGCTGAAGCGCAAGGACATCCGCACCTGAGGCGCCGACCGGAGCGTGCCCGAGTCTCGGCGTCGCGGTGTGGCCGTGTCTCGGCTTCGCGCTGCCGCGAGCAATTGTATGCGGCCGATGGCCGTTACGACTGCACGAACGACGCATGCTCGCGCGAGCATTCTCGCCCTGGATTTCCCAGCTTAACGCCAACATTGCCCGGCCACGCGCGGACGGCTAAAATGCCTCGGCTGGCGTGAATTCCTGCGCGTGGTATGCCTGACCGCGGAGCCTCGGTGCCGTGTCTGCTAAAGACCTGATCCTCGATCTCGCTGAACTCGATTTCAACCACGTCGTGGCCGACTTGGAGGAAATCCGCCGCTATAACCCACAGCGGTACGAGATGGAGCAGCTCACGGCCATCATCTTCGACGATTACAAGCGCATGATCTGCGCCGGCTACAAAGACATCACCGACCACGAGTTTTGGGTGCGGGGCCACATGCCCGGCATGCCGCTGATGCCCGGCGTGTTGATGTGCGAAGCGGCGGCCCAGATGTGCAGCTACTACGCCCACAAGCACAAGCTGTTGGGCGATTGCAAGGTGGTCGGCTTCGGCGGCATGGAAGATATTCGCTTTCGCGATCCGGTGCGACCGGGCGACCGCCTGGTGGTGGTTTGCAAGATGCTCAAAGTTCGCGCCGGTTCGATCGTCATCTGCCGCTTCCAGGCCTTCGTCGGTCAGTCGCTGGTTGCCGACGGTAAAATCAAAGGCATTCCGCTACCGGTCGACGCGCTGACGGCGGAGCCGAAGGCCAGCTGACGCCGCGCTCGCAAGGCCGAGCAAGCCGCGCACCCGTGGTCCTGCCCACGCCGCCTGGCGGTCGCATCTGGCAGGACCGATGAGTCATCATGATACCGCTGCACGACCACAACCCGACCAGCCGCACGCCGTATGTGACGTTCGTGCTGATCGCGATCAACACGGCCGTGATGTTGTGGTTGGCCACACTATCGCCCGTGAATCAGCAGATGGCAGTGCTCGAGCACGGCTTCATCCCGGCACGCATCGCGCAGCTCGAGAATCACCAGGCGCTGGAAGTGCCGCTGCAGGAGATGGTGCAAGTTCCGGATCGTTTTGGCCGGCCGTCAACGGCCGTGCGGAAGGTCGGCTCGGTGACGCTGTCGCCTTCGGGCATGGCGATCTTCGGCTCGATTTTGACGACCATGTTCATGCACGGCGGCTGGATGCATCTGCTCGGCAACATGTGGTTTCTGTGGATCTTTGGCAACAACGTGGAGGACCGGTTGGGCCACGTGCTGTACCTGGGCTTTTACCTGATGGGTGGACTCTTGGCCACAGCCAGCCACTGGGCGTATGACCCAGGCAGTACTACGCCGGTGGTGGGCGCCTCGGGCGCCGTATCGACGATTCTGGGGGCCTATGCCGTCACCTGGCCGAAGGCCACGGTGACCACGCTGATTTTCTTCGGCTTCATCACGATGGTGGAAATTCCGGCGCTGGTCTGGCTGGGTGTATGGTTTGGCGGGCAGTTGCTCGACGCCGCGGTGAGCCGCGATTTGGGAGTGGCCGTGTGGGCCCACATCGGCGGATTCATTGCCGGGGCGATTCTGATGCCGCTCTTGTCGTGGGGTCGACAGCCAGCGCCTGGGCAGCCACACGCGCCGAGCGACGATTCCTACTCCCTGCGGCAAGAGCAGCAGTGGTAGGGCGTAGGCTGTAGGCCCTAGGCAATGGGCACTTGGGGTTTTTGAAGCAGCCGGCAGTGTTGAATACTCCCTATTCCCTATTCCCTATTCCCTGATCCCTGCTTCCATGGGCCGGCGTGCCTTGCGACGTATCGATCCTGCGTTAGACCTCGCAGAGCACTTGCTCGTGCTGGAAAGCATCGCGCAACCGCTGAACGGGGCGGCGGTGTTCGGCCGCGCGGCGCCGTTGGAGATCGAAGTCGGCAGCGGCAAGGGGCTGTTTCTGGCCGCGGCAGCCGCGGGCGATCCGCAAGCCAGTTTTCTGGGCATCGAGATCCTGGCGAAGTATGCGCGCTTTACGGCGGCACGGCTCGCAACGCGCGAACTGCCCAACGCCCGCATCATCCACGGCGACGCGCAGCACCTGTTTCGCGCGTGGCTGGCAGACAACTCGGTGCGGGCGGTGCACGTTTACTTTCCCGATCCGTGGTGGAAGGCCCGGCACAAGAAGCGGCGGGTCATGAGCGCCGGGTTCTTGCGCGACGTGCAACGAGTGCTCGAGCCGGGCGGCACGCTGCACTTCTGGACCGACGTGGAAGAATATTTTCAAACGTCGCTGGAATTGATCGCGGCGGAGACGGCGCTGGGCGGTCCGCACGCGGTGGTCGAAAAGCCGGCCGACCACGATCTGGACTACCGCACGCACTTCGAGCGGCGCATGCGGTTGCACAACGCGCCGGTGTATCGGGCGGAGTTTCGCAAGGGCCAATAGAGACGTCCTGCAATTGCTGCAGGTGAAGGCGCGACTCCGATTGCCGCACATATCGCCCCCGCGAATAGAATCAAGTAGGTTTCGCAAAGGAATCCGCCATGCACACACTCCTCCCCGACCTCGAAACCTTTGTCCAGCAGAAAATCGCCAGCGGTGAGTTTGCCTCACGTGAGGAGCTGGCCATGGAGGCGCTGCGGATTTATCGCGACATTGAGCAGCGGCGAGCACAGCTCAAATCAGACATTCAAGTGGCGATGGAAGAGGCCGATCAGGGATTATGCGAGCCGCTCGACATCGAAGCGATCAAAGCGGAACTACACGCCAAAATTGACTCGCGCGGTCGGCGAAAATAATGGTTCGTGTCCGACGTACGCCACTCGCGCAGCACGATCTATCTGAGATTGCCGAGTACATTGCAAACCGAAGCCAGAAACGCGACGTCGCGGATCAATTCATCGACGATCGGTGAAAAGTGCTCGCTCTATGCTGCCGAGCCTCAGATGGGTGAGCCTTGTCCTGAAATTGGCCCGGGATACGCCGATTTTCCGTTGCAAGCTACGTCGTATACTACCGGGCGGTGAGCGAAGGAATTCAAATCCTGCGCGTCTTGCACGGCAGTCGCGATATTCCGGCCGCGTGGCGCGCTGAATAGTTACCGCCGCCGCTCGCTGCCCACGGGCACCGGCCTGGCCTCGTAGGTCCGCGTGACGCTGGTAGTGTCGGTGTGGTCGAGCGCAATCTGATACAGCCGCTGCCCGGCCGGCGAGGGATAGTCGCCCGTGATGCACGCCTGGCACAGCTGATCAGAGTCGAAGCCGATGGCCCGGGCGATCGAGTCGACCGGCAGGTAGCGGACCGAATCGGCCCCGAGCTGGGCGGCCATTTCCACTTGCGCCGCTTCGGTGAGCGGGCCGCCCTTCAAGAACTGCGGGGCGAACAATTCGCCGATCGTCGACATGTCGATGCCGTAGAAGCAGGGCGCGATGATGGGCGGGCAGGCCACGCGCACGTGAATCTCGCGCGCTCCGCCCCGCTCACGAATGCGATTGACCAGCACTTTCATGGTGGTCGAGCGGACGATGGAATCTTCGACCAGGATCACGCGCTTGCCTTCCAACACTTCGCGCAGCGGCGTGTATTTGGTTTCGGCCTTGCGCTTGCGGTTGCCGCTGCCTTCGATGAACGTGCGGCCCGTATAGCGATTGCGAATGAGACCTTCCAGCGAGGGCACCTTCAGGCGAAAGGCCATGGCGTCGGCGGCGGCCTTGCTCGTGTCGGGCACGGGCACCACGATCGTGTCTTCGTCGATCGGCACCGTCTCCAGCCGCGCGAGCTCTTCGCCCAACGACTTGCGCGACAGATACACGCTGCGGCCGTCCATCGTGCTGGCCACGTTGGCAAAGTAGATCCACTCGAAGAAGCAATGCGCTCGCCGCGAGCTGGGCGCGAAGCGCTGAATTTCCAGCTCGCCGCCGGTGATCGTCACAGCCTGGCCGGGCAATAGCGTCTTGATGCTCTCGGTGGCGAAGCCCAGGTTCAGTAGCGCCACGCTCTCGCTGGCGGCCGCGAACAACGGCCCCTCGAGGGCGTAACACAGCGGCCGCAGGCCCAACGGATCGCGGGCCACGAGCATGTCGCCCACCGCGTTGAGCAGTACGAGGCAATACGCGCCGTCGAACTGCTGCGCGATGTTGCGCATGATTTCGATCAGCGGCGGGCGCTGGTTTTCCGACAGCTCGCGACCGATCGCATGCATGATGATCTCGGTGTCGGTGTCGCGCGCCAGGTGATTGTCGCTGTCGGCCAGCAGACGTTGCCGCAGCTCCTGATAGTTGGCCAACTGACCGTTGAAAGCAAAGCTGAACCACTTGTGCTTTTGCACGTGGTGCCGTTCGAACGGTTGGGCATAACTGCGATCTTCCGGACCGCAGGTGGCGTAGCGCACCTGGCCGATCGCCGCCTGGCCGGCATAGCGCCGCATCAGGCTCTCATACTTGCCGCGATGATTGAGCCGGAACACCTCGCTTACCGCGCCCAGCTCCTTGTACGTATCAATGAGCTGGTTGCGATGCGGGTTGTAGGAGGTCATGCCGGCCGAGAGCTGGCCGCGATTCTGAATATCCTGCAGCATCCGCGGAATAAGCCGCGAAACCTCCGCCGGACCCTGCTCCGGGCACAGCGGACTGGTGCCCCGCCCGCTCAAGTGATAGATGGCGGCCACACCGCATTCGTGCAGGAGTTCACTCATAGACGGGGACCTGACTCCAGTGGTGCGCGACGTCCTGCCGCGGCACACGCAGTTCGGGCCCCTGTATTGTAGGAACGCGGGGCGGCATTCTCAAGGACAGAACCGCGGCGGCGCTGGCGCAGCCGCCTGGCCACCTAGTCTCGCGACATTTGCATCGCGGTGCGCAGCGCGCCGTCGGTTCCGGTGGCGCCTATTTCAGCGGAATTTTGTAGCTGATGGCGCCCATCACGCTCCCCACTTTGGTGCCAGGATGGCACAGCACGCATTTGTCGTTGACAACCGGCAACACCGTAGCCACGCGCAAATAGCTGCGACCGTTTTCCTCGACCGGCTGATCGACGTACGATTCGCCGGCCACGATGCGCTTGAGCGCCGCAGCCTCGAAGTCGTTTTTCGGCACGTTCTCGTCGTTGAGTGGCTTGCCGGTGGCGTCGATGAGCCGGGCCTCGTGCCAGCCCTTCTTTTTCATCGCCGCAAAGAGATCGCGGGCCGTTTCGCCGGCGGCCACGCTGTCGGCATTCTCGACGTACACGTCGTTAATGTATACAACGGCCGTCTTGTAGAGATCGTCGAGCAAGCGCACTTCGCGACGAGCCTGTTCGAGGCTCAGGCCGCTGTTCGAAAGGCCGTCGGCGCCGGCCGCCGTGCTGCCGCTGGCAATCGCGATGGCCACGATCCACATTCCCCACATTCCGCTCAACAACCCACAAAAACGTCCCATGGTTGCACCTCCGCCTGAAGTTTGCCTCACGCGGGACGCGCGCCAACGGCGCATCCCCGACTGGCGACCGATTGTGCCAGCCGCTATACTGGATGTCAAGGTCCAGATATCCAATTTCAGGAGCCCGACGTGATTTCCCAAACCGCCGAGTACGCGCTACGCGCCGTCGTCTTCCTCGCCGGACGCGCGGACCCCTGCACCACCCAGCAAATCGCCGCCGTCACACGCGTGCCCGCCGGCTACCTGTCCAAGGTCCTGCAATCGTTGGCGCGGGCCGGGCTCGTGCATTCGCAGCGCGGCCTGCACGGAGGCTTCACGGTCGCCAGGCCGGCGGCGCGCATCACCGTCTGGGAAGTGATCGACGCGGTCGATCCGATCCAGCGCATTCGCAGTTGCCCGCTGGGCCTGAAGGCCCACGGTGTGAACCTGTGCGCGATGCACCGCCGGCTGGACGACGCGATGGCCGGCGTGGAACAGGCGTTCCGCACCTCGACCGTGGACGAACTCCTGGCCGACCCGAATCCCAGCAAGCCGCTGTGCGAGTTTCCGAACATCGCACCGAAGAGAAGGCTGTAGGGGATGGGCTGTAGGGGATGGGCTGTAGGGGATGGGCTGTAGGGGATGGGCTGTAGGGGATGGGCTGTAGGCGATAGGCTATAGGCTGTAGGCCGAAGACGGCGTTCGACGCGCGAGTTTCCCTGCTCACCTGCTCCGGTGTTCTCCTGTCCTTCTGATCCCTATCCCTAGTCCCTATTCCCTTACCCCTGCTCATGACCGACCTCGTGCGACAAGAAATTGCCACGGCGGCGCACACGCTGGTCGTGAAGGTCGGCACGCGCGTGCTAACAGGCGCTGACGGGCTCTTGAATCAAGACCGCGTGGCCTCGCTGGCCGAAGAGCTGCACCAACTCATGTCCACCGGGCGCAAGGTGGTGCTCGTCACGTCGGGCGCCGTGGGTGCGGGGCTGGGTCGCTTGGGCGAACCCAAACGGCCGACCACGCTGGCCAAGCTGCAAGCCGTGGCCGCCGTGGGCCAGAGCCACTTGATCGAGACCTACGATCGCGCGCTGCGCTCGCACGGGCGGCATGCCGCGCAGCTTTTGCTCACGGCCAGCGACCTCGACTCGCGGACCGGATACCTGAACGTTCGCAACACGATTCGGGCGCTGTTCGAATTCGGTGCGGTGCCCATCATCAACGAAAATGACACGGTCAGCGTCGACGAGTTGATGACCACGTTTGGCGACAACGACCGGCTGGCGGCCATGGTGACCAACTTGATTCGCGCGCCGCTGTTGGTGCTGTTGTCGGACGTCGACGGCTTGTACGACGGCGATCCGACCGATCCGGCAGCGCGCGTGATTCCCACGGTGTCGAAGCTCGACCCGTCGATCACGAACCTGGTCCGCGATTCTGCCACGGGCTTGAGCAAAGGGGGCATGGCCAGCAAGCTCGAAGCAGCGCGCATCGCGACGTCGGCCGGCGAGAACGTGGTGATCGCCAATGGCCGCGTGCCGGGCAACCTGGCGCGGATCGTGGCCGGTGAGGTGGTCGGCACGCTGTTTCTGGCCCAAGGCCAGGCAATTCCCTCGTTCAAGCGTTGGCTGGGGTTCACGGCCCAGCCGCGCGGCACGCTGTTGGTCGACGCAGGGGCTCGTGAGGCGATGGAAAAAAAGGGCAAGAGCCTCTTGGCTATCGGCGTGGTGGAAGTGCGTGGCAATTTCCACAAAGGGGACGTCGTGGCGCTGGCCGACACGAATGGGCAGGAATTCGCCCGCGGACTGACCAACTACTCCTTCGCCGATCTGGCGAAAATCAAAGGGCTCAAGACCGAAAATATCGGCGCTGCCCTGGGCCATCGGCCTTATGATGAAGTCATCCACCGCGACAACATGGCGCTGACGAGGGAGAGTGGTCAGTGAGCCGGGGTCAGGGAGCCGGGAGCGGCCCGTAACGCTTCGCTGTCCGCAATCCAGAATCGGCAATCCAAAATCTAAAGTCGAAAATCCAGCGGAGGTGAAGCATGGCTTCCGACTCTTCCGCGAGCATGGCTCCGCGGCGCACTTCGACCTGGGCGCTCGTGGCGATCATTCTGGGCTGCATTGCCGCGCTGGCAATCCTCTGCGGAGGCGTGATGACGGCGCTGCTCCTGCCTGCCGTGCAGGCCGCGCGTGAAGCTGCGCGGCGGGCGACGTGCACCAACCAACTGCGGCAAATCGGTATGGCGCTGGCGACGTACAACGACAAGTATCAGAGTTTTCCGCCGGCATATGTCGCCGGCGCCGACGGCAAGCCGATGCACAGTTGGCGCGTGCTGGTGCTGCCGTTTTTTGGCGATCCGAATCTCGACGCGCTTTACGAGCAATACAAGTTCGACGAGCCCTGGGACAGCCCGCATAATCGGCAATTGGCCGAGCGATTCGACGCCTCGATCTTCCACTGCCCGTCAGATGACTCGGCAAGCGACGAGACGAGTTACCTGGCCGTCGTCGATCCCAGCACTGTGTGGCCGGGCGCGACCGCCAAGAGTGTCGCGGAAGTATTCAGGGCCGACGGCACGGCGCAGACGGTTTTGCTGGTCGAGTCCTCCGGTTCAGGCATTCACTGGATGGAGCCGCGCGACCTGACGCTGGCAGAGGCTATGCAGGGCATCAACTCGGGTCGTCCCCCACCCAATATCTCCAGCCATCATCCGCTCGGAGTAAACGTGCTGTGGTGCGATGTCAGGGTCACCTTCTTGTCTGAGGAGACGTCGCAGAAAGAGCTGCGCGGGCTATTGACCGCCACGGGCGGCGAAGTGGTCCGGACGAACGAGGAAGTGGAACACGTCGAGTGAGCGCGGACCATGGCCGAGAGCGCGAAACAGAACGAGGATGGACCACGATACTCGCTGCGGGAGTTGTTCGTATTGACTGCGGTTGTTGGTGTGTTTTTCGCCCTGGGCGGTGTATTTGTGCGGTCGCAACAGGAGGTAGCGCGCCGCGCCAAGTGCACTGGCCTTCTCAAGCAAGTCGGCATCGCCTTGCACAACTACCACGCCACGGACAAGTGCTTTCCACCGGCGTACTTTGCCGATGCCGATGGCAAACCGATGCACAGTTGGCGCGTGATCTTGTTGCCCTACTTTGGGGATGCAGCTTCCAGGGCACTCTATCAGCAATACCGATTCGATGAGCCGTGGGATGGGCCGAACAATCGCACGCTGGCAGGGATGATTCCGCAGGTATATCGCTGCCCGAGTTCGACAGCGCCGGTTGGCGAGACGAGCTACACGGCCGTCGTTGGGCCGGAAGCCGGTTGGCCCGGATCGGAGGCGCGCAATATCGGTGACTTCACCGACGGGTTATCGAGCACCATCGCGCTCGTCGAGATCGCCGAGTCGGGCATCAACTGGATGGAGCCCCGCGATTTGACGTTTACGCAGGCGGCACAGGGAGTCAATCCGCCGCTGGCGAAGCTTTGAATGTCGAGCCGGCACCACGATGGAGCGAATTGTTTGTTCTTTGACGGTGCGGTCTATTTTTTGCACGACGACATCTCGAAGGATCTCTTGCGCTGTTTGTTGACGTCGGCCGGCGGCGAGGATACGGCGCCGTCGATCGATTGATCGGCGAGGCGTGTCCGCACGGCGAGCCGCCGGCGACGACAAACCCTCGCTCGCGCTTCGGGTTGGTGTGTAACTCTCCGTACGTCGTGTCGTCGTGACGTCGTGGTTGAATAAAGCGGGCAGACACCCGAACGGCTCGGCGGGAGCCTCGTCCTCCCAGGGCGGTTACGAGCTTCTCACCCTCACCCCGACCCTCTCCCGTCGAGGGAGAGGGAGAGGAAGTAGGGGGAGATCCCTGGAGCAGCCCGATGGGCCGCGGTTTCGACTACGGAGTGTGCCGGCTACATCGGTTTGGCAATGCGCGAACCTCACCGTCGAAGCCGGGGGCTGAACACCGCGCGGCAGGCCTGCTATACTGACTGGTTCGATGCAACGCGAACCATCGTCACCGTCTGATACGTCACTGTCTGTCCCCGCTGCCCCGATGATCGACGCGCCTCCGCTGGGCCCGCTGGCCGGCACGGCCCTGCCCTGCTACGTCTTCGATTCGCACGAGCAACTGGCCCGGCACGTGGCCGCCATGATCGCTGGCGTGATCCGCGAGCGGGCCGCGCACGGTCAGAATGCCGTGCTGGGGTTGCCCACCGGCAGCACGCCCGTGGGCATCTATCGCGAGTTGGCGCGGCTGCACCGCGAGGAAGGGCTCGACTTCTCGCGCGTGGTCACGTTCAATCTCGACGAGTACCTGGGCCTGGGCCCGAAGAGGCTGCAGAGCTATCGCCGCTGGATGCACGAGCACCTGTTCAAGGACATCAACATCCCGGCGGAAAACATTCACATTCCCGACGGGCTGACGCCGCCCGATCGCTTGGAAGAGCACTGCCGGGCGTACGAGGCGGCCATTCGCGCGGCCGGCGGCATTGACATTCAACTGTTGGGCATTGGCCGCAACGGGCACATCGGCTTCAACGAGCCGTTCAGCGCCACCAACAGCCGCACGCGGGTGTGCACGCTCGATCCGGTCACGCGGCGCGACGCGGCCAGCGATTTCTTCAGCGAAGAGAACGTGCCCACGCAGGCCATCACGATGGGCCTGGGCACGATTTTTGACGCCCGGCGGATCGTGCTGATTGCCCTGGGCGAGCATAAGGCGGGCATCATTCGCGAAACGGCCGAGGGCCCGCCCACGCCGCGCGTGCCGGCCTGCTACCTGCGCGAACACGCCAATGCCACGCTCTTGCTCGACACGGCCGCGGCCAGCAAGCTCACGGCCGTCACCACGCCCTGGCTGTTGGGCAAGATCGAGTGGAACGACGCCCTGATCAAGCGGGCCATCTTGTGGCTCAGCGAGAAGACCGGCAAGGCCCTCTTGAAGCTCGACGACGACGATTTTCGCGCGCACAACCTGCACCAGCTGCTGCGGCACCACGGCCCGGCGCAGAGCGCGGCGCACCGCGTGTTTCGCTGGATGATGGACACGATCGAGTATCACCCGGCCGGGCGTGAATCGCAGCCAGTAATCTGCTTCAGCCCGCACCCGGACGACGACGTGATCAGCATGGGCGGCACGCTGATCCGGCTGGTGGAAGATCGACACGAAGTGCACGTGGCCTACATGACCAGCGGCAATATCGCGGTGTTCGATCACGACGCCCGGCAAGTGGCCGACCTGGTCACCGAGTTCAATCGCACCTTCGGCATCGACTCGACCCGCTCGCACGAGCTGGAACAGCGCGTGGCCAAGGCCTTGGCGAGCAAGGGCCCCGGCGACTCCGACAGCGACGAAGTGTTGGCCATCAAGTCGCTCATTCGGTGGAGCGAGGCCAAGGCCGGCGCCATCGTGGCCGGCTGCCGCGAACAGAACCTGCACTTCCTCGATCTGCCGTTTTATCGCACGGGCACGATCGCCAAGAAGCCGCTCACGGACGAAGACATCGCCATCGTGCGGCGGCTCATCGAAACCATTCAGCCCGCGCAGGTTTATGTGGCGGGCGACCTGTCCGACCCGCACGGCACGCACCGCGTGTGTGCGCAGGCCATCTTTCGGGCGATTCAGGAAATCGAGCGCGACGGAGGGCGCCGGCCGGAAGTGCTGCTCTATCGGGGCGCGTGGCAGGAATGGGCGCCGCACGAGATCGAGATCGCCGTGCCCTTGAGTCCGCGCGATCTGGAACTAAAGCGGGCGGCCATCTTTCGGCACGAGTCGCAGAAGGACTCGGCGCTGTTTCCCGGACCGGACGACCCGCGCGAGTTCTGGCAGCGGGCCGAAGACCGCAACCGCAACACGGCGGCGCTCTACAACCAGCTCGGCCTGCCGGAGTATTTTGCGCTCGAAGGCTTCGTGCGGTGGCGCGGGCAAGCGCTGTAGCAGAGGGCTTTCCCTATTCCCTCGCCCCTACTTGATTTTCACCACGTAGGGCATGATGGTGATCGCCGGTTCGGCGAACCGCCGGCGCAGGGTGGCGGCCGGGTGGCACTGGCGTCTCGCCAGTGATTGGTTCAACCGCACGCAAAGAAGTCCGCCGGCAACGGTGTCACCCTCGGAAGCCGTGGACTCTGCTCGCAAGCGTCGCTCAGATAGAAGCGGGCGCTCGACCAAAACCATTCGGCTGCTGACTCACACAAGTCTTTCCTCACCGGATTCAAGTGAATGTAGTCGATCGCCCGCATAACACTCGTTTCGCCCTGCAAGTTACGATCGTAGCCCGGTCCCTCCTGCCAAAACCGGAACACGGCCTTGCCGGGCCGCTCCTGCACGGTGAGTTGCTTGAGGAGCGGGCTTCCAGCGTTTTGCAAGTCCGTCTTGGCTTGCACCGAGCATGGGCGCTTGACCGCAGCCAGGAATCGGCTCACCTCGGGATCCTTCGTGCGGGCATTGACCAACAGATGCACATGGTTGGGCATGAAAGCGAACGCGACGACCTGAAACAAGAATTGTTGACCCGCGGCGTCAATGCTGCGAGCAAGATATTCGCACCATCGATCGTTGCGCAATAAAGTTCGGCCCTGAAAACACGAAAACGTCAACTCATGAACGTCGCCGGGCTCATGGTAATGTTTGACGCGCTTGTGTTTGATCCTCGTCATGGCGTGGCGCAGTACCGACCTGGTAATTGAGCACTGGCGAAACGCCAGTGCCACACTACTTGCCAACTCTGGATTCAGCACTGGCGGGACGCCAGTGCCACCCGGAGCCTCGCCCCTACTTGATTTTCACCACGTAGGGCATGATGGTGATCGCCGGTTCGGTGAACAGGCGGCGCAGGGTGGCGGCGCTGCGAGCCGCGTCGATCAGCTCGGGGGCGATGGCCCGCACTTCGGTCTCGGCCGCCGAGCCGCCGAAGAGCTGCTCAAAAATGTTCTTGGGCTTGGGCAGGATCAACAGGTCGGTCTTCTTGTCGCCGCTGATGCCGGCCATGTTCTTGGCTTCGGCCACGGCGTCGTCGAGCGTGCCCAGCTTGTCGGCCAGGCCGTTGGCCACGGCCATGCGCCCGCTGAAGAGCCGGCCGGCGGCCAACGACTCGAGCTTGGCCAGCTCCATTTTGCGGCCCTCGGCGGCCTTGCTGGTGAACTGCTTGTAGATATCGAGCATCAACCGCTTCACAGCTTCGCGCTGGCTCTCGGTAAAGCCATCGTTCATGGAAAAAGTGCCGCTATTTTTGCCGCGGCTAATCGTCTCGGTGCTGATGCCGATCCAATCGAACAGCCCGTGCAAAGCCAGCTTGCCGCCGACGACGCCGATGGAGCCGGTGAGCGTGCCGGGCTCGACGAAAATCTTGTCGGCGCCCATCGACACGTAGTAGCCGCCGCTGGCCGCGATGTCGCCCATGCTGACGATGACCGGCTTCTTGGAGTTGGTGACTTCGCGCCAGATGAGATCGCTGGCCAGGGCCGATCCGCCAGGGCTGTCCACGCGCAGCACGATGGCCTTCACCTTGGCGTCGTTCTCCGCCTGGCGCATGGCCTGCACGATGGTGTCGCCGCCGACGGTGGAGCCGCCGAAGAAGCTCATGGCGCTTTCGCCGGTCATGATCGGGCCGACGATGTAGACCACGGCGATCTTGTCGTTCGAGCTCGAGCGGGCCTTGGCGTCGCCGCCCATCAACATTTCCATGAACTTCATCATGCCGGCCATGCCGCCCAGCTCGGCGCCGGATTGCTCGCGGCCGTAGCCGCGCTTCCAGGCGATTTCTTCGGCGCTATATTCCTTCTTCAACTCGTCGTTCCATTGATCTTCGTAGGCCACGCGGTCGATCAGCCTGGCTGCGCGGGCCCCTGCGGCCGTGAACAGCCCTTCGTCGATCAGCTTCTTCACCTGCTCCACGTCGAGCTTGCGATCCTGGGCGATCGATTCGGCAATGTGCTGGTAAAAGTCCTCGATGACCGCTTCGTACTGCTTGCGGAACTCGGGGCTCATGCTGGTGCGCGTGAAGGGCTCGGAGGCGCCCTTGAAATCGCCGATCTGCACAAAGTCAGCCGCGATGCCCAGCTTGTCGAACAGCCCTTTGAAGAACATCACCTCGGCTTCGACGCCGGTGATCGTCAGCGAGCCACTCTCGGGCATGATGATCTGATCGCAGGCCGCGGCCACGAGATAGTCGCGCAGGCTGACGGCCGACTGCAGATCGGCGTAGACGCGCTTGCCGCTTTTGCGCACGCGGGCGATGGCGGCCCGAACTTCGTCGGCCTTGCCCAGGCCGATCTGCGGTTCGCGCAGCCGCAGCACCACGCCCTGAATTTTGTCGTCCTTGGCCGCCGCGTCGAGCCGGCCGATGAGCTCGCGGAGCGAGGGGCTCATGCCGCCCAAAAACGGATTCCCAGAGGCGCCCTCGGGATAGTCGTGCTGCACCGCAATAGTGGCCAGCGCGACTTTTTTGACGGCCTGCTTGGTCGCGTCGGACTTGGCCGCGTCGGTCTTGGTCTCGTCGGACTTGGCCGCGTCGGTCTTGGCCGCGTCGGCCTCGCTCTTGGCAGCATCGCTCTTGGCGTCCTTGGTGGCGGCGGCCTCATCGGCCGGCGCGACGGCGGCGGAGCCCATGAGCAGAAGGCCCAATAGGCAGAATACGGTCAGGGTTTGCTGGCGTGGCATGATGAAACCAGGTGGAATGTGGGGTGATTGCCGGGACGCTCCTGCGCAGGGCGCAGACCAGCCCGACGGGACCAACACGCTTGCGGCTCATTGTCCGCGGGGCTCGCCGGCAGCGTCAAGTTTGCCAGCAGCCGTGCGTTTGTGGCCACTATGGATGGTGCCGCGGGCGGGGAATAACCGATGACCTGTACATCCGCTATTGCACCATGTACAGGCGTATATTACGATGGCGGCTGGCCCGATCCCCAGCCCATTTTTCCTCCCTCTACAGGACGCCGTGGCATGTCCCTATTTGACCAACTGACGGAACGACAACAAGAAGTCTATGAATTCGTTCGCGACAAGATTCGCAACCGTGGCTATGGGCCGACGGTTCGCGAAATTGGCGATGAATTCAAAATCAGCTCGCCCAACGGCGTGATGTGCCACCTGAAAGCTCTGGAAAAGAAAGGGCTGATCACGCGCGAGCCCAACATGTCGCGGGCCATTCAATTGGCTATGGAGCCGATCGAGGAGCGCGGCATGCCGCTGGCCGGGCGGATTGCCGCCGGCGTGATGCACGAAGCGATCGAGCAGGACGAGCGGCTCGACCTGGACGCCCTGTTCCACCAGAAGAACAAGAACCAGTTTGCCCTGCGGGTGAGCGGCGACTCGATGATCGACGCCCAGATTGCCGATGGCGACTACGTGATCGTGCGCAAGCAGCGCACGGCACGCGACGGGCAGATTGCGGTGGTGCAGACTGAAGAGGGCGAGGCCACGCTGAAGCGATTCTACCTGGAGAAGAATCGCATTCGCCTGGAGCCGGCCAACGCCACCATGAAGCCGATCTACGTCAAGCAGGCCAAGATATTGGGCGTGGTCGTGGGCGTGGTGCGGAAGGTGGAGTAGGGAATAGGGGCTAGGGATTGGGAGGTTTGCCGGGCGGGCGAGGCTCCTGCCGAGCCGGTATGCTCGGCTGAATTCTGGCGAATTCAGCTACCTTACGCCGAGCGTTCCAGTGAGCCGCTGGCGGCCTGGTTGAGCTTGTTGTAGAGCGTCTTCAGGCTGATGCCGAGTTCTTCGGCCGCCTTGGGCTTATTGCCACTCAGCCGCTCAAGCGTCTGATAGATCACCTGCATTTCGATCTCGCGCAGCGTGTGCGCGCCGGGCGGCGCGGCCTTGATCGTGGAACCGGCCGGCGGTTGCGCCGCGGCGGCACGCAGCCGGCGCGACTCGAACTTGCTGGGCAAATCGCCCACGTCGATGGGCCCGCTCGGGCAGAGGATCGCCGCGTGTTCGATCACGTTGGCCAGTTCGCGCACGTTGCCCGGCCACACGTGATCGGCCAGCAGTCGCAGCGCCTGCGGCGTAAACAGATCGTCCTGCGGCCGCGCGCCGGGCCGAAAGCGCCGCATCAGGTGCGAGGCGAGTTGCGCAATATCTTCCAGCCGTTCGCGTAGCGGCGGCAGTTGGATCTCGAAGGTGTTGATGCGGAACATCAGGTCTTCGCGAAAGTCGCCTTCGTCGACCATCTGCTCCAAGTGCCGGTGCGTGGCGCAGACCACGCGCACGTCGACGGTGAACGATTCGTTCTCGCCGACGCGGCGAATCTCGCCGCTTTCAAGAAACCGCAGCAGCTTGGCCTGCATGGCCTTGGGCAGCTCGCCAATTTCGTCGAGAAATAGCGTGCCGCCGTTGGCCACCTCGAACAGGCCCACGCGATGCTCGTCCGCCCCGGTGAAGCTCCCGCGGCGATGCCCGAACAGTTCGCTTTCGATCAGGCTTTCCGGCAGCGCCCCGCAGTTGATGGCCACGAACGGCATCTCGGCGCGCAGACTCTGGTCGTGCAGGGCCCGGGCCACCAGCTCCTTGCCGGTGCCGGTCTCGCCCAGCACCAGCGCGGTGGAGTTCGTGGGGGCGACCTTGGCAATGAGCGTCCGCACGTGCTCCATGGCCTGGCTGTCGCCGATCAACTGGCTCTTCCCTTCCACGCGCTCGAGCTGGCGCTTGATGGCGAGGTATTTGTTGGTGAGTTGCCGTTTCTCGGCCACGCGCTTGAGCAGCGCCTGCAGCTCGACCAGCTTGCAGGGTTTGGTGAGATAGTCGAACGCCCCGTGACGCAGCGCGGCGATGGCGGTTTCCAGCGACGACTTGCCGGTGAGCACCACGGCGTCGGTCTGCGGCGAGAGCTCCTTGGCCTTGGCAATCACCTCGATGCCCGAAAAGCCGGGCATGTCGAGATCGACGAGGATGCAGTCGTACGAATTGCGTTCCAGCGCGGCGACGGCCGTCAGTCCGTCGGGACAAACGGTCACTTCGTGCCCCATGCGCGGCAGCTCGAGGCTCATCAACTCCTGCAGCGACTTCTCGTCGTCGGCAAAGAGCAGCTTCAGGCGATTAGGCGGCTTGGTAGCGATGTTCCGGCTCCTTTTGCTTCTCGGTCAGAGGCAGCGAGACGCGGAATTGCGATCCCTTGCCCGGCCCATCGCTGTGGACGTCGATGTGGCCGCCGTGATCCGAGATGATGCGATACGTGATGGAGAGCCCCAGTCCGGTGCCTTGCCCGTTGCGCCGCCGGGTGAAGAACGGTTCGAACAGATGCTTGAGCACTTCGTCGGTCATGCCGCAGCCATCGTCGGTGAAGAGCATTTCTGCCTCTCCGTCGCGCTGCCGCAGCTCGATGACCAGCCGCCCGCCGGCCGACATGCTGTCGAGCGCGTTGGTAATGAGATTGAGCACGACCTGTTTCATTTCCTGGGCGTTGACCGGAGCGATCGCCGGCTCGGCCGCAACCAGCTCGATCTGCTTTTCCTGATAGCGGCCGAGGTGACCCACCACGGCGATCACGCCGCGCACCAGCTCCGCCAGATCCGTCGCCTGCCGGGCAACGTCGCCGGTGCGCGAGAAATCGAGCAGCCGCTCGGTGATGCCTTTGCAGCGGAAGGCCTCGTTCTGAATCATCCGCAGATAGTTGCGCACCACCTCGCCGTCGTCGCGCGACATCTCCGGCAAGGCGTCGAGCGAATCGTGGAGGCGGCTTTCCAGCGACTCGGCACACAGCGCAATGGAAGCCAGCGGGTTATTGATTTCGTGGGCCACGCCGGCCGCCAGGAAGCCGACGCTGGCCAGCTGTTCGCTGCGGACCACTTGCTTGGTGCGCTCGCGCACCTGGCGGTCCAGGTCGTCGCGAATGGCCTCGAAGCGGGCCGTCATCTGGTTCATGGCGTCGGCCAGCTCCGACATTTCGTCGTGCGTGTCCAGCGCGATGCGATAGCCGAACTCGCCGGCCGCCACGCGCCGCGAGCCTTCGATCAACACGCCCAGCGGCTGGAACACCCAGGCGTAAAACAATTGCAAGAACAGGCCCAGGAGCAGCATGCCCAGGATCATCGTGATCCAAGTCAGAATGATGAGCGCTCGGTATTGCACGCGGACTTCGCCGGCGAAATCGTACAGCCGGCGATGCAGGTAGCTGGGCAGCTCCATGACGAGCGCCTCGAGCCGCTCCAACTCGGCATGCGTGGCTTCGAGTCGCGCTGTGTTTTGAATCCAGCCGGGCGACCCGCTCGATTCCGCGATGCGCTCAAGCGCCGCGTCGATGCGATGGACGGTTTCCCACTCGGCGTGGTTGTCGTTGATGAGCGAGTCTTCCGCCTGGTTGCGCTGCAGTTGATGGCGGTACTGCGCAAGCGTCTGGGCGACGGCCTCGTTGAGCTTGGCGAAGCGGCCTTCCAGCTGGACGTGATCGAGGGCGGCGCCAGCGTTCGGCAGCGCCGCGGCGGGCGCGGGTCCGGCGGCCAGCATGGTATGTGCTCCGCGCGCTTCGGCCACGATCACCCGCAGGCTGCTGATCTGGCCGCTGAGCGACTTGGCCAGCGGCAGCTCCTCGGCACGGCCACGAAAGCCGCGCACGGCACTGCGATAGGCATACACGCCGCGAAAGCCGCTGACCGACAGCGTGGCCACGATCACCAGCAACAAGCCGATGCCGATGAGCACCTTGACACGAATAGGCCACTGAGAGAGCAACGGGCGACCTCCTTGTCGCGGGCGCAGGGCGTGTCGCGGCCGAGTGGGCACTCAAATGCGGCCGCTGGCGCGCCGGCGGGGCGGGAAGTCTAGCATCGAGTGGCAACCGGCGGCAAGACGTGCCGGCCACGCTGGGCGGATTGGAAAAATGTGCACGCAGCGGGCCGCCTGAGCGCGACTCGACCTTGACCTAAATCGCCATCGGCGATAGCGTTCTGCCACGATCCCCCCCTGCCCCACCGGGCGCCAGCTTGCGGGCTGCACGGCGCTTTGGCAACGCGCTGCCGTGTTGGCTCTTCCCTGCCCAGGATCCGCGCGGACGCCATGACGATTCTGCCCTCTCACGCTCGAGCGCGCTACGGCTGGTGGCATCCCCACGGCTGGCCGGAGCGGCTGAAGATCTTCGGTCTGCTGGCGATCGCGTTTGCCGTCTGGGGTTGGTTTGACGTGCGGCTGCGCGGCACGGTAGATCCCAACAATCAGGGGATCCACAAAACTGATTTCACGGTCTACACCGAGGCGGGCGCGGCGTTCTTCGACGGTCGCGCGCCGTATGAGGTTACCAATCCGCGCGGCTGGGGATATTTGTATCCGCCGCCGTTTGCCATGCTCGTCGCGCCGCTCGACGCGCTCGACACGCGCACGCAGGTGCTCATCTGGTTCGCCGTGTCGGTGGCCATGCTCTATGGCTGTTATGCCGAAAGCGTCCGCATCGCGCGGATTTTAGCGCCCGCGCGACAACAGAACGTCGTTTTCGGGCCGGTGCCACTGGCCGTGGGTTGGGCCTCGGTGGTGGCCGCGGCTCTGCCAGCCTTGAACTGCCTGCAACGCGGACAAGTGGGCGTGGCCAAGTTGTACTTGTTGCTGCTGGGTTTTCGGCTGTGCGTGGGCAGTCGCTCGTGGCTGCAATCATGCCTGGCGGGCGCCGTGCTGGCCCTGCCGATCGTGTTGAAAGTGACACCGCTGGTGCCGGTGGGCATGTTGGTGGCGGCGAGTTTGATCGCCGCTTGGCGCTCAGCGGAGCGGCGTGCAGCGTTCGGGCGCGCAAATGCCCTGGCCGGCGGCGTACTCTGCGGCCTGGTGCTGTGGCTGGTGCTGCTGCCGGCGGCCTTTGTCGGCTGGAGCACGAACCTGAACCACTTGAGCACCTGGTGGCACTCGGTGGCGATCAATGTGGAACACAGCTCGAGCGACGAGTTTGCCGGCGATTCGGCTTCGCCCCGGAATCAAAGTTTGAGCAATGCGGTGGAGCGGTTTGGCAATTGGGCCCACCATGTATTTGCCGGCGGAGCGAACGACTTCGATCCACGGGCAGAGCGCATGCAAGGCCACACGTTCGTGATGGACGCGCCCAGCGTTGCCGTGGCGATTGCGTTGGCGCGCATCCTGGCCGCAGGCCTGTTAGTTTGGGCCACGTGCCGCGTAGCCTGGAATCGCGACTGGATGGGAATGGCGGCCGCGGTTGGCCTGGCTTGTGTCGCCACCTTGATTCTCTCGCCGATTTCGCGCGGCCACTACTACGTGCTCTTGGCGCCGGCTGTGATGTATAGCGGGGCCTGGCTGGCCGAACGAGCGCGACCGCGCTGGACTCTGGCCGCCGTGGCCATTCCGGCGGCACTTTCCGTGGCGCACTACCTGGCAGTCGACGTGATTGGCCGAGTCGGCCTGCTGGGCCTGGGCATTTCGTTATGGTATGCCGTGATGTGCAGCACGCTGGCGCTGAGCCGGCGGCGCGAGCAGGCTGCGCGCGAAATGCTGGTGGCCGGCGTGCAAGATTTCCGCAGGTTGCCGGCGCGGCCCGTGGGCAGGGGGTTGCTCGATCAGCCCGCGGACCAGGCGGCCGCGCTTACAGATCGAGCACCGAGCTATCGCGATGATCTTTACGCGAGGGCTGACGACGGATCTCGCTGAGCATGAAGCTGATGGCCAGCGCGTACTGGCGCACGGCTTGCGTGAAATCGCCGCCGGCCTGAGCGGCCCGCGCCTGCTCGCCAAACTCGTTGAACCGCGACCAGTCGAGCGTCCAGTGCTCATCCTTGGCGGCCTCGCGCAGCTGCTGCGCCATTTGTGAAAGCGCGGCCACGCGCTGTGCGTCGGGAATGCCGCTGTGCGTGGCATGGGGGCCGTGGCCATACGGTCCAGCGAGATTCGCAGTGGCTGCCGGTTGTGCGTGCATGAGATTGGACATGAGCGCGCCCACGGCCGCCGCGGCCGCCACCAGCCCGCTGGCCAAGGCGGCTGCCAGGTTCCCCGTGAGCGCCAGGGCCACGGCCACGAGCAATCCTAAGGTCATCACCACCCACAGAAACTGCACCAGCGGCGTGCCCGAACTACTCACGGTCGTGCTGGTATCGACCGGGGCGGGCTCATCCGGCGGCACGTGCGTGACCCGTACAACAATCGCGGTGACGTTGTCCGGCCCGCCGCGCATGTTAGCCATGTCGACCAAGGCGCGCACCGCTTCGGCCGGCGACAATGCCGCCAGGATGGCGCCAATCTCTTCGTCCTTGACTTGCCCGCTCAAGCCGTCGCTGCACAACAGAAATGTGTCGCCGGCGGCCAGCGGATACGGGCCTTCCAGGTCAATTTGCACGTCGGGGCGCGGGCCGAGCGAACGGGTGATAATGTTCTTGGGAATGAAGTTCGCCACTTCGCCGCGCGGCATTTGGCCGGCGGCCATCATCTCCCAGACCAGACTGTGATCGAAGGTGAGCTGATCAAGGTGGCCGTCGCGCAGGCGATACACCCGGCTGTCGCCCACGTGTGCCACGATCGCCGCGCGGGGCAACAGCACGAGCACGCTGCTGGTGGTGCCCATGCCCTGAAACTCGGCGTTGGCCTGACCACGCTCGTGAATGTTGGCGTTGGCCGCGACGATTGCCAAACGCAGTGCATCGGCCGGCGAGCGCTCGGGCGACTTGCGATAGGTGTGCGGCACGCTCTCGCAGGCCATCTTGCTGGCCAGCTCGCCGGCGGCGTGCGCGCCCATGCCGTCGGCCACCATGAACAAGTGGCCGCGCCGACGCCACTCGGCCTCGTCGCCGGCCAAGGCCAAGGCGAAACTATCCTGATTGTTGGCGCGCCGCAGGCCGACGTCCGACAGAGCCGCGTGCTCGAGCACGCTACGTCCAGCGCCAGGTGATTCGGCCATGTCGGTTACTTCGGATGGACGCGATGGATGCCTTATGCACCGTCTGTGCAAGCGGGACGAAAGTGCAGTCAGCTAGCCTGGCGGTCGCAAGCAGCGCCAAATCGCATGCTCTGGCGCGACACGCCGCTGCTGCCGCGACAATGAAGTCATATGAGTAGTTCGCTCTCCTAAACAACCCATTGTAACCCCGTGCAAAACAAGCGAATAGAGCCCGGCGGGAACGCACCCTCGCCAGTCTTCCCAGGCTGGCGGCATGGCGCCCCAAGCGCGGACGTGGGTGCCGTTGGTCGCCGGTGCTCGCAGGTTGATTGCCCGGCCGCGAATCCGCCTAGCGACCCTGGGGCGGGACAACTATACTTCTCGGCCCTCGGTCCGTTCGGACCGCTTGTGATCGCCTTGCGCCGCTCGCGGCGAAGCTCGCACTTCTCATGATCAACGTCCTGACGCCACGTACGCCTGGCCGCCTTGCGCGGCATCGTCGACCGAGCATTGCCCTGTTGCTCGTCGTGCTCAGCTGCGCCGCCATGGGATGCGTGCAGCGACGGCTGACGATCCGCAGCAATCCGCCGGGGGCGCTGGTCTACGTTGACGACTACCAGGTGGGCACCACACCGGTGTCGACCGATTTTATTTACTACGGCACGCGCAAGATCCGGCTGGTCAAAAGCGGCTACGAAACGCTGTCGGTGCTGCAGCCGATCCCGACGCCGTGGTACCAGTATCCGGGGCTGGACTTCGTCTCGGAGAACGTGGTGCCGGGAGAGATTCGCGACGAGCGCGTGGTGGAGTATCAGCTGCAGCCGCAGATGATCGTGCCGGGCCAGCAATTATACGAGCGGGCGGAAAACCTGCGTCACGGCGCGCCGGCACCGCAGTCGCCGTTGCCGCCGCCAGGCGGCATGCCGTTTGGCGCGCCTGGCGGGCTTGGCCCCGCAGGGCCGCCGCAAGCGCGGCCTGGATTGCCCGCCTCGCCGCCGCCGGTTTCGCGGCCGGGTAGCCCATTCAATTGACGCGGGGCATGCGCACTACTTCGTGCCGGGGCTGCGCTGGATCGCGCCGCGGACACCCAGCAGCTCCGGGTGTCGGGCAATCTTGTCGGCAAACACTCGCGCGTCGGCCACGACCGGGCGCAACTGGCAAGTGAGCTGTTGGATATTCTGGGCCGCCTTGTTCAAGTTCTGGTACAAGTCGGGATCGCGCATGATCTTGCCCAACGAGCCCTCGCCGCTGTTGAGCTTCTTGCCAAAGTCCGACAATTCGGCCAACAGCTCGTCGGCGCGAGCGACGGTGCGATCGATGCGATCGACGATCTGCCCGCCCCGTTCGCCCAGGGGCGCGGTGAGACCTTCCAGATTCCGCATGTTGCGGTCCACCGACTCCACCGTGGTGCGCATGCTATTCATCGTGCCGCGGGTGTCGGAGAGCAACTGCGGCAATTCGTCGATCGCTTGCCGCATGTTCGCGCGGACCTTTGGGTCGCCAATCACGTCTTCCACATTGGCCAATGCCCGCTGAAACGCTTTCAGCGTCACGTCGGTATTGGCGATGATCTCGTTGATTTGGCCTTCATTGCCCTCGAGCAGCTTGTTGATCGAGGCGGCCACCTTGCTGACCTCAGCGCCGGCGCTCGACAACGAGTCGACCGCGACGCCCAGGTTGTCTTGTAGATTCGTGATCACCTGCACCGGGCTAGGCGCTACGGTGCCCTCGATCCAGTCTCCCGGCTGCAATTGCTTGCCAGCGGCATCCGCCGGCGGCGGCACGGTTTTTTCAGGCGTTGGCTGACCGGCGCCCGTCTTCGTTTCCGGGACGGCGGGCGTGCTCGAACCGTCCGACGCTGCGGACGGGTTTTGCGGCGCAGGGTTTTGCGTTGCGGGCGGTGCGACCACCGTGGGCGCGCGGGCCCGCTTGATGAACTGAATCACCACGTCGCCGCCCAGCAGCGATCCGGTCACTTGCGGCACTTCATTGCTGTAGAGCTTTACGTCGTCGTCGATTTCGACCGTGACGTTGACGCCCCCCTGCTCCGCAAAGTCAACCTTTGTCACCCGGCCGATCAGGATGCCGCTTTTGCGCACGGGCGTGCCTTCGTTCACGCCGGGAGCTTCGGCAAAGTGGATGATGAGGCTGTAGCGGCCGCGGACGATGGAGCCCGCATCGCTAAACAGCACCACCAGAATTCCGGCCAGGAGCAAGGTGGAGATCACCATGACTCCGACGCGGAATTTGACCACTCGTTCGTCCATGACTTCACGATTCCTGTATCAGCGCGGATTGCTGCCGTGCACGCGCATCAAAGGTCGGTTCCTGTCCCCAGATCGGCCATCTTTCTCATTTCCATCAGGCGTTCGCCGGCCTCGCCGTGAATGAACTGCGTGACCCGCGGATCGCCAAAGTCGTCGATCGAGTCGGCCGGCCCGTCATAGACGATCTGCGATTCATCGGCCGCCAGCCGCGTGAGCGGGTAGAGCATCAGAATGCGGTCGGCCACTTTGTGCGCGGTGCGCATGTCGTGCGTCACCACGACGCTGGTCACGGGATGTTGCTCGCGGGTCCGCAGAATCAGCTCGTTGATCACGTCGCTCATGATCGGGTCGAGGCCGGTCGTGGGCTCGTCGTAGAGCATCACCTCGGGATTGAGGGCGAGCGCCCGGGCCAGGCCCACGCGCTTGCGCATGCCGCCGGACAGCTCCGCAGGCTTCTTGGAGATGATGCTTTCGGGCAGGCCGACTTCGGCCAGTCGCGAGGCGATGGTTTCGCGGATCTGCTCTTCGCCGGTATTCGTGTGCTCGCGCAAGGGAAAGCCGATGTTCTGGCCCACGGTCATGCTGTCGAAGAGCGCGGCCCCTTGAAACACGAAGCCGAACCGCGTGCGTTCGTGAGTGAGCTGTTGTTCGCTGAGCCTGGCCAGGTTCTGGCCGTCGAAATAGACTTCGCCCCGCGTCGGCGAGATGAGTCCGATGATCGTTTTGAGCATGACCGTTTTGCCGCAACCACTCTCGCCGATGATGGCCAAGGTCTGCCCGCGCGGGATGGACAAGTCGACCGCGCGCAGCACGGGGTGCCGGCCGAACAAAATGTCCACGCCGCGCAGCTCGATCAACGGGCCGTCGCGCGGCTGTGACCGATCAGCGGGTCGATTCGTCGCACTCATTGCCGTTTGTCGCCAGAACACCGAAGCAGGTCGCCGCCGTGCTACAAAAGCCGCACGCCCTCAGGCCACAGCAGAAAGTAAAAGTTGTCCAGGGCAATGCCCAGGAAAAAATCCAGGACCAGAATCAAGACAAACGAAATGACGAAGGCACTGGTTGCGGCGCGGCCCACGCCCTCGGCGCCCGGATCGCAGTGGAAGCCGCGATAGCAACTGACCAGTGCAATCGCCGCGCCGAAGAACAGGCTCTTGAACACGCCCGAAAACAGGTCGTACGTGCTGATGAAATCGCGCGAGTTCTGCCAGTAGTGATTCGAATCGATGCCCAGGCCGTAGATGCAATAGACGGCGCCGCCCACCACACCCATGAAATCGGCCATGATGGTGAGCATGGGAATGAGCACCAGGCAGGCGAGAAAGCGCGGCACGACCAGGAAATGAATGGGATTGGCACCCATGCTGGACAAGGCGTCGATCTGTTCGGTGACGCGCATGGTGCCCAGCTCGGCGGCCATGGCACTGCCCACGCGGCCTGCCAGCATGGTGGCGGCCAGCACGGGCCCCAGCTCGCGCACCAGCGACATATTGATCACGGCGCCTAAGCGCGTTTCCAGGTGCATGGCCCGAAACTGCGAATGGCTTTGCACGGCGAGCACCATGCCAATGAACATCCCGGTGAGCGCCACCACCGGCAGGCTGAGCACACCGATCTGGTAGAAATTGGGCAAGAGCGTCTCGCGGCGCGGCAAGCGCGTGAAGATCCACGTCAGGGTGCGCACGAAGAACTGCGCCACGTCGCCCACCAGCACGATCCAGCCCACCACGACACCGCCGATGCCGATGATGCCGTCGATGAAGGTGGCCGTGATGCCGTCCCAGGCGCGGTTCGTTTTTCCCGAGGATGCCGCCATGATGGAGCTCGTTGAATGCGATAGACATAGCGCGAGCGCAGCGCGATCGCCTATCTGTTGATTCTTCGTCGCGGGGAAAGTTGCCGCTTGAGGAAAGCTTGCGGGTTGCGCCGGCAATTGGGGTCCGGCGAAGTGGACGGGGAGTTGTGGGGCGACTGCAGGCCGCTGCGACGCCCAATGGGTGGCACCGCTGGCGGGCTTCCAGCAGTGCCGAACGATCGCGCAAGCACTGCTAGCGAGCTAGCAGCGCCGGAAACCGCACGAGCGCAACTCAATCAGTGCAAACCAGACCGCCGCACGACGGCGAGCGTCGCGCGGCGGTTTAGTGAACGATTTGCAAATGGGGACAGCGCCCCGGGCAGTTAGCCTGTCGACTCCGACTCTCCCGAGTCGCCGGCGCCGCCGGCAGCCGCGCCCACGGCGGCGACGTCGCCATCGCCCACCACACCGTTGAAGTACAACTGCTTCTTGCCGCCGATTTCCTTGACGTCGACCACGATGGTGTCCTTGCCCTGGAACTCGCCTTTGAGCAGCTCTTCGGAGAGCGGATCTTCGACGAAGTTCTC
The DNA here is from genome assembly GCA_050250435.1 of Pirellulales bacterium. Taxonomy (GTDB): domain Bacteria; phylum Planctomycetota; class Planctomycetia; order Pirellulales; family PALSA-1355; genus JBFWOR01. Next base: position 331,846 of record JBFWOR010000001.1, on the reverse strand, counting down.
GATCGATCGCCGCAGCGGCCGAGCACCAAAGTCGGTGTTCGAGCCCTTGCGGATCAGGAACTTTTTGGCTTCGTCGCTGAGCCGCAGCTTCAGGCCGCGCTCGGTCAATCGCTCGCGCACCTTGCCCAGCTCGAGATCGACCACTTCCTTCAAGTCGTCGATGGTCAAGTGACGGAAGACGATCACGTCGTCCACGCGGTTCAAGAACTCGGGCCGAAACACTTTTTCGATCCGCTCGCCCACGCGCAGCTTCATGTTCTCGTACGACGCGTCGTCATCCGGCTTCTGGAAGCCGAAGGCGGATTCGTTTTTGATCGCTTCTGCACCGGCATTGGTGGTCATGATCAAGATCGTGTTGCGGAAGTCGACATTGCGGCCGAAGCTGTCCGTCAAGCGACCTTCTTCCATGACCTGCAGGAGCATGTTGAACACGTCGGGATGCGCCTTCTCGATTTCGTCGAGCAGCACCACGGCATACGGTCGGCGGCGAATCTTCTCGGTCAGCTGGCCGCCTTCCTCAAAGCCCACGTAGCCCGGCGGAGCGCCGATCAAGCGGCTCACGTTGTGCTTTTCCATGTACTCGCTCATGTCGATCTGGATCAGCGCTTCATCGTCGCCGAACATGAACTCGGCCAGGGCCTTGGCCAGCAGCGTCTTCCCCACGCCGGTCGGCCCGGCAAAGATGAAGCAGCCGGTGGGCCGCTTGGGATCCTTCAATCCGCTGCGGCTGCGGCGCACGGCCTTGGAGATCGACCTGATGGCCTCGTCCTGGCTGATGACGCGCTTGTGGAGCTCGGCTTCCATCGCCATCAGCCGCATGCTGTCTTCGGTGGTCATGCGGGTCAGCGGGATGCCGGTCATCTTGGACACGACTTCGGCGATCACTTCTTCGTCGACCTGCCCGTCGGCCTCGCGCGATTTTTCGCGCCAGTCGCGGGTGATGTTCTGCTTTTTCTTCTTCAGCTTATCGGCCTGGTCGCGCAGCGCCGCGGCCCGCTCGAAATCCTGATTGGCCACGGCCTCTTCCTTGTCCTTGTTCAAGGTGTCGACCTCGGCGTCGATCTCCTTCAAGTCGGGCGGACGGGTCATGGCCTTCAGGCGGACGCGGGCTCCGGCTTCATCGATCACGTCGATCGCCTTGTCCGGCAGGCAACGGCCGGTGATATATCGGCTCGACAGCTCGACCGCCGCCGCCAACGCGTCGTCGGTGATCTGCACGCGGTGATGCTGCTCATAGCGATCGCGCAGGCCCTTGAGAATCTCCACGGTCTCGGCCTTGGTCGAAGGCTCGACCATGACCACCTGGAACCGGCGATCCAGCGCGCTGTCCTTCTCGATGTACTTGCGGTACTCGTCGAGCGTGGTGGCGCCGATGCACTGGATTTCGCCGCGGGCAAGCGCCGGCTTGAGCACGTTCGAGGCGTCGATGGCGCCTTCGGCTCCGCCTGCGCCCACCAACGTGTGCAGCTCGTCGATGAACAGGATGGTGTTCTTGGCGCGGCGCACTTCGTTCATCACGGCCTTGATGCGCTCTTCGAACTGGCCGCGATACTTCGTGCCGGCCACCATCATGGCCAGGTCGAGCACGACGATGCGGCGGTCGGTCAACAGCTCGGGCACGTTGCCCTCGACCACGCGCTGCGCAAAACCTTCAACGATGGCCGTTTTGCCGACGCCGGCTTCGCCCAACAGCACGGGATTGTTCTTGGTGCGGCGGCTCAAGATCTGAATGGCCCGCTCGATTTCCTTCTCGCGGCCGATCACCGGGTCGAGCTTGCCCTGGCGGGCGAGCTCGGTCAGGTCGCGGCCGAAACTGTCGAGTGCGGGGGTCTTGGACTTGCCCCCCTTGGGCGATGACTCCGAGGCCGCGCCGCCGCGCTCGCCGCCGGAACGTTCGCCGGCTTCGCCGCCTTCCAGGCCATGGCCCAGCAGATTGAGCACTTCTTCGCGGACTTCTTCCAGCTTCAGGCCCAGGTTCATCAGCACCTGCGCGGCCACGCCTTCCTGCTCGCGCAGCAGGCCCAGCAGAATGTGCTCGGTGCCGACGTAGTTGTGATTGAGGTTGCGGGCCTCTTCCATCGAGTATTCGATGACTTTCTTGGCCCGGGGCGTCTGCGGCAGCTTGCCCATGGTGACCATGTCGGGCCCGCTCTGCACGAGCTTTTCCACCTCGAGGCGGATCTTGCGCAGATCGACGTCCAGGTTCTTCAACACGTTGGCCGCCACGCCGCTGCCTTCCTTGATCAGGCCCAACAGCACGTGTTCCGTGCCGATGTACTCGTGGTTGAAGCGCTGGGCCTCCTGGTTGGCCAGCTGCATGACCTTTCGGGCGCGGTCGGTGAATCGCTCGTACATGGTGCTCTCCGTGGATACGGGCGACGAGGCACACTCAGGAACATCTCCTGCCGTGACTCAGCGCCGCGATTGATACTACGCTTTTGTTCAGTATTTGGTTTGGACGACGCCGCGCTATTGAGGACGACTCACGGTTGAACGGGGGGGCCCGCGTGCCCTGTGTCAAATCCTCAAGCCGCCTGTTTCTCCAATGTTTGTTCAGCCATCTCTTCCACTGTCACTTGCGGTCCATCGCTCGCCGCGGCAATGCCTTCGGCGATCCGCTGCCGCTCCTCGGCGATCTCCCGCGACCAAGGGGCCGCGTCGCGCTGCCGCTCCAAGCGGTCCAGCTGAGCCAGCGCATCGTCCGCCCGCCGCGTGCGACGCAGGAGCGTTGCCAACAGCAGCCGCCCTTCCACATCGCGCGGGGCCATGCGCAACAAGCGCGTCAGCACCGCTTCCGCCTCGAACCAGCTCCCTTGCAGATACTCCGCCAGCGCGCTGCGAAACATACGCTCGGCGGTTGTGGAGTTGGGCACTCGGCGGGGAAACCCGCGGGACAGAATTGCGGACACGCCCCACACGAGGCCGGCCGCCAACCATCCCAGCCGCAAGTCGCGCGGACTGAGAAGCTCTATCCACACAAAACTGGCCACGAGCAAGAGATCGACAAGGACCGCAAAGCCCGCCGCCAGCACCAAGCCCGACCACAAGCCGGAATGCCACAGTTGCGGCAGCCCGGGCCAAAACAACACCAAGCGGGGCATCCAGCGCATCGAACGGTCGGCTCCTTGCCTTGGCGGATTGGGGCCCCGAAGCGTTGCCCTGGGCCAAATCGCCACGGAATTCTAACTCCTAAAACGAGTTCGGGCAAGGCAACTGAATACGCTGCTTAGGGTTAGGTTCGCCTACGACACGCCGTATGCTGGCATTGGGGCAGCAGGTTGGGGTCGATTGGCCCGTTCCACCCCGCCGAGACCCGCCGCACACAATGTGCGCCCCTCGCGTCACAACGGGCTCCCAACCGATTGCTTCCTCGAAAGGTACTCATTCGCAGCCGCCACGACGGGCCATAAGATGGGGTATATGTTCCTCGAATTCACTCCCGCGGCGCAGCGCGCTTTGTTGGCAGCCACCACGTGGACCCGGGCCCGGGCCATCCATCATGACGCGCTGGGAGTGCCCGAGGTTCTGTTGGGCCTGCTGGACGAACCCGAGTGCCGCGCAGCGCTCTTGCTCGGACAGCTGGGCATTGACCTGGAAGCTGCTCGCGAGCGCTTTTCCGACCTGGCCACCGTCGAGACGCCGGATCTCGGGCGACTGGAACGTGCATCGGCCGAATGGATGGCCTGTTTGCAGGCCGCGCAGCAGCTGCTGATCGAATACCCGCGGCCGCTGGCACTGGCCACCGAGCATCTGCTGTTGGGTATCTCGGCCGCCGAGAACGAAGTGGCCCAATGGCTGCGCGAGCGCGGACTGCAGCTCGACCTGCTGGAGGCCGAAGTGCATCGTTTGAGCGGACATCAGCCTGGGCCGCTGCCGCTTGTCGATGACGAACTGCCGATGCCAGCGAACGGTGAAGCCACTCGCCATCTCGCCGAGCCGCCGGGCGGCGACGATCAGCTGGCGGCGCTGCGGGCCGTCGACGCGGCGGCCAATCGGGCCAGCGAGGGGCTGCGCGTGGTGGAAGACTACCTGCGGTTCGTGCTCGACGATCGTCACCTCACTGCCGAGTGCAAGGCGATCCGCCACGCGCTGACGCACTCCTTGGCAAGTTTGCCCACGGCCGAGCGCTGTGCCGCGCGGGACACCTTGGCGGATGTCGGCACGGACGTTTCGCTCGCCAGCGAGCAGGCCCGGGCAAGCATCGTCGAGGTCGCCCTGGCGAGCCTCAAACGCGTGCAGCAGGCGCTGCGGAGCCTGGAGGAGTTTTCGAAGGTGATCGGCGGCGACGCGGGGCCGCGGCTCGAGCAGTTGCGTTATCGCACCTACACGCTCGAACGGGCCGCGGTCCTCACGGGCGACTCGCTCGAGCGGTTAGCTGACTGCCGGCTTTACGTACTCGCAGATGGCTGCGAATCGGCCGCGGCGTTTCAGCGGTTGGTGGAGTCGCTGGTTGCGGCCGGCGTGGGGGCGATTCAACTGCGCGACAAGCGGCTGGCCGACCGCGAGCTCGTCGATCGGGCGCGAATGTTGGTCCGGCTGACGCGCGATACGCACACTTTGGCCATCGTGAATGACCGGCCCGAGCTGGCCGTGCTGGCCGGAGCGGACGGCGCGCACGTGGGCCAGGAGGAGCTGAGTGCGAAAGATGCCCGGCGCATTCTGGGTCCGCGAGGGCTGGTGGGCGTGAGCACGCACTCGCTGGAACAGGCGCGGGCGGCCGTGTTCGAGGGCGCCAACTATATCGGCGTCGGCCCGACGTTTCCTTCGGTCACCAAGGGGTTCGCCGAGTTTCCTGGTCTGGAGCTGGTGCGCAGCGTGGCCGGGGAGATCCGCTTGCCGGCGTTCGCCATCGGCGGGATCACGCTCGAGAACCTGCCGCAGGTGCTGGCCACGGGCGCGACGCGCGTGGCGGTGAGTAGCGCCATTGCCGGCGCGGCTGATCCGGGAGCCGCCGCGCGGGAATTTATCGACTTGCTGGAAAGTGGCTGAGAGTTTCAACCTGCCGGCGGCGCCTTCGATCCAGCCAGCAGCTCGTCGATCGACGTGCGCATCTCGCCCACGTAACGCGCATCGTAACCAATCCAAATGCCCCGCAACCGGCCATCCTGGTCGAGCAGGACCGTAGTGGGATAGCCGAACTGCGGCAGGCCCAGAAAATTGCCCAGCGCGCGGCGGCTGCTGGCGAACTGATCGGCATAGACGGGCAGCTCCAATTTGCGCGCCTGCAGAAAGGCGGCCGTGGCGCGCTGCAGCTCTGCGAGTTCTGCGTCCTCTCCTTCCGAGCCGCAGGAAACCGGATAGAAGCGAAACTCGTCGCGGCCGGCCAGCGACTGCACGAGCGCCATCAACTCGGGGAATTCCTGGATGCACGGGCCGCACCAGGTGCCCCAAAAATTCAAAAGCGTCACGTGGCCCCGCAGATCGTCGGCGGAAACATCAATCGCGTCGCCGCTCAGGGCCTGCAACCGCAAATAAGGCAGCGTCCGGCCGATGGCGGGGTTCTGCGTGGCGACCGTGCGGCGCACCGGCGCCGTGCCGACGACCACATAAGCCAGCACACCGGCGGCGGCCACGGCCAGGACAATCCAAAACAACAGATTGCTGCTGCCGGACGGGTTCGTTGGCGAATCGGGCGAGTCGGTTGCGTTCATCCGCATTGTTCCTCAGAATCATTGTTCTTCAGAATCGAGAGCTGCCCGGCCGAACTGGTTGGGTTTAGTCTATTGCATTGCCACCCTGGCCGCCTGATCTCCGCTTCCTATGCAGCTCGAAGTCGAACAGAAATTTGCCGTGGCCGACGTGGCCCAATTGGAGCACCGACTGGCACAACTGGGCCCGCTCGTGCGGCACGAGGCCGTCGTGCAGGTGGACCGCTATTTTGCCCATCCGGCCCGCGATTTTGCCGTTAGCGACGAAGCCTTGCGGCTGCGGCGCGTGGGGCTCGACAACTACATTACGTACAAGGGACCCAAGCTCGACGCCACCACGAAAACCCGCCGCGAGATCGAGATCGCCCTGGCCGAGGGGGAACAGCCGGCCACCGAAGCGTCCGCCCTGTTGGAGGCGCTGGGGTTCGTGCCGGTGTTGGACGTGGTCAAGACGCGCCACCATTTTACGGTGCATTGGCAAGACCGCGAGGTTGGCGTGTCGCTGGACGAGGTCGAGGGGTTGGGCAAGTTCGTAGAGCTGGAAATATTGGCCACGCCGGCGGAGCTGGCTGCTGCCCGCGATTGCCTGACCTCGCTGTGCGAGCACCTCGAATTGCGTAACGGCGAGCGGCGCAGCTACTTGGAGCTATTGCTGGAGCGCCGCGGTTGAGCCGGTGCGCGGGGGCGCGGGTGGATTTCATTAAATTCGCGCCTGGCTGCTAAAGTTGCTTGACTTTGGCGGTCGTACTGGCCGAAAATTACGACCGCTAGGATCATTAAACTCGCGGCCGCTTGCCTATGCTCACGCCCATTGCCCGCCGCCTGATTGTCGCCGTGCTGGTAGTGCCAGTGCTGGCGTCGCCCGTTCTGGCGGGAGCGCCCAGTTGCTGCCGTCGTGCGGCAACCCAGGCCGCGGCGAGCGAACAAGCCCGTTGTTGCTGTGCGGCCAGGGAATCGGAGAGGGGTTGCTGTGGCAAGGTCGCCGAGCTTGAGAACTCTCCGCCGGGTGCCTGCTGTGCGAAAAACAAAGCCAGGCCGCTGACCGCGGCCGCTTCGTCGAACGTGCCCTGTTGCTGCAAAGCGCGACAGGTTGTGCCGGCCGTCAACGAACGTCGCTCGTGGCTGGCGCTTCTCCCATTGCTCGAAGTCGGGCTGTCCCCGGTCGAAGAGATGTGGTATCCGACGGCCCCGCTCGTTGCGCGCCAGGAGGTATCGAAGCAGTCTTGCTCACCGCATCTCGCGCTCCACGCGTTGCACTGCCGCTGGCTGGTTTGAATCAGAACCACGGCCGCGCAGTGCATTATGGACTGGAACACGTAATCGTAAAGTGTGTGAAGATTTTGGCGGATGACAGCGGGAAACTCCCGTTGCTAATGGCCGCCCGAACGGACATCTCAATTTCCTTGGAAAGGACCACGAAGATGAAAACTCGTATTTTACTGGCTGTGGCTGCTGTTGCCTTCTTGAGCGCCGGGAGCCTGCGGGCGGCGGACTTGAAGTGCCCGTTGTCGGGCAAGCCGGTCGATGAGACGAAGACCGTCGAATTCAACGGCGGCAAGGTGGCGTTCTGCTGCGGCAATTGCCCGAAGGCGTTCAGCGCCGCTCCGGAAAAATTCGCTGCCAAGGCCAACCTGCAACTGGTGCAGAGCGGCCAGTTGAAGCAGGTGAAGTGCCCGTTGACGGGCAGGCCGTGTGCGCCGGACAAGTCGGTCGAGGTGGACGGCGTGAAGGTCGGCTTGTGCTGTGCGGGCTGCCTGGGCAAGGTCACGAAGGCCGAAGGCGACGCCAAGCTCGACTTGCTGTTCAAGGACACGAAGAAGGGTTTCGAAGCCGCCAGCAAGTAGTGGCTTTACCGAGTGCCTTTCGCATGATTTGCAAGGGGCGTTCCCGCATTGTCGGGAGCGCCCCTTGTTGTTTTGTGCGACACCGGAGCGAGCGTCGCACCGCGCGGCCGCTGCCGGCGGAGAGCAGCGGTAGTTTTTGCTGCTTTTGTAGGTGTTTTTCTCTTCGCAGCATGGCAGCTGCGAAGGGCTAGCGCCAGCGAAATTGCACTATCAAAGCGCCCCGCGTTGTGCGATACTTCGCGCGCCACCAGGACGGCCGAAGGATCGGTTTCTATGGAACGTGGCAGGGATTTGCAAGCGGTGCGCTATTCGGTGCTGCTGGTCGCTCAAGAGGCGCCGGCCGCATTGCACCGCCGGCTCGTCGAACTCGACGATCAATTGGGGCGCTTGCTGCTGCCCTACGAAATCATTTGCATCGACGACGGCTGCGGTCCGTCGATTTCTGAGATGCTCTCGGCATGCCTGGAATCTCACCCGCGGCTGCGCGTGCTGCGCTTCGAATCGCCGCGCGGCGCGTGCGCGGCCTTGGCGGCCGGCATTGCTGCTGCCCGCGGCGAACTGATTCTGGGCATGGGGCTGGAACAGATGGTTGCTGATGACGTGGTGCCACAGCTCATCAGCCGGCTCGGCCGGGCCGACTTTGTCTTTGCCGAGCCGCGGCGGACGTTTGCCCAGTTCGTGCGGCACAGCCTGACAAGGACGGTGCGCATGCTGGTGGCGGCGCGCGATTCGGTGGCGCACGATGAGCTGCTGTTCGCCGCGCGGCGCGAAGCGTTGGCGGGGCTGACGTTGGCCCGCGGCGCCTTTCGCCTGTTGCCGGAGTTCGTGGCGCAGCGCGGCTTTCGCGTGTGCCGCGTGAATGTCGGGGCGGGCCTGCCGCCGCGCGGCAGCGAACTCCGCATTGGCCCATTGCGGCGTCTGACCGCCGCCTGGCTGAGCCGGCGTTTCGAGCCGCACCTAGCTCAAGAGGTTGCGCGGCGAAATGGCGCGAGTGCCCCGCCGGCCTATGTCCGCCGGGAGCGGATCGTGCAGCGCGCCGATCGCGCGGCGCCGATCGCACCGGTGCAGCATGAGCCCGGTGGCTCGCTGTGAATCTTTAGCCGGCCTAACGCACACCCTGGACGCACACCGAGGAGCGACACGATGCGAGTCTTTTTTTCGGCCGGTGAACCGAGCGGCGACCTGCACGGCGCGAACCTGATTCGCCAGCTGCGCAAGCAGTGCCCGGAGCTGCAGGCGGTGGGCTATGGCGGCGAGGAGATGGCCCGGGCCGGTTGCCAGTTGCACTTTGACCTGACGGCGCTGGCGGTGATGTGGTTTGCCCGCGTGCTGGTGAACCTGCACAAGTTTCTGGCGTTGGGCGGCCGAGCCGATCGCTACTTCCGCCATCATCGACCTGATGCGGTGGTGCTGATCGACTATCCCGGCTTCAACTGGTGGGTCGCGCGGCGTGCGAAGGCGCACGGCATTCCGGTGTTCTATTATGCGCCGCCGCAGATTTGGGCCTGGGCCAGCTGGCGCGTGGGCAAGATGCGGCGGTTTGTCGACTACGTGCTGTGCGCGCTGCCGTTCGAGACGCGCTGGTTCGCCGAGCATGGCTGCCAGGCGACGTTCGTCGGCCATCCCTATTTCGACGAGGTGCGCCGGCAGCGGCTCGATGCCGAATTTCTGGCGCGGCATCGCGACGATGAGCATCCGCTGGTGACCATACTGCCGGGCTCGCGGACGCAAGAGGTCGAGCACAACTTGGCGCAGTTTCTGCAGGCCGCACGCATCGTGCGGGCCCAGGTGCCCAACGTGCGTTTCGCCGTGGCCGCATTCAAGCCGCACCAGGCGCAGCTGGCGCGCCGCGCCGTCGCCGAGAGCGGTCTGCCCGTGGAAGTGTTCGTGCGCCGCACGCCGGAGCTAATACACCTGGCCGAATGCTGCATGGCCGTATCGGGCTCGGTATCGCTCGAGCTGCTCTATCGCGCGAAGCCAACCGTGATTCTGTATCGCATCAGCCGCCTGGCATATGCCGTGCAGGAGCGTTTTCGGCGCGTGAAGTATATTACGCTGGTGAACCTGCTGGCGGGCGGCGAGCTGTTTCCGGCCGACACGACGCCGTACGATCCGAACGGGCCCGATGCCGAGCAGGCGTTGTTTCCGGAGTACCTCACCTGGCAGGACCGCTCGCCGCAAATCGCGCGACACGTGATCCAGTGGTTGACCGATGCGCGGGAGCGCGCGCGACTGGTCGGACGGTTGGAGGTCTTGCGAGAGGAAGTGGGGCACGGCGGCGCGGCGACCACGGCAGCCGAATTCATTCTGAACGTTGTCGATCAGCCGCGGTCGGAGCCGCCGCCGCATTTCATTCCGGCGCGTGCGGTGCAGCACGCAGCGGCGGGCAACGTGCAAAGTGCGGCCGCGTGAGGGATCATTGCGCGGAGCTGGAGGGCGCGCTGCGGGGCGATTCCCCCCTCACCCCGGCCCTCTGAGCGCGAGGGGAGAGGGAGATGATCCTGCTCGCCACGGCGCGAGGGAGACCGAGCAGGCTCTGTTTCCCGAGCGCGAGGGGAGAGGGAGAACGAACCATTCATCGGTCGCCAACGGAGCGTCTCGTCGAACTGACCGCGCAGCCCGATGCCCTGAGCAGGCCGCGAGCCGGCGCAGACACTTGGGCGTGATACAATGACTCAGACAGCCTGGAAATGAACGCTCCTGCGCGCCGGCGACGCTTGCCGGCCCCGCTCTTCACTCTGCCACCCCCGGCGCAATTGCCCCACCGTGCTACTCACCGAGCCATCGCGCAGCCCTTACGATTTGAATTTCAGCGTGCTGGGCATCCCGGTGCGGGTGCATCCGTTTTTCTGGCTCGTGACGCTGCTGTTGGGCCTGGGCGGCAACGACGATCCGAAGCTGATGATCTTGTGGGTGGGCGCCTGCTTCGTGTCCATCCTGGTGCACGAGATGGGGCACGCGCTGGCTGCCCGATCGCACGGCTGGGAGCCCTGGATCACGCTTTACGGATTCGGCGGGCTCGCCTCCTATCGGCCGACGTACTACAGCCCTCGCAGCCGCATTTTGATTTCGATGGCAGGACCGGGAGCCGGCTTTTTGTTCGCCCTGGCGATTGCCGGCGCGCTGGCGGCTTCAGGCCATCAGGTGCAGTTCGATCCGACGTTCAGCGCCGTGGTACCCGTGCGCTGGGAGTTTTTGGAATCGAAATACGGCAACCTGCTCATCTTCGATTTGTTCTACATCAACATCTTTTGGGGCCTGGTGAATTTGCTGCCGATTTATCCGCTCGACGGCGGGCAGATCACGCGCGAAGTGTTCTCGCTGACCAGCGGCCGCGAGGGTCCGCGCCAGTCGCTCGTATTGTCGATTGTCGCCGCCGGAGGATTGGCCGCGTGGGCATTCCTCGGACTGGGAGACCAGTTCCTGGCGATCTTCTTTGGCTATCTGGCGTACACCAGTTACACGAGCCTGCGCGGGCTCTATGGCCCCGGCGGCGGGCTGGGCGGATACCGATGAGTGAAATTCTGGCGGCACACGAATCGCGGAGCTGGACATCGTCGCAGCCGGCGCCGGCGCGGCGCGTGGTGCTGATCGGCGCGAGCAATTTGACGTTCGGCATCGGCACCGTCATGTCGGTGGCGCATCGAATTTGGGGGCAGCCGCTGGAAGTGATCGCCGCCCACGGGCTGGGGCGATCGTACGGCGCGCCCTCACGCGTATTGGGCCGGCAATTGCCGGGAATTCTGGAATGCGGCCTGTGGCAGACCCTGGTCGAGCGGCCGGACGTTCCCACGGCGGCGCTGGTGACCGACGTGGGCAACGATATTCTCTACGAGCGGCCGGTCGACGAGATTGCCGGATGGGTCGACGAGGTGCTCGAAAGGCTGGCAGCGATCGGATCGCGCAATGTGATGACCCTGTTGCCTACCGATCATTTGCCGGGGCTGTCGCGGGCCAGGTTTCTGCTGACGCGCAGCGTGTTCATGCCGCGCTGTTCGCTCAGTTTGGCTACCGTAACCCACCGCGCTATGGAGTTGAACGAGCGGCTGCGAGAGATCGGCGCGCGGCGCGAAGCGGCAGTGGTGAATCAGCAAGCCGCGTGGTACGGCCTCGATCCGATGCACATTCGCTGGACGCGGCGGCCGGCCGCTTGGAGCAGCATTTTGGCGGCCTGGAACAGCGATTTCGCCCTGCCTCATCACCGGCGCAGCGTGCTCGACGGGCATCGTGTGCGGCTGCGCACGCCACACCAGCGCCGGCTGTTCGGTGTGGAACAGCGCCGGCCGCAGCCGGCCGTTCGCCTTGCCGACGGCACGACCGTGGCAATCTACTAGCGCTCGCGCGCGACGCGCATCCCACGCGTTCGAGCACGCGCGCCGTTGCGCGGCTTCGAAGGCGCACGCAGCGCACAGAAATAAACCGCGCACGAAGCGCGCGCGAAGAAACGGATCGCGCGGGCGAAATCTCACGTCCACGCGCGGCAAAAAAAAATTTGCTCGAATGGCAAGTTTTCGTCGAACAGACGTTGCACATTTGTGCAAAGTGTGTACAAATATGTTTAGTTCTTTACTGAACCTATGTGTTTTGTCTGAGCTGAGCTTCATGCGACGTCGCGCTCGGCGAGGACTTTTGTGTTGTTCAGGGTAAGAATCGCTCGCCTGTTATGTGGTGACTAGGAGGTCACCGAAGCGAATCTTGCCGAACTTTTTTTAGGAGGACGGACTGTGGCCAAGAAGAAAAAGAAAGCCGCTGCGAAGAAGGCTCCCAAGAAGAAGGCCAAGAAGAAGAAGTAGCCTCCGCGAGAGGAGCGCACGTCTCGCGCCCTCTGACCGCTGATGCTAAGCAGCGGCCTTGATACCAACGAGAAAGGGCCGTTCGGATGAGCTCATCCGGACGGCCCTAATTCGTTGCGCCGTCGCATTTTGCGTCACACGGTCAAAACCGGCAGCGGCCCCGGTTCGCTCGGCTTGCCTGCCAGGTTGCGCACCAGATTGCGACAGATGGTCAGCAGGCTTTCGCTCACTGCCGGATCGTCGAAATTGGCGCCGCTGCGCCCTTCGTCGCCCGAGGTGCGAATGGCCACATTGATCGGCACTTCGCCCAAGAACGGAATGCTTAGTTGTTCTGCCCGGCGCCGCGCCCCGCCGCTGCCGAAGATGTCGTAGCGCTTGCCGCACGCAGGACAAACGAAGCCGCTCATGTTCTCGACCATGCCCAGGATCGGGATGTTCACCTTGCGGAACATGGCCACGGCCTTGACCGCGTCGAGTAGCGCCACCTCCTGCGGCGTGCAGACCACCACGGCGCCCGACAGCGGCAAAAGCTGCGACAAGGTGAGCGCGATATCGCCGGTGCCCGGCGGCATGTCGATGATCAGGTAGTCCAGTTCGCCCCAGGCTGTGTCGCGAAGGAACTGGGTGATGGCGCCGTGCAACATCGGGCCGCGCCAGACGACGGCTTCGCCCGGTGGGACCAGAAAGCCCATCGAGATGACCTTCAGGCCGGAGACTTCGATGGGCTGAATGCGATTGTCGTGCACCTCGGGGCGGCGGTTCACGCCCAGCAGGTGCGGAATGCTGGGGCCATAGACATCGGCGTCCATCAGCCCGACTTTGCTGCCGGCCCGCGCCAGGCCGAGTGCTACGGTGGCCGCGATGGTGCTCTTTCCGACGCCGCCTTTGCCGGAGCCAACTGCCACCACGCTTTTGGCCAGCAAGCCGATCTGGCCCAATGGTTGCGGCGAGCGCTGGTGCGTGGCGAGTTCGACGACCACCTCGCGCAAGCCAGGAAAGCCCTCTTTCAACCGCGCTTGCAATTGCTGTCGGACCTCATCGGCCAGGATGGCCGAGTGCGAGGTCAATCCGAGGGTGACGTGGAGCGTGTCGCCCTGCGCGGCAATCTTGCCGAGCTGCCCGGTTTCGACCACGCCGCGGCCGGTTTCCGGGTCGGTAAAGTCGGCCAGCGCCAGCCGGACCGCCGCTTCATCAGGTGCCTGAGCCATCGAGAAAATCGTCCCTTCTAAAACTGATCACCAAGAGTGTCGACTGTGGAGGTCACAGTGGAATCACCCATCCTTCCCACGCGTGGCCATCTGTGACATCTGGGAATACTCGTCAGGCCGTGGCTGCATCGCGCCACGGCAACTCGTCCCAAATCGATTGCGCCAGGTCCGTCGTGGGCGACGGCTGGCGGCGAAAATGATTCTCCAGCGTTTGCGAGATGCCTGATACGTCCCGCGGTGAGGCGCAAAAGTGCACGGCGCCCGCCTCGCGGAACAGCAACTCCCAGGACGCCATCGCGGACTCTGCCAGGATGATCGTGCAGGCCCGCGGGTATTGCGCGTTGAGCCGGCAGACAATTTTGAGCACGGCGGCACGGTTGGACTTCGTCAAAGCCAGCGCGACGACGCTGCCCGGCCGCGCGGCCAACAGGCATTCAACGGTGGCCATACTTTCCGCCGTCGCCAGGTCGCCCGGCTGCACCAGGTGCACCTCCGGCGACAGTTGCCCGCGCAGCACCGTGGCCCAAATGCCGGTCCGTTCGCAGAGGATGACTTGGGCGACGCTCATGGGTTCTCGCTTGTTGCTGCGCGATCGGTCACGGTTGACCAATTTCTGCCGCGCGCTTCATCGTAGGGGCGACGTGGCCGATTGACAACCGGCGCGAAACGCGGCCTCTTCGCTCACGCTTGCCCATCGTCCGAATCATCCGTATCGTCCAGAAACTCCGGGAGCTGCTCCGGTGGCCGCTTCTGCTCGGATTCCATGCCCAACTGGACCAATCGGCGGTAGAGCCTGGGCCGGGTAAGTCCCAGCAGTTTGGCGGCCTTGCTTTTGTTGTTCTTGGCGCGGCGCATGGCCCGCGCGATGAGCTCGCGTTCGACGCGTGCCAGGAACTGTTCGAGCACGATGGCTTCGTCCTTGCGCGGTGGGTGGGCGCCGGCCTCGGCGGCCCAGCGGATTTGCTGGGGCAAATCGCCCACAGAGATCTCGCCGCCGCTGGCCCGCTCGTGCGCAGCGCGGACCAGCGCTACCAGCTCATCGACGTTGCCGGGCCAGGCATAAGCGGCCAGCCGGTCGAGTGCGTCGCCGGCGATGCCGCCGATTTGCTTGTTGCTATCGCGATTGGCCTCCTCGACTACGGCCTGGGCCAACAGCGGCAAGTCTTCCAGACGTTCACTGAGCGGCGGCAGCTCGATGGTGATGGTTGAGAGTGCGCAAGCCAGGCTGCGCGCAAGGGAGTTGCCTGCCGTCGCCTCGGCGAGGTGCCTGTTCGCGGTGCTGATGACCCGCACCTTGCGCGTTTTGGACGACAGCAGCTCCAGCAGGTCCGACTGGGCCTCAGGCGGCATGCATTCAACATCGTTGAGCAAGAGCGTGGTGCTCGATTCGGCTGAGACCGTCGGCGACCAGGCCGCACGCATACCGGATCGCAATAGATTCACCTCCAGCACGTCGCAGGCCAGCGGTACAAGCGCGCCGGCGGTGCGCCGGGTGTAGTGGATGGCCTTGGCCGCGTGCTCCTTGCCACTGCCCGGCGGTCCGACAATCAACACGTGCACATCGCTCTGCGCGGCCAGCTCGATCTGTGCTCTGGCCCGAACGACGGCTGGACTTCGGCCCAGCAACGAGTCCACCTGGTAGCGGCGCGCCATGCGGCGGCGCAGTTCGCGCAGTTCGTCGTGCAGTTGCTGGGCTTCGCTGCCGGCAAGCGCCAGGCCCCACGTGGTCGCACCGGCCGCATCGCTGCCGGTCGGTTCGCAATCCGAGGTGTCCAACACGGCCATGACCGGGGCGCTCTCGTCGCCGCCATCGGAAAGCGGCAGGAACCGGCCGCGCCGATGTACCGTTTTGCCGGCGGCACCAGGGAAGCTGACCACGGCCGACAGCGGCCGACCCGAAAATACGACCGGCGGTGGACAGAGACCCGCGGCGAGCGCCTCGGGCGAGCCGGCTTCGAGCTGACTCGTGTACACGCATTGTTGGCCGAGCAGATGGGCCGCTTGCGCGCCAAACAGCCGCGCGGCCGCCCGATTGAGAAACACGATCCGCCGCGCATCGTCCAACAGGTAGATGGGCGCCAGGCTCTCATCCAGCAGGCTGGCAAGTTCTGCGGCCGTGGACTGCGCGTGCGGCATGCGAGAAATGAAGTAAGTTAAACGACGAAACCCGAAAAGGGGCACGCTCTGCTGGGGAGACAGCGCAAAACGAGCCATTTCCCTCCAGCATAGCCCGGCACGGCCGGCGGCTCTACTTGCTGCCGGGGCGAATCTCGCCGGCGGGCGGGCGCTGATGGTCGCGAGCCGCGTCGGCGAGCCGGCTTTCGGGCGCGATTGTGGTGGCGGCCGGCGTGTCGGGCATGATGCGCGGCCGCCCGGCGGCGAATTGCGCGCCCGCGGCGGCGCGATTTGCTTCGTCGAGCAGCCGTCCCGGCATACAGCCGATGCCAATCACCACGAGCGCGCACACGGCCATGGCCCAGGCTGCACCGCTGCCGCCGCGCGCCGCTGGAGTGCCAGTGGCGGGACGGAAGTACATGACGGCCACGATGCGCAGGTAGTACGCAGCGGAGATGGCGGCGTTCAACCCGCCGACAATCGCCAGGGCCAGGAACCAGGGCCACAAGCTGCTGCCTGACGGATCGCGCGCGTCGACCCCGAGCGCTCCGGTAAACAGCGTGAACTTGCCCCAGAAGCCGGCCAACGGCGGCAAGCCGGTGAGGGAGAACATGAACACGGCCACGGCCGCGGCCGTTTTGGGAAAGCTGCGCGACAGCCCGGCCAACTCGTCGACCGCGCTCACCTGGCCGCGCGGACCGCTCAAATAAGTCAAGGCGGCAAACACTCCGGCCGTGGCCGCGGAATACACCACCACATAGAAGAGCGCGGCGGCCACACCGTCGAAATGCGGCGCTTCGGCAGCGCCGCCGGCCAGCGCGAACGCCACGGCCAGGCCGATCAAGATGTAGCCGGCATGCGCGATTGACGAATAGGCCATCAGCCGACGCACGTTGTTCTGCCACAGCGCCAGCACGTTGCCCAGGGTCATCGTGATCATGGCCAAGGCCAGCGCCAGTTGCCAACCGAGCTTCTCCAGCCCGGGCATGGCCACCACGGCAATGCGCACGAGCGCCACCACGGCCGCTACCTTGGGCACGACGGCCAGCAAGCCGGCATTTGGGTTGCTGGTGCCCTGGTAAACATCGGGCGCGTAGAAATGGAACGGCACGGCGGTGAGCCGAAAGCCTAGCCCAGCGAATAGGAGCACCAGCGCCAAGGCGGCAAACGTGCGATAGCCGGCGGCACCGGCATCGGCCGACGACAACCCCGCGTAAATGTCGGCCAGGCTGGTCGACCCCGCGGCGCCATAGAGGAAGCTGAAGCCATAGAGCAGCAAGCCGCTGGAGAGAATGCTCAAGAAGAAGTACTTGGTGCCGCTTTCGAGCATCGCCTTGTCGCGCCCGAGGAACAGCAGCACGTACGTGGGAATGGAGATCAGCTCGAGGGCTACGAACATCAGCACCAGGTCGTTGGCCAGGGCGACGAACATCAAGCCCACCAGCATGAGCAGCAGCGAGCCCATGAACTCGCTCGATTCGCCCTGTTCGCTGGTGTGGGCGGCGAGCATGACGAACACCAGTCCCACGGCCAGCACGAGCCAGCGAACGGCATAGGAAAAGGCATCGTCGGCGACGGACTGGTAAGTGGTGGTGGCGGCTGTATCAGGCGCTGCGGCAGCGGGCGCAGCGGCATCCGGCGCCGCCGGAGCGGCAGCACCTCGTCCGGCCAGCACGATCGCGGCCACCAAAATCGCGGCGGCGGCGAGCCAGCTCCAGCCGCGACGCGCAGGAAAGAACGCCCCCGCCAGGTACACCAGCGTGGCCGACAGCGCCAGAATCATTTCCGGCAGTAACAGACGTACGGTCTCACTCGACAAGTGAATTGCCTCCGGTGGTCGGTGTTCGCTCGGCGATCGCGGGCAACCGTCCGGCGCCCGTGCGCTCGGCCAGCGCGGTAGCCGCCGATTGCGCGAGTGGCTCGAGCGTGGGCCGCATACGGCTCAAGAAAAACTCGGGATGCAGGCCGATCCACACCACAAACACGGCCAAAGGCACCAGTGCGGCAGTCTCCCAGGGAGTCAGGTCGCGCATCCCGGAGGCCGGATGCTCATGGCCGCTCTCGCGCGGCGGGCCAAAAAACACGCGCTGCACGAGCCACAACATGTACCACGCTCCCAGCACGACGCCAAACACGGCCAGTACGGCAATGGTCTTGTACAACAGCGCCAACGGATCGGCCGCGGGAATGCCCGCGAAGGCGCGCTGGAACATGCCAATCAGAATCAAGAACTCGCCGGCGAAGCCGTTCAGGCCCGGCAGGCCGATGCTGGAAAACGTGAACAGCAGGAAAAAGAACGCCAGCAGCGGCGTCTCGCGAGCCAGGCCCGACAGCTCGCGAATCTCGCGGGTGTGGTAGCGGTCGTACACCATGCCCACGACGGCGAACAGGCCGCCGGTCGACAGTCCGTGGTTGATCATCTGCAACACGCCGCCCTCGACGCCCAGCCCGGTGAGCGCAAACAGGCCCAGCATGCAGAAGCCCAGGTGGCTCACGCTGGAATATGCAATCAGGCGCTTCATGTCGGTTTGCACCAGGGCCACGAGCGCGCCGTACAGAATGCCCGCCACCGACAGGGCCAGCATCCAGGGGACGCAGGCGGCCGTGGCATCGGGCAGCATGGGAATGTTGAAGCGCAGAAAGCCGTACGTGCCGATCTTCAGCAGAATGCCGGCCAACAGCACGCTGCCCGCGGCCGGAGCCTGGGTGTGCGCCAAGGGAAGCCAGGTATGCAACGGGAACAGCGGCACCTTGATGGCAAAGCCGGCAAACAGACCGAGGAAGATCCACAGCTGATAGGGCGCGGCGATCGGCCGGGCCGCCAGGCCGGCGGTCAGCGCCGGAATGGAGAACGTCATGCGGCCGTCGGGCGAGTGATAGTAGTCCCACAGCACGATCGCCAGCAGGGCCAGGAACGTGAGCATGCTGCCGGCCAGCGTATAAATGAAGAACTTGACAGCGGCGTATTGGCGTTCTTCGTGCCCCCACACGCCGATCAAGAAGAACAGCGGGATGAGGGTGAACTCGAAGAAGACGTAGAAGAGAATGATGTCGCGGGCCGCGAACACGCCCAGCATGCCGGCGCCCAACAACAACAAGAGCGCGTAGTACGCGCCGGGACGCTCGGTGACCGAGTCCCAGCTCAAGAGCACGCACGTGAGCAGCAACAGGGCCGACAGTCCGAAGAGCCACAGGCTCAGGCCGTCGAGCGCGACGTCAAAGCGGATGTCGATGCCCGTGGCTTCGCCCAGCCAGGCATAGCTCCACTCGGCAAACGGGCCGTCGCCGGCCTGATAATTGGCCAGCAGCACGCCGGCCAGCGCCACGGTGCCCAGCGCCACGGCCAGTGCCGTTTGCCGGGCGGCCCGCACATCGCGGCCCACGAGCGCGATCAACAGCGCACCGGCCAGCGGCAGCAGGATGGTCACCAGGAGCAGATTCGGCATCGACATGGACGCGTAACTTTCGCGACTATTCCAAACTGGCGCCAATCGTGGGCCAGACCAAGAGCGTAATAATCAACACCACCACGCCCCAGACCATGGCCAGGGCATAGAACTGCACCATGCCACTCTGCAAGGCGCGCAGCCGGGCCGCAATCCACACGGGCACCTGGCCCACGAGGTTCACCAGGCCGTCGATCAGATAGCGGTCGATCAGGCTGCAAAGAACACCCAGCAGGTACAACGGCCAGACGAACAGGGTGTTGTAGAGCGGATCGATGAACAATTTGCCGTACGAGAGCTTGTAGAGCGGTGACAAGAGCCGGGTGAGGCGGTCGACGGCCGTTTCGTCGCCCAGGTATAAGAACGCTGCCAACCCCACGCCGGAAAGCGCGCAGAGCGTACTGACAACCATCACCATCGTGTGCGAGCCGGCGGCATGCTCGGCGGCGCGCGGCACCGCCTGATAGGCAAGCGACGGCGTGCGGCCCAAGAGTTCGCTCAAATGGCCGGGGCCCTCGAGATACATGCCGGCGCCGATGGCGAACACGGCCAGGATCATCAAGGGCACGGTCATCGCGCGGGGCGACTCGTGGGCGTGGTGGCCCGCTTCGTGCGGCACGCGCAGCGGCCCGTAGAACGTGAGAAAGAACGCGCGGAAGGTGTAGATGGCGGTGAGTAGGGCCGTGATCATGCCGACCCAGTACAGCACGTTGTACAGCGGCAACTCGTGACCGCGCTCGTGGACCGCGCCGAGGATGGCGTCTTTGCTCCAGAAGCCCGCAAAGGGCAGCACGCCGCCCAGGGCCAGCGCGCCGAACAGAAACGTCCAATGGGTGACGGGCATGATGCGGCGCAGCCCGCTGAAACGGCGCATGTCGATGATGCCGCCCATGGCGTGCATCACGCTGCCGGCGGCGAGGAATAGCAGCGCCTTGAAGAAGGCATGCGTGAGCAGGTGGAACATGCCGGCGGTGATGCCTGCCAGCGTGGCCACGCCGAGCCCCAGGAACATGTAGCCCAACTGGCTGATCGTGGAATAGGCCAGCACCCGCTTGAGATCGGTCTGCGTCAGAGCGATGACGCCGCCGAGTGCGACGGTCGTGGCGCCGACGATCGCCACCACCTGCTGGGCGTCGGTCGAAGCCATAAACAACGGCGTGCAGCGCACGACCATGTAAACCCCGGCGGTGACCATGGTGGCCGCGTGAATGAGCGCGCTAACCGGCGTGGGGCCTTCCATGGCGTCGGGCAGCCACACGTGCAACGGAAATTGCGCACTCTTGCCACAGGCACCCAAGAGCAGCAGCAGGCAGATGGCCGTGGCCGTGACGCCGCCGGCAAAACCCGCGGGATCGGCCAGGCGCGTCTGGCCCAGCACGCCGGCGATGCTGTGGGCGTCGTGATAGTTGAGAGTGCCGTACGTGGTCCAGATGAGGAACAGTCCGAGAGCGAAGGCAAAGTCGCCCACGCGATTGACCAGAAAGGCCTTCTTGCCGGCCGCCACGGCCTCGGGCTTTTCGTACCAGAAGCCCACGAGCAGATAGCTGCACAGGCCCACTGCTTCCCAGAACACGTAGAGCAGCACAAAGTTGCTCACGGAGACCAGCATGGTCATCGAAAAGACGAACAGGCCGATGTAGGTGAAGAAGCGCCAGTAGCCGCGATCGCCGTGCATGTAGCCCACGGCGTAAATGGCCACCAGCGAGGCTACGAACGTTACCACGGCCAGCATGACGGCCGTGAGCGGATCGGAACGCAGCGTGACGTCGATGTCGAACGCCATGCGGTCTGGCAGCGATTGCGGCGCGCCGCCCAGCGGCGCGGCCAGCGCGTGGGACGGAGCGGCCAGCGCCTCGGGCACACCGGTCCAGCGCCACAGGTCGATCGTGGTCTCCCAGCCAACGGCCAGGCCGCTGTCGCGCGACTCTTGAACAACTTGCGAGAGGAGCATCAGGCTCAACGCGCACGAGCACGCGATGGACACGACGACCGGCCAGTGGGCCTCGTGCCGCAGTCGCCGGCCGAACATCGCCGTGACGATGGTGCCGGCCAGCGGAAACGCCGGAATCAGCACGGCCAGAATGGGAATGTCAAAGTTCATCGTGTCGTCAGTTGCCCGGGCTCTTGGGCGGCGCCGCGGCGGGCGCTCGCGGTGTGTCTACAGGTGGGTGCGGTGCGTGGCTTCGACCAGGTCGTGATCCGGCTCGATGCCCGCCGGAGTGAGCTTCGGCCACACGGGCGTGGGCTTGCGTTCCAAGTCGGACAGGTCGCGATCGATATAGGCCGGTTGGTTGTCTTCGCGCAGTTGTTGCCACAAGGCGACGTCGAGCTTGCCGCTCTTGTGAAACAGCGTGAGCACCACGGCCAGTGCAATGGCCGCCTCGCAGGCCGCGACGGTGAGGATGAAGATCACGAGCATCTGGCCGCCCCAATCGTTGCGGTAGCGGCCCCAAGCCACGAGGCTCACCGTCACGCCCTGCAGCATCATCTCCGCGCATAGGAACATCACGATCATATTGCGGCGGCTGAAAAAGCCCACCAGCCCGATGCCGAACAGCAGGGCGCCAACGATCAGGTAGTTTTGCAACAGGGCCTGTTCATCCATCGGACGGCCCTCCGTGTGGGGGGCGACGGATTTGCGACACGATGGCGACGGCGCCCACCAGTGCCACCAGCAGCAACGTTCCGGCGATCTCAATGGCCGCCAGGTGCTTGCCGAACAACTGCGCGCCCAGGTGCGCCATGTGTTCGCCGCTGAGCACGTCTTTGCCGAGTTCGGCCGTGGTAAACGGCGCGTGCGGTCGCTGGTCGACCGTGGGGTTTTCGAACACGACGACCGTGGTCAGCGTGAGCACGCCGATCACGAGCGCGCCGGTCAATGCCGCCAACTTGGGCGCCCAGCTGAGCTGATCGTACGGAGCCTCGCCTTCCGGCTGGGCCAACATCAGCACGAACAGGAACGTGACCAGGATGGCGCCGGCGTAGACCACGATCGTGGCTACTCCCAAAAACTGCGCGCCATTGAACAACAGCAGTCCCGCGGTGCCGACCAGTGACAGGCCGAACCAGATGGCGGAGTACACCGGCTTGCGAAACGAGATGGTGGCCAAGGCGGCCAACACGGTCACTCCGGCCAGGATGTAGAACACGAAGTTTGCGGCCCAACTTCCAACCGCTGGAATGCGCGAGGCGAACAGCCCCAGGCCGATGGCCGCCAGCACGGCGCCCAGCGCCCGGCCCGGCGAAGCGCCGCGCGGCAAGAGCAGCCACAGGCCGATGGCCAGGATGACCGCGGCCAGGCTGATGATCGAGACAAGCTCGTTCATAGCGTGCCTCCCAGCGACTTGGACCGCATCGGTTCGGCGTCCTTCGTCTGGTCGTAGACGCTCAACAGCTTTTCCTTGTCGAAGATCATCTCTTCGCGGCTGCGGCCGGTGAGGTCGAACAGGCTGGTGAGCTCGATGGCATCGACCGGGCAGGCCTCTTCGCACATGCCGCAAAAGATGCAGCGCAGCTCGTCGATGGTGAAGCTCTGCGGATACTTTTCGCGGTCCGGCCAGGGGCTTTCGATGCCCACGATGTCGATGCAATGCGCCGGGCAGGCGGTGGCGCAGAGAAAGCAAGCCACGCACTTCACGCGGCCCTGCTCGTCTTTGTTCAGACGGTGCACGCCACGATAAATGAGGGGGTTGTCGATCTTGGGCCGGTCTTCCGGATAGCTGACTGTGACTTTGGGGCCAAAGAGGTGCCGGGTGGTGGTTGTCAGTCCTTCGACCAACAGGGGCAGGTACATCTTGCCCGCCAGGCCGAGCTTCGGCTCTTCGATCCACTTCACGTCGGGGGAGTCGCTTTGCATGGTCTTGAATCAGCGTTAACGGGCCAGCACGGCATCGGGCTCGAACGGGGGCGGATCCAGGGCTTCCATACGGGGACGATTGTCGGTGTGCAACGGGGCCAACAGCGCCGCCACGACCCAAGCCACGAGCGCCACGGCCCAACCGACGGCGATCATCAGCCACGCGCCCAGCGGTTCGCCGACGGCCCGACGAGCAACCTCGAACTCGAGCACGGCCGCCACGGTCACCAGGTTCACCAGTCCCAAGGGAAGCATTACCTTCCAGGCCAGGTTCATTAGCTGATCGAAGCGAAAGCGCGGCCAGCTCCAGCGGACCAGCATGAAGAACAGAATCACGCCCAGCACCTTCAAGCCCAGCACCACGACGCGCAGCAAAGCACCGGGCCAGGTGACGACGTTGTCGGCCGTGACATCCATGCCCCAAAAATGCCAGCCGCCGAAATACAAGACGGCAATCAACATGGCGCCGACCACCATGTGCAGAAACTCAGCGATCAAGAACAACAGCAGCTTCATACCCGAGTATTCGGTGTGGTAACCGCCGACGAGTTCCTGCTCGCACTCGGGTAAGTCGAAGGGGAGCCGCGCGGCCTCGGCAAATGCGGCAACTAAGAACACGCTGAAACCCAACGGCTGGGCGAACACGTTCCAGACGCCGCTCTCGGCCTGCGCCATGATGATGCGGTCGAGCCGGAGCGAGCCGGCCGACAGCACCACGCCCAAGATGGCAAGGCCCAGCGGAATTTCGTAGGCGATCAGCTGAGCGCTCGAACGCAGTCCGCCCAGGAAACTGTATTTGTTGTTGCTGGCCCAGCCGCCGAGGATCACGCCGTACACGGCAATGCTGGACAGGGCGAACACGTAGATCATGCCGACATCCAGCCCCGGCGCCACGATCAGCTCGATCGGCTGGCCATCCATACCGGGCAGATCCAAGGGTAACACGTAGCCAAACGGGATCACCGCGAACACGGCAATCGCCGCGGCCAGGATAGAGATCGGCGCCAAAATGTAGAGCGCCTTGTCGACGTGCGAGGGCGTGTATTCTTCCTTGAAGATGAACTTCAGGCCGTCGGCCAGCGGCTGACCAAGTCCGAACAGCTTGAGCCTGGTGAGAGGGACGCCGACGCGATTTGGCCCACGCCGGTCCTGCACCCAGGCCGCCATCCAGCGCTCCAAGAGCACCAGGTAGGCCGCGGCGGTGAGCAGCGCAAACATCAGCACCGCCACTTTGACCAGCGGCACGATGAGCGGTGCCATCAATGCGTCCCAATCGATCGACATGCGTTATTTCACTCCTGCGGCGGCAGGCTGGACAGGCGCGGCGAGCAGATCGACCCCCTGAGGTCCGACCGGCTCGGCCGCGGCAGCGAAGAAAGGAATCTCCCCGGCGACCTCGTCCAACACGCGGCGCGGCTTGACCAGACTCTCCTCGCCCAGCAATTGCCAATAGACGCCCGCTTCCACGCGCACGCCCGCGGGCGGTCGGATGGCCCAATCGAAACTCTGCAGCCGGCCGGCGTGGTTCACATACGAGCCGGCGCGCTCGGCAAATGCTGCGCCGGGCAAGCGGTACGTCGCCCGCTCCAAGAGTGGCGAGTCGAACAGATCCTGCACGATGAGGACGTTGACCGTGGCCAGCCGCTCGGCCGTTTCGCGCGCGATCCAGTCGTGCTTGTATCCACCGCTGACCCAAATGGCCCGCACGGCGTCGCCGTCGAGGGCGGCGAGCAAGTCGTCGAGCGTGGCGACGCGGCCCATGTAGTGCTGCACTACCTGCTCCACGCCGCGGCGATTGGGGCACTTTTCCGCGTGGATGGTAAAACCGCTCTTGAATTTCTCGTCGGCGCCCTCGACCGGCACCGGGCCCAGCACGATCCTGGCTTGCGGGTCGATCGAGCGGGCATATTTGGCCAGCAAGTAAGCTTCTTCAACCGTCAGGTGCGGCGATAGCACGGCGGCCATGCGGCCGGCCTGGCGCAATCGCTCGTCGATCTCGGGCAAGACCTGCGTCCACTCCACAAGCACGAGCTCGCGCCCGTCGCGCCGTTCGACGTTGGTCAACCGGCGATCGCTGTGCACGTGATGAAAGCCGTAGCGCCCCTCGTCGCACATCCACCATTGGTTGACGTGCGGGTTCTCGCGCGGCTTGAGGCGGTAGACGGTGTCTTGATTCTCCTCCACGTCGATCGAGCAGCCCGTGGAGCAGCCAGCGCACACGCCGGCATGTTTCTTCATGAACCACACGCGCTGCTGATAGAGAAAGTCTTTGTCTCCCAGTGCGCCCACGGGGCAGAGGTCGACCACGTTGCCCGACAATTTGTTGGCCAGCGGGTACCCGGGAAAGGTCTCGATCTCCTCGTGGCTGCCGCGGTTGGTGACGAACAGTTCGCTCGTGCCGCTGATCTCGCGCGTGAAGCGGACGCAACGGGTGCACATCACGCAGCGATCGACGAAGAGCGTGACGGTGTCGCCCACGTCGCGCCGGCGGCTGGTGAAGGGGCGCACGTCGGCGCGGCGTTGCTCTTGCCCGTACTTGAAGTGATAGTCCTGCAGGCTGCACTCGCCCGCCTTGTCACAAATCGGGCAGTCGATCGGATGACGGAGCAACAGGTCTTCTTCCACCATGGAGCGTGCCTGTTCGACCTTGGCGCTCTTGGTGACGAACACGGTGTTGTCGGTGGCCGGGGTCTGGCAGGCAGGCACCAGCTTGGGTAACAGCTTGATTTCGCCCGTGTCGGGATTGCGCGTGCCGGTTTCCACCAGGCACATGCGGCAACTGGCCACCACGGTCAGGCCGGGATGCCAGCAGTAGTGCGGAATCTCGACGCCGGCGCGCTCGGCAGCCTGGATGCCGTTGGCGCGCTCGCCCGGGGCCAGTTGCACTTCGATTCCGTCTATCCAGACGCTAGGCATGACAACGACTCGTCAATGAATTTGCACCACTGGCAGCGCGGGCACCGCTTCGGTGACCAGGTAGCCGGTGGGATTCGTGCGCTTGATGTACTCTTCGAACTCGCCACGGAACTTGCGGATGGCATTTTTGATGGGCCAGGCGGCGCCGTCGGCCAGACCGCAGATCGTGGTGCCGGGCATGATGCCGATCGTGTCGCCGATTTCCAACAGCAGCTCGAGATCACGCAGCCGCCCCTGGCCCGCCTTGATTCGCTCGAGCATGGCCAGCGCCCAGCTGGTGCCTTCGCGGCACGGCGTGCACTGGCCGCAGCTCTCGTGGGCAAAGAAGCGGCAACTGTTGTGCAGGAAGTCGACCATCGAGACGGTTTCGTCCATCACCACCACCGCGGCGGTGCCCAGGCCCAGGCAATCGACGCGGCCGGGCCCGGCAAAATCGAGCGGTGTGTCGAACTCAGCTTCGGTCATGAGCCCCATGCTGATGCCGCCGGGAATGGCCGCCTTGGCCTTGCGGCCTTTCCAGACACCGCCGCCGTACTCGTCGATGAGCTGCCGGCAAGTGATGCCCAGCGGAGCCTCATAGCAGCCGGGCTTGTTCACATGGCCGCTCAAGCAATAAAGCTTCGGCCCGTAGCTGCCCGGATCGCGCGGGTTGTTGGGATCGCTGGGCACGCCGATGCTTTTGAACCACTCGGCGCCGCGGGCCACGATGTGCGTCACGCAGCACACCGTTTCGATGTTGTTCACCACCGTGGGCTTGCGGAACACGCCTTCCACGGCGGGAAACGGCGGCTTGATGCGCGGCCAGGCGCGCTTGCCTTCCAGGCTCTCGATCAGGCCGGTCTCCTCGCCGCAGATATAGGCCGCGGCCCCGCGATGCAGGTACAGATCGAGCGAGAAATCGCGGCCGAGGATGTTGCGGCCGAGATAGCCGGCCGCGTAGCACTCGTCGATGGCCGCCTGCAGCCGGTCGTACGACAGCGGATACTCGTACCGGAGGTAGATGTAACCCGTGGTGGCCCGCGTGGCGTAGCAACTGAGAATGCAGCCTTCAATCACCTGGTGCGGATCGTCCTCCATGAGGATGCGATTGTTGAAGGTGCCGGGCTCGCTCTCGTCGGCATTGATGCACATGTAGATGGGGCCGGGATGATCCTTGGGCAGGAAGGACCATTTGAGCCCCGTGGGAAAGCCGGCGCCGCCGCGGCCGCGCAAGTTGCTCGACTTCACCAGTTCGATCAACGCCGCCGGCGTCATCTCGGTGACCGCTTTGCGCAGCGCTTGATACCCGCCGGCAGCTTCATACGCCTTGAGCGTGTAACTGTCGGGCTTGCCGATGTTGGCCAGCAATACGGGTTCGAACGGGGGCATGGGAAGTCGCTTGTTGTCGATCGATCGAATCTAGGGCTGACCGTTGGCGCCGGTGCGCACGCCGATTTCGCGCAGGAAGGCGTCGGCCGTTTCGTTAGTCAAGTTCTTGAACACGCGCTGGCCCACCAGCATGCAGGGCGCGAACTCGCAGGCCCCCAGGCACTCGGCAAACTCCAAGGTCAGCTTGCCGTCGCGGGTGGTCTCTCCGGCCCGCAGGCCGACCGTGTGACACATGTGGTCGAGCACTTCTTCGCCGCCGCGCAGGGCACAGCTGATCGAGCGGCAGACCCAGGCCCGATGCTCGCCGTGCGGCGCGTCTTGCTGGAAGAAGCCGTAGAACGAAAGCGTGTCTTGCACCTCGGCCGGGGAGAGCTCCAAGAGCTCGGCAATCTCGACCACCGCGGCCAGCGGGACGTAGCGCAGCGCGGAATTGACGACGTGCAAGGCCGGCAGCGTTACCGCTTGCCGCGTCGGATAACGCGGAAAGTACGCCTTGATGGCGGCCACCATTTCGTCTGTCAGCACACGCTCGGGCATGTCAACTATCTCTCACTACTCGACACCGTACCAAGGCTCGGCGGGAGCCTCGCGTTTTCGTAAGCGCCTGAACTCTGGCGAGTTCAGCTACCGGCTCGCACGAAGCCTCGCGCTGCCGATTCTCTTTCCTATTCCCTCTTCCCTATTCCCTATTCTTCACCTGTCCAGTTCCGCCGCGATGATGTTCAAACTGCCCAGCACGGCCACGACGTCGCTCAGCGTGTGCCCGCGAATCAGCTTTGGAAACAGCGCGAAGTGAATGTACGACGGCGGGCGGCAGCGGGCGCGATAGGCCACGTCGGTGCCATCGCCGGCCAGATAAAAGCCCAGCTCGCCGTTGGGGGCTTCGATGGCTGCATACGCCTCGTCGTTGGGCACCACGAAGCCGCGGTTCCACATCACCAGCTCGAAGTGCGAGATCGTGCCTTCGATGGTCGTGTACACCTGCTTCTTGTCCGGCAGCGTCGTGCGCTCGTCGCTGGCCACGTTGATCGGGCCGGCCGGCAAGTTCTCGATGGCCTGCGCGACGATCTTCAAACTCTCGTGCATCTCCGCCATGCGCACGAGGTAGCGGGCGTAGCAATCGCCCGCAGCTGCGCAGCACATCTGGAAATCGAGGTCCTTGTAGGCCAGGTAGGGATCGTCTTTGCGCAAATCGCGGGTCACGCCGCTGGCGCGGGCGATGGGGCCGGTGGCGCTGTGCGCCGTCGCCTCCTCCTTGCTCAATATGCCGACACCCTTGGTGCGGTCGACGAAGATGCGGTTGCGGTTGAGCAGGCGTTCCATGTCGCGCAACGTGCGGGGAAAGTTGCGGACGAACTCGCGGATCTTGTCGATCACTAGCGGCGTCATGTCGTACATGGCGCCGCCGACGCGGGTGTAACTATTGGTGAAGCGCGCCCCGCACAGCGACTCGAAAATGTCGTACAGCACCTCGCGCTGGTAAAAGCCGTACAAAAAGTAGGTGAAGGCCCCCACGTCGAGACCCACGGCGCCGTTGCACAGCAAGTGATCGCTGATGCGGGCCAGCTCCGCCAGGATCGTGCGCACATACTTGCAGCGGGGCGTGATTTCCAGCCCCAGCAGCTTCTCCACCGCGCCGTGCCAGGCAATGTTGTTGGCCAACGGCGAGATGTAGTTCATGCGGTCGGTGACCGTCACGTACTGGTTATAGTTCAGGTGCTCACCGAGCTTCTCGAAGCCGGAGTGCAGGTAACCGATGTCGGGAATGGCGTCGACGACGCGCTCGCCATCGAGAAAGAGCACCAGCCGCAAGGTGGTGTGCGTGGCCGGGTGCTGCGGACCGAAATTCAAGGTCCACAGGTAGTCGCGGGCCTCGGCCTTGGCGAGCTCGGCAATGGTTTTGGTTTCCGCGACCGACATAGCACTTGCCTCGGCAATGGCCCGCCCCAACGGCTAGGCTTCAGAGCGCAGCAGAACGGGAAAGTTGTGCCGCTCGCCCCGGCCCTGCAACGGATAGTCTTTGCGCAACGGATACGCGGTAAACTCCTCGGGCATCAGGATCCTGCGCAAGTCCGGATGTCCTGCGAAGCGGATCCCGAACATGTCGAACACTTCGCGCTCCAACCAGTTGGCGCCGGGCCACAGCGGGACGGCCGACGCCACGGTGGGATCGGGATCGTTTACAAACGTGCGGATCGTCAGACGCTCATTGGTGCGCGTGTTGGCCAGCAAGTACACCAGGCCAAAACGGTCGGTCGCGTCGCGATAGTTCAAATAGTCGACGCAAGTGATGTCCACGAGCAGGTCGAAACCCAGCCGCTCGCGCAACAAGGTGAGCACGGCCAGCAGGTCGTCACGCGGCACGACGCCGCGCGTGTCGCCGCGAAACTCGCTCCACGTGATGGAGGGGAATTCCGCCGCGGCGGTGGCCTGCGTCTGCTGCTCGATCATTCGCGTTTGCGTGCGCGCTTATTCCACGCGCACGCCCTGCGGCAAATGGCTTACGCCCCGCGGCAACGACACCACGGGCAGCTCGATCAGTGCCCGCTTGGGTTGTTGCCGCGCCAGGGCCATAAATTCCCGCCCGCCGATCGTCCCCTCACGCTGGATCTTGTCCTGCAAGTCGATGATCGTCTGCAGCACTTGTTCCGGACGCGGCGGGCAGCCAGGGATGTACATATCGACCGGGAGGAAGCGATCGATTCCTTGCACGACGCTATAGGTGTCGAAGACGCCTCCGGTCGACGCGCAGGCGCCCATCGAAATGCACCACTTGGGCTCGTGCATCTGCTGCCAGATGCGCTGCAGCACGGGCAGCATCTTCATCACCACACGCCCGGCCACGATCATCACGTCGCACTGGCGCGGGCTGAAGCGCATGGCCTCGGCGCCAAAACGCGCGATATCGTGGCGGCTGGCGCCCGTGGCCATGAACTCAATGCCGCAGCAGGCTGTGGCGAAGGGCATCGGCCAGAGGCTGTTCTTGCGGCACCAACTGGCCAGCGCGTCGAGCCGGCTGACAATCACGTTCTCGGGAACATCTAGCGCCATTGGAAGACTCCCTTCCGCCAGGCGTATACGAATCCGGCTGCCAACAGTACGATGAACACCATCACTTCGGCGAACACGATGCCGCGGCTGCTGACCCAACCCTGCTCAACAGCGGCAGAAATACCCTGTGCGTTTCGACTGGCTACCGCCCAGGGATAGAGAAACAGCAACTCCACGTCGAACACCAGGAAGGCGATAGCCACGAGGTAGAACCGCACGTCGAAGCGGCGCCGCGCATCGTGAATCGGGTCCATGCCGCTCTCGTACGGCATTTGCTTGACCCGCGTGTTCCGACTGGGTCCGATCAGCGCCGCTACGCCCAACAGCGCCAGGGCCACGGCGGTGGCCACCGCGACGAACAAAAAGATGGGCAGGACGGCGTAATCCATCGCAAAGAACTAGCAAAAGTGCGCACTTTGTGAATCTTGTCACAAAGTAGGGCCGAACAAAAGACCCGGACTCCCGGGTCTGCCTGCACAGTGATGGTATCGGCCCCGGCGAGCAGGGTCAAGCCGGCGGAACGCCTCGCCGGAAGACCGGCCCAGGGTGCTCAGCACGGCGGGGTTTTGGGGTGCAATTGCCACGCGACTTGAGGCCGCCGGGAACCTTGCCAGGCGAGTCGCCGGGGGCGTTTTCCCCGCCCTGCTCGCACGCGTTATGATGGCTCGTTCGCACGTGATCGCTCGCCCGCCCAACATCGACGCCACCCTCGCCCGACGAGTCCCTGCATGCCGCTCGACCTGACGCAAACACTCGCCGACCTGGTGGCGCTTCCCAGCGTGAACCCAATGGGCCGGCCGATCGAAGGACCGGAGTTCTTTGAGCACCGGATGACCGATTATCTGGAGCGGCTGTTTCAGAAACTCGGGCTGCCGTATGAGCGCCGCACAGTTGAGCCCCAGCGCGACAACATCATCGCGCGGCTCGACGGCGATCGCCCCGCCGACGACGGCGGAGGGGTGGTGATGTTCGAGGCCCATCAAGACACGGTGCCCGTCGACGGGATGACGATCGATCCGTGGTCGCCGGTAGTGCGCGAGGGGCGGCTTTACGGCCGGGGCGCTTGCGATATCAAAGGCGGCATGACGGCCATGCTGGGCGCGCTCGCGCGGTTGGCCGAAGAACGCCCGCCCGGACGACCCACCATCATCATGGCCTGCACGGTGAACGAAGAGCACGGCTACACCGGCGCAACGGCGCTTACCAGCCACTGGACGGAGCGCGGGTCGATTTTTCCGCGCCGGCCCGACGTGGCCGTTGTGGCCGAGCCGACTCAATTGCAAGTCGTGGTCGCGCACAAGGGCGTGGTGCGCTGGCGCTTGTTGACGCACGGCCGGGCCACGCACAGTTCGCAGCCGCAGTTGGGTGTGAACGCAATCTTCAAGATGCGCGGCGTGCTGGCGGCGTTGGAAACGTATCAGCGTGAGGTGGCGCCCACGCTGGGCGAGCATCCGCTGTGCGGGCATCCCACACTGAGCGTGGGCACGATCAGCGGCGGACTGAGCGTCAACACCGTGCCCGACTGTTGCGCCATCGAGATCGACCGCCGCTTGATCCCCGGCGAGAATCCGCACGCAGCGCAAAAGCATGTGGCCGCTTACGTGGCCGAGGCGACAAAGTGCGATGCGGCCATTGAAAACGAGCCGCCGTTCATGCTGGGCTTTGGCCTTTCGGACCGCGACAATGCGTCGCTCGCCGCGCGGATGGTTGCAGCGGCGCGGGCCGCGGGGATCGACTCAAAAGCCGTCGGCGTGCCTTATGGCACCGACGCCGCCGTGTTCGCGGGCGCCGGCGTGCCGTCGATCGTCTTCGGCCCCGGTTCGATCGACGAAGCCCACACGGCCGACGAATGGGTGTCGCTCGACGAGCTGAGCCGTGCGAGCGAGGCGCTCTATCGCTTTGGCTGCGGCGGAGTGTGACGCGCGACCATTTGGCTCGCGCTGTCGGCACGGCGGGCGATTCGCACCCTCACCCCCGACCCTCTCCCGCGATGGGAGAGGGAGAAAACGAGCTGCGTGTGCGCAACTCGATTCGTGGGCAACTCGCACCCGTAAGCGCCAGCACCTGTCTCCGGGCCTTCACCCACCAGCCTCCCGCCTGCAGCCTCCAGCCTCCGGCCTCCCGCCTGTTTAGAACGTATCCAGGACGAAGTGGTGGCCCCAGTGGTAGAGCCGGCCCTCGGGATACGGGTTGTGCCATTGCTTGTTGTACACCGGCACGCGCATTTCCTGCGGATAGCGGTGATACAAATTGTCGGAGCTCTTGTAGTATTCGCTCGACCAGAAGTTCTGCGGATAGTAGACGTACGGGTAGTGGTACAGGCGGTCCCAGTCGCGGTTGCTGTACGACGCGCCCCACTGGCGATTGTAGGCTTGCTGGGCTTGCGCCTCATCGCCCGCCATCAGTACGCTCAAGCCCACGGCGCAGCAAAGCGCCAACACGATCCGGCGGATCATGGAAGTCCCCCCTGTGATGAGATGTACCAGCCGCCGCGCCGTGTACGGGAAGCGCTTGGGGCCGATGGGTCTACCAAGGACAATCGGCCGCCGTTACAGCCCGCATTGAGGGATTATCCGTTAGAACCGGCACAACTTAGGGCGCGGGGCGCGACAAAGTTTCGACAACCGGCAAGGCTTAACATCCCGACGGCCGACGGGGGTGAGGCGCGCGTGCTAGCAGTGAGCACGGTGGACGGTCTGGACTCAAAAATCAGTGCCGCCCAGCACCAGTTTCGCGCCATCCTTCGGTCTCCAGCCTCCAGCCTCCAGTCTCATTGCGGCATTTTGCCGGCGGCCAGTTCCTTGTCCCACTCGTCCATGAGCGGCCAGTCGATGGCGCAGGTGCCGAAGTCGGCCATGTGCAGATAGCCTTCCAACCGCGAGATGGCCCGATCGATCAGGGCGTTGTCCTTGCGGAAGATCGGGCCGTGACTGGGGAGCAGCCATTCGACATCGCTGCTGCGGATGCGGCGCAGCGACTTGATGAACGACTGGATATCGCTGCCGTGATGCGCGTCGATCGCTCCCACGCAGCCGTCGCGATAGATGTTGTCGGCGCTGAACAGCAGGTTGCCCAGGCGGAACGAGAGCTGGCTGTCGGTATGGCCGGGCGTGTGCCACACCTCGAGTTCGATGTTGCCCAAACGGATGCGGTCGCCCTCGTCGACCAGTTGATCGAGCTTGACGGGCGGCATTTCCAGGTGGATGTCCTGGGCGTCGATCTCGGCGAACGTCTTGATGCGGTCGCCGTTGGCCAGCGGCTCGGCGGCCAGGTGATGCCCGATGACCTTGGATTTTACAAGGGTCGCCAGCTTGGCCAGCCCCTGCACGTGGTCGACGTCGGCGTGCGTGGCAATCAGGCCCTTGCAATGCGACAGCGGAAAATCGAGCTGCCGGATCAAATCGACGATTTCGTCGACCGTTTCCTCAAAGCCAATGTCGATCAACAGCCAGTCGGGCCCGTCGAACACCAGGTAGACGTTGCAGCCGATGCGCTGCCCGGCCTGATAGTTCATCTCGATGACGTGGGGAAAGACGGGCTTCCGCTGGAGCATAAATGGGCTCGATGGCTAATCGGGCCGCTGCCGCTTGGACAGGGCGCGACCCTTTGGCTACGAAGAATGAGTGGCGATGGATGTTTACGAGCCGGCGGCGCACGCACGATGACGGGATCTTCGCGCCGGGTTCCGCAGCCGACAAAGCGCCGAATTCTAAGACCCACGGCCCAGAGTGACAAGCACCCGGCCCGGTTCGTCGCCGGCGCGCGACGCGCATCCTTAGTCCTCCGCAATTCTTGCGACACTCGCGGCCTGGGCCAATCCGCTGGCAAAGGTCGGGTACTCCAGGCGCACGTCCAGCTCTGAGAACATCCGCGTCGGACGGATTCGCTTGCTGCTTGCAGAGCGGGTCGCCGCGGGGGAATCGGGCGGCGGAGTCGTGAATTCCGGCGGCGGCCCGCCCAAGAGTCGCGCCAGTTCTTCGTAGTACGCGCGGCGCTCGACCGGAGCGCCATCCGAGACGACGTAAGTGCGCGGCGCAACGGCGCGCTCGGCTGCCGCCATGACCACAGCGGCCGCATCGTCCGCGTGGATCAGGTTGAGCCAGCCTTCGTCAGGCGCCGCAACGGGCTCGCCGCCGCGGATCTGGGCTGCGTTGGGAATTCGGCCCGGTCCGTACAGGCCGGCCATGCGCAGCACGATGGCGCGGGCGCCCAGCGGATGCGCGGCGAGCAGCTGCTCGGCGGCCAGACAAGCGCGCCCGCCCTCGCGCGACGGTTCGCAGGCAGACGCTTCGTCGACCCACTCGCCGCCGGACTGTCCATACACACCGGTGGAGCTCACGTAGACGAACTTGCCGGTCGCGGCGGGCAGCGCGTCAAGCGCGGCACGCAGGCCGTCGACATAAACCGTCCGTATGCTGGCGCCGGAAGCCCGATCGTAGCCGATGGCGTAGAGCACGACATCAACCTGGGGCAGACGCGCCAACGTGGGGGGCCGCAGCACGTCGGCGACGATGGGCTGGCAACCTTCGCGCGCGAGCCGGTCGGCGTTTCCCTGCGACCGTGTCACGGCGAACACCCGCTGGCCGGCGGCAATCCAGCGCCGCGCGACACGCTGGCCCAGATATCCGCAACCGAAGATGAGATTGGACTTCGCCACGCGATGGGGATCCTGGCCTTAACGGCTCGCCGGTGGTGCTGCTTGTGAATTCATGGCTGCCGGACGAGCCGGCAGTGGCGCCCGCCGCCAACCGCGGCGGCAAGGCGTTTCAGTCATCCAGTCCGCGCGTCGAGTCGCTGGGGCGCCCTTGCCCGGCGGCACGCGATTCCAAATACGCAGTCAGCAGGATTTGCGCTGCCAGTTTGTCGAGCCGCGCCTTGCGCTGTTTCTTGGTGAATCCGGCTGCATTGAGCGCTTGCTCCGCCTCGTAGGTGGTAAAGCGCTCGTCGAAGAATTCCACTTCCCTGCCGGTCGCTTCGGCCAGCCACGTGCCAAAGCGGCGTGCTTCAAAACTCTTCTGACTTTCGTTGCCGTCGAGGTGCACGGGCAGGCCGACAACGAACCGAACGATGCGCTCTTCTTCGGCAAGCCGCCGGAAGCGGGCCCGGTCTGCCGCATCGTCGCCGCGCGCGTACGTCTCGTAGGGGCTGGCGATCTGCTGCGCGGGATCGGACACCGCGATGCCGATGCGCCGCGTTCCATAGTCGATCGCCGCAATCCTGCCGGGCAGTGGATTCACGCCTTCATCTTACGCGCGAACCGCGGCCCTGCGTAGTCGCCTCCGTACCAGCGGCAGCGCCGCCAATCCGGCCGCCAGCAGCAAGACGGTCTGCGGCTCGGGCACCGCAGGCGCCAGATTGATCTGCTGGAACTGGCTGATCTGGGCGTTAGCCAGAATGTCCGCCTCGGAGGCCAAACGCCGCACGGCGGAAGGACGCGAGGAGCGCATCAGCGGATGCGTGAGATTCAAGTGCGCGTCGCCGGCATTGACCGGAATTGCCGCGCCCGCGTAGGCCCGCGGCGAGGTCAGATCGATGTCGGTGTCTACCGAAGTTTCGGCAACGTAGGCATTGTTCGAGGCCGACAGCCCCAGCGCATGCCCCATTTCGTGCAGCACGGTGGAGAACAAATCGTGCCGGCTGGCGTCGCCGGTGCCGTTGGTGTACTCGCGGCCGACGTTCATGATGCCGCCGCCCAAATTGGAGTAGTACTCCTGGTAGAGGGCGAACTCGCTGTTGTCGGCCGGCGTGGGATCGACGAACCAGATGGTGGACTGGTCGCTGTCGAACGCCAGCGATGCGCTGAGCTCGCGATGCGGCGAGCCACCCTCGGTGAGCAGGCTGTGCGTGCCAGTGGTCGATCCGCTGCGCGGGAACCAGCCGTATTCGAGCGTGAGGGTGAAGGGATCGGCGTAGGCGTTTTGCCAGTAGGTCACCGCGGCGGCGACGAGGGCTTGCAAGGTGCCACCGCCCACAGCATTGGCCGGAGTAGTCTGGGCCAGTCCGAAGTTGGTTAGTATCTGGCCCGGCGCGCGATAGGTCGCGTTGATCGTGATGGCGCGGGCCGTCGACGCGCCTGCCAGCAGCAGCGCGACGAGCGCAATGGTGGGTGTCTTCATTAGGCGTTGTTCCGTAAGAATGGGCGCATCGTGGGAGTGGAACGATGGGCCGGGACTGCTACGCTGCACCACAGTGTAATTGCCCTGAGAGGCGGAGCAACCAGCCACGGTCGGCTTTTTTGTCGGACGATCTGCCGGGAGAGCGGCGTGGGCCCCGCGCCGCCAGGGATGCCGCCGACCATCAGCCGCCGGCTGCCGCCGCCGCAATGGGACGCCGCTCGCCTGCGGACACGAAATAGCCGTTTTCCAGGAAGCTGAGCGTGTATTGCTGCACCGTCGGGTCGTCCATCATGAAGGTGTGGAGCGCCGGCAGGACGAGAAAATCGGCGGCGCCCGGCAGCCGCGCACTATCGACCGTGACGACCAGGTCGTTGTCCTTGCCGAACCAGGGATTGTAGCCCGACTGCGTGCCGCGTCCGCCGGCCAGAATGCCAAACGGAAAAGCCGGCGTGGCAAGTTTCTGTTGCAGTGCGCTCCATTCGCGCGCCAGTTGCGAAGCCGATGCCCCGGCGACCACGTGGAACAGCCCCACGCGTGCCAGCGCCTCGGCCACCTCCGCGCCTTGATTGGGCGGGCCGAGCATCACCATGCGCTTGAAGCGCGGGTCCGCGGCGGCGCCGCCGGCATCGGCCTGGTCGCCCAGGTAGTGGCGAATCACGAGATTGCCCAGGCTGTGAGCCACGAACGAAATGGAATCGATCCCGGGGAGATTCTGCACCACTTTGGCAAGCGAGGTGGCATGCTCCGCGACGGTGCCGCGCGTGCTGGGATACGTGACGTTGAAGACCGTGTACCCGCGCTGGTCACGCAGGTACTGGCATAGCTTGCCCATCGATGAACAGCTACGAAACAATCCGTGCAAGACGACGACCGCCGGTCCTTGCATGGGCGGCAAGCCGCGCTTCTGCTTGATGCTTTCCAGTTTCGCGCGACATTCGTCGAAGCTGCCCCAGGCGTAGCGCAAGTTGGCGCCGCTGAGCAATCGGTAGTGGCCGGTGAAAACGTTGCGCTGGATGTGCCACTCGTGAAAGAACAGCTCGTCGGCCCAGAACTGCTTGCCGCCCAAGGTGGGCATCACGGCGTTCGGGTAACCGGTGGACGATTCGTCGTCGGGCATCTCGGCGGCCCTTGTGCTGCGGGCTCGCAAGGCCTGCCCCAGGGCCAGCAGGCTCGCGGTGATAAAGTTGCGTCGTTCCATCGACATGTATCACAAGTGAATCGTGATCGATACGCTCAGCGCCGAGCCATATCGATTGTTCTTCGTGCGCGCGGTCGCGCCATTTGAGAGCTCACAAATACTGCTGCCAGCCGCGTTCGGCCATGATTTTGACGACCTGGCGAATGGCCTCTTCGTCGTGCTTGCTCGCCACGAGTGTGGCGTCGGGCGTGTGGACGACGATTAAATCCTTCACGCCCAGCGTGACGACCACGTGGTCATCCGTGCTGCGCACAATCGTGCCTGTCGTGTCGACGCCCACGTGCCGGCCCGAAATGGTGTTGCCCTGGGCGTCGCCGCCGGCCAGCCGGGAGATGGCCTGCCAGCTGCCCACATCGTCCCAGGTGAACGGCGCCTCGATTACCAGCACGTCGCGCGCGTGTTCCATGACCGCATAGTCGATGGAGATGCCCCCGATGGCTTCGAACTCGCGGGCGAACACCTGGTCGAATTTCGCGCTGCCGGCGGCGTCGGCAATCGTGCGCAAATGCGCGACCATCTGTGGCTGCCGTGCCGCCAACTCCGCGACGATCGTTGCCGCGCGCCACACAAAGATGCCCGAGTTCCAGTAGCACACACCGGACTCGAGATACTCGCGGGCCACGTCGGCCTTGGGCTTTTCGCGGAATCGCCGCACGGTGTACACCGCAGCCGAGCCCAAGTCGACCGGACGACTGCCGGCCGGCATTGCATCGCCGCGCTCAATATACCCGAACGACTCCGCGGGATACGTGGGTCGAATACCAAACGTGACGAGCCGCTGCGGCGACTGGCGCACCAGGTGCTCGGCCAGGCACAGCGCCTGCTGAAAGGCCGCGTCGGGTCCGATGACGTGGTCCGCCGGCATCACGGCCATCACCGCGTCCGGATCCTGTCGCAAGATCAACAGTGCCGCCAGTCCGATGCACGGCGCCGTATCGCGCCGGCAGGGTTCTCCGACCAGCGCGCTGCTGGGCAATTGCGGCAGCTGTTTTTGAATCTCGTCGATCAGGCGGCGATTGGTGACGATGGTCAAGCGCTCGAGCGGCACGAGCGCCGCCAGCCGGTCGACCGTGGCCTGAATCATGCTCCGCGCGCCGAGCAGGCGCAGCAGTTGCTTGGGACGCGCCTCGCGGCTCTCAGGCCAGAAGCGCGTGCCGGAACCTCCGGCCATGATGACGGCGTGTAACATGATTCGGTCTCGCGCAACGCGCGCGGCTTGGAAACACATCTGGAACTGGCGAGACGCCAGTGGCACTCACTTGACATCTGGCACTGGCGCGACGCCTGTGGCACCCACCCGCAGCCTAACAGAAAAACTGCGGACGCGTCACGACCAATCCCGGCCGCACCTGCGCCGCCACCTCTTCCGGGCCTTGCGCAAACAGCGGGCTGATCTCCACGACAGCGCCGGCCGAGACCTCGCAGCCCGCCGAACGCAGCCACGCGGCATGCAAGGCGATCATCTGGTCGCGGACGCTCTCGGGCGTGTCGCGCGCCTCGCCGGGCGCGTTTTTGATCGGCGCGAACGCCTGCTGCTCGTCCACTTCGACGACAATCGCTTGTTCGGCCACCGGCAGCAGATCGAAGATAAAGCGCTCGAATTTGACCGCATTCGGCTGCTGCGGTTCGGTGCGTTGGCCGGCCGCATCGACGTGCGCCACTGCCTTGCGCGCCACGTGAAAAGGCAGGGCCGCGTCGCTGTGTGCCGCGCGCTCCAGCAGCGCCGCGTCGAAAACGTGAATCGCCGTGTTACCGGCCCAGAAGATCGGCTCGCCGTCTGCGCTGCGTCGCTCGACAATCGCGTCGTCGAGCGGATTCAAATCGCTGTACTCGATGATCTGCAGGCGGCCGTCGATGGAAACGACGTTGCCCACCCGGTCGCGCGATGTGCGCTTGGCCACCACCTGGGTCGACAGCTCGGAGCGCGCCAGCAGGTGATGGCCTAGAAATTCTGGGCCGCACATTTCCACCAGCGGATTGTCCACCTGGCAGTAGAACAATTGGCGCAGGCCGCGGGCGCGAATGTCGGCCAGGGCGCCGCTGCGCACCATGGCCTGCAACATGCCGCCGTGCCCGTCCGGACTGAGCGCCAGCTCGTGCTTCTCGGACAGCAACAGCCGCCCGGTGGCGGCGTCGACGGCCGGCATCGTGCCCTGGCAGAAGACGAACAGGTCTTCGCGCGGCAGGCCGAAATTCTCCTGCGCTTCGAGATAGGCAATGGTCTCTTCGTGCGTGGCTGGGCTGGTCATCAAATAGAGCGGAATCCGCATGCCGGCCGCGCGCGAGCGGGCCACGATCTTTTCGATCAGGATTTGAAAGAGCGACGCGCCCGAAATCGGCCCGATGGAAAACATGCCCTTGGGTCGATCGAAACCCAAACGGGTCCCCTGCCCTCCGGCGACCACGATGGCGCCCACGTGGCCCGCGGCCAGCGCTTCGGTGCCGCGGCGATGGGCTTGCTCGGGCGAGGTGGCGCCTTGTCGAGCGCCCAGTCGAATGGCCGGTGGAGCCACCGCGCGACGCGCCAACTCGGCCCAATTGTGAGTTTCGGCGTGCTGCTGCGCCAGACCGGCGACGAGCGGCAAATCGAGTGCGCGAATCTGCTCGGCCAGGCGTGTGCGTTGGTGTTCGGCCAGCTCGGCCCAGAACTCCAGCACGTGCTCCTGACGAAAAGGAGCCAGATGCGAACGCAGCTCGTCGAACACCCGATCCAAACTTCGCCTCCACTTTTTTGCCGGGGGGCATACTCCGCACTGCTGGACAAGCCAGCAGTGGCACCCGAAATCAATCCTAAATCTGCCTTAAAACCAGCCGCGCACCCAGGCCCACGCCAGAAAGCACAGCACCGGAAACAGTCCGAAAATCATCAAGTACGTGACGATGGATGTCCAAACGTGACGCGGCCAGCGGGCCATAGT
Source organism: Pirellulales bacterium (assembly GCA_050250435.1). Classification (GTDB taxonomy): domain Bacteria; phylum Planctomycetota; class Planctomycetia; order Pirellulales; family PALSA-1355; genus JBFWOR01. Next base: position 291,369 of record JBFWOR010000001.1, on the reverse strand, counting down.
CTTCTCTTTCGCAATTCCCCGGCAACGCCCAAGGCCGGCCGATAACGCGTGCAAATTCCATTATACGCAACCGGCGGAAGGGATCGGGCCGACAACGGCCCTGACGTGGCGATCGGCCGGTGAAACGCCGAAATTGTCTCTACCGCATGGCACGCAGCAAGCGGCCAAAACGCTGGCGGCCGAACTCGGGCACGAACGTCGCATTCTCGAATGCCACGCGCCCGCCGATCAGCACCTGCCGCACCACGCCGTCGGAACGCTTGACCATCCGCATGGCGCCGTGCAACCGTTCATCGTAGTTTTCCTGCGGCGGTCCCAAACCGGTGCGCAGTTTCTCGGGATCGACGACAACAACGTCGGCGCGCGTTTTCGGTCGCAGGAATCCGGCATCAATGCCCAGCCACTCGGCGCTTTGGCCGGTGAGCTTGTGGATGGCTTTTTCGATGGACATCAGCCCCGGATTGGCCTGCACTTGTTGCAGCATCTGCAGGCCGCCGTCCTGGAAAGCCATGTTGCGAGCGTGCGCTCCCGAGTCGTTGAAACCCGGCAGCGTGGTGTCGTGAGCGAACAGAAACTGTCGCTGGGCCGCGCGGTCATTCGTGACCACGGTCTTCCAGCGGATGGCCGTATCGTGCTCGGCCATCAGATCCATGAAGTACTCGATCGGCTCGCGGCCGGCAGCGCGGGCCAGCTCGTCAAACGACTTGCCCTCCTGGCCCGGCACCGGCGAGGAGACGATCCACATGTCGGCGAGATTGCGATGGAACAGCCGGCCTTTGACGCTCTCCCAGTCGGCGCGGAACGCGCGGCGATAGGCCGGATCGGCAAACATGCGGCGCCGCTCGTCGGGCGTGGCGCTGATGGCGGCCACGCCGGTGGGAAACTCTTCGAACAGAGGCGTGAACACGCCATCGCAATAGTTCAAAAACGGTTCGGCCAACGCCTGCCAGCGGATGTTCGCCCGGAAGAGCTTGTTCAAAATCGAGCCGCCGATGGTGGCGATGCGATACACGCGGCGGTCGGTCTTCACGTCCATGGCCGCCACGATCGTGGTGCGCAGCGGCTTGCGGCCCAGGCCGGTGCTCATCATGCCCAGGATGGCCACGGTGCTTTTGGTGAGCGCGTTGGGCGTGGCCTGTAAAATGCGATCGCGCCGGCGGACCACCTGGGCCAGGCTGCGATACTCGCTTGGATGCGCATGCTGCGAAGGAACGGAGATGCCGCGAAACGGCTCGCCGTCCAGACGGTGCCACGGCAGCATGTCGATCGACAGGCCCAGGTAGCCTTCGGCCAGCGCCTCGTCGACGATGTTCTGCATCTTGCGCACTTCGTCGGGCTGGGCCTTGGGCACGCTCAGGCTGCGCTCCATGCCCATCACTTCGGCGCGCACGTTCGAATGGCCGATCAGGCTGGCCACGTTCGGGCCGACCGGCAGCGATTCCAGATGATCGTAGTACTGCCGCACGCCGCGCCAGGTGATGTTGTCGCCCAGCCACTGCGACAGCACGTCGCGCGGCAGGCTCTCGACGCGGCAGAACAAGTCGAGAATGTCTTTCTTTTTGCCCAGCGCGGCCGAGAGCGAGCAGTTGCCCATCACCACCGTCGTCACGCCGTGGCGGACCGACTCTTCGAGCCCGGGCATGGCCTCGACTTCGGCGTCGTAGTGCGTGTGGATATCGAGCATGCCGGGCATGACCCAGCAGCCGGCGGCGTCGATTTCGCGACGTCCTGTTTGGGGCAGCCGCGGTCCCACGGCTTGGACCTTGCCACCTTCGATGGCGACGTCGGCCGTTAGCGGCGGCGAGCCCGCGCCATCGAACACCGTGCCGCCGCGAATGACCACGTCGCACGAGGGCGCGGACGAACTATCTGTCGGCAAAACCATGATGCGGAAACTCCGCCGAACGATGAACCGCGATGGGGGAATGCACTGGCCGCGAGCCGAATGGCGCGGCCGACCTTCACTGGCACACGAATAGTGTAGCGTGGTCAGCGGCCGGGGGGCAAGGTTTGGGGCGGATGGATACAATGAGGGGACGAATACCCTGAGGCGACATCGTGAACCAACCCTATCGCTGGAATGTGGCCGAGCACGCGGCCGGGTACGACTCGGGCGCCGAGATCGTGCATCCGTATTATCGCGAAGTACAGGATGCGGTGCTGGCGCAGGTGGCGCGGCCGGCGGACGCGCAGTTTCTGCTCGTGGACTTGGGTGGTGGCTCGGGCCGACTCGTCGAGAAGTGCTTGACGCGCTTTCCCAACGCCCAGGCCATCGTCGTCGATCAGTCCGAGGCGTTTCTGGAGCTGGCCCGCGGACGATTGGCGCGGTTCGGCGACCGGGCCGGCTTCGTCGTCGCGCGGCTGCAAGACAACTGGACCGCGCAGCTGCCCGGGGAGGCCTCGGCCATCGTCAGCACTTCGGCGATTCACCATCTGAGGCCCGAGGAGAAACGAGCGGTGTACCAGCAGTGTTATGATGCGTTGGGCCCTTATGGCGTGTTGGCGAACGGCGACGAAGTGCGCGCCGCGGGCGAGGACGAGTATCGCGCGGCGCTCGAGCGCTGGGCCGCGCACATGCGTCACGTTTGCGCTGCCGGGCTGATCGACGAATCGTTTCGCCGCATGTGCGCCAAGTGGATCGAGCGCAATGTCGAGCAGTTCGACAAGCCGCGCGCCAGCGGCGACGACTGTCATGAAACGATCGAAGCACAGCTCGCCTATTTTTGCGATTGCGGCTTCCGCAGTGTGAGTGCCCCCTGGCAGAAAGAGATGTGGGCCGTATTATTGGGTGTGAAATAGACTTCACCCTCGCCCACCCAGCGGTCCCGCTCATGCCTCGCCGCCCGCGCCATCCGGCAAGTCGTTCGTGCCGCGCGTTGAAAGCGGCTTCCAAACCGCGCCCGTTGCTCGTTTCGGTTGCCACCGGCGGCTCTTCCGCCCGTGCACTGATTTATCTTGCACTGGCAGCAAGCTGCCAGTGGCACGCAGCGCTGGGCGCTTCGTTCGTTTCGGCCGCCGAGGTGCCACTCACCACGGGCACCGTGGTGCGCTTTGCCGACGTGCGGGAAGGCGTGGAGGCCGTCACTCGGCGCGACGACTACATCCGCTCGCAAGGTCCGCTCGAGCGGCAGCTGCGGCTCAAGACCGATCGCCCTGTGTCGGAGGACGAGTTCGCGGCTTTCGTCGGCTCGCACGTCCGCCCCTGGACCGACGAAGAGATCGCACGGCTGACGCCGCTGCTGACGGCGCTGGGCGAAAAGCTTGCGCACTGGAAGCTCGCACTGCCACCCGTGATCTTGCTGGTTAAAACCAGTGGCGACGAGGAAGGGGGCGCGGCCTACTGTCGCGGGTCGAGCATCGTGTTGCCGCAGCGGATGGTCGACAACCGGCGCAACACGCTGGCCCGAATTTTGCCGCACGAAGTGTTTCACGTCCTGTCGAGCCACAATCCGGAGTTGCGGCGGCGGCTGTATGCGACGATCGGTTTTGCGCCGTGCAACGAAGTGCCGCTGCCCGCGGCCATCGCGGCCCGCAAGATCACCAATCCCGATGCGCCGCGCAATACCGATTCGATCGTGGCCGAGTGGCAGGGTCAGCCGGCCGAGTGGTTGCCGGTGCTGGTGGCAAAGTACGATCGCTACGACCCGGCGCGGCCGTCGTTTTTCGACTACCTGGATTTCAAGCTGCTGCTCTTGGCCTGCGACGGGGAGCAACGGCTCGCGGCGCTGCGCGACGGGCAGCCGGTGCTGGTCGAACCGGCGGAGGTGCCCGGCTATGCCGCGCAAATCGGCGACAACACGAAGTACATCATCCACCCGGAAGAGATCCTGGCCGACAATTTTGTGTTTCTGGTGGATGGCCGCATCGACGTGCCCACGCCGCGCGTGGTGCAGGCCATGGGCGAGGTGCTGCAGGCACCGGGCGTGGCAAAGTGAGTGTGCGGCACACTGGCAAGTGCCACGGGCGGCTTGTCCGGAGCGTGCTCTTGCGGCTTGATTCGCACTGGCAGCAAACTGCCAGTGACACCCCGAAACCTCAAGCTTCGAAGTTGTGATCTAGGATTTCTCCTCGACCGGGCGCTCCTGGATCGAGAATTCCACGGTCAGCGTGCTGGCTTCCTCCGCCGGCTGGTCGAGCTTGACGTCCAGCCGCACGCCGTGCGACAGAACCTGCCCAACTTTCACTTGCGCGTCCGGTCCGGCCGCGGGCTCAGCATAGCATTCTGGCAGCGCCGCAAACGGCGGACAGATTGCCAGATGGGCGGCGGCATGGCGCTGGCCGGGCGCGAATTCCACCCGGACCCAGCCCTCCATCACTTCCGCGCCGAACTCGTCGCGGCGGCGCACGATCCATTGCGAGGCCGTTTCTAACGCTTCCGCGTCCGACGGCGGCGACGATGTCTCGGGCCCCTCGACGAATTCGTCCAACAATCCCCCGCGGACAGGCGGCGTTGAAGTGGCGCGCGCAGGGGCCGCCGGCGCGACCGCCAGCGGCGCAAATCGCAGCCGCCCCCAGCTCCAACCTTCCTCAACCGCCAGCAGGCCGACAAACGCGACGCCCGCCAGGCTCGGCGTACCCGGCACGAGCAGCCCGATCGCCCAGAGCGCGAGCACAACCGTCGGCACGGCGCACTGCACATAGCGACCAGTCCCTGTGCGGGCCGCGGGACTGTTTGTGGCGCGGCGAAACGCAACGGCACCCGCCGCAAGGATGAGCGCAACAAAAACAAGCGCCGCACCCGGCAGCGGTTCGCTCAAGGCGCCGCCCACGCGGCGCACGCAGACCAACAATCCGGCCAGCGCGGCGATGAGCCAGAGCGTGCCCGCGGCGGAGCGCACCAATTGGCGCAGCAGTGGTGATTCGAGATCACCCCAGGCGGCGAATCGGGAACTGGCCAGCGTCGCGTCCATGCTGCGCTCGTGGCGGGAGGAATCAGGTCCGGCCGGCCACGGTGCTGCCGGCGGCTTTGGCGAGCTCTTTGGCCCGCTCAGTTCGTTCCCAGGTGAACTCCGGCTCGCTGCGGCCGAAGTGTCCGCCGGCGGCCGTCTTGCGGAAGATGGGCCGCCGCAAATCGAGATACTTGATGATGCCGCCCGGCGTGAGCGGGAACAATTCTTTCACGATCTCGCAGATGCGTTCGTCGTCGACCTGGCCCGTGCCGGCCGTGTCGACGTGGACGCTCACCGGCTCGCTGACGCCGATGGCGTAGGCCAACTGCACCTCGCAGCGCTCTGCCAGCCCGGCAGCCACGATGTTCTTGGCCACGTGCCGCGCCATGTACGCCGCGCTGCGGTCGACCTTGGTGGGGTCCTTGCCGCTGAAAGCGCCGCCGCCGTGACGGCCCCAGCCGCCGTACGTATCGACAATGATCTTCCGTCCGGTGAGTCCGCAGTCGCCATGCGGCCCGCCGACCACGAAACGTCCGGTTGGATTGACGTGGTATTTGATCTGGCCGGTCACCAGGTCCTCGGGCAACAGCGGCTGCACGATCTGCTTGGTGACATAATCGCGAATCTCGCCGTGCGAGACGTCGGGGCTGTGCTGCGTCGACACCACCACGGTGTCGATCCGGACGGCGCGGTCGCCGTCGAATTCGATCGTCACCTGGCTTTTGCTGTCGGGCCGCAGCCAGGCGACTTCCTTCTTCTGCCGGGCCTCGGTCAGCCGATTGAGAATGCGGTGTGCCAGCGCGATCGGCAGCGGCATCAATTCCGGCGTATCGTTGCAGGCATAGCCGAACATCAGGCCCTGGTCGCCCGCGCCGATCTCCTTGCCGTGGGTGGTGTTTTCGTTCACGCCCTGGGCAATGTCCGGGCTTTGCTTGTCGATGGAGATCATGACCGCGCACGTGTCGGCATTGATACCCATCTCGTCGGCGGTGTAGCCGACTTCGCGAATGACGTTGCGCACTTCGCTGGCATACTCAATCACGGCCTTGGTGGTGATTTCGCCGGCCACGATCGCCACGCCCGTGGTGACCATCGTTTCGCAGGCCACACGGCTCATGGGGTCTTGCTTGAGCAGGGCGTCCAGCACGCCGTCGGAGATTTGATCGGCCAACTTGTCGGGATGGCCCATGCTGACCGATTCACTGGTGAACAAGAACTTGCCGGATGCCACGTGCGGTCTCCTCGACGAACGGTTGAAGGCGGCAGCGAATGCCACGAAATTGGTTGCGCCACGCAGGTTAGCCTGGCATTATAGCCACGCGGCAGATGGGGTCGCAACTGGCGTGGTGGAGGTCGTTTCGACGACGCTGTGTAGGTGGGGGCAGCATCAAGCGAGTCAAATGATTCAGCTGGCGCCCGTCACGGCGCGATTCCGCTGGCCCGGGCGGGGCCGAGTCATGTGGCGTGAGGCGAGCCCCAGGAGTCTGGATGAGCCGATCGTCAGATCGTTGCGCATCGATCCCGGGCGCTGCACAACGATTCGCACGACAACGTTACGCTGCGGAACGGCGGTTCGTCGCAACCGAAGTCCTGTCGGCCGTCAGCGCGTCGAGCAAATCCACCGTGCGGGCGGTGGCGCCCAGTTGCGCTGCCACCACGCGGCGGGCATTGGCGCCCAGCGCATCGGCAAACTGCGGTTCGGTGAGCGCGCGCCGCACAAAGGCGGTTAACTCCGGGCCGTCGCGAACGACCACGGCGGCGTCGGCCGCCAGCAGCGCCGCTACCACGTCCTTGAAGTTCCGCGTCATGGGACCGAATGAAACAGCCGCGCCGTACGCGGCCGGCTCGATCATGTTCTGGCCTTGGCGGCTGCCCATGCTGCCGCCCACGTACGCGATGTGCGCCGTACCCCACCAGGCCGCCAACTCGCCCACGCGATCCACCAGCAGAACTCGCGCGGCCGCCTGCGGCGGGCTCGCATCGAGCGCGGTGCGCCGCTGCCACGCCAGGCCGCTGGCGGCCAGCAATCGCGCCACTTCGTCGAAGCGATCCGGATGGCGCGGCACGAGCACCAACCGCAGTTCGGGATGCGCCGCCGCAAGCTGCCGGTACGCGTCCACGGCCAATTGCTCCTCCGGATCCTGCGTGCTGCCGGCCAGGAACACGACGTCGTGCGGGCCGAAGCCGGCCAGGCCGCGCAGCTTTGTCGTCAGCGGATTGCCGCGGTCGGTTTGCGCGCCGTCGAACTTGAGCGAACCGGTGACGTGCACCGCGCCGCGTTGCGCTCCCAGCACGCCGAAGCGCTCGGCGTAAGGTTCGTTCTGCGCGGCAACGAGATCGAGCTGTCGCAGCAGCGGCCGCACAAGCCAGCGGGCCCGGCCGTAACCGCGCAAGCTGCGCTCGCTCAAGCGACCGTTGACCACCGCCACCTTCGCGCTTGCTGCTCGAGCCGCGGCAATCAGGTTCGGCCACAGTTCCAACTCCACCAGGATCAGCAGCGACGGCCGCAGCCGCCCCACGGCGCGCCGCACGGCCCAACTGAAATCCAACGGACAATAGAACACCGTGTGCTCGGCGTATCGCTTGCAAGCCAGCTCATGGCCGGTCAAGGTCGTGGTGGAGATGGCGATCTGCCAGTCGGGGTGGCGGCGCTTGAGCTCCGCCACCAGTGGCGCAATCAGGCTTACTTCGCCGAGACTGACCGCGTGAATCCAGGCGCACGGCGCGCTCGACGTGCGCTGCGGCACCAGGCCCCAGAATTTTTCGCGCCAGCCAGTGCGATACTTGCCCTTACGCAGCGCGGCTACCAACAGCCACGGCAGGGCCACGATCACAAGGGCGATGTAGAGCAGATTAAAAAGATATCGCACGTCGTCGGGACTCCTTTCCCGCGCTGCGCCGCTGAGATTTGCACCTGTGCCGCGACCGATCGCTGTCCGACGAAGGGGGACAGTCCCATTTTTCTCCCCAGGCACCAAAAAATTAGGACAGTCCCCAGCGTTGTTCCTCCAGCCTCCGGTCTCCAGCCTCCAGCCTCCAGCCTCCAGCCTCCGGTCTCCGGTCTCCGACCTGCGTCAGCTTCCCTTCCGCATGCAGCAATTCTTGAACTTCTTGCCGCTGCCGCAGGGGCACGGATCGTTGCGGCCCACGCGCTGTTCGCGATTGCGAATGGGCTCCAGCTTGCGATCGGTCTGCGAGCCGTCGATGGCGGCTTGCTGCTGTTCGGCAATGTCGGTGGCCGAGGGAGCTTCTTCGTGGATCGCCGCGCTTTCCACCCAGGGCGAGGAAGTGGCGGCGTCCACGCGCTCCATGCGGAAAATCAGATCGGTCACGCGCTCGGCCACGCTCGACCACATGAGCTCGAACGTGCGCATGCCCTCGCGCTTGTACTCCACCTTGGGATCGACCTGGGCATAGCCGCGCAGCCCCACGCTGGACCGCAGATGATCCATGGCCAGCAGGTGATCTTTCCAGGCCGTGTCGAGGATCTGCAGCACCAGCTCGCGTTCCAGGCGGCGCATCTCCGGGCGATAGCGATCTTCCACCGCCATCTCCAGCTTGCGCTCGAGTTCCTCGCGATTCATGCCGGCAAGCTTCTCCGCCGGCAGGTCGCACTGCAGGCTTTGCCGCAGCCAGGCGGAGAGCGAGGTGAGCACGCCGTTGCCACCGGTGGCTGCGGCGGCCGTGGTGCCGTCGTCCGCGCCGGCGAACAGCTTGTCGACTTTGTCGTGCACTTCCACCAGCATGGCCGCGGCCTTGGCCTGCTGCTTCTTGCTGTGTTCGACCAGCAGGGCCTGAATTTCGTCGCGCTGGCGGTTCTTGAGATCCTCGAGATTCAAGTCCACGTCAAAGCGATCGCGGGCCCAAGCCACCAGGCTCTCGCGGTCCACACGCTTCTGTCCGTGGGCGTCCTGTTTGGTGAAGAACTCCAAGGCCGAGTTAACGGCAAACTCGGTTTCGCGCTGCTCGTAAGCCTGCATCGCGGAATCGCGCACGACGCGCTGAAAACTCTCCACGTCCAGTTCGGCGACTTCGGCCGGATTGAGCGCGATGCCAAACTTGTTGCGCACCCAGGCACAGGCCTCGGTCACCCCGAAATTCTCGGCCAGGTAGCGGGCTCCCGGGCTCAGGTCGATCGCTTCGATCGACTGCCGGGCCTGATCGATCAGCGGCTCGGCCAGAGCGCCGCGCTCGATGTTCTTCAGCTCGCGGTCGCGCACGTTGAGCCGCCAGCGCTGGTTCAGCAGCTTGATCAGCGCTTCCCAGTTCCAGTCGCGCGGGTCTTCTTCCTCGGGCAGATTTTCCTCGATTGCGTCGAGCACCTGGCTTTCGGCCAGGCGGGCGGCTTCGTCTTTGGCGGTTCGGGCGGCGGTTTCAAAGTCCAGCCCGCGGAACTCGCGCGAATCGAGCTCGACCGACAGCTGGTTGCCGGCCCATTCGGCAAAGGTGTCGGTGCCGTAGTCCTTGTTAAGAAACTCGGCCAGGTGTTCGCCGAGCTGCTTGTCGATCATTTCCAGGATCAACTGCTTGCAGTTCACGCCGTCGAGAATCTGCTGGCGATAGCCGTAGACCCGCTTGCGCTGCTCGTCCATCACCTCGTCGTATTCGAGCAGATTCTTGCGGATGTCGAAGTTGCGCTCTTCGACTTTCTTTTGCGCGCCCTCGACACGGCGGGTGACCATGCGGCTCTTGATGGCTTCGCCTTCCTGCATGCCCAGCCGGGTGAGCACGTTCTTCACCCACTCGCCGGCGAAGATCCGCATCAGGTCGTCTTCCAACGACAGGAAGAACTGACTGCGACCGGGATCGCCCTGGCGACCGCAGCGGCCGCGCAGCTGCAAGTCGATGCGACGCGCCTCGTGGCGTTCGGTGCCCACGATTTGCAAACCGCCGAGCGATCGCACTTCGTCCCCTTCGGCCTTCATGTTCTCGCGGGTCTCGATCTCCTTGACCAGCGCGCTCCATTCTTCCTGCGGCACGTCCAGGCGGGTGGCGTATTTGTCTTGCAGCAAGGCCCAGGCCATGGTCTCGGCATTGCCGCCGAGGATGATGTCGGTACCGCGGCCGGCCATGTTGGTGGCAATGGTGACGGCGCTTTTGCGCCCGGCCTGAGCCACAATCTCGGCTTCGCGCTTGTGATGCTTGGCGTTGAGAACCTCGTGCTTGATGCCGCGCTTGTCGAGCGCCGCCGAGAGTCGCTCGCTCTTTTCGATCGAGACGGTGCCGACCAGCACAGGCTGCCCGTGCCGTTGCACGTTTTCCACGGTGCTCCGCGGAAGGGTCTCGCGCTCTTTCTTCTCGCGCGTTTGGATTTCGATTTCCTTGTCGTTCTCGCGGGTGATCGTGCCCACGCGTTCCGTGCCGTCGCGCAGTTCGACGACGTCCCAGCGATGGAGGCGCTCGATCTCGTCGGCAATGGCCGTGAACTTTTCGCGCTCGGTGCGGAAGATCAGGTCGGGCTCGGTGATGCGGACCAGGGCGCGATTCGTGGGCACGGCAATCACGTCGAGCTTGTAGATCTTCCAGAACTCGCTGGCTTCGGTCATGGCCGTGCCGGTCATGCCGCAGATTCTGTCGTACAGCTTGAAGAAGTTTTGCAGGGTGATGGTGGCCAGCGTCTGGTTCTCTTCCTTGACGCGCACGCCTTCTTTCGCCTCGACGGCCTGGTGCAATCCGTCGCTCCAATTGCGGCCCGGCATGAGGCGGCCGGTGAACTCGTCAACGATGATGATCTCACCGTCCATGACCACGTAGTTCACGTCGCGCTTGTAGAGGTAGTGGGCCTTGAGCGAGTTGTCGATCAGGTGCGGCCACTCCATGTGGCCGGAGGTGTAGAAACTCTCCACGCCGGCCAGCTTCTCCGCCGCTCGCACGCCCTCGTCGGTCAGGTGGACCGAGTGCTCCTTCTCCTTGACTTCGAAGTGCACATCCTTTTTCAACTGTCGGGCGATCTTGTCGGCCTGCGAGTAGCGGCTGACGTCGTCGTGCGCCGGACCCGAGATGATGAGCGGCGTGCGGGCCTCGTCGATGAGGATGTTGTCCACCTCGTCGATGATGGCAAAGTGCAGCGGACCCTGCGCCTGCTGCATGTGCTTGGGGTAGTGGTCGTCGCCGCGGGCCGCCGGCCGCATGTTGTCACGCAGGTAGTCGAAGCCGAACTCGTTGTTCGTGCCGTAGGTGATGTCGCAGGCGTACGACTTCTGCCGCTCGCCGGAGTCCATGCCCGACTGGATGTTGCCCACCGTCAGGCCCAGGCCCATGTACAACGGTCCCATCCATTCCATGTCGCGGCGAGCCAGGTAGTCGTTCACCGTGATCACGTGCACGCCCTTGCCGGGGATGGCATTGAGATAAGCCGGCAGCGTGGCGACGAGCGTTTTGCCTTCGCCGGTGACCATCTCGGCAATGTTGCTGGCATGGAGAATCATGCCGCCCATGAGCTGGACATCGTAGTGCCGCATGCCCAGGTAGCGGCGGCCGCTCTCGCGGCAGGCGGCAAACGCCTCGACCAGCAAATCGTCCAGCGTTTCGCCCGCGGCAAGCCGCTTGCGAAACAGCTCGGTCTGGCTCCGCAGCTCGTCGTCGGAAAGGGCGCGGAATTTCGCCTCCAAGGCGTTGATCGCATCGACCTTGGGCTGTAACTTCTTGATGTATCTGGCGTTGGAGGAACCAAACAGCGACGTGATCGCGCGCTCGAAACCCGAGCCAAGCGCACCAAAGATGCCGCTGATGATCTCCCAAATCCGTTCCAGGACTTCCATATCGAAGTGCACCCGAGGGGACTAACAGGCCGCCGCAAGGCGGTCGCCACCAGGGTTAGCGGCAGGGACGCGCGGCCAGCGAAAAACGCGTAACATTCACAAGCACCGTAATTTATAACGATTTTAACGGCCGGTCAAGAACGGTTGCGGCCCTGGCACGGCGCTACTTTCATACGCCCCAGCGGTTGCGAACGTTCGCGCTTGGGCAAACTGGGCAGGGACACTTCCGCGTGAAACCCTCGATTGTCACCACCGATGTGAGCGGCCAGCTGGTGGTGCTGGGCACGGGCACGTCCATCGGGGTGCCGGTGATCGGCTGCGGCTGCGAGACCTGCACCAGTGCCAACCCGCGCAACAATCGCACGCGTTGCGGACTGGTGCTGGGACTGCCCGGCGGCAACCTGCTGGTGGACTCGCCGCCCGAAGTGCGCATCCAACTCTTGCGCGAGAAGATCGGCATCGTGCATGCCACGTTGTACACCCACGATCATGCCGACCACGTGTTCGGCCTGGATGATCTGCGGCTATTTCCTTACTTCCTGGGCCACTCGCTGCCGGTATTCTGCGAAGAGCAGGTGGAACAACGAATTCGCAAATCGTTCGACTATGCGTTTGTGCCCGAGGCGCAAGCGTACGGCGGCGGCGTGCCGCAGATCGAGTTTCACACCATCACGACCGAGCCGTTCGAGGTGTTGGGCCAGCGGGTGGTGCCCATTCGGCTGGGCCACGGACGATTTCGCGTGCTGGGTTTCCGCTTTGGCAATGTGGCCTATTGCACCGACACCAACGGCATTCCGCCGGAGAGCTGGCCGTTGTTGGAAGGCCTGGACGTACTGGTGCTCGATGCGTTGCGTCACAAGCCGCATCCCACGCATTTCAGCCTGAGCGAAGCGGTGGACGTGGCCCAGCGCGTGGGCGCGCGGCGCACCTACTTCACCCACATGTCGCACGATCTGGAACACGAGGCGACCAACGCCGCGTTGCCCGCCGGCATGGAACTGGCGTACGACGGGTTGCAGATCGCGCTGACGTGAGACGCAGGGGCAAGCGGCTGCTCGAACATGCGCAAAAAAACCCCCGGCACGGGGCCGGGGGCTCTTTGAATTCAGAATCTTGAACCGCAGCTGCTAACCGCGCTGGCCGACTTTCGCCGCTTGCGGGCCGGCTTGCAGCAGGTTGATATAGTCGGTCGTGATGTCGAGCACTTCGTTGAAGTAGAAATCTCGCTTCACGACCGGCCGGTTCGGATCGTTCAGCTCGTCCAGCTCTTTCTCTTCTTGCTTCTCGGGCGACAGCTCGTTCTTCTCGGCCACGAACTTTTCTTTGTTGAGCGAAATGCGCTTCCGCTCTTTCTGCCGATTGAAGTGCTGAATGTCTTCGAGCACCTGCTGAAAGTCCTTGGAGTCTTTGCGTCGATCCACTGAACGCTGGTTCAATTGGTCAACGACTTGCTGATCCACGAGTCCGTACGGCTGATACTTGGCCGGCGGCACGTGGTCGAACTTCATGGCGTAGTCCAGGCTCGATTCGCCCACGTCGAGCTGGCCGATCAGCGAAGGCAACACCACGTCGGACAACACGCCGCGGCTTTGTGTGCTATCGCCGTCGGGCCGGTAAAACTGTTGCTCGGTAATCTTCAGCGCGCCTAGGGCCGGCGTATTGGGCAAGCGACCGAAAAGCCGCTGTCCCAAATCGAGCAGGCTCTGCACGGTGCCCTTGCCGTGCGTGGAGGCATCGCCCACGATGATCCCCCGCTTATAGTCCTGAATGGCGCCGGCAAAGATCTCGCTGGCGCTCGCGCTGAACTTGCTGGTCAGCACCACGAGCGGGCCGGCCCATTCCACGCCGCGCTCCGTGTCGTCGTAGGTGGTCTTCTGGCCGTCGGAATCTTTCACCTGCACCACCGGACCGCTGTCGATGAACAGGCCGGTCAGCTTGATCGACTCGGTGAGCGAACCGCCGCCATTGTAGCGCAGATCAATCACCACGGCGTCCACGTGCTTCTCGTTGAACTGCTTGAGCAGGCGCGACACATCGCGCGTGGTGCTCTTGAAATCTTCCAGCCCGTTCTTGGCGCCGTTCATATCCATGTAGAAGCTGGGCAGATTGATGACGCCAACCTTGTAGGGCGTGCCATCGGCTTTCTTGCCGGCTTCGAGGATTTCGCTGCGCGCCTCGGCGTCCGTCAGCTCGACGCGCTGCCGCACGATGTTGTAGATCTTGCTTTGCGTTTCGTTCTTGGGCAGCACTTCCAGGCGGACGGTGGTGCCCTCGTGTCCGCGGATCAGGCGTACGACGTCGCGCAGCTTCATGTCGGCCACGGAGACGATCTGCCCGTCGGTGCCTTGACCAACGCCGACGATTCGATCATCGGGCTTCAGCCGGCCGTCTTTGGCCGCCGCGCCGCCGGGAATGATCTTCTTGACCACGGTTTCGCCTTCGGGAGCTTCGAGCGCGGCGCCGATGCCCTCCAGGTTCAGCCGCATTTGGATCTCGAAGTCTTCGAGCGTATGCGCGCCCATGTACGTGGTGTGCGGATCGTAGGCCGTGGTCAGCGCCGTCAGGTACATTTCCAGCAGTTCGTCGTTGCTGGTCTGCTTCATCCGTTTGGCGAGCTGATGGTAGCGCTTGGAGATCTTGTCGGTCGCGCCTTTCCCCTCGAGCGGCGGCTTTTCCGTGGCCAGCTCCAGCAGGTCGAACTTGAGCCGCTTGCGCCAACGATCGTGCATCTCCGCGTCGTCGGTGGCGTAGGCGATGTCGTCGGGATCGGTCACCATCTCCTCGTCCGCCGTCACGTCCAGCGGCTTGCTGAGGATTTCATCGACCAGCTTCACGCGGTCGTCGATCCGCGACAGAAACTTCTGAAACACGCGATACGCAAAGCTGGTGTCGCCCTGCGAGGCCATGTCGTCCAGTTGATCGCGATATGCGTTGAACTCGTCGACGTCCGCGCGCGAAAAGAACACCTTGCGCGGATCGAGCATTTTCATGTAGTTGTCGAGCCAGCGATGGCTGATCTCGTTGTCCAGCGGGTGGCGCGTGAGATGCTGCCGCGACATCAAGATGGTGATGGCCTTGGTGATCGGCCGATCATTCCGCTGCGGACCCGCGGTATCCGCGAGAATCCGCCCCATCGGACCCAGCAGCAGGCCCGTCAAAACCACTGCCCCCAAAGCACCCCATGTGACAAGCCCTGTAGCCTTTCGGCTCGAATTGGCAGCGGTTCCGCTCATCAGGTGTTCCTCGAAAGCGTATTCAAATAAATCCTAAGTGCCGCAAAAATAACAAGTTAATGCGCATCCTAGCGGGGCTTTCCGGGGAATGCAAGGTCAGCCTAATCGCTAGATTCGCGCACCGCCGCAGCACGCATAAGTCGTGCCACCGGGACGGCGTCGCGCCATGGTCTCAGAGGTAGCTACGGGGTCCGCGCGGGCTTGGATCGCGCATTTGCCGGTCTCCACGGCAAGTCGCGCGGTTTCTCTGGATCCAGGATAGCCCACGCGCAGCGATCTTTAGCCGACACCGGCCTCGCACAATCATTGTGCGGTGGTGCCTGCGGCGGCGGCAGCCCGATCGAGAATCGCGTCGACCACCCCCTCTGCCGGCCCCAGATGCGCGGCGATGAGCCATTGTGTCTTCGGATAGCGATCTCGATATCGGTTCACGATCGCGCCCAGCCGCGCGAGCAACTCGCCCGCAAACAGCAAATGCGGCTGAATGATCACGCGCCGCAGGCCGGCGGCGACAAGCTCGTCGAGCATGGGCTCCAGCGGCGGATCGGCCATCGCCATGAAGGCGACGCGCACTTTCACCAGCGGTGCCGCGGCCTGGCGCAGTTGCGCGAGCGTGTGCATCTCGGCCGTGGCGTCCGCATCGCGGCTGCCGCGGCCCACCAAAAGCAACGCCGTCGCCGGGGCGGGCATTTCGTTGTGCAGCGGCGAATGATCCTCGGAAGCTGCCAGTGCTTCGTCGAAGCGCCGGCGCGATTGCGCCACCAGCGCCGGATGGCAGCCGAGATGCTCCGCCTGTTCGAACGTCACGCCGGGAAAGCGTGCAGCCGCCTGTGCAACTTCGCGGGGAATGTCACGGCGGATGTGGCCCGCGGCAAACAGGATCACGGGCGCGACGACGACGTGCTTCACTCCCGCGGCTGCCAGGCGTGCGAAGCCCTCGGCGATCGAGGGCGCAGCGAACTCGAGAAAGCAGGGTTCGACCGGCAAGCCGTGGACACGTTCGGCCACGAGCCGCACGGCTTCGAGGAACTCGGTAGTGCCTGTCGCGTCACGCGTACCATGGCCGACGAGCAACAGGCCCATGCCAGGGCGGAACGGCGGTTGATCGAGGCTGGCCTGCATGACGACTTTCACCGGCGCTGCGCACAGGGCTCAGAGCATGGATTCTCAGCAGTAGCCAATTTTAGGCGGGCGGTGGCGGCGGCGGAAATGAAGGCTGCCGAATTCGGCGGCGCACCGGCAGTAACCGCAGGTGCCGGCGCGCTTGCCGGCGCTGTATACTGAGAATTAACAAGCGATTGTCTTCTGATTCCGCCGTTCGACCCAATACCCCCCACCCGGCTCGGCGCCCATCTCGTGTACGTTTATCTGACGATGACGGTCGGCAGCCGTGCCGGCATCAGCTTTCTGCTTGATCCGACAGAAGAGAATCGCATCGGGCGCGATCCCGACTGTGCGATTGCGCTGGGCGATCCGTTGTGTTCGCGGGTCCATGCCATCGTGATGCAGCAGAGCGGCGTGTGGCACATTCGCGACGCCGGCAGCCGCAACGGCACGTTCGTCAACGATCAAAAGATCGACGACGCGGCCCTGGCCGACGGCAACAACGTGCGCGTGGGCTCCACGCACTTTGAGTTCCATCTCACCGATCAGCCACCCACGCTTGATTCTACCGGCGCCGGCGGGGTGACCGAGACCGTCATCAAGAATCGGCCGGTGGCCGGCATGGAGTCCGAGTCGCACGTGCTGGAGGCGCTGCGCGATTCGCAGCGCACCAAAGAGCTGTTGTTGCTCTATCAGTTCAGCATCAACCTGCTGGGTTGCGATTCGCCCGACGAAGTGATCCGCACTTCGCTCGAGCTGCTGACCGAGTGGACGCGGGCCACGGTCGCCGGATTCTTGTGGCTCAGCGACGACGGCGAGCTCAAACCGCGACTGGTCGTGCCGCCGAATGCCGTGCCGCACGTCACGCTCTCCAAGTCGCTCACGGAGATGGTTTCGCAAAAACGTCAGGCCATTTGGGTGGCGAACCATCGCGCCGGCGAGAAGACCGAAAGCCTGGAGCACTATGCCGACGCCCTGTGCGTGCCCCTGGTCCACGATCAGACGGTGCTCGGCGCCGTCCACGCGTATCTGGAGCGCGGTCGGTTCCGACAGTCGGACTTTGATTTCACCATCTCGCTGGCCAACATCACCACCGTGGCCTTGGTGCGTGCGCAGCGCGAACGCATTTTGAGCGCTGACTATCAGCAACTGGTGGCCAAGCTGCCCGATCAAGGCGAGATCATCGGCAATTGCCCGGCGATGGTCGAACTGAAGTCGAAGATCACGCGCATGGGCCGGGCGACCGGCTGCGTGCTGGTGATTGGCGAGAGCGGCACCGGCAAGGAACTGATCGCCCGCGCCTTGCATCACGCCAGTTCGCGGGCGGACCGGCCGATGCTGTGCGTCAACTGCGCCGCCATTCCGGCCGACCTGATGGAGAGCCAATTGTTCGGCCACAAGACCGGCTCGTTCACCGGTGCCGATCGCGACCACGTCGGCTATTTTCAGCAGGCCGACCTGGGCACGCTCTTTCTCGACGAAGTGGGTGAAATGACCCTGGAGGGCCAGGCCAAGCTGCTGCGCATCTTGGAGGGGCATCCGTTTCTGCCAGTGGGCGGACAAAAGGAAATCAGCGTCGACGTGCGCATCATCGCCGCCACGAATCAGGACCTGCAGACGTACGTGCGGAAGCGAAAGTTCCGCGAGGATTTGTACTATCGCCTGGCGGTCTTCGAGCTGCGCGCCCCACCGCTGCGCGAGCGGGGTGAAGACATTGGCGAGCTGGTCGATTTCTTTCTCGATCACTTCCGGCGCCAGCACGGCCGGCCCGGACTACGCCTGTCGGCCGCGGCACGGGAGAAGCTGCTGGGATACTCCTGGCCAGGCAACGTGCGCCAACTACGCAATGTGATCGACAGCGCCGTGGTGCTGGCCGAGAACCAGGAAATCAAGCCCGTTGATTTGGGTCTGCAGGATCCCGTGGGCGACGAGCTCGAATCGCTAAAGCTCGAATATTGGGAGCGCCGGCTGATTGGCCAGGCGCTGGCGCGCAGCGGCGGCAACGTGCCGGAAGCGGCCAACCTGCTGGGCATCGGCCGCGCCACGTTGTATCGTAAGATCGAAGAATACGGTATTGAGCGCTAGGTCGCCGCGCTCAGGCGCCACGGCGCCTCTGCCCTGCTCGCCCATCCTCGATCAGGAACACGCCATGAAGTCCTGCCGTTTGCTCGTTGCAATCTGTGTCGCATGTTTGTTGACCGCCGCCGCGTCTGCCCAGGAGTGGCCCCGATTTCGCGGGCCCAACGGCGCCGGGCAAAGCGAAGCCACGACGATTCCCACTGCCTGGACGGCCGAGGAAGTGCTGTGGAAAGTCGAGCTGCCGGGCAAGGGCAACGCGTCGCCCGTGTTGTGGGGCGATCGCATCTTTCTCACCAGCGCGAATCCCGCAGATGGCACCCGGCACGTAACCTGCCATTCGGCCCGCGACGGCCGGCTGTTGTGGCAGCGCGATTACCCGAGCACGACGCACCCGTTGCACCAGCAAAACACGTTCGCCTCGAGCACGCCCGCGGCCGATGCCAAGCGCGTCTATTGCGCCTGGGCCACGCCGCAAGCGGTGACGCTGGTGGCGCTCGACCACGAAGGCACGGAAGCCTGGCGCATCGACCTGGGGCCGTTTGTCAGCCAGCACGGATTTGGCGCTTCGCCCATCGTGTATCGCGATCTGGTGATCCTGCCCAACGATCAGGACGGCGAGAGCTTTTTGGTGGCGGTCGACGCGGCCAGCGGCGCCATCCGTTGGAAAGTCCCGCGCAAAGTGTTGAACGAGCAGAACGCCTCGTACGCCGCGCCGTGCGTTTTCGAGCGGCCCGGCAGGACCGACGAGCTGATCGTCAGCGGCCGTTCACACGGCGTGACCGCGCTGAACCCGCTCGACGGCACCACGCTGTGGGAAGCCGGCGTGCTGGAACGCCGGCCCGTCGGCTCGCCGATCATCGTGGCGGGAATGGTGCTGGCCGCTTGTGGCGAAGGCTCGGGCAACAACAACCTCATCGCGCTGCGCCCGCCCGCCACTGCCGGCGCGGAACCAACCGTAGCGTACCGCATCGATCGCACGAGCGCTCCGTACGTGCCCACGATGGTCGCTTTCGGCGAACTTGTGTTTCTGTGGAGCGACAAGGGAATCGTCACTTGCATCGATGCCCAATCCGGCAGCGTCCATTGGCGCGAGCGCGTGGGCGGGAACTATTACAGCTCGCCACTGCGGGTGGCAAACTGCGTGTACTGCGTGTCGCTCGAAGGAGACGTCGTGGCGCTGGCCGCCTCCGACAAGTTCGAACTGTTGGGGCGCAGCTCACTGGGCGAAACCACGCGGGCCACGCCGGCGGTGGCCCTGGGCCGCATGTTCCTGCGCACGGAGTCGCACCTGGTCGCCGTGGGGCAGCGTTGAGTGACCGACCAAGGGGCGCAAGTACTCGGGCGTGATCGGCCATAGCACAGCGCAAATATTCATGTCCACGATCGACGACGCCCTGGCCCGTGGTCTTGAGCATCATCGTGCCGGGCGGCTACCAGATGCCGAGGCCATCTATCGCGATATCCTGCGGCAGCAGCCCCAGCAGGTCGACACGCTGAATGCGCTGGGCGCCTTGGTGTTGCAGACCGGGCGGCGCGACGAAGCCATTGCCATTTTGGAACACGCGGCGGCCCTGGCCCCGCACAGCGCCGTTATTCAGCTCAATCTTGGCGCGGCTTGCGTGATGATCGGTCGACATGGCGCGGCGCAGGCGCCTTTGCAGCGCGCGTTGGCGCTGGAACCGCGCAATGCCGACGTGCTCTATCACCTGGGCCTGCTGGCGGAAAACACCGACCAGGTCGCGGAAGCGATCGACTACTATTGGCGAGCCGCCGGCGAGCGCCGCGGCTTTTCCTCGGCTTTGAACAACCTCGCTCTGCTGTTGAAGGCCGAGGGACAACTGGACGAAGCGGCGGCCGTGCTCGATGCCGGGTTGGCCGCCGACCGTCAATCGGCCCATCTGCACTACAATCGCGCGATGCTGTACTTGATCCGCGGGCAGTTCGAGCCCGGCTGGCGCGAATACGAGTGGCGCGTGGCCTGCCCGGAGTTCGGTTTGCGCCGCTTGCCGCAGCCGGTCTGGGACGGCACGCCGCTGGTCGACAAAACGCTGCTGGTGCACGCCGAGCAGGGATTGGGCGACGTGATCCAGTTCGTGCGCTACCTGCCGCTGGTGCGCGAACGATGCCGCCGCGTGATCGTCGAAACGCCCGCCCAGCTGATACCCCTTTTTCGTCACGCCGGGGTCGAAGGACTTGTCGAACAGCTGCCCCAGGTGCCGGGCGCGCTGCCCAGCGTGCCGGCCTGCGACGTGCAGATTCCGCTGTTGAGTTTGCCGCGCGTTTTTGGCACCACGCTGGAGACCATTCCGGCCGCGGTTCCCTATCTGTACGCGCCGGAGCACCTGGTGAACGTGTGGCGCGAGCGGCTGGCAGCGAGCCCGGGTTTCAAGGTGGGCATCGTCTGGCAGGGCCGGCCCACGCATCGCGACGATCGTTTTCGCTCGATTGCGCTGACGCAGTTCGCCCCGTTGGCCATTGTGCCGGGCGTGCGCCTGTTCAGCCTGCAGCGAGGCCACGGCACGGACCAGCTGCCCGGCGTCGCAGGACAATTCGAGGTGATCGACGTTATGTCGGTCATCGATCCGCAGGCGGAACCATTTTTGGATTTGGCCGCGATCATCAAGAGTCTCGATCTCGTGGTCGCGTGCGACACCTCGATTGCGCATCTGGCGGGGGCGCTGGGCGCGCCGGTGTGGATGGCGCTGGCCACGCGCGTCGACTGGCGCTGGCTCGTCGATCGCTCGGACAGCCCGTGGTATCCGACCATGCGGTTGTTCCGGCAACCGACACGGGGCGATTGGCCCGCGGTGTTCCGGAAAATGGCGGCGGAATTGGCCACGGTCGCGACAGGCCGCGGCGCTAGTACAATGGAATTGTGAGCACCGTCGCCGAAGCCCTGTCGATCGCCTTTTCCCATCACCAGCGCAATGAGCTGGCGCAGGCCGAGCATCTCTATCGCCAGATTTTGAGCGTCGATCCGCAGCATGCGGATGCCTGGCACTTGCTGGGGCTGGTGGAACATCAATCGGGCCGACACGGGGACGCGGCCCGCTCCATCGGCCGGGCCATCGAGCTCAACGGCGCGCAAGCCATTTATCACAATCATTTGGGCGCGGTCCACGCGGCGCTCAAGGACCTTCCCCAGGCTGAAGTCTGCTTTCGCCAGGCCCTGGCCGTCAATCCCGCCGACCCGCAGACCCACTACAACCTGGGCGCGCTAATGAACCTGATGGGCAATCGCGACGGGGCGATCGAAAGCTATCGCCGGGCCGTGGAGTTGGAGCCGCACTTTGCCGAAGCCCAGTTCAACCTGGGGAACTTACTGCGCGATCGCGGCGACCTGGCCCAGGCCGAAACGAGTTATGCGGCAGCATTGGCCGCGCGCCCCAACTATGTGAAGGCGCTCTCCAGCCTGGGCGCAGTGCAAACGCAGCAAGGGCGCTTTGCCGAAACCGAGCCCTTGTGGCGGCGCATCATCGAGCTCGACCCGCGCCACGTTGAGGCCCACTATCGCCTCGGCTCGCTATTGCAACAGCAAGGCAAGCTGCCGGAGGCCGTGCAGTCGTTGCAAACTGCCGTGATGCTCGATCCACACCATCACGCCGCGCAAAACAACCTGGGCTGCACGTATCGCGGCATGGGCGATTGGGAGCGCGCCGAACAATGCTTTCGCCTGGCGCTGTCGATCAAGCCCGACTTTGTCGAGGGCATGGTCAATCTGGCGTCGCTGCTGCACGACAAGAAAGAAGACGACGCGGCCGCCGACATGTGCCGGCAGGCGCTGGCGTTGCAGCCGGACAACCTGGCGGCGCACAACAACCTCGCGGCGGTGCATTTCGCCCGCAAAGAGTACGACCAGGCCCTCACGCATTACACGCGCGTGGTCGAGCTCGATCCCGGCTCGGCCGAAGCCGTGGCCAACGTGGGCGCCACGCTGCACATGCAAGGCCGCACGGACGAGGCCATCGAACATTTTCGTCGGGCCCTGGAGCACGATCCCCGGCACGAGCGGGCCCACTATTGTCTGGGCGGGGCGCTGCACATGCTGGGGCGCGATGACGAGGCGCTGGCGAGCTATGACCGGGCGATCGCCATCAATCCGGAAAATGCCGAAGCGCACTACTATCGGTCGTTTGTGTCGCTCAGTCGCGGTGATTTGGCGCAAGGTTGGCGCGACTACGAATGGCGGCTGCGGTGCAAAGAGTTCAAGATTCGTCGCTTCGACGCGCCCGTTTGGGACGGCTCGCCGCTGGCCGGTCGCACCTTGCTGATCCTGGCAGAACAAGGATTGGGCGACACGCTGCACTTCATTCGCTATTTGCAGACGCTGAGCGATGCCGGCGGCAAAGTGATGGTGGAAGTTCCGCCGGCGCTGGCGCCGCTATTGCGGGCCTCGGGCGTGACGGGCGTGATCCCGGGCGGCACGTCGTTGCCGCAATTCGACGTCTACGCACCGCTCATGAGCCTGCCGGGCATCCTCGGCACAACGCTGGAAACGATGCCGAGGAAGGTGCCCTACCTGGCGGCGGACCCGCGGCTGCTCAAGCACTGGCGAGCTCGCCTGCAGCCGATTGAGGGTGCCAAGGTCGGCATCGTGTGGCAGGGCAACCCGGCGTACATGTTCGACCATTTTCGGTCCATTCCGTTGGCCGAGTTTGCGCCCCTGGCCGAAGTGGCCGGCGTGAATCTCATCAGCTTGCAAAAGGGAACCGGCAGCGAACAGCTGGCCGGCATCGCCGGACGCTTTCCCGTGATCGACCTGGGCAGCGGCTTTGATGCCGAGGGCGGCGCGTTTATGGACACGGCCGCCGTGATGTGCAATCTTGATCTGGTGGTCAGTTCCGACACGGCCGCGGCGCATTTGGCCGGAGGGCTGGGAGTGCCCGTGTGGCTGGCGCTGGCAACCAACTGCGAATGGCGCTGGATGCACGACCGCGACGATTGCCCCTGGTATCCCAGCATGCGGTTGTTCCGGCAATCGCGCGCGGGCGACTGGTCCGGCGTGTTTGCCCGCATGCGCGATGAGCTGACCCAGCGTATTCGGCAGCGCACCGCGCACTCGTGATCCTGCCAGCGACTTAGGAGACGAACGATCTTGGAACCGTTCCCGGCCTTTAATCGACAGCGGGCCTGCCGTTACGGGCAGATGCTCTACAACACGAACGACATGTACGTCGGGCGGTCGTTGGAACTTTACGGCGAGTTTTCCGAGGGCGAGATCGACCTGTTTCGCCAGGTGATTCACCCGGGCAACGTGGTGATCGAAGTCGGCGCCAATATTGGCTCGCACACGGTCTTTTTGGCGCAACAAGTGGGCCGTAACGGCCTGGTGGTGGCCTTCGAGCCGCAGCGAATTGTGTTTCAAACATTGTGCGCCAACCTGGCGCTCAACAGCATCACCAACGTTGTCGCGCTGCATCAGGCCGTCGGCTCGCAGAGCGGCGAGATCTTCGTGCCCCAGCTCGATTGCCTGAAGGAGAACAACTTCGGCGGACTGTCCCTGGGAGAATACAACAAGGGTGAGATCGTGTCGGTCGTACAGCTCGACTGCGCCAACCTGCCGCGCTGCGATTTCATCAAGGTCGACGTGGAAGGCATGGAGGAGGATGTGTTGCGCGGCGCCGCCGGCCTGATCGCCCGCTTCCAGCCGGTAATGTACGTGGAAAACGATCGGCAGGAGAAGTCGGATAGCCTGGTGCGCTATATCGATTCGCTCGGCTATCGCATGGCCTGGCACAGGCCGCCGTTGTACAACCCCCAGAACTTCCTGGGCAACGCGGAGAATATCTTCTGCCGGCGAACGGGCGACACGGTGATTGAAATCGTGTCGGCCAACATGCTGTGCGTGCCCAAGGCGTCGCAGATACAGCTCCAGGGCTTCCCGCCGGTCGAGGTGCCGCCGCCGCCAACGCCCCCAGGGTGACGATGCCTCGGCAAGCTACCAGCCAGCGTGCGCTAGCTCTCGCCGGCACTCCTTTCGTCGCCAACCTCACCCGAGTATTCGTCGGGCAATTGGCGGCAATATTTGCCAATTGCCAGGATCCCTCCTTTGCAGGTGCGGAAGGCCTTTGCAGGTGCGGAAGAAGCGAAGCCCAAGGTCAGTGAATCAGCCGCCGCCTTTTCCCCGCCGCGCGAGACTGGTACATAGGGTCGCATGACGCAGTGCGAATTCTGGATCGACGTCGGCGGCACATTCACCGATACCTTTGCGCGCTGGCCTGACGGCCGGCTGGCGCACTTCAAGGTGCTCTCGTCAGGCGCGATCAAGGGCTCCGTGGGCCGGGCGTCGACGACGACGTGCTTGATCGATCCGGCCCGCACAGCTGATCCGGCGGGTATCTGGAGCGGCTACCGTGTGCGGCTGGTTGACGCGACCGGCAGCGTGCTCGCGGAATCTGCCGTGCGCCACTTCGACCATCAGGCGGGCGCACTGCACCTGGCCGATGCGCTGGCCGCCGCGCCGCGCGAGGGCCAGTCGTACGAGCTGTTCTGCCATCTCGAAGCGCCGCTGGTCGCCATTCGCTACCTGCTCGGCTTGCCACTGGCAGAAAGCATCCCGGCGGTTACGGTGCGTTTGGGCACCACGCGCGGCACCAACGCCCTGCTCACGCGCCGCGGCGCGCGCACGGCGCTGGTCACCACACGCGGCTTTGGCGACATCCTGCACATCGGCTATCAGAACCGCCCGCGGCTGTTTGATCTGGCCATCCGCAAGCCGCAGCCCCTGTTTGTGGCCGTGGCGGAGATCGACGAACGCATCGACGCCGCAGGCCACGTGCTCGCTCCGCCCGATCGCGACATGGTGCGCCGGCAATTGCGGGCCCTCAAGGAGCAGAATGTCGAGTCGCTGGCCATCTGCTTGTTGCACGCCTTTGTGCGCGACGATCACGAGAAGCTCGTGGCCGAAGCGGCCCACGAGGTGGGCTTCGACGAGGTCAGCGTGTCCAGCCGCGTGGCGCCGTTGGTGAAGATCGTGTCGCGCGGCGACACCACCGTGGTCGATGCGTACTTGAATCCTGTGCTGCGGCGCTATGTGCGCGCCCTGCGGGCCGAGCTGCCCGCCGGCTCGCTGCGCATCCTTACGTCGGGCGGCGGTTTGGTCGCGGCCGACAACTTCGCGGGCAAAGACAGTATCCTCTCCGGGCCCGCGGGCGGCGTGGTGGGATTCTCGCGCGTGGCGCAAGCGGCCGGATTCGAGAGGGCTATCGGTTTCGACATGGGCGGAACGAGCACCGACGTTTCGCGCTTCGACGGTCGCTACGAACTGGAGTTCGAGACCACCAAGGCCGGCGTGCGAGTGGTGGCGCCGATGATGGCCATTGAAACCGTGGCCGCCGGCGGCGGATCGATCTGCCGTTTCGACGGCGTCAAACTCGTCGTCGGGCCGGATAGCGCGGGCGCCGACCCCGGACCGGCCTGCTATGGTCGCGGCGGGCCGTTGGCGATCACCGACGTCAATTTTCTGCTGGGCAAGATCCCGCCCGAGCGATTTCCGTTTCCGCTCGATCGCGGGGCGGCCGAAGAGCGGCTGGCTGAGCTGATCGCCGCGATCCTGAGCGCCACCGGCCGCCGCTACGAACCGCTCGAGCTGGCCGAGGGCTTCGTGAAAGTGGCCAACGCCAACATGGCCAAGGCCATCGGCTCGATCTCGGTGGCCAAAGGCTGTGACCCGCGCCATTACGTGCTGGTGCCGTTTGGCGGCGCCGCCGGGCAGCATGCCTGCGCCGTGGCGCGCGAGCTGGGCATGCGGCAGATTTTGCACCATCCGCACGCCGGACTGCTCAGCGCGTTGGGCATCGGCCTGGCCGATATCGAGCGTCACGCGGTGGCGGGCGTCTATCAAACTCTGACGGACGAGACACTGGCCGCGCAGGCGGGCGAGTTCGAGCGACTCGAGCAGGAAGCCACGGCGGGCGTGCTGGCCGAAGGCATTGATCGCGCCGCGATCACCACGACGCGGCGGCTGGAGCTGCGCTACCGCGGAGTCGATGCTTCGCTGGTAGTCCCCTGCCCCGCGCTCGTTGCCGCAGCATGCACGGCGGCTTTCGTGACGGAGCATCGCAAGCTGTATGGCTATGTGCATCCGGGCCGCGAGTTGGAAATGGTCGCCCTGCGTGTCGAGGCCCGCGGGCGGTCGTCGGAGCCGTTGCCGCCGTCGCGGCCTGTCGAGGGCCGAGCCATGGTCGCCGCGCGCACGACTGCGGCCTACTTTGACGGTCGGCAAGAAACGACGGCCATTTTCGACCGCGACCAATTGCGGCCTGGCGATCGCTTTCGCGGGCCGGCCATTGTCTGTGAAAGCGCGTCGACCACGGTCATCGATCCGCACTGGCAGGCCGAGGTGCTGTCGGGCGGAGAGTTGCTGGTTAGCGAATCGAGCGACGCAGCGCCTGCAGCCGCGGTGGACGTCGCGTCCGATCCGGTGATGCTCGAAATCTTCAACAACCAGTTCGCCGCCATTGCCGAGCAGATGGGCATCACGCTGCGCAATACCTCGAGCAGCGTGAACGTGAAGGAGCGGCTGGACTTTAGTTGCGCGCTTTTTACGCCCGCCGGCGGCCTGGTGGTGAACGCGCCGCACATGCCGGTCCATCTGGGGGCGATGGCCGAAACGGTGCGCCGCGTAATCGCCGATAATCCAACCATCCGCCCGGGCGACGTGTACGTTACGAATGATCCGTACCGCGGCGGCTCGCACTTGCCCGATATCACCGTCGTCACACCCCTCCACAGCGAGGCCGGCGAGATCCTGTTCTTCACCGCCAGCCGGGCGCACCACGCTGAGTTGGGCGGCATCACGCCGGGCTCGATGCCGCCGTTCTCCCGCAACCTGGGCGAAGAGGGCGTGCTGATCCGCAACTTCAAACTGGTCGACGCCGGCCGCGAGTGCTGGGATGCCTTTCGCACCCTGCTCTTGAGCGGCCCGCATCCGACCCGGGCCATCGAAGCGAACCTGGCCGACGTTGCCGCGCAGGTGGCGGCCAACCATCGGGGCGCGGCCGACCTGGCGCGGCTGGTCGAGCGCTATTCGCTGGTCGTCGTCGCGGCCTACATGGCCCACATTCAAACGGCCGCCGAGCAGAAGGTGCGCGCGGCACTCCAACGCATACCGAGCGGCACGTATCCGTTTGTCGATCATCTGGACGACGGCACGCCCATCGCCGTAAGCGTGACCATTGCCGGCGACCGGGCCACGATCGACTTTACCGGCACCGGCCCGGTCAGCGCGGGCAACTTGAACGCGAATCCGGCGATCACCACGGCCGCCGTGCTGTACGTGCTGCGCTGCCTGCTGGACGAGGACATCCCGCTCAACCAGGGCGTGCTGGCGCCGGTGGAAATCGTCATTCCGCCCGGACTGCTGAACCCGCCGGTGGGCCCCAGCGCGGCCGATTGCCCGGCCGTCGTGGGCGGCAATGTGGAGACGTCGCAGCGCGTCGTCGACGTGCTGTTGGGCGCCTTCGGGCTGGCGGCGGCCAGCCAGGGCACGATGAACAACCTGTTGTTCGGCGATGCGACGTTCGGTTACTACGAGACGATTTGCGGCGGTTCAGGCGCCACGCGCGAAGCCCACGGCGCCGACGCCGTGCACACGCACATGACCAACACGCGGTTGACCGATCCCGAGGTTCTCGAACGCCGCTATCCCGTCCGGGTGCGCAGTTTTTCCATTCGCCGCGGCTCGGGCGGAGCGGGCCGGAAGCGCGGCGGCGACGGCGTGGTGCGGCGCATCGAATTCCTGCGACCGCTCGTGGTGTCAATCCTCTCCCAGCGCCGCGGACCGTACGCTCCATATGGCTTGGCCGGCGGCGCGCCCGGCGCGTGGGGCCGCAACACGCTCACGCGTGCCGATGGCACGGTTGAAGAGTTGCCGGCGCTCGTGCAGCTCGAGGTTCAGGCCGGCGACGTGCTGACCATCGAAACGCCCGGCGGCGGCGGGTATGGAGCGCTTCGCTGACCTCAAAAAGTTGTATGGCCGCAACCTTAGTTGCTGCCTAAATTTGATGCCGTAAAGGATCAGTCCCTTGCAATGCGTTCGCTGTTGCGAGTAGTTATCACACGGCAGTGATTTCACAGTGGTCAAGTTGCCCACGTTTCATCACTTGCAAGAGTTTTTCCGACACGACGATGGATCCCCCCGTGGGAGTTGTTCCAAAATCATCGCGCTGAGCGATTCCGTAAATCAACAGTCGATAGAATTGCGGAAGCTGGCGGTCCGCATGTAGTTCTTCGAACAGCTCTGACTTGCTGACTGTAACGGCCTCGAAGTTGCACCCAGATGGGTTGGCGCTCTCGATCAGCTGCCGCATATGCTTGGTTACGATGAAGCACGGAAATGTCGTGAGCACTTCGTCGCCCAGCCATCCGTCGAAAACATAGTGAAGTGAGCGAACAATTGGAGGATGTGTTGACTTGTCGACAATCGTCCCCGGACCAAAATGCCCGGCGACTTCAGGGTCAAGTTTGTGGAACATTTTTATTACCTGATAGGCGGGTCGAACAGATGTCCATACTTGCCATCGATTTCGGTAGCATTGTCGAGTAGCTCCTCTTTTGTCGCATTGGGGTATTGCTCGTAGAATCGATTCCACTCTCGCCTGATTTCACTGAGATGCGTTTCAGAATTGTTTCCCTTCGGGATACCCCGGAGATTTTCCAGCGAATGAAGCTCGGATTCAGTGACGACTCCAGGGTACCGGTCGAGTACTTGCTGCTCAACGCTATGGTGAACGATAACCTTCCCTTTGTGTTCGGGATGAGCGTCAAAAAAGGTTCGTCGATAGTTCGTCGAGGGCGCGTGTCCGAAGGACGCACGCCTCAGTATCGGAACTGGGGTCTTACGAATCGCCCTGTTGAGTATCGCTCTTCCCAGACGCAGGATGGCCGGCCCGCCCAACGCGGCCGCTGCGATATCGACTTCGATACCGGTGGGCTGGAGGCCTGCGGGTGTTCCGCTCATCGCGACCGCTCGCCCAACGTCCGCAATTCCGCGGCCGCCGGTCAGAGTCTCGCCCGGTGTCCATGCAGAATAGACAACGTCGGAATAGCCCGAATCATGGTACTCCTGCTCCAGCTCACCCAATTGTTTCTCAAGCTCAGGTACGATCGCTTTTGCAGCTTCCAAGTCTCGCTGCGCCTTGGCTAGGTTTTGGCGGTGGATGTAGGCATATCTGCCACCACTGCCAAGTTGCTCGCGCTCGTTCGCAATTCGATGGGGGAGTTCTTCGATATCCCGACGAGCTTGCTCAAGAGCATCTTTTGTCTGCCACCACGTGCGTGCCAGTTCCAGCATGTGTGGACTTGGTTCACCCTCCTCGCCGGGACGTCGTTCTTTACTGGACCTACCTACGCCGATGCTTGTCCCGCCTGCGCCGCCGTCCTTGGAAATCCATTGTCCGCCAATAGATGTCCCCTTTGGCGCGCGAGGATGATCTTCCTCGTTCCATTCGGTCAGGCTCGCCAACCGCGCTTCGCAGAACTGCTCCGCTCGTCGCCAAGTTTCGTGCGCGTCAGCCTTCTTACATCGCAAGGCGCGCAGCTTGTCCTCGGCTAGTGTCGAGATTTGGGCGGCCCATTCCAATAGCTCGCGATCGCGTCGACCTTCGGCCTCGGCGGCCTGCAGATCGCGCAGCTCTTGTGCATGCCGAGATGAGAACTCTGCGAGCCTTTTCAACTCGGCGCGGCCAGCCTCCGCTTTGGCCTCTGGAGACGCGATTCGTGGAATCGGCCTACCAAGAACAGCTTGCGCGAATAGCCAAGCTTCGCTGGGCGGGCAATCGGAGGCCACATTCGTTGATTCCGTGTAACCGTCCATGATTGCCCTCTTCACGGGTTTGACAGCAAAAAGCCCGCAGCCAGTGAACGCGCCGTAGGCGCGCACCAGTTACGGGCTCTCTGGATACTCGTTCGCGTCGAGCTCTTCGGATACCCCAATCACGCGTGTTGACCGTACTTCAGCGATCAACTCAGGATTAATCCTGACCCTATCAAAAAAGGTGGCCTAGTTTCTAGTCTCAAATTGTCTCATTTCACTAAAACCCAACGTCGTTTATCGATGTGCATGGTGTCGTGGATGGCCAACATCTTGCGCCAAGTGTTGTAAGAATCGGTAGGGACGGAGGATTCATAGATCGACCATTCAAAGACGGCGTAGCCGAGCGCTTCGGCTAAAGACTGACTGTGTCGTTTTTCAGCAGCATCCGGCTAGATTGGAATCACAGATAGTCGATAACGACACGCGATGTCATTCGGTCATAAAATCTTTTCCGCGCCGTGCGGCCGCCAGAATCAACACTAGCGACACGGCCGTCAGCGCCGTGGCCAGAAACAACGGCATTTGCGCGGGCTTTGCGCCCAGGCTTTCGGCCAGGGCGCGGTTCTCGAACAGCGGCACTCCGGCCATCGGCCCCATGATGCGCGCCAGCGCCGAAATGCTTTGCCCGATGCCCAGGATACCGCCCTGCTTCGCCGGATCGGTCCAGCGCGACAACAGCGAATTGAGCGATGGAGTGACGAATGCAAATCCGGTGACCACAATCGCCAGGCCCGTGAGCAACAGGCCCAGCGACGGCACGACCGCCGCCCACGCCAGCACCAGGAAGCCCACGATCTCGACGGCCGAGCCGGCCGCGGCCATCAGCCGCTCCGGCAACCGCACGGCCACTTGCCGCACGATGCCCCCTTGCACCAGCGTCAGCACGAAGCCGATGAAGGCGTAGGTCAGGCACACTTGCCGGAAGTTGAATGCGTAGCCGACGTCTTCGGCATTGATCATCAGCGACAAGGTCGATTCCAAGTTCGCAAACGAAAACACCGAGATAAAAATCGTCAACAACATCAGCCCCACCGCGGGCGTGGACAGTGCTCCGCGCAGCGCCGTGGTGTCGAACCAATGCGGCCGCTGGGCCTGACTATCGGGCCGCAAGCTTTCGGGCAGTTTGAAGTAGGCCAGCGCCAGCGCAACGGCCGACAGTGCCGCCGCCGCATAGCCCGGCCCGGGTCCCGGATCGCCCGTGCCGCTGGGCACCGCCAAAAAACCGAACAGCGGTCCGAACGTAAAGCCGAGGCCGAAGGCCGCGCCGATCAGGGCCATGCCACGGGCGCGCGTTTGCAGCGTGGTGGCGTCGGCAATGTACGCTTGCGCCGTGGAGATCGTCGCTCCGGCGACGCCCGCACCGATCCGCGCGGCGAACAACAGGGGCAGACTCTTGAGCACCGTCGCGATGCCGAACATCGTGTAGAACGTCACCGAGCCGGCCAGGCCGACCATCAACACCGGCCGCCGGCCCACGCGGTCGGACAGGCGCCCCCACAGCGGCGCGAACATGAACTGCATGATCGAAAAGCTCGACATCAACAGCCCGATCAGCAAGCCGATCTGCGAGTGCCCCGGCTCGATGCCCAATTGTTCGGCAAAGTCCTTGGCATAGATGGGCAGCAGCGGCAGCACCATGCCAAAGCCAAGCAAATCGATGAACACGGTGAGAAAGATCACCGCCAGCGAGGCTTTGTGCGGGGCTTGCGACATGCGTGGAGCGATCGGCTGGCAGGCGACGAGTGGAGCGAGAGCCAAACGGCGCTGCGACTCGTGATTGGGCCGCGGCACGGCCATTTGATTCTAACAAGCCCCGTGCCCACCGCGCAGTCCAGTTTGCGTCGCGGCACGATCGTCATCGGCCGCGCCCATACCGAAGCCCAGCAACCGCGTTCGTGGCCCACGGATGCCGCCGCTGGCCAGCCGCCCGAGCGGCCTCTATGATTTGAAGGATGATCAGCACCACGTTTCAACAGCGGCGCGAGCTCGAACGTCTGGCGCAAGACGCGCTCGAGCGCCATCAGCTGGCCCGGCTCAATGGGCTGTTGCGGACGATCTTGCCGCAAAACCGCTTTTACGCCGAGAAGTTCAGCGCGCTGGCCGCCGGCGATCTGTCGGACCCTGCCGGCCCGCTGCACTCGCTCGACGAGTTCGCGGCGTTGCCGTTCACCTTCAAGGAAGAGCTTGTCGATTCCTCCGGCCCTGGGTTGCCGTCAACGAATCTCACGTATCCGCTGGATCGCTACACGCGTTTTCATCAGACATCCGGCACGCGCGGCCGGCCGTTGGTGGTGCTCGACACGCCCGAAGATTGGAATTGGTGGATCGACACCTGGCAGTTCGTGCTCGACGCGGCGGAGATCGCGCCGGGCGACCGCGCGCTGATGGCCTTTTCGTTCGCGCCGTTCATTGGTTTCTGGAGCGCGTTTGACGCGGCCATTGCGCGCGGCTGCCTGGTCGTGCCGGGCGGCGGCTTGAGCACGTTGGCCCGCTTGGAACTGTTGCGCTCGGCGCGCATCACCGTCGTGTTCTGCACGCCGAGCTATGCATTGCACATGGCCGAAGTAGCCGGCGAACACCAGATCGACGTTGGCGAGTTGGACGTGCGGCAACTGGTGCTGGCCGGCGAGCCCGGCGGATCGGTGCCCGCCACGCGCGAGCGGATCGAAAAGATCTGGAAGGCTTGCGTGCTGGACCACGCAGGCGCGAGCGAAGTCGGACCCTGGGGCTATGGCGACTTGCGCGGTCAGGGCCTGCACGTGAACGAACACGACTTCATCGCCGAGTTTCTCGCAGTGGATACCGGGCTGCCCGCCGCCGAGGGCGATTTGTCGGAGCTGGTGCTGACCAACCTCGGCCGCACCGGCTGCCCCATCATCCGCTACCGCACGCGCGACCTGGTGCGCCCCAGTTGGCAACACGCGGGCGAAAACCGCTTCGTATTTCTCGATGGCGGCGTGCTCAGCCGGGCCGACGATATGATGGTGATCCGCGGCGTCAACGTGTTCCCCAGTTCGGTCGAGCAGATCCTGCGCAGTTTTCCGGAAGTGATCGAGTACCGTATGACGGCTCGGACGATCGGCGAGATGGATCAGTTGCTGGTGGAAATCGAGGACCGGCTGAGCGATCCAAATCGGGTGGCCGGCGAGCTGCACTTGCGGCTGGGATTGAAGGTGGAAGTGCGCGAAGTGACGCCGGGCAGTCTGCCCCGCGTGGATGGCAAAGGCAAGCGGTTCGTCGACGAGCGATGCAAACCGAACACGAAGTAACCCCGACCCGAGATTGGGCTGAATGCTCGGCGGCCGAGCTGCGCGCTGCGATTCGGGCCGGCCGCTGGACCGGACCGACGGCCGGGCTGGCGCGCGGCCATGTGCAGGCAAACGTTGTCATTCTGCCGGCGGTCGATGCGGCCGACTTTGCCGAGTTCTGCCGGCTTAATCCGCGACCGTGCCCGTTGTTGGAACAGACGCAGCCCGGCGATCCTGAGCCGCGCGCGGCGGCGCCCGGCGCCGATTTGCGCAGCGACGTGCCACGGTACCGCGTGTTCCGTCACGGTCAGGCCGAGCTCGCCGAGCCGACCGACGTGCGACATCTGTGGCGCGACGATTTCGTGGGTTTTCTCCTGGGCTGTTCCTTCAGCTTTGAGAATGCGCTGCTGCAAGCCGGACTGGGCGTGCGCCACATCGAGCAAGGACGCAACGTGCCCATGTATCGCACGTCGCGCCTGTGTGAGCCGGCGGGCCGGTTTGCCGGCCACCTGGTGGTGAGCATGCGGCCATATCGGCCCGAGCAAATCGACCGCGTGATTGAGATCACGGGCCGGTTCGTTACGCAGCACGGCGCGCCCATCCACGTGGGCGATCCGCGCGAGCTGGGCATTGCGGATCTGACCCGACCGGATTTCGGCGACAGCGTAACCATTCGCGCCGGCGAAGTGGCCGCGTTCTGGGCCTGCGGCGTGACGCCCCAACTGGCCCTGGAATCCGCCCGCTGCGAGTTGGCCGTCACCCACAGCCCGGGCTGCATGTTCGTCACCGATTGGCAGGATTCGAGTCTTCTTCCTAGCCCCTAGTCCCCTGATTTGTTTCTTCTGGCTCGGCGGGAGCCTCGCCCTCCCGAAAACATGTTCATCCGCGAAGCGTAATTCTTTTCTGATCACTAGCCCCTAGCCCCTAGCCCTGTTCCATGTCTCTCGCCACCAAACACTTTCCGGTCGCCTGGTGTCGCGCGCAGTATCCGGCACTCGAGCGCAAGCTCGACGGACAGCCGGTTGTTTATCTGGACGGACCCGCAGGCAGTCAAACGCCGCAACCGGTGATTGACGCAATCAGCCGCTATCTGTGCGAGATGAATGCCAATCACGGCGGCCTGTTCGCCACCAGCCGCGAGAGCGACGCCATGCTGGACGACGCGCACCAGGCGGCGGCCGACCTGCTCGGCGTGGATACGCCCGAGTGCACTGCGTTCGGTGCGAACATGACGTCGCTGACGTTCGCGCTCAGCCGGGCTCTGGCACGCACCTGGCGCGCGGGCGATGAGGTGATCGTCACGCGGCTCGACCACGACGCCAACGTGCGGCCTTGGACGCTGGCTGCGCGCGACGCGGGAGCAACCGTGCGATTTGTCGACTTTCGCCCGGAAGACTGCACGCTGAATCTCGAGCAGCTCCAGGCGGCGCTCTCGCCGCGCACGCGCTTGGTGGCCGTAGGCTGTGCCTCGAACGCTGTGGGCACGATCAACCCCGTGCAAGAGATTTGCCGAATGGCCCATGCGGTCGGGGCGCTGGTCTACGTCGACGCCGTGCACTATGCGCCGCACGGACTGATCGACGTGCCGCGCTGGGATTGCGATTTCCTGGCCTGCTCGGCTTACAAGTTCTTCGGGCCCCACGTCGGGCTGCTGTGGGGCCGGCGCGAGCTGCTGGAGTCGCTCGAAGCCTACAAGGTGCGCCCGGCCGCCGACCGGCTGCCCGACAAATGGATGACCGGCACGCAGAATCACGAAGGCATCGCCGGCGTGCTGGCGGCCATCGAGTATCTGGCCGCGCTGGGCCGGCAGGCGGCGCCGGAGGCGGGCGATCGACGGGCCGCACTGCGCATCGCGTTCGGCGAAATCGTGGCCTACGAGCGCGCGCTTTGTCGACAGTTGCTCGCGGGCCTGGCGGAACTGCCCCCGGTGCGCGTGTGGGGCGTTGCCGATCCGGATCGTCTGGGAGAGCGCGTGCCCACGGTGTCGATCACGCACGAGCGGCTCTCGTCACCGGAGTTGGCGGAGTTTTTGGGTGACCGCGGCATCTTCGCCTGGCACGGCAATTTCTACGCGCTGGAAACGACCGAGTCGCTCGGGCTCGAACCGGCCGGCCTCGTCCGCTTGGGACTGTTGCACTACAACACGGCGGAAGAAGTGGACCGGCTGTTGTCGGTGCTGGGGAGTCTGGATTAGATCAGCCGGAAGGCCAGGTATCGTGCGTGTGCAAACATGCTCACGCAAGTGTGAGCATGGCACCCAGAACGACAAAGGTGCCGCGAACAATCCGATGGAACTGCGACCCACGAAACTGGAACTGCGCGACAAGAACCGCCTGCTCATCGAGTGGAGCGACGGGGCGCAGCACGAGATTGCCGTGAGCGAATTGCGCTCGCGCTGCCCGTGTGCCACTTGTCGCGAGAAGCGGGCCGAACCGCCCGCGCCGGCCGGCTCATTGCAAGTGTTGTCGCTGGCCGAAGCGCGTCCGCTGGCCATCCTCGGCATGCGCCCCGTGGGCAACTACGCCTACTCGATCACATTTAGCGACGGCCACGACACGGGCATCTTCACGCTCGACTTCTTGCGCGAGCTGGGGCAGGCGGCGCCCGGTTGATGTCACGGTTCAGCACGGCAGCTGAACTCGCCAGAGTTCAGCCGCTCGCCCAACCAATACTGAGCTCTGGCGAGCTCAGCTACGAGAGAAGACGAAGAGCCCCCCGGCGGATCCAGGGGCTGAACAACGCGCGCTACAGGCTCGGCGGGAGCCGCGCCGCCGCGCCCTCCCGACAGAATGCAACGCCTACGGCGTGAGGCCTTTGTTCAGATCTTTGATCTGCGGATCGCCCAGGGAGTCGACTGCGCTTTCCGGCTGTTTGGCTTCCTTCTTCTGCACGATGTCGCCGCGGCCCAAGTGGATCTTCTTGTAGACATCGTCGGAGATGATGAAGTACCAATCGGCAAAGCGATCGTTGAGCTCCTTCACTTTGTCCTGGCCCTTCTTCACGGCGTCGTCGTACTCTTCCTGACGGCGCTTGTTCTCGCGCTCAACGGCCACCTTCTGCATCTCTTCGGGCGTGGGCGCCGCGGGCTTTTTCTCGGCATCAGCAGCCGGCTCCGCCGGGGTCTGAGCGTCGGCCGGCTCGGCAGCGTCGGCCGGCTTTTCTTCCGGCGGCGCGGCGGCTTTGGGTTCGGCAGGCGGCGCGGCCTGCGTGTCAGCCTGGGCAGCGTCCTTTGCCTCAGACTGCTGGGCCGTTTTGGTTTGTGGCACTTCGGCCTTGGGTGCGGCCGGCTTGGCCTCCGGCGTTTTTTCGGCTGGAGCATCGGCGGCCGGAGCATCGGCGGCCGGCTTTTCTTCCGGCGGTGCGTCGGCCGGCTGGGCCTCGGCATCGGCCGGCTTTTCGCCCGCCACCGCCTGCAGCTCAGGCTTCTTGATCTGGCTCTCGTCGAACTGGGCCATCACGAACAGGTAGCGATTCTGCGACGGATCGCTCTTGGGCTTGGCTTCGCCCTCGGGCTTGTTCGGGTCAGCGCCTTCCTCTTCGCTGGGCTCCAATCCGCCCGCCAGGCGACCGAAGCGCAACACATAGCGCACGCCGTCTTTGGTGGTGCAAGTGGCCTCGCCCTCGCTCGAGAACATCTCCACGTGATCCTTGACGGGCACCGGATAGAAGCCGCGCGTCAAGAGCGACGCCTGCGCCTCGTTGTCTTTCACGAACTCGTCGCTGGCACGCAGGTCTTCGCTGAGGCCCTTCGGCTTGCGCTCCACGTCGACAAGCTGCAGATCGTCGAGCGCCGTCTTCAGGCCATTGAGCTTCTCGCTGTTTAGCTCTTCGTCGTCGGCCAGCTTGGCCGGCACGGCATTGCCCTTCTCGTCGAACTCCGACATCTCGACCAGGCTCCACTTCGACGTTGCGTCGTCAAAGGCCAGCTTGGTCTTCGAGCGGGGATGAATTTGCAGGCCCATCGTGCCATTCGGCGTCGGCCGCTCTTCGATCGAATAGTCGTTGAGCGAGACGTCGCGCACATCCATGGCCGCCAGCTTGAGCAGGTCCTTTTCGATCCAGTCGTCGAACTTGGTGGTCAGCCGGTCCGTCTTGATGCGCACGGTGTAGATCGGATCGCGATTGGCTTCGCGGACATAACGCAATCCGGGCGGCGTGCCCGGCTGCTCCTTGACCGTCTTGCCAATGATCAAATCGGCCAGCACCGCGTCTTTGCCATCTTTGAGCGTGACGCGCGTGCCCACGCCGGTCATGCCGGGACGCAGGGTCTTGGGATCCGGCGCCAGCACACCATACAGCTCCTGATCGCCTTGCTGCGTGCTCGCCACGCCCAGGATTTCGACGTTCATCAGGGCCGTTGCCGCTTCGGCCATATGGTCTTTGGCGTCGGCCGGGTAGTTGCTGTGCGAGGGAATCGACCAGACGCCGTTCGCTTGCG
This sequence comes from Pirellulales bacterium, assembly GCA_050250435.1. GTDB lineage: Bacteria > Planctomycetota > Planctomycetia > Pirellulales > PALSA-1355 > JBFWOR01. The sequence goes on along the minus strand of JBFWOR010000001.1, from coordinate 253,802 downwards.
CCACCTTGAACGGATGGATCGTGGCCGTGGCTTCGTCGAACTTCATGATCTCCAGGCTCTTGGCGGCCAGTGGATCCGTGAACTTGGGAAACAGGTTCGTGCCCACGGCCGGCGGAGCGCTGTGGTCCGGCGGCGCCGGTCGCCACGGCTCCCAGGCCATCACCAGGGCAATGCCCGCCACCAACACGTAGATCATCGTCTTTTTGGTTTCTTGGTTTTCCATCGCTGACATCTCAGTCGGGGAATGAAGCTGAAAAGGTAATTGGCTTGCGATCGCCTGGCTTAACGCAGCCGCGCCTTCGATACGCCCTCGCGCTCATTGGCCCGGCGATTGAAGAACACCACAAAGGCCACGATCAACGGCGGAATCGGCGGCAGGAGCACGGCCCACAACTTGTAGCGATCCTGCACGGCCCGCACGCGCTGCGCCGCCTCGGATTCGATGCGTTTGACTTCCTGGTCGCGCTCGCGCTTGAGCGATTCGATCTTGTTGTTCAGGCGATCCTGCCCGTCTTGCTGGGCCTGCAGAATCTCGATCATCGCCTGCTGCTGGTTCAAACCTTCGCGCTTCTTCAGCTCGGCGATGCGATTGTCGAATTGTTGCTGGGCCTTGCCCCGCTCGGTCTCGAACTTCTTCACGAACTTCTCGCGTTCCTTGTCCGCGAGCTCGCGGGCCGCCTCCGTCTCCTGAGAAATCGTCGACAACGTGCGGTGCGACGGCCGCCGCGTGCGAATTTCGACAAAACGGTTGTCGTTGGCCAACACGTCCAACACGTTCAACACGAACGGCACGTTGTCGAAATTGAACTCGAATTCGTTGTCCGGATCTTCACCGCGGGCACGCAGGGCAAAAAACGCGCCGTACAGGCAGTCGATATCGCTGACGACGACGACCTTGATCTCCGACTCAGCCTGTTTGGCAGGCGCCGCTTCCGACTTGGCCGCTTCGTCTTTGGCGCCGTCCTGCGTCGCGTCGGCTTTGGCGGCATCGGCCTCGGGCGCAGCGTCCGTCGCCGGAGCTTCTGCAGCGGCGGGTTCGGCCGGCTGTTCGCCTTCCGCCGTCGCGGCTTTCGCATCGGCCGGGGCGTCCTGGGGCTCGGTCTCGGCCCCCTGGTCGTACATCGGCAGGTTCTCGCTCTTCAGCTTGCCGCTGATCAGCGCCGCCAGAATATACTTCTCGTTGCTGGGGCGTTCCATGAGCGGCAGGTCCGGATTCATCCGCGGCTGCCCCATGAACGAAGGCTCGAAAATCTGGTCGTAACGCACCGTGCCGGTGCGATCGCTCGTGGACACCAGTTCCGTGAACTTGAGCGACGACGAATTCAAACCGCTGACCGCTCCCGGGAACAAGAACAACACTTGCTGCAGTTCCTTGGTCACCGGGTTTTGCATATTAAATGGCTGCTGAGCACCGCTGCCGTAATCGACAAACACCCACTCACGCGTGATGAACCCGGCCAGTTTCGGCATCGGGTTGTAATCCTGCCAGATCACGTTGTCGCCGCTGAAGTCCACGCCCAGCATCTTCCACAGCTGGCTGATATCGCCCTTGGGCTGCGGTGGCTGGCGCTGCATGAACATGTTACCGGCGCCGGGCGGCTGCTTGGGAGCGCTCGTGCCCGGCACGTCCGGCGCGATCCAGGGAAAGGGGTCCTCGAAGATGGCCGTCGGCTGGCCGCTTTTGACCGCGGCGATGAAATTCTCGAGCTGCGGCTGCGACAGCGACGAAGGTTGCGCCGCCAGCAGCACGTCGAACTTCTCGGTGATCGGGTTCGTCGGATCGACCTGCACCACGTCGTACTGCTTTTCCAGCTCGTCGATGATCAACTCGTTGCGAGCCGGCGTGAACGTCTGCGGATCGAACGCGCCGTACAGCTTGGCGTCGGTCGTCAACACGCCGATGCGCTTCCGCTTCTGCTGGCTCACCGTGGCGATCGAGCGCACCAGCTCGTATTCCACCGGGATGCCCTTGTCGAGAAACGGAATTACTACCTTGTCCAGGCCGCAGGTGAACGCCAGGCCCAGGAAGATCTCTTCGCGCGTGCGGGCGCCGTTGGAGCGCGATTCGACCGGCGTGGGACGCATGCCAAACTGGCGCTCGGCGCGGGTTGCGTCCTCGCTAAACAGCTCCACGTCGTGGCCGATCACGCGCAGCTTGCCGCCCGCGGCCGCCTCCAGCTCGCGCAACGTGGACAGCAGGTTGAGCCGCGTTTGCACGTAGGCTTCGGGCACGTCCTGGCTGACAAAATACTCCACCACAACCGGCCGCTGGGTATCCAGGTTCTTGATCAACTCCAGGCTTTGCGGAGCGAGTGAACTGAGCCGCTCGGTCGTGGCATCCACGCGCAGCGTATCGTGCCGCGAAAGAAACACATTGAGCGCCACGACCACCGCGGCCAGTGCCAGGAACCGCACGAGATAGTGGCCCGCCACGGAGCGTCCTTCCGGCCCGCCGCGCCAATGTCTGCGGCCGATCAGCACCACGCTCAGGTAGAGCATCAAGGCCACGATCGCCACGAAGTATCCGACGCTGGCCAGACTAATCACGCCCCGCGAGAAATCGCGGAATTGCTCGCTGATGCTCAGGCGCTCGATGACGGGAAACCACGCGGGGGCCGCCGAGGCGAACACCAAGGGGGCGTTGAACAGCGCACCCAGAATGAAGCCCACCGTCAAGTTGCCGGTCAGGAACGAGGCCGCCATGCCGATCGAAAGCATGGCCAGACCCACGATCCAATAGCCGAAGTAAGTGGCCAGCAAGAGGCCCAAGTCCGGATCGCCCAGATAATCGAGCACAAAAAAGTTGGAGACCAGCGAGAACAACAGCGAAACCGTGTAGATGGCGACGGCGGCCAGGTACTTTCCCAGCACGACGTCGAAATCGCCGGCCGGAATGGTCAGCAGCAGCTCGTCGGTCCCCTGCCGCCGCTCGTCGGCCCAAATGCTCATCGTGATCGCCGGCACGAACACCAGCAGAATGAACGGCAAATAGCGGTTCAACTGGTCCAGGTTGGCCAGGTTAGCGTTGAAAAAATCGCTCGGCCAGAACGCGGCAAAGGAGCTTAACAGCACGAACACGCAGATGAATACGTAACCCGTCGGATTGCTGAAATAGCTGACGAAGTTCCGCTTGAAGATGGCGCGAATGACGTGAGGTTTCATGGCATCAACCTGATAATTGCGCTCGAGAGAATGGCGATCAGTTCAACTTTGGGAACGATTGTCTGGACGCTGCGAGGCCGAACTCGGTGCGGCACGACTCGGCGTCCGCCGGCGGTTACTTGGGATCAGACGGCTTCTGTGGTCAGTTCGTGGAAACGTGTGTCGAGGTCGCGGCCATCGCGCTTCAAGTCGGCGACCGGTCCGTCGAACACCAGCCGGCCTTCGTTGATGAACAGCACGCGGCTGGCAATCGCCTCGACCTCTTGCAAGATGTGCGTGGATAGCAGGATCGTCTTGTTCCGGCCCAGCATGCGAATGGTGTTGCGCACGTCGCGGATTTGATTGGGATCCAGGCCGGCGGTCGGCTCGTCGAGAATCAGCACGTCCGGCTCGTGCAACAGCACCTGGGCCATGCCCACGCGCTGGCGATAGCCTTTCGACAATTTGCCGATGGCTTTGCCGATCACGCTGTGCAGCGCGCACAGCTCGACGACCTCTTCGATGCGTTTCCGCTTGCGGTCGGCCGACATGCCGCGCGCGTCGGCAAAGAATTCAAGCAGCGTGCGGGGCGTCATGTCGGGATACAGCGGCCCGTTTTCCGGCAGATAGCCCAGCCGCGCCGAACCTGCCAGGCGATCGGTCGCCATGTCGTGTCCGGCGATCCGGGCCCGACCCTTCGAGGGGGCCAGGTAACCGGTCAGCAGTTTCATGGTGGTGCTTTTGCCGGCGCCGTTGGGGCCCAGGAAGGCCACCACCTGGCCCTGCGAGATGCTGAATGAAACGTCTTCGATTGCGGCAAAGTCGCCGTAGTATTTGGCCAACCCGACCGCCTCGATCATGGCCGGCCCTTGCTCTTGGCTCATCGCTGAGGTTTCTCCGGAGACCGCTGTGGTGAGGCAATATCGCTAGACGAAAGAAATTGCGTGAAACATCCCCGCGCGCCGTCCGGCTAACGGCCAGAGACGCTTACGGCGGCAACCTCGGTGGGCAACGCAACCGGTTCCGTCATGGGGGGGCAATCTGCTGTGGCAAGCGGTGAATCAGGGTACAACGAATGTGGCTTCCCTGTCCAGACTTACGCAGCAGGCGGGATTTTGGATCGACGGGCGCGACAAAAAATGTGCGACGAGGCACGCCGGGCCGGGCTGGCCGCCGAATTCCAGTGCCGTGCAAGTGATTGGGACGGTGGGTCTGGCACGCCGCAGCCCGTCACAATGGCGCGGAAAGAAAAAACCTCAAAAAAGTTGGCTCGCCCCCATTGTCAGGGTATGCTGGCCGGGCTCGTTGGTGCCGCGCTCATCGCGCGCGGTCAGACGCGCCGGCCAAACAGCCACGCATAACACCCCTGCCTACTGCGGCCACGGTGCGTTGGCATCGATGGTGATGATGGCCGACGCGGGCGGCGCGGGAATACGCGGCCGCAAAAACGGCAGCCCGGCCGCCTTGTGGCACGCGTAGCAGCCTTCCAGGAGCGTGCGGTAGCTGCTCAGGAATAGCCGCAAATCCTTCCGCTCGATGGCGGCGCCGATCTGCGCGTTCGGCGCAGATTCCAGCTGGGTGGCCAGGTCCGCCAGCTGCGCCTGGTTCCCGGGCGTGCCTTTCACGTCCGAGGAATAGCGAATGTGGTTGAGCGTCTGCTTCCAGTAGTAGTCTGCCAGCGGCCAGTTCTCGGCTCGGCCGGCAAACCACAAGTTCGACGCGTGATAGTCCACGGCAATCATCGCCACGCGCGCTTGCAGCGCCGCCATGTCGAGCGGCGGCGTCGCACCCGGAGCCGGCGCCGCGGTCGCCGGACGTGTGGCAAGGTTCGACTGGCCGAACAACCAAGCGCCCAGGATCACTCCCAGCATCAACGCCACACCCAGTTTCGCATTCGACTTGGACATCGTGATTTCTCCCTTGAAGTGCCGTGTGCACCGTTGTTCGCGATCGTGCCCGCCTTTACGAATTCGAATTGTGCGCATTTCCGTCGTGTTGCGGCAAACTCCGCCCGACGGCGAAACGCCGCAGTGTAATTATGGCTCACGGCCGGGGCGCTGCGAAATGGCCGACAAAGACCGCGCAATCGCCCAGATTTGCGGGCTGTTACGCGGGTCGGCCACGGTAGCCGATCCTCACGTCAGCGGCCCAAGTGAAGCCTTGGCGCCGCCCTCGGTCCAGGCGGGCGCCGCGCGACGGAAACATTTTCCCGCCACGCGGATCGCGCCCAGCACGGCGACTTGCAGGACCGTCAACGTGCCAAACGCCACCATCGTGGTTGGGACGTCATAGTGGATTGCCCGAGCAATCATCCATCCCAGCGCAGCACCAACCGCGCACGTGGCCCATGAGGCCAAGACATACCGACGCGTTGTCAGCGTCGACAGTACGGCCAGTAGCGTCAGCCCGCCCAGAAACACTCCCACGATCGCCGTGATGTTCGGCGTATCGCGGTTCAGGCTCATGGTGCTCAACCGCACCAGACCAAACACGGCTGCGGCAACGACCGCCGTCGCCAGCAGGATGTCACGAATCGAGAATTGCGGCACAGCGCCAGACGGCGCCATTGCCGCGTTATTGCGCACGAGCTGAAAGCGGTTTGCGCGCATGAGGGCCAACACCAACACCACCAGCGCCGCCTGCACGAGATAACCCGGGGCAAACTCGTCCATCGCCCGAGCGTTCCAGCGAAGCAGAAACTCGCGGATGCCGGCAAACACCAGCAGCGCCGCGGGGAACTGGAGCCAGGCCGGATCGCGACCGAGGGCCAGCCAGGTTGCGCACAGGCCAACCTGCGCCGCCATCGATCCAATCGCCAGGGCCCCGAGCATGGTCGGACGATAGGGAGGATCGACGGCCACGAACACAAAATCCACCGCCAGCAGCATTGCCACGACGATCGCAGTACGCGTGACCTGGTGCAACATAGCTATCTCGCTTGTTGGCAATAACCGGCCATTACGACACGGCGCTCGCGGTCCTGCACCGCACGCCATCACGGCGGGCTGCGAAATGCGAGCCGCCGTTTCCAGTGGGCGTCGTCGCGGTCGGGAAAATCGGTGCGATAGTGAACGCCGCGCGTCTCGGTGCGCTGCCAGGCGGCCTCGACGATGATCCGCGCCACCGTGAGCAAGTTTTGCAGCTCCCAGCCTTCCGCGTCGGCAAACTGCCGCGGCAGCACATAGCTGCACCAGCGGTCGATCATGGCGGCCGCTTCGTCCAGATGTTCGCCGTCGCGGCGCACGCCCGCATCGCGCCCCATCAGGCTCTTGAGCGAATTGCGTATGTCGCCCAGGTCGAGCTGCTCGGTGCCGTCTTCCGTCGCGGGGTTGCTGATCGGCAGGGCGCGCAAATCGTCGTCGAACGTGGCGGCCTCGCGCGCCGCTAATTTGCCGGCATGGGCGCCGTACACCAACCCTTCGAGCAGGCTGTTCGACGCCAGTCGATTGGCGCCGTGCAGTCCGCTACTGGTGCATTCCCCCGCGGCCCACAGTCCCGGCAGCGTGGTGCGTCCTTCCAGATCGACCGTCACCCCGCCCATCATATAGTGCGCCCCGGGCCGCACCGGAATCCAGTCGCGGGTGATGTCGAGCCCGAACTCGGCGCACGTGGCGGCAATGCCCGGAAAACGCGCGCGGACGTAGTCGGGATCGAGGTGCGAGAGGTCGAGAAACACGTTCGAGAAGCGGGTGCGCTCCATTTGCGTGACGATGGCCCGGCTCACCACGTCGCGCGGGGCCAGCTCGCCGCGCTCGTCGTAGTCGGGCATGAAGCGATGGCCCTGCCGATCCACCAGCCGCGCGCCTTCGCCGCGCATGGCCTCGGTGATCAGGCTGCGGCTGCTGCCGGCGATATACAGGACGGTGGGATGAAACTGCACGAACTCCATGTCGCGCAGCTCGGCGCCGGCGCGATAAGCCAGCGCCAGGCCGTCGCCGGTGGCCACCTCGGGGTTCGTGGTTTCGCGATAGACCTGGCCGGTGCCGCCGGTGCACAAAATGGTTTGCTTGGCCCAGACGCAGGTCTTGCCCTGCTGCTCGCTCCACACGAGCGCGCCGCGGCAGCGTCCCTCGTGCGTGAGCAGATCGAGGGTGAACGCGTTCTCCCAGGTTTCAGCGTTCGGCTGCGCGCAAGCCCGATCGATCACGGCCCGCATCACTTCCTTGCCGGTTGCGTCGCCCAGGGCGTGCACGATGCGATGATGGCTGTGACCGCCTTCGCGCCCCAGTTCGAGCACGCCGGCCACTTGATCGAAGTGCGTGCCCCAGGCGATGAGTTCGTTGATCCGCGCGGGCGCTTCGCGCACGACCATCTCGACCACTTTCTTGTCGCACAGATCGCCGCCGGCAGTGAGCGTGTCGGCAATGTGGTCTTCGAAACGGTCTTCCGGATCGAGCACGCCGGCGATGCCGCCCTGCGCATAGTTGCTGTTCGATTGTCGCAGCCCGCCCTTGGTGACCACGAGCACCGACTGCGCCTGCGGCACGGCCAGCGCCGCGCGCAACCCGGCCAGCCCGCCGCCGATCACCAGCACGTCGGTGAAGCGGTGCGGCATGCGCTTGGGATCAAAGGGTACCAGGTATCGGGGTATGCGCTCGAGCATTCTGCTGACCACTAACCACTAATCACTGACCACGATTCGTCATCGCACGCGTCCGCGGGATGCGTAGCGCGCCGTTTCGTTGCGGACCGTCTCGCCCAGGCCTTTGATGAATTCGTCTCCCTCGCGCTTGTAGCTTTCCCGCTCGGACGAGTTGAGCGTGAACTCGATCCGAAAACGCGTCTTCTCTTCACACAGCACCGTCAGCACCAGCGCGTTGTTCTTTTCGACGCGCAGTTGCAGGCCGTCTTCGCTGAACAGCACGACGCTCTTGGGACTCATGCGATGTCACGCGTAGCTGAACTCGCCAGAGTTCAGAAGGATTGCGAACAATTGGCTGAATTCTGGCGAATTCAGTTGCCAGCGACGGCACTTGGGATTCAGCGACAGTCGCCCAATCGCGCGTCACTTGCCATTGCCGCCGCGCGCGGTGCCCTGAGTATACGCTTTCGTCTGTTCGGCGTATTCAGCCGGGGCGTTGGTGTGGCGCGATTCGCGCATCCCGCGCGTCTGGTCGTTGCGGGCCTCGTTCGAGCGGAGGTTCGTGGCGCGTGGACGCAGTCCCAGGCTGCGCAGCGTCTCGTCCAGCTGGCGCCGCGCCGATTGCCCCGTGTCGCCCGGCGCGTCGGCATTGGCCCGCATTTCTTCCCACCGCTTGACGAACTGCGCGAGTTCTTCGCGGGTCCAACCCAGCTTGTTGAGCAGATCGGGATCCGGTTGGTCTTTTGCCAGCTCGTCCTTCAAGTGCGACAACGCCAGGTCGGTGGCTTTGCGAGCGTAATCCAGATTGGCTTCGTCGGCCGCTTCGGGCGCAGTGCGATACGGCTGCTCGGCCGGTTGTTGATCTGATGCTTGCCCCGGCTCGCCGCCGCGCGGTGTGCCGCCGCCGGGATGGCTCTGGCCGCCCTGCGACTTGTCTGCCGACTCACCCGGCTTGCCTTGCGCCTCGGGCGAATTCTTGTCGCCGCCTTGGCGGTTGGCATCATCGCCCGCCTTGCTCGCGGAGCCCGGACCCTGCTGCGAGCCGCTTTGGCCGGTTGGCTTCTGGGCGGCCTGATCCTGGCCGGCGCGATCTGAGGTTTCTCCCTTGCCGGCCTCTTCCGAGGCGCCGGCACCCTCGTCGGCCGCGGTGTTCTGCCCGGCGCCGCCGGTGCCCGACTTGTTCGCCTTCTGTCCGCCGCCGCGTTTGCCGCCGCCCGAGCGATCGCCGTCGTCCTGCCCTTCCGAATCGCTCTCGCGTTTGCTCTGGCTGGGCGACTGCGCTTGATTTTGATCCTTAGGCCCTTGACTGTCATTGGGCGAGGGCTGCTGCGATTTGTCGCGCGGCTGGGCCGTTTCCTGTGGACTGGGTGAGCCCTGCTTGTCCTCGCTCTTCTGACCGGCGCCGCTGGTGCCTTTCTGCTGTTCGCCATCGCCTCCCTGGGCGTCCTTGCGCTGCTGGTCGCTTCCACTGGCGCTCTGGTTGCCCATGGGATCGGATTTGGCCTGCGCGCCCTGGCCTTCTTTCGACGGTCCCTGGCCTTGGCCTTCGTCGCGCGGCGCGTCGCCGGCCGGTTTGCCCGCTTCGGCTCCGTCTTCCTGCGGCGCCGGCTCCCGCTTACCGTCGGCCTGCGGTTCTCCCTGTTGTTTGTTGTTGGTCGATTTGTCGCCGGGCGGTTTGTCCCCGGGCATCGGTTGCTGGCCGCGTTGGCCGTTTTCCGCTTGGCCCTTTTGCGGCTGAGCCTTTTCCGATTGACCCTTTTGCGATTGGGCGTCCGGCTGCTGGCCGTCCTGCTGCTGGCCGTCCTGCTGCTGGCCCTTTTCCGCTGGGCCCCGCTCGGACTGGCCGTCTTGGTCGGCGCCCTGTTGCGGTTGATCGTTCTGCGATGGGTTCTTCTCGCCACCCTGTTGCTGATCGCCCTGCTTATCGGCTTGCTTATCGCCTTGCTGACCGTGTTGTGCCGCGCCCTTCTCCGGCTGGCTTTGTTGACCCTGCCTGGCGTCGGACTGGCCTGGTTGGTCTGCCGGTTGTTTGTCGCCTGGCTCTTTACCCGCCTGCTGGTCGCCCGGCTTTCGCGCTTGGTCGCGCGGGTTGGCCTGGTTGCCTTGCTTCTGCGGCGACTGCGCGCCTTCGCGCTGGTCGCGCAATGGGTCGCCAGGTTTGGGCGGTTCGCCGGGCTGTTGCTGATCGCGATGATTCAAAATGCGCTCGATGGCGTCACCGTCGTTCGAGCCGTCGCTGGCCACGCCTGGTGCTGGCTCGTCTTGTTGACGGCGCTGATCGCCGCCCTGGCCCGACGGTTGCTGCTGGGCGCCCTGGCGCGATTCACCGCCAGCCTGCTGTGACTGACCCTGTTGCCCTTCGCCCTGTTGTTCATTCTGCTGGCCGGCGCCCTGTTGACCGTCGCCTTTTTGACCCTTCCCTTGCTGGCCCCGTCCTTGCTGACTCTGTCCTTGCTGATCCTGTCCTTGCTGGTCCTGGCCGGCCCGACCTTTGCCCTGCTGGCCGGCTCCTGGCTGACCTTGTTCCTGCTTCCCTTCCCCTTGTTGTTTGTCGCTTTGCTCCCCGTCGCTTTGTTCGGCGTCGCGCTGGTCCGACTTTCGATCGTCAGGATTCGGTTTGTCGCCCCGGGTCTGCTGATCCTGCTGCGCCTGATCGCCACGTTGATCGGCGCCTGCCGGCTCGTCCCCGCGATCGGCCTGGGGCGAGCGCGCGGTTCCCTGCTGGCCACCTGGCTCGCCGGCTTCGCCTGGCTGGTTGTCGGGTTCGTCTTGCTCACCACGGGCCTGGCCATCGCCATCGGGCGGCATGTCGTCGCGCCGCTCGCCCTGGCCGTCGCCACGTTGATTGTCTTGTTGTTGGCCCTGTCCGCCCTGTTGGTCGTCGCCCGCCTGATTCTGGCCGTCGCGAGCGGCTTGCGGCGGCACGATGCGGATGCGCCGTGTGACTGTCTGGGTGCGATTGGCCGGCGCGTCTTTGTTGTCTTCAGCGAGCGCCGTGTACTCGACCACGTCGCCCGCTTTGAGGCCCAGCTTCGAGGGCTCGATGCGATGCTTGCCCACGAACTGCCCGCGATGAACTTCATCGAGCAGCAGCTTGTCGAACAGCGGCTCGCGCCCCTTGCTGGCAGAGAGTTTCACCAGCCGCAGGGCGAAATCCGGATCGGTCGCCACGATCTCCAGGGTCGCGGTGCCGTTGAGGGGCACGGCAACTTCGTCGGTCTTGGGTGAAACAAAGTCGATCTCCGGCGGTATGTCCCGCGTCACTTCGATCTGCTGGCGCACCGGCTGGGGATTTTGCTGGCCGCGCTGATTCTTGAAGATCAGCTGATACGAACTGTGCCAGGGCGACTTGCGATCGTTGGCCAGCGCCAGCCGGAACGTGGCCTTTGCCCGCAGCCCGTCCACGGTCATGCGCTGGTCGAGCGTGCCGTCGCAATCGAAATCGACGTGTGCCGTTTCGATGTCGGCATTGGCCACGGCGTCAAGGGTGACGGCCGTACCTTCGATGCCCCGCAGGTCTCCATGCCGTTCGACGCGCTGCGCCAGCAGTCCCGTGTACGCGGGATACTTGTACTCCACGGCCTCGACAAAAATTGTGGGCGCGGCGATCACTTCAACGTGGTACGCGCGCGTGATCGCGTCGCCTGCCTCAATGCGGTAGTCCACATCTTGCTGCAGCGTGGCCTCGTCGGCCGGCAGCAAGCAGGCGTGCTTGTAGCCGTCCGGTCCGAGCTTCATTTCGATTGTCCGGTCGACGATCTGGCCATCTGCCGTGGAATAATACAGAAGCGCCTTGGCCCCCTCCGGCAGATCGTTGATCCGCGCGCTAACGGCAATCTGCTGGCCGCGGAAGGCCAACGTGTCGCGCGGCTCGACCTCGCTGACGGTCGTCTGCGTGGGCGCATTGATATCGGCCCAAGGCACGGCGATGCGACCCACCGTCTTGAACAAGTCCTTGGGCGATGCCAAGGCATATACCGCGCAGACCAGCAAGCTGGCCAAGAGCACGTAGCCGATCTTGATCAGCTTTGAGCGATCAACGGCCGCGTCGGCATGCGCGCCGGCCAGGTTCGTGGCCGCTTGTTGTTCCACGGCTTGAAAGATCGCCGGGCTCATGCGACCTTGCTCGCCGCGCAAGAAGAGAAAATTGAGCAGCGTGTTTTTGAGCGAGGGCGCGCTGCGCTCAATGGTGTGCGCCGCATAGAGCGGATTGATGGTGCGCACCGCCAGCGGCAGCACGCGCAAAATCAAGAACGCCGCGACCAGCACCAGATACAGTCCCAGGAACAGTGCCCGGCCCCAGAACCCCAAGCCGCCGGTAACGATCCAATGATCGAACAGCGCGGCCAGCAGCACATAGCCGAGCGTAAACGCGGCCCAGACCATCACCGCGCTGGCGGCGTCGACGCCGCGCACGTGACTTTGCGTTTTGCGCAGCTGAGCTTCGATGTAGTCGTCGAACTCGACGACCTGCCCCACCGGCGCGACCGGCTCCGCCACGGCCGCGCGGCCTGCATGCTGATCTGGATGGTGCTCGCTGGACATCTATCCGACGCTCGGTGACAAGTGGCCCGGCGCGCGCATCGAGTCGCGCTGGCTGGGCCTGGAAACTCGATCCCTATGGATTAAGTATAGCGGCCAGGCAAATGGCCCCCATGGCGGCAGGGCCCTGGGGCGTGCCCGGCAGGGTTTCGCGGCCCTTTATTGCCTTTTGATGGGGGCCGGGGTGCGGGGCAGCTTGTCCACGACGACACCCAGCTTTTCCAAGGCCTCGAGCGCCGCGGTCCGCACCGCGTCATCCGGATCGCGCGTCAGTGCCCGCAGCGCCGGCTCCGCGGGACTTGCCGCGCTGCCGCACATGCCCAAGGCCTGCGCCGCTCCGCGACGCACCATGGCATTCTCGCTCTTAACGCCCTGCATCAGCACCGGCAGCACCTGGGCGGGCAGACTCTTGTCTTTCGGTGCCACGTGCAATAAGGCCCACGCGCTCACTACGCGCAACAACGGATCTTCCGCTTCCAGGCTTGCGCGCAACTGCGGCAGAGCCGCCTGCGCCGAGGTGCCCGCGCGGCCCAGCGCATACGCGGCGGTGGCCTGCACCGCAACATCCCCGTCGCCCAGGGCCGCCACGATTGCCGGGTCGACAGGACCCTTGTCGGCAACGATGTTGCCCAGCGCATACAGCACTTCGCGGCGCACCGTAGCGTCTTGGTCCTTAAGCGCGGTGAGCAAGGCGGGCACCGCCGGTTCTGCCTGAGGGCCCAAGCGGCCTAACAGATGAGCGGCTTGCCCGCGCGCTTCGGGCCGTTCCAGCGCGGCGGCCAGCGCCGGCACTCCCGAGTCGCCCGCTGCCCCGAGCACCGCCAGCATCTCCGGCAACAGCGACGGATCGCACTTTACGATGCACTCGCACAACTGGGGTGCAATTTCGTCGGGCGGAGTCTTCAACTCCAGCATGGCCCGCATCGCCGCCGACTCCACCACCGGATCCTTGTGGTGCAAGGCTTCGCCCAATCGTTTCGTAGCCTCTTCGCGCGCCGCCTGATTATTGGGCTCGATCTTGGCAATTGCGTAGGCGCACACCATGGGCATCAGCGGATCATCGCTTTGGGCCGCTTTGCGCAGCGCTTCGACGGACGGAGCCGCCGCTGGCCCGACGCTGCCCAACACATACGCTGCGGAATGTCGCACCGAGGGATCCGCGTCTTGCAACAGGGCCGTCGCCGCCGGCACCGCCGGCGCAGCGCTCGCGCCCATGTGAGCCAGCGCAATCAACACTTCGCGCCGCACTTCCGGACGCTCATCGGTCGATGCTTTTGCCAGCGACTCGGCGGCTTCCTTCGCCTCAGCGCCAAATTGCCCCAGGGCCAGCGCCGCCCAATAGCGCGACTTTGGATTGTCGAGCGCTTTGGCCAGCACGGGCACCGACGATGGGCCCAAGTCCGTCAGCGCGTCGAGCGCGGCGACTTCGATCGAAGGCTCTGGATCTTCGAGCGCTTTTCCCAACGCCGGCCCGGCCACCTCGATACTGACACGAATCGTCTCCAGCGCCTGAATCGCCTCGCGTTTGACGTGAATGTCCGGATCGCTCACGGCCTTGGCCAACGCCGGACCGGCATCGATCGCCCCAGGGCCGATCATGCCCAAGGCGTAGGCCGCGTGCGCCCGCACGAGCGTCGATTTGTCTCCCAATAGCGACACCAGATCTTTGACAGCACCTTTGGCGGCCGGACCCATGTCGGCCAACTGATCGATTGCCGCGAGGCGTGCTTTTTCATCGCCCGCGGTCATGGCCTTGCGCGCCACCGAGGCGGCGTCTTGCGCCCCTGCCGGCGATATCAAGAGCAGCCAGCCAATCGCCAAATGTCCACCGGTTCGCGCCATTGCGCAAACGATAAACCGGACCAAACGAACTCGCTGCGAAGCCTGCATGGTTGCGGTTCTTTCTGTTACCGGCCGCGGTGAAAGAAAGTCTGTCACTGGCAACTATTGTAGCCCGCGTTGCCAGGTAGATACAATAAATCGGACGCAGGCCTGCTTCGCCCTGGTATTCGAAGCGGATGATTCTGCAGCGCCACAAAACAATAACCGTAACGTCGAAACGGCACCGTCCCGCACGCGTCTCGGACGGTCGGTGTTGCCAACGCGTTTTGCTCGCGTCGCGCGAGGAGAACCTGGTCATGTTCACGAATTCAGTTTCGCGTGCCCTGCGACTGGCTAGCGGTCTGGCGCTGACAGCTGTGATAGGGATGATCGCGCCCGCGCCGCTGGCGGCACAGGCCGTGGTGGCGGCGCCTTCGGCCACAGTCTCGGGCAGTTCCGAATCGTTTCCGCCGCCGCCCTACTATGGTTATGGTGGCCTGGGCGGCGACGGCGGTTTCGGCTGGGGCTGGGGCACTACCGGTGGCATTGGCTCCACGGCAGCCGGCAGTTACTTGGGCGGACTCGGCATGGCCATCCGCGCGCAAGGCCAATACAACCTGATGACGTCGGAAGCGGCCATCAATCTGGAAGAAGCGCGCCGCCGCGCCATTGAGAATCGGGAAAAGTGGACGAACACCTACTTCGAAATGCGCCGCATCAACCGTTCGTATCGCGAAGCCGAGCGCGGTCCGCGGCTGACCCAAGCCGATTGGGTGCGCATTGCCCAGGAAACCGCGCCCCGACGCGTCGCCAGCCACGAGCTGGACCGCGTGACCGGACAGATCGCCTGGCCCAGCGCGCTGCGGGCCGATGCGTTCGCTCAGGATCGCGCCAACATCGAACAGCTGTTTGCTGAGCGGGCTCATGCCGAAGGCGCCATCGGCCACACCAACTACGACAGAATTCGCATCGCCGTCAATGCCGCACTCGAAAACCTCAGGGGCCGCATTCGCGACATCAACCCGCGCAGCTACATGGAGGCCCGCAACTTTCTCACGGGTTTGGCGCGGGAAGCGGATTTTCCGACGAGCTGAGCCGGCTGCCGCTGCGGCCGTACACCATCGTGGCGGCTCGCCCACACTGGCAGGCGCGCACTGCGTGCATTAGGATCCACCTCTACCAGGATCCATGCCATGTACGACGTGCAGACCAGCGACACGATCTACCTCCACGCCCGAGACAACGTCTGCGTGGCTGCGCGCGACCTGCCGGCCGGCACCGAAATCTCTGCCGGCGCGTTCCAGGTGCGCCTGACCGGACCGGTCAAGCTGGGCCACAAGATCGCGCTTGAGCCGATCGCCCAGGGCCAGCCGGTCACCAAGTATGGTCAAACGATCGGCTTCGCAACGCTCGCGATCGAGCCCGGCGAGTGGATTCACACGCACAATCTCGAGGCGGGCAAGTTTGCGCGTGACTACGCGGCCGCCAGCGAGGTTCCGCCCGATCCGCCGCCCATTACCGGTCGCACGTTCGCCGGGTATCGCCGGCCCAACGGCGCCGCCGGCACGCGTAACTACATCGCCGTGATATCGACCGTCAATTGCTCGGCATCGGTCAGCAAGTACGTCGCCGCGCGCTTCACGCCTGAGCTGCTCAAGCAGTATCCCAACGTGGACGGCGTGGTGGCGTTCACGCACGGCGGCGGCTGCGGCATGCAGTTCGGCGGCGAGGGCCACGCCACGCTGAATCGCGTGTTGGGGGGCATCGCCCGGCATCCGAACATCGGCGGCTATGTGCTGATCGGCCTGGGTTGCGAAACCGCTTCGCTGGGTTACTTGCTCGACGATCAGAAGCTGGTGCAAATCGGTGGCGCTCCCGCGGCGCGGCGGCCGCCCGTGCTCAGCATGCAAGACGTGGGCGGCACGACCAAGACCATCGAAGCCGCGGCGCGACTGGTCGAGCAAATGCTGCCCCGCGCCAACGACGTGACGCGACAGCCGATACCGCTGGCCGAACTGATTCTCGGCACCAACTGCGGCGGCTCCGACGGCAACTCCGGCATCACCGCCAACCCTGCGCTGGGCGTGGCCAGCGACCTGATCGTCGCGGCCGGCGGCACGGTCATCCTGGGCGAGACCACGGAAATCTATGGCGCCGAACAACTGCTCACGCGCCGCGCTCGCACGCCCGCGGTGGCGCAAAAACTGATCGACCGCATTCGCTGGTGGGAATGGTACACGGGGCTGTTCGGCTGCACGCCCGACAACAATCCTTCGCCGGGCAATAAAGACGGCGGGCTGACCACGATCTACGAAAAGTCATTGGGCGCCGTGGCCAAAGCCGGCAGCACGGCCATGAGCGAAGTCTATCAATACGCCGAGCCGGTCACGGCCAAAGGTTTTGTCGTCATGGACACGCCCGGACTCGACCCGGTGAGCGTTACGGGCATTGTGGCGGGTGGCGCGCAGGTGATGGTATTCACCACCGGCCGCGGCAGTTGCTTTGGCTGCAAGCCTACGCCCTCGATCAAAGTGGCCACGAACACGCCCATGTACGAGCGGATGGTGGACGACATGGACATCAACGCCGGCACGATTCTCGCCGGGCGCAGCGTGACGGACGTGGGCCGCGAGATCTTCGAAGAGATCATCGCCGTGGCCGGCGGTCGCCGCACGAAGAGCGAACAGCACGGCATCGGCCAGGAGGAGTTCGTGCCCTGGCAAATCGGGCCGACGCTGTAGGCAGGGACGCTGCAGGCAGGGTTGAGTCCTAGGCGCGCTTTTTCGATCGCGCCCCGTTGCGACCCGTGGGCCGAGCGCTCGCTACGGCTGCAAATCGCTTTCGCCAGTATTCTGGATCGTGGCGAATTTCGTCCATGAACCGTGCCGCAACGTCACTGGGTACGTTGCCCCCTCGCTCCCAGGAGCGGACCGTCGCGGGTGACACACCCAGGAAGCCGGCGAACAGGGCCTGACTGGCATTCAAGGTCCCGCGAGTTTTCTTCACCAATGCCGGCGTGTAGCTGACCGGTTTCAGCGACAGAGCCACCTCGCGGACGTTGAACTTAGAGGAAAGGTCACCGCCGCCTCGTAGAGCTTCGGCAAGTTCGTTCAGTCCGTCGATCATTTCCCGGGCAATGTGACGCTTCATGATTTTTCCCCGGGCCGGCGAAATCATCTGAGGTTGTTTCGCACTATGTCAACTGCGTGATTGATGGCTTTCTTGTCGGCCGCAGAAAGCGTGTCCTTGACGTTCTTTGGATACACCGTCAACAAGACGATGGTGCCGACATCCAAAAAGCACACATAGCAGACCCTCAGCGCCCCGCGTCTGCCGGTGTTCCAACTTGGCGGGGCATAGCGCATCTTCCGAACCCCGACGGTGCCGGGAATGACCGGGGCCTGTAATGGTGCGTTGAGGATTCGGTCCTCCAAATCTGCATGGTCGTCATCCGTCAATCGAAGCTCGTTCCAAGCAGCGTCAAACTGCCGAGTGTCGATGAAACTGAGATAGCGTTTTGGCTCACCCATCGAGACCTGCGACGCTTCACTATTGTATAATATTGAATAGCATAGTCAAGTCGGGCTGTGTGAAGGTGCATTTCTCGCCTCTACAACTGGCTACTTCGCGCGGTCGATCCA
Organism: Pirellulales bacterium; assembly: GCA_050250435.1. Lineage (GTDB taxonomy): Bacteria > Planctomycetota > Planctomycetia > Pirellulales > PALSA-1355 > JBFWOR01. The sequence goes on along the minus strand of JBFWOR010000001.1, from coordinate 236,075 downwards.
GATCAGAATACCGTCGACGGGCTCTTTGGAGTCAACGCTCGTCCAACTGCCCGGCCCGTTTGCAACGGGTTCTTGAGTGCGCACGCGCAACAGCTCGATGCGCTTGCGCGGATCAAACACCTGCACGTCGCCGTTGCCGGCCGCTTGGGTTGTGAAGCCGCGGTGTTCGCCGGCAACCAGGCGATGCTTCTCGCCGAGGCTGGAGCGCCCTTCGGCCCCCTCGAACCGCGTGTAGAGCTGCCAGCTGCCGTCAGCTCCTTTGCGCACACTGGCGGCCACGTTCAGCACCTGGCCCCCTCCGACCGACGCGCGGTTGGTGGCTTGCGTGACGCCTGAGAGCGGCACGTCGTGCGTCGTCGCGTGCATCGTCCAGCGACCCTTGGGCAAATACACCTTCCACCGCCAGCTGAGCTCATCGAGATCGCGCAGTTGCAGCACGGCGACCTTGCTGGGATCGACGACCTCGAGGTAGCCGGCCTCGATGCGCAGCTTGGCATTCTCGGTCTCCAGGAAACGGTTGCGCGTCTCGAATTGCCGCACGCGCAATGTCGAAGAGACCTGCGCTACGCCGAGCGCAACGATCACCACGAGCAGAAATGCAGTTCCCAAACGGAAGCGAAAGCGGCGCGGCGGCGAAGCGGTGGTTGTCGTCATGCACGGTGGATTGTAGCAGCCGGGCGGAACGATCGGGATCTGGCCCGCGCGTCGTGCGTGCGTTTGACGCTCGCCGCGCGATCTGATAGTTTGGCGCACTTGTCAAAACCTCGAAAACCCCGCCTGTATCAGTGTTTGCGAGCCACCCCACCCCATGGCACATGAAGTTACTTTGATCACTGGCGACGGCACGGGGCCGGAGCTGGCGGAAGCCGCCCGACGTTGCGTCGACGCCACGGGCGTGAAAATCACCTGGGACACGCAAGAAGCCGGCGTTGACGTGATGCTGCGCACCGGCACACCGCTGCCGGACTCCGTGATGGAAAGCGTTCGCCGCACGCGCTGTGCGCTGAAGGCCCCCATCACCACACCGGTCGGCACCGGCTTTCGCAGCATCAACGTGCACCTGCGGCAAGCACTGGGCCTGTACGCCTGCATCCGTCCTTGCAAGCAATACAAAGGCGTGCGCTCGTTCTTCGATTCTGTCCCGATCGACCTGGTCATCGTCCGCGAGAACACCGAGGACCTCTACGCCGGCATCGAGTTCGAGCGCGGGCAGCGCAACACGCACCGTTTGATCAAGGTGATCAACCGGCTGTCGCCCGATCGCAAGATCAAGACCGCCGCGGAGCAGACCGGCATCTCCATCAAGCCGATCAGCGTGGAGGGCAGCGAAAAAATCGTGCGTTGCGCCTTCGATTACGCGCGCGAGAACAAGCGCAAGAAGGTGACGGCCGTGCACAAGGCCAACATCATGAAGTACACCGACGGCCTGTTCCTGGAAGTGGCCCGCGAAGTGGCCAAGCAGTACAAGGACATCGCCTTCGAAGACCGCATCGTCGACAACATGTGCATGCAGCTGGTGCAGAAGCCGGAGCTGTACGACGTGCTGGTGTTGCCCAATTTGTACGGCGACATTCTGAGCGATCTGGCAGCCGGTCTGGTGGGTGGACTGGGCGTGGCACCGGGCGCGAACATTGGACCCGAGGGAGCCGTGTTCGAAGCCACGCACGGCAGTGCCCCAAAGTACAAAGGATTGAACAAGGTCAATCCCACCGCCCTGATCCTGTCCGGCATGTTGATGCTCAAGCACCTGGGCGAAACCAGTGCGGCGGCGCGGCTGGAGAAGGCCGTGGCCGACGTCATCGCCGAGGGCCAGGACGTGACCTACGACTTGAAGGCCGACCGCAACGACCCCACCGCCGTGGGCACGCGCGAGATGGCCGAAGCGATTTGCAAGAAGCTGGCGTAACGTGCGTGACCCGGGCGGCCGAAACGCGGGCCAACGTGTGCCGCTGCTGCGTTAGCCGCCACCATTTTCCTACGGCCCAAGCGTGCTCGGCCCATCCGCATTCCGCGAGCTTGTCAGCGGCCGCCAGCGCGGCATCGCGGCCACGCTGGCCCGCGCCGTGCTCGGCGCCTTGGAGGTCCCGTACACGGCGGTCGTATCCGCGCGCAATCGGCGCTACGACACTGGCCGTGCGCCGACTGAACGCGTCGACGTGCCGGTCGTCAGCGTGGGCAACATCACGCTGGGCGGCACGGGGAAAACGCCGGTCGTCGAATGGCTGGCCCGCTGGTTCGCCGATCGCGGCGTGCGCGTGGGGCTGGTGAGCCGCGGCTATGGCGCCGCCGCCGGTCGCCCCAATGACGAGGCGCTCGAGCTGGCCCGCAAGCTGCCCGGCGTGCCCCACGTGCAAGACGCCGATCGCGTGCGCGGCGCGCGGCGCGCCATGGCAGAGCATCGCTGTCAGCTCATTATCCTGGACGATGCGTTTCAGCATCGCCGCTTGGCGCGTGATCTGGATATCGTGCTGGTTGACGCACTGGAGCCCTTTGGCTTCGGCCACGTGTTCCCGCGCGGCACGTTGCGCGAGCCCTTAAGCGGCTGGCACCGGGCGCACGTGTTGATGCTCACCCGGGCGGAGCTGCTCGACGTGCCCAGCCGCGCTGAGCTGCGCGACGAGGCGCGGCGTGTCGCCCCGACGGCATGTTGGGTTGAAGCGACGCACGCGCCGCGCGCGCTCGAAACGCCGGCCGGCGGCACGCAACCGCTGGCCAGCCTGGCAGGCCAGCCGCTGGCCGCATTCTGCGGCATCGGCAATCCGGCTGGTTTTTATCACGCGCTGGCCGGCTGCGGATACCAGGTCGTGGCGCAGCGCGAATTCGCGGATCACTTTGGCTATCGCGACACAGACGTGCAAAAACTGGCTCACTGGGCCGACGGGCTCGACGTGGCGGCCGTCGTGTGCACCGGCAAAGATCTCGTCAAAATCGCCGACCGCTGGCGGTCTCAATCCCCCCTGCTGGCACTCGTAAGCCGCCTGGAGATTTTCACCGGGCAAGCCGAGCTGGAGGCGGCGCTTGCGCCGCTCGTGGCCCGGGCCCTGGCCGCGCCCTAGTCCAAAGAGACTCAGGAACCGTTCCCGCTGCGAACTCTTCGAACGTGTCGGCCAGGCTCCAGACACCATTGTGAGCGGCCGACTGACCTTGGTAGAACGCGGCCGCCCCACTATGGTTCCCGGCATGAGCGAGCCGGAAATTGCCCTGTTGCTATCGACCTACCAGCGTCCGCATCACCTGCGCCGCGCGCTGCTGTCGATCGCCCTGCAGCAGAACGTCGTGGGCAAGATGGAGCTGGTCGTCACCGATGACGGTTCCACGGACGACACACCGCAGATCGTGGCCGAGTTCGCGCGCCAGGCGCCGTTCCACGTCGAGTTCACCACGCATCCGCACACCACCTTTCGCTTGTCGCGCTGCCGCAACGAGGGCGTGCGCGCCAGCCGCGCGCCGTATCTGCTGTTCCTCGATGGCGATTGCGTGCTGCCGCCCGATCACGTGCGCATTCACCTCGAACATCGACAGCCCGGCACCGTGATGGCCGGCGATTTCTGCCGGCTCGATGAGCGCACGTCCGAGCGCGTGACGCCCGAGGTGATTCGCTCCGGCGAGTATCGCACTTGGGCGCCGGCGAACGAGCTGGCGCGGCTGCGCAGGCAGGATCGCGCGGCGCGCTTCTATCGGCTGATCCGTCATCCGCGCAAGCCCAAGATCATCGGCAACAACGTCGGCATTCAGCGGGCCGATTTCGAACTCGTTAACGGCTACGACGAGAACTTTCAGGGCTGGGGCTGCGAAGACGACGACCTGCGCTGCCGGCTGCACGCGGCGGGAGTACGCATCGAGTCGATCCTCCGCTGGACCCACACCTACCATCTCTGGCATCCGGTCGATACCACGGCGCCGCCCACTTGGAAACAAGGGGCCAACGTGGGCTACTTTCTGCGCAAGGGCCGCTTGACTCGCTGTCGCAATGGGCTGTGGAAGCGTGGTCTCGAAGATTTGGCGGTCCGTGTCGTGGGGCGGGCCGCCCGGCCGCGCGACGTCGATCGCCTGTTGCAGGGGCGGTTTGCCGTCGGCGCCGGTTCCCGTCCCGAGGTCGAAATCCTGTTCCTGCCGGGCGAGGGTCACTTCAGCGGCCGGGCCGAGTGCAATGTGCTCGTGGCCCTGGAACCGGCCGCCAATTTCCCGCGCCTGGCCCGCCACGCCCACGTCACCATCACGCCCGGATCCGGTGACACGCCGGGCGTAGCCGGCAAAATTTCGCCGGAAATCTTCGAACAGGCGCTGGCAGCCGTCGCCTGACAGGCCGCCGGGCGCGTCGCTGGCACTGGCCAGAGGATTCGGCCCACGGCGCTGGACGAATCTCTATTGCGGGCGGCGGGCCCCCCGCCGATAATCCCGCTCCGCTAATATCCCGGCCGATGGATTGGCCGCACCAGCTAGCACCGCAAACTACAAGCGGCCCCGCCTGCTTCATGCAACAATGGAAGGCGCATGAGCACCAAGGATTTACTGCAGGTTTTTGCCGGCTTGGGGCGGCCGCGCCTCCTCGTGCTGGGCGATTTAATGCTCGATCGCTACACCTGGGGCGACGCCGAACGCGTCAGCCAGGAAGCCCCCGTGATCGTGCTCCGCGCCGACCGGCGCGAGAGCCGCGCCGGCGGGGCGGCCAACGTGGCGAATATGCTGGCCGGACTGGAAGCGCGCGTCACCTGTGCCGGCATCGTTGGCAATGATCCTTCCGGTGCCGAGCTGGCCCAATTGTTGGCGGCCGCCGGCGTCGGCTGCGAGCTGATCGTCACCGATCCCGCGCGGCCCACCAGCGTCAAGGATCGCTTTGTCGGCCGGGCCGCGAATCGCCACCCCAGCCAGATCCTGCGCGTGGATCACGAGAGTCAGCAACCGCTCGATGCGAAACTGGAAGACGAACTGATTGGGCGGCTTGCGATCGAAGTCCCCCAGCACGACGCGCTTTTGATTTCCGATTACGGCAAGGGCGCCTGCACGCCCCGCGTGCTGCAGAGTGCGATCGCGGCCGCGCGCAAGGCCGGCGTGCCCGTGATGATCGACCCCAGCCGCTCGAGCCCGATGAATAATTATCGCGGCGCCACGCTGATCAAACCCAATCGCGTGGAAACCGAGCTGGCCACGCGACAACACATTGCCTCCACGGCCGACGCGCTTACCGCTGGCCACCAGCTCTGCCAGGACGTTGACGCCGACATGGTGCTGGTGACCCTCGATCGCGACGGCATGATCCTCGTGCGGCGAGACGGCTCGGGCGAAACGTTTCGCACCCATGCCCGCGCGGTCTACGACATCACCGGCGCGGGCGACATGGTGATGGCAATGGTGGGCTTGTGCCTGGCGGCCAAGGCCGACGTGGCCGACGCCGTGCGTTTGGGCAACGTCGCGGCCGGGCTCGAAGTAGAGCGCACCGGCGTAGCGGTGATCTATCGCGACGAGATTCTGGCCGAGCTGGCCTCGGCCGACGGCGGCATCGCCCGCAAGATCATCACCCGCGATCAGGCCGCGCACCTGGCGGCCGAGTATCGGCGGCGCGGCGAGGCGGTGGTGTTCACCAACGGCTGCTTCGATCTGTTGCACGTGGGCCACGTGAAGCACCTGGCAGAGGCCGCGGCCCTGGGCGACGTGCTGATCGTGGGCCTGAATAGCGACGACAGCGTGCGCCGCTTGAAGGGGGCCAATCGCCCGGTGATCGGCGAGGCGGACCGAGCGTGCATGTTGGGCGCTCTGGCCTCGGTGCGGCACGTGGTTGTGTTCGAAGAAGACACGCCGCTCGAGCTGATCCAGGCCGTGCGGCCGGACGTGCTGGTCAAAGGCGGCGGCTATACGACCGATCAGATTGCCGGCGGCGATTTTGTTAGCTCGTACGGCGGTCGCGTGGTAGTGACCGGCATGATTGGCGGCGTGTCCACCACGCATGTATTGGCTTCGGCCAATCGCGGCGAGACATTGCACTCGCACGGCGCCAAGGCGCCAGCGGCGGAGCCCCAAACGAGTCCGCGTCCAAAATAATCGCTCCTTCCAAAAGCGCGCCTCGGCATGGAAGCCACTGGTATGCGACAAAAACTCACGGTCATCATCCCTTGCAAGAACGAGCGGAAGAACATCCGCGCGTGCATCACCGCGGCCAAGATGGTGGCCGATGAAGTGCTGGTGGCCGATTCCGGTTCGACCGACGGCACGCTGGAGATTGTCGCCGCAGTGGGCGGCTGCAGGCTCATCGAGCGCGAATACGTCAATAGCGGCAACTTCAAGAACTGGGCCATTCCACAGGCGATGCACTCCTGGGTGCTCATTGTGGATGCCGATGAACGCGTGACGCCCAAGCTGGCCGCTGAAATCAACGCGCTTTTGGAGTTGGGGCCGCCGCGCGACGGGTATCACATCTATCGCGCGAACTATTTTCTGGGCCATCGCATCTGCCACGGCGGGTGGGGGCGCGACAAAGTGCTGCGCTTCTTCCGCCGCGACCTGGGACGCTACCAGGGCGAAAGCGATCATGCCGAAGTGCAGTTGACCACCGCGCGCGTGGGCCATTTGCGCGGGCGGCTGGAACACTACACCTATTGGACCTACGACCAATACTTTCAGAAGCTGCACCGCTACACCGTGCAGAGTGCCCAGAGCCGCTATGCCGCGGGCAAGCGCGCCACGTTGGCCCGGCTGCTCTTGAGCGGGCCGCTGCGTTTCCTGCACTGTTACATCGTGCGTCTGGGATTTCTCGACGGGCTGGCCGGCGTGCAGTTGTGCATGCTCACCGGCTGGTCGTCATTCGTGAAGCAAGTGCGGTTGTGGGAGCTTGAGCACGCGCTGCCGCAGCCCGATCCTGAGGCCCAGCGCCAATCGCCGCCACGCCACGAACCCGATCGCCGGGCGGCCTGAAGACGCGACTACCGGAAAATGAGGACCGCCCCGTGACTATCCCCATCGCCCGCGTGCGCCGCATTTTGCTGGTGCGCAACGACCGGCTTGGCGACCTGGTGCTCACGTTGCCGGCGTTCCAGGCCGTGCGCCGGCAGTGGCACCGCGCGCATATCACCGCGCTGGTGAGCGGATACACGGCCCCCTTGTTGACCGGCACGCGCGACGTGGACGAAGTGCTCGTCGACGATCCGGCCGACAGCCCGGGCCAGCTCGCCCGGCGCTTGCGGCCGCTGGGCTTCGAGGCCGCCCTGGTGTTCAACACCAACACGCGCAATTGCCGGGCCGTGTGGCAGGCCGGCATACGGCGCCGCGTCACCTGGGCCTACAAACTGGCCGGCTGGCTGCTGGGCACACACCGCGTGAAACTGCGCCGTTCGCATCCACCGGTCCACGAGTCGGAGTTCGCGCTGGCCTTCGTGCGCGCGTTGGGCGGAGCGGCCGTGATGGCCAACCTGTCGCCCCAGCTACGCGTCGATGCCGCCACCAGCGAGCGCGTTGCCGCGCGGCTGCGGCGCGACTTGGGCACTGCGGGCCCGCTGTTCGGCGTTCATCCTGGCAACGGCGCCAGCGCCTACAACTGGCCGCCCGAGCGTTACATCGACCTGGTCAATCGCCTGGCACGGCACGGCCGCGTGATGCTCACCGGCAGTCCGGCCGAGCAGCCGCTGGTGGATCAAATTCGTGCGCGGCTGGCGCGCACGGCTGAGAATCGCGTGGCCGCCTACACCGACTTCACGCTGCACGAACTGGTAGCCGCCATCTCGCTGCAAGCAGCGCTCACCGTCTCCAGCACCGGGCCGATGCACGTGGCCGGGCTCCTGAACACGCCGCTGGTCGCCCTGTTCAGTCCCCATCCGGCGCATGCGCCTGCCAAGTGGGCCCCGCTCGGCAACCGGCATACCTTGCTGGTGGCGCCGCTCGAGCCGGACGAAAAGGCCAGCGTGCCGCGTGAACGGGGCGAGACCGTGATGAGCCGCATCAGCGTCGACGACGTTCTGACGGCCAACCTGCGTTACGCCGCCGAGAGCCCTTCGTCCGGAGGCTACCGAGACTTGGCCCGCGCTTCCTGAACTTTCACGGCAAAAAGGAGTTTGCCGCATGAGCCGTTATCCCTTGTTCGATCGCAGCCGTATCGCGCTGGCCGCCCTGGCCACGCGCGGACATGACGTGACCGCGGCCGATTGTCGCACGCTGACAGATCGGCGTCCGGCGTACGCGCATCCTGAGCTGCCGGCGCTGGCGCATCACATTCGCGAAGCACGGCGGATGCGGCGTCCGGTAATTCTGATGATGGGCGCGCACGCGTTGAAGCTGGGGCTCGCGCGGTACCTGGTCGATCTGATCGAACAGGGCCTGATCACGCATCTGGCCACCAACGGGGCCGGGATCATTCACGACTTCGAGCTGGCCTCGGGCGGAGGCACCAGCGAAAACGTCTCCAAATGGATCCAGCGCGGGCAGTTTGGGCTGTGGCGCGAAACCAGCCGCTTGAACGACATCATCTTTCAGGCGGCGAACCGCGGCGAAGGACTGGGCGAAGCCGTCGGCCGCACGATCGAGGAAGAGCAGATGCCCTTTCGCCATTTAAGCATCGCCGCCGCGGGATGGCGCGCCGGCGTGCCAATCACTTCGCACGTCGGCATCGGCAGCGACATCATTCACTCGCACGCCAACTGCGACGGCGCCGCGCTGGGCGCGGCCAGCTATACGGATTTCTTGATCTTCGCGGCGAGCGTGGCCCAACTCGAAGGTGGCGTGTTCTTGAATGTTGGCTCCGCGGTGACCGGGCCCGAAGTGTATCTGAAGGCGCTGTCCATGGCCCGCAACGTGGCCGCGCAGCGCGAACAAAAGATCAGCGACTTCACGACGGCCGTTTTCGATCTCGTGGAACTGCCCGCGAATTTTCGCCAGGGCCCGCCTGCCAAAACGCATCCGCAATACTACTACCGCCCCTGGAAGACGATCCTCGTGCGCACCGTGGCCGACGGCGGGCGCAGCTATTACTTCTCGGGCGACTTGAGCGCCTCGATTCCTGCCTTGTGGAGTGAGCTGGTGGCCGCGTCCGCTGCGGTGCGTGCCAAGGCAGCCTAGCGCAACCGAAAATCGTCCCGTGGCTCAACCCAAACTTAGCAACCGCGCCGTATTTCTCGACCGCGACGGCACCATCAACCGAGACGTCGGCTTTACACATCGCGCGGAGGACTTGGAACTGCTGCCCCACGCAGCCGCTGGACTGGCACGCCTGGCGGCGCTGGGATTTCAACGAATTATCGTCACGAACCAATCGGGCATTGCCCGCGGCTACTTCAGCGAACAACAGATGCACGCGTTTCACCTGGCACTGCGCGAACGGTTGAGCCAGCAAGGCGCCACGATCGACGCGATTTACTTCTGCCCGTTCCATGCCACCGAGGGCCAGGGAGAGTATCGGCGCGAGTCGCCGCTGCGCAAGCCGGGCGACGGCATGTTGCGGCTGGCGGCGACGGAGCGCGGCATCGACCTGGCCGCCAGCTATGCAATTGGCGACAAGAAATCCGACGTCCTGGCCGGGCAGCGCGCCGGTTGCCGCACGATACTCCTGCGCACCGGCGCAGCCGGCAGCGACGAAGAGCCGCTAACTGCGCCACCCGACTTCGTCGCGGACGATCTGCTGGCCGCCGCCGACTGGATCGCCGCCTCGTCCGCCGAATCCACAAGGAACGGATCGTGAGAATCGGCGTCGTCCTGCCCAACTGGATCGGCGACACGGCCATGTGCACGCCGATGCTGCGCGCGTTGCGGCACCATTTTGGCGGAGCCGAGCTCGTGGGCGTGTTGTCGCCCTACGTGGCCGATGTGCTCGCCGGCACACCCTGGCTGGACGAACGGATTCTCTATCGTCGCCGCTCGCGCGTGGCCACCGAGCGGCCGCTGGCCGTGGCGCAGGAATTGCGCCGTCGGCATTTCGACGCCATGGTGTTGTGCACGAACTCGTTCCGCGCGGCGCTCATGGCCCTCTATAGCGGCGCGCGCGAGCGCGTGGGGTACGTGCGTTATGGGCGCGGTGCGTTGTTGACCCACAAACTCTATTACCCGCGCCGCGGCTGGCGGCGATTGCCCACACCGGCGATCGATTCGTACTTGCAGCTGGCCTATGCGCTGGGCTGCGCATATGAATCCCCGCGCATCGAGTTGGCCACGCTATCGGCCGATGAGGACGCGGCCGACCGGGTGTGGCGCAAGTATCACCTGCCCGGCGGCAACCGCGTGGTGGTCATGCATTCCGGAGGAGCCTACGGCGTCGCCAAGCTATGGCCCCACGAACACTTTGCGGCGCTCGCGCGCAGGATCGCCACGGAGCACGATCTGGCCGTGCTGTTTACCTGCGGGCCCGACGATCGCGACGTGGCGCGGCGCATGGTCGCGCTGGCCAACCATCCGCGCGTGGTGAGCCTGGCCGACGACGACATTTCGATCGGCCTGAGCAAGGCGTGCATTCGCCGCAGCCGGTTGATGGTGAGCACCGATACCGGGCCGCGATTCTTTGCGGTGGCGTTCGGCGTGCCGCTGATTTCTCTCTTCGGACCGACCGACATGGGCTGGAGCCGCTCGCATGACCCGCAGGAGATCTGCCTGCAGCACGCGGTGCCGTGCGGTCCGTGCGGTAAGCGGGTCTGCCCGTTGGGGCACCACGATTGCATGCGGCTGTTGAGCGTGGAGCGCGTGTACGCGGCCGTCTGCGCGCAACTGGAACGGCGGACGATCTCGCCGGCGGCGTAGTTCGGCGTGACGTAACGGGCTCCCAAAGAAGTCGCGCCCTCACGGAGACACATGCTCACGCGCTCCGTGAGCACGACACCCGAACAGCGGCACCATGTTGCGCGCTCTCTAGCGCACGTCGATGAAGTTGACCACTTCCACGCCTTCTGCGGCGTGGCGGACAACTTCTTGCGCGAGCTGCTTGTGATAGAAGCTGGTGACGAGTCCGCGAATCAACAGCGCGTCGCCATCTTGCTCTACTTGCAATTCGCGCAAGGCATAAAAGGGACTCGCCTTGAGCGCCCGTTGCGCGCGTTTCTGCAAGTCCGGCCCCATGAGAATGCCCATGCGTCGAAGTCCCCCCTCCTTGGTAACCAACTCGTGACTCGTACGAATCGACAGCCAAACCGCGTCCGCGGCGGCTAATCCTTCGCCTTCAGAAATGGCGCGTCGTCCGTGGGCTCGCCCGTTCAATGTACGAGCCAGGGCAAAAATGTCAACCGATTTGCAGCGCGTGCGCCGGCCCATCGCCGCCGAGCCGCCGGCGCGCGTGCTAGCAGTCGCGCGGCGGACGGCGGGCCGGGGCGTATTGTGCTCAATCGCCACAGAGGGGTGTGCTCGTGCGTCACAGTCGGCGCGACGACTCGCGCCGTCATGCAAACGGCGTCAACCGAGCGCCACCTGGCGAACCGACGCTGTCTAGCGAATTTTGCCAGTGCGCTTGAGGAATTCGATCACCTCGTCGGCGAGCGTTTCGGCGTCCTTGGTGGCAGCGTCGAGCACCAGCTCCGGTTTCGTCGGCGCCTCGTAGGGATCGTCGATGCCGGTGAAGCCCTTCAGCTCGCCGGCTCGGGCCTTCTTGTACAGTCCCTTGGGATCGCGCTTCTCGCAGACCTCGATCGGAGCATCGACAAAGATCTCGACGAAGTCGCCGTCCTTCATCGTGGCCCGCACGGCGTCGCGATCGCGCCGATAGGGACTGATGAACGCGGTCAGCGTCACCATGCCAGCATCGCAAAACAGCTTGGCAACGGCGCCAATACGGCGGATGTTCTCTTCACGGTCCTGGGCCGAAAACCCTAAGCCAAATCGCTTGGCGAACTCTTCGCCGTGCCGCTCTTTGAGCATGCCGGGGCCGGCATTCAGACCGTGGCGCACGTTGTCGCCGTCGAGCACGAAGCTGTGCAGTCCCAGTTTGTGCAGCTTGTGATCCACCAGGTTCGAAACCGTGCTCTTGCCGCAGGCGCTCAAGCCGGTGAACCAGACGACGCAGCCTTTGTGCTTGTTGAGCTGTTCGCGCTCCTCGCGCGTGACGCTGTGTTCGTGCCAGTGGACGTTGGTGTCGTTCGTCATCGATTGTCCCTTGCTACTTGTATTAGAAACCTGTGAAGTTTTGGCGATTGGGCGAAGTCAGTGATGGTACCCTATGCCCGCCACGCGGCGAAAGGGGACTTGCGCCGAGCGGGAGGCCCGAGACCACCGCTCCGCAGCGCCGGTGGCGGCCTATTCCAGCCCTGCCAGCTCGCACAGATTGGCCGTCATGACGCCCTGAGGGCAGCTCCAAACCAGAAAGAATAGCGCCTCGCGGCACCAGCGCCCCGCCGGGTGGCCAACGACATAGCCCGTGCCCTTGGCAGCGGCCAGCGCGGCTTGCGTGGCGCGGAGCACCAGGCTGTTGGCCTGCGTGCGCAAGTCGTCTTTGGTGCACACGTCTTGACCGCCTGCCAGCATCAAGAGCGTGCCTTCGATGGCTTGCTGTTCGCGGCGCAATTCGGCCGCCGGCCGCGCCAGCTCATTGCGCGAACCGGACTCGCGCTGCAGATAGTCAATGGCGGCCCGGGCCAGGCCGACGGCGAGCGTCGATGTCTGCAGTCCACCCGTGCCGGCGCCGCCGGTGCGCATAACGTCGGGCGCGGGCCCGGCCAGCAGCCACTCGCGCCCCAGGCGTACGCCCTGCAGCCGCACTTCGCCCGTATGGCTCGCCGAAAGGCCCACCAGCCGTGGCGGCGCGGGAACTTCGACGCCTGGCAAGTCCGTCGGCAGGGCGACGAGCACTTGCTGCCCGTCCGGCAATACCGCGCCGGTGACGATCGTATCGGCATGGTCGGCGCCGGTGACCCAGGGGGAATAGCCGTCGAGAAGAAATCCATCAGCGGTTTCTTGGGCACTCAGCACGGGCTGGCCCAGGTGCCGGCGACTGGTCGAGAGATGCGAGATGCCGACCGTGGCAAACGAGTCGCCCGAAACCAGCTTTCCCAGCAGGCGCTGTTTGACCGCCTCATTATCGCTGCCGGCAATGCGTTGGCAGGCGCCGGTCCGCTGCGTGATGATAAAGGTGGTGGTCAGGCAGGCTGCGCTCAGACGCAAGTAGCCGCGCGTAATGTCGAGTTCGCTCCACTCCTGGCCACCCCAATGCCGTGGCACGAACCAGGAAAACACCCCCGCCTCACCGCACAGCTTAAGTTGCTCAGTCGGCCAGTGCTCGCTCAGCTCGAGTTCGGCGGCCAGTGACGCCAGACGCTCGCACAGGGTGTCGATCGCGGGATCGTCCGGCCTGGTAATCAAGTCATTGCTCCCGGGATTGCGGCACGATGCCGCCAAAGTTCGCCGCGGATTACCAATCGACAACGGCCCTGCGCGTCTCCTATAATTCTGCTGGCACGGGCTGAAGCCAAACTGGAGTTCAATCTAGTGAACCGCTTCGGTCTGGGCAACTTCCAGGCGGCGCGGGGCTCGGGCGGGATTGTGGGGTCGCCCCCATTTTCACACCCCGTTATAATCCGAGGCTTTCGTGTCGTTTGGGAGGGCTGAACAACATGAGTCAGACTGAAGCTGCGCCCGCCGAATCCCACAAACTCGCACTCAGCGAGCTCTCGCCCCAGACGCTCTACGACAAGTGCATCGCACTGGCGCGCAATCTGTGGTGGTCGTGGCACCCTGAAGTTATCAACCTGTTTCGCGATCTCGACCCGATTCGCTGGCGCCAGCTCGACCATAATCCCATCGCGCTGCTCGCCGAGTTCACGCCCGAGCGCCTGGAAATGCGGGCCGCGGAATTGGTGCTCTACAGCCGCATCAACTACGCCTATCGCCGCCTGAAGGAATATCTCAACAACACGCAGACGTGGGGCCGCGCGCATAGCGGCGTGCTGGGCTCGAAGCCGGTGGCCTATTTCTCCGCGGAGTTCGGCATTCACGAGTCGGTGCCCATTTACTCCGGCGGTCTGGGCGTGCTCTCCGGCGACCACATCAAAAGTGCCAGCGGGCTCGATGTGCCACTGGTGGCCATCGGCCTGTTTTACGACCAGGGCTATTTCAAGCAGCACCTCGACCTCGACGGCTACCAGCGCGAGGAATACCTCGACACCAAGGTCGAAAACGTGCCCATGGAACCCGCCCTGGGCACCAACGGCAAACAAATTACCGTGACGGTGGAAACCCGCACCGGCCTGTTGCACGCCAAGGTGTGGCTGATGCACGTGGGCCGCATTCCGCTCTATTTGCTGGACTGCGACGTCGAAGGCAACAGCCCGGAAGATCGCGAGCTCACCAGCCGGCTATACGGTGGCGACCACCGCACGCGCGTCCGCCAGGAGTTGGTGCTGGGCGTTGGCGGTGTGAAGGCGCTGGCGGCCTTGGGCATTACGCCCGGCGTGTACCACTTGAACGAAGGTCACAGCGTGTTCGCCACGCTGGAAGCCATGCGCGAGCGGATGCACAACGACGGCCAGAGTTTTGACAGTGCCCTGCGCGAAGTGGCGCGGCACACCGTCTTTACCACGCACACGCCGGTGCCCGCCGGTCACGACCGCTTCGACGGCGGTCTGATCGAGGAGCACTTGGGCCCGCTGCGCGATCAGCTGGGCATCTCGTACGAGCAGTTGATGGGTTTAGGCCGCGTGGAACCGCACAACGAGAGCGAAAGCTTCTGCATGACCGTGCTGGGATTGAAGCTTTCGCGCCGCGCCAACGCCGTCAGCTGCCTGCACGGACACGTCACGCGCCGCATGTGGGCCCACCTCTGGCCGTGGCGCGTGGAGGAAGAAATCCCCATCGGCCACATTACCAACGGCGTGCACGTGCCGAGCTGGTTGGCCTGGCAGATGCTGCAGCTGTACGATCGCAACTTTCCCGTCGGCTGGTTGCAGCGGATGGGCGAGCCGCACGATTGGCAGTCGATCCATCGCGTCGATCCCGGCGAACTGTGGGAAGTGCACTACGCGCTTAAGAACCTGCTGTTGGCGTTCGTACGACGCCGCGTGAGCCGCCAGTGCCGCCGCCGCGGCGAGAGCGATGCCGTGGTGGAAGCTGCCCGCAGCCTGCTCGATCCGAACATCCTTACGATCGGTATCGCCCGCCGCTTCGCCACGTACAAGCGGGCCGACCTGATCATGACCGATTTCGATCGCCTGTACCGCATGCTCAACGATCCGGAACGGCCGATCCAGATCATCGTCTCCGGCAAGGCCCATCCGGCCGACGAGCCGGGCAAGCAGCTGATCAAAAAAATTGCCAACACCCGGCACGACGAGCGTTATGCCAACCGCATCGTGTTCCTCGAGGACTACGATATCAACGTCTGCCGCCATTTGATTCAGGGCGTGGATGTGTGGATCAATAACCCGCGCCGCCCGTTGGAAGCCTCCGGCACCAGCGGGCAGAAGGTCGTACTCAATGGCGGGCTGAACCTGTCCGTGCTCGACGGCTGGTGGGCCGAAGCCTACGACGGCACGAATGGTTTCGCCATCGGCAAGGGCACCAGCCACGTGTCGGACGAGATCAGCGACCGCCGCGACGCGCAGGCACTGTACGAAGTGCTGGAGAACCAGGTCATCCCGCTGTTTTACGACCGCGATGTCGACGGTTTGCCACGCGGCTGGATCCAGCGGATGATGAACTCCATCAGCTCGCTGGCCTGGCGGTTCAGCGCCCACCGCATGGTGATGGACTACGTCCGCAATGCCTACCTCACGGCCGCCGGCGGCGTGAGCTGCGACATGAGCATGCGGTAGTTCGGCCGGTGGCAATTGGCGGATCTGCGCCGGCCCGCGCTCGCTCCGCGGGGCGCCGCGCCTCGAAAACCCCCTTTCTCGATCGGCGCCGCTGGCCTAGAATTTCGCGATCCGGTATTGGCGCCGTTGGCGCGTGATTGGCGCCGCCCCCTTGGTGCCACTTTCTTTCGGAGATTGCCTCCCAGGAGTTCGAGAATGCCCACGAAGAAAGAGTTGCTTGCCGAGCCGATCGAGCACGTCGACATCACCCGCCACAACGTGGTGCCGCTGGTGGAGGCGATGCAGCACATGGCGTTCTCGGCCCGCGACCTGGCTCGCGCCGCCGACATCTACGATCGCATGCTGCGCGACAAGGATTGCGGCATCATTCTGACCCTGGCCGGCTCGCTGGTCAGCGCCGGGCTAAAGAAGGTGTTTGTCGACCTGGTGCGCAACCACATGGTCGACTGCATCGTCAGCACGGGCGCAAACATCGTGGACCAGGACTTTTTCGAGGGTTTGGGCTTTCGCCACTACCTGGCGGCCGAGCGGCTCAAGGCCGGTTTGGACGACGATCAGCTGCGCGACCTGCACATCGACCGTATTTACGACACCCTGATCGACGAGGATGAGCTGCGGATTTGCGACGACGTGACCCGGCAGATTGCCGACGCGTTGCCCCCGCGGCCGCACTCCTCGCGCGAGTTCATCCGCGAGATGGGCAGCTACCTGGCCGAGCACGGCAAACAACGCGAGTCGCTCGTGCTGGCCGCGTTCGAAGAGGATGTGCCCATCTTCTGCCCGGCGTTCTCCGATTGTTCCGCGGGGTTCGGCCTGGTGGCGCACCAGCACGCCCGGGGCGAGGCGCCCAAAGTGTCGATCGACAGCGCGAAAGATTTTTACGAGCTCACGCAGCTTAAAATTGCCAATCCGACGACCGGCATCTTCATGATCGGCGGCGGCGTGCCCAAAAACTTCACGCAAGACATCGTGGTGGCCGCCGAGATCCTGGGTGAGGACGCGCCCATGCACAAATACGCCGTGCAGATCACCGTGGCCGACGTGCGCGACGGGGCGCTGTCCAGCTCCACGCTCAAGGAAGCTTCGAGCTGGGGCAAGGTCGACACCGCCTGGGAGCAAATGGTGTTTAGCGAGGCCACGCTGGCCGTGCCGCTGGTCGCCGCCTACGGCTATCACAAAGGGGGCTGGAAGAACCGCCAGGCGAAGCGCTTTACCCGCGTGCTCGAAGGGGCGCCGCAGACCGTGTGAGGACAGGCCGGAAGCTGAAGGCCGGAGGCTGAAGGACGGAGGCTGAAGGACGGAGGCTGAAGGACGGAGCCACTCCCGACCGGGCCGGGTGCCATGCTCACGTTTGCGTGAGCATGCAGTGCCTTTCTGTTGCGTCGGGGGCCGCATGAGCGAAACTATGGGTCATGGATACCCATCGGAAACGTTGCAAACGATATGACATACCGGGCGATGCGCACGCCTTAACCTTCTCGTGCTACCATCGACTACCATTGTTGGCACGCGACCGATCGCGGCTATGGATGCTCGATGGCCTCTCTCGCGGCCGCGAGCTCGGTTTGTTCGACCTTTGGGCTTATGTCATTGTGCCCGAACATGTCCATCTCGTGCTTTGGCCGCACCGAGGCGTAGGCGTATCCACGATTCTCAAAAGCATAAAGCAATCCGTTGCAATGCGCGCAATACGTTGGCTCGAACAGAACGACCCCAGTTACTTGATCAAACTTGTGGAACTTCGGCCGAACGGCAACTACTCCCATCGATTCTGGCAACGCGGCGGGGGATACGATCGAAACCTTCAAACGGTCGGCGATGTGCACGAGAAGATCGCCTACGTTCACAACAATCCGGTTCGTCGTGGATTGGTGGATAAACCATCGCAATGGCGCTGGTCGAGTTCTAGCGCGTGGCAAACGGGGGTTGATGAACCGATTGCCATCGACCGTGATTCGCTCCCTGTGAAGATTGAAGTGGTGTCGTGATGGCCTCCGAGACAAAACGGCGCCCACGAGCCATCAACCTGACGAGAATGGATTGTGCCGTCGATTGCGAGGTGTTCGGATCCACACGAATTATCACTGAAAACAACATGCTCACGCAGGCGTGAGCATGGCACCCGACAGAACGATAGGACCCAACGCCGTTAGCCGCGATTGGCGCGCGACAGGCCGATGAGGCCCACGACCGCAAAGGCCACGGCCGCGAGCAACAGCCCCAACTCGGGGCCAAGCCAACTACGGCCCAGCGCCAGCTTAACGAGGCAATCGGCGGCCACCATGGCACCACTCAGGGCAAAGAAAACCCACCGGTTCCGCTTGAGCTTGATCGGATCGTTGTATTTCGGCGGGCCGGCAAGCGTCATGCGCATCCGCAGCCCGACAAAGACGGTGGCAAAAACGACTCCCTGAATCCCCCAACCGACGAACGACAACCGAATTTCCAACACGTCGCTTACCAGCACCATGACGCCGGTCATGTAGAGCAGCATCAACAGCCCGTCGAGCAACGCCTGAAAGAACGCCTCACTGCGCGAAGGGCGAGGCAGCGGCGGAGGCGCGACCGAGTGCGTGAAGGGATCCGAGGCCATCTTTACAGATATCTCCGGGCAGCTCGCTACCTCGCCGCGGCCACCGGCCGCAGCAGCACGCCGCCCAACTGCATCAACTTGCCTTTGATCGGACCCGCCGAGCGCAGCACGACCTGCTGGGTCCCGGCCGACAACTGGATCTGCCCGACCGGCACTTCTTGATAACGGTCCTTGCTGCCGGTGGCCGCCACCTCGCCGGTGAGCGATTGGTCGCCCGCCTCCAACAGCCAACGATTGCCCGCGTCTTCCGCGGGCGAGGCGTAGTTCAACACGACGTCGTAGCGGCCAGCCTTGGGCAACTCCACGTTCCACACGACCCGATCGTTCTCGCTTCCCCACTCGCCAAGATTCTTGAACAAGCGCTCCATGACGATGGACGGACCGTAAATCTCACAGGTGGTGGGATACAGTTGCAACGTTCCGTCGGTAGTCGGCTTCAGCAGTTCCGGATGGTTCGCGTAGAACGTTTTGCGCGGAGCGCCGGATCCGCGCAGGTAAGCGATGACGTTGGCCATATCCTGCGGCGTAATGTCCTTTTCAATTCCCTCGGGCATCAGCGATTTGCCCGTGGCCTGCAGCACCTCCAAGTCCGTGCGGAGAATCGTCTGCTGCTTGCCCTCTTGCCCTGACAGCGTGACGCTATTGCCCGTTTCGTTGACCAGGATGCCGGTGAACACCTGCCCGCCGGTGGTGAGCGCCTGGTAGTCGAGATATTTGGCCTCTACGGCGCGATTGGGATCGAGCATGGCCGTGAGCAATACCTGCGGCGAGTAATCCGTGAGCGACGCCAGGTTGGGCCCGACGTCGTGACCGGCGCCGCGCAGCCGATGGCAGACGCCGCAGCGCTTGTTGAACACCGTGGCGCCGGCCGCGGCGTCGCCCTGCATGGTGAGCACGGGCTCGTGCTGCGCGAGCACTTGCTGGCGGTTCGATTCGATGGCCCCGGCCAGCAGCCTGGCGGCGCGCTCTTTGATTGCATTGTTTTCCGACTGAGAGAATCGCTGGCGGCGCGTTGCATCAACGTCGGCAGCCGGGACGGTGCCTTGTTCAATCGCGCTCAGAAGCGTTTCGGCCCAGGCATCGCGGCTCAACAGCGCGTCGAGAATCTCGCTCCGCAGCCCCGGACCATGGCTCTTCCAACCTGCCACCAGAGCCTGCGGCACACGGGGGTCGTCGATCCGGGCCAACGCCTCGACCGCCGCCGTCTGCAATGCGCCGCTGGACTGCGGCACCAACAGCGCGACGAGTGACTTGATGTCGTCGCCGCGCGTGCTCTCGCTGCGCCCCAGCAGCCGCACGGCCCGCAGCCGGTCAGACTCACCCGCCTTGTCGTCCCGCACCGTTGTGCGAGCGAAATCGAACATGCGGGCCAACTCGCCCGACGTGTCATACTTCTCCCAACCGGCTTCACGCCGGGCCAGCGCATCGAGCAGTCCCGCCACGGCCGTCAATTGCCAGGCGTCGTAGGTGTCCACATGGGACTTGCCGATCCGCGCCAGCGCCAGGCCCAACGTGCGATCGTCGTCGAGCGCGCTGGCCAGGCCCACGAGTTGCTCGAGCAGCTCGGGCCGCGCCCGCACCTCCTCGCTCTTCATGCCTTGCTGTTCGAGACTGGCCAGAACGGTGCCCAACACCGCGTGCAGGTTTTCTTTGCTGACGCTGGACAGCACCGCTGCCACCAGGAACGGATCGTCGGCAAAACGGGTTGCCAATTCCCCCAGCGCCTGACCGGCGCGAAGATCGTTCCACTCACCCAGCGTGTAAGCGCGCTGCAGCCGAACTTGCGGATCCGCGTCGTCCGTCAGCGCCAGAATGGCGTCGCCCAATTGCGGCGACTCACGCAAATGGTTCTCCGCCAGCCGTACACCGTGGCGGCGCACCCCGGGATGCTCGTCCTTGAGCGCCCGTTCGATGAGTTGCGGCGTCAGTCCGCCCAAGAGTTCCAGCGTCCACAGGGCTTGCACGCGCGCCGCCGGTCGCGGGCATGCGCCAACGAACTTCGAGAGCGTCGGAATCGCGCTCTTTTCGTTGCGCCACACGAGCAGTTGCTGCACCATGTCGCGCTGCCAGCTGTTGGCCGTATCGAGCGCGGCCACCAGCTCAGGCGTCGACAGTTTGTCGAGCCGAGGGATTTGTCGCGGCGTCTTGCCCAGGGGATACACGCGATAGATCCGCCCCATGTCGCTGCCCGCCCGCAGATCGATCTGGTCCTGAACCTCTTGCGGGATCCACTCGGGATGTTCGATCGTCTGCCGATACATGTCGGCCACCCACAAGGCGCCGTCCGGACCTTCCGCCAGCATGGCGGGGCGGAACCAGTTGTCGGCCGAAGCGAGAAACTCGCTGTCGCGCTCGTCGTCCGCGCGGCGGCTGCGAAACTCCAGTCCCTCGGGGCGCATGACTTCGCGATGCACGAGGTTGTGCACCGGCTCGCTGATGAACGCATTGCCCTGGAACGCGGGGCCGAAAAAATCGTCGCGGTAGACGATCGTGCTGTTGGCCGACGTGAAGCGGTTGGCCGCGTAGAGGTCGTTGTATCGGGCCAGCGTGCGGCTGCGCGGAAAAACTTCCGCCACGCCCGGCTGTTCAGAAACGTCGACCCGGCCATCGGCCGCCGGCACATGTGGATTGCGCCGCAGATAGTGGTCCGCCAGCACGAACTGATACATCGGCCTGCTATTGGAATTGCCAAACCAGTTGTCCCAATCGTCGCGATTGCGGCCATACTGCGACACGCCCGACTGCGGATCGAGCAGGCCCTCGTCCGGACGGATGCGGAAATCGCGCCCGTTGGCGTTGACAGTTTCGCCGGTCTTTCGCAGCTCGATCTTGCCGTCCACGGCGTCGCCATGCGCACAGTAGATCCAGCCGTCGAGCCCCCACTTCAAACCGTTCACGCGGTGTTGCGGGTTGGCCTCGACGAAGCCGTGATACAGCACTTCGCGCTTGTCGGCCTGGCCGTCGCCGTCGGTATCTTCGGCATACAAGATGTCCGGCGCGCACGTCACCAGAACGCCCTTGCGCCAAGGAAGCACGCCGTTGGGGAAGCCCAGATTGTCGAGGAACACCGTGGACCGGTCGTAGTGACCGTCGCCGTCGCGGTCTTCCAGATAGCGCACCCGTCCGCCGTGACCGGCATCGCCGTCCGCGCCGCGCGGATAGTCGCCCATTTCCACAACCCACAGCCGGCCGTCCGGCCCCCAGGCCATGGCAACCGGATCCATCACCAGCGGTTCGGCCGCGGCCAGCTCCACTCGAAAACCCGGCCGCGCATGCATGACCCCCAGCGATTGCTGCGGCGACTTGGGGCCGGGAAAGCGCACGTCCGCCAGCAGATCGTTTAGCGGCCGGCGGTCGACGACGTCGGCCAGCTTGTCTGTGTCTTCGTTCTGCACGAACAGCGTGCGATCGTGAATCCACGCGCCGTTGTCAGTGCCGCCGCGCGCCAGCATCGGCAGCGCCTGCGGGTCGTCTCGGCTGCCGGCCACGAGTTGTTTCGACCAGCCGGCCTGTGGCGAATCGAACAGCCACGCGCCATAGCGCTCGTCATCCGAGAACAAGACGTCACTGCGCCCGTCCTGATCGATGTCGACCAATCGCAGCCCGGCGTCCCGCCCATTGCGATCGACGATGGTCGTACTCCCCGGCAGCGTAAAGGGCTGCTGCTTCCAACCGCGCCCCGGCTCGAAGGCGAACACGGCCTGCTGCCCTGCCGCGCCACTGACCAATTCTGTGCGGCCGTCGCCATCGAGATCCACCAGCCGCACGCCAGCGTCGCGCCCGCCGCGGGAAGTGAAGATGGGTTTGCCTTCCAATTCCAGGCCGGCCAGGAGTTCGGGCGCCGCCGACCATTCGTGGCCATCGAAGTGCCAGGCCCCTTCGACACGGCCGTTGCGTACGAGCATGCTCGCCTGCCCGCCTTCGCGCACCACGCCAAATCGCACGCCCTGCTCGACGCGACCAATGCCAGCGCCCGTGGTCACGAGCGACACCGGCAGCTCGCCGTCGATCCACTTGCCGGCCCGCGGCGACCAGTGCCGCGTGCGGCGCAGGTGATCGTTGCCCACGAGCACGTCCTGGAATCCGTCGCCGTCGAGATCGATCAGCCGCACGCCATTGTCGCCGCCGTCGCTGGCCCGCAGCGCCTGCCCGGCCAGCAAGTGCTTGTCGATCCGCACTTGCGCTTCGCGAAAGGTGAGAAACTTGATCTTGTTGCCGTGCCGGGCGACGGCGCGGTCCACCAGTTCCACAATCTGTTCGCTCTTGATCCACTTGTGCGGATGAAATAGCAGCGTGAAGACCCCCTTCTTCACCACGGCAGCGTCCAAGGCGCGCGCCAGATCGATCACCGTCTGCGGATTGTCCGGCCGCTGCAGTTGCTGCGCGCACCAATCGCTGGGCACGGCAAACGGAAACTCCCAGCACAGACGGCCAATCACGAACGGATAAGGATAATCCTCGATCGTGGTGACGAAGGATTTGTTCGGCAGATAGCGGCGGAAAATCTCGCTGGCGTCCGCGTTGAGCACCAGCTCACGCGGCAGCTCGGGATCGTTGGCCGTCGTGAGGTTCGACACCGAACTGTCGATCGACAAGAAATTGCCAACCGCCGTCACATGGTTGAAGATCTCGGCAAAGAACCGCGGGCTGGCCGAGTTCATCGAATCGCAACAAGGCATGCGAAACGCCACCGCCCGGCTGCCAGGCACGCGGTCCATCAGGTCCACGCATCGATCGTACGTTTCCTTGGCTGTCCCCAAGTCGCCCTGCTGCAACAGCGGACACGGATGATCGTAGGTGTGGACCTCCAGGCTCAGGCCCTCGGCCAGCCACTTTTGCAAGTGCGGATGCCGGGGATCGATCTGATTGGTCATGATGCTGACGGGCGCACGGCCGTCGATCTTCTTCAGCCGTTCAAGAATGGGCCGCAGATAGGTCTCCCACTTTTCGATCTCGCGCATATCGTCGATCGACAGGATGACGACGGCCTCCACGCCCTCTTCGCCCACCCATTGCGGCGTCGTGAGCTTGGGAAACGCGCGCGATACGTAGAACGGATCGCCGCCGTCGAGATAGGTCAGGCGATTGGCGTCGGCCGCGCGGAGCACGCCCGGGTCGATGGCGAGGCTCGCGCACCAGGCCAGCAGAAGTGTTAACACGCGCGCCATCGGGCGTCGATTCGAGGCAGGCATGGGAAGTGCGCGGGGGTTATCGGGCAGGCGATCCGGTGCGTCGCAACCGCGTCATTATAGTTGTGTGCCAGGTCCGGCGGGAGCGGCCGCACCGCCCGGTAGCGCCCGCCACCGAGGCGCTCAAAAACCTGCCAGCCAGCCTAACCCAAACATGGCCGCGGCCACCGCGGCAGCCAGCCAGAGGAACATGCTCAGCCCGCTTCCTTCCACCAGACTGCGCGCAACCCACATCATCATCCAGATTACCGGCAGGCCGATTGCGGCCACCACCGCCATCGCCAGGAGCATTCCCATGCCAAAGCGGCCGCCATGCCACTTTTCCAGCACGACATAAACGCCGCACGCCGTCGTCAGTCCTGCCAAACCCAGCAGACTGAACTGATACGGTCCCAAGGGCGCGTGCTGGTCAGTCTCGTCAGGCTCCGTGAGCCAATCGGGAATGTCGTCCGGCGATTCCTCAGACGCGTCCAAAATGCCGGCGGTCGGCGGTGCTTCGTTCACCGGCGATTCGTCATTCGCCGGCGGCGCGCCACGCTCCGCCTCGATCGGCAGGTTGTCGTCGTTGTCGTCGGTTGGCATCGTTCGGCCGATGGTCTTTTTTTTGCGGCCGCGTCATCCGCACGTGCGCACTGCGAACGCGGCAAGGTTCCACGTATCATTCTAACCGAAAGCCTGCGGCCCCACGCGCGGGCATGGCCTGCGGACGAGCGCGTTGACTACAATTCCGTCGCCGGCCGGGCGGCTTGCCCCGGCACTTTCTGCCTGTCCTGTGTTGAGAAAGGAAACTCATGTCGCAACCTGCCGCCGCGCCGCTGGCTCAAGTGCTCACCAGCTATTGGATTTCGCAATCGGTCTATGTGGCCGCCAAGTTGGGCCTTGCCGATCTGCTGCACAAGGGACCGCAAACCGCCGAGCAACTGGCCGCCGCCTGCGGCGCGCAACCGGCCGCGCTGTATCGGCTGTTGCGGGCCCTGGCCAGTGCGGGCTTCTTTCGCGAAGACGACCAGCGCCGATTTAGCATCACTCCGGCAGCAGATCCCCTCCGCGCCGACGCCGAAAATTCGCAGCGCGCCTTGGCATTGATGATGGGCGAAGAACACTTTCACTGCTGGGGCGAGCTGCTGTATTCCGTGCAGACCGGCGAACCCGCCTTCGAAAAAATCTACGGCGCGCCGATCTTTGACTGGCTTTCCCAACATCCCGAGCAGGCCGCCATCTTCGACCAGGCGATGGTCGCCATTCACGGCCGCGAAACGGCCGCCATGCTCGACGCCTACGATTTCTCCACCATCCGCGTGCTGGCCGACGTCGGCGGTGGCAACGGCAGCCTGCTGCGGACCGTGCTCGGGCGACACGCGCAGCTGCGCGGCATGCTCTGCGACCTGCCCGGCGTGATCGAGCGGGCCCGTCCGCTGATCGCTGCCGCCGGACTGAGCGATCGCCTGCAAACGCACGCGACCAATTTCTTTGCCGCCATTCCACAGGGCGCCGACGCATACCTCATGCGCCACATCATCCACGACTGGGACGACGACGAATCCCAGCGGATCCTCCGCAACGTTCGGCAAGCGATGCCGGCCGACGGCCGGCTGCTGCTCGTCGAAAGCGTCATCCCCGCGGGCAACGATCCCGGCTTCGCCAAGCTGTTGGACCTGAACATGATGGTCATTCCCGGCGGCAAGGAGCGCACCGCAGCCGAATACCGAGAACTGTTCCAGGCGAGCGGGTTCCATCTGGCGTCCATTACCCCCACTCGCGCCGATGTGAGCGTGATTGAAGGCCGGCCGACATGAGGGCCGGCGGTCAGCAATTTCACGACGGCATGACCTTGCTAGCAAGGGTGCTGCGCAGGTCAAACACCGCTTGCGGCGCCGCAGGAATAGCAAAGCTGGCTTGTCAGAAATACCCGCTTTCGAGTATTTACGTCACTCGGACCGTTGGCCGAATGGGGCATTCGCCCTGATCACTTCGATCTGCCGGCCGGCCGTTGACTGACGATCGTCCCGTCTTGTCTGCCACATCGTGACCGAACACCAACGCCAGCTTGCACGCTCGCGGCATCGCGCTGCGCGCCGTGGCACGGGCCAACCCCGCGCGTGGCTCCGCTGCGCGCTGACGGCGATCGTGGCGCTCGTTTCGCTGGTTGCCGGCTGCCGCTCGCCAACCAATCAGAGCAACTGGTCGGCCAACCAGGCCGTGCTCCCCTGGTCCGAGTTCAACGACAACCTGGTCACCGTGCACAACATTCGCAACACCGTCTATCGCAGCACCTATGACTACACGGTGCACCACTATGACCAGACGTTCGATCTCAACAAACTCGATAGCGTCGACTATGTGATGACGCCGCTGGACAACGTGCCCGGCGGCGCGCACACCTTCTTGACCTTCGGTTTCGACGGCAAGGACTATGTGGCCATCTCGGTGGAAGTCCGGCGCGCCGAGGGCGAGGAGTTCTCGGCGCTGCGCAGCATGGGCAAGCCGTACGAGCTGATGTACGTCGTGGGCGACGAGCGCGACCTGATCCAGGTGCGCTCGATCACGTGGCTCAACGACGTCTACATGTATCAGGCCAATGCCCGGCCCGAGCAAATGCGGGCCCTGTTTGTCGACATGCTCAAGCGCGCCAACAAGCTGCGCGACGAGCCCGAGTTCTACAACCTGGTCACGAACAACTGCACGACGAACATCATGCGGCACATCAACAATGTGGCGCCCGGCACGGTGCCCTACGGCTACGAAGTGCTGTTTCCCAAGTATTCGGACCGCCTGGCCTACCAGCTGGGCCTGATCCGCATCGACGACAACTTCGAGCGCACGCGGCAAGAGGCGCGGATCAACGAAGTAGCGTACATCTATCGCGAGGACCCGCAGTTCTCGGTCCGCATTCGCGAGTACGCGGGCCCGGCGCTGGCCCGGCGGCGGCAAGACGCGGCGGCGGCCACGACAACGTTGGAACTGTCCGCGCCGCGGTAGCCAGCGACGCGTCACGGTCGCGCGGTGCGTTCGCCCACCGGCCGGATAACGACCTCCTCGCACGACAACTGCCCCGTCGCCCCCAGCAAGCCCAACGCCACGACCGCGCCGCGCGCCTCGGGCGGCACGGAAACTGTCTCCTGCCGGCGGCTCCAATCGAACGTGCCGCGCCACGGCCCAAGCGTTACCGGCGGCAGCGGACGGTGCTCTGCATCGTAAAAATTGAACAGCATGCCGGCCTGCTGATGGGCCAGTTGCCCGTCGCGCACGTTCTGTGCACGCACCGTGGCATCGACGACCAAAGCGCTCACGCGCCGGCCGTCCACGCCAATGGCTTGCAGTGCCTGCGAGCTGCGGCCCGGCACCTGATTGACGAACTTGATGGCACGCGTTTGCGTGGCGTCGCGGGGCGCGGCCTCAACGCTGGCCTGCCGCAGATAGAACCAGCCGGCCGGTTGATTGCCGTCGAGCAGTTTCTCGAAGTCGCCGTTGACCAGGCCGCTGAGCGTGTCGTTCGGAAGGCGCTCGCGCTGTGATTCGGCCGTGCCCGTCATCGGCACAAAGAACGTCGGCTCGCGCGATTTGACCACCAGCTTGCCGCCGCGCTTCTCCATCACGTACAGGATTTGCTGATAGCGCTCGCCCACCGGGATCACCAGCCGACCGCCTTCGGCCAGTTGGTCCGTCAGCGGCTGCGGCACGCGCTCCGGCGAGCAGGTGACGATGATTTTGTTGAACGGCGCGGCCTCGGTCCAGCCCTGGTAACCATCGCCGATGCGGCTCTTGATATTGCGATAGCCGAGCCGCTGGAACGTCTCCTGCGCGCGGCGCCCAAGCGTTTCCAGAATCTCGATCGTGTACACCTCTTTCACCAGCCGGCTGAGAATGGCCGCCTGGTAGCCGCTGCCGGTGCCAATCTCCAACACCTTGTCGTTCGGCTTCAGTTCCAGCTGCTGCGTCATCTGTGCCACGATAAACGGCGGTGAAATGGTTTGCTGCTCGCCGATCGGCAACGACATATCGAAGTACGCGTTACGTCGCACCGCGGCCGGCACGAACTCGTGCCGCGGTGTATCGCGCATCGCCGCCAGGATCGTGCGGTCCTTGATGCCTGCCGAGGCGATGTCCACTTCCACCATCACCTGCCGAGCGGCGGCAAACTCGCGATCCGTCTGGGCCTGGCAGGTGCGGCCATTCCCCAGACACGACGCTGCGGCAAACCCCAGCCACCCGGCCCACGCAATCCATTGCATTGAGCTTT
The DNA here is from genome assembly GCA_050250435.1 of Pirellulales bacterium. Classification (GTDB taxonomy): domain Bacteria; phylum Planctomycetota; class Planctomycetia; order Pirellulales; family PALSA-1355; genus JBFWOR01. Next base: position 208,352 of record JBFWOR010000001.1, on the reverse strand, counting down.
TCATTCGTTAGTTCCCGTCATCGATCCCGCCCTCGGTTCCAACGGTTCGTTTCGCACCAACGATCTCGTGCCCAGGCCGTTGTGTAATCCATCGTGCGCCACCGGGGAAGACGAGTATCGCCACGCGAAACGCCCGGCCGACCGGTCTCAGCAGGCACCGCGTCCAGCTGCCCGCGGTGGCCAAGTTTCGACGGTTGGCCCTGGACGCTATGATGCATCCCACGTCCTGTTGGTCGCCGGCCGCCGCAAACGCTTACAAATCCGCAATGTTCCTCTCCGACCGCATGCAAGCAGTCCAGCAGCCGATCATCCCCGTGGTCGGCGAGCTGATCCGCAATCATCCCGGCACAATTTCGCTGGGCCAGGGCGTGGTGCACTATGGGCCGCCGGCTGAGGCCCGCTCCTCGATCGACCGCTTTCTGGCCGACCCGCAAAACCACAAGTACAAGAGCGTCGAGGGCCTGGCCGAGCTGGTGGCGGCCATCGAGCGCAAGCTAGCAGCCGAAAACGGCATCGCCGTCGGCCCGCACAGCCGCATCGTGGTCACAGCCGGCGGCAACATGGCCTTCTTCAACGCCCTGCTGGCCATCGCCGATCCCCGCGATGAGATCGTGCTGTTGACGCCGTACTACTTCAATCATGAGATGGCCGTGGCCATGCTCAACTGCCGCTCCGTGCTGGTGCCGCTCGACGCGGACTACCAGATCGATCTCGCCGCGCTGCGGGCGGCCATCGGCCCTCGCACCCGGGCCATCGTGACCATCTCGCCTAACAACCCCACAGGCGCCGTTTATCCGCGCGTGGCGCTCGAAGCGGTCAACGCACTGTGCGCCGCGCATGGCATTTATCACATTCACGACGAGGCATACGAGTACTTTGTTTACGATGGCGCGCAGCACTTTTCGCCCGGCGCGCTTCCCGGCGCTGCGGAGCACACGATCTCGCTGTTCTCACTATCCAAGGCCTACGGCTTCGCCAGTTGGCGAGTCGGTTACATGGTGCTGCCCGAGGCGCTCACGGTCGCCGTGCGCAAAGCGCAGGATACGATCCTCATCTGCCCGCCAGTGATCTCGCAGTATGCCGCGCTGGGGGCGCTGTCGGCGCCGCCCGAGTATCGCCGCCAGAATGTGGAGCGCGTGGCTCGGGTGCGACAGATGGTGCTGCACGAATTGGCCGCACTCGAGCGCTTCTGCACCGTACCGCCGGCTTTGGGCGCCTTCTATTTTCTGCTGCGCGTGGATACAACGCTGGGGCCAATGGACGTCGTCGAACGCCTGGTGCGCGAGTTCGGCGTGGCCGTCATTCCCGGCACCACGTTCGGCATGCATCAGGGCTGCTATTTGCGCCTGGCCTATGGCGCACTGGATGCCGACACAACGGCCGAGGGGATGGGCCGCTTCGTCCGCGGACTAAAGTCCATCGTGGGAGCATAAACGCGTGCAAGTCATCGCCTGCCAAATTGAAATCGCCTGGGAAGACAAAGCGGCCACGCACGAGCGCGTGCGCGCGCTGCTAAGTGGCGCCAAGATCGAGCCGGGCGCGCTGGTGGTCCTGCCCGAGATGTTCGCCACCGGCTTCAGCATGCACGTGGACGCGATCGCCGAGGCAGCCGACGGGCCGACGCACAAGTTTCTCGCCGAGCTGGCGCGCAAGCACCGGGCCTGCGTGCTGGGTGGCGTAGTGACGCGCGCCGCCGACGGCCGCGGCCGTAACGATGCGGTCGTCTTCGGGCCGGACGGCGGCCTGCTGCTGCGTTACGCCAAGATGCACCCCTTCTCGTACAGCGGCGAGGACCGACACTACGAGCCCGGGCCGGCCGTCGCGCTGTTCCGTTGGCACGGTTTTCAGGCGGCGCCGTTTGTGTGCTACGACCTGCGCTTTCCCGAGGTCTTTCGCCGCGCGGTGCGCGAGGGTGCGGAGTTGCTGGTGGTGATTGCCAACTGGCCGCAGCCGCGCGAGTCGCACTGGCTGGCCCTGCTGGCGGCGCGGGCCATCGAAAATCAGGCCTACGTGGTGGGCGTCAATCGGGCTGGCACCGATCCAACGCTGCAATACGGTGGCAAGAGCCTCATCCTGGGACCCCGCGGAGAAACCTTGGCCGCCGCCGGTGCCGGCGAGCAGCTGCTAGTGGCCGATCTGCAGCGCGAGTCCCTGATCGAATACCGCCGCCAGTTCCCGGCCCTGGCCGATATCCGCGACGATCTGATGCCACACTAGCCCGAAGCGCCAGCGAGGGCTATTTGCAGGTCCGCCCCCCCGCCGCGGCTTCGCGGTCCCTTTTTCGCCGTTTTGCGGTCACTGGGCCCGCAGGTACACTGGTAAATTGCAACCGCCCTCGCTCGCGCGTCGGGCTAGTGGGTTTCCGAATCGTAGCCGCACCAGTGCCGAAACCCGCGCCGGCCCGTGCTGGTACTGCCCTGTGAGCGGCCCGCGCTTTGCTGCCCAGCCATCCAACTTGTCGCAAGGAAATCATGCCATGAAGACTTTCCGCAACGTAAACGTGGCTCGCCAAACGCTGTCCGCGGCGGCCCTGGCGATCGTTTCGCTGGCGTTGGCGATGCTCGCTCCGGCGGCCGTGGCCGAAGAGCCGTTCACGCGCCAGCAAGACATCATCTACGGGCGGAAGTTCGGCACGGCGCTGACCATGGACGTGTTCACGCCCAAGGCCAACGCCAACGGCGCGGCCATGGTGCTGGCCATCAGCGGCGGCTGGATTTCGGACCACGACCGCATTCAGCCGGCGATCATGATGGAGCCCCTGAAGCGCGGCTACACCGTCTTCGCGGTGGTGCACGGCAGCCAGCCCAAGTTCACCATTCCAGAGTGCGTGGCCGACATGAATCGGGCCATCCGCTATATCCGCACGCACGCGGACGAGTTCCAGATTGACCCGAACCGCATCGGCGTCAGCGGCGCGTCGGCCGGCGGGCACCTGTCGCTCATGTTGGGCTGCGCGGGCTGCGAGGGCGACCCCAAAGCCAAGGACCCGGTCGATCGCGCCAGTAGCTGCGTGCAGGCCGTGGCCTGTTTCTTCCCGCCCACCGACTTTTTGAACTACGGCAAAGACGGCATCAAGTCGCTCGGCATCGAGCCGAACCATCGCTTCAAGGCGCCGTTCGATTTTCGCGAGCAGGACCCGCTGACCAAGCTGTTCGTGCCGGTGAACATGGAAACCCGCGAAAAAATCTGCAAGGAAATGTCGCCCATCTATCACGTCAACTCGGGCGATGCGCCAACCTTGATCCTGCATGGCGACGCCGACGAGCTGGTGCCGCTGCAGCAGTCGGAGATCATCATCGCCAGGCTCAAAGAGGCGGGCGTGCCCTGCGAGCTGATCGTGAAGCAAGGCGCCGGCCACGGCGTGTGGCCCAGCATGTTCGACGATCTGAAGACGATCGTCGGCTGGTTCGACACGCACCTGAAGTCGTCGGGCGCAGCGCCGGCCGCGGCACCGGCCACGGCGGGGAACTAGGCTGGAGGCTGGAGGCTCTAGGCCGAAGAGAACCTCGATCGCGGTTTCGCCGGATGACCACCGCACCTAAGCGCCGCTGGTTTCGCTTCTCGCTGCGGACCACGTTCGTAGCGATGGTGATTGCCGCGCTATTCTCGGCTTGGTTCGTTCGACAATTAGACGCCGTGCGCGAGCGGGCGAACGTCGCGAACACGGGATTGAACTACGCCACGTTTGCACATCATCGCGGCATTCGGCAACCGACGCAGCCTCCGTGGGTCTGGCGACTGTTGGGCGCCAAATCGCTAAGCGGTTGGAGCGAGCTAAGGCTAAGCGATGAACACTACACGGAAGAGGAGTACTTGCGCATCGAGCGGCTATTTCCAGAGCTGTATATTACTTACCAGCTCGGAGATGCTAGCTACTCCGACCCGATTGAGAGACTCGGGAATTCGTGGCACAGCACCGCGGACCGCAAATAGGCGACCTATCCGCGCCCTCGACATTCGGTGGTTATTCAAACCCGCCACGGATCGCCGCGTTTGAGCCCCCAATCCAAAATCTCTTCCCTCCGGCCTCCAGTCTCAAGCCTCCAGTCTCCGACCTCCGACCTCCTCCCTCCAGCCTCCTCCCTCACTTGATCTCCTTCACCCGCACGTTGCGATAGCGCACAAAATGCTTCGTCAGGTCGCCGCCGCCGCCGTGCACCTGTAGCGCGATGCCGCCCTTGTCCTGGTGGCGCTTCTCTTTGTCCTCGAACTCCATGAACCGCACGCGGTTGATCCAGGTGGTGATCTTGGGCGGGTTGCCCACGATCCGTGCTCGCAGCTCGTTCCACTGGCCGTGCTTCCAGAACTCGGGCCATTCGGCCGGCTTGACCGGCAGCGGAAACGGCGACGGGTCTTCCTTGATCTTGGTCACCTCGTCCAGGAAATCGAAGTTGCGCTGATGGACGCCGCCCGACAGGCCCTCGCCGTAGACGCCCGCCAGGTTGCCGCCCGGGTGGTAGTCGATCATGTACTGATAGGCCTGGCCGCGCTCGTTGCTGCGCAGAAACAGTCCGCTGTCCGGCACGAAGTCGTTGTTCATTTCCACGGCCACTTCAAAATCGCCGTAGGGCTTGTCGGTGAGCACGATGCCGCCGTTGCCGGGAATGTCCTGGCTGCCGACGATGGCGCCGTCTTCGACGACCCAGCGGCCGCCCGACTTGTTCTTGCTGGCGCGGCTGTGGCCGGTCTGGGCACTGATGTGCCAGCCGCCCAGCGTCTTGCCGTCGAAGATGATCTCAAAACCCGCGTCGTCGAATTGCTCGCGCGGCAGATCAGCGGCCGCGACGGACGAGATGAGCCACAATAAGCTTGTCACGATCGAAAGAACGACACAGGTGTTGCGCATGGTGGAACCGCCTGGGGTTGGAGTGGCGAGGGAATCTGGCTGGAGGCGCTCAGAATAGTGGACCGCGCACGCGTGTGCAACGCGGCGGCCGATTTTGGATTGAGGGCGCGAGTCGGGCCCTGTACGAAATCCAGCGTCAGGGTCGTGCTACAATGCAGAAATGACTGCGGCTCGAAAAAACCGCCGGCTTCGTTTCGGCCTGGGGGCTTTCCTCGTTACTGTTGCGGTCTTTGGCAGCTCATTGGGCTCAGCTTTGCATTGGCTCAAGGAGAGGGAGCGAGTTGTCGAGTCTTTTGCGTCAAGCGGTGGATTTATCCGGTCCAGGACGTCCATCGATAAGCACGCCCCAAGGAACGAGCTGCCGTTCATCCTCTCGGTCTTAGGAGCAACCGAGTACGACTGCATCGGCATGCCGGAATCGGCGTACCACTCGAAAGCGCCGGGGGCTTACAACGGGTTCGAGGGCTATCTGCTTCTGGAGACCCTCTTCCCGGAAGCGCGGATTGTTGTGGTCTTCGACCAGGATAAACCGCTGCCGTAAGCCCCGAACTTAACGGCAGTTTGAACGCAATCCAAAATCGCACGATTCCGGCCCAAAGCCTATGGCCTATGGCCTATGGCCGATAGCCTACCGCCAGCCTCCAGCCTGCTCCTCAGTCGCCCGCGCCCAGCTCTTCGTTGAGCGCTTCCATGATCAGGTCGCACTCGTGCTGCTCGTGCTCCTGAAAACGCTCGACGAATTGGCGAAAGTCGGCGCCCAGCCGTCCCAGCATGGGCTCGGGCGTTTCGTGATATAGCAACTGCTCCGCGCGCTCCGCCAGCCGGCAGATGTCGCGGTACAGTTCATAGTGTTGACTGCGCAGCACGTCGGCACGGCGGCTCAAGCGGGGCGCCACGCCCAGCGCATCGTCGAAGTAGCCGTAGGCTTCTTCCAAAGAAAAGTGCATGGCCAACTGGTCGCGCAGCTTGCCAAACAGCTCGACCAGCCGATCAAATTCCACGCTCATCCACTCCGGACGGCCCAGCATGGCCGTGGTGTGGTGCATCAGTTGCCGCAGCTCGTGATGGTCTTCCTTGATCTCCCGCAGAAACGCGGGATTGATAGAAACCGTGTAGGCAGCAGTCGCCATAACATCCTCCGCGTACGATCTTGCGCCGGGCGGCACCGCTGCCCCGACCGCAGCGCCGCGAACTCAAACGAATCCCAAAAGGTGCAGCGGGAGAGGCCGAAATGGCACTCACCGCGCAACGCCCAACTTGCTTTTTCCGCAAAGGCAGACAGACGGACAGTCCAAGAAGACGACGAGTAGGACGCGAATGAGTCGATATGAGGATGTGACTTCGGTTGAATCTAACCCGCCGAGCCGAAAAAAGTCAACCGTGCACTCGGGTGCATCGGCATGCCACGGCGGAGGCAGGACGCGGGGATGAGGCGCTGGGTAATGGGCAATGGGCGATAGTAGTCGACACGCTCCGCGTGTCGTAACGGCGTCTCCCGCGCGTCGGGCTTAGGTGGTTTTTTGGCATCCGGCCCAGCGGACCGCTATGATGGTTTCGCATCCATCGCCGCGGGTGCTTCCCTTGGCGCATGGCGGCCCGACTCGCTTCCCCCATCTCGGAGCATCTCGATGACGACGCAAACCAAGTTTCTCCGTCGCGACCCGGCCGATGCCGAGCCCTGGCCCGAAACCTGCGGCGAGATCCGCTGTCTGGTCGAGGAAAAAGACGGCGCCGCCGGCGAGGTCCATTACGTCAAGATCGACAACGCCAGGCTGCACTACCACGAGCACACCGACGAGTTTTATTACATTATCGACGGCCAAGGCACGATGCTGCTCGACGATGAAACCATCGAACTGCACAAGGGCGTGGTGGTGTACGTTCCGCGCGGGGTAAAGCACAAGGCCATCGGCGACCTGACCGTGCTCACCGTGTGCATTCCTCGCGGCGTGCTGTCGGACGTTCGCGAGCTGGAATGAAGTCCGCCATTCATCCAAGGTCACATCCATGCGGGTCCTCAACATTCACCAGCGCGAGCTGGCAGCCTCGCCCGCGCAGGTCGGCGAGTTGATCGACAGCCTGGCCGGCCCGCGTGACTCCTTGTGGCCGCGGCACTCGTGGCCGCGGATGCAGTTCGACCGGCCGCTGGCGGAGGGGGCCGTGGGCGGACACGGCCCGATTCGCTACTTTGTCGAGCAGTACGTGCCGGGTACGTCGATCCGCTTTCGCTTCACCGGGCCGCGCGGCTTCGACGGCTACCATGGGTTTGATTGCCAGCCCACTTCTCGGCGAACGGTGGTCCTGAAACACACGTTGCAGATGACGGCGCACGGCCCGGCAATCGTGACGTGGCCGCTCTTGTATCGTCCGCTGCACGACGCCCTGATTGAGGATTCGCTGGCGACGGCCCAGGCGGCGCTCGGCTTGGAGCCCGACGTGCGACCGTGGTCAACGTGGGTGCGCCTGCTCCGCTGGGCGCTGACCGGGCGCGGCGCCCGTCCGCAAACCATCGTGTCGCCTCAGGTTCCCCGGGGCGTGTCGCCATGAAGCTGCAGGACTTCTATCCGATCGTCGTTACCGAGCAGCTCGCCGCTTGCCGCGACTTTTATCGTCGTTGGTTCGCACTGCAGGTCGCGTTCGAGGCCAGCTGGTTTGTCCTGCTGGCGGCGGAAGAAGGCCGCGCCAGCCTGGCGTTCATGCACCCCAGTCATCCCTCGGCGCCGCCCGGTCCACAGCCGTACAGCGGTCACGGCATGTGTCTCGAATTTCAGGTGGCCGATGCCCGGGCGGAGTATGCGCGGTTTGTCGAGGGCGGCGCGCCCGTCACGCTCGAGCTGCGCGACGAGCCGTTCGGCCAACGGCGCTTCGGGCTGTTCGATCCGGCCGGCGTGTGGATCGACGTGGTGGAACAGATCGAACCGGCCGCAGGCTGGTGGGACAAGTACCTGGTAACCCAACCCGAGAGTGCATCATGACAAGCGGCATGCATCGTATCCGCGCGAAGACGTTGTTCGTCCTGGCGAGTGTCCTACTGGGACTGGGTGTCGGCCTGCCGATCGCGACGGCGAGCGCTGCGCCGGCCAAAACGGTCAGCATTCCCAAGCTCATGTTGCTGCCCAGCGTGAACCTCGTGCTCTCGGTGGGCGACGTGGCAAAGTCAAAACAGTTTTACGGCGACGTGCTGCAACTCAAGCCGATGGCCAATTTGAACCTGCCCGGCGGGCTGGTGATGACGCGCTATCAGGTGGGAACGACCGAGATCAAGTTCCTGCACAACCCGGCGGCCGACAAGAAAGAGACCGGCGCACTCGACGCCGCCCACGGCATCCGCCGTCTGACGTTGTTCTTTCGCGATGAACCGGGCCTGGCCGAACGCTTTCAGGCGAACGGGCTGGCGGCGCCGGACTTTGCGGCGGACCCCGCCCGCGAAGGCTCGCGGCACGCAATCGCCAGCGACCCCGACGGCAACGAAATCGAACTGGTTGTCCCACCGGCCAGCGCCGCGGCCGAAGTGTTGAGCGCGATCGAGCTCCGGCTGTCCGTGAGCGACCTGGAGAAGAGCCGCAAGTTCTACCGCGACTTTGTCGGCTTCGCCGAGCTCAAGCCCGCGGCGGCTACCGAAGCGGGCGGCGGCACGCTGCACTCCTATCGCTACGGCAATACGACGATCACCCTGGGCCAAGGTGACCCCGCCTTGCCGACGCATTCCGGCCGTTGGGAAGAGGCCCGCGGCATGCGCTACATTCAATACATCGTGCGCGATCTGGATGCCGTCGACGCGTACGCCCGTTCGTCGGGCGTGACGATCGAAGAGCCTATTTTTCCGCTCGGCAACCTGGCGCGCATCATGTTCATTGCCGACCCGGACGGCATCATCAACGAATTCGTCGGCCTGGGCCTGCCGCCGCGCCCGGCCAAGCGACCATGAAAGCACTGTCAACGTTAGTCGCCGTCGCATTTCTCGCCGTAACGTTGGCTTGCAGTGCCGACGTGGTGCAGCCGGCCGCGGACCTGATCGTTACCGGCGCACGCGTGTGGACCGTCAATCCCGCTCAGCCGGAAGCCGAGGCCGTGGCCGTGCTCGGCGAGCGCATCATCGCGGTCGGCAGCGCGGCCGATGTCAACGCCTGGCGCGGCCCCCGCACGCGCGTGATCGATGCCGGCGGGCGGCGCGTCGTGCCGGGCTTCAACGACGCGCACGTGCACTTTATTTGGGGCGGCCAGCAACTGGAGAATGTCGACTTGCGCGACGCGCCTTCGCAGGCGGAGTTCGCCGCACGCATCGCCCGCCATGCGGCCAAACTGCCACTGGGCGAGTGGGTGACCGGCGGCAGCTGGGACGATCAGCGTTGGTCCCCCGCGGTGCTACCGGCGAAAGAACTCATCGACGCCGCCACGCCCGAGCGGCCGGTTTTCGTGCGCCGCTACGACGGCCACATGGGCCTGGCGAATTCCGCCGCCCTGCGACTGGCGGGCATTACGGCCAAGACGGTAGATCCGCCAGGTGGGCTGATTCTGCGCAACGCGGCCGGCGAACCCACCGGCATTCTGAAAGACGCGGCCATGCCGCTGGTGGAGCGCGCCATTCCGCCGCTCACAGAAGCGCAGCGGCTGCGCTTCGCGCGGCGGGCCCTCGAACATGCCGCCGGCCTGGGCGTGACCAGCGTGCAATACATGAACTGCACGTTCACGGAGTTTGCCGTCTTGGCCCGCCTGGCCGAGCGCGGCGAACTGACCACACGCGTCTACGCCGCGCCGATGGAAACTTCCTGGCAAGACCTCGCCAAGATTGGCGTGCGACGTGGCTTTGGCTCCGCGTTCCTGCGGACTGGCGCGCTCAAGGGCTATGCCGACGGCTCGCTCGGCTCATCCACGGCCTACTTCTTCGAGCCCTACGCCGACGACCCGGCCAACAGCGGTCTCTTGTCCGATGAAATGCAGCCGACGACCGGCATGCTCGAACGACTCACGCGGGCCGACGCCGCCGGACTGCAACTGTGCATTCACGGAATCGGCGACCGAGCCATCTCCGAAGTGCTCGATCTGTTTGCGCAAGTGGAGCGAACCAACGGCGCCGGCGATCGACGCTTTCGCATCGAGCACTCGCAGCACGTAGCGCCCAAAGACTTCGCGCGTTACAAGGCCCTGGGAGTGATCGCCTCGGTGCAGCCCTATCACGCGATTGACGACGGCCGCTGGGCCGAGCCGCGGATTGGTCCCGAGCGCGCCAAAACGACGTACGCCTTCCGCACGTTCTTGGATTGTGGCGTGCGACTGGCGTTGGGCACCGACTGGCCTGTCGCCCCGCTCGACCCGCTGGCCACGATCTACGCCGCCACCACGCGGGCCACCCTCGACGGCCGCCGCAACGCAGGCTGGGTGCCCGAGCAAAAGATCACCGTGGCGGAGAGTGTGGCCGCCTACACGCTGGGCTCCGCCTACGCCGAATTCCAGGACGCGCAGAAAGGCTCGCTCGAGCCGGGCAAGCTGGCCGACCTGGTGATCTTGAGCGGCGACATCTTTAGCATGCCGCCGCAGGATATCCGCGACGTGAAGGTGGATCTGACGATCGTCGGCGGCCGCGTGGTGTGGGACCGGGCCAAGGGCCAGTGACGTCTCGTACGAAACCAAAAACGACGACGCGAGGCTAGTCGCCGGGCGCGGGTAGTCACTCCCGCTCGAAGCACACAACGCAGATATCGTCGCTCGGCAGGCGGCCGCGAACGAAGCGCCGCACGTCGTCCAACAGCGTCTGGCCCACGCGATCCACTCCGAGGGGCGCCCGGGTGATCGCTTCCCGCATGCGGCGCGAGCCAAACACGTCGCCCTGTGCGTTCATCGCTTCGCTGATTCCATCGGTGTACATGATGATTGTGTCACCCGGGTCGAGCGCCAGCTCAATCTGCTCGTAGGTGTGCCGCACGTCGCAACCCAACGGCAGGCCGCCTTCGGCGCTGCCCAGCTCTTCGATGACGGTGCCGCGCCGCCGCAGCGGCGGCAAGTGCCCCGCGTTCACAATCGTCAGCTTGTTCTCCGCCGGGTGCAGTACGCACAACGCAAACGTCACAAAGTGATAGTTCAGCATCTCGGCCGAGAGATCCTGGTTGAGCTGGTTAACGGCCTCGGCCGGAGTGGCGGCCACCGTCAGGCAATAGCGCACCTCGGCGCAAAAATGAGCCATCAAGAGCGCCGCCGAGACGCCCTTGCCCGCCACGTCGCCAATGGTCAGTGCCAGCCGGCCGTCGGGCAGTGGAATATAGCCGTAGTAGTCGCCGCCGACCTCGTCGGCCGCTTGATAGTAATCGTAAAAGCGATAGCCGGAGACCTGCGGGCGATTCTGCGGCAAGAACTGCATCTGCACCTGCTTGGCCGTGCCGAGCTTGCGCTGATGCGAGCCGGCCTCAACCGAAGTGTGCCGCGCCCCGGCCGATTCCACTTCCTGTCCGGCGATCGTGGCCACGGTCACCAGCACGTCGAGATCGTCTTGCCGAAAGCGATGCTGCGGATCGGTTGTGTCCAGGTACAAGATCCCTAGTGGCGTGCGCGAGGGACCCATCAAGGGCGCACAAATCATCGACAGCGCACGCACCTCGAAAATCGAGGCGCTGGCGTCCGTCGGCTCCGTGGGGCCTTCGTCCATGAGGATCGCTTCGGCCGTAGACATCACATGCAGCGCCGTTTTGCGGCTGATCGGCCCAAACGTGACGCTATGGCCCGATTCGCTTTGGCGGTGCTTGATGGCGCGCGGCACCAGGTGCCCATCGGCGCCTTCGGCCAGCAAGATGTAGCCGCGCACGGCTTGCGGAAACATCTCGAACAGGCTGTCGAGAATCTTCGGCAGGATCTCGTCGATCTCCAAGCCGCCGCCGATGTCGGCGGAAATCTTGAGCGCCGCGCGAAACCGGGTTTGCGAGCCGGGATCGACGGCCTGTCCCGCTTGCCGTTCGGCCAACATGGTTCGGGCCGCAGCCGCGCCCTGGTCGGCGCGTTCTTCCGGCAAGGGTTCGGCCGCGAGCTCCGGCGGTTGGCCGTCGCCGCTTGCTTCGTGAGCCGCGCGCACTTCGCTGGCCGTGCCTTCGTGAAATACGGCCGCCACTTCGTAGATGTGAATCCGGTCCTGGTCTTTCACCAGCGTGCGGCCTTCGATCCGCCGGCCGTTCAAGTACGTGCCGTTCAGGCTCGACAGGTCTTCGATATAGAAACCGTCGGCCGCGCGAACGATGCGGGCGTGCTGGCGCGAAACGGTATGGCGGCGCAGCACGATATCGCAGAACTGGTCCCGGCCGACGATCATCTCGTCAGCCGCCAGTTCATAATATTGCTTGTCCCCAGACTCCGTGCTGACTTCCAGAGTCGGCATCGCGAAGGCCCTTGGGCGCCGGCAGAAGTGTGGCGCATGGTTGTGCGGACTTGCGTTGGCCGCGTGCCCCCGCAAGGCCGGACCATAGTCGCTCACTCTTAGTCTCCCATTCGCTCTCACGTGCGTCAATCGACGGCCCTTTTGCGCCGGCTAGCCTCTTCGTGTCGCGAGTTCCTGACGCGGCAAATCGTGCGGCGCGACCGCGCCCAAACGCGCGCCGCGCCGGGCCGCCGCTGAGCCCTGCACCGTCGCTGCCAGGCACGCCGCACAGTCGATCGCCCGGCAACCGCGGCTGGCCTGCATGGGAATCTTCGCCGCGCCCGGCGCGATCTTGGAACGATCCCGTGGGCCAGAGTGTGCGGGCATGGCACAAATGCAGGTGCCGCCGGCAGATGGCGCAAAAGAAATCTGCCGGTGATGGGCGGGAGATTTTCCGCCGGCCGGACCGGGCGCCTAGGCCAGTCCCCGGATGGGCCTGCCGGTGGCGAGCTTCTGTCGCATTTGTTGAAACTCGTCCCAATACTGCCGGGTAAAGTCTATGCCCAAGTGGTCCAGGATCGTGGCTGCCAGATCTCCCGGCGACACGGGACGATCTTTCACGAACGCGCCGATGGCGTTCGTCTCGCCGTACGCCTGGCCGCCACGCACGCCGCCGCCGGACATCAACACGGTGAACGCGTGCGGCCAATGATCGCGACCGCTCTTTTCGGTCATGGCGTTCTGCGTGAACTGGCCGATCTTGGGCGTGCGACCGAACTCGCCGGTGGCTACCACGAGCGTCGTCTCCAGCAATCCGCGCGCTGCCAGGTCTTCGACGAATGCCGAGAACGCCGTGTCGAACACCGGCGCCAAGCGATTCTTGAGCGACGCGAAGTTGTGGTTGTGCGTATCCCAAAACGGCGAGACCTTGTCCGTCCGCGTGTCGTCGTCCCAGTTCACGGTCACCAGCGACACGCCCGCTTCCACCAGCCGCCGCGCCAACAGCAAGCTCTGGCCGAACTTGCTCGGGCCGTAACGCTCGCGCACCGCCGCCGGCTCGCGATCGAGTCGAAACGCCTGATTGGCGCGCAAATCGCCCAACATGCTGAACGCCAGCTCCGCGTGGTGCGAGAACAAGTCGACGGTCGATTCGCCCGTGAGCGACGCCGGCAGCGCCGACTCCAGTTCGCGCAGCAAGGTGCGCCGCTGCGCCACACGCTCGGCCGGCACATCGTCGGAAAGTTGAATGCCCTCGACCTGAAACTTTTCCTGGCTTGGATCGCCCTGCACGAGGAACGGGTTTTTCAACTCGCCCATCCGCCCGCCCGTCTGCCCGGCGATGCGTTTATCTTGTCCGGCGAACTGTGTGTACCAAGGCAACACGACCGCCGGCGGCAGCGCTCCCCGCCGCTCGCCAAAATGCATGGTCAGCGCCGACAGCGAAGGCCAGTCTTCGGGGCGGGCCTGATCGGTCACCGGCGGACCAAAGTACGGCCGGCCGGAGTACATCTCGCTGCACGCCGGCCCGTGCACCGGCATGCGATGCTCCATGGAGCGCAACAGGCAGAGCTTGTCCATCTGCTCAGCCAAGCGCGGCAAGTGTTCGCACACCTGAATGCCCGGCACGCGCGTGGCAATGGGCTGAAACTCGCCGCGAATCTCCACCGGTGCCGCGGGCTTCATGTCCCACAGGTCGATGTGGCTTGGCCCGCCAAACAGAAATACGAAGACGCAAGCGTTTCGCTGGCCGCGCGGCGGCTGGGGCTCGGCCGCGGCAACCCTTCGCAGTTGCGCCAGCTGGGCACTCGACAGGCCCAGCATGCTCAGCCCACCCACGCGCAACAGTTCGCGCCGTGTGATGCTCGGGCGTGCGGCGGTGGATGCGTCAAAAATCGAGAACACGGCCCGCTCCAGACATTTGCCTGCGGCCCACCGACTACAGCCATTGCCTCTCCCGCCCGCCTGCACCGTGGCCTACAGCCTACCGCCCCGCTTAAGTCTTTTGCAAGCAAGGTGTTGGCCGGAGGTCGCGGACTTTGCCGAAAGTGGTGCTTGGGCCGCCGTTACGGGCACCCCGTAGTGGCCGTGTGCAGGCTGCCACGTGACGCAGCCGCCCCCTGACGGCAACTAATCTTGTGCGAACCGGGCCAGGCAGTATCCTTGACGACCCGCTGCACCTAACTTCCAGGCGAAACCCGCCCTAAGTCCTATGAGTCTTCTATTCGCTTTTGTCGCGTTGGCCTTCGTGCTGTTGGCAGTCGACTTGCTGACCGCGCCCAAGTGTGGCGAGGCCGCCGCGCATGCCAAGCTCAAGGACAGCCGCCGCGCCGCATAGCAGCCGGCGTTCGCGCCCAGGTCGCCAACTGAGCTCTGGCGAGCTCAGCTACCCTGAGTTCGACAAAGTCTTTGACGCGCGTGGCGCACGTGCGCGAGAATAGTTCGCACTCCCTGCAGCGAACGCTCTCCCCGAGAATGCCAGGCCAGGCCATGTCCTACCGCGCGCTATGCTTCTTGTTGCCGGCCTTGTTGGCGCTGACCGCCATCGCTCCGCTGGCTGCCGCCGCACCACTGGAGATTTGCACGTTCCAGGTCGACGCCACGCCTCCCCTGGGCACGCCGCTGTGCAGCTCGGCCGTGCCGGCCGCGAGCGAAATCGTCGACCGCCTGTCGGCCCGCGGCATCGTGCTGTTGGGGCAAGGCAAGCCGATCGTGCTGTGCGCAGTCGACTGGGTGGGCATTGGCGGCGCCGGCTACGATGCCTGGCGCGAAACGTTGGCCGAGGCCGCCGGCACGTCGCCCGATCGCGTGGCGGTGCACACGCTGCACCAGCACGACGCCCCGAGTTGCGATTTTGACGCGGAGCGGTTGCTGGCCTCGCGCGGTCTGTCGGGCACAATGTTCAACGTCGCCTTTGCCCAGGAGACGATTGCCCGCGCTGCAGCCGCGGTGCGCAAGTCGCTGGCCTCGCCCACGCGCGTCTCGCATCTGGGCATTGGCGTGGCGCCGGTGGCCGAGGTGGCTTCCAACCGCCGCGTGCTTGGTCCGGACGGTAAAGTGGCCCACGTGCGCTACAGCTCCTGCACCGATCCGGCGGTGCGCGCCGCGCCCGAGGGCGTGATCGATCCCTTGGTGCGTTGCTTGAGCTTGTGGGACGGCGAGCGGCCCGTCGTCGTGCTCACCTATTACGCTACGCATCCGCAAAGCTACTACGGCAAAGGCGGCGTGAGCTGCGATTTCGTGGGCCTGGCCCGCGCCGAGCGCGAAGCCGCGCTGCCCGAGGTTGCGCACATTCACTTCAATGGCGCCAGCGGCAACGTTGCGGCGGGCAAGTACAACGACGGTTCGCCCGCCATGCGTCCCTTGCTCGCCAGCCGCCTGGCCGCCGGCATGCGCGCGGCCTGGGAGGCCACCCAGAAGACGCCCATCACGGCCGATGATCTCGCCTGGCGCACGGTGGACGTCAAGCTGCCGCTGAGCGACTTGTTGCAGGCCGAACAACCGCTGCTGGCCACGCTCAACAACGGATCGGCACGCGCCACCGACCGCGTGCGTGCGGCGATCGACATTGTATGGGCCCGGCGCGTGAAGCCCATCGAGCTGGCCTGCTTGCGCATCGGCCCGGCCTATGTGCTGCACATGCCCGGCGAGCTGTTCATTGAATATCAACTTGCGGCCGCGTCGCTCAAACCTGCGGCCACGGTGTGCATGGCCGCCTACGGGGACTATGCGCCCGGCTACATCGGCACGGAGATTTCTTATTCGCAAGGCGGCTACGAGACCGGCCCGGCGTCGCGCGTGGCGCCGAATGTCGAACGCGTGCTCACCGACGGCATGCGCAAGTTGCTGGAATAGCGACGCAATCCCCCGGCAGTGCCGTTGGCCGCACGGCTTTTCCTTTGGCGGACCGCCGCGCCGAAGATTACAATCGAGCGTCCGGCGGCTGTGGGTGCCTCCCACCCGCGAGTTCGCCGCGTGTCTTGACTGCTCAACCTGTTTGCCGATTCGAGGATGCTATTTCCATGACGTCTCGCCTGAAGATCACTCGCTGGTCGGCTCCCCTAGCCACGCTCTGCTTGCTCGTCCTGAGCGCGGCGCACGCACCAGCCGCCGAAGAGATCACCATTTACCGCGATGAGTTCGGCACGCCGCACATCTACGCCACCACCGCCGAGGGCGCCTGCTACGGCCATGGCTACGCGCAGGCCGCCGATCGCCTGGAAGAATTGCTCAAGCAATACCGCCGCGCCGCCGGCACGATGAGCGAAGCCTTTGGCCCCGAGTTCTATCGCGACGACTATCGCCAGCGCATCTGGCAGCACGCGGCGATCGCCAAAGAAAAGTATCCCGAGCTCGCCCCCAAGTCGCGCGCGCTGATCGAGGCCTATCAGGCCGGCGTTAAGCGCTACATGGCCGAGCATCCTTCGGAAGTGCCCGCCTGGGCCGGCGAGATCGAACCCTGGATGTGCGTGGCCTTGTCGCGCTACATCCTCTGGGGCTGGCCCGAGGGCGAAGCCGGCGATGATCTCGAGCGCATCGGCATCAAGTCCGACCCGGTCGAGTATCACGGCTCGAACGAATGGCTCGTGGCCGGCAAACGCACGGCATACGGCGCGCCGTTGGCGCTGGTGGATCCGCACCTGGGCTGGTACGGCGCGTTTCGATTTTACGAAGCGCGGCTGTACGGCGGTGAGCTGGAGTACTCCGGCATGTCGATCGTCGGAAATCCGCTGCCCGCGCTGGGCCACAATCGCTATTGCTCCGTGGCCATGACCACAGGCGGTCCCGATACGTCCGACGTGTACGAAGAAGAAATCAACCCTGAGAACCCGCGGCAATATCGCTACGACGGCCAATGGCAGGACATGGTCGTCCGCAGCGAAGTCATTCGCGTGAAAAACGGCGACGCGACCGACGAGAAGAAGGTCGAAATCGAGTACACGCGGCACGGCCCGGTGATCGCCCGTCAGGACGGCAAGGCCTACGTCTTTGCCATTCCGTATTTCAACGAGTTTCGGCTGGCCGACCAGACCTACGACATGGCCATCGCCCGCAATCTGACCGAAATGAAGAAAGCGCTGGGTATGATGCAATTGATGATGCAGAACATCATGGTCGGTACGGTCGAGGGCGATATTTACTACGTGCGCGTCGGCCGGGTGCCGATTCGCCCTGCCGGCTTCGACCACAAGCGGGCCATGCCCGGCAACACTTCCAAGGCCGAGTGGCAGGGCATTCACAAGCTGGAAGACCTGGTGCAGATCACCAACCCGCCGCAAGGCTACATGCAAAACTGCAACGTCAGCCCGCAGTTCCTCATGAAAGACTGCCCGCTGCAGGCTACGCCCGAGCGGCGCTATCTGTTCAACGGCTTTAGCGGCTTCGACAAGCTCGACCAGGCCTATGACAACCCGCTGCACCAGCGGGCCGCGATGTGTGTCGACCTGCTGCACGATACGCAGCGCATGACCGTGGAAGACGCCATCGAGGTGGCTCTCAGCCCCGCGGTCTACGGCGCCGACTTGTGGCAAGCCCGGCTCAGCAAGGCCTGGCAGGGCGCCAGCGCGGAAGCGCAGACCGACAAGGACCTCGCGGCGCTTGCGACGTTGATCGTCAATTGGAATGGCCGCTGCGAGGCCGCGGCTACCGGCGCGGTCGCTTACAAGTATTGGAAAGAGGCCATGGGCAAAGAGATTGCACAGGCCGATAAGGCCGGCTTACCGCCGCCGGCCAACTTGCCCGATGAGGCGTTGCTCGCCGCGCTCAAACAGGCCAACGAAAAACTGCGCGCCGACTTTGGCCGTATCGACGTGGCGTACGGCGACGTCTATCGCGTCGGCCGCCAGGGCTCCAAGGAATCCTGGCCCGTCAGCGGCGGCTCGGTGGCGCACATCAATACACCCCGGGCCATCAGCTTCGACCCCATCGAAGGCACTAAGCAGTTCTTGGGCCGTGGCGGGCAAACTTCGACACAGATCGTGCTCCTGACCAGCCCGCCGAAGTCGTGGACGTTGCTCCCCCTGGGCGAGAGCGATCACGTTGACAGCCCCCACTACGACGACCAGGCCCGGCGGCTGTTCAGCCGTGGCACGATGAAGCCGACCTACTTCCTCGACCGTGGCGAGCTGGTGAAGCACGCGGAGTCGAAGACCGTGTTGAATTGGGACGGTCTGTAGTGACCTCGACTCGCTACTGGCGACAAGTTGCACCTTGAAAAACTTCCTCATTCGCATACACAGGAGTTCTCGACCATGGTTTCTCGATTGATTCTTCTAGCGGCCGTCATCGCGCTGGCCTTGGTGGCGTCGACCGCGCCGGCACACGCCGACGTGCCCTACACGCAAACGCAAAACGTCGTCTACGCGGAAGTGGATGGCGTGGGCCTGGTGCTCGACGTGTTCGCTCCTACCGGTCCCGGCAACGGGCTGGGTGTGGTCGACGTCGCCAGCGGTGCCTTTTACTCCGATCGTGGCAAGATCGAAGATCATCGCCGCGCGAAAATGTATGACATCTTTTGCGGCAAGGGCTATTGCGTGTTCGCCGTGCGTCCCGGCTCGATCACCAAGTACAGCCTGAGCGAGATGCAAAAGAATCTGAAGCAAGGCGTGGCCTGGGTCAAAGACCACGCCGCCGATTACAAGGTCGATCCGGCGCGGCTGGGCATTCTGGGTGCCAGCGCCGGCGGCCACCTGGCGTCGCTGCATGCGGTGACCGCCGACGAGAAGACTGCCGTGAAAGCGGCGGGCGTCTTTTTCCCGCCCACCGATTTCCTGGAGTTCAGCGGCAAGATCGACGCCAACACCGACTTAAGCGCGGTCAACGAACGCGTCAAGAAATTCGCTTATCCCCACGGCAACGGCCCGGCCAGCACGAGCGAGCTCATCGACAGACTCAAGTCGATCAGCCCGGCGTTGCTCGTGACGGACAAGGCGCCGCCGTTTCTGATCATTCACGGCGACGCCGATCCGGTGGTGCCGCTGGCGCAGTCGGAAAAACTGGTGGCCGCACTCCAACAAGCCAACGTGCCGGTGGAGCTGATCATCAAGAAAGGCGGGGCGCATCCCTGGCCGACAATTCCCGAGGAAGTGCAAGTCATGGCCGACTGGTTCGACAAGCAGTTGGCGGAAAAGTAGGAACGATGGCTTCGCACGCTCACCCCTGACCCCTCTCCCGTCGAGGGAGAGGGGAAATACGGGGAATGAGTTTGCGTACAATCCCATGGCTCAAGCCCGACCCGCCACCACCCGCATCGCCTCGCTCGACCAGTTCCGCGGTTACACCGTGGCCGGCATGTTTCTGGTCAATTTCCTCGGGGCGTACGCGGCCACGCCGCTGCTGCTGAAACACCACAACACGTTCTGCAGCTACGCCGACACGATCATGCCGCAGTTCTTTTTTGCGGTGGGCTTTGCGTTTCGGCTTACGTTCGGCCGCCGCGCGCAGAGCGAAGGCCTGGCCGCAGCCTACGTGCACGTCGTGCGGCGGCTGCTGGGATTGGCGCTCGTGGCCATTGTGGTGTACGACGTGCCGCAGGTCGCGCGCACCTGGACCCAGTTCGTGGCCCACGGCGGCTGGGAGGCCTTTCGCACGGCGATTTCCGCGTCGGTGAAGACCTGGTTTCAAACGTTGATGCACATCGCGGTCACGTCGCTCTGGATCACGCCGGTCATTCGCTCTAGCGCGCTGGTGCGCATTGCGTACATGGTCGCCTCGGCCGCGCTGCACCTGGCGCTGTCGCATTGGTTCTATTACGAGTGGGTGCAGACCCGCGGGATCGACGGCGGTGTGCTGGGCTTTCTGATCTGGACGATCCCCACCATCCTCGGCACGCTGGCCTGTGATGCGGTCGTGGCCGTCGACGGCCGGCCGCGCGTGGCCAAAGTGTTTGTCTGGGGCGCCGTGCTGATGGCCGCCGGCTGGCTCTTGTCGTGCGGCACCACGCTCTATGACATCGGCGACGCAAACGTGGCCGAGACCCCCGCGCCTGCTGCGACCAACGACGCAGCCACGGCCGACCGGCCCGCGCAGCCCGCGGCTACCAACCAGGCGGAAACGGCCGCGGTGGCCGACTCCGATCCCGGCAAGGAGTGGGCCGTCGACCCGGTGATTCCTTCGGCCGCGCGCATCGAGTCGCACGTGCTACGGCTCGCGGAGCCGCCGTTTGTGCCGCCGCCGCCACCCCAGCTGCGCGAAGAAAACTACTGGATGATGAGCCAGCGCGGCGGCACGCTCAGTTATCACGTGTTCGCCGGCGGCCTGTCGCTCGCCCTGTACGCCGTGTTCTACATCATCTGCGACGTTTGGGGCTGGCAGCTGGCCATGTTCCGCACGTTCGGCGTTAATGCCCTGGCCGGCTACGTGCTGCACGGAATGGTCGACGGCGCGGTCAGCTCGTACGTCCCGCGCGATTCCCCGGGCTGGTACGTCACGGCCGCGTTCTGCGTGTTCTTCGGCATCACGTGGCTGTTTTTGCGCCACCTGGAAAAGAGCGGCATCTACCTGAAGCTGTAAGCGGACAAATTCACCGCGGAGACGCAGAGGATCGCAGAGGGGATTTCTATCCCGCAATGCAAAAGGCAGATGTTTCACCAGCAATCGGCATTTTCGGGCAAGCGAAGCTTGCCCTTATCCAAATCTCTGTGTTTCTCCGCGACCTCTGCGGTAGATCATCTTCGTGAACCCCTCGGAGCGGCCGTTTTGTCGCCCTTCGCTAACCACGACGGCACAACGACACGAAGATCACCCCAGAGATCGCGGAGATCGCAGAGTGTCATTGACTCGAAGAGACGGGCGACAGGATTGCGGAGTCTCAGTCGTTCCACTCGGCCAGGTTAGTTGGCCGGCGCGGCTGCTTGCCTGGCCTGCATCTCGCGCACCTGCTTCCAGCTCACCACTTCCACGCCCGATTGCTGCACGGCTTCGATCATTTCCGGATCGGTGAACACGCGGCGGTCGGTGTCGCGAATCGTCGAGCTCGTGGTGATCGCCTGCAGCTCCTCGTTGTCGTAGCCGCAGTGGATGATCAGGTAGCGCACGCCCGGCTTGGTGCTGGTGATGGCCGCCAGGTACGCCTTGCGCTTCTCCTCGACACTGCCGGCCGTGTAGTACTGCGTCATGAAGTCGAGCACGGGCAGGTTGTGCTTCTCCAGTTCGGGCAACAGCGTGGCGGCCCGCTCGCGCACTTCCTTGGGCAGCGTGGCCGCGGCGTTCATGTTGCGCAGAAAGAAGACCGGCACGTTGAATTCGATGCCCAGCCGCACGTACACCTCGATGAGGTCCGGCCGGCTCACGACCGCGCCCATGTGCGTGTCGAGATGGCTCACCGGCACGCCGAACGCCAAGGCCCGCTCTACCTGGGCCCGCAACTCCGTGGCCACTTCCTCGGCCTTGGCATGAGCGACCACGTCGGGCACGCCGCCCCACAGATAACCCTCCGGGTCGACCAGACTCGGCACCTTGTCGCGCGGCGCCACCGGGCCCCAGCGATATTTGTCCCACTCGCAGTTCAGCGTCAGGTGGATGCCGAAATCTTTCTCCGGATGCGTCTTGGCGTACTCGGCAATCTCCTTGAACCAAGGGCACGGCACCATGATGCTGGCCGACGACACGATGCCCTGCTCCATGCCGTCGATCGTGGCCCGATTCACCGAGTGCGACATGCCCGCGTCGTCGGCGTGAATGATCACGTAGCGCTTGCCCGCGGGCTCAGCGGCCAGCGAAGCGGCCAACGGCAAACTGGCCACGGCGGCCGCCAGGCAGATACTCACGCTGCACTTCATGGAGAGGCTCTTTATTTTCGATTTTGGATTTTCGATTTTGGATTTTCGATTTTGGATTTTCGATTTTCGATTTTCGATTTTGGATTTTCGATTTTCGATTGTTAGGACGCCGCGCGACCGGCAGCGCGAAGCCCTGCTGAGCCGACAGGTTAAACCACAACGACACCACGGCACAATAAACTGCCACCAGGGACGCAGAGGGCACCGAGAAATAACAGACAAAGATCCATCAAACCACAAAGTCACGAAGGACACGAAGTTCGCAAAGGAACCGATCCATTGTCGCGACGTGGACTTCGTCGTTCTTCGTGTCCCTTCGTGCTCTTGGTGCCTTGGTGGTTCAATGGCGCGGGGTTCACTTGCCCGCCGTCTGCTGCCGGTCCTGATAGTGTCCCAGCCATTTCACGCCGTGATACGGCTGACCGTCCACCTCCGCCACCGGCCCGTGCAGCATGTTCTCCGGCGGGCCGTGTTGCGGCGGCTCGAGCACCACGTCGCGCCCGTGGGCCAGCGTCAACCAGGTGGTACCCAGCGTGCCGAAATAGTACTCGCGATCCTTGGGAAACTTGTCGGCTCGCGAGGCGTCGATCGGAATCCAGCCCACGCCGTCGACCCAGAACCGGGCCCAGCAATGCGCGTAGCGCATCTCGCCCTGGGACTTCTCCGGCGGCATGGGCAGCCCGAACACATGGTCGGCCGGAATGCCGCGCGAGCGGCACACGCCGATGAACACGGAGTGATAGTCGGTGCAATCGCCCGTTTTGCTGTCGCAGGCCAGCACGGCGTTGCCCACGCCCGCGCCCGGCGCTTTATAGTCGTAGACCATGGTGTCGACCAGGTAGTCGTAGATCGCGCGGCCGGCCTTCAGCGGCTCGCCCTCGGGCAATTGCATGCCGGCGGCCAACTGACTGATGCGACCCGCGATGGGGATCATCGCCACGTCGCCCAGATACGGCGCCAGCTCCGCGCCCGGGGTGACCTGCCGCGTGGAGGCGAGTTTTTTCGCGGCCGACACCGTGGCCTCGCGCACGGTGGCTGCGTAGCGCAGCTCGACTTTCGGCGGCGCGGCAAAAGGAGCCTCGAAGCGCCGGTAGTACAGCCGGTTGCCGAAATTCTTCTCCGTTGTGAAGCGTCCGTCCGCCAGCTCGCTCTCATTGACGATCTTGACGCTCTGCCGCTCGTCGTCGCTGGGCACCGGCACCCACAGGTCGACGGTCTTGGCGTCGGCCGGCAGGCCTGGCACCTCCACCGTGTAGACAATATCCAGGTGGCGCACCAGTGGCGTGTTCTGCGCCAGCGTCACGCCCGCCGAACCAAGCATGATCGCCATTGCCATAACCAGCGACGCGCGCCCCATCCTGCGGACCATGAGTGGCCTTCCTTTCTGGTCGATTTTCGATTTTGGATTCGGTTGAACCACTAAGAACAAGAGTCTGCCGAAGGGGAAGTGAGCTACAGAGAAAACGGAAGAGCGGATGTGAACGTCGCTCATGTTCGCATCGAATTCGTGTCGTTGCTTCGACAATTCGGCTCAGCGGGGCTTCGCCCTCTCGGGCGCGGCTCTGCCTGGACCGAAAACACTCTCTGTGAACTCCGTGCCCCCGGTGGCAACTCTCCTTAATTAATCTCTCCGCGCTCTCTGCGTCCCCCGCGGTTCAAATCTTCTTTGCTGCCTCGCTTCGCGTCCCTTCGTGCTCTTTGTGGTTCAGTCCCTCCAGAATCGCTGTCACTTGCCCGCGCCGTCGCCCGCGCGGATCCAATCTTCGTTGAAGGCGGCATGCTTCATGCTCTTGCCTTCGGCGCCTTTGTCGTCGACGACGAAGTAGCTGTAGAGGGCGTGCAGCGTGCCATCGGCGCCTTGGATGATCGCCGGATAGTGGTAGCTCCCTGTGGCGTGCTTTTCCAGGTGCCGCGTGATCGGCCACGAGCGACCCTCGTCTTCGGAAATCGAAACCGCCAGGCTGTTGCGACCGCTGATCGTGTCGTTGTAAATCAGCGCCCAGTGGCCGTTGGCCAGCCGCACCGCGTCGAGGCCCGAGCCCGGATTGGGCAGGTCGATCGTGCCCACTTCGCCCCAGGTGAGCCCCTGATCCTTCGATTCACAGGCGCGAATCTTGTTGAGCGGACCGTTTTCGCGCATGTAGGCCACCAGCGAGCCGTCTTTGCGCTCGAGCACCGCCGGCTGAATGTTGCCAAAGCCGATCAGCACGTCGCTGGCGTACCAGGTTTGGCCGTCGTCGTCGCTCACCGCCATGATCGAGAACGAATACGTGTCGCTGTAGAGCGGCAGCAGGATCCGCCCGGTGGTGAGCACCGTGGGCTTACAGCGCGGTTGCCACCCCATCCGCTGCGCGAGTTTGCTGCCGAGGCTCTTCTCGAGTTCGGCCTCAAACTGCTTGGCGCGCGCGGCCAACGCCGGCGGCGCAGCGGCCAGCCGCTTCTTCCACAGCTCCATCGCCTTGTCTTTGAAATCGGCGGGCTTCAGAAAGATCACGCCCTGCCAGTTCCATTTCGGCGGGCCGTCGCCCGAATAGTCGCTCGACACGCGATAGTTGGTCAGCGCGCTGCCCCATTCGTTGTCCAGAATGATGGGCCAGAACAGCCACAGCTTTTGATCCTTGTCGATCATCATGCAGGTGTTGCAGTCGGGGAAGGCCGAGAAATCGGCCAGCGGAAACGTCTCGCTCCAGGTCGACTCGCCCTTCTTCAGCCGCGCGCCCAGCACCACCACATCGTCGGCTCTGCGCTCGCCCGAGCCGCGATACCAGGATGCCAACAGATCGCCGTTGGGACATTCGACGATGCCCGGCGCGTGGTTGTGTTGCGGGTTCAGCGGGAACACAAGCTCTTCGCGATACTGCGCCTCGGCCAACGCGGGCGCCGCCGCGGCAACAACCAGCGCGGCAATCAAACAGCTCAACGTGCGGGGCCAGCAAGTGGACATCACAGGGATCCTCGTGGGGGGCGAAACTGCAAGCAGTGGCTCAAGGTAAACCCCAATGGTATCATTCACCACCGGCAGAGTACACCGTTTGCGCACGAACGCCGGCGCTGGCCATCGAGCGGGTGCCACTCAACGCCGTTAACCGTCACGAGCCTCGAGCAGGAACGCGTTCGGGTGACACTGGCGTCTCGCCAGTGTCTGGCATGCACGGACAACATGTCCGTGACACTCCGAATTCGACGGTTAACGGCGCAGGGTGCCACAGCTGGCTTGTTCCGGCAGTGCTGAATCAGAAGCAAGGCACTGTGAGCGCTCCAAAACCCGCACTTTGGCTGACACCCGCGCCGTTTTCTCCGGCGACGACGCGTGCCGCCACTCGCCGCCTGTCATAATGCCCGCATGCAACTCGTCGACATCCACAACGTCAGCCGCAGCTTCGGCAGTGTGCGGGCCCTGCGCGACGTCAACCTCACGCTCACCAGCGGCACCATCGGCCTGGTGGGCAACAACGGCGCCGGCAAAAGCACGCTGATCAAAGTGCTGCTCGGCCTGCTCCCTCCAGACTCCGGCGGCGGCACCATTCTGGGCTGCGATATTCGCCGCGGCTCCTCCGAATTGCGCGGCCGCGTCGGCTACATGCCCGAGAGCGCCGCCATCATTCCCATGCTCAAGGGCGTCGAGTTCGTCGCCTTTGCCGGCGACTTGTACGGCATGCCTCATCGCGACGCGCGGCGCCGGGCGCACGAAGTGCTCAACTACGTCGGCCTGGGCGAGCTGCGCTATCGCCGCTTGGAAGAATACTCCACCGGCAATTTGCAGCGGCTGAACCTGGCTGCCGCGCTGGTCCACGATCCGCAACTGCTGTTGCTCGACGAACCCACCAACGGCCTCGACCCGGCCGGCCGCATCGCCATGCTGCAACTGCTCGAGGACCTGATTGCCGAAACCGGCAAGAGCGTCATCCTCTGCACGCATCTGCTCGGCGACGTGGAGCGCATCTGCCGGCAGATTGTCGTGCTCGATCGGGGGACGGTCGTTCGCGCCGGCACCATGGACGAAATGCGCTCGCAGGTGAGCAACCGTTTTCAGATCAGCTGGACCGGGCCGGTCGCGCCGTTGCGCGCGGTTCTGGCGGACGCCGGAGTCGTCTTCGCCCAGCCGGGCGACGAGGGTCAGAGCCAGGTGATGATCACAATTCCGCAGAGCTTTTCGACGTCGCGACTGTTCGAGCTCGCGCGGTCGCAGGGCGCGGTGCTCACCGAGATCAAGCCGGACGAAGAAAATCTCGAGCGACTATTCTTCCGCGTAACCGGACAAACAGCTGCCGCCGCAGTGTAACGCTATGGACATCGATCAGGCTCACTATCACGGTTGGCAGGGAGAATTGCGGTCGCCGTGGTCGGCCTGCGCGGCCATCGTGCGCGTGGCCATTCTGCAGGTCTTTCGCAACAAGGCCTACTGGCTGATCCTGGCGCTGGGCGCGCTGCGCTTTGCCGCCTTCTGGAGCATCATCTACGCCGTCACGCAACTGGCGCTGCCGAACGACGTCAGCCGAGGGCTGCTGCGCGAGTTCGGCTTTAGCGCCGCCAGCGACGAGGCCCAGGACAACGGCTACATCCGCTTCATCGAAGGCCAGAACGTGATCGTGATGATCCTGCTGGCGTTCTCCGGCAGCTTGCTCGTAGGTTCCGACTTTCGCGGCAAGACCCTGCCCTTCTATCTTTCGCGGCGCATCGACAAGCGCCACTACATCCTGGGCAAGCTCCTGGCGGTGAGCGCGGTGATCTGCCTGCTCACCGTGCTGCCGGCGCTGCTCTTGTTTCTCGAGTACGGCATGTTCGCCTCGTCGACACAATATTGGATCGACAACTGGCGCATTCCGGTCTCCGTGCTCACTTTCGGCGCGGTGATCTGCGTGGTGAATAGCATCCTCCTGGTCACGATCTCCGCTTACTTGCAGCGCATCGTGCCCATCACCATCACTTGGGCCACGCTGTTTCTGCTGGTGGGCCGGCTGGGCGACTATATGTTTCGCGAAACGCGCGATCAGGCCTGGCGATTGCTCGACCCGTGGCGCGACATGCGGCTGGTGGGCCGGCTCTGCTTTGGCACCTTTTCGCGCGAGACCGATCGCGAACTGGCCTGGTACGCGCTGGCCATCCTGGCCACGCTGTGCGCCGTGGCGCTGGTGGCACTGGTCTATCGCGTCCGCGCAGTCGACGTGGTGGAGTAAAGCCAATCGTCAGCGTCGAGAAGCGGTTTCCAAACCTCGGCGTCGGCGAATGCAGCTACCAAGGAAACGCCGTTAGTTCGTCGCCGTCTCGGGCAGCTCGACGAAGCTCAACTTCGAAAGCCGCTCGCCGTTCGGCAAACGCTGCCGCGTGCACACGTCAACCACGCTCATTAAGGCGTCGTAGCGCAGCCCGGAGCCGACTTGAATCACGATCTGGTCGAACGGGCTGGACTGGTCGCCGAGGATCGTTTTCAAGCGGTCGCCCAGACCGCCCAGCGTGGCCACCGCGCCTTCGCCCACAGCCATCGAGCCAATGCTGCCGCCGGCATCCGGAATCACGCTGATCACCAGCGAATTGAGTCCTTGCACGGGATCGACGTTGTTGGTGTCGTTGCCCGCCTGCACGGCATTGCGCACGGGGGTGACCGGCTGGGCCGGCGGCATGCGCAGCGAGATCTGACCTTCGACCGGCGCCGGCCGAAACGTCAGAATGAAGAACGTGAGCAGCTGGAACGCCATGTCCAGCATGGCGGCCATGTTCAGCTCCACGCCCTGACCGGCCGAGCGTCTGCGTCTTCGTCGTCGAGCCATGTGGGGGTGCGCGGCGTCAGGTGGCGCCGTCCTCCTGACGGTTCATGGCTTTAAGCGAGAAGTTGCGAAAGCCGCGTTCCTGGCAGGCCTGGATCACGCGGTTGAGCAAATGGAACGGCGTGGAGCGATCGGCGCGAATCACCACGGTCGTGGGCAGCTCGTCTCCGTCCTGGATCTCCGGGTTGCGCCGCCGCGCGGCGAGCAGGCTGGCTTGCGCTTCGCCGGCGATGTAGCTGTCGATGTCGCGCGGCGCGCCGTAAACGGTCAGTTGCCCATTGGCGTCGATATTGAGCACCAGCAAATCTTGCTGCCCCTTGGTGTCGATCGGCCGGGCGGAGCCGATGACCGGCAGCTTCAGGTTCATGTCCAGCTGCGCGCCCTTGAAATTGATCACGAGCATGAAGAACGTGATCAACTGAAACACCATGTCCAACAGCGGCGTCAGGTTGGGCTCGGCGCTGGCTTCGTGATATTGCGAGCTGGCCACGTGCGCGGTTTCCTCAGCACTTTGCTGCGGGCGCAGCCCTGCCGGACCAGCCGGCCGAGGCGCCCCTCGTCAGATTGATTTTGGCTCGGATGGCTCGCCGTCGGACCTCAAGGCTTGGCCGGCCGGGGTGCTACCGGTACGGCTGCAGCGGGCGTCGCGCCAGCCGGCGGGCTCTTGGCGCGGGCCGCATGGGCAAAGTGCCGCAGATACTCGTCGGCCTGCAACAGTGTGGACACCGAGATCGTCGACACGCGATTGCGGAACACAGCGTAGAAATAGATGGCCGGCACGCTCAGGGCCACGCCTTCGAACGTCAGCAACAAGGCTTCCGATATGCCCTCGGCCACTTCGCTGGCCTTGAGCTGCACGTCGGACGTGGCAATCACGCTGAAGCTGGCGATCATGCCCTTCAGCGTTCCCAGCAGACCGATCATCGGGCCCAGCGTGCCCAGCACGGCCAGCATGCTGATCTTCTTCTCCATTTCCACGGTCACCGCTTCGCCAACGCGCTCCATGGAGTCGCGGGCCTCGGCCAGACCGTTGGGCAGCTCGGCAATGCCGGCCGACAGCAACCGGCTGAAGAACGACTTGTCCTCTTTCACCGTGGCGTAGATCTCTTTGAACTCGCGGCGCTGCAAGAGCTCCATCAGATCGGCAACCAGCTCGGGCGGAGTGGCTACCTGCTGGCGCATCTCCAGGAACAGCCGCGTCACGGTGGCGACAAAGTAGATCGACAAGATCAACAGCACCAGTCCGATCGCGCCCGACGTGCGAATGAACCACCAGACCGTGGAGCGCGCCGGCGCCGGTGCCACCTGGCCGGCGCGGGCCGGTGCCGCGGCCGGTGCGTCGGCCGGCGGAGCTGCTTCGGGCGGGGCTGCTTCAGGCACCGCGGCCTCGGGGGGCGGCGCGTCGGCAGGCGCTTGCGCGCCGGGTGCGGCGTCGGCCGGTTGTTGTGCCTGGGCCAACGTGCCGAGCCAGCGCGGCGACGTCGCCCAGAGTCCGAGCACGACGCACACGAGCGCGCATTGTCGTTGCCATGAGGATTTGGGAGACGGCGAATGCATGGTTGGCCTTGGGCGCGGCGGCACTAGCTGTTTGCAAATTGCAATCGACCGCCGCACGCTTTTCTGCCACGCGCAACTGCTAGCAGCGGTCACTCCTATATTAAGCCACGCAACAGGCGGACGAAAGCAAGGTTTATTGCAAACAGGGCGAGTGCGCTCTCGGCGTAGGGCGAGCTGCCCCGCGCCGTTGCGGGCCCGGAAAAGTACGTAGAATTGCCGACGATCGACGACTTTTCTGCGCCTCTTTGCGGCCGATGTCCGACGATAAGTTACGACGTGTTGACACGTTGTGCCGTGACCGATATAAGCAGCCCCTCACAAGGGTTGACGACTTCGGTGCTGGCGCGCGGCCGCGATTCACAGTGCCGAAGAACACAGGAAGTCCCCATGCCTCCCACGTCTACGTCGGTTCCCGCCGCTATTGGCGTCGAAACACCTTCCGGCCGCCGTCTGCTCGACGCTTTGCTCGCGTTCCTCGTACGGCGACGCATTCTGCTATCAGCTATCGTGTTTGTAGCGCTGGTGGCAAAAGACGTCGTCTACGGCATCAAGCCGCACGACCTGGTAAGCCTGGATGATCCGCTCGGGCTGGTCGGCTTGTTCCTGGTGATGGTGGGACTGGCGCTGCGCTCGTGGGCGGCCGGCATTCTGCACAAAAACGCCCGGCTGACGACCACCGGACCCTACAGCCTGATTCGCAATCCGCTGTACGCCGGCTCGTTCCTGATGATGTTCGGGTTCTGCGCGCTGTTGAACAATCTCGTGGATCTGTGGATCATTCTCGGACTGGTGCTGCTGCTGTACGTGGTGAAGGTGCGGCAGGAGGAGCAGCTGCTGGCGCGGCTGTTTCCCGACGACTGGACCGCTTATGCGCGCAGCACGCCCCGCTTCGTGCCTCGTTTGGCGCGGAGAGACCTGCGGGCCGACTGGCGCTTGAGCCAGTGGCTGCGCAGCCGCGAGTATCAAGCGCTAGGCGCCACGCTGGTGGCGCTCGTGGCGCTTAAGCTGTGGCAGATCTACGGCTAGGTCGCAGGCGCCGCAGCGGAGGACGACTCTGGTCTGATGCGCCTGCTCACGCGATACGTTCTGGGCGAACTCGGCCTGGTCTTTTCCATCACCCTGGTCTCCCTGACCGTGATGATGGTCATGATCGGCGCCGTGCGCGAAGCAATTGCGCAGGGCCTGGGCATCGTGCAGATCTTGCAGTTGCTGCCCTATCTGATGCCCAACGCGCTTATGTTTGCCGTGCCGGGCACCATTCTGTTCGCCGTGTCGAGCGTCTATGGCCGCATGTCCGGGGCCAACGAGGTGGTGGCGCTCAAATCGCTGGGCATCAGCCCCATGGTGATCTTGTGGCCCGCCTTGATTGTGGCCGTGCTCTTGAGCTTTGCCACCTTGTGGCTCAACGACCTGGCGATGAGCTGGGGCCAAAACGGCATGCGCCGCGTGGTGATCGATGGCCTGGAAGACATTGCCTACGGCACGCTGCGGGCGCGGAAGTCGTTCTCGACGAACACCTTTTCGGTAACCGTGCAGCGCGTGGAAGGCCGCAAGCTCATCATGCCCATGTTCATGATGCAGGAAGATGGGCGACAGGCGCAGGTGCGCGCCGAGTGGGCCGAGCTGCGCTCGAACCCTGGCTCGGGCATTCTGACGGTCAAGTTATACAACGCCTCGGTGCATGCCGACGGCCAGCACTTTGAGCAGCCCGGCGAGCTCGAGCGCGAAATCCCCGTCAACCCTGGCCTCGGCGGCGATCCATCGCCGGCGCACATGGCGCTGGCGGAGATTCCCAAAGCCAAGGTACGCCAGTTGGAGACCATCGAGACGATCAACAACCGAATGGTGGCGCGGGCCGGCTTTCAAATGCTCACCGGCGACGTCGACGCCCTGACCAGCGGCAGCTGGCAGGCGGATGCCAAGGATCTCGAGCACCAGATGTTCCGCCTCTTTCGCATGCACACCGAGCCGCCGCGGCGCTGGGCCAACGGGTTCAGTTGCCTGTGTTTTGCACTGGTGGGCTCGGCCATGGCCATCCGCCGGCGGAATGCCGACGCCCTGACGAGCTTCTTTCTCTGCTTCGGGCCGATCCTGATCGTGTACTATCCGCTCTTGGCCTTCGGCGTCGACCGCGCCAAGGCCGGAGCCGTCACGCCCTATGCCGTGTGGCTGGCGAACGTGATACTCGCCGCTTGGGGGCTGTGGCTGTTGCGGCGCGTGGTGCGGTACTAGGAAACGACGAGGCACCCGGGGGAGAGAATCGGGACGAGGGGCCCGCCCGTCCTTTTGTCGCCAGGGCCACCACGGGCGCCGTCGCGTAGCACGTTCTACTGGCCGACGCCGCCCAAACGGACGAACTCGCCGCCGCTGATGTGCCAGTCGTCGCCGCAGAAGCGGCACCAGTCGATGCGCGTGGTCACGACGACCAGGTAACCGTCGCGCGAGAGGATGCTCAGCTCGACTTCGCCCGGCGGAATGTCAAAGTCGTGGATCAGCCCGATACCCTCGGCGGAGATTTCCCGGCTGAAAGCGCGGCGGCGAAAGGCGCCGGGCATGCGGATCCAGACCGGGCGAAAGAACGGGAAGCGGGCGATAGTGCGGCGATCGCCCTTGGCTTCGTTTTCGGCCTCGACCACCAGTTGCATGATGGCTTTGCCGGGCGCAAGTTCATCGGCGGCTTTGGACATGGAGCGGGATATCCGAGGGATGGGGCCGGTCGAGTTCGGGGGGGCGGGCGACGATAAAAACAGGGGACGCCCGTCCGGCGGGCAACGGGCGTACCCTGGGCAACGCCTTGTCTAGCATGCGGTACCAGACCACTCGGTTACCGCGTCCCTACGGTGCCGGGCACGCACCTGCCGTTGGGGGCGACTTCGTGCCGCGCAGCAGGGCCTACGTTCCCCTAATCCTATAGGTGCGGAAAATCCAGAAAGCGGACAGGCAAATTTGCGAATTACTGGGCGGCGCAACGCTAGCTGAGCGGCGGCGCCCCGCCCGCCCAGGCCGGAGCCTGGCGGTGCCCTGGGTACACGACTTCCACAAGGCTACTTCAAGAACTTGCCGACTTTGGCGATCAAGTCCACCGTGCGGCAGCTATAGCCCCACTCGTTGTCGTACCACGACAGCGTCTTCAGCAGGTTGCCTTCGATCACCTGTGTCCAGTCGGGCACGAAGATCGAGCTGTGCGAGTCGCCGATGATGTCGGTCGAGACCAGCGGGTCCTCGACGTACGCCAAGATGCCGCGCATGGGGCCGTCGGCGGCCTTCTTCATCGCGGCGTTCACTTCCTCTTTGCTCACGTTACGCGCCATGACCGTGGTCAGATCGACCAGGCTGCCGGTCGGCACCGGCACCCGCAGCGAAATGCCGCTGAGCTTGCCCTTGAGCGCGGGAATCACCAGGCCGATGGCGGCCGCGGCGCCCGTAGTGGTGGGAATGATGTTCTGCGCCGCCGACCGCGCCCGATACAAATTATCGTGCGGCAGGTCCTGCAGACGCTGATCGTTCGTGTAGGCGTGCACCGTGGTCATCAGCCCCTTGGTGATGCCGAACGCGTCGTTCAGCACCTTGGCCAGCGGCGCCAGGCAGTTGGTGGTGCAGCTGGCGTTCGAGATACACTTTTGCTCGGCCGTCAGCTGATCGTCGTTCACACCGATCACGCAGGTCAAATCGGCGCCGTCTTTGGCCGGGGCGCTGAGCACCACGCGCTTGGCGCCCGCCTGCAGGTGCGTGTCGTAGCCCGGCTTGAACTTGCCGTCCTTTTCGGTTGCGCGCGCGGTGAAGATGCCCGTGCTCTCCACCACCACGTCCACGTTCATGGCGCCCCAGGGCAGCTTGGCCGGATCGCGCTCTTCGAGGCAGCGGACCTTCTTGCCGTCGACCGTGAGATACTCCGCGTCGTACGCCACCGTGCCCGGGTAGCGGCGGTGCGTACTGTCGTACTTGAGCAGCGTGGCCAGCGTTTTGTTGTCCGTCAGGTCGTTGATGGCGACGACCTCGAACTCGTTGGCACGGGCCATCAGATTGCGAAACACCAGGCGGCCGATACGGCCAAAACCATTGATACCGACGCGGATTGCCACGGGAATGCTCCTTACGAGATCAAAAGGGGCGCTGGCGATGGGTGCCAGCGCCGACGGCGCGGCCATGCCTGGGCAGGATTGTCGAAAGCGGCCGATTATACCCCGACTGCTGGCAATCGACAACCGAGGGGACCGTAACGCGTGGGGCCCACTACCGCGGGACGCGCCCGCGCGATCGGTGCCATCTGGAATCGCTGCGCACTTGCGGGAGCCTTTCGCAGGATCACGGCGAGCGACTATCATGAAGCTGCCGGTCGACAACGTAGCAGCCGGCCGACCAACTGTCTGCACGCATCAGAGTCCCTCGCATGCCCGACTCACACGAAAAACTTCGCCGCGCCCTCGCCGAGTTGCGCGAACAGCTGAGCGAGCTGCGGGCGCGCGATCCGCAAGTGGCGAGTGGACTGGAGGCTACCCTCGCAGAAGCGGAACAGGCGCTCGCGGGAGAGCCGCGCCCGCCGGCCGAGCAAGCATCCATCACCAAGCGGCTATCCGACGCCGTGCTTGAGTACGAGGCCACGCATCCCAGCCTGGCCGGCAGCCTGGGCAGCATCATCGACGCGCTGGGGCGGATGGGAATCTAGGTGCGCGTCGTGCTCAGCCGCACCCGCGCCTCTAATTCCGGCGCGTACGCCTGGCCACGGGCGCCAGCGGCTTGGCCAGCTTGATGCCCACTTCTTCGGCCACTGCCTTGCCCGGAATGTTCATCGCCGGGATAGGCTTCGTGTTGTCGTAGTACCAGGCCTTCACTTGCACGGTGTCGCCCGCCTCGGCCACGCTGGGATCCGTGGAAGTGTATTTGATCGTCACTTTGTCGGGCTCATCGAGCGTGGCCACGATGCGGCGGCCGCCGATCGACACGGTCAGTTGGTTGCCCTTCACCGCCGAGAGCTTGCCCTTGATGAGATACTCGCCCGGCCCGGCGTTGCGCACCGGTCGGATGTCCACACCTTCTTCACCGACGGCGAACAGGCCGAGCGCCGGCTTGCCGGTGTCGCTCAACAGTTCGATCTCGGTGATCGGCTCCTTGACGGTCGAGTTCTTGTCGACCTTGCCCTGGAACTGAATGGCCACGCCCGGGCGCAGATAGTTGACTTCCGCTTCGCCCTCCACGGAGACCGTGGTTTCCGGAGTGAGCTTGAGCAGCCACAGCTCCATCTTGTCATCGCGGATTTGCAGGAAGTCGCTGCGCGAGATTTCCAGCGTGCCGGTCTTCTCGAACTGCAACGAATTGACCGGCGGCACGAAGGCCGCCGGCTCTTGGGCCACGAGCGCCGCCGCAAGCGCTGCCCAAACCACCATGCCGGATGCAATGGCAATGCCAGAATCGCGCATAACTGTTCCTTCCGCCTAGTTACTCTTGCGAGCGCTCTCGCCGCGCGGCGACAACCGCGGCCCGTAATCGGCAAGGCCCGCCCCTGCGCCCGTAGCTAAGAATAGCGTTTTGGGCGCAAAGAGGAAATCGGCACGCCGCCCAAATTCGCGCCGCCCTGCCGCGTCCGGTTGCCTTGTGCCCAGCGGAGAGTCACAATGCGATAGAGCGTTCCCACTGCCTCTCTTTCGCAGGCTTCTTGCTCCATGGCCAGTCCCTCGACCCAGATCACGATCCCTAAATTTCGGGCCATGAAGGCTGCCGGCGACAAGATCACCATGCTCACGGCCTACGACTATCCCGTGGCCGGAATCCTGGACGCGATGGGCGTGGAGGGGATTCTGGTGGGGGATACCATGTCGATGGTCGTGCAAGGCCATCCCAATACGCTGCCGGTGACCCTCGACGAGATGATCTACCACGCCGAGATGGTCGGCCGCGCCGTCCACCATGCGCTGGTCGTCGTGGACCTGCCATTTCCCAGCTACCACCTGGGCACGTACCGGGCCATTGAAAGCGCCGGGCGAATCCTCAAGGAAACACGCTGCCAGGCCGTCAAGCTCGAAGGCGGAACGCAGCAAGCCGAAGTGATTGCCGCCCTGGTTTCCGCCGGCATTCCCGTGATGGGTCATTGTGGGCTGCGACCGCAAAGCGTGCATCAACTGGGCGGCTATCGCGTGCAGCGCGACGAAGAGCAGCTGCTGGCCGATGCGCTGGCGGTGCAAGCGGCCGGCGCGTTCGCGGTTGTGCTGGAGTGCATTCCGGCGCCCTTGGCCACACGGCTCACTGCGCAACTGGAGATCCCCACGATCGGCATCGGCGCGGGCGCGGGTTGCGACGGCCAGATTCTCGTCACGTACGATCTTTTAGGGCTCACCAGCGGCCACGTGCCCAAATTCGTGAAAGCGTATGCGGACTTGAAGTCCGTCATTGGCGACGCCGTGACGCGCTATCGCGACGACGTGCGCAGCGGCAAGTTCCCCACGCCGGAACAAACGTTCAAGTAGCGCGGTGGCGCCACTAACCGCTGATCACTACACATGCCCAACCGCCTGGCCACGCAGTCCAGCCCGTATCTCTTGCAGCACGCGGGCAATCCCGTCGACTGGTATCCCTGGGAGCCCGAGGCGCTTGAGCGGGCCCGCGGCGAGCAGAAGCCGATCTTTCTGTCGATCGGCTATTCGGCCTGCCACTGGTGCCACGTGATGGAGCACGAGAGCTTTGAGAATCCGCGCATCGCGGCGCTCTTGAACGAGCACTTCGTGTGCATCAAGGTCGATCGCGAGGAACGGCCCGACCTCGATCAGATCTACATGAACGCCGTGCAACTGATGACCGGCCGGGGCGGCTGGCCGATGTCGGTGTTCTTGACGCCCGACTTGAAGCCGTTTTACGGCGGCACATACTGGCCGCCGGAACCGCGCATGGGGATGCCGGGCTTCGATCAGGTCGTCACGGCCGTGGCCGATGCCTGGCAGCAGCGGCGCGAACAGGCGCTGGCGCAGGCCGACGCGCTGACCGCGCACTTGCAGGCCGAGGCAGCGCCGGCGGGCGCAACTGCGCCGCCGCCGGTCGACACGCTGTTCGATGCCGCGCGCGTGCTGGAGCGCGCGTTCGACCCGGTGCACGGCGGCTTTGGCTCGGCGCCCAAGTTTCCGCATCCGATGGATCTGCGGCTGCTGTTGCACGTCTGGAAGCGGCGGCCGAACGAAAACCTGCTGCACGTCGTCACGCACACGCTGGACAAGATGGCCGCCGGCGGCATGTACGACCAGCTGGGCGGCGGGTTCCATCGCTATTCGGTCGACGACCGCTGGCTGGTGCCGCATTTCGAAAAGATGCTGTACGACAATGCGCTGTTGGTGCCGTGTTATCTCGACGCCTATCGCGTAAGCGGAAACGAAGAGTTTGCGCGCGTGGCCCGGGAAACGTGTGATTACGTGCTCCGCGAAATGACCGACGCGGCTGGCGGGTTCTACAGCACGCAAGATGCCGACAGCGAAGGGGAGGAAGGCAAATTTTTCGTGTGGACGCCGGCGGACGTGGCAGGCCTCTTAGACCCCGGCACGGCCGACACGTTCTGTCGCGTGTACGACATCACGCCCGAGGGCAATTTCGAGCACAACCAGAGCATTCTCAACCGGCCGAAGACTTGGACCCAGGTAGCGGCCGTGCTGGGGCGCGACCCTGCGGAGCTCGCGCACGAGCTGGATGCCGGCCGCCAGCGCTTGCTCGCCGAGCGCGAAAAGCGCGTGCATCCGAGCCTGGACGACAAGGTGCTCGTGGCCTGGAACGGGCTGATGATTGAGGCGCTGGCCGACGCGGCCGGCCTGCTGGGCGAGACGCGCTATCTGGTGGCCGCGCAGCGCGCGGCGGCGTTCTTGCTGCACTCCCTGCGGCGGCCCGACGGCCGGCTGCTGCACTCCTGGCGCCGCGGCACCGCCAGGCTCGATGCCTATCTGGACGACTATGCCTGTCTCGCTGCTGCGCTGGTGGCCTTGTACGAGCAGGATTTTGACGAGCGCTGGATCGACGAGGCGCTCGCGCTGGCCCAGACAATGCTCGCGCACTTCGAGGACCGCGAGTCCGGCGGATTCTTCTACACGGCCGCGGACCACGAGGCCTTGCTCACGCGGCCCAAGGACCTGTACGACAACGCCGTGCCCAGCGGCAACTCCATGGCGGCCCTGGCGCTTGTGCGCTTGGGAAAATTGACGGGTCGCGCCGATCTCTTGTCCGCCGCCGAGCGAACCTTTGCAGCCGCTGCAGTTGTGATGCAGCAAGCGCCTCGGGCCGTAGGCCAGATGCTGTTGGCGCTCGATCTTTACTGGGGACCGACCAAGGAGATCGTGCTGCTGGGCGATGCGCTGTCCGGCGACACGGCCGACGTGCTGGTGGCGCTCCGCGGCCGCTTCGCGCCCAACAAATTGGTGGCATGCCGCGCGCCGGACCATGCGGAGTGGCGCAGCGACGCTTTGGAGCCGCTCTTCGCCGGCAAGGAGCCGAGCGGTCCTGAGCCGGCACTGTACGTGTGCGAGCAGTTTACCTGCCAGGCGCCGGTCTGCGGCCGCGCGGCGGCGCTGGAAGTTATTGGAGAGTTGTGACGTGAGCAGCGGGATTGCTGCGGCACATCCACGAAAATGGAGATTCGCAGACCTAATCGTCGGAACGGGTAACCCGATCTTGCCCGGGGGCGCGGACAAACAACACGGAAACGTCGTCGCCATCGATTGTGAACAGGATTCTGTATCTGTGACCGCCTCGTGTTGAAAACGATGCATCTCGAATCGCTGTATCGAAAAGCTGGCTTTCCGGGGCAAGCGGGAAGCGCTCTGCATCGTCGGCAAGCTCGCCAAGTTTCCGCATGAGGGCTCCGAACCAGCGGATCGCCCCTTCGGGAGAACGCTCTGCGATCCATTGATAGATCGCATCGATGTTCCGCTCCGCTTCTTCGAATTGCGTAACGCGGAACTTAGGCATCTGAAGGGATGTTGTGCTTCGCCCGGAACTCAGCGTCGAATTCAACCAGCGGTCGACCGCGACCTGCCTCGACGTCCGCCAGCCCACGCCGAATGCCTTCGACGGCGATGGGATCCGGCTCAACGGCCGATTGTTGCTGGGCCAGGGCCCGTAGTGCATCGCGCAGCAAGTCGTCCTCGGAACGGTAGTGCCCCCTCGACATCTGCTGGTGAATCAATTGTTGCACGTCGGATGGAAATGCGTAGCTCATCGTTGGGTGCCTCCATCACTAAGGATAGCGTGCCGCTTGAGCGAGAGGCAATATCGGCCTGCCAACGCGCCTACGCCCCGTATGCCCGTTGGGCTGCGTCGTACACCTCTTTGAGCGACACGTTGTTCGCCGCGGCCACCTGGCGGCAGCTTTCGTACTCCGGCGAGAAGCGCGTGCGCGTCCCGTCGAGCCACGCCACCACGCCGTCCACTTTGCCCCACGGCGTGTCCACCGCGCGCTGCTCGCGGCGCAGCTTGCGCCGCGCCACTTGCCAGCGGCGCACGCCCAACGTCGTTGTTTCGCGAAACAGAATGGCCTCGAGCGCCGCCACCTGCTCCGCCTGGCAGAGCACGCTCAGTGTCACGCCCGGCCGGTTCTTCTTCATTTGAATGGCAGTCGTCGTGACGTCGAGCGCGCCGGCTTCCCACAGCCGCGCCACCGCGTGGCCCACCAGCTCGCCCGATAAATCGTCGAGATTCGTTTCCAACATCCAGGCCAGCTCGTCGGCGGGCAGGTCCGCCGTTTCGCCCACCAACAGGCGCAGCAAGTTGGCTTGCTCTTCCAAGTCTTTCTGGCCGGCGCCGCAGCCGATGCGCTGGATCGTCATGGCCGGCAGCGGGCCATAGCTCGCGACCAACGTGGCCAGAATTGCCGCGCCGGTGGGCGTGGTCAGCTCGCAGGCCACGCGCGATTCAGCGAGCGGCACGCCGATCAACAGCTCCGCCGTGGCCGGCGCAGGGATCGCGCAGCGCCCGTGGGCAATTTCGACAAAGCCCGTGCCGGTGGGCACCGGCGATGCCACGACGCGCTCGGCGCCCAGCAGGTCCCAGCCGATCGCCGCGCCCACGATATCGGCAATCGAGTCCACCGCCCCCACTTCGTGAAAATGCACCTTCTCGATGGTCGAGTTGTGCACCTTGGCTTCGGCCTCCGCCAGGCGACGAAAAATGCGCTGCGCGAGCTCCTTCTGCCGCGCCGAAAGCGCACTGCCGTCGATCATCGCGGTGATATGGTGCAAGTGCCGGTGCTTGTGCTCAGGCTCGTGCTCCACGGTGATCTGCGTGGCGCGAAAGCCTTTCTTCTTCACTGGCGTGGCCACCAGTCGCACGCCCGGCAGCCCGAGCGACGACACGCCGGCGTTGAGTGCGTCGAGCGAGACGCCCGCGTCCACCAGCGCGCCGAGAGTCATGTCGCCACTGATGCCGCTGGCACAATCGAGATAGGCAATCTTCATCTGGCAAGTTTCCGGCAAAGACAAACGGCAAGGCCGCCGACCACGGCGACCCGATTCTTGACACGCGCACATTCTAGATGAATTCGCCGGCCTTCCGCAGCGCTTGCGGCGCCATTTGTCGTTGCGAATTCCGCAGCGCCGCGGGTGATGCCTGCCGCCCGGAGCGGCGTTGACCCCTGGCGACGCCTGGGCTACCATGCGCCGCCGCAATCGATCACACAGGCAGATGCGCGCCATGGCCACGAGCGCCAGTGACAGCAAACGGAATTTGCCGGCAACGCCCTGGGGCCTGCTGCCGCCGCGGATGCACGTCTTATACGTGACCAGCCCCAGCCGCACCGGCGCCTGGCTGGCCGAAGCGTTCGCCAGCGACAGCGCCAGCGAAGTTCGGCTGGAGGAAGCGCCTGGCGCCGCGGCCGGGCTCGAGCGCCTGCGCGAACGCGCCTACGACGCCGTGCTCGTCAGCCACGAGCCGCCCCAGCTCGATGCGCTCGCCCTGGTCGACGGGCTCAGGGCCGGCGGCGCCGAAGAGCCGCTCGTAATCCTCGGGCAACCGAGCGAACAAGAGCTGGCAGCGCAGTGCTTCGAGGCCGGTGCCGACGCCTACATCTGCGCCCACAGCGCCACCACGCGCAGTGTGCTGTGGATCGTGGCCCGCGCCACCGAACGACATCACCTGCTGCGCGAGAATCGCCGCCTGCGCCAGGCCCAGCAACATCGACTGCAGCAAGAACAGCACGAAGCGCAGCGCCAGTTGGACGGACAGCGCGGCGTGGCGCGCGAGGCGTCGGGCGACGCCGGCTGTTGCCACACGGACAATTTGGCAGCCGCCTGCGCGTCGCTCGCCCGCGGCGCGCAGAGCGCGTCCGACGCGCGCGAAGATGAGTCGCTCCGCAGTCACTATCGCGAAATACTGCGCGCCCACGTGATGATGGGCTCCGGCAATCTGTCGGCAGAGCTGGCGCAATTGGCCGAGATGCTGGCCGGCAACGAAGTGGCCGCGCCGCGCACGGTGCGGCTGCACGTGGAAGTGCTGGAAGAGCTCGTCGCCGGCCTGGGCAATCGCAGCTCCCGCCACGTGATGACCCGGGCCGATCTGCTGTTAGTGGAAGTGCTCGTGCAATTGGCGGAGTGTTATCGGCGCCGCGCCGCAAGTTCCCAGACGGCCGAAAGCCCAAAAGACGCCGGCGCCGTAGGGCGCGGTCTCCTGCGCCGAGGATCCGCGCTGCCATGACCGACGAGCGCACCACGATCGCCGCGCTGCGACAAGTTGTCGAGAAGTTCGTGAACGAGCGCGAGTGGCACCGCTTTCACACGCCCAAGAATTTGTCGGCCGCCTTGGCGATCGAGGCGGCGGAGCTGATGGAGCACTTTCAATGGCTCGAGCCTGACGAGTCCCGCGCCGTGGCCGACGATCCTCAGCGCCGCGCGGCCGTCGGTGAAGAGTTGGCCGACGTGCTGTGCTACGCGCTGGCGCTGGCCAATGCGCTGGGCATCGACGTGTCGCAGGCCCTGGCCGACAAAATGGTCAAGAACGCGGCGAAGTATCCGGTCGACGAGTATCGCGGGCGCTGGGGCAAGGACGATCCTCGCACGCCGCGCGAGCGTTAAGCGCTGTTCGAGCAGACGCGCCCGCTCACAGCGGCCCCGCAACGCTCGAACGTGTCGCTTCGACAATGCCCGCCAGGTCACCGATGATGCGGTTCCAGTGCTCCGCACCAAAGCGATTGACCAGGTGTGTCTGCGCCCGTTCCCAATACGGCGCCGCGCCGATCAGCGCCGCTCGACCTCGGTCGGTGACGGCCACGGACTTGTGCTTGCCGTTCTCCGCGGCCGACAGCTCGAGCAGGCCCATATTCAAAAGCGGCCGCAGATTGCGCGTGAGTGTCGAGCGGTCCATCACCAGCTCTCGCGCCAAACGAGCGATGCTACTGGGTCCGAGCAGCTCGCCCGCGATGAGTATGACCAATTGCGTCGAGCGCAGCCCGGTGGGCGCAAGCGTCTGATCGAAAAACTGCGTTACGCTGCGCGATCCCTTGCGAAAATTCAAGCAAGCGCAGGTGCGGGCCATCTCGCCCAGTTTGGCCGGGTCGATGCCCGGGGAGTCACATTCCATGATGTCGTGCGTTAGCGGTCTCGCCGTGAAGCTACAAACGCTGCGATCGCGCACATTGCGGCCACTTGGGCGTCCGGACGGCGTGCCGGACATGTTTCCCTGCTCCAAGTCGCCTCGTGCGTGGGTTCTAGAATACCTGAAATGATTGCCGCATGCGCGGTCACGCGTTAAATTTTTGGTGTCGCGACCGACAAATTTTCCCGACAGAAGACGAGTTACCGTGTAATACCACGCATGCGCGAAGCTCTGGAAACCTACCTGGCGCCCACTTGGTTTGTCGACTCCGACGCGCCCGAGGTCGCATCGTTGGCGCGCGAGGTGGCCGCGGGCGCCACCGACGAAGTGGACCGGGCCTGCCGCTTGTTCTACGCCGTGCGCGACGGCGTGCGCTACACGGCCTACAACCTCGATCTGGCGCCCGAGTCGCTGCGCGCCTCGCACGTGCTGCGCGCTGGCGACGGCTGGTGCGTTTCCAAGAGCGTGCTCTTGGCCGCGCTCTGCCGGGCCGAGGGTATTCCCTGCCGGCTCGGATATGCCAACGTCAAAAACCACATGGCCACGGCCAAGCTGCTCGAATTCCTGGGGACCGACATCTTCTACTATCACGGCTATAACGAGCTGTACCTCGGCGGCCGTTGGGTCAAAGCGACGACGGCTTTTAACCGCGCGCTGTGCGACAAGGCACGGATCGCTCCCTTGGATTTCGACGGCGTCCACGATTCGATCTATCATCCGTTCGACCTGGCAGGCCATCGCTACATGGAATACCTGCACGAGTACGGCGCGTATGCCGACGTGCCCTACGACGCGCTGATTCAGAAGTTTCGCGAGGTGTATCCGAGCATCAGCGCCGGCAGCGCGCCGGCCGGCGATTTCGAATCGGATATCGCGGCCGAAGCCGCGCGGACCACTCCGCTGCGCGACGACTAGTGGGCGCCGAATGACGACGGGCGGCAACGTGGCCCAAGCTGCACCCGTCGCCAGACAGCGTCCCTGCGTGCCGGAACGCTGCTGTGCAAATGCACCGGGTGGCAGCCGAAGATGCCGGCCGTTTCGACGACGCATAGCGCACTTTCGCCAGGCAATCCGTTTGTTCCGGCTCCTGCGGGGCCAGGTGCAACTGGATTTGACAGTCAATTCGCTCGGCCTATTTTTGCCTCGTGGAGAGTCTCTCTCCCAGTTAACTATTCGACGAGCCGGGGCAACGGCGACACGTGTCGATACCGTCACTCATTGCGTGGTTAAGCGTTTGCATCCTGGCCGCAGCCTGGGGCCGTTCGCTCGACCCCGCCTGGCAGCCCATCTGGATGAATGCCGGCACTTTCGGCCTGACCGCCGCCGTGGGATTGGCCATTGCCGATAAGGCGCGCATCGCCCATCGCAGTCGCGAACGTGAGAAGGCCCTGCAATCGCGGGCCGAGTTCGGTTTGGCTCGCTTGAACGAGCAAGGTGCCGCCTTGGATGCAATCAGCGCGGCAATGCGCCGACTGGAAGCCAGTTTCCCTCAGCCTTGTTCCGGCAATTATGGCGCCGCGCCCAACACCGACAATCAGGTGCTGACGCTGCGCGATCTGCCTGTCGAAGTGACACCGGTCGCGCAACAGCAGGACGGCAACTGCGAATTCGGCGAAAGCCTTGCCGGCACGGTTCGCGAAATGTCCGCCCGCGCGGTCAAGTTCGCTCATGCAAAGCCTTTCACGGGCCAGGTCGTCGTGCTCACGTTTCACTTTGGCAATAGCCAGCGGCTATCGTTTGTCGTCGACGTGATGTGGACCGAGGAGGAAGACTCGGCATTCGTCACCGGCGGCTCGGTGCTCGACGTCGGCGTGCCGTGCGATGAGGATGACCACTTCGAACAGCACGCGCCGGATGCGGCGTGCGCGCAAGGGGAATTGGCTGCCAGCGTCCCTTCCGCTTAGCTCGTTCGAATTGAGCCGCCTGGTTGCAGTCAATCT
The DNA here is from genome assembly GCA_050250435.1 of Pirellulales bacterium. Lineage (GTDB taxonomy): Bacteria > Planctomycetota > Planctomycetia > Pirellulales > PALSA-1355 > JBFWOR01. The sequence goes on along the minus strand of JBFWOR010000001.1, from coordinate 164,580 downwards.
TGCACATTCCTCGCACTGCCCGGGCGACCAGCGAAAGTGGCGTGCTAGCGGATTTCCCGACGTGCCGGCGGCGCGCTGCGGCAGGCTGGCGAAAGTTTGCGGTGGTCGCGTTAGTTGGGTTGGCAAAATTCTTCGGATTGGGTCAGGCCGTCGCGGCGTGCCATCCGAATAACTGCCATAGGCAGGCCAGCGAGTAACCCCGACCCATTTCTACAAGCCGGCCGCCGATCCCATCCCGTTTCCGTAGTCCCGCGGTAAACGCGCGGCGTGCCTCTCGCAAGGCGGTGGGCACGGCACACCTGCGCGTTTTCCTCCGACCCCATCGACAAGGACCCGTCTATGCGCTCCCGCATCGCCCGCGCCGCAATCCTCCTGGGCCTGACCTTGGCCCTGGCCGGCTGCTCCGCCACGAGAAGCAGTAGCAGTTCGACCGCGAAAACATCCTGGTGGCCCTTTGGTTCAAAATCAAAAAGCGCGCAGTCGACCAGCAGCAGCCTGGCCAGCAACGCGCCTTCCGCTCCGCAATTCGGCGCGACCTCGGCGCCGTCGGTGAGCATGCCGCAAGCCGGTGGTCAGTACTACGGCGGCACCCAGTATCCGGTGACTCCGTATCCGCCCGCGAGCGTTCCTGCCAGTGCGCCGGCCTACACGGCCGCCGCCGACCCCGCGGCCACCGGCTACATGCCGCCGAACGATCCGTATGCCCAACCCGCCAATCCGTATGCCGCGGCCGCTGCGCCGGCTGCCGCCCCGGCAAACTCGTATGCCGCGCCGAATGCCGCCTATCCGCCGGCGAATCCATATGCTCCCAACAACGCCTATCCGGCCGCCGCGCCGACGCAAGCGCCTGCTTACACGGCAGCGGGCACCGGCGCCGGTCAGCCGTATCCTGGCGGTCCGGGCGCCGGTGGCGATACGCCCTACGCTTATACGCGCTAGGCCGCCAGCGCCAACGCCAGCCTGGTGACAACGCGGATAATGTGCTGACAGAGTTTTCGTGAAGTTTGAAACGTTTGGGGCGCAAAAAAGTACGCACGCACGATCGCTCGCTTGGGCGGTCGTGCGTGTGTCTTTTCAGGCCGCCGCCAATGCAGCGAACGGCGATACGTCCCGAACGTCTTGCCGGACGGCGGCTCGGGCCGCGCCCTGGATCAAGGCGCATAGGCTCGTTCCCCCTGGCAGCGCAATTTCGCAGTGGCCGCTGGCAGCGACGTGCTGGCAACGGAGGCCCGGGCTTGACCGCCCGAAACGGCATCCCTATCGTTCCACCCCTCGGTCCGGTCGAACTGCCACCCGAAAGAGCAGCCGTGACACGGTTCCTTCGCGACATTACCCGAGTGCGCCGCGGCCCTGCCGTCGCGGTGCTGGTCATTTCGGCGTTCGCGCTAGCGCACTGCGGCTGCGCTGCGTACAAGGCGACCCAGCAGCCGGACAAAAAAAACCTGGCCGTGCTTGCACCGGGCACGTCGCGCTCACGCGTGGTGGCCGAATTGGGCGCGCCCGTGCTCAGCGAGGAACGCGAGGGCACGCAAGTCGACGTCTTCGCCTTCAAGCAAGGCTACTCCAAAGGCGAGAAGGCCGGCCGAGCGCTGGCGCACGGCGCGGCGGACGTCGTCACCGGCGGCTTGTGGGAAGTGGTGGGCATTCCGGCTGAGTCGATTGCCGACGGCAAAAACGTGAAAGTCGAAGTCACATACGACGACGAGCACGCCGTGGAATCGGTCGACGTCTTCGAGGGCGAACGCGTCGTCCGGCCGCGACGCTGGTTCGGTCGCAAACGGAAGACGGATCCCGCTGCCGAAACGGCCAGCCAGCCGGCGACTTCGCGCCAGCGCGGCTAAAACCCCGGCCGAGATTCAGCGCCCCCGCGCGGGCCGGCACTTCGACCAGCCAAAGAGTCCCCGCCCCGTGCACCCCCGTTGCGCCCCTGGCACGCCCCTTGCCGGTCGCGATACGATGACGGTGCCCCGTCGCGAACCATGCCCGGCCTTCACCATGCAGCGCCCCAGCGGAACTCACGCCGACGCCGATCTCCCGGCCCATCAAATGGCCGGCGAGCGCATGTTGCTCACGTTTGATCGGGTCACCAAGTTTTATGGCGCGGTGATCGGCGTCAACGACGTCAGTTGCCGCATCGGGCCCGGCATCACCGGCCTGCTGGGAGCCAACGGCGCGGGCAAGAGCACGTTGATCAAGCTGGCCAGCGGACAATTGCGCCCCAGCCACGGCCAGGTGCGCATCGGCGGACACGATGCTTGGAGCACGGCCGCCAAGCACCACTTGGGCTACAGCCCCGACATCAACAACTTCTACGAAGAGATGACCGGCTACGAGTTCGTGTACACCATGGCTCGCCTGCACGGCTATGCGCGGGCCGAGGCTCGGCGCCGCACCGAAGCCGTGCTGGTGGAAGTGGGCATGGCCGATCGGTCGGGCCGGCGCATGGCCGGTTGCAGCCACGGCATGCGGCAACGCATCAAGCTCGCGCAGGCGCTGGTGCACGATCCTTGGCTGTTGCTTCTCGACGAGCCGATGCTGGGCATCGATCCCGGCGGCCGGCGCGAGCTCAACGAGCTGTTGTTCCGCCTGGCCGATCAAGGCAAGACCATCCTGGTGTCGAGTCACATCCTGGTCGAAATCGAGCAGCTCGCGCGGTCCATTCTGATGGCCTCGCGCGGAAGGATCATCGCTTCCGGCACCCTGGCTGAAGTGCGCGGGCTGATGAAGTATCGGCCGCTGGTCGTCGAGATTCTGGCGGAGCCGGCCCGCCGACTGGCCGCCTTGCTGGCCGAATATCCCGACGTGCAGGGCGTGGAAATGCGCGACGATTCGCTGGTGGTGCGCACCCGCAATCCGGGCGAGTTCTTTGCGTTCGTCGGCGAGCTCGTGACCCGCTACGGCATCACCGTGCGGCGCATGCAGACGCTCGACGCGGGGGCCGACGCGGTGTTCGACTACTTGCAGCAGGGGCGACCATGAACCTGTTGCGCGCCTGGGGCACCCTCGCCTCGCTCACGTTTCGCCGCCTGCTGTTCTCGGCCAGCACCATGATGGTGCTCCTGCCGCTGGCCGGCTGCTTATTGTTTGTGTTGCGGCGGCACTATGGCCGCGAATACTCGAGCGACGAATTCAAGGATTTCAGCGAGTTCGTGATTCTCATCTTCGCCTCGTTCGTGGTGCCGATCTGCGCGCTGGCCTTTGGCACGGCCAGCGTCGGCGGCGACCGCGAGGACCGCACGCTGGTGTTCCTGCTGGTGCGGCCCATTCCGCGGGCCTTGATCCTGTTGGCCAAGTTCACCGCCACGCTGCCGCTGGTGATAGGGCTGGTAATTGGCAGCTATTGGCTCTTATGCCGGTTGGCGGGCGACGTGGGGCGTACCGCCTTCGAGCTCTATCTGCCCGCGCTCGTCTACATGACGCTGGCCTACGTGTGCCTGTTCCATCTGTTTGCCGTGTCGTTTCGCCATTCGACCATCCTGGCGCTGGTCTACTCGCTGTTCATGGAATTGCTGCTGGGGAATCTGCCCGGCATTGTGAAACGGGTGGCCGTCAACTACTACGGGCGCTCGCTCATGTATGCCGCCGGGGCACCCGAGGGATTGCCGCCGCCCGACCCGCGCTGGTTCGAGCCCTTGAGTGTGGATGTGGCCACCGGGGCCCTGCTGGGCATTGCCGCGGGCAGCCTGCTGTTGGCCGCGGTGGTCTTCTCGCGCCGCGAATATCGCGATCTGACGTGAGTTCCAGCCGGCCAGCACTGGCTGGGGTGGCCCAGACGCCGCAGGCACAAGAGGGCCTGCCTGGGCGGCGTGCTCGTGCCCGCGACTGCTTACTTACCTCCACCCGCCGTCGAGCGCCCGCCCAGCTCGCGGTCGAGATCCAATAGCGCCGACGGATCGTCCTTGCACAAGTGGAACTTGGCCACGATCTCGCGGGCCGTCTTCTCTTCTTCCACCTGCTCCGTGATGAACCATTGCAACTCCACGAGTGCCGCGAACGCCTTTTCTTTCATCGCCAGCTCGTACAGCTTGTCGATCTCCTGGCTCGTCTCTTGCTCTTGCGCCAGCCCTTGCTCGAAAACCGAGGCGATCGACTTGTATTTCGAAACCGGTTCGTCAATCGCCTTCAGTTTCACCGTTCCGTCCCGGGCCAACAAAAAATCCAACAGCCGCATGCCATGTCCGTACTCTTCGGCACTCTGCAGACGCAGCCAACTGGCACAGCCCATGAAGTTCTCGCGCTCGCAATAGGCGCTCATCGCCAGGTACGTGTACGACGCCGCCAGCTCGTTGTTGATCTGTTCGTTGATCGCGTCTTGAACCATTGCGCTAAACATGGCTATCTCCTTGCGGATGTTGGTTTCGAATCGGGTGCGCGCCCCTGGGGCGACAGCGCATAGAAAACCCGAAACGGCCGAAAACTGCAACTGCTGATTGCGACAATTTGGTGCAATTTGCGCGCCGCACTCCGCGCTCGCCATCGCCCACGAGACACTGTCTCAAAACGACCGCGTCCCAGCACGAGATTCAGTCTCAAATAAAACAAGGCCAGCCGTGGGCATGCGCTGTTGCATGACTCACGGCTGGCCCACGTGCTCGATCAAATAGACCGCTCGACGCACTCGTTGGTCAGGCCCACCTTAGCCTAGGCCAACGAAGAGCGAGAGTTGCTCGCGTACGCTTGTCCGCCGCGCTGCCGGAGCAAGGGGCCTGCGCGGCGTCTGACTTTGAGCTACGGACCAATGTCCCGCGGGTTACGCGCCAAGAAGTCGCGCGGTCCACGGTTGGTGTAGTAGGGATACGTCACGCCGCCCGATGGCGGACCAGCTGCAAACTCGTATTCGCCGCCCGAGTTGCGACGCTGCCGCACCAGCGGATGTCCGTTGCCCGGATGCTTGTTGACCAGCGCCCGCGGACCGGCCGGGCCGCCGGCCATGCCGCCGCCGGGAGCCATGCCGCCGTCCATCTCGCCTTCATACACTTCTTCGCCGTCGGCGACGGCCTCGTCGGACATGACGCGTTGCGGGCCGTAGCTGCGCTTGCCCACGGCGGCGCAATCGGCACACGCTCCGCCGCCCGAGTAACCGCAGCTGCTGCAGCCTCCCGGTCCCTCGTTGCCGTAGGCCGGTCCGTACGGGCAGGTGCCGCCGCAGCAGCCCCAGCAGAACAGCCGTTCCAGGCAGCAGCAACCGGAGTTGCTCGCCAGCACCGTCACGGCCAATAAGGTAAACAGAGAACGTTTCATGATCGCTCGATGTCCTTTCTCTCTCGCGGTCGTGCGCTGCCTCGCGCCGTCCGCGCAAGGGTGCGGATGGGTCAGGCCCCCGCTTCATTGAATGGCCGGAGTGATTGCGCTCAGCGGGCGGCGTATCCGCATGGCGCGCCCCCTCCGCGCTGTTGTTACCTATCCACGACTATCGGCTCTACAATCCGCAAAGTTCAGCAATTCGTTACTTCAGGAACGGGCGGCACTTCCGGCACGATTGCGCTACGAGGCACAACCCGCGGCCGCGCCTCGCTAGCACCTCCCCCGCGCCCCTGCGCCAGCACCACTTTCACCTTGGCGCGTGCAACGGCCTTCTGCTAAAAGGTGCGCACTCAGACGCGCCGGCCCCGGCAAGGAGCCCCAGCGGCCGCGCGGCACTCTCTTTCACTCGCAGCTCGCGCCGGAAAGCAATCACGGATGGACAACTTTGCGCGATCTGTTCGGCTGGCGCTGCGATATCGCTGGACCGTCGCCGCGTCCACCATTTGCGCGCTCATCGTCGCGACCCTCTGGGGCGGCAACATCAGCGTGCTCTTCCCGCTGGTCGAGGTCGTAGGCAACAACCAAAGCCTGCATCAGTGGGTCGATGTTTCGATCGAGAAGTCACGCGCTGAGATTGCCGAACAGACCGCTGCTGCTGCCCAATTCAATCAGCAAGCACTGACAGCGGCTCCCGAGGCTGCCGCCGACCTGCGCGCCGCAGCCGCCACCGCCGAATCGCGCCGCGCCGCGGCCGCCGGCCATCTCGAACGGCTCGAATACTTCCAGCCGTTGATCCACAACTACCTGCCGACCGACCCCTTTCAGACGCTGCTCGTGCTCGTGCTGGCGCTGGTGGCCGCCACGATCATCAAAGACAGCTTCCTGGCGCTCAGTTCGTTTTTGGTCGATCGCGTGGCGCAACTGGCTACCTTCGACTTGCGCAAGCAATTCTTCCGTCGCACGCTGCGCATGGACGTGGCCACCTTTACCGAGAGTGGCACCAGCGATCTGCTGTCGCGCTTTACCCACGACGTCAACAGCGTCGGCGACGGTATCCAAACGCTGCTCGGCCGTGCCGTGCGCGAGCCGCTGAAGATGGTGGCCTGTTTTGCCGGCGCCGCCTACATCTCCTGGCAGTTGCTGCTGTTGTCGCTGATCCTTGCGCCGCCCACCGGCTGGCTGATCAGCTACCTCGCCAAGACGCTCAAACGCGCCAATCGCAAGGCGCTCGAGCAAATGTCGTCTCTCTACGCCATCCTGGCGGAGTCATTCGGCGGCATCAAAGTCGTCAAGGCCTTCACCATGGAGCGCTATGAGCGCCGGCGCTTCCACGTGACCAGCAAGATGTGCTACCGCAAAGGCATGCGCATCGCGCTGTTCGATGGCATGATCAATCCCGTGACCGAAGTGATGGGCATCGCCATGATTTCGCTGGCGATCCTGTTTGGCGCATACCTGGTGATGAACCAGCAGAACTACCTGTGGGGCATCAAAATGAGCGACCAGCCGTTGTCGCTCAGCTCGCTACTGGTGTTCTACGGCTTTCTGGCCGGCGTGAGCGATCCGGCTCGCCGCTTGACCGAAGTGTTCAACAAACTGCAGCGGGCCGCGGCCGCCGCCGATCGCGTGTATCAAATGCTCGACCGCGAGCCCACCGTGTGCGATCCGCCCAGCCCGCGCCCGCTGCATCGCCATCATCGCGAGCTGGTGTTCGACCACGTCTCGTTCCGCTACTCGCCCCAGTCACCGGTGCTCGACGGCATCGACTTGCGCATTCCCTTTGGCGAAACGGTGGCACTGGTGGGGCCCAACGGCTCGGGCAAGACCACGCTGGCCAGTCTCATCCCGCGCTTCTTCGATCCCAAGTCCGGCCACGTTCGCCTCGACGGCATCGACCTGCGCGACGTGCGGCTGCGCGAGCTGCGCAGCCAGATCGGTATCGTCACGCAGGAAACGCTGCTGTTCGACGACACCGTGCTCAACAACATCCGCTACGGTTGTCCGCACGCCACCCTGGGCGAAGTGATCGCCGCGGCCGAACAGGCTCACGCCCACAAGTTCATCGAGCAGAAGCTCGACAACGGCTATCAGACGATCGTCGGTCAGGGCGGCGGGCGTCTCTCGGGCGGGCAACGGCAGCGCATCGCCCTGGCCCGCGCCATCCTGCGCGATCCGGCGGTGCTGATTCTCGACGAAGCCACCAGCCAGATCGATCTCGAGAGCGAGCAGCTCATTCACAAGGTGCTGGAGCAGTTCATTCGCCACCGCACGACGGTGATTGTCACCCACCGCCTGGCCACCCTGGCGCTGGCCGACCGGATTGTGGTGCTCGAAGGGGGCCGCATCGCCGACATCGGCACGCACGATCAACTGGTCGCCCGCTGCAGCCTCTACCAGCGCCTGCACCAGATCCAGTTCCGCGAAACGGCCTGAGCGCCGATTCGCAACGTGCGAGGCCGGGTGGCAACGTTCCAAACGCCCCGCAATTTGGCGGGGCTCTTTTACGCGCCCCTGCTACAATGGCGGAATGAGCGAGCAAGCCCCTAAGCGCCGCTGGTTCTGGTTTCTCGTCACCGGCGCCCTGATTGGCGCGGCCATCGGCTGGCTCGCAATCGATGAGTACTTGGCACGCCACGCTGCCGATCGTGAATGGGCTGAGCCAGGCCTCATGGAGCAGCGGATATTGTGGATGACCGCAGGCTCCGCGATAGCCGGCGCTTTTGCAGGGTTCCTCATAGAGTCAGTCGTTCGCAGGCTGAACCTGCGAAAACCGCATGCCAAACGCTCCCGCTGAGCAACACACTAATCACACACGGCCAAATTTTCATCCCACACGGAAAGTTCCAAGTACCGACCGACGCACTACCGACCGCAACGGCCTGCACACGCTAATCACCCACCACCTGGCCCGGTGTCTTTCTTGTTGCGGTCGGTCAGAAAGAAGATGTTGATCCCAGTGGCGCGTCTGCCAGCAGCGTATGGGCGAGCACAAGTTCTTCCCCGCCCCTGCTACAATGGCGGAATGAGCGACGAACCCACAAAAGTGCCGCGACCTAAATTTCCGCGCTGGGGATACTGGGCTATCGGAGCGGTCGCGGTGCTGCTGTTCTTTGGTTGTGTGTTGGGGCCGATCCTCGCGTATCTGCTGTTGCCAGAAGTCGTGCCGCCTCAATGACCGCCGCCCGCCCCTGCACACTTAATCACACACCACCGAGTACTACGAAGAAGGTGTCCGCTGGACCCCGCTTGTTGATTGTGCAATTGCGGATCGCGTCCGCGCAGTGCCCCATATCTTGGAACTGCGAGAAAAGATCGTGGAGTCTTCGGAAAAGTTCATCCCTGAAACTGATGAGGCGATCACGCTGCTTGAGCAAACGCTCAAGACGCTATCTACTTCCGAGGAAATACAAGGGCTGCTAGCCGAACGCGCGAAGTTCAACGGGCGCGCATAGGTAACTTTGAGTCTCTGCCAGTACGGGCCGTCCTTGTCGGGCGGCCCTTTTTATTTAGGGTTGTGCGGCGCATAAAAAACCCCGCCGGTAAAGACGGGGTTGTTTGCGGTGAGCAACTAGCCGGCATGCCGATCATTGGCGTGGTGCTGGGCGTGGCCGATCCTGCTGTGCGGCCGGATGTCGACTTGCTCAATCACCTGCCGAACTGCATTGCCGGCGACCTCGCAGGCCACCTTACACAAGTAGTTGCCCTGCAAATTGCCGCTGTCAATCTTCCGTTCCGCTAGGGACTCTGAGAATCCGAGGGCGGCCAGCTCGTGGCTCGTGAGGTGGTCGCGGAGATTCGCCTTTGCGGGCAGCCCGCGGGATAGCTTCTGCTCTTTGGCAGTGTTACCCAACAACTTCCGGTAGACTGCATTCGTGCATTCGGCATACCCAAACTCGGCCACACCGTGATCCTTCAGGGTGTCGGTGAAACTGTTCCGTGCGAGCATGCCCTCCAGTCGCCGTCGCACCCAACCCGGATCCTTGCCCCGGCGCAACCATCGTTCGACCTGGCCATTGCGGGCACCAGCAGCCTCCAGACTGGCGAGGATTGTCTCTGTTGCCCACGCATGAAAACGCGGCGACAGGTACTCGGCGTAGGCCACGGCGAGGTTGGGGATTGCCCAGGTGCCGCCGCTGTTGCCGGGAGTTGATTTCCAAACATGGGAAAATCCCATGTTTGATTCCAAAAACCTTACAAGCACAGAGGTTGTGGGCAACCGCATCCACTGTCCCGGATCGCGGTTCTTGGGCTTGCCTACCGCGCGCCACATGTCGGTCAGATTGACCATGCGGCGACGGTTGAAGTGAATCACGGTCCCCTGATACGTCAACGACTGCGAACCACGTAACGCATTCATGGCTTGGGTTCTCCCTGCCAATCGACAACGCGACCCCAGTGCGCAACATGGCACTGCTAGGTGGTAGTTGGATGAGTGGGCCAGAAATGGCGAGGCGGGAGAGCGTTTGCGAAAACTGCGTCCGTCGCGCTTCCTTGCTACCGCATCCGTGACTGGCGATTGTAATCTATTTGTCGCTGGGATCCAAATATAGCGGGCCACTGGCCGGGAAAATTCCGACCAGTGGCCCAGGAAGCGGGGACCAGTTTTCGCGCCAGTGGTTCTAACACATTGTGCTTTTTGTCACAAGCCGGTTACACCCCCGCCCCTGCTACAATGGCGGAATGAGCGACATTGCCCCCAACCGCCGCTGGTTCCGGTTCAGCCTGCGGACCTTGTTCGTCCTGGTAACCATTACAGGCTGCTGGCTGGGTTGGAATGTCCGGCTAGCCAATCAGCGTGAGCGCATGCTCACCTTACCGGGTGTATCCCTCTTTGACGAAATCTCGCCGTTGAATCAGATGCCAATCGGATTGCGACTAGTTCGCGCACGATGCGTGCCGCAGATTTTCTTGGATGACACTCTGTATTCGGAGGCCGACCTACCACGATTCCGAAGCTATTTCCCGGAGGCGGGGGTCCACCTAACAGTAACCACCGGCGAGGTCAGGCTATTCGACCCTACGCAGGACCAGTAGCCGCTGTCGAAACCTGCACACGCTTAATCCCCCACTACCCGGCCAGTGGCGCGTCTGCCAGCAGCGAATGGGCAAGCACAAGTTCTTCTCCCGCGTTGGCCTGCACACATAATCACACACCACCTGTCTTTGGCGCGCCCTTTGCATTAGGGTCTGTCGGAACGGGAGAGGCACCCACACCGCTTAGTAGGTGCGGCGAACCGGGGCCGGAAGAGAGAAGAGACCAGTTTCGGGGCCGGCTACAGAAGAGGCGGTGGCAACAAAACGACGGAAACCATTAGGAGTCTGAGACTTACGGGCTGAACTGGAACAGCGAGGCCGGCCCGTGATTCGAGGAAGCAGCGCCGAGTTTCCGTTCAATCAAGGCGAGTTGGAACCCTGTACGCATTCCGGGGTTCCAGCTCGCCTGTTGCATTATACAACAGCATAATGCAACAACTGTTGCGAAATAATACACCCATCTGACGGCTTCCCTTTCCGTCCTGCGTGCAATAAGTAGGAACATTTCCTACGATTTTTTGAGTGCACGTGGAGCGATTCTTTGCGGCCCTCGCCGCCAACGCTCGCCCCTGTTGCCGACGCTTTGGATTAAGATGATCCCCGCGTTGTGTGAAGCTTCGACCGCTTGCCGACCAGACTGGCCGTATGGCAACTGCGCAGGGAACCACCGCGTACGCCAGGCGCTTCGCCCGCCAATGCGCCCAGATCGTTTCTAACGCCGCAGTGTTGCTGGGCGTCATCGCGCCTTGGGCCATCGCGCAAGAGCGTGCCCCCCTCGCCGCGAAACCAGCGGTCGCTTCGCATAAAGTCCCACCTCAAGTGGCGTTGATTAACCAAGGCGTCCGCGCGCAATGGACCGCGCAAGGGCTATCCCCCTCGCCTCCCGCCAGCGACGGCGAATGGTGCCGCCGCGTCTATCTCGACGTGCTCGGCCGCATCCCCTCGGTCGAAGAGCTGGAGCGCTATCTCGACGAGCCGGCCGCCGGCCGCAAGGCGGCGCTGGTGAATCGACTGCTTGGTGAAGAATATGTCGAAGAGTATGCGCGCAACTGGACCACGCTGTGGACCAACGTGCTCGTCGGCCGTACCGGCGGCAATGATCCGCGCTCGCTGGTCAATCGCCAGGGCCTGGAACAGGCGCTGCGCCGCGCTTTTCAGCGCGACGTGCCCTATGACCGCCTGGTTTACGATCTCGTGTCTGCCACCGGGGTGAACAAGCCGGGCGAAAAGGGCTTCAACGGCTTCGTCAATTTTCTGAGCGGCAATCTCGAAGACAACGGTGTTCAGGCCACCGCCAAAACATCGCAAGTCTTTCTCGGCATCCAGGTGCAGTGCACGCAGTGCCACAACCATCCGTTCAACAACTGGAAGCAAAACCAGTTCTGGGAGCTCAACGCGTTTTTCCGGCAGACGCGGGCCCTGCGCCGCTTTGGCCGCGGGCGCGATATTGACGCGGTGGAACTGGTGAACCAGGATTTCGCCGGCGAAACCAACGCGCCCGAAGAGGCCGTGCTGTTTTACGAGCTGCGCAACGGCATCTCGAAGGCCGCCTATCCTGTCTTTGTCGACGGCACGCGCCTGCCCAGCTCCAGCGGCTTTGTGCAAGACGTCGACCGGCGCACCGAGTTGGCCAAGCTCATTGTCGGCTACGAGACCATGCCCCAAGCGCTGGTCAACCGCCTCTGGGCCCACTTCCTGGGCTACGGCTTCACCAAGCCCATCGACGACATGGGCCCGCACAACCCGCCCACCAATCCGGAGCTGCTGTCGGCCTTGGCCGGTGAGTTCAAAAGCCACAGCTACCATCTGAAGGAACTCATCCGCTGGATCGTGCTCAGCGAGCCGTACGGGCTGTCGAGCAAGAGCGTCGCTCGCAACAAGCAAGACGATCCGAGCTTGGGCCAGAAGCCCGGCTTCAGCCGCTTTTACCTGCGGCAGATGCGCGCGGAAGAGCTGTACGAATCGCTGCTCGTGGCCAGCGCCGCCCAGAACACGGCCACCACCTACGAGGAGCGCGAGAAAACCAAGCGCGAGTGGCTCAGCCAGTTCGCCGTGGCCTTCGGCACCGACGACAACGAGGAAACCACGACCTTTGACGGTACGATTCCCCAGACGCTGATGATGATGAACGGCGACCTGATGAACAAAGCCACCAGCATCGACAAGGGAAGCTTCTTGCATACGCTGGCCAGCGACAGCAAAATGAGCAACGCGGCAAAGATCAACCGCCTGTACCTGGCCGCCGTGGCCCGTCGCCCGACCGCCCGCGAAGTCACCCTGGCCAACGAACTGCTCCGCGCCCGCGGCGGCGACGCCGCCGCAGCGCTGCAAGACATTTTTTGGGCCGTCCTGAACAGCAACGAATTCATCCTCAACCATTGACGCAATTTTCCTGGTAGCTGAATTCGCCAGAATTCAGTTTCCGTAGGTCAGGCACCCCGTGTCTGACAACTTCTCTGACCCTAACCCCGTGACCCCTAACCCACGACTCCTGCCATGACGCCGCTCCTCCCCTCGGGCATGTCCCGCCGTCACTTTCTCGCGCACCTGGCGGGCGCCTCGGCCATGGCCTGGCCGGCCATGTCGTTTGCGCACGCATTGCGAGCCAACGCCGAAGATCTGAAGAAGCGGCACAAGTCGGCCATCATGCTGTGGATGGGCGGCGGCCCGTCGACGATCGACATCTTTGATCTCAAGCCCGGCGCGCCCACCGGCGGACCGTTCAAACCGATCGCCACGTCAGGCAACGAGCAAATCTGCGAGCACTTGCCGCTGTTGGCCAAGCAAATGCACCACCTGGCGATCGTCCGCTCGATGAGCACGCGCGAGGCCGACCACAACCGCGGCCGCTACTACATGCACACCGGCTACGTGCCCGATCCGAATATCGAACATCCCAGCTATGGCGCCGTGGTCAGCCGTATGCTGGAAGAACAAACGCAGCAGCTGGGCCTGGAGATTCCGCCGTTCGTGGCGGTGGGCGGGGGCAGCGTCGGACCCGGCTTTTTGGGCATGACCTACGCGCCCTACGTCGTCGACTCCAACGGCGAAGTGCGCAACCTGAAGATGGGCATCAACTCCGACCGGCTCTACCAGCGCATGCACATGCTGGCTTCGCTGGAAAAGAGCTTCATTCAGGAAGATCGCGGCCCCTCGGCCGAAAACCACGCCAAGATTCTCGACAAGACCGTGGCCCTGATGACCAGCAAACAACTGGCCGCATTCAAAGTCCGCGAGGAAAGCGCCGCCGTGCAAGACAAGTACGGCCGCACCGGCTTTGGCCGCGGCTGCCTCATGGCCCGCCGCCTGGTCGAGCAGGGAGTGCCGTTTGTGGAAGTAGACCTGGGCGGCTGGGACACGCACAACAACAACTTCACCACGCTCGAAAACAACAAGCTGCCCGAGCTCGACAAAGCTGCCAGCGCCCTAGTCGATGATCTGAACGAGCGCGGGCTGCTGGCCGACACGGCGATCATCTGGATGGGCGAGTTCGGCCGCACGCCGCGCATCAACGGCACCAGCGGCCGCGACCACTGGGCTCGCAGCTGGAGCGTCGTCCTGGGCGGCGCCGGCATGAAGGGCGGCATCGCCGTGGGCCGCACCACGGCCGACGGCACCGACGTCGACACCGAGCCCTACGCTTCGCAAGACGTGATGGCCACGGTGTGCAAAGCGCTGGGCATCTCGCTCGACACCAACTTCACCAGCCGCAACGGCCGGCCGATGAAAATCGCCGCCGGCGGCAAAGTCATCTCCGAGCTGTTTGCCTGACGGTCGTTGCCGTGGCCGATCGCTGAATTCGCCAGAGTTCAGTTGGATTCGGACAGGCTCCGCCGACCAGCCGCATCGCAGCCGGCACATTCCATGTGCCGTAGCGGGCGCACGCCGCGGCCCGCGACTGTGATGTCCGACCGCATCGCCAGTCGCGGACCGCATTCCGGGGTCACTTAATGGCACAAGGTGTCACTGGCATCTTGCCAGTGCACTTGCCGCACGTTGTGCAGTCCCGGCTCCGCCGCGGGACTTTTTGCGCACTTGGAAAACCACGTCTGAACTCTTGCCAGTTCAGCTAGGCGCGCACTGGGCAACGAGGTACTCCGCGGCGATGTACTCCGCGGGGGTGCACTTCGCGGCGACGGCGCGCAATAAGCGCCAGCCCGCCCACGCCCGACAGCGCCAGCAGCCAGGCACCCGGCTCCGGCACCAGGTTGACCTGCACCCAGTCGATCGCTTCGTCGTGCACTTCCTCGTCCAGTCCGTTGTTGTAGACGAAGTAGATCGGATCCGAATCGGCCAGGCCCGAGCCGGGCAATTTCAGTTGCAAGCCGACGAGGTAGATGCCTTCGGGCGCATTGGGCGCCGTCGGATCTGTCGCGTCGGTGAAATGCAATTGCGACTCGAGGTGCACGTGCAGGCGTCCGGCCGCACCCGTGCTGCCGATGGTCGGCACCGTGCCGCTTTGGCCGCCGGCGCCGTCGATCAGCACCGTGCTGCTGCTGCGCCGCAATCCCAAGAGCACGTCGGCCGGGGCAGCGGCGAAGGAAACGCCCCCCAGTCCATCCCAGTACTGGAGGTTGCTGACCACGTCGAAGCCCAGCGTAAAATTAACCGGCAGCAATCCGTTGTTGGGATACACGCCGATGCCGAACGCGCCGTTGTTGAAGCCCGGATCGCCAATGATGTAGGGATCGCCCGGGTCCTCGCCAAAATCGTAGCCAAACACCTGCTGGCTGACGTTGTCCGTCGCCAGCACATCGTCGTGTCCGCCGGTAAGAATCTTGCCGCCGAACCCATAGGGCACGACGTCCTCGTGGGCCAGCGCCGCCGCCGAACCCGAAAAAACTACAATCACCACCATTCTCACAATGCTCGTTCGCATGGAAACAATACCTTTCAAACATGGGTTGGTCGAATCAAGTCTGCTACGCGACTGCTTTCCCCGGAATGCTTTTGCGCGGCGCGAGACGGCGCACACAAACACGGTGCGCCTTCCCTCGACTTGATCGTGGGATGGTTAACTGCTGTCGTAGCGCATGAGCGGCCCTCCCGTTCACAGAGTTTGTTGCAACACGTTTCTTGGGCGCCGTGGCCGGGCCGCGACCGCGGTCACGGCCCCGGTCGTCTCTCTGCCCTTCACTTCTGTGCTCATTTCTCCGGTTTGGCGAAATTAAAGCCTTCGGCGGCCCAGCGGCCGACCTGTTCGCTGGAGATCAGATCGACGTGACCGTCGCCGTACAAAAAATGCGATGTGCCGTGGTGCCGGTCGACCGCGACTTCGTTGGAGATTGCGGTCATCACCAGTCCGGCGTTGATGTTCGACGTTGCGAACCAGCTCCACGAGTGCACGTGATCGTTGAACAGGTCGATATCCTGTGGATTCCCGCTGGTCAGCGCGCCTTTGTCCTTGATCTCCGCCAGTTCGAAGGCCACGATCGCGCGATGCGTGGCCGGCAGCTTCCGCAAGTTCTCGAACGCCGGCTTGGCCTCCTTCGACAAGTAGCCGTTCATCGTGTAGCTCGTGCCCTTGCCCAACACCCGCAGCTGCCCGGCCAGGTCGCTGGGACAGATGCGGATCGCTTCCACGTCCTCCAAATAGGGCGCCAGCGTGTAGACCCAGGCCTGCGTGTACTTGCCGGTCACCGGATCGGGTTCGACGGTGTGCGTCGTGTTCGGCCAATTGCCGCGGTGCGCGTCGCAAAAGCGCAGCATCCCCAAGCCGACTTGCCGCATATTGCTCGCGCAGTTTGCAATCCGCGCCTGCTCGCGCGACGCTTGAATGGCCGGCAACAACAATCCAACCAACACGCCCATCACGGCAATCACCACCAGCAGCTCGACGAGCGTGAAACCCTTGCGCGCGTTCATGAATCCCTATTTCCTATTCCCTAGCCCTGATCCCTCTTTCGAATACACTCCGCTCCGGCGCCGCGCGAGCGCGGTTTGGTCGGACCGCTCAATCGCTCGTGCAAAGCGCACGGAGCGGAGCGACGCGTATCGAATTCTTCTCCGTAGCGGAATTCGCCAGACTTTAGCCGTGTGCAATGCTCACGGCAGCGTGAGCATGCGTTTGGCGTCGTTCAGCCCCCGGCTCGGCCGGGGGATTCCTGGTAGCTGAATTCAGCCACGAACGGTTCGCGCGGCGCAGGCGTGCGCAGGGTTTGCGCAACGACGCACCGGTCTGCGTGACGTTCGGGCGTTACAAGATGGCGCCGCCGAATGGCGGTGCCCGCGATTGATAGACGCCGCCGAACACCGTCGCGCGCGACGGTTCCGCCAGGGGCGCCAGAGGAGAAAAGACGACTTCGAGGTCCGCGGCCCGCGCTTCCGCAATCCGCTGCGCCTGGCCGAAAAAGTCGCAAATCGGGCAAGTGTGCTCGTCGTGCGCTGGGCGCGCGATGAGCTTCGCCTCGCCGCCATCCTCATGCGCCCGTTGGCGCGCGGCCAGGCTCAACTCAGAGCAGGCTTCGTGGTCGTGGTCAGCACCCGCGTGCGCGTCATGGCAAGCATGCTCGGCGGCATTGCCAGCGGCGTCGTGCGCGTGCGCCTCGTGAGCATGCGCCGCATGCCCGGGAAGGCCGTGATGCGCGCAGGCCACCGCCGACGGACCGCCATGATAAGCGTGCCCGACGAGGCAGTGCAGCGCCTGGCCAAACAGCGAAACGCAGCCAAAAAAGGCCGCCAAAGCTGCCGTCAGGGCCCGACGAGAAAAGGGTCGAGTTAAGAAATTATTACGCATGGCGCCAGTGCGCTCGATCGATTGCTCTGGCGGTCCGACCATCGGCAACTCTAGTGGAGCGGCACCTGCGTGTCAAGTCAACCGGCGCGGCGATTTTCCGTGCGTTTCCCCGCGAATGCGGCCCTTCGCCGCGCGCCGTTGACACCCTGCGCAAGCGCCGTTTAACCTGCCCTCGTGCGGCGGTGACGCCGAGCCAACTCGGCTGGCAACTCCCGCGTCTCGCGTCCGCCGTACCGTCCCGACCGCCGGCCTGTCAGGTCTCGCGTGAGTGTCGTCGTCACCCAATCTCGCGGAACGCTCCGCCCGCTGGCGCGCCTGGTCTGGCCCGTGCTCGCCGAACAGCTGTTGGTCATGCTGGTCGGCTTTTCCGACACGCTGCTGGCCGGCCACTACCTCGGTCCCCAGCATCTGGCCGCCATGACCATGATCAGCTATGTGCTGTGGCTGTTCACCAACTTGTTCTCTTTCGTGGCCATCGGCGCCGTGGCCATGACCGCGCGCTTCGTCGGCGCGCAAGACTGGTTGCAGGCCAATCGCGTGGTCAACCAGTCCTACGTCCTGGGGGCGATCTTGGCCGCGGCCTTCACCACGGTAGGTCTGCTGGCCGGCAATCACCTGGCCGGCGCGCTCCAGTTGCACGGCGAATCAGAAACGCTCGCCACCCGCTATCTCTACTACCTCATCGCCGTCATGCCCCTGATGATGTGCGAATCCGTCGGCATCGGCTGCCTGCGCGGCGCGGGCGACATGGTCACCGGACTCTTTTCGATGATCATGGTCAACACCGTCAACATCGCCCTCTCCTGGTCGCTCTTGCTGGGCGTTGGCCCGCTGCCCGAGATGGGCTGGGACGGTTTGGCCATCGGCACCTCCTGCGGCCATTTTGTGGGCGGCATGATTCCCTTGGTGGTGCTGCTGCGCGGACGCTCGGGCCTGCGCATCGAGCGCCGCCTGCTGCGCCCGGACCCCAATCTGATGCGCCGCATCCTGCGCATCGGCGTGCCGGGCGGAGTCGACACGCTGTCCATCACCTCCTGCCAACTGGTGTTCCTGTCGATGATCGATCGCCTGGGCACGGTGGCTGCCGCCGCCCATGGTGTCGCTATTCGCGTGGAGTCGCTGGCTTACCTGCCGGGCTATGCCTTTCAACTCGCGGCGGCCACGCTGGCCGGACAATATCTCGGTGCCCGCGACTATCGCCAGGCGCGACGCAGCGTGCTCACGGCTTGCGCCGTCAGCGGCACGATGTTGTGCGGCGTGGCCTTGCTCTTCTATCTGCAGGCACCGCTGTTGGTGGATTGGTTCTTGGGGCCCGATCAGGACGACGTGGCCGCGGTGGCGCCGCAACTGTTGCGGATCATCGCCATCGCGCTGCCGGCCTTGGGCCTGATGCAGGTGCTGACCGGAGCGTTGCGCGGCGCCGGCGATACGCGCTGGCCGTTGGCCTTCACTTTCGTCGGCTTTCTGGTCGTGCGGTTGCCGCTCGCCTGGGCACTGACGCAATACTGGAGCTTCGGCGTGCAAGGGGCCTGGCTGGCCATGGCGGCCGACGTGATCGTGCGCTGCCTGCTCATCGTGGCCCGCTTCCTCACCGGCGGCTGGCGCCGCGTGGAAGTGTAAGACCCTCGGGCAGCCACGGCTCTGCGTGGGTCATTTTCACTCGCATTAGCTGAATTGCCGTCTCCGCCGGGGACCCCACGAACGCGCGATGCGATCGGCGCCGCCGGCGCGGTATAATTCAGCTGCCGCGTTCAATCGCCGCTGTCCCGGGAATTACGTCGCCCATGCGTCGCCTGCGAGATCGTCCCGCGAACAAGTTCTTTCGCGGCGCCGAATTGCCGCGCTTGCTCACCATGCTCATCATGCTGGGCGTGCTGGTGATGTTGATCGACGTGGCCCGCAATCCCAAGACCTGGCGCTGGCTCGTGCCGGACGCCGGGCCCGAACAGCCGGCCGACGCGGTGCCCGACCTCGCGGCGCAGGAAAACGTCGCCGCTCCCGAGCCGCCCACCAGCGGTCCCACCGATCTCGATGCCGACGAGCTGGATGCCGCGCGCGAAGAGTTTCAAGCCATCACCGACAAGGCGCCGCTGCGTAGCGAAGAGATGGCGGCCTATTGGCGCTTGATGGCTTGGGAAGAACATCAGTCGACCGAGGCGTTGTTAGCCCGCGCCCGTCGCGATGTCACCTTCAAGCAGCTGTACGAACATCCCGAGCAATGGCGCGGCAAGCTCGTGCGGCTGCGCGTTCACTTGCAGCAAACGGCCGACGCCCGCGATCTGGCCGACAACCCCCTGGGCCTCAAGAGCGTCTCGGAAGTTTGGGGCTGGAACAACGACTCGCAGCCCTATTGGTATTGGCTCGTCGTGCCGCACTTGCCGCCGGGCATGCCCACGGGCCAGAACATTGCGGAAGAGGCCACCTTCGTCGGCTACTTCTTCAAGCTCTTGCGCTACGAGGACCATCGCGGCGAGATGTTGGCCTCGCCCTTGCTGATCGGCCGGCTGGTGTGGCATCCCAGCGCGGGCAGCGCGCTGGCGCGCGACGAGGGATGGACCTGGACCTGGTACCTGGCGGCCGGACTGGCAGCGCTGTTGGTGGTGCGCTTCGTTGGGAGGCTGGCCGCGGGCCGCCGCAGCGACCGGGCCGGACTTACCGGTCGCACGGATCCGCAACAGGTCGAAGCCTGGTTGAGCGACGCAGAACAGGCCGGCGCCGATGAAAACGGCCACCCGCGCGCAGCCCGCACGTCCGGCAACGGCCTGCCACCCTGGGAAATAACTGGACCCGCGCCGCACGACGGTGGATAATCGATTTTGGCACCACGCGCTCCCGCGGCGCGGCGTTCGGCAGGCTGGCGGCCCAGCCGGATGCAGCTGCCCGTCCGGCACTGATCCGTCACATCCCGGCCTGCCGCGCTCGCCAGAGCGTCGCAGGTGATTCGGTTTGCCCAGAGACTATCGGCGTGTTCGATTTCAAGTCGCTCATCCGCCAGATCCCCGGCCCAATGGAGTCGTTGCGCGCCACGAAAAGCTGGCTCGCCACCAACGGCGTGTGGTGGGCCGCCAGCACCGTGGGCCACGTGGTGGTGCTGTCGGGCGTGCTGCTGCTGATTGGCACCGTCGCCGCGCCGCGCCCCGAGGGCGAAGCGCCCTCGTTCGAGTCCGACGTCGATACCGGCATCAATGAACCGGCGCTCGATCACTTCGACGTGGGCGAAACTCCGCTTGAGCCCACGGAACTGACCACCGACACGCTCAATCTCGTCGATGCGCCGGTCATGCAAGCCAGCAACGAGCCGGGCGACGCGGCCGATCCCACGGCCGGCGGCGGCTCGGCCGGCGCGCCCTCCGGCGGCATCGGCGGGCTCGATCAGTTCGATATCAAGGCGCTCGGTCCCGGCCCGGCAGTGCGCGGCGGCGGACTGGCCGCCAGCGGCTCCGGCCGCGGCATCGGCAGCGGCGGCGAAGGCAGCGGCTTTGGCGCCCGCGGCGACAAGGACTCGCGCCGCGCCATGATCGGCGGCTACGGCGGGACCAAGGCCAGCGAGCGAGCCGTCGCCGCCGCGCTCAATTGGTTTGCCCGCCATCAAAATGCCGACGGCAGTTGGGGACTGGGCGGCTTCGTGCAACATTGCGACGGAACCGCCTGCACCGGACCGGGCAATGTGCAGAGCGACACCGGCGCAACGGCCTTGGCGCTGCTGCCGTTTCTGGCGGCCGGTCAAACGCAAAACACCAAAGGCCCCTACCGCCGCACGGTCCAATTGGGGCTCGAATGGCTCATCCGCCAGCAAAAACAAAATGGCGATCTCCACGGCTCCGCCGCATTGCACACGCAAATGTACTCCCACGGCCTGTGCGCCATCACGCTCTGCGAAGCGTATGCGCTCACCAAGGACTCGCGCTTGCGCATCGCGGCGGAAGGCGCCATTCGTTTCATCGAGGCTGCGCAGATTCCCGCTACCGGCGGCTGGCACTACGAACCGCCGCCGAAGTACATGATTGGCGATACCTCGGTCGTCGGCTGGCAAGTCATGGCGCTCAAGAGCGCGCAAATGGCCGGCCTGGAGGTCAGCCCGGCAGCCATCGAGGGCGCGCACAAGTGGCTGAAGCTGGTGGCCAAAGGTCCAAATAAGGGCCTGTTCTCGTACAACCTGGAGCAGCCCGAGCGCCCCTCGATGACCTCCGTCGGACTGTTGTGCACGCAATATCTGGGCGCCAAGCGCGACGACCCGGCCATCCAGGAAGGCATCGGCTACTTGATGGCGCGGCTGCCCGATATCAAAGCGCGCGACACGTACTACTGGTACTACGCCACGCAAGTAATGCACAACGTGCCGGGACCCCAGTGGGATACGTGGAATCGGCAGATGCGCCGCGTGCTGATCGACACGCAAGTCAAAGAAGGGTGTGCCGCCGGCAGTTGGGATCCGCACCAGCCCCAGCCCGATCCCTGGCGCGACCAAGGCGGGCGGATCATGGTCACCAGCCTCTGCTGCCTGACCCTCGAGGTATACTATCGCTATCTGCCGTTGTACAAGCTGGACGAAGCGGAAGAGCCGGCGGACTCCGTGAAGGTGACCTCCGCCGCGTCGCCAGTGCCGGCGCGCCAATAGACACCAGCCCGCAGCGCGAGCGAGGGCCCGGCCATGCCAACTTTCGCACCTCGCTTGCTCGCCGTTGTCTGGCTCTTGCTGGCCGGCTGGGCGGCGCTTGCCCGCGCCGCAGAACCGGCGGTTGAATTTCTCCATGCGGCGCAAGACCGTGGCTACGGCGAAGTGGCCATCGCCTATCTGGAGCAATTGCGCGCCAGCGGCCGCCTGCCCCAGGATTTGGCCGAAACCTACGACCTGGAATTGTCTCGCAGTTATCGCGCGGCCGTGGCCGAGGCCTTTAATGCCACCGAGGCCGCCACGCGCATGACCAAGGCCCAGGAGCACCTCGACAAGTTCCTCCAGGAGCATGCCAATCATCCGCAAGTGGCCCGCGCCATGGAGTCCTGGGGCGATCTGACGCTCGACCGCGGCTTGGAGCGCCTGCGGCAGGCCGCAGCGACCAAAGACCCGGCGCAGCGCGAAAAACTGCGCGCCGCGGCGCGCGAAGACTTTGCCGCGGCCAGGCCGCGCTTCGTGGATGCCACCGAGCGCTATTTGCAAACCTACACCCGGCTCAAAAAGGCCGCCGGCGTCGCGGGCGACCGCCGTCCGCGCGCCGCGGCCAACGCCTCTCGCCGGCAGCGCGATCAGCAAGCCGCGCTCGAAGAGGCCGAGTTCGCCTGGCTCGAGTGCCGCTTCAAAAGCGCGAAGCTCGATTTCTTCACCGGCCAGTCCTATGCCGATTTGCAAGCGCCCCAGCGCAAGCAATCGCTCGAGGCCGCTGCCCAGGCGTTTGACGACGTGTTTCAATCCTATCGCGAGAGTCTCGTCGGCCTGCACGCCCACCTGTGGCACGGTCGCGCCGTCGACGAGCTGGGCCAGGATCAACTCGCGCTCGACATCTACGATGAGGTGCTGGCCATCTCGCCCGATGGCCGCGAGCGCGAAAGCGGCGTGGAACCGCTCTTTGCCCAAGCGCAGTACCACCGCCTGCTCGTGATCAAGCGGCAGGCCGGCCCGGCTGCCTTCCTGGCCGAGGCCGAGCCCTGGCTCGAACTGCGCCGCGTGTGGCGCAAGTTCGACGGCTATCAAGGCGTCATGCTCGAAGTGGCCCGGGCCAACCTGGCCCGAGCCGGCGAACTCTCCGGCTCGCAAAAATCCACCGTCACGCAGGCCGCGCTGGCCATGCTGGCCGATATCGGCAAAGTGCGCGGCGAGTATCAGCAGGAGGCCATCCTGCTGCGCCGACAGCATACGCCCGGCGCGAGCGCCGCTGTCGATCCGGCGACCGCCAAAACGTTCGACGAGGCCCTGGCGCTCGGCGACGAAGCGACGCAGAACGCCGATTGGCCGGCGGCCGCCGCGTTGTTCGAGCGGGCCTTGCAACTGAAAACCTCGGCCACCGACAACCAGCGCGTGGCCGAAGCGGAAACTCGCCTCGATCGGGCCCGCTATCAACTGGCAGCAGCGCAATATTCCAGCGGCAAGTTCGACGAATCGCTCGCCACGGCCGAGCGGCTGGTCCAACAACGGCCCGCTGGCGCCTTGGCCCCGCAAGCGGCCGCCTTGAGTGTCTCCGCCGCGTTGGCCCTCTACGCGCGTGCCGAGGACAAGCCGACAGCGCTCGCCCGGCTCGATGGCCTGGCGGCGCAACTTCTCAAGCGCTGGCCCGACAAGGCCGAAGCGGACGACGCCCGCATCGCGCTCGGTCAGGCCAGTTTGGTGCGCGGCGAGCTCGATCAGGCCGCCGCCGCGTTCGAAGAAGTCAATCCCCGCTCGCTGCGCTATGGCGCGGCCATGTTCCTGGCCGGCCAGACCAATTGGCGGCGCTACCTGATTGCCAAAAGCCGGCCGGGGGCCGCCGTGCAAAACTCCGCGCTGGCCGCCCAGCGTGCCACGGCCGAACAGCAGCTGCGCACCAGTCTCGATCACTTGCAACAACCGGCCCAGTCAACTCCCGCGGCGGCGGACCAGGTGACCGACGCGCAGCTCTTGCTCGCCGAAGTGCAGCTCGAAGCCGGCCAGGCGGCGGAAGCGGCGGCGCTGATTGAGCCCTTGGCGGCCGCGGTACGCCAGGCTAAACCCAAGCCGCTCGACAACAATCAATTGCGCATCCTCTTGGCCAGTGCCCGCGCCGACGCCGCCAGCGCAAAGTTCGAACAGGTGGCGGCCACGGCCACCCTGGTGGCCGAATTGGGCGATGATACCCCCGCCGTCAACGGCGTGCTCAACACGCTGTTCAAAGTGCTGGTCGACGCGTGGAAGCAGAGCGAGGCCGCCGTGATCGAGGCGCGCACGGCTGCCGACGCAACGCAAAGCGCCGCCGCGGCAACGGTCGCCACTGCCCGCAAGAAACTTGCCGCCGAAGCAGTCCCACGTTTGGCGGCGCGCAAACAAAACACGCTGGCCGCGCTGATCTTCGTGGGCGACACGGCCGCTGAACTGGGCCAGGCCGACGTCGCGCGCGATCTGTATCAGGCCATTTTGACACGCGGCGAAAGCGATGCCCCGTTCAAGCAGTCCAACGGACCCGCGCTCACCCGCATTCAGGCGCAGCTCGTGGGCCTGCTGCGCCAGAAGGGCCAATACAACGACGCGCTGATCGAGGTGAACAAACTGATCGACAAGTTCCCCAACGCGCTCGAGCCGTTGATGGAAAAAGGGCGCGTGCTGCAAAGCTGGGCCGACGAACAGCCGGCCCGCATGGGCGATGCCGTGCGGCACTGGACGCTGTTGCGCACGCGGCTGGCCCGCCTGCCGCGCAAACCACCCGAGTACTATGAGGTCGTCTACCAGGCCGCCAATTGCTTGTTCATCGACGCGCTCAAGTCGAACGATCCGCAGAAGGCGCTGCAGGCCGATCAATTGCTGAGCGCCACGCTGGTGCTCAGCCCCAAGCTGAGCGGGCCGGAGCTTGTGGCCCGTTACAAAGAGTTGCTCGCCAAGACGCGTCAGCTGCAAGGCCGCCCGGCCACGGCCACTTCGGCCACATCCGGCAGTTGACCGAGCGCGCCCCCCGTTCGGCCGGCGCCGCCAACTGCTGCTCCCCACTACGCTAGCAGTGCCGCCGCCTGTGGAAAGATGCGCATCTTGGGTTCCCGTTGCCGATTTCGCTGACTTTATCGCAAGTGGCGGTTGTAGGGGGTCGATGATGATAGCGTGCCGCGCTCGCTATACGCGCGGTTGGCCGTCCGCTGAGCATCATGACCCGCCGGCTGAAGCAACTGATCTACTCCGCTGTCGCAGCCTGCGCGCTGGCGTCCGGCAGCGCGCGCGCGAGTGATCCGCCACAGCCAGGTCCTGCCGACTCCGTGCCGCCTGCGTCTACGATCGTGGCGGCCGGCCCGCCGCAGGCGCTTCCAGGTGCCGCTCCGGCGGCGCAACCGATTACGCAGCGTCTGCCGGCGGTCGACGCCGTGCAGCCTGCCGCACACATGCAAGCGGCGCCGGCCGGCGGCGCCGGCATGGATTCGCTCGACGAGCGATTCAATGTCCTGGAGAAGGAGTGGCACGAGTTCCAGGAGCGGCAGAAGCCCGTGGGCTATTTGCCGCCCGGCAAACCGACCCTGCAGTTTGGCGGGCAAGTGCAAGTCGACAGCGTGTGGTTTGGCCAGGATCCCGTCGGCATCGCGTCGGTGGGCGATCTTCAGGACAGCTCCGACTTCCGCCGCACCCGTCTCGTCATGCAGGGCAAATCGTTCGAAGTGTTCTACTACGCCTTCGGCGTCGACTTTTCGCTCGCCCCGCAGCCCAGCTTGCTCGATTGCTTTCTGGAACAGCGCGAAGTGCCAATCTTTCAGCGCATGCGGGCCGGACACTACTTCGAGCCGTTCAGCCTGGAGCGCGTCACGCAGAACAGGGCCAACACGTTCATGGAGCGTTCGCTCGTCGACACGTTCGCCCCGGCGCGAAACCTGGGCGTGATGAGCTATGGCACCAACGAGGAAGAAACCACCTGCTACCAGATCGGCACGTTCCGCACCAACAGCGACAACGCCGGCAACGACTCGTTCGACAGCGGCCAGGCCTTGACCATGCGCGGCACGCACCTCGTGTACTGGGACGAGCCGAGCGACGGCCGGTACTACATGCACGTGGGAGCTTGCTACAGTTATCGCGACGCGTACCGCGACCAGGTTCGCTTTCGCAACTCGCCCGAAATCCGCATTCAGCAGCCCCAAGGCACCAGTAACTTCTCGCCCATCTTCGTCGACACCGGCAACATTCCGGCGCACAGCTTCCAGCTCTTCGACGCGGAGTTCGCGTGGATCAACGGCCCGTTCTCCGTGCAGTCGGAATACGCCTGCTCAACAGTGGACCAGATCACCGGAGAAAACCTGTTCTTCGACGCCTTTATGGTGCAGCTCAGCTACATCCTGACGGGCGAAAGCCGGCCCTACGATCGCACGATGGGCATCCATCGCACGGTCGTGCCCTACAGCCCTTTCTTTCTGGTGCGCTCGCCCGGCGGCCCCATCATGGGCAAGGGGGCCTGGGAGTTGGCCACGCGCTTTTCGCGGATCAAACTCAATGACAAGAACATCCTGGGCAACAATCTGTACGATTTCACCTTCGGCGTTAACTGGTACTTAAGCGCCTATGCCCGGGTGAAGTTCAACTACATCCGCGCATTTCTCGACGACGCGACCGTGGGCCGCAGCGCCACGAACATCTACGGCCTGCGATTGGATTTCGAGTTCTAAGCAGGCCCCCGACGATCGCCGCCCCGCCGCGCGGTCAGGTTGCCACCGCTTGGGCTCCGCAGGCGTGCCAAGATAAGGGCCGCGCGGTTCGCTCCGCTAGCGCGGTCGACGGACGTCAAACTCGGCGGATTGCGTCGTCTCAGGCCTGTAAAAGCAATTTCAAAAACCTCGCGGCGGTGATTTCGGGGTGCCACTGCTAGCTCGCTAGCAGTGCCGTTGTGCAGATTCAGCAATGCTGGGCAAGCCAGCAGTGACACCACAGAGCGGTTTTGAAACTGCTGCTAGTCAATTGCCGGTGACTCGTGCGAATGCGTCAACAGCGCAAACCATTCTGGTTGTTCCGATTCCGTGCAAAGTAACGCTCGTGCCAATTTCGATAACTTCAACAGTCGCAGCGATTGTACGGCCAGCTCCCGGATCGCGCGGCGCACGGATCACCAGGGAAATCCCCTGCATTGAACCGGCCATGGCTTCGCACATGCAATTCCGCAGACACTGTCACCCTTTGATCACGTTGGTCGCGTGCCTTGCGGCATCGTGCACCATGACCGCCCGAGCGCAGGACCCCGTCAGCCCACAGCAGACCGTTCCGCTACCGCCCGTTCAGTCACTGATCCCGGTGGCGACCGCGGCAGTGCCGCCGCCGTTACCGGCGGCAGCACAAGAGGCCACCTCGGTTGCGCAGGCGGGATTTCTGGCGGACCAGGCCGCCGCGGGCGTAACGCAAGTGGGTTATGCGACGGCCAGTGCAGACAGCTTCCCGCCGCCCGCCTCGAGCTGGGCCAGCGAAACGGCCGATGCCGACAGTCGCATTGCGGAGTTCGAAAAACGACTCTCCGAGCTTGAAAGCCGCACGGCCTCGCAAACGCAGACCAGCGCCGAGCAGCTGCCGGCGCCGACCGAGAGCCTCGGCAGCGTGGTGGGCGCCGATCTCGACATGCCCGCCAGGTGGAACTATGGCTTCGAGGCGCAATCGAAGGACAAATCGTTTCGGGCGAAGTTCGGCGGCCAGCTTCAGTTCGACTACACCGATTTCAATCAAGCCTCGCAGTTGACGAACATGCCGATCAACGCTCCGCCCGGCGATCCCGCCGGCGGTATCGGCCGGCAAAACGAATCCGTCAACTTCCGCCGCCTGCGGCTCCGTTCGGAAGGCACGGCGTACGAAAACTTCGGCTGGGTTATTCAGCCCGACTTTTCCAACATGGCCAACGTGTCGAACGTGCCCGGCAATCCACCCGGCTATCCGGCCAGCTTGAATCAGGCGGGGTTCCCGGCCGGACAAACCTTGGCCGTCGTCGTGGCGCTGACCGACTGCTACGCCACGATCATGAAACTGCCGGTCGTCAACAATCTGCGCATCGGCAACTTCAAAGAGCCCATCGGCCTCGAGCACATGACCAGCAGCCGATTCCTCGACTTCATGGAACGCAACTACATTCAAGACATGATCCACGGGCCCTTCAACAACGGCTTCATGCCCGGCGCCATGTTCTTCGATTGGGCGGAAGATGAATACTCGACCTGGCAACTCTGGGGCGGCCCCAACCAGGCCAACCTGTTCGGCTATCACGTCGGTCAGGGCGAATGGGCCGGCACCATGCGCGGCACCTATCTGCCCTACTACGACGAACTCTCGCAAGGACGCTACCTGATGCACGTGGGCGGATCGCTCAGTGCCCGCAAGCCCGACCAGGGACAAAACCGCTTTCGCGTCCGCGGCGATTTGCGCGACGGCCCGCCCAGCTTGCTCAATACCGCCTACGCCGACACGGGCAGTTTCCTGACGGACTTTCAATACATCGTCAACGCCGAGTTCCTCGCCATCAACGGCCCCTGGACCATCCAGGCGGAGTACATGGGCACCTGGCTCACGGATACGGCCTATAACATTTTGAACAACGTGACGCCGGCCGGCGCGCCCGTCACCGCAAACATTCCCGCGGCACAGCAGGCGCTGTACGACGCCTTTCTCGCCGGCCAGGGCGGCGGCAACGTTTACTTTCAGTCCACCTACGTCGAAGTGCTGTACTTCCTCACCGGCGAATCGCGCGGCTACGACCGGCGCATGGGAATCTGTGATCGCATCGTGCCGATCAACAACTTCTTCTGGACCGGCGCTCGAGACGGCGGCTGCTGCGGCTGGGGCGCCTGGCAAGTGGGCGCGCGCTACAACTATGCCAATTTGAACAGCGGCCTGATCAACGGCGGCATCCTGAACTCGGTGACGTTCGGCATCAACTGGTTCTTGAACCCGAACCTCAAGTTCCAGTTCAACTACGACATCACCTACCGCGGCCAGGTGGCGCAGACAACGCCCGGCTGGATCAATGCCGGCGGCTTGCGGATGGCCTTCGACTTCTAGTGGGCGTTCAGGGTGCCGCTGCTGGCTTGTCCAGCAGTGCCGAATCCCCGCTAGAAACGCCTTTCAGTCCGAACCCATGCTGTTAATCGACATCGTGTCGTCAGGATTGTGCAGCACGTCGTAGCGTCCGCGGGCCTCCACCCGTTCGCGCGCCGCGTTCTGCTCGGCGGCGTAAGGATGCGTCTGATCGACGCGCGGCTTGTGCCGCACGCAACCAGCACAGCCCAGCGCCAGCAGTATCGGCAAGAGCAGCACACGATCCATCGGCTTCGCCCTCGACCTGTCCGGAATCGGAGTGCTGGCGGCCGCGATCGCCGCCTTCCGCGGGAAATGAGGGAGAATCAATAGTCGGATGCCTCCGGCAGGTCAATCCGAGATCGCGGCCCGCCAGCGAACCGCGGCCTTGGTGCGGCCGGGCGTGCGGCCCCGGCGCGAATCTGTTCGCGCACCGATGCCGCTAGCAACACGCTGCCAGTTCACCCGCTAGCCGGCCGCCCGCTGCGCCCCTTCGGCCGCCGCCTCCAGGCACTGGCGCACGTCCTCGATCGGGTTCTCCGGCTTCTCCTCGTACTCCAGCACCAGGCAGCCGTCGGGCGGAAAGTTCACCTTCTTAAGCGCCTGGAACACGCCGGCCACGTCGAGATGCCCGCGGCCCAGAATCACGCCCGTGGTCTTGGACTTCTGTTCGGCGAAGTCCTTGAGATGGATGCCGTACAGCCGGCCTTCGAAGAGGTTGATCGCCCGCACGGGATCCTCGCCCGAGCGAATGTAGTGTCCCAGGTCCGCACAGGCGCCGATCAACGGGTGATGTCCCTTGATCGCGTTGAGCGTGTCGGTGATTTTGTCGTACCGTGCGCCGGGCCCGTGATTGTGAATGGCGATGCGAATTTGATACTCCTCGCACAGCTTGTCCAGACTGTCGAAGGCGTCTTCGTGGGGATCGGCCGACAGGTTTTTGATGCCGGCCTTCTTGGCAAACTCGAACCAGCGGCGGTTGGCCTCGTGGTCCTTGGTGTACGGGTTGACGCCGTGCCCCAACATCCGGATTCCCAGCGCCGCGGTCTTGCTCTTCATGGCCTCGATATCGGAGTCGGAAGACTTGCCGCTGAAATGCGCTTCGAACAACTCCACGCTGCCCAAGCCGAACTTGTGGATTTCGCCCAGTGCCCGGTTCACGTCAAAGCCGCGCAGCGTGTAGCTCTGCAGGCCCAGATTGAAGCCGCCGTATTTGCCCGCCGGCGCGGCGGCAGCGCGCGCGGTACCGCGCACGCCGAGGGCCGCAGTCGCGGCGGCCGCCGTTGCCAGAAACTTTCGTCGTGACCACGCTGCCGGCATGATGGGCTCCTCGGCTCAAAGTCGTTGGGGTATCGGTTTCGGACCATGGTAATCCGGCGCGCTGCCGCGAACAACTAATCCTGCCGCAGGCGCCGGCGCACGCGGATCGCCCCTGGATCGCCCGCGCAATCAAACGGGAGACGAACCAGACGCGTGGACTGGCTCGTCTCCCGCAGGGTGTGCACGTTGGAAAGCAGCCGGCCGAACTACTTCTTGGCCAGCTCTTTCTCGATCGCTTCGATCACTTCCGGCGCGTCCGGCTTGGTGCGCGGGTCAAAGCGCTTGATCACCTTGCCGTCGCGGCCGACCAGGAACTTCTCGAAGTTCCACTTGATGTCGCCCGACATGCCCGGGTTGGTGTCTTCGGACGTCAGGAACTTGTACAAGGGATCAATATCGCTGCCCTTGACCACGATCTTGGCGAACATCGGAAAGTCGACGCTGTATTTGCTCGAGCAGAACTTGGCGATCTCGTCGTTCGTGCCCGGCTCTTGTTTGCCGAACTCGTTGGCCGGAAAGCCCAACACGTTGAGACCCTTGTCCTTGTACTTGCTGTACACGGTTTCCAGCTGTTCGTACTGCGGCGTCAGGCCGCACTTGCTGGCCACGTTGACGATCAGCACCACGTCGCCTTTATATTTCGACAGGTCCACGTCCTTGCCGTCGATGCTCTTCATCTTGAAGTCGAGCGGGCCCTTTTCATCGGCCGCCGATGCCGGCAGCACCATCGCAAGCAACAACAACGCCACGAGCGCGACAAGTTTCATCGTGAGTCCTCCGGGTAGGCAAATGCGGGAATGGTTTGGGGCGGGTCACACGCTTTCGCTCCCTAAAAAGCTACCGCCGCCGTTGGTCCCTGTCAAAGCGCGCCGAGTGGGGATTCTCGGACAACCAGTCGCCCACCTCGCTGACCGTAAATTCAGGGTGCGACGGGCGGCTTGTCCGCCAGTCTGCTGCAAGTTTGCGCCGCTGGAAGAGCCAGCGGCGGCACCCGAACTTCAACGTTCATCCGCGGGGCGTCGTGGGGCCCCCCTGCCCTTGCGAGCTTCCGCGACAAAACGTTAGCATTGCCGCAGCAATTTCAGACTCCGCCCGCCGGCGCAACGAGTGCCCGCATGCTGCTGCTGTTTGACCTGCCGCTCCTGGCTGCCGAGGAAGTCTCGTCGGCGCTCGCCCTGCCGTTCTTGCAGCTCTATGTATTCGTGCTGGCCGGCTTTGTCGGCTTTCAGATCATCACCAAGGTGCCGGCGCTGCTGCACACGCCGCTCATGTCCGCCACCAATGCCATTTCCGGCATCTCGCTGGTGGGCTCCATCGTTGCGGCAGGCGCCGACTACAGCGCGTACAGCACGCTGCTCGGTTTCATCGCCGTGACCGCCGCCACAATCAACGTCGTGGGCGGGTTCATGATCACCGACCGCATGCTCAAGATGTTCAAGCGTCACGAACGAAAGTAGCCGATGATCGTCACGCTCGAACTGGTGCGCGCGGTGCTGGCCGCCGCCGAACCTGCCGCCGCGAACGCCGCCACTGGCCCGGGCCCCAGCGGCACGCGCGAGCTCTTCATTCAGGTGTGCTACCTGGCCGCCAGCGTGTTGTTCATCTTCGGGCTGCGCGGACTGACCGCGCCCGATAAGGCGCGCCGCGGCATGCAGCTGGCCGCCGTCGGCATGTTGGCCGCCATCGTCGGCACGCTCATCCATCATGACATCGTCAGCTATACCTGGATCATCATCGGCCTGGTGTTGGGCTCGGCCATCGGCGCTGCGATTTCCGTTTGGATGCCCATGACCGCCGTGCCGCAACGGACCGCCATTTCACATGCCTTTGGCGCGCTGGCCGCCACGCTGGTCGGCGTGTCGCACTACGATCACATTTCGCGCGTGCTGGCCGAGCGCGTCGACCGCGTAGATATGGCCGCGCTCGGTTTCGAAGTCATGTTCGGCTCGCTGACCGTCACGGGCAGCCTGATGGCCTTCGGCAAGCTGCAAGGCATTCTGCCCAGCCCGCCGATCACCTACAAGTTTCAGAACCCTTCGAACATCGGCCTGTTCTGCCTGGCCGTGGTGCTGTTCGTGTACCTGGTAATCACGCCGTCCGACTCGGCCATGCACACCACCGTGTTCTACCTGATGGTGCTGGTGGGCCTGGCTGTGGGCGTGTTGATCGTCATTCCCATTGGCGGGGCCGACATGCCGGTCGTCATTTCGCTGTTGAACTCCTACGCCGGGCTGGCCGCCTCGGCCACCGGATTTGCACTGGGCAACAACGTGCTCATCATTGCCGGCGCATTGGACGGCGCGAGCGGTTTCTTTCTGTCGATCCTGATGAGCAAGGCCATGAACCGCTCGTTCACCAATGTGCTGTTCGGTGCTTTCGGCACGCCCGTGGAAGCTGCGACCGCAGCCGCCGACACGGGACTCTCGGTGCGCGCCATCTCG
Source organism: Pirellulales bacterium (assembly GCA_050250435.1). Classification (GTDB taxonomy): domain Bacteria; phylum Planctomycetota; class Planctomycetia; order Pirellulales; family PALSA-1355; genus JBFWOR01. The sequence continues at coordinate 132,125 of JBFWOR010000001.1, read as the reverse complement.
GTCGAAGATGCCGCCGTGCAACTCGCCTACGCGCGGTTCGTCATCATCGTGCCCGGCTACGGCATGGCCGTGGCGCAGGCGCAGCACGCCGTGCGCGAGCTGACCGACCTGATCGAGGCCCGCGGGGGCGAGGTGAAGTTCGCCATCCATCCCGTCGCCGGCCGCATGCCGGGCCACATGAACGTGCTGCTGGCCGAGGCCGACATCGCCTACGACAAGCTCTTGGACATGGACGAGATCAACGGTGAGTTTCCCAGGGCCGACGTGGCGCTCGTGATCGGCGCCAACGACGTGGTGAATCCCGCGGCCCGCAACGATCGTTCGAGCCCGATCTACGGCATGCCCATTCTGAATGCCGACCAGGCACAAAGCGTGATCGTGCTCAAGCGGAGCATGAACCCGGGCTTCGCCGGCATCGAGAACGCGCTGTTCTACGACCCGCGCTGCTCGATCCTCTTCGGCGACGCCAAGAGCTCACTGCAAAAGCTCGTGGCCGAAGTGAAAACGGCGTGATTCTTCCACAACCACAAAGGCACCAAGGACACAAAGGATCACAAAGGGAGAGAGACACCTTTTTCAGATCAGATCTCTCTTTCCCTTCGTGTACCTTCGTCGTCTTCGTGTCTTGGTGGTTCTCTTCGCCTTCAGCCTATCGCCGATCGCCAATGGCCTGTTCCACCGGCAGTCCCAACAGCTCGCGCACCTTGGCGTGCACCACCTGGCCGTCCTTGGTCACCAGGGTTTCGCGGGTGATTTCGTCCTCCAGGTCGAAGCGAAATTGCCCGTCGGCCACCAGGTGCTCGATCAACGTGGTCACGTTCTTGGCGAACATCTGACTGGCGTGATACGGCACGTCGGCAGGCAGGTTCGCTGGCCCGATGATCGTCACGCCATTCTCGACCACGGTCTCGCCGGGCCGCGTGAGCGCGCAGTTGCCGCCGCGCTCGGCCGCCACGTCCACGATCACCCCGCCCGGCGGCATGGCGGCCACCATCTCCGCCGTGATCAGCGTGGGCGCTTTCTTGCCGGGCACGGCCGCGGTGGTGATCACCACGTCGCTGCCGGCCACCACGGTGGTCATCAGTTCGCGCTGGCGGCGATAGAACTCTTCGTCCATCGCCTTGGCGTAGCCCCCCTGACCTTCGGCGGACGCGTCGAGCGGCATCTCAACGAACTTCGCGCCCAGGCTTTGCACTTGCTCTTTGACGGCGGCCCGCACGTCGTACGCGCTGACGACCGCGCCCATCCGCCGCGCGCTGGCAATGGCTTGCAACCCCGCCACGCCCGCGCCCACGACAAACACCTTGGCCGGCGTGATCGTGCCGGCCGCCGTCGTCATCATGGGAAACATCTTGGGCAGTGCCGCGGCGGCCAGCAGCACGGCCCGATATCCGGCAATGGTCGCCTGCGAGCTCAGCACGTCCATACTTTGCGCGCGGGTGATGCGCGGCACGAGCTCGAGCGAGATGAGCGTGATGCCGCCTTCGGCCATGGCCCGTGCGTCGCCCGGCATGCCCAACGGATCGCACAGGGCAATGACGATCTGTCCGGAATGCAAACAGCGCATGCCGGCGGCGCCGGCCGGATTGGCGCCGGCGGCGCGAATCTGCACCAGGCAATCGGCCTTCAGGGCCTCGTCGCGCGAGACGATCTTGGCTCCCTTCTCCGCATAGCGCGCATCGGGGAAGCCCGCCGAGACCCCGGCTCCCGACTCAATCCTCACTTCGAAGCCGGCCTTGATGAGCGGGCCGACCGACGCCGGCACCAGCGCCACGCGGCGCTCGCCGGGACAACTCTCTTTGGTCGTGGAGATGATCATTCGTGCTCAGCAGATGAAGGCGGGGTGTTATCGCCAGGGCGGCGGCGCGTCGCGGCCCGATACAGAGACCAGCCGCAGACGAGCGACATGGACAGGCCAATCAGCTCGGCGGCCTCAAGTCCGGCCGCTGCCGCGGCCAGCACGGTCACGATCACGCCCACAGCTGCGATATCGTGCGGCGTCGGCTCGGGATATACGTCATGTCGCTGCAGTAAGGGCAGGGCCTGGCTCATCGCCCGGCATTTTAGCAAGATCGCCCGCGAAGTGCCGCCCCGGCGGGCCCCGCCGAAACCCAAGCCTTGCGCGCCGACCCACCTTGTACGCTTTCCGCCCGGCCGGTAAATTGTTAGTTTCCCTCGGATCGAGCGGGCGACGCTGGGTGGACCACCCGCAGCCCCGATCCTTCGTGCGAGCACTCGTCTTATGAATACCGCGACCGTCAAAAGTTACATGGCCAAGCCCGGCGAGCTGGACCAGAAGTGGTGGCTCGTCGACGCCAGCGATAAAGTCGTGGGCCGACTGGCCAGCGATATCGCCATGGTGTTGATGGGCAAACATCGCCCCACCTATACCCCGCACGTCGACTGCGGCGACTACGTGATCGTCGTCAACGTCGAGAAGATCACGCTGTCGGGCAAGAAGTGGGACCAGAAAGAGTTCACCTGGACGACCGGCTACCCGGGGTTGCGCACCGAAACGGCCCGCACGCGCTTCGAGCGCGAGCCGGACGCGATCCTGGTCGAGGCAGTGCGGCGCATGCTGCCCAAGAACAAGCTGGCGCGGCGGATGCTCGAACGGCTGAAGGTCTACACCGGCGACAAGCACCCGCACCAGGCGCAAGATCCGCAACCGAAAGATTTGGGCGCCAAGTAGGCGCTGCCCGCTCACACATAGCCGGCGGCCATTGACGGCCCTCGATACTTCGCAAACACCGACAAGCAAATACAGGTCACGCTATGGCAGACACCGCCACCCTTTCGATGGCCAACGATTTTCTGGGCACCGGCCGCCGCAAGACGTCCGTGGCCCGCGTGCGCGTGCGGCCGGGCAACGGCACCATCATCATCAACAATCGTCCGCTCGACGAGTACTTTCAGAGCGAACAGGATCGCCGCAACGTGCTCGCGCCGCTGGTGAAAAGCGGCAAGCAAACGGCCGTCGACGTGACCATCAAGGTCCACGGCGGCGGCATCTCCGGACAGAGTGGCGCCTGCATGCTGGGCATCGCTCGGGCCCTGATGAAGTTCGACGCCGAGACGTTCGACTCGCTGCGGCACAACCACCTGCTGACCCGCGACAGCCGCATGAAAGAACGCAAGCACTACGGTTTGCGCGGCGCTCGCAAGGGCACGCAGTTCTCAAAGCGATAGTTGCCGAGTGTCTTCCCGCTCCCCTTGCGGGAGCGGGGAGAAGCGTCGGCCCCAGCTGCTGTCCTGTCTTTCCTACAGCCTGGAGCCTACAGCCTTTCTGTCACCGGAACAGCACGTACCCAAAGCCCTCGGGCCGTGCCTCCACGGCTGCCGGCGTGGTCCACGATTGAAATCCCACGCCCGGCACAATGCGCTGCGCCCCCACGGCCCAAGCGCCGCCCGCCGCAGGCACGTCGCCCGTCAGCTCTGCCAGCGGAATCGCCGCCTCAACCGTCCACGCACCGTCGCTCTCGCCGTGGGCCACGTACCACGTGGGATTCCAGGTCTTGTCGCCCCAGCAGCTCTCGCTCGTCCAGCCGCGATGATCGATCACCAGCCGATCGTACGTGGCGAAGTCGCGATCCATGTCGATCAGCAGCTCAATCCGATCCTGCGCGGACAAATCCGGATCGCGCGGGCGAGGCGCGTCGCTCGCCGCGTACGCGAAACCTTCGGCCCGCGTGCAACTGGCCGCGACATACAGAAACTCGTCGTCACGCGCAAGCATGACCGCCGCGGGCCACTGCGCGTCGTCGCCCAGCGTGCTGCGCAGTTGCACCGTGCTATTGGCATTCCATAGCGGCTCGTCCAGTTTGCCGTCCAGCCGCGGCTTGTCGCGCGTCTGCAGGCAGGTCCACAGTTTCTTGGGCGGCTGATCCTTCGGCTGAATGAGCCACAGCTCCGTCAACGCGCACTCGCGCCAGGCGTCGTCGGGCCGGCCGTGGCGCAGGCCAAGGTAGTACCGCTCCGCCTGCCGCGGCAGGCCAAGCTGCCGGTGCGCAACCGCCAGCGGAAATCGCACGGCCGGCTCGGCCATCAGGGCCGGCTGCAATTGCTCGAGTTGCTTCGAGTAATTGTCGGCGATGGTCGAGCGCTCGCTCGACGCGGCGCGCAAGTCGCGCGCCAGGCCGCCCGCTTGTTGCACTTCGCCCACGCCGTGCAGCGCCGCCGCCTGATGGACGCCGCGGCCCGGCCGCTGCTTTTCCATGCGCTGCGCGCCCAGCGGAGGCGGCACCGCGGCAACCTGCTGCACGGTCAGACCCTCCGCCCGGCGCAGCCGCCAGGCGACTTCGCCGCTGGCGTGAAACTGGATGAGCCAGGCCAGCGCCACGCCCGCCGCCGGCTGCTGTGGATAACGGTCGACCACCAGCGCGTAGCACTCGGCCGCCATTTCCCAGCGCCCCGTGGTCGAATAGCGCTGGGCAAGCTGCAGCAATAACTCCGCGGCGCGATCCGCCTGCATGGCTTTCGTTTGCTGGCCGATATCGGCCAAAAAGCGCCCCTCGTCCCGACCGTCCGTATCGGCCCGGGCCAGGATCGCCTGCAAGTTTCGTCGTCTTTGCGCCTCGCGATGCAGCGACTGCAAGTCGGAATCGGCCACGGCCTCGAACAGCCGGCGCGCCTCGCCGCCGGGTGCCAGCGCGATACCGCTGAAGAAATCGCGCCGGCCGACCTCTTGCGGAATGTGATCGACGAGCAAACGAAAGCCCAGCGCTCCCGCAGGCGCGTTGATCCGCGATTCCAGAACGCCCCGCGCCGGCCCCGCCAGCTCGCCGATCGTGCGCCCGTAGCGCGCGCTGAGCTGAGCCGTATCCATCGAGACGGCGCCCCCCGCACCGCCCGGCAACAGCGCAAACACCTTTTGCACTTTCCAGGGCGCCAGACCGGCCTGATCGATTTGTCGCGGATGGCGTGTGGCTTCGCCGGCAGCCTCCACGGCCCGCAGCACCACTTGATTCACGACGTGCGCCAGCGGATCGTTGCCGGAAGAGTCGGTGCTGGACGTGAACACCACGCTGGGCCGCCAGGTGCGAATGCGAGCCACCACGTGCGCCTCCAGCCTCTCGAGCGCCGGCACGTCGTCGACGCGGTTCCAACCCTCGACCAGCTGCTCGCCGCTGAGCACCAGGCCGCTTTGGCGCAGCGGAAATCGCCAGGCACTTTCCGCGGCGCTGGCGCCGGCCCGAATACTGGCTTCGTGCGCCCGCTGGGGAGCGTCGGCCCCGCAGCCGCCGGCCGACGACTCGAGATCCGTGCGGCCGATCACCTCGAGCGCTCCCAGATAGCCTTCGTCCGACGAAAGCCGCGCGACCAGCTCCCAGGGCACTTCCTCGGGCCGACCATAGATGCCGACAAACGCCGCCCGCGCTCCGCCGGCGCGCTGTTTCTGCCAGGTGCGGCCGCCGTCGGTCGTTTTCAAGATCGTCCCCAAGTCGCCCACGGCCCAGCCGCAGCGCTCGTCGGCAAAGGCCAGCCCGTGCACCGGCAACGGCTGGCCGGTATCGCCGGCGGCCCACGAGGCGCCGCCGTCGGCGCTGTGAAACACGCGCGTGCCGGGCGTGCCGGCAACCCAGCAATGCGGACCGCGCACGGCCAGCGCGGCGAAATCGAAATGCTCGGCCGCGCCGGGCGGCAGCGCGCCGGCGGTAGTTTGCCAGGTCTTGCCGAGATCGCGCGTGTGCAGCACGAGTCCTCCCTCGCCCACCAGCCAGCCCTTGGCCGGTGCGACCAGGCGCATGCGCGCGAGCGCGCGCAAGCCAAAGTCGGCAGCCGCCGGTTCCACGCTCCGCCGCCGCACCACGGCCGTGACGCTGGTGCGCCCGGCCAGCGCGCCCGTGTTCGGGTCGACGAAGTCGCCCGCCAGCCAGCCGTCGCCTGTGCCCGCGGGCAAGGCCGACCAGCTTCGCCCGCCGTCTTCGGTGCTGAAGACTCCGGAGGGGAACAGCCCGCTGGTTGCGCCCAGCGCCCAGCCGTGCAGCGGATCGAAGAAGCCGACGCGCGCCACCGTCGGCAAGTTCAATTTGCGCTCGGCCGTCCAGTGCTCGCCGCCGTCGCGCGTCCGCAGCACGACTCCGTGCGTGGTGTGCGTGTAAGGCTGCGTATAGCCGCCGGCCGCCCAGCCGACCTGCCGATCGAGAAAGACCACGCTCGACAACCGGCAGTCGACGTCCGTGGTTTGCAAGCGCCAGGTGCGACCGCCATCGACGGTGTGCCAGATGACGCCGCGATCACCGACGGCCCAGGCGTGCTCCGCGTCGACAGCCGCAACGTCGGCCAATTGCGCATCGGCGGCCATGGGCCGCGTGCGCAGCGCTTCGTCGGGCGCGGCGCCGCGCGGCGCCGCCGTTGCCGCGCCGGGCGTCCACGTCATCCCGGCGCAGCACGCCGCGGCGACAATAATTCTTGGTGCGAGCCCTCGCATACGGTGTTCCTCCAGCAGGTCGGCCCACGCACGCCGCGGCCGAAAAATAAGCGGGCGGATTGTAACGCCGTCCCGGCGACCAACCTAGGCCACTCGCCGCGGGCCAGACCTTGGATTACAACTAAGTCGTGCGAGAAACGCCGTGCCGGCGGCTGCACTCGCGCTGGCTGCCATGGGCAGCTCGCTGCCAGTGCGAATCACGAGCATCCGCTCGGGCCGACCAGCCCGCCCGCGGCACCCACATCAGAAAACACCCAGGGAGCCTTGGTTCGATGCGCGTAATCGTGGAGCAGGACAAAGACGGCGTCAGTCGCCGGGCCGCTCAGTTCGTGGTCGAGCTGGTGCGGCGCAAGCCGCGCTGCGTGCTGGGCCTGGCCACCGGCAGCACTCCGCTGGGCACCTATGCCGAGCTGATTCGCATGCACCGCGAAGAAGGGCTCGACTTCTCGCGCGTCGTCACGTTCAACCTCGACGAGTACGTCGGCTTAAGCGGCGCCGATCCGCACAGCTACCGCTACTTCATGCAGCACAACTTTTTCGACCACATCAACGTCGACCCGCGCGACACGCACGTGCCCGACGGCCGGGCCCTCGACTTCGAGGCCTACTGCCAGCAGTACGAGCGGATGATTGTCGAAGAGGGCGGCATCGATTTGCAGATCCTCGGCATCGGCGGCGACGGCCACATTGCCTTCAACGAGCCCGGCTCTTCGCTGGGCAGCCGCACGCGCCTGAAAACGTTGACCACCGAAACGGTGCGCGACAACGCGCGCTTCTTCGGCAGCGAGCAGGATGTGCCGCGGCTGGCGATCACCGTGGGCGTGGGCACCATTCTTGAATCGCGGCAGTGCCTGCTCTTGGCCTGCGGCGACGGTAAGGCCAAAGCCATTCGCGACACGATCGAAGGACCGATTACGGCGCAAGTCACCGCTTCGGCCCTGCAACTGCATCGCGACGTGATCGCCATCTTGGATGAGGAGGCGGCCCGACTGCTGGAGCGGCGCGACTACTATCGCGAGGTGGAGCGCCTGCAGGCCGCTCTCAAAGCCGGTCAGCTCGGCAAGGTGCCGCAGGGGTAGACGGGTTGCGCGGCTACTCCGGCCCCGCAAACTGCTCCTCAAAGAACGACCGCCAGTCGCGGACCGCTTCCGGCACCAGCGGCACAGTCTGGGTGCTCGCCGTGGAACCCACACGGCCGCCGTCGAAATCAAACAGCACGAGGATCTGCTGATCGTTCTCGTGGAACTCCAGCCCATACTGCCACACCGGCGGCTCGCTGGGCGGCGCCTGATCCCACTGGTACGCGCCGTCGACCACCATGGCCCGGCGAATATTGCTCACGCCCCGCGCGTGCGAGGCGTCGGTCTTGGCCGTGACGACGTAAAACTTGCCGCCCACGCCCAGCCGTTCGATGGCCTGCGGGTCTTCGCCCTCGGCCGGCGGCGCGTCGGCCGCGCGCAGCTTGAGCACTTCGATCTCGGGGGCCCGGGCGATCAGCAGCGCTCCCTGCGTGCCCCAGTATTCCAGCGCGTGCTTTCCGCCCTGGCGGTGATACCACAGACTGAAACCGGCCGCGATCAGGCCCACGGCCAGAATCGCCACGATCACCAGTTTGCCGGGATTCCACATGAATGCTTCTCGCGCTGCGCGCTGGCCGCCAGCCACCTCTGGCCGCTGGCCCAGTGGGCAGTATACTGATTGTTTCGCCGCTGACGAACTGCCCCAGGCGCACTTTCCCTTCTTCCCGCTTCCCGACAGGCAACACGCAACGCATGGCCAACGAATTCGATCCCTACCGCGAGGCCTTGGTCATGGAGGCCATCACGATCTGGCCCGAAGAGTTCGACGACTTGGATGCCACCCAGCGGCAGCGCATCGAACACGCGCTGCACGCCGACCCGGCCAGCGCCGGCGAGCTCGTCTACGTGCGCATGCACACCGGCTTCCAGCGGCAAATCACGGTCACCTCCGCCGACGTCGAGCGGCCGGCAGCCCGTTGAAAAGTGCCTTCGTGGCATTTTTCAACCGCGCCAGGTGCGGAGCTAAGCTCCGCATTCGCTCGCAAAACAGCCGGGCGCGCCGGGGCTGTTTTGTAATCGCATCCATGCGACCACGCAGCCTCTCGCATCCGTCAAGAGGCCGCTGTTGCAAACCGCCTGACGTTTGCGTTGCGCACGCGGCTCGCCGATACTGTTCCCTTGGGCAATCTCTAGTGGCCGAGGAACGTACGCGCGTGAGTGCCGTTGAAGTCAAGCTGGCCGAGCGAAGCTATTCGATCGAAATTGGCACCGGCAACCTGCGCGCACTCGGCGAGCGCGCCAGCGACTGGTGCAACCTGTCGCACGCGCTGGTGATCACGGATCAGCACGTCGAGCAGCCCCACGCGCAGCAAGCCGCCGAAAGCCTGGCCGAGGCCGGCGCTCAGGTGGACATCCTGGTCGTCGAGGCCGGCGAAGAGACCAAGTCGCTCGCGTCGGCCGAATACCTGTGGGAGCAAATGCTGGCCGTCGGCGCCGATCGCAAGAGCGTGGTGTTCGCCGTGGGCGGCGGCGTGATCGGCGATCTGGCCGGTTTTGTCGCCGCCACCTATGCCCGCGGACTGTCGTTCGTGCAGGTGCCGACAACGCTCTTGGCCCAGGTCGACAGCTCCGTCGGCGGCAAAGTGGGCATCAACCTGCCGGGCGCCAAGAACATGGTCGGCGCGTTCTGGCAGCCCGCCGGCGTGCTAATCGATACGGCCGCGCTGGCCACCCTGCCCGACCGCGAGTATCGCTCGGGCCTGGCCGAGGTGGTCAAGTACGGCGTGATTCTGGACGCCGACTTCTTCACGTACCTGGAGCGCAACGTGTCGGAGCTCTCGCGACGTGACGCGGCGACGCTCGAGCACGTCATCACGCGCTGCTGCCGCCTGAAGGCCGACATTGTCGAAGCCGACGAGCGTGAAGAGACCGGCCTGCGCGCCGTGCTCAACTACGGACACACCTTCTGCCACGCGCTGGAAACCGTGACCGGCTACGGCACCTACCTGCACGGCGAAGCCGTGTCGATCGGCATGCTCTGCGCCTCGCGCTTGGCCGAACGGCTCGACCGCGTGGATCACGCCTTCACGCTGCGGCAGCAGAAACTGCTCGCCGCGCTGGGGCTGCCCGTCGCATGCCCGGGCGTGAATCAGCAGCAACTCATCGACGCGATGGGGCGCGACAAGAAAGTCGAGCACGGCCGGTTGCGGTTCGTATTGCCCACGCGCATGGGCCACGTGGAGCTGGTGGGCGACGTGGACGAACAAGATGTGCGCGCGGCACTGGCGACTAACCCATGAGCGGACACGATGCGAGGCAATGTGCGGTACACGGTTGAGAATCGATCGGCTCGGTGCCACTGGCGTCTCGCCAGTGCGAACCCAAGCGATCGCTCGCACTGGCAAAATGCCAGTGGCACCCGGAATTCTCAGCGCAGCTTGGCAAGCAGTGTCATCCTGAAGAGCAATCCGTCGTGAACACTTCCGCCGGCACCGCCGACGTAAACCTGGCCGATGCCGTGCGGCTGGCGCTGGTGCCGGGCATTGGTCCGCGGCTGCGCAAGGCGCTGCTCGAAGAGTTCGGCTCGGCCGGCGCCGTGTTCGCCGCCGCCCCGGCCGATCTGCGGCGCGTACCAGGCATTGGCGCGGAACTGACGCGACGCATCGCCGTGGCCAAGGACGAGATCGACGTGCAGGCCGAGTTGTCGCGCTGCGCCGCGCACAACGTTACCATTCTCACCGAAGGCGACGCCGCCTATCCGCGCGCTCTGCGCGAGATTTACGATCCGCCGGGCATTCTCTTCGTGCGCGGCGAGATTCGGCCGCAGGATGCTGTCGGAGTCGCCATCGTCGGCGCGCGCCACGCCACGCACTACGGCATCGCCCAAGCCGAACGGCTGGCCGGCAGCCTGGCCCGCGCAGGCGTCACCGTCATCAGCGGACTGGCGCGGGGCATTGACGCGGCGGCGCATCGCGGGGCGCTGGCGGGCGGCGGCCGCACCGTGGCCGTGCTCGGCAGCGGCGTGCTCAACATGTACCCGCCGGAGCACGCCGAGCTGGCCGATCAGATCGCCGGGCGTGGTGCAGTGACCAGCGAAGCACCGCCCGACAGTCCCCCGCAAAGCGGCGCCTTCCCGCAGCGCAATCGCATCATCAGCGGGCTGTCGCTGGGCGTGCTGGTGGTCGAGGCGTCGACCAACTCCGGCGCGCTGATCACGGCCCGCCATGCCATGGAACAAGGTCGCGAGGTGTTCGCCGTGCCCGGTCCGATCGACAGCCGCATGTCGCGCGGTTGCCATCGCCTGATTCGCGACGGCGCGAAGCTGGTGGAAACGGCGGACGACATCCTGGAAGAACTGGGCCCGCTGGTCGCCCCGACGCAAGCGGCCGACGGCCAGGCCGTGCATCATCCGGCCGAGCTTCTGCTCAACGAGATCGAGCAACAAGTGCTGGCCGCCGTGAGCGGCTCGCCGACGACAATCGACGCGGTGGTCACCACCAGCGGCTTGCCCACGCCGCAAGTGCTGTCGACCATCAGCGTACTGGAAATGCGCCGCCTCGTGCGCCGCATCAGCGGCAACATGATTGCGCGCGTTTAGGATTACCGTGATTTGGTAGGTCAGGCACTCCGTGCCTGACAATCTTCTCTGCAATGTAGTTTCGTACGTTGTGCCGTCGTGGTCGATTGACCGTTTTCGCGCACCGCTCGCGCGGTTGATCGAATTCGTTTGCCGATTTGCTGGCGTTGTCAGGCACGGGGTACTACGCCCGCCTCGCGCGCACGCCACATCGGCACCAGGTAGCGCAGCGCAAGCCCCGTCAGAATCAGGCCGCCGCCCACGAGCGTCGAGCCGGCCGGCGTTTCGCCCCACGCGAGATAAACCCACAGCGGCAGCAGCAGCGGCTCGAGCAGCCCGATGCCCGTGGCCTCTTGCGACGTGATGGCCCGCAGACCGCGCGCGAAGAACACATAGGGCAGTGCCATCTGAAACAAGCCAAAGGCCGCCAGCACCGGCAGTTGCCAGCCCGTGGGCCAGGTGCCGCTTTGGGCCACAAATGGCAATAGCGCCGCGGCCGCCGCCAGATGGCACACCACCACCAGCCACACCGCGTCCTGGTTGCGCAGCGCGCGCAGCGACAACACCACTCCTGAATACGAAAACCCCGAGAGCAGCCCCAGCAGAATGCCAGTGCGAGCCTGGCCCTGTGCCTGGAAATACAGAATGATGCCCAGCCCGAGTCCGCCGATCACGAGCGGAAAACGCTCGCTCGGGGCGAACGGCTCGCGCAACACGATCACGCCCACCAGAAAGACCCACCACGGCGCCGTGCTCTGCAGCCAGATGGCGTTGGCGGCGGTGGTCGTCGTCATCGCCGAAAGGTAGGTGACGTTCATGGCCGTGAACGCCACGCACAGCGGTATCAGCTTGCGATCCCAGCGCGGCCGGCGCACAGCCGGAATCAACAACACGCCGGCGAACAGCGCCCGCCAGAAGGCCAGCAGGATGCCGCGCTCGGCCAGCGGCCAGTCGTCGAACAAGGGCGCCTTGGCAAACAGCCCGCTCGAGCTCCACAGCACGGCCGAGGCCACCACCCACCAGCGCCCGGCCAGCACGCTGGGCGCCGCCGTATGAGCCGTCGCGGCGCCGGCAGCGTCCGCCGTGAGCGTGGGTCCGGCGGGATCGTCCATCAGCGGACCGCCGCGATGATGATCATCGCGATCAGCACGACCACCACAAACCCGGCCACGATGACCGCCGTTTGAAACCAGAACTTCGCCTGGCGGCGCTCGAGAATCTCTTGCTGCCGCTGATACTCGACGCTTTCTTCGCGCATCAACTTGAAGACCACGCCGCAGTGCGGACACTTGGCCTTTTGACCGATCATCTCCGCCGGTGTCTCGAGCTCGTGTCCGTTGGGACACGGAATGTGCAACAGCGCCTCGCCGATTTCGACGTCCTCGTCGTCTTCTTCAACGGCCTGGCGCGCCGCGGCCCGCGGCGCCGGCAGGGGCGCCGCCAGGCCTGCGTCCAACGGCCGCATCGCGTCGAGCGGTTCCAGCGGCTCCAGCTCGATCTCCGCTGCCGCTGCGGGCGCCTCCTCTTCCACTTCCACTTCCACGTCGTCGGACTGACCCAGCGTGGGAATAATAAACGCAGTACCGCACTGAGGGCATTGGCACTGCATGCCCATGTGCTCTTCTTCGCCTTCCAGCAGATGCCCTTGTGGGCAGAGAAATTGAAAGGTCATCGACGGGCCCCAGCCGACGGGCGGCTCACTATCTAATGTTACTAGCCTTTTGACCGTTGCCAGTCAACAACATTCACCAGACATTCGTCAGCGGGCCACGAACATTTGCACGTCCGCCGGAAATGCAATGCGCGCAAAGCGTCGTGTTAAGTTGCGCACCGGCGGCGGCCCTGCAAAAGACAAGTTGGCGTCAATGGGTTTGCACCGCCAGCAGCGCCCATGAGAGACGCTACCGCCCGCTGGCCTGCGCGTAACAATAGTCGAACAATAGTTCCCACTCGCGGCGCTGCACCCGGCGGCAGAGTTCGTCCCAAGTCGCCGGCTCACCGCGTGCCCGTTCACACAGATCGACAAACAGGTAGGGATCCCATTCGCTTTGGTCGCGCAGTGCGTCGGCCGCCTGGCCGGCCTGGCTCGCGGCCGCCAGTTCTGCCGCCGCGACGCCCAACGGCTCAAACACCGGATGTCGGCCCACGCGCCGAAACCAGTATTTGGCGTTGCTGAAGTCGCCCTCGCGCCGATGCATGATGCCGTGCCAATAGCTGCCGGTGGTCGTCTCGATTTCCTGGCTGATCGAGTGGGACCGATCGAGAAAATCGTGCGCCAGCCACAGGCCCGCCAGGCAGGCCTGCGCCATGTCCCGATCGCGAACCGGGTGGGGCGCCACAACGGATTCGGGCGTCAGGGCCGCCAAAGCCGATTGCGCGGCGGTGTTCTCCCGGCCGGGCCCAACCTCGTTGAGTCGTTCCCAGGGCAACAAATCGACAATCGCCGCTGAATACCTGGCCCGATCAAAAGCCATGCTTGCGCATCCTGAGGTGGTAGAATTTGATTCGCCGCAAGCCGTGACAGCTCATTGTACAGTCGCGGCTGCGATGATTAAAATCGGACCGTTCCACTTCACTCTCATTGACTCTCTTTGTGCGCGTGCGGCATGCAGCCGGCGCCGACCCGTGATGAATACTCCAGCCGATCCCACATCGTCAGTTCCCGCCAGCGACACACCCGCGAGCCCGTCTGGCGGTGACACGCCCGAACAGCGTGCCGCCCGCATTCGCATTGGCACGCAGCGCTACGGCGCCAAAGCGCCCAAGGCAGTAGCACACCCGGTCTTGCAAGCTCCGCCGCGAGCGCCGCAAGCGCCTGCCGTCGGCGGGAGCGACGCGGAAACCACCCGCCAGGAATCCGCCGTAGACACCGCGCTCGTCGAGAGCACGGCGCCCGCTGCCGAGCAAGCTCCGGCCGGCGCCGCCGCGCCCGCGCCCCCGCGCCGCGAGAAACGGCGTGCCGAGCAACCGCTCAATGTGCCTGCGCCGCGCAAGTATCCGCCCCCGAACATTCGCGGTCAGCTCTCGCCGGACCTGGAGCTGGAATATCTTGAAGCGCTGGGCGGACAATCGATCGACGAGGTGATCGCCAGCGAAACTCCCGCGCCGGTGGCAGAGCTCGAGCTCGACACGCGCCACCAGGGCAAAGTGCTCGCCATCCATCGCGACGATGTGTTTGTCGAAATCGGCGGGCGACAGCAAGGAATTGTTTCGCTGCGCTCCTTTCGCGAGCCCCCGGAAATCGGCGCACAAATCGAAATCGTGGTCAACCGCTTCAACTCGGCCGACGGCGTCTATGAACTGACGCTGCCCGGCGCGGCGGTCGACGTGGGCGACTGGTCCGACGTGGCCGAAGGCATGGTGGTCGACGCGCGCGTGACCGGCCACAACAAGGGCGGGCTGGAGTGCGAAGTGAACCACCTGCGCGGCTTCATTCCAGCCAGCCAGGTGTCGATGTATCGGGTCGAGAACCTGGAGCAATTCGTCGGCCAGACGCTGCGCTCGGTCATCTCGGAGGCCAATCCCGAGAAACGCAACCTCGTGCTCAGCCATCGCGCGGTGCTGGAGCGCGAAAAGGCCGAAGCCAAAGAAAAACTGATGCAGTCGCTCGAGGTGGGCCAGCTGCGCGAGGGCACGGTCCGCAGCCTTCAGGACTTCGGCGCGTTTGTCGACTTGGGCGGCGTCGACGGCCTGGTGCACATCAGCCAGATCAGTTGGGACCGCATCAAGCATCCCAGCGAAGTGCTCGAAGTAGGCCAGAAAGTGCGCGTGAAAATCCAGAAGATCGATCCGCCATCCGGCAAGATCAGCCTGGCCCTGCGCGACCTGACGGAAAGCCCCTGGGCCACCGCGTCCCACGACTTCCCGGTGAAGACCCGTGTCAGCGGCCGGGTCACCCGGCTGACCGAGTTCGGCGCGTTCGTGCGCTTGGGCCCCGGCGTGGAAGGGCTCGTGCACATTTCCGAGCTGTCGCACAAGCGGGTGTTCCGTGTGTCGGACGTGCTCGCCGAGGGTCAGGAGGTAGAGGTGCTGGTGCTCTCGGTCGACGCCGAGGCGCAGCGCATCAGCCTGTCGCTCAAAGCGCTGGAGGCCCGGCCCACGACGGACAAGGAAAAGGCCGCCGAGGAGGCAGCCGAACCGGAGACTCCGCCAACGCCGCCCAAGAAACGCAAGACACCCCTGCGCGGCGGCATTGGCGGTCCACCTTCCGGCGAACAGTTCGGTCTGAAGTGGTGAGTCACGTGGTGCCACTGGTGGCTCGCCAGTGCGCCTTCGGGTGCCATGCTCACGTCCGCGTGAGCATGCGCGTCTCGGGTGGGCGAGGCTAAGGCCCTTCCTTTTGTAGCCGGCACATTCCATGTGCCGTAGCTTTCCGGTGGCACTGGCGTCTCGCCAGTGCGCCTTCGGGTGCCATGCTCACGTCCGCGTGAGCGTGCGCGTCTCGGGTGGGCGAGGCTAAGGCCCTTCCTTTTGTAGCCGGCACATTCCATGTGCCGTAGCTTTCGGGTGGCACTGGCGTCTGTGGGTGCCATGCTCGGGTGGCACTGGCGTCTCGCCAGTGGGTGCCATGCTCACGTCCGCGTGAGCATGCGCGTCTCGGGTGGGCGAGGCTAAGGCCCTTCCTTTTGTAGCCGGCACATTCCATGTGCCGTAGCTTTCCGGTGGCACTGGCGTCTCGCCAGTGCGCCTTCGGGTGCCATGCTCGGGTGGCACTGGCGTCTCGCCAGTGCGCCTTCGGGTGCCATGCTCACGTCCGCGTGAGCGTGCGCGTCTCGGGTGGGCGAGGCTAAGGCCCTTCCTTTTGTAGCCGGCACATTCCATGTGCCGTAGCTTTCGAGTGGGTGCCATGCTCACGTCCGCGTGAGCATGCGCGTCTCGGCGGCTCCCGCCGACGCATTTTCGCCTCAGCCCCCGGCTCGGCAATTCTTCGTTCGACACCAACCCGACGCGCCAGCGAAGGCTCTTCGTTGGCAATGCCAGGCACGGCGTGCCTGATCTACGAAACTGTTGGCTGCGGCATGTTCGTTGTGGACGATGCCTTCGATCCGACACTTTGGCAGCGCGCGGCGTAGCGCGTCGATTGTTTCCGCGCTCAAACGACGACGTCCCAAATCGACCCGCAGGTACGTCAACCTGGTCAAAGCCCGCAACTGCAAAACGCCTGCGTCGGTGAGCTGCTCGGCGTCGGTGATGACCAGCCGTTGCAGATCCCTCAGCCGCGTCAATCGCGCGAGCCCACGATCGGTCATGTCGACGCTGCGCTCAAGAAGCAAAACCTGCAGCCGCGGCAATTGGGCCACGCACTCCAGATCGGCATCGGTGGGATAGTCCAAGCTGACATAAAGGACCGGCGCACTGTAGTCATCGCCCAGCGCGCTCGCGAGCCAGCTCCGCCATAACGAATAGTTGCGGGGACTAGCTTCCGCTCCGTGCTCGGGCGCGACGTAACTCACCGCCGCCCCCGGATTCGACTTGCGCAGCGCCGCCACGGCCGCTTGCTGCTGGCGCGCGCTATAGACCCACGCGGAGGCCATCGCCGCCATCAGCACCAGTACAAACATGGCCCGCAGGCTGAAGCGGAAGCGGTGACGTGGCTGCGTTAGTGCACACATACTGTGATTGTAGTCGAGCAGGAAACTCTCGACGGGTTCGCCGGCAGCCCTCCGCTACTGGGCCAATTCCGTAACCGCCCCCGGCCGCCCGCGCCGGCCCGCCAAACCGCCATTGACCCGGCCCGCACAATTGTGGTGGGATGGCGCGTCCGATACCGGCGGCAAATCCCGAATTATCAGCATCTTGCGCCCCGCCGCCCGCCGATCTGAAACGGCGATTTCTGTGACCAAAGCCCTGCTCCCCGGCAACCAATTGCATAGAGGTTGCACGGAAGCGGCCGGCAAGCGTGCCATGCTTGTTTCGGGGTACACGTGGTAACTGTGACCGAACGAACCGACGAGCAATTGGCCGCCGAAGCTGCCCGCGAGGGCTCGGATGGCGTGGCATTCGTTGCGCTGGTGGAGCGCTTTCGCCAGCGGGTGTGGCGAATTTGTTTTCGCCTGCTGGGCAACGAACAAGACGCCAACGACGCCGCGCAGGAAGTGTTCATCCGCCTGTTTACACATCGCGGCAAGTTTGCCGGCCGTTCCAAGTACGCCACCTGGGTCCACGCCATCGCCGTGCGCACGTGCTTGACGTTGCGCCGCGGTCGCGGACGACGCCAAAAACATGAAGACACGGCCAGCGACGAGCAATGGGAACGGCAGCAGCCCACCACGGCGGCGCCGACCAGCGGGCTCAACCTGGACCTGATGCAGATGCTCGACGTGCTGGACGAAGAGGATCGCGCCATGCTGATCCTCAAATACGCCGAAGGCTACGACTACGAGGAATTGTCCGAGATTTTTGAACTCTCGGTGAGCGCGTGCAAGATGCGGCTGGCCCGCGCCCGCGAAAAACTACAGAAACGATTTCCGCAGCAAGTTTCCTAGCTCCCGACAGGTGCGTTATGGCTCCCGATCTTCTGGAACAACTGGCCGACGTGTCGGTCCCGCCGCCGCCGGCGGAATTCGACACGCAACTGCACGAAAAGGTCAACCGCGGCCTGGTACTGTCGCAGCTCGTCGAGCTGTTTCTGTATGCCATGCCGTGGGCCTGCGCCCATTTCGGCAAGGCAGTTTTGGGCGTCGTGGCTTTCACTGTGACCGGACGCTACGAATCGAAGTCTAAAAGACGACGCCGCTAATTTGCTCGCTCTCCCGGCGATGGGAGAGGCGAGGGCGACGGGCCAATCAATGCCCTTCACCCTAGTCCTCTCCCGCCCAGGGATCGAGAAAACCAGGCGGTGATTGCGATACGAAAAATCAGGCTGCAAGGACGCCATGGACCGAACGGATTGAACGGACGCGAATCCTGAGAACTTCCCGATTTGTCACGCTGCCGGCGTGTGCCGGCGGCAAAAAAGCACACACGTTTTTCGAAAGGAACGGAACATGAATCTCTTTGCTTTTGCCGATCCGGCCACCGCCGAAACGGCCAACACCACGGCTGAAAAAGCCACCAACGTGGCCGAACAAGCCGCGCAGACCGTCACCACGACGGTCGGCAACTCGTGGGACGCGGTGCGGGCCAGCTTCCAGAACGCCTGGGAGCAGACCATCAGCATCGCCCCGCAAATCGTCGCCATGGTCGTCGTGATCGTGGTCGGTTATGTCGTGGCCCGCTTCGTGGGCAAAGCCATTGCCACGCTGGCCGAGAAGCTCGGCTTGCAAAGCGCCGCCGACCAGAGCGGCCTGGCCGACTCGATGCACCGCATGGGCCTGCAGCGCAATGTGCCGGCCATCATCGGCACCATCGTGTTCTGGCTGTTGATGTGCGTGTTCTTGATGGCCGCCTTCAACATCCTCGGCTTGCAGGCCGTCAGCGAAGCCATGCAGGCGATCGTCGCCTACATTCCCAAGCTGCTGGTCGCCACCGTCGTGATCGTCGTCGGCTTGCTGTTGGCCACGTTCCTGCGGGGCGTGGTTGCCACCAGTGCCGACCGCGTGGGGCTGTCGTACGCCGAGTACCTGGCGAACGGCTGCTACTACGTGTTCGCCCTGTTGACCTTCATCGCCGCCTTCAATCAGCTGGGCCTCGAGTTCAAGTTGCTCGAGCAGTTGATCCTGATCGCCGCCGGCGCCGTAGCGGTGGGCTTCGCCCTGTCGTTCGGCCTGGGCGGTCGTGACGTGATGGCCGGTATCCTGTCGGGCTACTACGTCCGCCAGCGGCTGCACGCCGGTGACCACGTGACCGTGGGCCACCTGGAAGGCACCGTCCGCGAAGTGGGCCCCGTGGCCACGATCATCGAGACCGAAGAAGACGGCCTGTTGAATCGTCGCAGCATCCCGAATGCCAAGATGCTCAACGAAGCCGTGCGGTAAGTGACAAGCCAGCATCCAACTGGTTACAACAGAGCCCGGGGAGCGAGTGCTCCTCGGGCTCTTGTTTTTGCGCCCTGGGCTCTGCGATGAGCGACGTACCGCAACGTGCGCATTCGCCCGGCCTGCGCCGGCCCCTGGTGTTGGATTCGGCCGCGGCACTGCAGGCCGAGATCGAGCGTATCATTGCTGCCCAGGCGGCGGGCCGCCTGCGCGCAACCGGCAATTGGACGCCGGCCCAAATCTGCGAGCACCTGGCCAGGCTGATCGAGTTCTCGTACGACGGCTTTCCCTTTCGAGTCCGCTGGCACATTCGCGCGGCGTCGTACGTGGCCAAGTGGGTGGCATGGAAGCCATTTGTGCGCTACGTGTTCCGCCCCGGCTACCGGTTGCAGGGCACACAGCGGGCGCTGATACCCGCGGAAGACGCGCGGTTTCCGGCGGCGTCAGCGCGCCTGTCCGCGGCAGTGGAGCGTATCGCGCGCGGCGAGCAGATGCTTCAACCCAGCCCCTTCGAAGGACACATCTCGCACGAACAATGGGTGTTTGTGCATTTGCGGCACGCGGAACTGCATTTGAGCTTCCTGGCCCTGGACGACCGGCGGCTGTCGGACGGCTGAAATACGCTGCTCACGCGAAAAACTGCCCGATTTAGTGCGCCCTATACTTTTGTCTGGGGACCCTATCGGCAAATCCGTTCCAGCGAGAACTATCATGGCCAAATCGACTCGTACTCCGCGCAAAGGCGCGGCCAAACCGGCGAAATCTACCAAAGCCCGCGTTTCCGCTGCGGCGGCAGCCAAGGCCGTGCCAAAACGGGCTGCCTCCCCCCTCAAGCGCAAGACCCGCGCCGCCGCGAAACCGCGCGCTTGCAAGCCCGCCGCCTGCAAACCATCCACGGCCGCCCGGCGTAGAAAAGCAGCCCAAGGCTATGCTGCTCGGCTCAGCGACGGTGCCCGCAAGCTGGGGCAGGAGCTGCGCCGCGGCGCGGCCGCCACCGGCGATACGATTCGCCACATCCGGTTCAATCGCATCGCCGATTTTTGTAAAAAGGAACTGCGGGAACTTGCCGCGCTGGCCAACAAGATCAACCGACTGGCCAATCAACCCGCGGAGAGCCGCCCCACGCGGGCCCGCAAATAACCGACAGGAGACAGGCCATGGAAAAAGCCACCTTCGCCGCCGGATGCTTTTGGGGAGTGGAGGCCACCTTTCGTCAAATGCCGGGCGTGAAGAGCACCGCCGTCGGCTACACCGGCGGCCACGCGCCGCAGCCTAGCTACGAGCAAGTGTGCACCGATCGCACCGGCCACGCAGAGGCGGTCGAAGTCGACTTCGACCCGGCGCAGGTTTCGTACGAGCAGTTGCTCGACGTGTTCTGGCAGAATCACGATCCCACGCAGCTCAACCGCCAAGGCCCGGACTACGGCTCGCAATATCGCTCGGCCATCTTCTTTCATTCGCCCCAGCAGCAGGCCGCTGCCGAGGCGTCCAAAGAGCGGCTGGCCGCCGGCGGAAAATTCGCGCGCCCGATCGTCACGCAGATCGTGCCGGCGGTGGAATTCCATCGGGCCGAAGAGTACCACCAGCAGTACCTGGAAAAGCGCGGCCTGGCGAGCTGCCACGTCAAATAGGCGCTCAGCTGTGGGCTCCTTCGTCCGGGCCCGACTCGTCTAGGAGCGGCTTTGGCTCCTGGACTATAATTCGCGGCACAGCGAAATTGGCTGCCGAGCCGACACCTGGAAAGGGAGTTCCGCACTTGATGCGCGCCATTGCCATCATCAATCAAAAAGGGGGCGTGGGCAAAACCACGACCGCCGTCAATCTCAGCGCCGCCCTGGCAGCCACCGGCCAGCGCGTGCTCCTGGTCGATCTCGATCCGCAGGCTCATGCCACGCTGCACTTGGGAGTCCAACCGGCCGGCGATGCGAAGAACATGTACGACGTCATGACCGGCGACGTCGAGCTGGCCGACGTCTGGCAGCCCGCCGGCGAGCACCTCTGCATCGCCGGCTCGCACATCGATCTGGCCGCCGCCGAAGTGGAGCTGGTGGGCGTCGTCGGGCGGGAAGTGATCCTCCGCGACAAGCTGGCCCGCTGCCGCGACGAGTTTGACTACGTGTTCGTCGACTGTCCGCCCTCGCTGGGCGTGCTGACGCTCAATGCCCTGGCCGCCGTGGACGAAGTGTTCCTGCCCTTGCAGCCGCATTTCCTGGCGCTGCACGGTCTGAGCAAATTGCTCGAGACGATCGATTTGGTGGCCCGCCGCTTGAACGGTCGGCTGAAACTCAGCGGCGTCGTGTACTGCATGTACGACTCAGGCACCAAGCTGGCCGCCGAAGTGACGCACGACGTCGACCAGTTTCTGCACCAGTCGCGCCAGCCCGATACCCCCTGGGCCGACGCCCGGGCGTTTGAAACGCGCATTCGCCGCAATATTCGGCTGGCCGAAGCGCCGAGCTTTGGCAAATCGATCTTCCACTATGCGCCGGGCTCGCACGGCGCGGTCGACTACGAGCAGCTGGCCCGCGAAGTCGCCGGCGACTGATCAGCCACGCCGCTCAGCGCTCAACTCGCCTATTGCAGCTGAACTCACCAGAGTTCAGTCTTCTTTGAACTCACTAGAGTTCAGTGCTCTTTGAACTCGCCAGAGTTCAGCCCTTGGGGTGCCATGCTCACGTCTGCGTGAGCATGTCGGTTCCCAAGCGCGGCGCTCCCGCCCAGCCCAGACGCCGGCTGGCTGTCAAACTCTAGCGAATATGCCACGCGCGGCGCGTAGCGCCGGCGAGCACGATTTTCCAGTCGCGCGAGTGAATCCGAAATGCGCGGCCCGCTTGAGGAAAAATCTTCCTGCCAAGGTGCAATCACCCGATTGCGCGCATGATGGGTTGACGATGGTTGTAGTGACCTCAAGGGATTGTACGAGGGGTGGAAGGGATTTCCACGCGTGGGAGGGCCGGCCAAGGCCTTTGCCGATCGGTGCGCGACGAGGGACTGCGGCGGCTTGCCCGCCGCGACTGCCCGGTACATTCGCTGCCTTCGGCAAGGTTTGCCAGCTGCCTGTCGCGCATTGGGGCAACCTTGCGCCAACCGTTGGAACGGTCGAGGCGCGAGAACGGAGTGTCGCTCTGTGGAAAGGAGTCTGGTTCAATGAAATCTCTGGGTACCGCTGCGCTGGCTGTGCTATTGAGCACGGTTTGTGCAAACGCGACCGCGCAAAGCGCCCCCAACCGAGCACCGCACGTGCTGGTGCCGCTGCCACCGGTTACGCGGACAACTTCTCCGCTCGTTCGCACGGCATACACGACCGGCAACTACACCTACGACTACGACGCGCCAGGGCCGACCCTGGCCGACCCCAGCGCGCAACCGGCGCCGCCGGCCATGCCCCCATCGCTGCCCGCGCCGCAGCACGCCGCGCCGCAACCGCCGTCCGCCGAACCCTTCGAATCCATGTTCAGCACGCGCACCGGCGCCGCGGGCCAAGACCAGCCGACACCTGCCAAAGATGCCGCTGCCAAAGACGCACCGGCTGCCAACGACGCGCCGCCGGCCGCCGGCTATTCCGACTATCAACAGGGACTCAATGCCACCGGCTGGGGCGACTGCAACTGCGGCGGCGCGGATGGCTCGTGCGGCTCCGATTGCGGCTCCGACTGTGGTTACGGCTGCGCCTGCGGTCGCTCCGGATTCTTCGCCGGCACCGGTGGCGTGGTGATGACCCGCAACCGGGGTCCCAACTTCGCCATGACCTACGATGGTGGCTCCGGCGCTGAGCTGATGTCCAGCGCAGACGCCGACCCGGGCTGGGTTGGTGGCGGTGAAGTGACGCTCGGCTATTCGTTCGGCGGAAGTTGCGTCACCGGACCCTGGGGCGCGACCGGACCGTGCAGTGGCCTGGGCGTCGCGGTCACCTGGTGGGGCCTGGGTGAAATGAGCGGCTTCGCCCAGGTGTTCGATTCGACGGGCGTGCAAGCCACGGCACTCAATGCCTCGTTAAACTTGCCGGGCACAACGATTAACGGCAACCCGTTCTCCGACTATTTTCAGGGCGCATCCAGCCAACGCTACACCCGCAGCGACAACGTCAACAGCGTGGAGTTGAACTTCCTGGAAGGCTCCCTGTTCAACAGCGAGCGGATGCAGATTACCGGACTGGCTGGTTTTCGCTACCTCCGCTTCAGCGAAGTGGTCACCTTCGGCTCGGTGCAGTTCGGCAGCACCTGGGGCGACAACGGCGGCGCCGACGAAGCCTACATGCGGTTCCGCTGCTTCAACAATCTCTACGGCGGACAACTGGGCGCGGTCTTCAACTATCTGGTCGGGCCGAAGTTCAGCTTCTACGTCACTCCGAAGGCCGGCATTTATGGCAATCAGATGACCGTTCGCAACCAGCTATTTGCCGGTGACGGCGGCCTGGGATTCAACTTCAACTCGTATAAATCGGACGTCGCCTTCCTGGGTCAGCTCGATACCGGTTTCACCTACCTGTTCCATCCGAACGTGAGAGCTTACCTGGGCTATCGAGTGCTGGGGGTTTCCAACCTGGCGCTGGGCGATTATCAGTTTGCACCGTCAGTGGGCGAGATCAAACAGAGTGGCAGCTTGATTCTGCACGGGGCCAACGTCGGCCTGGTGTGGACCTATTAGTTGAAGCGGGCGTCGGACAACAGGTTCGGGGAGAGGCTGGACAAGTTCGCGGGGTGGGTGCATTACGGGTCCTCGATCAACCGCGCTTGCGGGATCGAGGACCCTTGCGTTTGATAGCCGCGCCGCGCCGGAGTGTCGTGCGGGAGCAGCGCGTGCGAGCGCGTGGGATAGCGCGACGCCGGCAGGCGTCAGACCGTGACGCGCACCAAAGCCTGAAATCCCGGATCAGACCGCAGCGAGTCGAAGTCCGGCTCGTCGGCCACCAGCGATCGGTAGCGTTCCTCGATTTCGAACGCTCGCTCGAGATAGGCCAGCGCTTGGCGGCGGCTGTTGGCCACGGCCCAATAACAGGCCAGGTTGTAGTTCACAAGCGCGTCATTCGGCTCAACGCCGAGCGCCTCTTCCAGCGATTCGATCGCCAGGTCGATGCGGCCGGTCCGTTTGTGGCACCAGCCCATCGCCAGCCAGGCCGCGATATTGCGCGGATTGCCCTGGGTGGCCCGGGACAGCGGATCCAGCGCCTCGCGATAACGGCCCAGCGAGCGCAGGCCTTCGCCCTTCAAATACAACGCATGATCCGACAGCGTGTCGGGCGGTCCCATGCGGTCCAGCACGTCGAGCGCATGGTTGGCCATGCCCAGCTCGAGATAACCCTCGGCCTGCATGACAATCTGCTGGCGACGAACTCGGTCGTGAGCGTTCATGGGCACCGAACGGCCGACTGGAGGAACGACGTGACTCTATGGCAATTTTACACGCCAATCGGCGCCTTCCAAAACGCGAACGAAAATTTTCGCACTTTGTCCTCAAGTTCTCAGCCCGTTTGCCGCACGACCGGCAGTCCGTCGGTGCAATGAGAGCCGTGGTTTCTGCGCTTTTGCGCAGCAATATCCCCAACGGCGACCAAACCAGGGGACGAACCGAGACACCTTTGTCGAGCGGGCTCAAAACGCCGCAGCGCGCGCTCCAGCCGCTGCGAACTTGTAGCACTACCGCAACCTGGCCTGCCGTCCGTGTTGCCCAAAGGCAACGGCTGCTGCCACCCGACGCACAAAACCAGCCGGAATTCCCGGTGTCCGACCGCCGGCCAGTCGGTCGTCGCACTTTGGCTCACGACGTGCACTCTCGCTGGCCGCGGCCGCGCCGGAGTTGGCGCGCTGCGCTCTGCCGAAAAAGTACCTGGTCGATGGTCGTGGCCTCCCCCGGGCCGTGAGTACCGTGCGATTCGAATGGCTCCCCGCCACCGTGAGTGCCGCGCTGACTACGCTGGCCATCGTTGTCGTAGCGGTCGTGAACATTGCGCATCCGAGCCGCGCCGTAGCCACCACTGAGCACTCCGCGCCACCCGCCGGTCCGCCCTCTCAGCTGCGGCCGCGCGAAACGCCCATTCTCTTTGCCTGCGAGGATAGTCCGCAGGCCCTATCGATTGCCGTCCTCGTCGCTGGGTCGGCCGCTGCGGCAATGTTGGCCATCACCTTCCCGCGGCCGGTGAGCAGCCACGGCCGCAGCCGCACGACAGGCCGCCGCGACTAACTCCGCGAAACGGTCATTTTCTCGCCACGCGCCGTCAATCTTTCGCCAGCGCAGCCACAGGCATTCTCGCCGCGATAGTCCCGAGTTACGCTGGCAACTGGAGCGCCGCGATCCCGGCGCAAGCGCGCGATCTTTGGGGGGAGCGTTTGATGCAGTATCGGCCGTTCGCTGTTGTCGTTTGCGCTCTGTTGATCGCGCTCTGCCCGCAATGTTTTGGTGGCGAAGACTTCGACGCTTTGCGACAGGAGCTCGACAAGCGGCGCGTTGAACTCAAAGCGCCCGGCGCGATCGTTGCCGTGTATCGTGCCGGACAGGACGACTTTGAGGCCGTGCTGGGCCTGGCCGACGTCGAGCACAACCTGCCAATGTCCTCGACCTGTGCGTTTCGCATCGGCAGCATTAGCAAGGTCTTCGTGGGCCAGACGGTGCTCTTGCTGGCCGGCGAGGGCAAACTCTCGCTCGACGACCCGATCGGCCGCTATGTCGACGGCGTGCCCCACGGCGATCGCATCACGCTGCGCCACTTGGGCAACCATCGCAGCGGCCTGTTCAATCACATCGAGTCGCCCGAAGTGAAACGGCTCTTTGCCGAACATCCAGAGAAGCAATGGTCGACTGGCGACTTGCTCCGGTTCTGCATTACCGGGCGAACGTACTTCGAGCCTGGCGAAAATCACCACTACGCCAACGGCAACACGGTGCTTTTGGCCTTGGTGATCGAAAAGGTCACCGACGGCGCCTGGGCAGACGCCGTCCGCACGCGCATCTTGGAGCCCTTGGAACTGTCGCACACCGTCATCCCCACCGACAATCGCCTTCCCGATGGACACGCCCAGGGCTACGCGCTGGGCACCGAGGAAGGCCCCTTCTTCCACCGCGGCCTCAAACCGTTTCGCGTGACCGATACCAGCCCCAGTTGGTGGGGCCCTGCCGGTTCGATGATCTCCACGCTGGGTGACTTGCGCAAGGCGGCCCGGCCCTTGGCCACCGGTCAATTGTTGACCCCCGCCATGCGAGACGAGCTGCATCGCTGGACGAAGGCTGATCAGTCGGGCTATGAGTACGGATTCCACATGGAGCACGTGCGCGGGGGCATGGGTCACGATGGCGACGTGCCCGCGGCTTTCAGACGTGCATGTATTACTTGCCCGAACACGACGCCACGATCGTCGCCATGACGAATCTCTACGGCTACTCGGTCCGCGGCATGCCAGCCGATAACCTTGCCTGGCGCGCGGCCAAACACTTCGGCCTGGCAGCCGAGTAATCCACAAACCGGAGCCTCCAGCCCCAATTGCCAGCGTCGCAGGCTGCGCGCCCGCACAGGCACTTTCTACGGGCCCGCCGCGCAAACGACTGAAATTCGGTTCGCTCCTGCACGGATTCGGCCGTCGCGCCCCACTATTAATGACGAACCGACTGCGCGCGGACACCCATCGCGTGCTAGCGATGCATTGCACCCCGAGTACCTCCCATGCGATTGACCTTGCGGACGCTGCTGGCCTATCTCGATGACATTCTGGAGCCGCAGGATAGCGAAGATCTGGCTCGCAAGATCGAAGAGAGTGAATTTGCCACAGTACTCGTGCACCGCACGCGCGACTGCATGCGCCGGTTGCGGCTGGGAGTGCCGCCGGTCACCGGCAAAGGGCTCGCCAGCGACCCGAATACCGTGGCCGAGTACCTCGACAACACGTTGCCGGGCGAACGCGTCGCCGAGTTCGAAAAAATCTGCCTCGAGTCCGACATCCACCTGGCGGAAGTGGCGGCCTGCCACCAAATCCTGACGCTCGTGCTAGGTGAGCCTGCGGAAATCGATCCTCGATCGCGCGCCCGAATGTATCGCGTGGCGTCGGAAGCCGACGCGCCCCCCATCCAGGCCGACGCGGTCCCGGTGGCGAATGCTCACGATGGTGCCGCGGTTGCGCAGCGCGCCTCGGCCGCTCCGCCGATGCCGCCCCGCCGTCACAAGCCGGAGGTTCCGGAGTACCTGCGCGAGACGCGTTCGCGCTGGTGGCCGGTGGCCGCGGCGGCTGCAGTCGGAGCGCTGGTGACCGCCGCGGCGTTGTTCCTGCTGATTCCCGGCACCTGGCGAGATCGTCTGCTGGGCCGTGCGCCGGTCGAAGAAGCAGCCTCCGTCGAGCCGGCGACCACGCAAGCGGCGGCGGCACTCACCGCGCCTGCGACCACGCCGGCGAATGCGGCAGCTACCGCGACTGGCGAAACGCCCGTCGCCAATGCAGCTCAACCCGCACCTGCCGACGGCGCGCCATCGGCCACGAACGCTGCGGCCCCCGCGACCGCGGCTGCTGCCGCACCGGCGACAGGCCTCGAACGGCCGCGCGCCGCAACCGAACCTGATCCGAACGCGCCGCCCGCGCCGTTACCGGGCGAGGGACAACCGGCGGCAGCGCCGCCCGGCGCCGATCCCGCGGCCATGCCCGCTCAGCCGGGGCCAGCTCAGCCGGGCGCCGAAGCACCGCCCACGGGCGAACAGCCGCCGGCCGATCCGGCCGCCGCTGCTGCGCGGACCGCGCCTGCTGCCGAGGGGACGCCGGCGCCCGGACCGTCAGCGGATGAACCTTTGCCGATCGATCTCGCGCCGGCCGGTGAGGCCCCGGTAGCCGGCGCAACAGCGGATGCCGCGAGCGCTCCCGCGGAAGCCGGCGCTGCGCGCGGCGAAGCCGCGGAGGCGGCGTTCGGACGCTACACGTCCAAGCGGGGCGAGGTGCTGTTGCGCTTCGATCGCCAGAGCGGTGATTGGAAACGTTTGCCTCCCATGGCGCCCTTGGCCAAGGGCGATCGTTTGCTGTCGTTGCCCCTCTATCGACCCTCGATCTCGTTGAGCACCAGCATCTCCATGCAGCCTGACGGCGCTGCCGAGATGGAATTCGTCGGCTGGACTCCCGAAGGCGCTCCGATCGTCAACCTGGCTTACGGCCGGCTGCTGATGATGACCGTGGGCAAGGCCGGCAACGCCATCCAATTGAAACTCGGCGACGAGACGGTCGACGTGACGTTCGTCGACGCCGAGTCGACCGTGGCGCTGGAAGCGCGCCGCCTGCCGCCGCGCGGCAAAGACCCGACGGCCGAGCCGGCGCCCCAGGCAGTCGACCTGTACGCCACCAGCGGTCTGGTGCGAGTGCGCGTCGGCGGTAGTGCGCCCGTTGACATCCAGGCTCCGCAGCGCCGCGCGCTGGTGGGAGACGGGATCACGCAAGGCGATGCCGTGCCCGCCTGGGTCACGTCAGAGGCCTTGAGCGATTCCGACCGTCGTGCCATGGCCACGGTCGAAGTCATGTTGCCGCCGGATCAGCTCGTCGGGCTGATTCTCAAGGAACTGACCGGCGACCGCCGCCGCGAAGTGCGCTCGTTGGCCATTCGCAGTGCCGCTTGCCTCGACAACTTCGAGCCCTGCATCGACGCGCTCAACGAAAAGGACGAGAAGAACTTCTGGACCACCTATATCGAGGAGCTGCGCGCCGGCATGGCACGCAATCCCGAGACGGCCAAGCGCATTCAGAACACGTTCAACAAGCAGCGCGGCGCCGAAGGCGAGCCCCTGTTCCGCATGCTCTGGAGCTATAGCGCCGAAGACTTGCGCAACGGCGCCGATCAGAAACTGGTCGAAGGGCTCGACAGCGATTCCCTCGATCATCGCGTGTTGGCATTCTGGAACCTGCGCGACATCACGGGCCTGCCGAACTACGGCTATTACCCGGAGCATCTGACCAAGCAGCGCACCCAGTCGGTGAACACCTGGAAAGAGCGGCTGCGCCAGGGCAAGATCGTGCCGCGCGCAACTACTGCCGCCGCCCCCAAGCCCAGGGCGGCAACCAAAGCGGCCACGGCGCCCTAGCGCATTTCCGTTCGCGCCCGGCAGCTCTGCCGGAGGTTGCACTTTCGGCCGCGGAACGCAGGTTACGCACGGTGGCCGGCACCAGCGGCCCGCATCGGGCCTGAAGCGCCCCCTCGCCGCGCTCTGAGCAAAAGGCTAAGCTTAGGATAAGTGGGGAGATTTGATGCGGCTCTTGACCAGGCGCACGGCCCGGTAACCGCGTTTGTAGGCCGGTTGGGCAGCCGTTAGAATACGCAGCCTGGCGGCTTGGCCGTTCGTCGCAAATCGAAGCCAAGTTTTGGGTTAGTGGAAGGAGCACGCGTCCGTGCAAATCAATATCTCCGTCCGGCATGGCCAACTGAGTGACGCAAGTCGCGAAAAGATCACGGCCAAAGTGGAAAGGCTCGCGCGGCTGTTCGAACGACTCACGGCGATCGAAGTGACGGTGAATTTGGAGCACGAGGAAACGCCTACCGTCGACGTTCGCGTGTCGGCCGAGCACAAGCACGACTTTGTAGCTACCGAGCAATCGACCAGCCTGATGGCGGCCCTGGACGGCGTGGTGCACAAGCTCGAGCAGCAACTGCGTAAATACAAGGAAAAAGTTCAAGACCATCATCGGACGACAACGACCCGCCACGGCGCGAACGAGCCCCAGGCGGAGCCGGGCCAAGAGTAGCGCCTCGCGGCAGCAGCCCTGGCGCGATTCCTCGCGCGGGCGAGCACACGCTGTTCGCCAGGGCAGCGCCCAACGGCCAGCTTCGCCACGGCTCGTGTCTGGCCCGCACCGTGCCGGTTACCTGCACAATGCCGGTGCCTGCACAGCGCTGGTGCTGCACCGTGTGGGTGACGTCGCTCGTCCGCGGCAAGTCATGGTGAGAAAGGATATGAGGGTATGAAGTTCGGAGATTTTGTGAGTAACGATGCCATCCGCGCCCAGCTGGCGGCGGATGACAAGGAGGGCGCGATTCGGGAGATGATCTCCGCTTTGTTGACCGCCGGCAGCGTCGCCGCCAGTGAAGTCGAGAGCATCGTCAAGGCCATCATGAAGCGCGAAGAGCTCGGCAGCACCGGCATTGGGCGCGGCGTCGCCGTGCCCCACACCAAACATCCCAGCGTGCAAAAGCTGGTGGGCACGGTGGCCGTGAGCGGCGAGGGCATCGACTTCAACAGCCTGGACGGCGAGAAGGTGCAGCTCTTCTTTCTGTTGATTTCTCCGCCTGACCGGCCCGGCGACCACTTGCGGGCCTTGGAAAACATCTCGCGGCAATTGCGCGACGACACGTTCTGCAAGTTTCTCAAGCAGGCCAAAACGGCCGACGACATCCGGCTGCTGCTGGACGAGGCCGACAACAACGGCTTCGTGTCGTAGCACGGCCGACACCTTGGTGCCGCCGCGCTCGCCAGCGCGAAGTCCACCTCGCAACCGAACAACGTGGTGAGTCAAGAAAGATCCTGGGAAAGATCATGGCTGAGGGAGCTGGTTATCGCCTGGTGATCGTGCACAATCCGCAGGGTTTGCACGCGCGCCCGGCCGACCTGTTCGTGAAGCTCGCCAGCCGTTATCAAGCAACCATTGAAGTGATCAAAGACAGCGAGCGCGTGGACGGCAAGAGCATCTTGGCCATCCTCACGCTGGCCGCCGTGCAGGGCACGCAATTGCGCATCGAGGCCACCGGCCCGGACGCCGAGGCTGCGCTCGATGCACTGGCGGAGCTCGTCACGCGCGATTTTGAAGACAACGTTTCCGTGGAATAGTGCAACGTCGCACGTCTGACTCCGGTTCAACCTTCGCGAAGCAGAACCGGCGCCAAGGCGTGTGATCAGGAGATTCGCCGATAGCTCGGCGCGCCGGCCCGCTGGGTCGGTTGTGACGCGAGCGGTCGATCGATCGACAGCCGGCTGTTCGTAGCCGCCGATCGTATCCCGCTTCCGTCGCCGCCGCGCTACTTCGTGCCATGCAAAAACTACAAGGCATAGCCGTTTCCCCCGGCGTGGCCGTGGGCGAAGCGCTGGTGATGGACAACGAGGGATTTCGCATCCCTCGCCGGTTCGTTGCGCGCGACGCCGTCGAGCACGAACTGGAACGCCTGCAAGCGGCCATGGCCGCCGCCGGCGCCGAAATCGAACGCAATCGCGCCGCCGTCTCGCGCGAACTCGGCGATCAATACGCCGCCGTCTTCTCCGCCCATCTGCAAATGCTTCGCGATCCCACGTTGTGGGCCGAGCTGGAGGGCATGATTCGCGAACGGCACTACTCCCCCGAGTATGCCGTCAGCCGCGCGCTGCGCCGCTATGCCAAGGTGTTTCAAAGCATCGAGAGCAGCTACCTGGCCGAGCGGGCCAACGACATCTTCGATATCGAAAAACGCCTGCTCCGCAATTTGCTCGGCCGCCGGCGCGAGGAACTGTCGCACCTGATCTCGCCGGTCGTCGTGCTGGCTCACAACCTCACGCCCAGCGAAACGGCCAATCTCGACCGCAAGTTCGTCCGCGGCTTCGTCACCGAAATCGGCGGACCGGGCAGCCACACCGCCATCGTCGCCGAGGGCTTGGAGATTCCGGCCATCGTCGGCACGGGGCCGTTCCTGACCGACGTTTCCGGCGGCGACGTGGTGATCGTCGATGGCGACAAGGGCCTGGTGATCCTGCAGCCCGACGAAGAAACGCTGGCCCACTATCGCTACGAGGCCGAGCAGAATATCAGCCGCGCCGCGCAACTGGAAACGCTGCGTGATCTGCCCGCCCAGACGGTCGACGGTGCAAAGATCGAGCTGTTGGCCAATATCGAGTTCCCCACGGAAGTCGAACACTGCCTGGAGCGCGGCGCCGCCGGCATCGGCCTGTATCGCACGGAGTTTTTGTATTTGGGAGCGGAAGCGGAGCCCGACGAAGAGGTGCACTTCGAGGCTTACGCGCAAGTGGTGGCGGCCGTGGGCGGGCGGCCGGTCGTCATTCGCACCTGCGATTTGGGCGCCGACAAAGTCTCGTACGACGCCGAAAGTGCCCGCAATCCCACCTTGGGGCTGCGCAGCATTCGGCTCTCGCTCAAGAATCTGCCGCTGTTCCGCACACAGCTCCGCGCCGTGCTGCGCGCCAGCGCCCTGGGCGACGTGCGGCTGATGTTTCCCTTGATTTCCACCGTCCTGGAGCTGCGACAGGCCAAGATGGTGCTAACCGACGTCATGGAAGACCTCGACGAGCAAGGCGTCGCGTTCAACCGCAAGCTCCCGGTGGGCATGATGGTCGAGGTGCCCGCCGCCGTGATGATGATCGACCACTTCGTCGAACAGGTGGACTTCCTCAGCATCGGCACCAACGATCTGACGCAGTACACCCTGGCCGCCGATCGCAGCAACAAGGAAGTCGCCGGACTGTACAACTCCTGCGATCCCTCCGTGCTGCGGCTGATGCGCATCGCCATTGCCGCGGCCGATCTCAAGGGCGTGCCCATCAATGCCTGCGGGCAGATGGCCGGCAGCGCCCTGTTCACCATGTTGCTGTTGGGCTTGGGGTTGCGCCGCTTAAGCGCCACGCCCAGCTCGATCCCGGAAGTGAAGAAAGTGATCCGCACGGTAACGCTGCAGACCTGCCAGCAGGTTGCCGAGCGCGTGATGACGCTCGAAAACGCGCGCGACATCAAGAGTTATCTGCGTGAGGAGCTCAAGAGAATCCTGCCCGAGCTGGTCGTGTAGAGGACCACACATAGAACGCCCAACAGAAACCTGCGATGAGCCGCGGTGGCCGGCACCTGGTGCCGCGCACCGGCCGAGGCTCTCGCCAACCAACGCACGGCCGGCCGCGCCGGCCACTGACCAAGAAAGAATCGAGAGCATGAAGCAAGAAATGTTGATCAACGTCGCCCAACCGGAAGAATGCCGGATCGCGATCGTTGAAGATGGCTCGTTGGAAGAACTGTATATCGAACGCACCAGCCAGGACAATTACGTCGGCAACATCTACAAGGGCAAAGTCGTCAACCTGGAGCCCAGCATCCAGGCCGCCTTCGTCGATTTCGGCGTCGGCCGCAATGGCTTTTTGCACATCAGCGACGTCGAGCCGCAGTACTATCGCCAGGGCGGCTACGATCCCGGC
This sequence comes from Pirellulales bacterium, assembly GCA_050250435.1. GTDB lineage: Bacteria > Planctomycetota > Planctomycetia > Pirellulales > PALSA-1355 > JBFWOR01. The sequence goes on along the minus strand of JBFWOR010000001.1, from coordinate 99,070 downwards.
AAGCCGCTGGAGAGCGCCGCCACGGCGCATCGCGCCGACGTGGACGTCGGCGACGACGATCAAGAGGAACCCGGCGACAACGGGCCGCCGCGCCGCCAGCGCGGACAGCGGCCCGGCGCTCGCCCCCGTATCAAGCCGCCCATCCAGGAAATCCTCCGCCGCGGCGACGAGCTGCTGGTGCAGGTGATCAAGGAAGGCATGGGCACCAAGGGTCCCACGCTCTCCACTTACATCAGCATTCCCGGCCGCTACCTGGTGCTCATGCCGGCCTTGGGCCGCGTGGGCGTCTCGCGCAAGATCGAGGATGACGAAGTGCGCCGCAAACTGCGCGACGTCATGCTCGAGCTCAATCCGCCCAAGGGACTGGGCTTCATCGTCCGCACCGCCGGCGTCGATCGCACCAAGCGCGAGCTGTCGCGCGACCTGGCCTACCTCTTGCGGCTCTGGAAAGTCATCGTCCGCCGGATCAAGAAAACCACCGGCCCGATCGACATCTACGAAGAAAGCGACATGATCATTCGCACCATTCGCGATATCTTCACCGGCGACGTCGACGCCATTCACATCGACGAGCCCTCCTCGTACGAGCGGGCCAAGGAGTTCCTGCAGATCGTCATGCCGCGCTACGCCAACCGCCTGCACCTGTACGAAGGCAAGGACCCGCTATTCCACAAATACAATCTCGACCGCGAGATCGCGCTCATCCATCAGCGCAAGGTGCCGCTGCGGCAGGGCGGATCCATCGTCATCGATCAGACGGAAGCCATGGTGGCCATCGACGTCAACAGCGGAAACTTCCGCGCAGACAACTCCGCGGAAGAAACGGCCTATCGCATGAACCTGCTGGCCGCCAAGGAAATCGCCCGCCAGCTGCGCTTGCGCGATCTGGGCGGCGTGGTGGTAAACGACTTCATCGATATGCGCAAAGAAAAGCATCGCCGGGCCGTGGAGCGCGCCCTGCGCGACGCGATGAAGCGCGACAGGGCCCGCACCAAGATCCTGCGCACCAGTCCCTTCGGCCTGATCGAGATGACGCGCCAGCGCATCCGGCCCAGCCTGAAGCGCAGCGTGTACAAGGACTGCCCCTGTTGCTCGGGCAGCGGCGTGGTGAAAACGGCCGAGAGCATGGCCATCGAAGTCGTGCGACTGCTGATCTCCGCCACGCAACAGTCCGAGCTGGCCCGAGTGAACATCACCGTCGCCGACGACGTGGCCACGTACCTCAACAACAAGAAGCGCCGCGAACTGTCGCGCCTGGAAGACGAGAACAATATCGCCGTGCAGATTTTCGGGATCGAAGGGGTCTCGCCCGAGCACCTGGTCATCGAATGCCAGGATGCCCAAGGGCGGGAACTCAAGACGCCGACGATGTGAGGAACAGGCTGGGGCCGGAGGCCGGAGCATAGCTTTTCCTCTAGGGCCCAAATTCGCCCCTCGACCATCGGGCCGTTTTCGGCTAAATTGACGGGCTACCCATGGTCCGCTCCCGCCCACAGGCGAACCCGGGCGGAGGCGATTCGCACGTCGCCCCAACTGCCGGACCAGGGAAAACTGCACAGCGGAATCATCCATCATGTACGCGATCATCAAAGACGGCGGACGGCAATACAAAGTCAGCGAGGGCCAGGAGCTGGTCATCGACTATCGCAACGCCTCGCAAGGCGATGCCCTGCAATTCGAGCAGGTGCTGGCCGTCAGCAAGGGCGAAAAGCTGCAATTGGGCGCACCCACCGTGGGCGGCGCCAAGGTCACGGCCAAAGTGCTGGGCGTGCTGCAAGGCCCCAAGCTCACCGTACAAAAATTCCGCCGCCGCAAGACCTACCGCACCAAGACCGGCCATCGCCAGCTGTACACCAAAGTGCAGATCGAAAAGATCACCGCCGGCTGAGCAAGCAGGCTCGCGTTCCTGTCCCCCTCGCCCTTGACGGGAGAGGGGTCGGGGGTGAGGGTGTGGTCCCGGGTGCCACGGCTGGCCCGCCCGGGGACTGGCTCGTTTTGCCTAGAGCAAGCGAATCGCCAGTGCTTCACCGGTGGACGCAAAACGTGCCTATCCCGTTCTTCTGAAGCGCGACGGTCTTCGCCAATGGCCGAGCCCGACCGAACTCTGGCACGTCGACTCGCGCACGAATCGCTCGCGCGCGGCGACGCCATCGGCTGGTTCGACGCCCTCTACAACGCCGCACAAGGCGACGCAGCACACGTCCCCTGGGCCGATCAACGGGTCAACCCCAACCTGGCAGCGTGGCTCGAGGGCCGCGCTCCCGCCGCGTCGCAAGCCCGGGCGCTGGTCGTAGGCTGCGGCCTGGGCGACGACGCGGAACATCTGGCGGCGCGCGGCTATCGGGTTACCGCCTTCGACGTCTCCCAGCGGGCCATCGAGTGGTGCCGCCAACGCTTCCCGCAATCGCCCGTGGAGTACCGCGTGGCCGATCTGCTGCACACGCCCCCGGAATGGCGCAGGGCGTTTGATCTGGTGGTGGAAATCTACACGCTGCAGGTTTTGCCGCCCGAAATGCGCTCCGCGGCCCAGCGAAACCTGGCCGCCGCCGTGTCGCCCGCCGGCACCCTGCTGGTTATGGCTCGGGCCCGCGAAGCCGGCGACGATCGCGGCACCATGCCCTGGCCGCTGACCAAGGAAGAATTGGTGCCCGCGGACGACGGGGACCTCAAGGTCGCTGCGTTCGACGATTTTTGGGACACCAGCGAGGCTCCGCCCGTGCGGCGATTTCGAGTCGAGTACCGACGCCGCTAGTGAGTACCGCGGCGCCTGCCAGGCGAGGTGAGCCGTGTTGCCAGAAACGCAAAACGATGCGGTCCCCAGCCCCGAGTCGCTGGGCCCAGCGAGTGCGGCTCACGACTTCTCGCGCCGCGCCTGGCAGTTCGTGATCGGACTGGCGTGGTCGCTGGCGGTTTCAGCCCTCGTGGCCAACGCCACCGGCTATGCGTGGCCGATCGTATTCGTGGTCATTCTGATCGCGTCGCTGGGTTGCAGCTTGTTGCTGGCTGCCTGGTCGGCCGGTTGGTACGCGCGCGAGATGCCGCATCGCGGCCGCTACAACATCGCTTTTCTGTTGATCCTTACGTTCGTGCTGGGCGTGGGCTGTGCGCTGGTGCGGTGGGTCGTCCTGGCGCCCCGTTGGCAACGCGCGCGGGGAGCAGAGCTGCCGGGTTTCGACGCTTATGTCGGCGCTGCCGTCGCTTGTCTGCTGTTGGCGGGCACGTCGCTGCCGCTCGTGCTCGGTCTGCTGGATAGCCTGGTGTGGATGCTGGTCTGGCTCTTGCGCCGGCCGTGGCTCAAGCGCTGGCTCACGTCGCGGGGTCGATAGCGCGCGCGATCTGCGTTTGCCGCGCGCTTGGACTTTCCTAAGTTTCCGGCGCGCCTTTGCAGCCTTCCCAATTTCGAGTTTGAGCGCGCAAATGACCCCCAGCGAGGCGGAAAAATTTCCGGAAATTTTCGCCCGCGGCCCTGGCGTCGAATGTCCGCGCGCCGAATGTCCGCTAGCATCGCAAAATGCCGAGTGAATCGCGGCCGCGCGGTCTCGAAAGGCTCGCCCCACCAGCAGAGGGGAACTCGGCACAAATGCCCACCGGAAAAGCGGTTCGGCCGATTGTTAGGCCTTGATTGACGATCCGTGGAATTTGATTAAGATTCTCTCCTCATGCACCGTATATTGTGGTATAGAGGGCATCTGCTACAATATGTAGTGCTCGAACGCAGATTTATACCGCCCTCGGGTGGTTTTTAATCGTTTCGCGCGACAGCATGGATTTCAGTTTCAGGCGGTCGGTTCGACGGCCTGATACTGGTATACGTCTGTATATTAGGTAGGATGCCCAAAGTGTCAATTTAGAGGGAGCTAAATCCATGGCCACGCTTGGAGCCGGAGTCGTTCGCAGGCCCTTGTCCAACACGTCCCAACCCGCCGATCTCGAGCCGCAAGGCCTTCGGATCCAGGCGCGATTCTGTCCCGAGAACGTCGATCCCTTCGAAACCGTCGAATGGGACTTGCGCGTCGCCGCCATCAAAGGCGAGAACGGCGAAGTGCTGTTCGAGCAGACCGACTGCGAGATTCCCGCGTCTTGGAGTCAGCTGGCCACGAACGTCGTGGTGAGCAAGTACTTCTACGGCGAAGTCAACACGCCGGAGCGCGAGCACAGCGTGCGGCAGTTGATCCACCGCGTGTGCCGCACGATTGCCGATTGGGGCATCGAAGACGGCTATTTCGCCAGCGCCGAGGACGGCGAGCGCTTCTATCGCGAGCTCACCTACCTCTGCCTGCATCAATACGGCGCGTTCAATTCGCCGGTCTGGTTCAACGTCGGCCTGTATCACCAGTACGACGTGAAGGGCGCCCAGTGCAACTGGCATTGGGATCCTGCGACCGACACGGTCCGGCAGCCCGAGAACCCGTACGAATACCCGCAAGGCTCGGCCTGCTTCATTCAGAGCGTGCGCGACAACATGGAAGACATCATGGAGCTCGCGCGCAGCGAGGCCATGTTGTTCAAGTTTGGCTCGGGCACGGGCACCGACCTGTCGACGCTCCGCTCGCATCGCGAAAAGCTTTCCGGCGGCGGCAAGCCCTCCGGCCCGCTGTCGTTCATGCGGGTGTACGACCAGATTGCCGCGGTGGTCAAAAGCGGCGGCAAAACGCGCCGCGCCGCCAAGATGCAATCGCTCAAGGTCTGGCACCCGGACATCATGGAATTCATCGAGTGCAAGGCCAAGGAAGAGAAGAAGGCCCGCCTGCTCATCGAAAAGGGCGGCTACGAGGCCAACTTCAACGGCGAAGCCTACAGCTCCATCCTCTTCCAGAATGCCAACCTTTCGGTGCGCGTAACCGACGATTTCATGCGGGCCGTTGAGGAAGATCGCCCCTGGGCCACGCATTGGGTCACCGAGCCGTCGAAAGACGGACCGGCCTACAAGGCCCGCGAAGTCATGTCCCGCATGGCCGAATGTGCCTGGAGTTGCGGCGACCCCGGCGTGCAGTACGACACCACCATCAATCGCTGGAACACGTGCTCGAACTCGGGCCGCATCAACGCCTCGAATCCGTGCTCGGAATACATGTTCCTCGACGACACGGCCTGCAACCTGGCCAGCATCAACCTGATGAAGTTCCGCGGCGCAGACGGCTCGTTCGACGTGGCCGGCTTCCAGTCGGTTTGCCGGGTCTTCTTCATCGCGCAGGAGATTCTGGTCGACCACGCCAGCTATCCGACCAAGCGCATCGCCGAGAACAGCCATCGCTTCCGCCCGCTGGGACTGGGCTATTCGAATTTGGGCAGCCTGCTGATGGCCGCGGGCCTGCCGTACGATTCGGACGCGGCCCGGGGCGTGTGCGGCGCTATGACGTCGCTGCTGCACGGTGCGGCCAATCTCACCAGCAGCGAGCTGGCGGCCGCGGTGGGCCCGTTTGCCGGCTATGCCATCAACCGCGAGCCGATGCTGCACGTAATGCAGATGCATCGCGACGAAGTGGAGCGGATCGATTCGGCCTGCCCGGGGTATCTCAAGCAGGCGGCTCGCAGCGTGTGGGATCGCGTGTTGGACAGCGGCCGGCGTCACGGCTTCCGCAATGCGCAGGCCACGGTGCTGGCGCCCACCGGCACGATCAGCTTCCTGATGGATTGCGACACCACCGGCATCGAGCCCGATATCGCCCTGGTCAAGTACAAGCAACTGGCCGGCGGCGGCATGCTGAAGATCGTCAACCAGACCGTGCCGTTGGCGCTGGGCGCCATGGGCTACGATCAACCGCAGATCGAATCGATCCTGGCCTATATCGATCGTGAAGACACGATCGAAGGGGCTCCGGAACTTAAGGCCGAGCACCTGCCGGTGTTCGACTGTGCGTTCCAGCCGCGCAAGGGCACACGCTCGATCGCCTGGCAGGCACACGTGCGAATGATGGCCGCGGCCCAGCCGTTTCTCTCCGGCGCCATCTCGAAGACGGTCAACATGCCGCGGGAAACCACGCCCGAAGATATCGGTCATGCCTACCTGGAAGGTTGGCGGCTGGGTCTCAAGGCGCTGGCCATCTATCGCGACGGCTCCAAGGAAAGCCAGCCGCTTTCCACCAGCACCGAGACCGACAAGGCGGCCGCGCGGCATGCGGCCGTGCCGCGCCGCGAGCGCCTGCCCGACACGCGCACCAGCATCACTCACAAGTTCAGCATCGCCGGTCACGAGGGCTATATCACCGTCGGCCTGTACAACGACGGGCGACCGGGCGAGTTGTTCATCACCATGGCCAAGGAAGGCAGCACCATCGGCGGCTTGATGGACGCCTTCGGCACGGCCGTGTCGATGAGCCTGCAGTACGGCGTGCCGCTGGAAGTGTACGTGAGCAAGTTCTCGCACACCCGCTTCGAGCCGATGGGCCATACCAAGAATCCCGATATCCGCATTGCCAAGAGCATTGTCGACTACATCTTCCGCTGGCTGGGCATCCGGTTCTTGCCGGGCTATCGCGAAGCGACGATCGGCCATGCGGTGGCCGATGAAGCGCCGTTGCCGCCCACCGCGGACGACGCGGAGACAGAGCCCAAGCTCGCCGTTAAGAAGACCGGCGAGCCGACCGCTCTGGAAGGATCGGACCTGCCGGCCGAGAGTGCCAAGAAACGCCCCGGCGCCAACGGCACGAGTTCCAAGGCGGCCGCGCCGCGGCTGACCGAAAAAAGCGCGGCCGACGCGGCTGCGCTGCTTGAGCGGGCCGGCGTCATGAAAATCGATTTGAACGGCGGCAATTTTTCCGGCCGCACCGACCAGTTCGCCAGTTTCCAGACCGATGCCCCCAGTTGCGACAATTGCGGTGCGATCACCGTTCGCAACGGCAATTGTTACTTGTGCCACAACTGCGGGAATAGTATGGGTTGCTCGTAAAGGATTGCCGGGCCGGAGGCCCGCGGGCAACCCGCAAACAATACACGGGCGCCGTCTTTGGAACCAAGGGCGGCGCCCGTTTTGATTTGCTATTCTCAGGATTGTTCCCTAATCCCTAGCCCCTATTCCCTATTCCCCGACACCTGCCATGCTCACCATCGACGGCGAAGTCGACGCGCCGACCACCTTCACGTTCGACGATCTGGCCAGGCTCGACGCTACGTACCAGGTGCTCGACGTCAGCCGCATCGACGCCAAACGCCAGGGCGACGCTGTGACCCTGACCGGGCTGCTCGCCCGCGTGCGGCCCAAGCCCTCGGCCAGGTACCTGACGCTGCACTCCTCGAGCGACGACTTTCACGCCAGCATTCCGCTCGACGCGGTGCGCGAGCGGGCCATCGTGATCTACCGGCTCCACGGCCAGCCGCTGCCGACTTCCGCCGGCGGCCCGGTGCGGTTCTTCATTCCCGACTTCGCCGCCTGCCATACCAGCGAGATCGACGAATGCGCGAACGTGAAGTTCGTCGACCGCATGGAGTTCTCTCCCGCGCCGGGCCGCGACAACCGCCCGCACGACGCTGACGAGCACGCCGCGCTGCACGAGCGGGAGGGAGCAGGCTGAACGGCCGTCCCTCTGCGCACTCCGTGGTCAAATCCTCTTGCTGCGCTTGTCTTCGTCTCTTCGTGCCGTCGTGTCGTCGTGGTTCAATCAACGCCGCCGCCGGGCGCCGCCGGCTCGGCGGGAGCCTCACGCTGCCCGAAATTGCTCTGGCGCCTCTTCCTCTTTTCTAACCACTAACCACTCTCCCCTTTCTTCCAGGTGGCCAAAAACTTCTGTTGCATCGCGCCTGTAAATGCGTATAGTGCAAAGTAGACTGCTTGGACGAAGGTGGACTGCGGGAGAACTCGTTAACGGGATGTGAAACTTCGGACGCCGCGCCGTGTCTTGTCCGCGCGTGCGTTCGGGCCTCGTGCCCTCTAAAGTCGCCGGTGGGGCGCCGCCATGCGTAAGCCGCCCCCGAGAAAAGCCGCTGCGATGAGGCTCGCGAGAGGAGCGGCATCCCGAGCCACCGGCCGGTAGATCGAGCGCGCGGTGCTTGGATCCAAAACGCGCGCTTCGATGGGTGACTGCCGGATTTGCCGGGCAGAGCTGTGGTTGGCCGAGGTCCTGGTCTTTGGCGGCCCGGTGCCAGGGGTTCCCTCGCGTCATCTCCTCAGGGGCCGTCCGTGCGCTACTGCTTCCCATAGAAGCCGTGGCATTTTCTTCCGGACCGCGCCGGCCGGCGCGCTTCGGAATGCGTGATCGAACAAGAACGCCACGGCCCCGGGAGGGGAGCAGCGGCGCACATTTTTTTTCGGCCAACGCTTTCCCAGGCACCGCTGCGCGCATGGTAGCCGGCACACGCCGTGTGCCGTAGCTTTCCGGTGCCACGGGCGTCTCGCCAGTGCGGTCTTCGTAACTGAACTCGCCAGAGTTCAGAGCGTTTCGGTTGACCCAGACGCCTCAGGCGTCTATGGTGCCGCAGGCACAAGAGGCCCGTCCTTGATTCGTCCTTCTCAGTGTCCCTCGGTGCCCTCGGTGGCCGATCACTTCGTGTGTCTTTGTGCTCTTTGCGTTCTTCGTGTTTCTCTGTTCCTTCGTCGTGCCGTCGTGTCGTTGTGGTTTATGAACGATTTTTCCTGCGCCGCTCTCGCGGCTTGATCTGAACAGTAGCCGGCACACGCCGTGTGCCGTAGCTTTCCGGGTGCCACGGGCGTCTCGCCAGTGCGGTCCTCGTAGCTGAAATGCGCCAGAGTTTAGTCTTCCGCCGGTAGCTGAAAAGCCCCAGAGTTCAGTCTTCTGTAGCCGGCACACGCCGTGTGCCGTAGCTTTCCGGGTGCCACGGGCGTCTCGCCAGTGCGTCCTTCTGACCCCCTCACCATCACCTCCACCACTCCAGCCACAGGCCCAGGCGGTTGATCAGGATCGCGCCGCCCACCAAGACGGCGCCGGTCGCTGCAACCAGCACGGCTCCAGCGCTCGTGTCGAGCGCGTGGCGAATTTCCTCGTTGTGCTCGCGCGTCACCGCTCGGGCCAGATGCTCGAGCGCCGTATTGAAAAGTTCGGCGGCGAGCACGATCGCGATGCACAATCCCAGCCCGCACCATTCGAGCAAGCTGGCGCGAAGCAACGTGGCCGCGATGACGACTGCGGCGGCAGCCGTCAGATGCACGATGAAGTTGCTCTGCGACCGCACGCCCCACCCTACGCCCGACAACGCCCAGTAGACTTTGCTCTTCCAAGGGTGAGACATTGGCTGGTGCTGTGAGAATTCTGGATATGATTGGCGACGTCGTCGTTTCCATTGGCCACAGGCTTCCGCCTGCAGCGGCCGCCTATTGCTTCGCCAGATCCTTGATGCGGATATTCTTGAACTCGATCCGCGCGCCGTGGCCCAGGAAGCCGATGTGGCCTTGCGCGCGGCTCAGGCCCGGGTGCTGCTTGCCGTCGAGGGTGCCGGATCGCGCGGCTTCATCGAGATCGGCGTCGACGATCGTGACGCCGTTGAGAATGACGGTCACGTGGCGTCCCTGGCAGATGATCTCCTCGTGATTCCACTGGCCGACCGGCTTCAGGTGCCCGGTCTTGGCCGGCACGATGCCGTAGATCGAGCCGTGCGCCTGCCACGGCTGGATCGTGCGATAACGTTCCGCTGAGTCGTCGAGGATCTGGCTCTCCAAGCCGACGTAAGCCGGATCGCCTGCCAGCGGCGTGCGCAGGCCGACGCCGTTGTTGCCGCCGTCGGTCAACTTGAAGTCGAAGCGGAACGAGAAGTCGGCATACTCGTCGGCCGTGAACAATCGACCGGAGCCGGTCGTGGGGCTGATGATCGAGCCGTCTTCCACTTTGTAGCCGGTGGAATCGCCCGTCCAGCCGGTGAGGTCGCGACCGTTAAAGAGCGGTCGATAGTCGAGATCGACCAGCTCGATATTGCGAAACTCAAATTGCCCGCCGCCAGCCACTTCGGATTGCAGACCGATGTAGCCGTCGCGATTCTCGATGCCGGTGGTTTTCCAGGCCGGCCGGCCGTTGATGGCCAGCTCTGCGGTGTCGCCCACGACGGTAAGCTGCAGCTGGTTCCACTGGCCCGGCTTGACGAGGCCCTTGGATACCGCGCCGGCGAACCCAATCAAGTTTCCCTCGCCGCCTTGCTTGAGGTTGACCTGATAGCGATCGGGCCACGGCTTGCCCTCGGGCGGCAAGTCGGCGCGGATGTAGATGCCGGAGTCGAAGTTCGTTGCGCGGTGCGGACGCCATTCGAGATTCAGCACAAAGTCGCCGTGCCGCTCGTTGGTGCGCACCAGGCCGTCGCCTCCCTGGAGCACGAGCGCGCCGTCTTCCACGCCCACGTCGCAACCGGTCACCTGCCAGCCGTCGAGATCGTGGCCGTTGAACAGCGCCGCGCGATATCCGTCGCCGCCGGCTGCCGCGGCCCTGGCCGAGGTGTAGTCGCCGCAGAGGGCGATCGTCATCAGCACCGCGACAAGCGGCCGGCCGGCTGGAACAACCGATGCGCGGCGAACGACGGCAGCCAACTTCATGGGGAATCTCCTTTGATGAACGACGAACCAACGTGCGAAATGCGCCGGGATCGAATGGCGACCGACGGGACCAACCCGCGAGCCGCGCCGGGGGTCTTGCCGCCCGTCGCCGGTGGCCGCGATAGCATCATCGCCGGCGGTCGAGGCCGCCGCAATCGGCCGCTGCCGAGTCGCGCAAGGCGGTGAAAGCCAGGGCCATTTTGCGCGGACGTGCGGCCGACGCCAGCGGCCCCGTTTTTCAGGCAAAATCTCGCACGCCAGCCAATTGCGAGCCGCCGCGCAACAGAGTATCGTCTATAGAACAGCCTGCAAGCATTCGAGCCGAGCCGGCCTGACTTTGCCCCACGTATCCCACCACCCCCGGCCGGTCAGCAGCTTCGTTCATTCACTCGTTGCGGCGGTTCGCACATCGCCGTCTCCACGACCCACGCCGATAGAACCCGATTAGGAGTGTCCACCATGTCGTATCTGACCGATCGTCGTCGATTCTTGAAGACCACGGCTTTGACCGGCGTGGGCGTGTACGTTTCGGGCACGGCCGCCGCCGAAGACAGCAAGTCGCCCAACGAAGTGGTTCGCTTCGGCTGTATTGGCGTAGGCGGCAAAGGCAGCAGCGACTCGCGCGATGCCAAGGGCGCGGGCGACGTGGTGGCCATCTGCGACGTCGACGACAGCACGCTGGAAAAGGCCGGCTCCAAGAGCTTTCCCAGCGCCGCCCGCTACAGCGACTTCCGCAAGATGCTCGACGAGATGGGCAAGAATCTCGACGCGGTCACCGTCAGCACGCCCGACCACATGCACGCTCCGGCCACGGCCATGGCCATGCGCATGGGGCTGGGTTGCTACACACAAAAGCCGCTGACGCGCACCATTCAAGAAGCGCGCCGGCTGGGCGAGATCGCGCGGGAGATGAAGGTCGCCTCGCAGATGGGCAACCAGGGCACGGCGGAAGACAGCCTGCGCAAGGCCGCTGCCACCGTGCAGACCGGCGTGCTGGGCAACATCAAGGAAGTTCACGTGTGGACCAACCGGCCCATCTGGCCGCAGGGTGGCTCGCGCCCGCCGGAAGCGCCCGTGCCCGCCAACGTGCACTGGGAGCTGTGGCTCGGCTGTGCGCCGTATCGTCCCTACGCCCCCGGCTATCACCCGTTCGCCTGGCGCGGCTGGTGGGACTTCGGCTCCGGCGCCCTGGGCGACATGGCCTGCCACACGGTGAACATGCCCTTCATGGCGCTCGACCTGCGCGATCCCACGTCGGTGGTGGCCGAGACCTCGGGCCACAATCGCGACAGCTATCCCAAGTGGTCGATCATCACTTACGAGTTCCCGTCGAACGACAATCGCCAGGGCCTGCAGATGGTGTGGTACGACGGCGGCAAGAAGCCCTCGGGCGACCTGTTCGACGGCGAGCCGGTGAGCGAGACCGGCGTGCTGTTGATTGGCGACAAGGGCAAGCTGTTCGCCCCGGGCGACTACAGCGAGAAGGGTCTCAAGATCATGGGCGGTCCCACGGCGCCGGAAGTGGAATTCGAAAAATCGCCGGGGCATTTCGCAGAGTTTGCCCGCGCGGTCAAGGGCGGTCCGCCGGCGCGTTCCAATTTCGAGAACTACGCCGCACCGCTGACCGAGACGATCTTGTTGGGCAACCTGGCCGTGTGGGCCGCCAACGAGCCCGGCTCGCCCGGCAAGAAGATCGAGTGGGATTCGAAGAATCTCAAGGCGACCAACGCGCCCGAAGTCGACGCGGTCGTCACGCCGACGTATCGCGAGGGCTACACGCTCTAGAGCGTGCGCGATAGGATAACCCGGCTGGCAGCGCCTGCGGCACAACGTGGGCGCGCCAGCCGTTTTCTTTCACCCGCTTCCCTGAGTCACCCGCATGAACGTTCGTCTGCTAGCGCTGGTTGGTTTCATCGTGATAGCAGCGGCGCTGTTGCCGCTGGGTGGCTGCGCGCCGCAGGAGCCGGGCCAGGCTGAGCCGGAAAAAGATGCTGCCGCAGCCGCGGCGGAAAAGCCGACGGACGCCGGGCCGATCGGCGCCAGGCCGGCGGAAACGAAACCCGTCGCGGCGCAGCCGGCCGCGGCCGATGATCCCGAGGCGATCGCCGCCATTGAGAAAGCGGGCGGGCGAGTGACGAAGAACGCCGCGGGCACGGTAACCGCCGTCGACCTGTCGCAAGGCAACGTCAAAGGCTTCGACTACGGCTTGCTCAAAAAGCTGCCGAGCCTGGTGCGCTTGGATCTGTTCGGCGCCGATGTGAACGACGCCACGCTCGATGCCTTGGCCGGTCTGCCGCTGCGCGAACTGGTGCTCGAAAACACTGAGATCACCGACCAGGGCACGCCCAAGCTGACGGCCATTCCCACGCTGCGCTCGGTCAACCTGCGGCGCTCGTCGTACCTGACCGACGCCGGGCTCGCGCCGCTCACCAGGCTGCCAGCGCTCGAACAGTTGCATCTGCTGTACAACAACTTCACCAGCGCCGGCATGGAGCACCTGGCACAGATTCCCAAACTGCGCGTGCTCGATCTGCGCGGCTGCGTGCTGATCACCGACGACGGACTGGAGCATCTGGCCAGGCTCGCCAATTTGGAACGGCTGAAGCTGCGCAACCCCAACGTGACCGACACCGGGCTGCACGCGCTGGTGGCGCTCAAGAAGCTCCGCGGTCTCGGCCTGGAAGACACGCAGATCACGGATGAGGGCCTGGCCGACATTGCGGGCATGACCCGGCTCGACGAGCTGTACTTGCTGCGCACCAACATCTCCGACGACGGGCTCAAGCACTTGGAAGGGCTCACAGATCTCAATCGGCTCGAGCTGCGCAGCACCGGCCTCGATGGGTCCGGGCTGGTGCATCTCAAGGGGCTGCCCAAGCTGGCAGTCCTCGACCTGGCCGAAACCGAAGTGAACGACGCCGGGCTCGCGCACCTGGCAGATTCGACCAGTCTCACGCGGCTTGACCTGTGGCACACGGCGGTCACCGATGCCGGCCTGCCCAGCTTGAAAAACCTGACGCATCTCGAGTACCTCAACCTGGAAGGCACGAAGATCAGTGACGCAGGGCTCGCGAACATCGCGCCGCTCGTGAAGCTGAAGGAGCTCAACCTGGCCGACACGCCGATCACCGACGCGGGCCTGGCCCACCTGACCGGGCTCAAAGAGCTCGTGGACTTGAGCCTCAGCTTCACGCAGACGACCGAAGCCGGGCAAAAGAAGCTGCAAGAGTCGCTGCCGAAGGCGAAGGTGGCGCAGTAGGGCGCACAATTCTTGCCGTTCAGCCCCCGGCTTGAAAGTTTATTCGATTGCTGGCACGTACCAGGCACGTAGGTTGGGCTAACCCGTCGACGCTGAAGGCGTCGCAGTCAATAGCCCAGGGCGGAGCCTGGCGGAGCCCTGGGTACGCGACTGTCGAGTTCAACGCCTTCAGCGTTGATGAGCCGCTCTCGATATGCGCTTTCCCGCGTGTTGGTCCGCAGCGCGGCCAATACACGCATTCACAGCATGAACTGCAGGTACACCACGTCGAGTCGCCGGCCGAATTTCTGGCCGACTTCCTTCAAGCAGCCGACGCGCGTAAAGCCCAGGCTCTCCTGCAATGCGACACTGGCCGTTTGGTCGGCACTGGCGCCGCCGATGACCGAATGAAAGCCCGCCCGGCGCGCACGCTCGATGAGGTGCTCGAGCATCGTGCGCCCCAAACCGCGGCGATGAAAGCCGTGGGCGATGTAGACCGACGCCTCGGTTGTCGGGTCATAGCCGGCGCGGGCGTGAAACTTGGAGAGCGATCCCCAGCCGATCACCTGGCCGTCGAGCTCCGCGACGATGACGGGATATTTGTCGGGCGAGTGCCGCGCAAACCACTCTTGCCGCTCGGCGAGCGTCTCGGGCTCGAGCTGATACGTGCACGTCGAGTGCTGCACGTAGTAGTTGTAGATCGCGCTGATCGCCGGCAGATCGGCGGCGTTCGCATCGCGAAGTACGGCCGCAGTCATGGAGCACCATGCCCTCGCTGGCGCTTCGGGCTTGTATACGTTGCCAACCGTAGTTCCCCCGGGACCTCACTCACGCGTGAGCATGGCGAGGGGATTTCACTCCGTCAGCCGTTTGGAGTAGATCAACATGCTGTCGCCGTCGGCATAAAAGTCCTTGATCACGGCCTCGCACTGGTACTGATGCTTTTCGTAGAACTTGCGCGTCAGGTCGTAGTACGGGAGCGACGAAGTTTCCACCAGCAAGATGCGGCCGCGGCGGGCGCGAATGTCTTCTTCCACGTGCTCGAGCAATTGCGTGCCAATGCCGCGGGCCTGCGTCGGCTTTGTCACCGCGATCCAATACAGGTACCAGGTGCGATCGGCCATGGCCGCCGGAGCAAAGTAGGCAAAGCCCAGAATCTCACCATGCTCCTCGAAGGTGATGGCACGATGATCGAGCTTGGCATTGGCGGCATGATAGTCGGACAGCACTTCTTCGAGCGCCGTGATCTCGTGCGGCTTGAAGACTCCGGTGCGCGAGGCCAGGGCCAAGATCGCTCGCGTATCGCTGCCTTGAGTTGTTCGGATCATTGCCTTCCTCGTGCCGGCGCGAACCCGCGGTGCCGGCGTGCTTGCGCACCGGCTGGTGACGCGTTGTTGGCGCGCGTCGCCGTGGACCATCTTTGACCAGTGCCGCTCACGAGCCTACCACGCGATGCAGGTCGTGAAAACCGCCGGGCAAACATCGCGCCAAAGTTTTGGCTGCGGCGCGTGCAATTCCCAGTTACGCGGCGACCGAGCCCTGGCCCAATTCGCATGGCCTCTGGCCGACAGGCCCGCTAGAATGTTGGCGTTTGGCCGGCGGCTGTAATGAGCGTGCACTCGCGCCGCTGTGCATCCTTTGCGGATTGCGTTCCATGGCAGCGCCTACCACCGTCGAACGAAAGCCCGCCTCCGCGTCGCAGGCGGCCGGCAGCGCGCACCAGCCCTACGTGGCCGACAACGAGCAAATGGCCGAGTTCACCTGGTCGGCCGTGCTGGCCGGCGTAGTGCTGGGCATCATCTTCGGCGCGTCATCGCTGTACCTGGTGCTGAAGGTGGGCATGACCGTGTCGGCCTCCATTCCGGTGGCCGTGCTGTCGATCACGCTGTTTCGCGGCCTGGCCCGAGCCTTCAAGCTGCGGCAAGCCACGATCCTGGAAAACAATATCGTCCAGACCACCGGCTCGGCCGGAGAGAGCATTGCCTTCGGCGTGGGCGTGACCATTCCGGCGCTGTTGTTGCTGGGCTTCGACATGAGCGTGGTCCGCGTGATGACCGTGGGCCTGCTGGGCGGGTTGTTGGGCATCTTGATGATGATTCCGCTGCGGCGCGCGTTCATCGTGCAGCAGCACGGCAAGCTCCGCTATCCCGAGGGCACCGCCTGCGCCGACGTGCTGATCGTCGGCGAGGAAGGCGGCGCCACGGCCAAAACGGTCTTCGCCGGTTTCGGGCTGGCCTTTTTGCACAAGTTTCTGATGAAGGCCATGGGCCTGTGGCACGAGGACGTCAACCTGCGGTTGTACAGCTCCTCGGGCAAAGGGTTGCAAGGCGGCATCCTGGGCGGTGAGCTCTCGCCGGAGCTGTTGGGCGTGGGCTACATCATCGGCCCGCGCATCGCGTCGATCATGTTTTCCGGTGCGGTGCTGGCCTATCTGGTGATGGTGCCGTTGATCGTCATGTTTGGCTTGCAGCTGCAGGTTCCGCTGGCGCCGGAGTCGAACGCGCTGATTCGCGATATGAGCGTGGGCGAACTGCGCAACGCGTATATCCTCTATATCGGCGCCGGCGCCGTGGCGACCGGCGGCATCATCAGCATGTTTCAGGCGCTGCCGATGATCATCAGTTCGCTGCGCGGCGCCATGGGCGACCTGGCCAGCGCGGGCGGCGCCGCCAAAAGCCGCTCCCGGCGCACCGAGCGCGATCTGCCGTTATGGATCGTTCTGTTCGGCAGCCTGGGGCTGGTGGTGGCTTTGGCCGCCTCGCCGTCGCTGGGATTGGGGTTCAACCTGCAAGGGCTGATGGGCGCGCTGTTTATCGTGCTCTTCGGCTTTTTGTTCGTCACGGTTTCTTCGCGACTGACGGGCGAGATCGGCTCGTCGTCGAACCCAATCTCCGGCATGACCGTGGCCACCCTGTTGCTCACGTGCCTGGGCTTTCTGTTGGTGGGGAACACAGGCAAAGCCGCCACGCTGACCGCCCTGACGGTGGCAGCGGTGGTTTGCATTGCAGCGTCCAACGGCGGCACGACCTCGCAGGATTTGAAGACCGGCTATCTGGTGGGCGCAACGCCGCGTTCGCAGCAGATTGCCATCTTGATCGGCGCGCTGACCAGTGCGCTTGTCATGGGCGTGGTGCTGCTCTTGCTGAACGACGCCGGCACGGTCTACAGCAAGAAGCCGCAGTATCTGCCGCGGACGCACGTGGCCGAAGTCGACAAGCTCACGGAGATGGAACAGCCCGGCAGCGAGTACGCCGCCACCGACACAACCTACTATCACGTGCTGAACGTGGCCGAAGGCGAGCGGCCGGGCATTCCCGGCGGCAGGTACCTGGTCGATGATCGGGGCCAAATCCAGTACTTTGTCGACCCCGCCATCAACGGCAAGCTGACCGAGCGCGACGACGGCGAAAAGGTCAGCAATAAATTCGACGCGCCCAAGACGCTGCTGATGGCCCTGATCATCGACGGCATTCTCAACGGCAAGCTGCCCTGGGAGCTGGTGTTGATCGGCGCGCTGTTGGCCGTGGTGCTCGAGCTGGCCGGAGTGCCTTCGCTGCCTTTTGCCGTGGGCGTGTATCTGCCGATTCAGATTTCAACGCCGATCTTCATTGGCGGACTGGTGCGGGCCACGGTCGATAAGTTGCGCCGCTCCAAGGCCGACGATTCCGACACCAGCCCCGGCGTGCTACTGAGCTCGGGCTATATTGCCGGCGGATCGATTGCCGGCGTGCTGGTCGCATTTATCACCTTTTCTCCCAAACTGCAAAAAAGTATCAACCTGACCGGCTACCTCAACGTCGATTGGAATGCCAGCCAATGGCCGGCACTGATCGCCTTTGGCATTTTGATGCTCGTGCTGGCGATGTCGGGCCTGGGCATTCTGTTCCGCGGCGCACAGTCCGCGGGCCGTGGCCGCGGCGAGAAATAAACTCCTTTCCCACCGAACCCCAACGACAGGGACTGCGCATCATGCATGGCAACGTCGGCTCGTTTTCGTGGAACGCCGTTTTTATCCTGGCGGCCGTGTCGTGCTTCGCCTGCGCGTTGCCGCTGACCGCCGACGAAGGCATGTGGCTGTTCAATCAGCCGCCGCGCAAGATTTTGCAGCAGCGGTACGGTTTCGATCCGACCGACAAGTGGCTCGAACATCTGCAGCACTCGGCGGTCCGATTCAATAGCGGCGGCAGCGGTTCGTTCGTGTCGGGCGAGGGCCTGGTGATGACCAATCACCACGTGGGGGCCGACTGCCTGCACAAATTGAGCACGCCCGAGAAAGACCTGGTAACGTCCGGCTTCCACGCCCAAACGCGGGCCGAAGAGGTCAAGTGCGTCGATCTGGAGCTGAACGTGCTGATGACCATCGAAGACGTGACCGAGCGCATCAATGCGGCGGTGAAGCCGGGTATGGACGCGGCCGAAGCGTTCGCCGCGCGCCGCGCCGTGAGCAACACCATCGAGAAAGAATCGTTCGACAAGACCGGCCTGCGCAGCGACGTGGTCACGCTCTTCCAGGGCGGGCGCTACAACCTGTATTGCTACAAGAAGTACACCGACGTGCGGCTGGTGTTTGCGCCGGAGAAGGACATCGCGTTCTTTGGCGGCGATCCCGACAATTTTGAGTATCCACGGTTCGATCTCGATATCTGCTTCTTCCGCGTGTACGAAGACGGCAAGCCGATCAAGCCGCCGCACTTCCTCTCCTGGAGCAAGGCCGGCGCAACCGACGAAGAGCTGATCTTCGTGGCCGGGCATCCGGGACGCACCGACCGCCTGAACACGGTGGCGCATCTCGAGTTCTTGCGCAACCGGGTGTTTCCGCAAACGCTCGACTTGATTCGCCGCCGCGAGGTCATGCTCGAGAGCTATAGCGACCGGGGGCTGGAAAACGCCCGCCGCGCGCGCGACGAACTGTTCGGCTATCAAAATTCGCGCAAAGCGCGCCTGGGCGGCCTGGCCGGATTGCAGGATCCGGCCATCATCGACGCCAAACGCAAGGCCGAGCGCGCGCTGCGCCAGGCGGTGGACGTCGACCCGAAACTCAAAGACGCGCGCGACGCCTGGGACCAGGTGAGCACGGCGCTGGCCGCCTGGGAACCCATCTACACGGACTATCAGCTTTACGAGCGCGGCATGGCGTTCAATAGCGAGCTGTTTACGATCGCCCGCATGCTCGTGCGCCTGGCCGACGAATCAAACACTCCCAACGCCGACCGGCTGCGCGAGTATGCCGAAGCCGGGCTCGACTCGCTCAAGCAGCAGCTGTTCTCCGAGGCGCCGATCTATCCCGATCTGGAGACGGCCAAGCTCACCGACTCGTTGGGCTATCTCTTGGAAAAGGCCGGTTCCGGGAACGGCCTGGTCAAGCAGATCATGGCCGACATGTCGCCTTCGGTCCGGGCGAATCAGCTGATCTCCGGCACGAAGCTGGCCGACGTGTCGGTGCGCAAGCAACTGGCCGAAGGCGGCAAGAGCGCCATCGTGTCATCCGACGATCCGATGATCGCCCTGGCACGGCTGGTGGACGAGCCGGCCCGCAAGGTGCGCAAGTCCCAGGAGACCAACGTGGACGAGCCGTTGCGGCAGGCGTATGCCAAGATCGCGCGGTCGCGCTTTGCCATCGACGGCGAGAACACCTATCCCGACGCCACGTTCACCCTGCGCCTGGCGTTCGGACAAGTGAAGGGCTACGAGCAGCAGGGCCAAAAGCTGCCGCCGTGGACGACCATCGGCGGGGCCTATCCGCACGCCGCCCAGCACGGCGACATTCCGCCGTTCAAGCTGCCCGAGTCGTGGATCGCAGGCAAGAGCAAGCTCGATCCGGACACGCCGTTCAACTTCGTGAGCACCGCCGACATCATCGGCGGCAACTCCGGCAGCCCCGTGGTCAATCGCGCGGGCGAAGTCGTGGGCATCATCTTCGACGGCAACATCCAGTCGCTGGTGCTCGACTTTCAATACACCGACGTGCAGGCGCGGGCCATCTCGGTGCACTCGGCCTCGATCGTCGAGACCCTGCGCAAGCTGTACGGCGCGGGCGCGCTGGCGGACGAGTTGACCGGGAAATAAGCTGTGTCTGTCCGTTCAGCCCCGGGCTCCGCCCGGGGACAGGTCTCTTGCGAGCTCAGTTCGTAGGTCAGGCACCCCGTGCCTGACAGAACCTTTGGACTCGGATTGGGCTCTTGCGAGCTCGGCTACCGGCCTGGTTAGCAAATTCAATCCACCGGCAAAGCCGGTGACTGCACGAGCTCACACACAACAGCGCTACTTCGCCGAACTCAATCGGCGTGGGGCCGTATGCTCGCGGATCAACGGCAGCACGTCGCGATACTTGGGCAGCCCGCTCACTTCGGCCCGGATCACCAGCCGGTTGGGCGCCTCGTCAGTGACGACGAACACCTTGAGATCACGGGTCATTTTTCCGGCGAGCGCAAACTCTCGGGCGTCGCTGCCTCCCGACAAGACCGCAGCCAGCTCCAATGCCCGGCCCACGTCGACTAACAGCGCCTTGCTCGTGTCGGGCGTCACGTGCGCCAACAAACCGGCAAACGCCGGGTCGGTTTCAATGGATTCGTTGTTCGCCGCGGCGCGCAGCGAGGCAGCCACGGCCGCCTGCGTGCCGATCACCAGGCCACGGTCGGCCGGCACCACCACGATCGGCGGCCAGCCCGCGAACTGATAGCTCTTGCCCCCCTGCCCTTCCACGGTCACGTCGGCCGGCGGGGTTGCGGTACGGGCGCCAAACAACGAGGCAATTGTCAGAATCTGGTTCCACAAGGCCAGCGATTTCTCGGGATCCTTTACGGCAATGGCGGCAGCCACGTCTGGAAAACCCGCGGCCGAATCGGCCGCCGCGGGCAGGGCGAACACGGCCAGCTCGTCGATGTTGTGGAACAGCTCGCGGCCAATATCCATGGCGCTGATCATGGGCGGCTGCTGCGCCTTATCGGCTGGGCCCGCGTCGGCGGCGGCCGCCGGGGCCGGCGGATTGAGCCCGATCAGGATGACGCCGGCGGCGCCCTTGGGCACCATGCGGAGCGAGCGCTTGCTGATGGGCGCCGTGCGAATCAGCGCGTAGGCCATGTTGCGATGGCCGGGCATCAGGTTCACTTCGGCCCGCAGCTGAATCGCCTTATCGGTCGTGCCGAGTGCCACGGCGGCCGATTCGAAGTGCTCGAGATCCAGGAGCGTGCGGATCATGGCGCCTTCTTGCCCGCGCACCAGCGAGCCAAAGCGCTTGACGACCTGCGGCCCATCGACATAGGCGAACACGCACGGCTGCCCGATCTCTTGATACACGCGCGCAAACTCGGCGCGCTTCGCTAAGCTGTCGGCCTGCGGGTTCTTCAGCCGCCCGAGCGCCGCCGCCAACTGTTCGCGCGATTCACTGGCTACCACCAGCCGGTGCGTGAGCATGAGCCAGCCGTAATCCGGAATGCGATAGGTTTTGAAGCCGTCGATCGGCTCGCCCGGCTCGAGCAGCTGCACGGCCGTTTCGATCAGGCCGCGCACCAGATCGCAATCGCCCGGATGCAACACCGCCAGGCCGGACGGTTTGCCGCGGTCGTCGATAGCGGTCAACCCAATGGCGGCCCCGCGCAGTTTCTTCAGTTCGGCGATCAGCGCCGGGCTGATCGTGAAATCGGCAGGCAATACCATGCCGCCGCCCAACGCCACAGGCGGCTCGGCCGGCGGCGCGTGGGCGCCGGGAGCGTTTGCGTCGGCCGCCGCTTTCTCCGTAGCCGGATTGGCAACGAGCCCCACCATCTGCAGAATGTTCTCGATGTGCTCGCCAGGGTGATCGATCTCGGCATAGCCCATCACGTCCGGCGGCATCAGTGCGGCAAAGCTCGTAAGCGCCACGTCCTCGCGAACCTGGCCCAGCCGCGCGGCGGCCTCGGTGCGTAGCGCCTGAGGCGCGGCGGCATCGTTGGCGACTTTCTCGAACGCGGCCGCGGCCCCGGCAGCATCGTGATCGTGCGATTGCAGATAGTAGCCGCGCTGGAACTCGGTCTCCGCGGCGCTGGGCGAGGGTTCGCCGGCAGTGACGCGCACGGCCCAAAACATGAACAAGCCGACGAGAAGCAACTTATCCTTCAGCTTGGCGGACATGGTGGGCCTCCTGGAGTTGGGGGGATGGTCATTGCGTCGGGCACGTATCGCCGGTGTCAGACCGGCATCCGAGAGTCGCCAGCAAGAGCAGGTGCCACTGGCGTCTGTCGCCAGTGCAAATCAACGAATTCCTCGACAACTGGCAAGATGCCGGTGCCACCGCACAAGTGGTCGCCGCGCAGCGGCCGCAGCTGCATTCGCCAAAGCGCGCGGTCGGCCGAACGGGTATTCGCTGCGCCGGGCCGAATCTTGGCTGGGGCGATCCCCGGCCAGAAGAATCTGCGTCGCGGCGGACCATAGCGACCGGCACCGCCGGGGCCGTCAAAAATCCTTGCGATAGACGTACAGGCAGGCGGCTGCCAGCACCACCGCCAAGAACGCCAGGTTGCTCCAGATGGGTCCCCACACGTCCAGCCGCTGCAAGTTGTCTTGGCGGGGCCCGTCGTCCTCCAGGCGAATGCCGCCCGGCACCGCACTGTCTGAGGTCAGCAGATACATCACGGTCTGATTGAGCTCGCTCGGCTTGGGAAACACCGTGTACAGCGGATGCAGCGCGTAGCGATAGATCTTCTCGGCCAGGGGCAGCGCTCCGTGACGCTGTTGCCCCGCGCTCAATGTGGCCAGATCGTACTGGGTGACTCGGGTGAGCCGGTCGGCGACGTACATGGTCGAGCCGGCGAACGTCACGGCCGAAATATCTCCCTGGCCGGTCAGCCGGAGCGAGAGCGGCCGATCTTGCCGAACGTCGTACAGCCAGAGCGTGCCGTCTCGATAGCGCACGGCCAACACGCCGCCGTCGGGCGAAAACGACGCCGCCATGGGGTCCGCCGTCAGCGCCGGCTGCAGCACGTCGACGGGCTTTAGCTGCCGGTCGTAGCGGCGCACTTCGCCCGGCAGCGCCAACACGACCTGCTTGCCGTCGATGGCCAGCACGCCGTTGAGCTTGATTTGGAACGGTCGCTCGGCAGCCAGGCGATACGCGCCATTCGCTTCGCGGTGGAATACCTTGAGCACATGGCCGTCGAATAGCGCGAGGGCACCGCTGAGCGGATCGATGGCAGCGCTTTGGAGCGGTCGCATTTTCACATCGGGCCCAACACTGCGAAAGCGTCCGCCCTGCTCGGGCAACGGAATGTGCAGCCCGAAAACATTGATGTCCTTCTGGCGGGCCTCGAGATTACCCTCCAGTCGATAGATGGCCTGGGACGTCGCGGTGAGGAGTTCGCCATCGGGAGCAAGGAACAGGTCGATCGCGCCGTCGGGAACGTTCACGCCTTCTTCGCGCTGCCAATCGTCGGCCCGCTTGCCCACGAGCAACCGCGTCGAGGCGGCCAACGGCGAAATGCCGGGGAAGCCACGATTGAAGGCCAGGATGCGGTCGCCGGATCGATCGTACACCGGACCCACCAGGCGCGAGCCGAAACCAAAGTTCAGCTGCGGATCGCCGCGCGACTTGAAGATCTGCTGCCAATCTGTCTCGCCCGCGTCCCAGCGGAACACTTCGCCCTGCGTGTTGACGGCAAACAGGTCTTCGCCCGCGGGCACGATGGTGGCCAGCCGCCGCGGATTGAGCGAGAACTGCTCGACCAGTTGCGTCGCTGTGCCCAGGGTCCAACATACAAACCAGAACAACACGGCCATCACCACCGAGACGATGGCATTGCGCCACACCACGCCGGCCAGCGACGACACGCCGTAGTAAATGGCGAACAAAAAGAGATACAGCGGAATCGCCAGCAACAGGCGCTCGTTCCATAGCCCGAGGCGCAAGCCCAAAATCAGCCACAGACCACCGATGAAGTACGCCGCGTTAATGGCGATAAACGCGCAGCCGCCCACGAACTTGGCCAAGAACAGCCCGCCGCGGGAGATCGGCTTGCTCAACAGAAGATCGATCGAGCCGGCCTCGAACGCTTGTGGAATCATGGAGGCCGTGACCATCACCGCCACGAATACGCCGGCCACGCCCAGGAAGATCGACAAGATGACAACCAGCAGCTGATTGATGGCCGGAAACAGTTGCTCGGGCTCGACTGGCAGCGTCAGCCCCAGCTGCCAATGAAAGTAGGCCAGTTGCAACTGGCGGGCGGGAATGGGCGCGATTTCGTTCGGATAGGCAGCGTCGATCGTCAAGCGGTTGAAGCGGGCCAGCTCATCGGCCGGCAGTGTCTCCAGGCCTTTGGCCTGCAAATCGCGCGCGCTCTTGGGAAGCGGCACACCCTGCCAATCCTCGGCGCGAAAGAAATCGCGCTGTTCGATCATCTTTTGCAACGCATTGGCCAAGGACCGAAAGCGCTGCCGCCGGCCGCCGCGATCGTCCGCCTGCTGCGCGAGGGCCCGCTTTGTCGGCTCGTCCATCAACTCCCAGATCCGCCGTCCCGGCGAAGGTTGCGACGACTGTCCCTGCGCGACGATCCGCTGCACCAGCTTTTCGCGATCCAGAAAGTCTTCGTCGCTCAGGTACGAGCCGGCTTGTTCTATGAAGCCCAAGGGCACAATCGCCAGCAGCACGAGCGTCGTGATGACCAGCAGAATCCACAGCACGCGCGACACCAGCGCCTCGTGAAACGAATCGCGAATGATGGCCAGGTAAGGCATCATGATTCGCCCCGAGCGCGCTTGAGAATTCCCAGGAACGCTTCTTCCAAGGTTTGCCGCGCGGCGGACATGGAGATCAGGCTGAGGCCGTGGCGGCGCAGCCTGTCAATCGTGGCGTCGATGGTCGGCTGGTCCGGCGCCACCAGCAGCAGTTCGAACTGGTCGGGACCGAGCGGTCGACTCTGTGCCGCGCCGCTTTCCGCCACGGCTGCGCGGAACGCGTTTTCGCTGCCGGCGATCACGAAGCGTACTTCGCTTTCGGCCCGCGCCGTTAATTCGGCGATGCGGCCCTGTTGCAACATGCGGCCGCGATCGAGGATGGCCACCCGATCGCAAACGAGCTCCACCTCCTGCAGCAAGTGGCTATTGATGAACACGGTTTGACCGGCCTCTTTGAGCGAAGCCAGGAGCGTGCGCATCTCCTTGCGGCCGACCGGGTCGACGCCGTCGGTGGGTTCGTCGAGGATCAAGAGCCGCGGTTCGTGCAGCATGGCCAGGGCCAGACCCAGGCGCTGCAGCATGCCCTTGGAATACTTCTTGACCGACGTGCGTCCCCAGTCGGCCAGTCCAACCATGGTTAACAGCCGCTCGCGGCGGCGGTGGATCTCGCGCCGCGACAAGCCGCTCAAGCTGCCGAAGAAATCGAGCGCGGAGTTGCCGGTGTGGTGCCGCGGGATGCGATGGTTCTCCGGCAGATAGCCCACTTGTTTGCGAGCCGTGCGACTGCCGGCTGGCAGCCCCAACAGCGACGCGTCGCCGCCGGTGGGCCGAACCATGCCCAGCAGCACCTTGATCAGCGTGGTCTTGCCGGCGCCGTTGGGGCCCAAGAGGCCGAAGATCTCACCGCGTCCGACCTCGATCGACACCCCGCCCAAGGCCTCAATGCGGCGCCGCCCGAACGCGCCGTCGCGATACGTCTTGCGTAAGTCCCGCACGTCGACGGCCAGCGATTCGCTCATCGATCCTTCGCCACAGGGTTTGAGGGCAGCGGTCGCCCGTATCATACCGGTAGCCGACGCGGCCCGCCTACGGATTCTCGTGCGCGGCAGATTCCGCCGGCGGCGCGCGCGGGACGAGCCAGCTTCGCGCGCGGGCGTTGAAGAAGTATTCGCCGGCCGCGCTCTGAAATTGAGGCAATCCGGTCAAAACGTCGTGTTGCCGCGCGCCAGTCAGGCGGTCCGCCAACTCGAATCGCACGATGCGCACGCGGCTCGCCAGCACGTCGCGCGTCACTGCCGCCTCGGCCACGCCGAGCTGCGTGCGACATTGCGGATAAATCGGGGCGGCGAGCGCTTCGAGGCACCAGCGATCCAAACGCAGCGCCAACCACGGATCGAGCGCATCGGCCGGCTGCTCGAGGTAGGGCTTCAGAGCGGGGTTCAAGTCGTCGAGCGCGCGGCGATGCACGAACAGCGCCACGCGCTCGCAATGGGGCGCATACAAGGCCCACGAGGGCCAGCTATCGTACCAGGTGCTGGGCTGCAACAGCGGCAGACACACGACGGCCCACACCAGGCCCTGCAGTGCGCGCGGAGCGCGCGGTGCAGGCCCGTCGACCGCGCTCGTCTCCGCGGGAGCCGGCGCGAGCGGCGACCCGAGCCAACGCACGCTCGAGAAGAGCAGGATATCTTGCGCCATGAACGAGACATTCCACAGCAGCACGCCCAACTTCTGGTCGAGGCCCCAGGGCCCGAGGATCCACAGCAGCACGACGTGCAGCAGAATCGCGCCGGCCAGTGCCACGCGGCGCGTGCGCGGGAAGCACAGACCTAGGGGCACCGCCAACTCCACAGCGGGAAAGACGGCGGCCGCGGCCAGCCGCGTGCCATCGCTCCAATCTTTCAGTACGAGGCCACAGCTCGCGGCCAAAACGGCCAGAAATTGCTGTCCCAGCGTGTGCAGAAACGTGTAGTCGAACTTGGAGATTGCGGAGTGGATGTAAAAGCTGACGACAAACAACCGCAAGAGTGCGATTGCGGCGCGGGACTCGGCCAGCGCGAGCACCAGCGCAACGATCATCGTCTGGTAGGCCCAGGGCTGCAGCCGCTGCGTATCCAGCACGATCATGGCCGCCGCGCTGGCGGCAAAGAGCAGCAGCCCGCGGGGAGCCCAGGGACCGGTTTGCGGGGCAAGGGCGGCCAGTGCCAGGCCGGCGACCATTCCGGCCGCTCCCAGCCATTGCCAGACGGGCGGCACGGCAGCGCCGATCGCCAGCAGCGGCACTTGCGGAAAGACGTCTTGCGGAGTCCACAGCCGCCAGGTGGCGGCCATCAGCAAAAGTCCGCAGACGGCGGTGAGCCGTCGCAACAGCATGGCGCGGCGCGGCCCAGCGGGCGGTTGGCCGAAGATCCGCAGGATGAGCCGCATGACGACGCCGGATCACTCGGGGCGGTTAAAGCCCTTGTAGTGTATCAGGCGAAAGCGCGGGAACAATTCGACTGCGGTGGCCGAAGAAGCCGACCGGTGATGAACACGGCCGGGGCCACGGTGTACGAACAACAGTGCGAGACACTCACAGCCGCAACGGCGGCGATCCACCGGCTGCGAAGTTGCTGACTCAAGATGTTTGCGGCTGTGCGTGTGTCGTTTAGCGCACTTCGAAATCCGTTGGTCCGAAGCCTAAGACGATTTCGGCCTCGGCGAAAATGGGCGGCAGCCAGCCGATGCGGCGAAAGCTGCTGCGTCGGGCCCGCTCGCGCGGAGTCCACGTTTTGCGAATGGCCGCTGTGCGCCGGCGAATTTCTTCCGGCGTCGGATCCGTGGCCGTAGGATCCAAGTTTTGCGCTCTTCGAATCATCCTTGGCCTCTCCCGAAAAGAGATGTGACACGAACCGAGACGAGTGCCGCGCAGGTGGCGGCACGTGAGGTGCCCAGGAATGTCCTCCTTCCGATCACGACATGCTTACTACGCGGCGCGGCCCGAAACGGGTCATGACGCGTGCGTAAAACTTGCCGCTGTTCCGATCGAAATTGTTCCGCAAGATAGGTCGTGGATCACGGGCCGCTTCGTAGATGAAGGGAGCAGAATTGCTGCGGCTTTTTGATCCACGATCTTTATAAGCCGCGCGAGCCGGACAATCAAGCATTTGGACCGGAAAAGTTGCGCCATCGCGCAACGATAAAGGGTGTCTGCAACGACACTTGTTGCGACGAGCTTGCACCGCGCTGCTGGCAGCGGACAGTGGGGAGCGCCCGGCTGGGATGGCCGAGTTTCCAAGCGCGACGACAGACCCGATCTGCTACTCCACCAGCGTCAGCGTCACGGCGCGGACGTCCATCACCGTCTGGCCGGGCTTCGAAAGGGCACGCAACGTGAGCAGGCCACGGCCGGCCTCCAATGGCAGCCGGCCCAGCTTGAGCGGCGCGAATTCCTTGACCAGCGACTCGCCAGCGCGCGGCACGCGGTCGTCGGCCGCGCCTACCAGCGGCGGATCGAAGGCCTCGCTCACCATGGCCTGCACACGCGCATCGCCCAGGCTCAGTTCCACCACGCTGCCCAAGTCGGACTGCGGGCAGGTGTAGTGAACGGTTGCTTCGTAGGTGCCCCTTGTGTGGACTTCAACATCCCAGGTGATCGTGTCGTCGGTGCTCGTCCAATGGCGCAAGAACGAGCAGTTGGGGGCCCGCGCGCTGCGCTCGATGCCGCCGTGCGGCACCGCGTCGCGCGCCGGCAGCACGGTGGTGGGAAACTCGCGATAACCGACGGTGAACGGCCGCTCCTCGTGCTTGAGTTCTGCCAGCACGTCGCGCCGCCAGTCGGCCGCAGCCTGACGCAATCGGGCGGCGACTTCCGGCCGCTGGGCCGAAACGTCCTGCTTCTGGCCCGGGTCGGCAGTCATGTCAAAGAGCTTGCCGTTGGCATCAAGGCGATACTGCTGGCAGCGCACGCTGACGCGCTGCTGCCAGTGCGAGAAGAGCAATCGCTCGGGCACCTCTGCGGCGCGACCCAATAGCAGGGGCGCCAGGCTCCGACCGTCGAGCGGTTTGTCACCCACCGCGCGCACGCCCGCCAGGTCGGTCAGCGTGGGCAGCAGGTCGATGGCGGCCGCGATGGGCGCGATCCGGCTGCCCGGAGGAATGTGTCCCGGCCAGCGAACCAACAGCGGCGAGCGCACGCCTCCCTCGTCGGTCGACGCTTTGCGTCCTTTCATCCCGCCGTTCCAGCGCCAGCCATTGGGCCCGTTATCGCAGAAATAAAGCACGATGGTATTTTGGGCCAGGTGCAACTCGTCGAGCCTGGCCAGCACGCGGCCGACGTTCCAATCGATGTTCTCGCACATCGCCAGGGCCGCGCGGGTCGACTCCAGATCTTCCCGCTCATCGGCCTCGGCGCGCAGCTTCAGCTCGGCGCCGGCAAACTTCTTATAGAACTGCTGGGGCACCTGCAGGGGCGAGTGCGGCGTGTTGAACGGCAAGTAGCAGAAGAACGGGCCTGCGCGGTGCGCGGCGATGAACTCGAGCGCGTGGTCGGTGAAATCGTCGGCGATGAAGCCCCCGCCGCGCACGGTGCGGCCATTGTGCTCGAGGACCGGATCGAAGTAGTGCCCCCAATGGCCGGAGCAGAAGCCGTAGAACTCGTCGAAGCCGCGGGCATTGGGGTGATACGGATACTGCGTGCCGTTGTGCCACTTGCCGAAGGCGCCGGTGGCATAGCCGGCCGCGCGAAACGCTTCGGCAATCGTGGACTCGTCCAGATCGAGCCGCTCCCCACCGGTCGAGGTGGCAAACACGCCGCCCCGCGGATGGTAACGGCCGGTGAGAAACTCGGCCCTGGTGGGCGAGCATACCGGGCAGACGTAAAAGTGTTCGAACAGCGCGCCGTCGCGCGCCAGCGAATCGATGTGCGGCGTAGCGAGATTGGTATTGCCGTGGACGCTCAAGTCGCCCCAGCCCTGATCGTCGCTCAAGATGACCACCACATTCGGGCGATCGGCTGCCGTCGCGGACCGGTGAGTCGTCGTCGGCCCAAGGACTGTGAACAGCAGGATGAGGAGAGTGCGATTCATGGCTATGCACGATAACACACCGCCAGGCTGGAGACCAAACGCCGTGCCAACCGCAAGCTAGAGTTATAGAGTACGGCCGGCGCGCGGCAGAACTTCAAGACGCCTGGTTACGACTGAGCCATGACCAATCCACTTACGCGGCGTGAGGCACTACGGGCCATTGCCCTCGGCAGTGTGAGTACTTGCGCGCTGGGATGGAATCCCGCAGGGTCGCGCGCGAACTATCGCTTGCGGGCCGGCGACGACTACGGCCTCAGGTTCACCTACCCGCTGGAAGACCTGATCGGCGACTTGGAGACCGGCGAACGGGGCGATCCGCGGCGCGAGGCGGCGGTCGAGCATCGCCACTGGTATTCGCACGACGTGCGCCGCCGGTACGGCGCTTGGGGCCCGGGCGCGCGTACCTATGCACCGCTGAAAGGTTTGGAGGCCCGTGCGACGGAGTGGCGGCGCGAGCGGGTGATCGCCGCGGCGGCGCGGTTCATCGGATATGCCTATCAGCACCACCACATTCCCGATTGGGATCCGCCGGCCGATTGGCCCTGGAAAGAGACGTGCGCCGGCCGCAACAGCAAGGGCTTCGATTGCAGCAACTTCACCAGCTTTGTCTACAACCAAGGTTTTGGCATCCACATGGGCTCGGGCATCGTCCGCCAGTCGGAAGCGCAGCGGGCGATGCGGAACGACGGCCCCGGCCACACGATTCATCGCGTGGAGCTGCCGGTGGAATATGATGCGCGGCTGCAAGTGCTGCGCACCGGCGACTTGCTGTACATTCGCGGCCGCGAAGACGGGCCAATCACGCACGTTGTGCTGTGGGTCGGCACGGTCGGCCGCGCGGCCAGCGGCGTGCCGCTGGTTCTCGATAGCCACGGCTCCGGGGTGCTCGACGACGACGGGCGGCACATTCCGTGCGGTGTGCAGCTGCGCCCGTTTCGGCCGCACTCGTGGTATGCGCGCTGCGCCAGCCACGCCCATCGCCTGTTTCGCGATAGCCAGGCGTAGTCCCTGTGCGGCGCGTTTTCCGGGCGCGGCCGAGTGGACAAGAACCCACGGCGAGTTGCTGGCATGGTTCCGCGCGCCGGGCTACCATAGCGGCTGTTGCATTCGCGCTCAAATCGCCGAAAGTGCCCCAGGGGAGAACCGCCGTGAAGTCGCTCGAACGTTTGCGCATGATCCTCGCGAGTGCCGTCGTGATGGGCGCCTTGGCCAGTGCCGCGCGGGCGGAAGTCGCCGGCACTGTTTATTCCGCCGACAATGGCCCCGGCCTGGGCAAGCACATCGTGTTGGTCAGCGGCGACGAGGAGTATCGCTCCGAAGAAGGGCTGCCGCAGCTGGCCAAGATCCTGGCCAAGCGCCACGGCTTCAAATGCACCGTGCTGTTCGCCATCAATCCGGCCGATGGCACGATCAATCCCAACCAGTCGGACAATATTCCGGGGCTCGAGGCGTTGGACTCGGCCGACCTGCTGGTGCTGTTTACGCGCTTTCGCGATCTGCCCGACGATCAGATGCGCCACGTGGTCAACTACATCGAAGCCGGCAAACCAGTCATCGGGCTGCGCACGGCGACGCACGCCTTTGCGCCCAAGGGCGGCACGTTCGCACGCTGGGGTTGGCAGAGCAAGGAGTGGGACGGCGGGTTTGGCCGGCAGGTGCTGGGCGAAACCTGGATCAGCCATCACGGCCAGCACGGCAAGCAAAGCACGCGCGGCATCATCGTGCCGGAAATGAAGAGCCATCCCATCGTGCGCGGCATTGCCGACGGCGACATCTGGGGACCGACCGACGTGTACGGCGTGCGCCTGCCGCTGCCCGGCGACAGTCAGCCGCTGGTGCTGGGCCAGGTGCTGAGCGGCATGCAGCCGAACGATCCGCCCGTCGAGGGCAAGCCCAACCACCCCATGATGCCGATCGCCTGGACGAAAACCTACACCACGCCGTCGGGCAAGACGGCCCGCGTATTCACCACCACGATGGGCGCCTCACAAGATCTTTCGAGCGAGGGCCTGCGCCGGCTGTTGGTCAACGCCTGCTACTGGACACTGGGCATGGAAAGCAAGATTGCTGCCCACTCGGACGTGGCGCTTGTGGGCGAATACCGACCGACGCCGTTTGGGCACAATGCGTTCGTCAAGGGCGTCAAGCCGGCCGATCATGCGCTAGTGGACTAGGGCCGCAGACTCTCCGCCTCATCCAGCCGGCGCCCGCGGCGGCCGCGAAGCCAACGCAGCAATCGTCCTGACAGCCCAGCCGCGCGCGGCGGATGCGCGGTGGCAGGCTGTCGAAGACGCGCTGCGCGACTCTCATTGAGAAACATCGGCCCTTCAGCCGCGCTTGCCGTCGGCGCGATCGGCCCGGGGCACGACGATCACCTTGGCTGACTGTCGGGCGCCCGTCAATCGCTCCGCCCGTACGTGCGACAGTCGTGCCCGGTGCATGGCCAATCGGTCGCGGCCGAAAAGATCGGCCCGCAGGGCAACCGAGGCCACGATCAACTCGGCCGCCGACTGCCAGTTGCCGTCCAGCATGCGGCCCAATCGCGCGGAGACGGTTTCGATGTGCTCGTCGGCGAGCGACGTGCCGACGACGTACCTGGTCAACCCAGCGCGTCGCCAGGCGCTGGCGGGTTGGCCTGCGACGCGGATTTCCAGCGACAAAATTGTGGCACCGCGCTTGCGAATCGCGTAGTGCAGCGGCACGTGGCTGCCGTTAGCGCGGCGGCAGGCGAGCTCGCCCTCAATCACGGTCAATGCACCAGCGCAGGCAAAGTGCGCGCTGGCCACGCGGAACACGTGCCCGTTGACGACGACCTCGCCGGTCTTGATGCCGTACAGGGCGGCACGCAGGGCCGTATCGAGCGCCGCCGCCAGCCGCACGTCGCCGGGCGATGTCGCCGCCTGCGCTGCGTGACCCGCAGCCACGAGGACTAGAAAGCCGATCGAAAACCAGCACGCCAGTGATTTCCAGTTGCTCGTCATGGTTGCTCTCCCAAAGAAGAAGTGGAACGCCTGTTGAAGTGCGGCTGCCGCAGAGCAATTGCCGCCCTACTTGCCGGGGCGCGAAATGCCGCGCGATGTTACGAGCGCGATTTTTTCCCGGGTTTTTCGCGCGGCACGCGCGGCGCCGTCAGCAGAATCGGCAGGCGCGGCAATCGACAGCACGCGCGGGAGAAGGCCGGCGCGGTTCGCGGCGCCAAGCGCGGCGCCCGTTTGCCGGCGCGGTCAACGGCTCGCGTCGAGCGCGCGAATGGGAAACAGCGTGGAAGGTGTGTGCTCGGCGGCGGCGATCTTCACCAGTTCGTCCAGCACCCAGGGATAAGTTCCGGCCAGGTCGGTGGTCTCGGTCGGGTCTTCCGCCAAATTGTAGAGTTCGAAGGCGCCGGGCTTCTGATTCTCGGCACGCGGTGGGGGATTCAAGTTCGTGCGAATGATCTTCCAGTCCCCCACGCGCAGGCTCTGCTGCCCGCCGTAGCCGGGACTCTCGCGATAGAGAAACGGCCGTGGCTCCTGCGGCTGGCCCAACAACGTGGGCGCGAAGCTGATGCCGTCGATGCCCGCGGGAACCTTGTCGGCGGCGCCAATCAGCGTCAACAGCGTGGGCAACCAGTCTTCGGCACCACTCACGCGCTCGCTCGTCGTGCCGGGGGCGATGTGACCTTTCCAGCGCACGATGCACGGCACGCGAAAGCCGCCCTCGTAGAACGATCCCTTGCGGCCGCGCAATCCGCCCGCGCTGTTGAAGAATTCGCAATCGGTCCCGCCGTGCCGATCGTACAGCGGGCCGTTGTCGCTGGTGAACACGAAGATCGTGTTGTCCGACAGGCCCAGCTTCTCGACCAGATCCACGAGCGATCCCACCTCGCGGTCCATGCGCGTCACCATCGCCGCGTACGCTGCGCGCGGCGCAATATGCGGCAGATAGCGCCGGTCGCCCACATAGGGCTCGTCGTCGAACTTGCCCAAGTACTCCGAGAGCGAATCTGGCGGCACCTGCAGGGACAGGTGCGGCACGGTCGTGGGGAAGTACAAGAAGAAGGGGCGATCCTTGTTGGCCTGCAAGAACGCCCGGGCCTGTTCGGCAATCAAGTCCGCCGAGTAATCCTGGCCGGCGTACCGCTCGTAGGAAGCAGGCGCCTTGGGGTCGGCATCGGCGGGCAGCCGCTGATGCGCGGCAAACGGCGGATTGTTGAGCGGCGCGCGCCGGTCGTTATCCCACAGGCTGACCGGATAAAAGTTGTGCGCCACGGCCTGACAGTTGTAACCGTAAAAGCGGTCGAAGCCTTGCTTCAGCGGGTCGCCCGTGCTGCCCACGGGTCCGAGTCCCCACTTGCCGAAGCCGCCGATCGTGTAGCCCAGCGCTTTGAGCGTGAGCGGCAGCTTCAGCTCGCCGGGCGGCACCGGCTGCTGGCCCTCTGGCTGGACTGAGCGATTGTCGCGAATGAAGCCGTGGCCCGGGTGCTTGCCCGTCATCAGCGCGCAGCGCGAGGGCGCGCACACGTTGTGGCCAGAGTAGTACTGCGTACAGCGCATGCCCTCGGTCGCCAGGCGATCGATATGGGGCGTGCGGATTTTCTGCTGGCCGAAGCAGCCCACGTCGCCGTAGCCCAAATCATCGGCCAGGATGAAAACGATGTTGGGGCGCCGCGCAGGCGAGTTCGCCTGGTCGGCGCCGACTGCCGGGCGCAACACGGCAACGGATGTGACCGACGCGCCCAGGAGCGCCAACATTCGCAGCTTGCTGGAGATCATGTTGAATCGCATTGATGGCGGACCGGACGCGCCAGCATGCGGCAAGCCGGACGCGCAAGTGGATTGATGGGCACCGCCGCACGCACGCGATTCTTATAGACCAACGGCGTGAGCAAATCAACAAGTTGGCGGAGCGAGGATGCGTAGCCGGGGAGCCCGACAAACGCCGCAACGAACTAGCGGGGCACGAAGAACAGCCCCCGGTTCAGGCTGGGATTGTCGGGCCGTAAGCGGTCGTGCCGAAATGGTTGATCGCGCTTGAGCGCGTCTAAGTCCGTCTCGGTGACGGTCACCTCGGTGCTCTCGAGATGGGCGTCGTCGGCCGGTCCCTTGTACTTCTTGACGACCGTGCGCTCGGGTGCGTGGATTTCGCCGGTGGCAATATCCAACACGGTAATCGTGAATCGCGTGAAGCCATCCATGCCTTCGGGAGTCACCCAAACGAACATATCGCAGTAATGCGCTACGAAACACGCATTACAGGGAACGTCTTCCTCGCAGCCGACTCCATACCAGTCGCGCGGCAGCATACACTCGAAAGGTTCGGTGCCGCCCAGAAAAAAGCCTTCGAGCCGCGCGCGGCAACGGTCGCATTCGGAGGTTTCCGTGCCGACGAGATACTGGAACGCGCAGCGCAACCGGCGAATGTTATCGGAGTCGGTTATCGGCGCGGTCGACCAGTTCTCGGTCACGGCCCGGCGGGCGTTGAAATTAAACAGGATCGAGAGAATCGGCAGCGCGCCGCCGCCTTGCTGCGCAGCACTCAAGGTGGGGCTGTAGTTCGGATTGATGCCTCCCTCGTGGGCATCCTCGATGTTTACCGTGCCGGCGGCGACGACCGAGAACGACGGCATGGTCGCCGGATTGACAACGAACCGGGCGACGTTGTTGAGCACCTGTTGATAATAGATGTCGGCGGTCGTCAGATTGGCGGCGATGGTGTGCTGGGTGAGCGCGCGATGCGTTGCGCAGCCGCCGCAACTGAATGTCGTCAGCGCCCAAAGAGTGCACGCCGCGATCGTCGCGGTCGAATTGCGATGGATGAAGGCTGACATCGCGCGGTTGCTAGCAGGCACCTGGAAAGATTGGCAGACTCTTCCGAATGTATCGGTTGCTGGGCGAGACGGCGTGACGGAATCGTCGGTTGCGCAAGTGGGCTGCGGCGTTGCAGGGCACCGGCACGCGTTTGCTAGCAGCGCGACCTGGCAAAGCCGGCCGTCGCGCGAAGCGCGCACCCAACTTGCACCGTTGCGCGTGACGATACGAATTGACAGACCATCCCGCCTCGACACCCTGCCTCCAACCCGTCGATGCACCTTCGCTTGATTCCTTTTGTCGGCCACGGGCGCCGGGCGCTACCGTGGACTCTGCTAACCGCCGCATTGTGGTGCGACGCGACAGCAGCGGCCGACCACCCCGCTGCGCGCGTGCACTGGGACGTGCCGGTGGTCTGCATGTTGCCGCCAACCCACCGGGCCGCGCCGCCGGTGAACATCCCCGGGCCGCCAATCGCCGGGCAGAATGCCGCGGCCAGCTGTGCCGGTGCCGCGGTGCCTGCCGGGTGGCAAGAACGTCCGCCCGCACTCGCTGCGTGCAATGGCGCGCAGCCCCTGGTTAACGGCGAGCGGTTCGACATCGATCGCTTCGCGCAGGTAGCGAGAAACTCGTTTGTCAGCACACCGCCCGATCCACCGATTCAGGATGTGACGCTGCCGGTCAGTCCGCGCTGCATGCCGCTGTTGCCGGCGATGCTGCCCGGCGGCGGACCGCTCGGGTCATTGCGTGGCGACGTGCTGAGCCCGGTTGACTCACGCTGGTCGCTGGTGCCGGCCCGGGCGCAGCCGATCGCGCCGACGGGCACGATGTATTTGTGGAACATGGTGCGAGGAACGGCCGGGAGCGATGCCCCTCACGCCCGCACCAACCCCAGTGCGGGCGTGGTCCTCACGCGGCCACCCGGCGTTTATTCGCTCGATTGGGTCGGCATCGCCATTACCGCCCCGCTGCGGTAACGTTGCCGCCGGGGCGCGCTCGACGTCACCCATTCGTCATCGATCCGCCCGAACAGCCAGCGCCGCGCCGTAGGGCAACCACGCGGGCACGCGGCGCCAAACGGCGCGGAACGCTGGCATCCGGCAGTCACAACAGATTAAAAAGTTTCAAAACCGCCGCGGAGTTTAAGGAACCGTCCCGACTGCGCTCCACACTTGCGGAATCTGCGCGTCCCCATATGCGACGCCGCGGATATCGGGACAGTCCCTGGGCGGTCTTGAAACTTTGTTTCATGCTGAACACTCGCTCGCTGTTTCTGTTGGATTAGGCGGGCAGACCGAGGTCGCCAGCCCCTAGCCGACTCACCAGTTCGCCGGAAATGCGCGCCAGGGCTTCCGCTGCATCCACGTCGGCGCACAACTCGGTGGTGCCGTCGTCGGTTTCGTCCGCATCGACATAGAGCGCTGTCAGCGCCGTGTCGCGTACCACGTGCCGCACTTCGTCGGGCAGTGCATTGGCGAAGTGGCTCGACACGGCCGTCGCGGCGGCCGTCGGCGAATGGAACGTCGCGGCAGCCAACGGCAGCGCGTCCTCGGCGTCGACACTGCGGGCCAGAAATTGTCGCAGGCTGACGGTTGCACCCGAAGACGCGCTTTGTGCCGTGGCGGTCGCCGCGTTCGATGAAACCTGGCCGGCCGCGGCCAGCGCCACCGTCAAGGCCGCGTTGATGCCGCCGCGCGCGTCCGAGCCACTGATCGTGCGGTTGGCGCCGTTGACGATCAACGCCCGCAACTGAATCGCGGTGAGGTTGGGGTTGGCCGACAGGGCCAGCGCTGCCAGCCCAGCCACGTGCGGCGTCGCCATGCTGGTGCCGCTGAGCGAGGCGTATCGGTCGCCCATGTAGGTGCTGTAGACGCTCACGCCCGGCGCATCCACTTGCACGGCACCGCTAGCGCCCACGTCGTTGCTAAAGCTGGCGATCTGGTTGCTCGACGAGTAGGCCCCCACGGAGATCACGTTGGCCAGCGACGCGCTGAAGCGGGCCGGATAGCCGGGCACCGAGGCATATTCGTTGCCCGACGCGGCCACCACCAGCACATCGTGCTGCAAGGCATACTGAATGGCTGTTTGAATGATGGAGCTGAAGCCGCCGCCGAGACTCAGGTTGATGATGTCGGCGCCGTTGTCTGCGGCGTAGCGAATGCCGGCGGCTACGGCGGCCATCGTGCCGGAACCATTGCTGTTCAGCACGCGCACGGGCATGATTTTTGCGCCGGGAGCCACGCCGGTGGTTCCCACGCCGTTCATAGCGGCGGCAATGGTGCCGGCCACGTGCGTGCCATGGCCGTTGCCGTCGTCGGGGTTGTTGTCTCCGGCGGCAAAGTCCCAACCGAACGCGTCGTCGACGTAGCCATTGTGGTCGTCGTCGATGCCGTTGCCGGCCACGTCGCCCGCGTTGACCCACAGCTGATTCACCAGATCCGGATGATTCAAGTCGACGCCGGTATCGACGACCGCCACGACCACGCCCGAGCCGGTATAGCCCTGGGCCCACGCCTCGGGGGCGTTGATGGAATTCAGGTTCCAGTCGTTGCTGCCGCCGTAGTAGGGAACGTCGGCAAAGGGCGTGACGGGCGACGTGGGAGTGGTGGGAGTCGTCGGCGTTGTGGGCGTTGTGGGAGTGGTCGGGTTCGTCGGAGTTGTGGGCGTCGTGGGCGTGCTGGTCAGGGTGCCGGCGGTCGACAAGGTGTACGTGCTCGACGCGCTGCGCCACGGCATGACAACGATGTAGTACACGCCGGCGGCCAGCGACGTGGTGATCGATTCGGACGCCGAGCCGGCCTTGCTCGAATTGGCGATCCGCTGCCCACGACTGTTGTACAGGTACAAATCGATATCCGCACGCAGTCCCGAGAGCCCCACGGACACGGTCGAGGTGCCGGTGAGCGTGAACTTCATGATGTCGCTGCGGTCGGTACCGCCCACGGAACCGGCGTATTGCGCCGACCCGTTCAAGACGCCGAGGTCGAGCGCCGCGCCGTAAGTCGAGCCGGCATCCGCCGCCCGATACTCGTCGCCCACAAGCACTGCCACGTCGTCGAGGTCCTGGGCTTCTTCCGCCGGATCGTCGCCGTCGCACGCCGTGTCGGCTGCCAACAGCAAGCGCGCGTTGAGCCGCTCGAAGAGTCGCTTGGCCGTGCTGCGGGAACGGTGCCGGATTACGCGCTGGCGAAAGGTCATCTAACGGTCGCTCCGTCTAAGTCTGCGGGTCAAGTCAGTTCGCGCTGCCTGGCTGCGGCGTCGTCAGTTTCGCGCCAGGCCGGCGGTCTTCGCCTGCGCCTGCAGCCGTTTGCTGCGGGCCGCTGCGCGCCTCGCCTCGGTCTCGGCCAGGCGTGCTTCGCGGGCCGCGATCTTGCGCTTCCGCGACGCTTCCTTGCGTTCCGCCTCAGCTTTCGCGGCGTTTTGTTCTTCTTGATACTGCTGCAATTGTTGCTGTAGCAGCGCCTGCTGCGTCTGGTAGGCCTGTTGCATGGCGAACCGACGGGCCATTTCCTGGCCGTAGGCTTGTTGCAGGGTGATGGCGGCGCGGGTGGCGGTTTCCGTCGTCAGGGGTGTCAACGTGCCGCCGCCGGGCGACATCCCGCCGTTGGAACAGGCCCGCTGTGCCTGGGCCGAGGCGGCGAAAGCAACCAAGAGGGCGGCCGCGATGCATGGAATTCGTGGTGCAATGATCATGGGTGTCTCGCTTGAATTCGTTGGTTGAGCGCTGCACGGTTCGCGCCGCAGCCGGTCTGGGACCGTTCCGGCCGCGGCTGCGAACCACGAGATGCTTCGGATTGATCCCTATCGGCGGAGAAAGCGCGCCAAGGCCGCGATCCCGAAACCACCTGGCGTGAGCAGTGCGTTGGCGAGCGACTCGCCCCGATTTCCGCGGAATGCCCGACCGCGGCCAAAGGCGGCTTCGCCACCACCTTCACCGCCGTTGCAGCCGTACTCGCCTTGTTCACCCAAGGTCAACTCTGTCTCGCCGCCAACGGTCGCGGTGTCGGCAATGGTCACCACGTCGTCTTCGTTGGCGCTGGTGACATACAGGTCGCCCTCGATCGTGCCGTCGTGGGTCAGGGTGTTGTCACCAGCGCCAAGCACTGCCTTGACATTGCCCGAGACCGTGGCCGTGGCGGTAATCGTCACGTTGTCGTTGCCACTGCGACCGTGGAACAGCAGGTTGTCGGCAATGGTTGCCCCGGTGGTGAGCGCGTTGTCGCCGTTGCCCAGAGCAAAGATTGCCGAGCGGCCGATCTGCGCACCCTCGGTCAGGTCGACCGTATCGTCGTCCGATCCGCCACGCACGAACAGGCCGCCGCGGATCTCGCCGGCAATATCCACCACGTTGTCGCCATCGCCCAGCGCCAGCTCCACGGCCCGGCCAATGACGGCACTGGCGGCGATGGACACGGCGTCGATCCCATCGCGGCCGGAGACGGCCAGGCTGCGACCGACGTTCCCTTCGATCGTAGCCGAATTGTCGCCGTCGCCGAGCCGCAGGGACACATTGCGTTCGACCGTCGCGGCTGCGGCCAGCGTTACGCTGTCGTCACCATCGCCGCCGCGGTAGGTGAGGTTCTGGTTGACCGTGCCGCCGGCCAGCGTAAAGGTGTTATCGCCGCCGCCCAATTCGACGATAACGCGGTCGACGGCCAGCGGATCCAAATTCATGGTCAACGTGTCGTCGGCCGTTCCGTCTTCGTCCAGGTCGACGTGGATCGTGCCGGTCACTCCGCTGACGGTGTCGATCACGACCCCATTGTCCACGACCTGCAGACTGCCGTCGGCCGCGGCCGTGATTTCCACCGGCCCGTCGGCCTGGCCGGTGATTTCCAAGTCGGTGTCGTCCACCGCCACGACTACCGTCAAGCAGCGTCGCTCCTCGAGTGCCTCCCAGCCGTGTGTTGCGATCCGGTTCCATACGCGCCTCTTCATGCGTTTGATCCTCAGGTTGCGAGTTTCTCTGTCCGGCCAATCATTAAGGGAGGAACTTTGGCACCCATGTCACGGTTTAATTGGGGATCTAACGAAGATTTTTCATTTCAGGCGAGGCCGCCGGTCCAAACGGCCTGATTTCGAGGAGTCAAAAAGGGCTAGCATCCTGCCCAGGGCGGAGCGGTCGGCATGCGACGTCCGAGCGGCGAAAAGGCACAGACGCTGGCTGTTTTCAACAAGTTTCGGCGGTTATAATCCACGCGGGGCATCGAGAGGCAGCGCCGCCCAGGCCATAGCTACGGACGCTCGGCAAGCGCGCTCAGTAAGATGATCAGCAGCCAGGCAATTCTCGCCGGAAGCAGCAACCAGCGCCGCGCACAAAATCTACTCCATGACGCCCGCGCCGGAGCGGCGGAGCCCGTGGGCGAGCTGCTGTCGCTGTACCGCAACTATCTGTTGGTGCTGGCGACCACGCAGTTCGATCGGCGCTTGCGTCGCCGGTTGAGCCCCTCGGATCTCGTGCAGGAGACGCTGTTGGCGGCGCATCGCGACTTCGGCCAGTTCCAGGGCCAGTCGGAGCCGCAGTTTCTGGCCTGGTTGCGGCAGATTCTGATTCACTGTCTGCATCGCGCCATCGAGACCCATCTGAAAACCAAGATGCGCGACGTGCGCTGCGAGATTTCGATCGAAAACCTGACGGTTGCGCTCGATCGCTCGACGGCGCGACTTTCCGAATTGCTGGTCGATCGCGCGCCTTCGCCCGGTGCGCCGCTGCGCCAGCGCGAAAGCGCCGTGGAGTTCGCCAATCAGCTGGCCGCATTGCGGCCGCAGTATCGCGACGTGATCATCTTGCGCAATTTGCGGGGCCTGTCGTTCGAAGAAATTGCCGATCGGATGGAGCGCAGCGCCGGCGCGGTGCGCATGCTGTGGTTGCGCGCCGTCGACAAGCTGAAGGGCGTTCCCCAAGACGAGACTTGACGCGCCGCGAGAGGAATGTTCGTGAGTCGACATCTTACCGCACCATTGCGACCAGACTTTGATGCCAGCCTGGCGCCGTCGGCGCTCGACGCGCTGTCGCGCGAACAGCAGGAGCGCTTGACCGAGATCCTCGACCGCTATCTGCGCGATCTGGACAACGGCTTGCCGCCACGGCCCGAGCATTTGCTTGAGGCGCATCCCGACCTGGCCG
The DNA here is from genome assembly GCA_050250435.1 of Pirellulales bacterium. Lineage (GTDB taxonomy): Bacteria > Planctomycetota > Planctomycetia > Pirellulales > PALSA-1355 > JBFWOR01. The sequence goes on along the minus strand of JBFWOR010000001.1, from coordinate 57,735 downwards.
AGGTGCTGCGCACGTATCTCGACAATTTGACGCGGCTGCACGAAGTGGCGGCCGCCTTCGGTCAGCCGGGCTTAACGGAGCCGGCGATCGAGCTGTCGGATGAGTCGGTCTCGGCCGAGGCAAACGGCCGTCGGCTGGGCGATTTCATGCTGCTGGCGGAGGTGGGCCGCGGCGGGATGGGCGTCGTGTACGAGGCGCGCCAGATTTCGCTCGATCGCCGCGTGGCGCTCAAGGTGCTGCCGTTTGCCGCCGTGCTCGAGGCACAGCAGATCACACGCTTCAAGAACGAGGCCCAAGCGGCGGCGCAATTGCATCATCCAAATATCGTGCCGGTGTTTGCCATTGGCGCCGAGCGAGGCGTGCACTACTACGCCATGCAATTCATCGACGGCCAGCCGCTCGATCGGATCGTCGCGTCGTTGAGTGCCCAGGCCCAGCGCCGCCGCGAGGCCCGCGCCGCGGGCAGGCGCGATACACCGGCCGGCGCATCAACCGTGCGGCTGCCGGCGGCGCCTGCCACGTCGTTCTTGAGCGGCATGTGGCCCGCACGCCGCGAATACTTCCACGCGATTGCACGGCTAGGAATCCAGGCGGCCGGCGCGCTGGCTGCCGCTCACAACGACGGCATCGTTCACCGCGACATCAAGCCCTCGAACTTGCTGCTGGACGGCAACGGCAAGCTGTGGGTTACCGACTTCGGGCTGGCGCGCTGCCAGAGCGATCGCACGTTGACGCGCTCGGGCGACGTCGTCGGCACGCGCCAATACATGAGTCCCGAGCAAGCGCTCGGCAAGGGCGCGTTGGTCGACCAGCGAACCGACATTTATGCGCTGGGCGTGACGCTGTACGAATTGCTGACCTTGGAGCCGGCCTTTGGCGAAGAGACGTTGGCGGGCCGCCGTCATCACGAGCACCTGGAGCCACGGCGGCCGCGACTCATTGATCCGTCCATCCCGCTCGATTTGGAAACGGTGGTCCTCAAGGCAATGGCCTATGAGCGCGACGATCGCTACACGACGGCCGACGAACTGGCCGACGACCTGCGGCGCGTGCTCGCCGAGCAACCGACTGTCGCGCGACCGCCAACCTTCTGGGATCGCGCCGGCAAATTCGCCCGGCGACATCGTCGGGCCGTTACCGTGGCCGCAACCGTGTGCCTGCTGTTCACCCTGGGGACGAGCACGGCGGCGCTGTTGATCAACCGCGAACGGGCCAGCGCGCAGCGCAATTTCGAGCGGGCGGAGCGGAATTTTCGCGAGGCCCGCAGCGCCGTCGATCAATTGGGCGCCCGCTTGGCAGATCGCCTGACCGAAGTGCCCGGGGCGCGGCAGGTGCGACGTGAACTGCTGGCTGACACGCTGGACTACTATCAACGATTCGTCCACGAGGCCGGCGATGATCCGGCGTTGCGCGCCGACCTGGCGCTGACTTACAGCAAGATCGGCACGCTCAACGACCAGTTGGGCTCTGCCGAAGAGGCCATTGCCGCGCATCGCCAGGCGCTGGCGCTGTGCGAGCAAGCGCAAGCGGAGGATCCGCACGACTACCAGCACGGCTTGCGCGCTGCCGTCTGCCGCAATAATCTCGCCTTGGCGCTGCGCCGGGGACACCGCACGACGGAGGCCCGCCAGGAGTTTCAGCAGGCCATCGCTTTGCAGGAACAATTGCTGGCCGCGCACGCGGACGATGCGCAGTGCCGCCGCGACCTGGGACGTTCGCACAATAATTTGGGATTGCTCGAAAGCGAGGCCGGCCGAGACGATGCGGCCCGCGCCGCTTTCGAGCGTGCCATCCAGTTGCAGGAAGCTGACGTAGCCGCCGCCGACGATCCGTCGAGCTGGCGCGACCTGGCGGCCTCGTATAACAATCTGGCGGCACTCGTGGGCGGCCAACAGCCGCAGCAATCGGTGGCCCTGCACCGCAAGGCCGCCGATTACGAAGCGCGTGCGGCCGAAGCACGGCCGCACGATCCGGGCGCGCGCGCCACTTGGGCGTTGACGCTTAACAATTTGGGAGCGGCCCAGGCGCGCAACAAGGACCTGAACGGCGCGGTGGCTTCGTATCGCCGGGCCATCGAACTGGAGAAGGAGCTGCTGCGACAAGCGCCGCTCGAGACGGCTTATCGCCGCGACCTGGCAGTGAGCTACAACAATCTCGGGTTGGCCTATACGCGGCTGAACGAGGCCGACAAGGCCGTGGCGTCGTTCCACAACGCGCTGGGTTTTCAAAGACAACTGCTGGCCGAAGCGCCGCACGACTTGGAGATTGCCAGTGCCCTGGGCGGCATGCACAACAACTTGGGAATCGTGCTGGAAGACCGTGAGCAGGTGCAGGCCGCGGCCGACGAGTATCGCCAGGCCGTCGATCGCCAACGTGCCGCGCACGCGCAGGCACCCGGCGTCGACCGGTATCGTGACTTCCTGAGCAAACATTACTACAACTTGGGCCGCGCCTTGCGCAAGCTAGGTCGCGCCGACGAAGCTGCCCGCGTGGCGCTCGAGCGCAAAACGCTGTGGAAAGATCATCCGCAGCGCCTGCTTTCGATTGCCGAAGAGCTGGCCTTGGCCAGTAACTTGTTGACCGGCAATGTGCCGTCGGAATTGACACGGGACGGCTGCGCGGAATTGTCCGTGGCCGCGCTGCGTGAAGCCAGAGCCGCCGGCGTGCCATTGCCCGACGACCTGGAAAAGAATCAATCGTTTGCCGCGCTCCGCGGCCGGGCCGATTTCAATTCGCTCGTCCATCCTGAAGCAAGGTAGCTCAAGATGCGCAAGTTCTCACGTTCGCCGTCAACTGCATCGCATGCCGCTGCCCGTGCAGGCCGACGCCGCCGTACGCTTTCATTCGAGCAGCTCGACGCGCGAACCGTGCTGGCCGGCAGCAACCCGCTGGCTGCGGCATATTTGAGTCGGGAGGCGGGGATGGACGTGATGAAAATCGCCGACGACGGCCCGCGCTTGCTGGCAGCCGACTTGGAAAGCCTGAGGTATGGCCGCGGGCCGGAGACATCGACGGCCACGCTGCGCGGCGACGCGATTCGCAACGCTGCGTGGGAGGATGGGATGAACCGACTGCCCCCCGCAGCACCCGCTACCGCGTCGGCGATGGTTGCGCCCGGCAGTCTGCGGTTGGACGGCATGATTACGGGTGGCGGCGGAATGCCGATTTGGATCGTGTCCGTCGGCGGCGGGAACTTGCAATTCTGGCGCGCTCCCTTGGTCAGCTACCTGGTGTTCGAGCCCATCCATGCGCTCGGGTATCCGTCGCAGGGGCCATCCGGCGGTCCGGTGGCAAGCCCTCAAACGGTGCGCCCGCAGAGTGCTCCGCCCGCCGCGAGCCTTGTCAGCGGCGTGTCGAACACGTCATCGTCGGCCGCACCTCCATCCAACGGCGGCCTGGCATCGCTGTCGGGCGATGGCGCCGGATCGGTCGCCTACTTTGCCTCCCACCTGCTCGCCTCGTTCGACTCGGCGGCCATCGCAGCCAGCGGCACGTTGAGCAGCGCACAGTCGGCGGCGCGCGGCAGTCTGCTGCCTGCGCCGGGCACTTCATCGGCGCAGAATTTCGAGTTCCGGCACGACGGCACGCACGACGTTTACGATGACGGCGGCCGGACCCTACTCGCGCCACGCGAAGACCGTGAAGGCGGCTTGATCGAGCTTGACGTGCCGGAAGAAGCGACCGTTGGCCCAGCGGAAGAGGCCGATGGCGATGGGACGCCGGCCGTGCCAAAACGCAATCGCCGGTCGCAGGACCTGGCTAACCGTCCAGATCAATGGTCAGACTTGCGCGATGCGCTCGAGGAATTCTCGCGGCAGCAGATGCTGCTCGAGCATGATGCCGCGGCGCGCGAGACTCGCGCGCGACACGACAAGCATTCGAACACGGCGGGGGCCACGTTCGACGAAGGCGGTGCGATTGAGCTGGCAGCGGGAGGCAGTGCGACGCCTGTTGCAGCTGCAGTGGCAGAAGCATTGCCGCCTCTGGCAATCGACGTGACGATGGACGCCGGCGTGGCGCTGTTCCAAGCCTTTGAACTGAGTTCGGAATTGCCGCCCGCGGAGATGGCGCTGCCGGTGGCGCCGATCGTGCCGCAGGCCGATGCGGCACCCGCACCTAAATCCGCCAGCGAGGAGACGCCGGCCGATGCGGAGGCCGATTCGCAGGGCCCGCACCGAGCCGCGCTGGGCGCCGGACTGATCGCGGCCGTGCCGATTTCGTTGGCCCGCTGGCGTGCCCGGCAACAGACGCACGAGCGCGCGAAGAGCGGCGCACCGGACGAGGACGCGTAGGGCCGCAGCTGACGCGCGCCGTCCGCCACTGCGACGACCCAACTCAGCTCGTCCGCAGGTGGCTGCGCTTGGTGGTCAGGCACACGTCGACGACGCGGCCATTGTCGGCCAGCGCCACGTGCGCTCGCTGATGGCCCTCGATGCGGTGCACCGACAAGTGGTACGCCTCGTCGGTGACGGCCAGGTACGGCCGTTGCACCGGGGTGGCGGGGGTGCGAATTTTGCCCCAGGAACCGTCTCCCAGGTAGAGCACGCCCTTGTCGTTCGCCAGTCCGTCAGCCAGCGGATGCGTGCGCTTGTAAGCGTGATCATGGTGCTCGAATACGGCGTCCACGTTGTAGCGCTCGAACAGCGGCACCCAATGCTTGCGGTTGCCGGCGCCGGTGCCGGACTCGGAGTCTTGTCCGCCGAACGGCCGCACCGAAGGATACGCCGGCACGTGGTTGAACACGAAGACCGTGGGACATTCCTCGCGCTCTTTAAGCGTCCGCGCGAGCCAGTCCGTCTGTTCGCCGCCGATGGGAGACGTGTGGTCCGTATCCAGAAAAATGAGCGACATGTAGTCGCCGAAGTCGAGGCAGTTGTAGCCGGTCTCGGGAAACAGGCCGTCAAAGATCGAATAGAAGAACGGGGCTTCGTTGCGCGTCTTGTGATAGCCGCCGTTGACTTCGTGGTTGCCGAGGCAGCCCAACAACGGCACAAGCCGCTGCTGGTGATCTCGCAAATCGCGCGAGTAGCCTTTGAGGAATTCCAGGAAGACGGCGGGAGCGCGGCCGTTCTCGTAGGCAATGTCGCCGCCCAGCACGACGAACTGCGGGGCCTGCAGCGCCGCCACGTGATTGGTCGCGGTCGTGTGGCTGCCGACGCCGGCATCGCCGCCGGAAACGAACTGGATGGCGTTGGTCGCCTTGGCGGGCATGGTGCGAAAACGCTGCTCGGCCGAATCGAGCCCGACGCGGAAGCGAAAGTCGGTGTCCGGAGTCAGCCCGGTGAGCTCGGCCCGAAACAGCCACTTGTCCGTCATCGGAAACGGTCGCGAGGTGTGGGCCTGGGTGCGCCACTGGTCGCCGCCGGTCGGGGCGAAGTACAGCGGTCGCTCGGCCGCGTCCTTTTCATCGCCGACCCATTGCACCGTCATCGAAGTCGTCGGGTCGCGCTGCCAGGTGAGGAACAGCGCGGTCGGCTCGAACGAGGGCGTGGCCGTGAACGTGGGCGGGGCGATCGCATCGTCGCCAAATAGCCGGCCGGCATAGCCGCCCGCCAACACCAGGGAAGTCGATTGCAGAAATCGCCGTCGGTTGAGATCGAACATGGGCGTGCTCTCGGAACAGGACTCTAGCAAATGGTGCGTGCCACCTACGCCAGCGAAGACATCTTTGCATCGCGTCGTGGATCACGCAACCGATTCTAGCTATTGTGGTTGATTGCGGGCACCCGAAACGGTTACAGAAGCAACGATTCTTCAATCAGAAAATCGCCATGTGGTTCGTTTGGTCATCTCATCGGTGGCCCATTCAAGGCATCCCTCTGCTAATCGTTGCCAGCGTGGCGTTGCTCGGGGCGCTGCACATTTGGGTTGTTAAGGGTCCGAGGCCCTGGTGGTTGCGCAGCGGAGTGCTGGCCCTCGTGACGATTTTCATTGCGTCGGTACCGGCGCCTGAAATCGTGGCGTTCATGGCTGGAAACCTGGCGGCGATTGCGGGCTTGAGCGCCCTCAACCGATGGCGCGACATCCGGGCAACCCTGGCCGCCAGGCAACTCCTTGTCGCCATGGGAGCGATATGGATTTTTCAAATGGCGTTCGTCGCCCTGCGATCCGACGTCATCGATCCGTGGCGCTGGTTCGCCATGGGATTCGGCGCGGGCGTTTCAATTTTCCTCATCGATTGGGGAATGAGTTGCGGGCGGTGGTGGCTTCTTCGAGCGGTTACGAGCGGAGTCGTTGCTGTTTGCATTGCCAGCGTGGCTGCGGGCATGTCTTGGCGCGGCGATATGTTTGGGATCGACATCAAGTACGACGAGCCTGGCGAAGGGCTCAAGGAATGGTCGTGGTTCTCCTTTGGCAACCTGACACTGGGTACATTGTGTTATTGGACGTGGCGATTGATTGGTCGCCTGGCGATTGCACCCGAACGGGACGGACCGTCTGCGAACATGCCGGCAATGGGTGCGCTCTTCGTGTTGCGACAGGGCCGCAGTGGGTGGTCGAGCCTTGGCCACGGGATCGGCCGGGCAATGCGATTGCTTGTTGTCTGGCCGGCCCTTGCGCTCGTCAGCTTTCTGATATTCACTCCCTGGATCGAAGCCTGGCTGCGATTGCCGGCCATACCTCGCATTCCTCGGGTCCTATCCAGTCCCGCCGAGCGCGATGCCTATGCGGATCTGATTTCCTTTCCTGATCGGCTGGACTGGAGTGCCGCGCCGAACCGCAGGTTTACGGTGCTGGGAGCGGCCGAGTTCTTTGAAGCGAACCATGCAAGAGTCGACGAATTGGCCGAGATACTCGCACGCTCAATCGATCCGCCCGTCCGCTACGAACCTCTTTCCGTGAGCATGGAACAACGAGACCAACTCTCCCTTCTGCAAACATTGTCAGCATTGCAGACTTTGGAGGTGCAGGCGACGCGCACTCTCGATGTCACGACTGAGTTTAAATTGGCTCGTTGCGCGCTGCACCTTGCACGGCCATTCCGGCGTGGAGGATTGGTGACCCATTCGGTCTCGGGTCGGTTCATTGAGCTCGAGGGGTTCGCAATGGCGTGTCGCGCGCGCACCAAGTTGAACTGCGATCAGTGTGACGAGCTGATCGCCATCGTGCAGAAGTCGGCCATGCTGGAAGAGTATTGGCGCGTCGTTGACAACCGGAACGTCGAGTGGCAACTCGTCGTGCGCGGATGGCGCGAACAACTCGAGCGCAGCTGCTACCCTTACGCATTCACGGGCAACCGTAGCCTCGGTGGGTTCGAAAAGGAACACGAGACCTATCGTCGCACGCTGCTTTGCGATCTTGCCCTGCGAAAATACGAGTACGAACACGGCCTCCGCTCTCCGGAAAAACTGGCGGATCTCGTTCCACAATACTTGACGGCAGTTCCGCTTGACCCTTTTAGCGGCAAGGATTTGCTCTACGATCGGACGCTTGCGCAGCTTTCGCTGGCATACTCTTGTTCTGTGGGCCAAAACGGAAAGTCGGACGGCGGATCGCCGCAAGCCATGCTTCGAGACACCGACGATCTCTCAACCGCGCGCTATGCCTTTGATTGGCTCAAAGAGGCCGCCGAGAACACCGCCAAATTCTTGCCCGACGTGCCGGCTGCACACGAACCCGAAATGTGTATCACCCCAGACGGGCCCGCGCCCGACGAGGTGCAGGAGAATGACCCAGGTGTCGACCAGCTCGGTCCATCCGCGTGCGACGATTGAGGACTTGCGCTTCATTGCGATAGCCGTTTTCGGACGTCTCAGCCGGCCGGGGTGATCGGGTCCGAAAATGGCGAGACACGTCCCCCTGCCGCGGCTAACATGACGGACATGACGCTCAACGACGACGCCTGTTACCGAGTGCTTTCGACGCGTGACGCCCGGTTCGACGGCGTGTTCTTCATCGGCGTGACGACCACCGGTATTTATTGCCGGCCGGTGTGCCCGGCGCGGACGCCGCGTCGCGACCGCTGCCGGTTTTTTGCCAGTGCGGCTTTGGCGGAGAGCGCCGGCTTCCGACCGTGCCTGCGGTGCCGGCCCGAGCTGGCCCCCGGCCATGCGCCGATGGACAGCGTGAGCCGCACGGCGCGGCTGGCGGCGGCGAAGATCGAAGCGGGAGCGCTGCGCGACGGCGGGTCGCTGGAGAAGCTGGCCCGCCAGCTGGGCATCAGCTCGCGACAGTTGCGGCGCGTGGTGCAGCGCGAATACGGCGTCACGCCCATTCAGTTGGCCCAGACCGGGCGGCTGCTATTGGCCAAGCAACTATTGGCTGAGTCGACGCTGCCGATGGTGGCTGTGGCCGGCGCGGCCGGGTTCGAAAGCGTGCGCCGCTTCAATGCATTGTTTCGTCAGCACTATGGGCTCACGCCCACGCGCATGCGGCGCGGCACAAGCAAGAGCATCGCCCAGGATTGCGTGCGCTTGTCGCTGGGCTATCGGCCGCCGTTGGCCTGGCAGGAAATGCTTAGATTCCTGGCAGCGCGAGCCACGCCCGGCGTGGAAGCGATCGACGGCGACGCTTATCTGCGAACGATCGCCCTGACGGGTCGTCAGGGCTGGATCCGCGTGGCGCCGGTCGCCGGACGAAACGTGCTGTCGGTCGAATTGTCGACGTCGCTGTTGCCGGTGCTGTCGGCCGTGTTGCCCCGCGTCAAACGGCAGTTTGATCTGGCGGCCCGGCCTGATGTGATTGCCGCCAGCCTTGCCGCGCACCCGCGCCTCGCGAGCCTCGTGCGCCACACGCCGGGACTACGCGTGCCGGGAGCATTCGACGGCGTGGAGTTAGCCGTGCGCGCGATCCTGGGTCAGCAAATCTCCGTGCGCGCGGCCACGACGCTGGCCGGGCGACTGGCGGCAGCGTATGGCGAGCCCATCGAGACCCCTTTCGCCGGCTTGTCGCGATTGGCGCCGCCGGCGGAAACGCTGGCCCGGGCGCGCACAGCGTCGTTGGCGAAGCTTGGTCTGCGAACCGCCATTGCCGAGAGCATCCGCGCGCTGGCGAGCGCCGCAGTCAAGGGTTACGTGTGCCTGGAGCCAGGTTGCGATCCCGAGAGCACGGTTGCGGCGCTGGTCGAATGTCCCGGCATTGGCCCCTGGACGGCGCAATACGTGGCGATGCGCGCGCTGGGCTGGCCCGACGCGTTTCCCGATGGCGACCTGGGGCTGGTGAAAGCGTCGGGCGAGACGTCGGCCCGGGCGCTGCGCGGCGTAGCGGAAGCGTGGCGTCCGTGGCGCGCGTATGCCGCGATGTACTTGTGGGAAAGTCTGCACGACAAACAAACCCTGCGAAAAAGGACGGGCTGAAGCCATGCACGAAACGATCATCTACGCGTACACGTCGAGCCCGCTGGGCAAGCTGCTGCTGACTTCCGACGGCCGGCGGCTTTCCGGCATTTACTTTCCTTGCCATCAAGAGCAGCACCAGCCGGGTCCGAACTGGCGGCGTGACGCGAATCCTTTCGACGACACGCGGCGACAGCTCGACGCCTATTTCGCCGGCAAGCTGGCGGAGTTCGACGTGCCGCTGGCCATGAACGGCACACCGTTCGAGAAGCGCGTGTGGGACGCCTTGCGCCGCATCGCCTACGGCACGACCGTTTCGTATCGCGACATTGCCCAGCGCATCGGCCAGGTCACGGCCTGCCGGGCGGTGGGACTGGCGAACGGCCGCAACCCGATACCGATCATCGTGCCGTGCCATCGCGTGATCGGCGCCGACGGCAGCCTGACCGGCTACGGCGGCGGGCTCGACACCAAGCGCTATTTGCTGGAGCTTGAAGGCGTGGAGCTGCGGGAGCGGAAAATGCGCCGCACGGCGGCGGCGCGGTGAAGCACATCATGGAACTGAGGGCCGCAGGCGGGCGGGACGGCCCTCGGGAGCCGCGGACTACTTCTCGTGCGGAAACGGTTCCAATCCTTCGTCCAACTGCACGCCAAAACTGTTGAGCGCCATGGACACCAGGTTGTACTCGCCCACGGTGAACACCAGGTCCATCATCTGCTCTTGGGAATAGGTCTTGGCCAGCCCGTTCCAGGTGGCATCCGTAATGAACGCGTCGGCGTGCAGCTCGTCGGTCGCCACGAGCAACAGGCGTTCGTGCTCACTCCAGCCCGGCGCTGCAGGGCCGGCGGCAATCCGGCGCAGGTCGTCGTCCGTCAGCCCCACGCGTTTGCCGATCCGGGCGTGCTGCGCCAATTCGTAGTCGGCGTGGCACAGGCAGCCGATCCGCAGAATCAGAATTTCGCGATCGCGCACTGGCAGCAAATTGTCGCGCAACACGTACGTGGCGAAGGTCAGCCAGTCGCGGGCCAGCTGCGGGTGATTGGCAAGCGTGGTGAAGACGTTGTGCAACCGCTTGGTGCGCTCGAACGGCTCCAGAATCTCGCGCTGCGCGTCGTTCCACGCTTGCTTGACCACGGGAGCGATGCGCGGTTTGGTCAAACGTGTCGGGCGTTTGGCTTTGCCCGTCGCAGATTCATCGTTCGTCACGGCGGTACCTCGTGGGTCGTGGGTCCACTTCGCAGCGGCGTTGTTCACACTTGAGACGGTCGCACGCGGGCGATTATCCGGCTGATCGGTGGTCGACGCAACCAGTCGCGCGTCCGCGCCCGTTGCTGCAGCAGTCAGCCGATCCGCGCGCCTTGACCGCCATCGACCGGCAACACCACGCCGGTGATAAACTTGGCCTCGTCGGAGGCGAGAAACAGGGCCGCGTGGGCCACGTCCCAGGCGGTGCCCATCTGGTTGCCCAAGGGCACGCGCGCATTCCGCTCGCGAATCAAATCCTCTTTGGCGACGCCACGATTGCGGGCGATGCTTTCGATCGCCATGGGCGTTTCGATCAGGCCCGGCGCAATGGCGTTGACGCGCACGTTGAAGGGCGCGTTGGCGATGGCCAACGATTGGGTGAGCGCGTTGAGCCCGGCCTTGGAGACTTTGTAGGCGGTCAGCTCGGTCGCCGCGGCCGTGGCCGCCAGCGACGAGATGTTGATGATCGAGCCGGCTTGCTGCCGTCGCATCACCGGCACCACGTGTTTGCAAGCAAACAGAGCGCACTTCAGATTGACGCTCAGAATTCGGTCCCAGGCGGCTTCGTCCAGGTGCGCCAGGTCGCTGTCGCCGGCGCCGATGCCGACGTTGTTATGCAGGATGTCCACGCGGCCGAACTGGGTCAGGCAGGTTTCGACCATGGCCCGGCAGTCATCCTCGTGGGCAGCGTCGGCCGCGAAGATCCGCGCCGTGCCGCCGGCACGCTCGATCAAGGCTTGCGTTTCCTGGGCGCTGGCCGCGTCACGATCGACCAAAAGCACGGCCGCCCCTTCACGGGCAAAGACCAGAGCCGTGGCCCGGCCGTTGCCGATCGTATCGCCCGGCGTCTGCCCGGCCCCCACGACGATGGCAATCTTGCCGGCGAGTCTCATGGTTTCGATTCCACGTCCAGGAGTTGCATCTCGCGCGCCGCTGGGTGATGATTTGGTCGGCGTGCCGCATAACTGCCGGACGCGGCCGCGCGCGCTTGCCAGGCCCGACGATCCAACCACCTTGAAGGACTCACCATGCGCCACGCGATGCTGATTGTAACCGCCGCTGCGCTGACATTCGCCTCTCACAACACCGTTGGCGCGGAGCCCACGGGGCAACAGCCGGCACGACTGGAAAAGCAGGTGCCCGTGGCGCTCGACTATCTGTTGTATCTGCCGGCCGACTACGAGCAAAAGGAAAACTGGCCGCTGCTGGTTTTTCTGCATGGCGCGGGCGAGCGCGGCGACGACCTGGAGCTGGTCAAGAAGCACGGTCCACCGAAGCTCATCGAGGGCGGCAAGCAGTTCCCCTTCATCGTCGTCAGCCCGCAGTGCCCCACGGACCAATGGTGGACCACGAAGCCGCTGGAGCTGATGGCGCTGGTCGACGAAGTGGCCGCCAAGCACAAGGTCGATTCGGACCGGATCTATCTGACGGGCTTGAGCATGGGCGGATATGGCACGTGGACGCTGGCCTCCTATGCGCCCGAGCGTTTTGCGGCGATCGCGCCTGTCTGTGGCGGCGGCGAGCCGTTGACCACGCGCCGGCTGGCCAAGATGCCGACCTGGGTCTTCCACGGAGCGAAGGACCCGGTAGTGCCGTTGGCCCGCTCGGAAGCGATGGTCGACGCACTCAAGCGCGTCAACAAGGACGTGCAGTTCACGGTCTATCCCGACGCGCTGCACGACTCGTGGACCGAGACCTACGACAACCCGCAGTTGTACGAGTGGCTGCTCGCGCAAAAGCGTTCATCGGCCGGCGGGCCCGAAAAATAGCCCACTCGTAGCTCACCGGGCCAGTTCGCCCAGGCGCGATTCCGAGTCAGCCAGGGCTTTCTCGGCCGCGGCCAGCTCGCGGGCGCTTTTGGTCTCGCACGTCTTTGACGTGAACAGGCCCACGGCGTGGCTGGAGAGCATATCGAACACGCTGTCACGCTGGCGCGCGGCCTGCGCGGAAGCAAGCGCTTCCTGCGCATGACGAAACTCTCGCGCCAGCTCCGCCGCTTCTTCATCGCCCACGAGAAACACCGGCACCAGCGACTCGACCGCTCCGGCCGCTGCGACCGACGACGAGAACAGCGACACCTTTTCGCCGCGGGCCGTGCACGAGATGGCACACAGATCGCCGCGCCAGGTGCCGGGCACGACGGCCAGGAACGTGAACTCCTTTGCGCCTTCGAGCGACGCGGTGCGCGACGGCCGCAGGCGATAGAACACGCCGTGCTCGCGATTGGTCGTGCCGCTGGCCAGTACCAACTCTTTGGGAGCGATCTTCTTGTAGTGGCTGGACTCGGACGACTTGCCGCTGTGGCTCACCGTGCCCCCCAGCGTGAACGGCTGATAGATCACGCGGGCATCCACGCCGCCGCCTTTGACTTTCTCGGACGCATCGGTGATTTCGATCTGGTCTTCGGCCACCGCGCTCTCCAGAAGTGTGTTGGGCAGGTAGTCTTGAAAGCGCATGGACCGCGCCGGATTGTCGATCACGTACAAGAAGTCGACCACGTCGGTCTCCGCGCCGTCAGCCACCCGGGCCGAAATGCGCAAGCGGCCCTCGATCACCTTCAGGGTCGGATGGGCGGCGCGAAAATCGTCGGGCGTTGCGTCGCGACACTCGATTGAAGGCGGCAGATCGAATACGATCTGCGCGGCACGCGCGTGCACGGCAAACAACAGGCATCCCAAGACCGGCAACATCACGGCGCGCGGCAAGCGTCGCAAGGGGTTCGCAACCATGCTTCGAGTCTCCTCGAGAAGTCAGAAATGGGCCCGTAGCCGCCCGCTGCCGGACGGCGCGAAAGCCGCTTGAGCAATCCTATGGACACGCGCTGCGAAAAGTCAAAACGCTCGCGCGGCCAATCGACCACTTGCGCAGCGTGGCACGACTGCTGGCACGATGCTGACGGCAGCAGCGCGAGCGCAAGGGGCGCAAAGACTTCCGGCGGCGCGTGGCATTGGCTCCGACAAGACCTCACAAATCCGAACCCCGAGCGACGCGCCGGTGTCCCTCAGCCGCACCGCTGCAACTTTTCCAGGAATCCAAACCATGTACTTGCCCGCAACATTTGCCCAAACCGATCAGTCGGCCATCTTCGACTTGATCGAATCTCATAGCTTTGGCTTGCTGGTCAGCGGCGCCGGCGAGGAGCTGGTCGCCTCGCACCTGCCGCTGCTATTGGCGCGCGACGTGCCGCTGCAGGGCCGCTTGATCGGGCACATGGCCCGCGCCAATCCGCAGTGGCGGTCGCTCGACGGGCGCCAAGTTTTGTGCGTCTTCTCGGGACCGCATGCGTACATTTCGCCCAGCTGGTACGAAGCGGCGGAGGTGGTGCCCACCTGGAACTACCTGGCGGTGCATGCGTACGGCACCTGCCGCATCATTGACGATCCGGCGGCAGCGGCCCGCATCGTGGGCGACTACGTGTCCACGTACGAGCGTTCGCAAGCGGCGCCGTGGCAGCTCGACGCGAGCACGCCGTACTTCGAGCGGATGCTACAGGCAATCGTGGCCTTTGAGATCGACATCACGCGACTGGAGGGCAAGTGGAAGCTGGGCCAGAATCACGCCGCCGAACGCCGCGAAAAAACGGCCGCGCGGCTGGACGAAAGCGAGAACGCCGAGGCGCGTGAGATTGGCCGGCTGATGCGCGAGACGCTGGGGGCCGAGTAGCACATGCATGGGTGAGAGCACTGGTGTCTCTGCGAGTCGCCAGTGATGGCACCCAGGAAGTTGAAATGGAAGGCCCTACTTGAACGTTGCGCTGCGGACCATGGCCATGAACAAACGCGGTCCCAGCAGGCGCCGCGCCCAGAGGAACACGCCGGCGTTGACGGGATAGCGCAGTTTCCAGGAGCCATCGGTGGCGGCCCGAAAGATGGTCCGTGCGACGACCTCCGGCCCCGGCGCCGTCGTGCCCGCTCGCTGCATGACGGGCATCGCTTTGGCCAGCAGCGCGTCGTAAGCGGTCAGGCCTGGCTTTTGAGAAAGGTCCTGCGAGCGATCGTAGAAATCGGTGCGGATGGCGCCGGGCTCGACGAGCTTCACGCGGATGCCGAACATTCCCAGCTCGTACGAGAGCGACTCGGAAAAACCTTCGACCGCCCACTTGCTGGCGTGGTAGACGCTGTAGAAGGGAAACGTCAGTCGGCCGCCCATCGATGAAACGTTAATGATCGTGCCGGCGCGGCGTTCGCGAAAGTGCGGGACGATTTCCCGCGTGACATTCATGAGGCCGGTCACATTGGTGGCCAGCTGCCGCGCGACTTGCTCAACGGTGGATGCTTCGAAGGGGCCCACCATGCCGTAGCCGGCGTTGTTGACCAGGACGTCGATCGGTCCGAACCGCTCCACCGTGTGCGCGATCGCCGTGCGAATGCTGTCGGGCTCGGTCACGTCGAGCCGCAACGCACGCAAGTTGGCGGCGTGGGCCCAGCCTTCCGCCTGTTCCGGACTGCGCATCGTGGCGGAGACGTTCCAACCCTGCTGCGCAAAGTGTTCGGCCGTGGCGCGGCCGATGCCGCTACTGGATCCGGTGATGAGAACGGTCTTGGTGGCGGCAGTCATGTTAGCAGTCTTGCAAAAAAGTTGCGGTTGATGTTGGCGGAATGCCCCGGGTGACATGGCGGAAACGCTAAGCGAGGCGCTGGCACACTTCGGCAGCGGCCCGCTCGCCCGATTGGATGGCGCCGTCGAGGTAGCCCATCCATTCGGTTGCGGTCTCGGTGCCGGACCAGTGAATGCGTCCGCAGGGCGTGCGCAAGGCCTCGCCAAAAGCCGTCAGCGTGCCCGGCCCAGCGACACCCACATAACAACCGCCGCTCCAGGGATCGTCGTTCCAATTCTTTTCGACGAACGCGATCGGCCTGGCCGCCTGCGGCCCGAA
This sequence comes from Pirellulales bacterium, assembly GCA_050250435.1. Classification (GTDB taxonomy): domain Bacteria; phylum Planctomycetota; class Planctomycetia; order Pirellulales; family PALSA-1355; genus JBFWOR01. The sequence continues at coordinate 42,338 of JBFWOR010000001.1, read as the reverse complement.
GAAGCGCACGAACTCGGCCAGCACGGCGGCCTGGCGTTCGGCGGGCGAGCGATCGGCCCAATCGCGGGCCGACTGGCCGTCGCTGAACGTGACCAGCGCGGCGTGCCGCCCGTCGTGCGACGAATCGTCGAAGGTGGTGACGGTGATGCCCGTATCGCTGACGACTTCGCCCGAAAATCCGGCCTCGCGCCAGAACGGTTTCTCGTAGGCGACGACATACTTGATGACCGAGCCCATTGGCAGCCGAGACGTAAGTTGATCGCGCCGCGCCGGCAGCGGCGCGGTGTAATGAATGCGCCCGGCCAAGAGCGGCGGCACGGCCACGATCGCCAGCCGCGCGCGAAACGTCCCGGCGTCGCTGTGTACGACAACACTCCCTGCCGATTGGTCGATGGCGCGCACCGGAGCCTGCAGGACGACGCGATGGGCCAGGCCGTCGGCCAGCTTTTGCGACAGTTGCTGCGCACCGCCGACAAACCGTTCTTGCTGCGCGCCGTTCTTGATCGAGATGAGATGCTCGAGCCCCTGTCCCCAGCGCAGGTAACTCAGGAAGAACAACAGTGACACATCGCGGGGCTCGGAAGTGAGCACGGCGCGGGTGACCACGTCGAGAAACAGGCGTGCGCCGGCCGTGCGCGCGTTGCGCAGCTTCCAGGTTTCGACCGTCATGGCGTCGAGCTCGGCGGCGCGCGGCGCCCGCCACGGAGCGTCGGGCGGCACTTGTGCCGCCAGCTTTTTGAGGCGGCGGTCCATGCGCAACAGTTCCAGCTGCGCGAGAATGGAAAACCGCGGCAGATCGCCGTCGTAACCGGAGAGTTTGCCGTTCCAGCTCAACAGCTTGCGGCCGTCGTGAAACTGCGGAAACGTCGCCACGCCCAACTCGCGCGCCAGCGCGGCCAGGCGGTGCTGTTTGGGGCCGATCCATTGCCCGCCGACGTCGATCATCTCGCCGGCCAAGAGCTCGCTCTGCGTGCGCCCGCCCACGCGGTTGCGTGCTTCGAGCACGACGCACGATTTACCGGCGCGCACCAGGTCGCGCGCGGCACAGAGCCCGGCCAGGCCGGCGCCGACGACGATCACGTCGAGCACCTGGTCGGGGTTCGCGCTGGCCGGTGTGCCGCTCATCGCAAGTTCACAAGTGAGTGCCTGAAAGTGATGGGCCCGCCCGTGGCTGGCGAAGCCGGCAAGGGGCGTGACTGACCGATCGATGGTACGCCGCGCCGCGAAGAGTAGCAAGCTCGTAGCTGCAGCTCGCAACGAACAAGCTCGCTGGGATCGCATCCGCGGCAGTCTGGGGCTGTCGCCTGCCGGCCCGGCGTGTACACTAGCGGCTGCAACGACTCATCGTCCGCAACGGACACCCATCGCCAACCAACGCCGGCCGCATCGCTATGACGCACCACGACCAGCATCAACACCAGCACCAACATCAGCACGGCCATCCGCCCAAGTACAAGGGCCTGCACAAGGACTGGCGCGCCTGGGTGGTGGTGGGCTTGATGCTGGCGGCCATGGCGGCCTACGTGCTCTCGATGGATGAATCGCTCGCCCCCAACGCGCCGCCAGGCGAGGAGATGCCGGCCGCGGCCGCGCCGTAGCCCGCCTTCCACCGTCCTCCGCCGCGCGCCCTTGCCGGCTTTCGACCTTTCGTTACGGAGCTCTCGTGCCATGAGCATTTCGCTGCGCGCAACGTGCCTCGCGCTAGTAGGCACCTTGGTCATTGCAACCGCAAGCGCCAGCAGCGCCGACGAACCGGCCATCTGGGATCGCACGATCGCGGCCCAGCCATTTGATGCCGGACCCTTTCAGCAAATCAAGATTCCGGCCTGGGTCGAAGAAACCATCGGCTGCGGCTACACGCTCTCTGGCATGGATACTGCCGCGCGCACGCGGGCCGCACAACACGGCGTGACCATCAGCGAGTTGGGCTTTGTCGACCCGTTCTACGCTTACTACGACAGCAAGCTGCTCAAGCGCCGCAGCCCGCACGTGCCGCTGGGCCGGCTGGAGCAGGATCTGGCCGAGTACAAGCGGCTGGGCGTGCGCGTGCTGGGCGTTTATCCGCCGTGCCTGCAGGGCGAAGTGTACGAGCTGCATCCCGAGTGGCGGCGCATCGCCACCAACACGACCGAAATCCCGCAGATCGACTTGCAGCAGTTTCCCCACGGCGGCATGCTCTGCCTGCTGGGCCCGTACGGCGACTTCTTCATCGACGTGCTGGCCGAGATCGTGACCAGGTATCCCGACGTGGACGCCTTCAGTTTCGACGGCCTGCACTACGGCGGCGTGTGCTATTGCCGGCACTGTCGCGAGGGCTATCGCGACGCAACCGGCGCCGAGATTCCCAGCGCTGACCTGAACGATCCGGCGTTTCGCCGCTACCAGCATTGGGCGGACCGGCGGATGGAAGATCTCGTCCGGCGGATGCAAAACCGGCTGAAGGCCATCAAGCCGGAGATCGCGCTGGTGACCTGGACCACGAACGCCGGCCGGTTCGGGCACTTTCTCAGCATTCCGCGGAACATGCCCGCGCGCATGAACCTGTTGTTGGACGCGCCGGACCAGGAGTTCTGGCTGGACGAGACGAACCGCGGCGCATCGATCGTGCCGGCGTTTGCCAATGCGTACATTTGGGCAGCAACGAATCATCGCGTGGCGTTCAGCGAGCCCTATCTCATGAGCCACGGCAACCCGTATGGCAAAGACAGCTTCCCACCGCACGAGATCCTGCGGCGGATGTTGCTGGCCCTGACCTATGGAGCGGCGCCGAGCATCGCCGTCGGCCAGCCGGCCAACCTGCAACAAGAGCTGTATCGCGCAATGGACGAAGTGCAGCGGCGCAAGCCGTGGCTGACGCACAAGCGGCCCGAGCCGTGGGCGGCGCTGGTGATGAGCGACAACACGCGCAATTTCTACGGGCGCACCGCGGGGCTCGTGGAGGAGCGCTACATGGCGGCCGTGTTCGGCGCGTTTCGGGCCGCCGTCGAGGCGCACTTGCCGGTGGCCGTGATCAACGACTGGAATCTGAATGCCGAGGACCTGGCCCAATACCGCGTGCTGATCATGCCCAACACGGCCTGCCTCGATAACGCGCAGGCCGCGGCCGTCGAGCAGTTCGTGCAAAACGGCGGCGGGCTCGTTGCCAGTTTGGATGTGTCGCTGTTCGACGAGTTTGGCGGCCCGCGCGAAAACTTCGCCCTGGCCCGCGTGTTGGGTGTCGACTATCGCGGTCTGCCCGAGACAAGCACCAACGAGCCGCAAGCGGTCGACGTCAACTTCGCCCAGTCAATCGGTCCGGATTATTGGGAGAAGCGCAAGAACGTGTTCGACTTTCGACAGGACACCGCGTCGCTATTGAACCAGGGGCGGATGCAAGTGTATGTGGGCGCCGAGCCGGTAACCTTCAAGGGTCCCGCCGTGCGCGTGGCGCCGCGGCCGTCGGCGGTCGCCATTGGCACGCTCCGGCCCAAGGCGCCTGCCGAGAGCGCGGAAGTTCCGGCCGTGGTGACGCACGCTTATGGTCGAGGGCGCGTGGCGTATAGCGCGGCCGGTTTCGACGCCGCCTACTATCTGTATGCGTATCCGTACCAGCGGCTGGTGCTGGAGAACATGATTCGCTGGGCGGCCGCCGAAGCACCGCCGGTCTCGGTCGAAGCGCCCATGTGCGTGCACGCGCAGGTCATGCGGCAAACCAAAGACGGCCAGCGGCTGGTCGTGCACTTGTACAGCGATTTGAATTCGACCGCGCACCACGCGCTGGCGATCGACGACGTGCCGCTGCGCGAGGAGACGGTGCCCATTCACGACGTGCGCGTGCGCTTTGCCAAGAGCTATTCGCTGGGGCGCGTCCATCTGGAGCCGGGCGGCCGGGACCTGGCGGTGGAACAAACGGCCGACGGTGCGGTAGCGATTGTGCCGCAGCTCGACGTGCATGCGATGGTTGTAGCCGAGCTGACCGGCCGTTAACGCGCCAAAGGTGCGATTGTGCCGGGAATGCCGGCGGGCGCGGCCCGATCGAGCCGTCTGTTAAGGCCTCTCTGAACTATATATATTGAGAGGACCAGTCCCGAGCTTGGCGGCTTGCTCTTGCTTGATTTGAGTTTCCGGAATCGGCCGGCGCAGCGTGCGTGCGGCGCCGAATCAGGACGTCCTCGCCGGTGCGGCACCGTGGGTGTCGCGCCCAATTAACGGCACGTCCATATCAGGGGAACTAATCATGGCTACAGGCTACTTTCCGGAGGATCGAAAAATGGCGACCGGATACGCAACGGTAGGTATCGAGGGACTGAAGCGCACTTGGGGTTGGGTGCTGGCGCTGGGCATTGCGATGATCTTGCTCGGCACGATCGCGCTGGTCGCGCCGTATGTCGTCAGCTTGACGTCGGTGTTGTTTTTTGGCTGGTTGCTGATCGTGGCCGGCGCGTTGGAATGTGCGCACGGTTTCTGGCGGCGCGAATGGAGCGGCTTTTTCCTCGATTTGTTGGCCGGCGTGCTGTACCTGGTCGTGGGCTTCATGTTCATCGACCGGCCAGAGTTGGCGCTGCCCGCGCTGACGCTGATCATCGCCGCCTCGTTGATGTTTGTCGGCGCGATGCGTATCTTCGTGGCACTGACCGGTGGCTTCCAGCACTGGGTGTGGCTGCTGATCAACGGCATCATCTCGCTGGCGTTGGGATTGTTGATCTTCAAAGGCTGGCCGGAAATCAGCTACGTGGTCATCGGCCTGTTCATCGGCGTCGACATGTTGTTCTACGGTTGGGCCCTGGTCATGCTGGCGTTCGGGGTGCGTAACCTGCCGGCGGCGCGGGCCTGAAACATTGGCCGGCCGGCGGGCCGGCGAAATGCCGCGCTCCAGGAGTGATATGACCACCCGGTTTCAGGAAGGTGTGCTGTGGCGCAATCTCCCCAAGGAAGCGCGAGTCTACGACTGACGTCCATCCGCAAACTGCGCAGCGCTTTCGGCAGCCGGGGCCGACTGTCGCTGTCGCGCGGATGGCTGCGCCGTCATGTGTGGCTGGCGCCGGTGGTGGCGCTCGTGGCACTGGCACTCGCCGGCACCTGGCTGCGCAATCACGTTGAGCGGGCCATCCAGTCGCAGGTCGAAGGCGGGCTGCAGGCGCTCTTGGACGCCGACGTCACGGCTCTCAAGCTGTGGCTTCAATCGCAGCAGGCGAACGCCACGACCGCGGCCCACGACCCGGATGTGCGACAGCCGGTGCTCAGCCTGATCAAGCTCGCTGAAACGGAACGCGCCAGCACCATCGAACTCGCCAACTCCCCCGAGCGCAAGCAACTCCTGGAAGCGTTGGCGCCGTGGATGGACGCGCACGGGTACGAGGGCATTATCGTGATCGACCGCCAGGGGCGCGTCCTGTCGGCGAAGAACGAGAGCCTTATCGGCATGGACGCGTTGGTCGGTTTTCGCGAGTACGTTGAGCGGGTTTTCGCCGGTCAGGCCACCGTTTCACGGCCGTTTCCTGCCGTGAACATGCTGCCCGACGAATGGGGTGGCATGTCCGTGGGCGTGCCCACGATGTTTACGCTGGCACCCTTGCGCGACGATAGCGGACAGATTGTGGCCGTCGTCGGCTTTCGCATCCGCCCGGATCGCGAGTTTACCCGCATCTTGAATGTGGCCCGCTTTGGCAAATCCGGCGAGACCTACGCATTCGACAAAAAGGGTGTGCTGTTGTCGGCCAGCCGCTTCGAAGACCAGCTGCGCCAAATCGGCCTGATGGCGGATCAGCGCCAGGCGCGCTCGGTGCTGTCGATCGAGCTGCGTGATCCGGGCGTCGACATGTCGCGTGGCGAGCGTCCGGCCGTGCTGCGGGCTCAGCAGCCGCTGACGCGGATGGCACAAGAAGCCACGGCGGGCCGCGCGGGCATCGACGTGGCCGGGTATCGCGACTATCGGGGTGTGCCGGTGGTGGGCGCGTGGACCTGGCTCAAGGAGTATAACTTCGGCCTGGCAACGGAAATCGATCAGGCGGAAATCTATCGGCCGGTTCGCATCGTGCGAAACGTGTTTTGGGCCCTGTTCGGATTGTTGGCAGTCGCGGCGTTGACGCTGTTGGCGTTCACATTGCTGGCGGGCCGGCTGGAAAAACGCGTGCGCGAGGCGGTGCTGGCCGCCGGCAAGCTCGGCCAGTACAAGCTGGAAACAAAAATTGGCGAGGGCGGCATGGGCGCCGTCTATCGGGCCAGTCATGCCTTGCTGCGCCGGCCGACGGCCGTCAAGCTGCTCGAGCCGAGCCGGACCACGGATGTGGCCATTGCCCGCTTCGAGCGCGAAGTGCAGCTCACCAGCCAGCTCAATCACCCCAACACCATCACGATCTACGACTACGGCCGCACGGATGAGGGCGTGTTCTACTATGCCATGGAGTTTCTCGACGGCTACTCGCTGCAGTCCGTGGTCGAAGGATTTGGTCCGCAGCCTGACGGACGCGTGATCCAGATCCTGCTGCAGGTGTGCGGATCGCTGTTGGAGGCCCACACGATGGGGCTGATCCATCGCGATATCAAGCCGGCCAACATCATGCTCACGCGCCGCGGCGGCGTGAACGATTTTGTGAAGCTGCTCGACTTCGGCCTGGTCAAGGCAACCGACAATCGCCTGCAGACGCAGCTCACGGCCGTCAACTCGATCACCGGCACGCCCTTGTATTTGCCGCCGGAGTGCATTCAGGATCCCGACAGTGCCGACGCTCGCAGCGACCTGTATTCGTTGGGCGGCGTGGGCTACTTTCTGCTCACCGGCCGGCCGCCGTTCGAGGCGGCTACGGTGCTCGAGATCATTCGCCGCCAGGTGGAAGAAACGCCGAAGCTGCCCTCCGACGTGGTGAGCCAGCCGATGGCGCCCGCGCTGGTCTCGGCGCTGATGGCCTGCCTGGAGAAATCGCCCGACAAGCGGCCACAGAGTGCTGCGCAACTGGCGGACATATTGGTGGATATTGCGCCGAGCCAACCGTGGACGATAGGGGACTCGCGTCGCTGGTGGCACGAGCATCGACCGGTGGGCGGCGCGACCTCGTTGAACAACGCGGCCACGCAAGAGTTCGAAATGGGCGCGACGATCGGCGTCACCACGTTGCCACGGCCGAGTTAGCTTTCTTGCGGCGCGCGACGAGGAATGTGGCGTGGGCGATTCCTATCAGCAAATCGTCGATTTGCACGCGACAGTTCAGGAGGCACCGCGCCTGGCGCGAACCGTCTTGCGATACCTCATTGAGCGGGGCGTCATTTGCGGCGAGGCCAGCGATTCTGCACTTGGCGGCCCGCGTGGATATCGTCCCGGACCAAATTTCAAAGAAGCGGTAGGCGGTCGGTTGGTTCATTTTCTTGAAGTGCAGCCTAACGGCGTGTGCTGCGAGATCGGTCGAACGGTATTCCATGCCGGCGGGAATTCGGACAAAGTGCTCTGCCCGATCTGCCACACCGATGCAAGTTCAAGCGATTGGACGGATGCCGTTGACCGGTGGTTTCAGGGAGACGACGCAGCGGCCCATACATGCCAGCACTGCGGCATTGCGTCGCGGATTACTCAGTGGGATTTTGACTTCGTCTGGGCCTTTGGCAATCTCGGCTTCACGTTCTGGAACTGGCCGCCGCTAAGGCCTCAGTTTGTCGAGCAGATTTCATCACTGCTGGCGCACGAAGTGAGGGTCGTGTGCGGGCGGCTTTAGGTGTTGCTGTCCGCGTTTCCGCCCGGCTCGCTCATGCGGCCCTCACCGCGCTCGGCTACAATCGGCCGGTCGTTTGCCGGACTGTCCTGAACAACTCCAGCACTGGCAAGATGCCAGCGCCACCTCTTCCGCTCACGCCGCGCCATGTCGACCGATTTGAAACGCATGCGGCGCCGGCAGTTGTTGACGATTGGGCTGTTGTTTGTGCTCTATAGCGGCTGTTATTTGTGCCGCTCGAATTTTTCGGTCACGCTGCCCTTGATTCGCGATTCGCTGGTCGAGGCCGGCTATGCGCCCGACGATGCGCGGCAGCGGCTGGGCGCCGTCGCCTCGCTGGGCGTGCTGGCCTACGCGATCGGCAAGTTCTTCACCGGCACGCTGGCCGATTTTCTGGGCGGCCGCCGCAACATCGTGCTGGGCATGTTCGGGTCGGTGGCGTTCACGTTGTTGTTCGCGCTCTCGCCCGGCGTGCCGCTGTTCACGGTCGCCTGGTTCGGCAATCGGCTGGTGCAGTCCTTCGTGTGGACGGGCATGGTCAAGGTGACCGGCCGGTGGTTTTCGTTCGCCTCGTACGGCACGGCGATGGGGGTGGTGAGCTTGAGCTATTTGTTCGGCGATGGTGCGGCGCGGCTCTTCATTGGCGAACTCTTAAATCGTGGGCTGGGCTGGCGCGCCGTTTTCGCCGTCGCCGCGGGCGTGCTGGCCCTGCTGCTGGCAATTGTGTGGATCTGGCTCAAGGAGTCGCCATCGGACGTCGGGCTGAGCGAGCCGCCGGCCAATCCCCAAAACGTGTTTGGCGCCGCCGGTCAGGAAGATCACCCGCCGAACTTGCGCGGACTGCTGGTGCCGCTGTTCACGAGCCCGGTGTTCCTGGTGGTCTGTTACTTGTCGCTGGGGCTGACGCTGTTGCGCGAGACGTTCAACACCTGGAGCGCTTTCTACTTCACCGACGCGCTGGGTTTGTCCCAGGCCGAGGCGGCCAACCGCAGCGCGCTATTCCCGCTGTTGGGCGGAGTATCCGTCATCGCGGCAGGTTGCGTGGGCGATTGGCTGGGCCGGGGCGGCCGCGCGGCGGTGATCTTGTTCGGCTTGTTGGGGACGGCAATTGTGCTCGCCGTGTTGGGCACCGTGAATTTCGGCTCGGCGAGTGCGGCGCCGATCGCGCTGGTGAGCCTGGTGGGCTTTCTGGTGCTCGGTCCCTATTCGTATCTGGCCGGGGCTATTTCGCTCGACCTGGGCGGCAAGCGCGGCAGTGCCACGGCGTGTGGTATCATCGACGGCGTCGGCTATCTGGGCGGCATGGCGGCCGGCGATACGGTCGCCCGCTTGACCGGCCACTACGGCTGGTCGGGCACGTTTCAGGCGCTGGCGGCCGTGGCCGCGTTGACCAGCGCCGGCGCCGCGCTGTTTTGGCTGATGCAACGCACCAGGAACTCGGCATCGTGAACCAGGTCGTCGACGAAATTCTGGCTCTGTTCGCCACCAAGGGACACGCCGCCTACATCGGCGAGCCGGTATCGCAGTTGGAGCACGCGCTGCAATCGGCCTGGCATGCCGAACAGGACGGCGCGACGGACGAGCTGGTGGTGGCGGCCCTGTTGCACGACTTTGGGCATCTGGTGCACAAATTGCCGGAGGATTGTGCGGACCACGGGATCGACGACCGGCACGAGGCATTGGGCCAAGCCTGGCTGCGAAGGTATTTTGGCCCCGCTGTCACCGAGCCCATTCGCCTGCATGTGGCGGCCAAGCGCTATTTGTGCGCGACCGACGCGGGCTATCGGGCGCAGCTTTCGCGCGCCTCGGAGCAGAGTCTGCAGCTACAAGGTGGCCCATTCACACCCGACGAAGTTCGCGAGTTCGAAAGCAACGGGTTCTCTGGCGACGCTGTTGCGCTGCGCCGCTGGGACGATCTGGCCAAAGTGCCGAACCTGCCGGTTCCGCCGCTGGATCACTATCGCCCGCGGCTGGAGAAGGTGCTGCGGTCGGAATGAGACGGCAAGCGGCCAGAGCGCCCGGTGCCGCCCTTGTTGCTGACGGCTAGAGCCCCAAGAGCGCCGGCACGTCGGCCACGGTGGCCACCAGGTGCGTGTGGGCGAACGGCTCGAGCTGTGCAGCCGTGTGCGAGCCGCCGGTCACGCCGATCACCAGGCCACAGCCGGCGTTGGTGCCTTCTTCGAGATCGGCAGGCGTGTCGCCCACTTTGGCCACGCGCGCCGCATCGCGAATGCCCAGATCGCGCATGGCCTTCTGCACCATATCGGCGTGGGGGCGGCCGCGTTGCACTTCGTCGCTGGTCACGGTCGTGTCGAGCAGGTCCGAGTTCTTCCAGCCCAGGCGCGTCAGCACCACGTCGACGATATCGCGCGTAAAGCCCGTGTCGAGCGCCACCTTGATGCCCGCGGCATGCAACCGTCGAAAGGTCTCGCTGGCGCCGGCGATCTCGTGGACCGACGGATCGGTCTCGTAGAAGGCGATCATCCGCCGCACGAAGTCGGCGTGGATGGCGTCCAGATCGGTCAGTCGCCGGGGCTGCTGGGAGGCCTCGATCAAACGCGTCAGGGCCACCGGCTTGGGAATGCCCATCACCGCGTTGACGGCGGCGCGCGTCACCTCGATCCCCACATGTGCAAGCGCCGCGCGCACCGAACGGTTCACGCCGTCGTCGTCGTTGATGGTCGTGCCGGCCATGTCGAAGATCACCAGCTCAATGCTCATCGTGTTTGCTCTGCGGAAGGTTGTCGAGTGGATTCCCTCGCTCGCGCTTCGGGTTAGTGAGAAAAGTTTGCTCCTGGTCTGTCGACAATGGCTCGCGCGCTAGTTCGACGCCTCGCGCACGACTTGCTCAGCGAGCCCGAACGACAGCGTCATGCCGGCGCCGCCGACCGCAGTGGCAATGGTCACGCCCGGCTCCGGCCGGGCCACGAAGTACGCGTCGCGCGGGTGCTTGCCGTAGGTGCCATGCCAGCGGGCCGCAATCTGCAAATCGGGCGCGTCGAGAAACGTGTCCAGGTAGTCGAGAATCATGCGATCGATCGCGGGCTTGTCGAACGGTTCGACCTGGTCATCGTACTCGTGCGAATCGCCGATCACCAGTTCGCCGCGGCCATTCTGCGAGGCCATGACGTGAACGCCGTAGCGATCGAACTCGGGATGTTCGCGCGCCACCCGCTCGCGCAGCGCAGGAAGCGTGGCGCAATTTTGAAAGTTTTTGTAGTGCCGCAGCGTGAGTCCGCCGGCCAGCATGGGCCCCAGCCGCCACGACGTGTACGGTTGCGAGCGCATCATTTGCAGCTTGCAGCGAATGAAGCCCGCGCCGGCGAAAACCTCGGGATAGAGCGATTGAAAATCGTCGCCCGAACAGACGAACAGCCGCTGGGCGGCAAACGTCCGGCCACCCGCCGTCACGTGCCCTTGGGCAAAGCCGCGCACGGCGCTGCCGTATTCGAACCGCACGCCGAACTCGCGCGCCAGCCAGCCGGGCAACTCGGCAATCACTTGCCGGGGGTCGACGCACGTTTCAGTCGGGCTCCACAGCGCGGCGATCAGACCGGCACGCTTCACGGCGGCCGAGCGCGTCGCCACCTGGTTGCCCGGCAACAGTTCACACGAACTGCCTTCGCGCGCAGCCTGGCGCGCGAACTCCTCGAGCACTTGCGCTTCGTCGGGCAAGTACGCCAGGTGCAGCGACCCGCAGCGATCGTGCCACAAACGGCTGGCAGATAGCAACTCAAGCCACACTTCGCGGCTGCGCATGGCCAGATCGTAAAGGGGTCCGGCGGGCTGCCCGATCGGCCATAGCATGCCAAAGTTGCGCACGCTGGCGCCGCAGGCGCGCGGGCTGCGCTCGAAGACGATCACGCGTCGCCCGGCGCGGGCCAGGTGAAACGCGTGCGCCAGGCCGAGCACGCCGGCGCCCACCACGGCATCGTCAAAGTTGCTCGTCACGTTGATTGCATCCTGAAGGGCGGCGGCGGACACATTCGGCCGACCGGCGACTCAGTTCTAGCGACAGGCTCGCGGCTGTGCCAGCCTGCGTCACTGCAAAATTACTCCACGGGCGCCACCGGTGAAATTCTATGGCGGCAGAACGATACTGGCGGGATCGATGAGTGCCTGTCCCGCTCCGCGGACGGAGACGATGTAAACCAAGCCTTCTCGGATGACGAACAGGGCCCGAAAGGTCTTGCCGCTCGGAGTCTTGAAAAGTGTCTGACGGAGCGGTTCACTGAATTGATCGGCCTCCGGCGCGAGACCGAAAGACTCCGCGCGTTCGGCGATTCGGCCCGACGCAGCCTCGAGCGCGTCGAGCCATCGCGCCGCGCCTGCCGGCGACCGCGCCGCAAGCCAGTCACAAATGTCACGAACGCACCGGCCTGCTTCGTGCGTGAAGCGCACGTCTTGCTTCATTTCGACGCGAGTCCGGATCGCAATTCCTTGAGAACGTCTGCGGCGGGACGAGTGCGCACGGCGTCGACATCGGCCAATCCGCGCTTTGCGGATTCGATCGTCTCCTGTCGCTCGCGCGACGATTCCCATTCGCAGAGCAAGTCGCTCAACGACTCAGCGCCCTGGGCGGCAAGCCGTTCTGCTGCAAACCGCTGAAATGCTTCGAGATCGGCGAGGGTGATTGCCATCGTGCTGCTCGGAGAATGATTTACTCAGTAATTTTACCACATGAACGTTGCGGCGAACAATGCGGCCAGCGGCCGGGTCCGGCGGCTGCCCCCTTGTAACCACAGCGCTACCGCGCCACGACCCGGTGAAAGTGCAATTGCACTTCGCGGCTCACCACGCGGCGCACGCCTTCGACCAGGCAATGCGGCTCATTGTCTTCCTGGCCGCGGCGGATGATGTCGTCGAGCTTCAGCCCGTGCCCCACGGTGAACGTGGACTGGTAGATGATCTGGTTGCCCGCGTCGAGTTCGGGCACGATGAAGTGACACGTCGCACCGTACGTGAGCATGCGGCTGGCGAAGGCTTCGTGATAGGGATGGATGCCGGGAAAGCTGGGCAGCAGTCCGTGGTGCAAATTGACGATCCGGCCGCCGGCATACTTCCAGCAGCTGGCCGGTGGCAGCACGCGCATGTAGCGCGCCAGGATCAGGTAATCCACTTCGGCCTCGTCGCACACGGCGATCAGCTTTTCGTCGTCGGGCACGCCCCGCTCGTCGCCCACCAGGTGCCAGGGCACGTCGAATTGTTCGGCCAGCGCGCGGCAGTGCGGCCGGTTGCCCAGCATGACCGCCGGCTCGGCGCGGACCTGACCGTCGCGAATGGCCCTCAACAGCGCCAGCGCAGGCTCCGGCCGAATGGTGGTGCAGATGGCCAGCCGGGGCCGTTCCAGGCGTTCTTCGGGCGACCACAAGCGCACGCTCAAGCCCTTGAGCCGGCCGATCTCGCCCAGCTGGGGCTTCAACCCCGGCCAGGCTTCCGTCGGCAAGTCGATCCGCAACAACATCGCGAACAGACTCTCTTCGTCATGATCGTACATCTGGATCTCAGCGATGTTGGCGCCTAGTCCAGTGACGTGGTGGATGATGGGGTCGGCCAGGCCGCGATGATCGGGGCCGACTGCCGTGATGATGACTTGCATGGTGCGGCCGCTAGGCGCGGCAGGGTAGGCGATGTTTCAAGGCCGTCAGGTCGGTCGGCCAAAGGGCCGGATTTGAGGCTCTGCAATTATACGTTACGCCCGCCGCGGCCGGGCCGAGTCTGGCAATGCCCGGCAAAGTGCGGCGCGCGGGAAAACTCTACCGCTTGTTCCGGCCGGGCTGCCTGGTGGGCAACCATTGGCGGCCTGGCGCCGGAGTTATGTGTTTGCAGCGGAGGCCGCAGCGGGTTAGGCTGAAGAGACGAATGATCCAGGTGCCCAGTTTCTCGAGCGGCCGCAGGGAGACCGATGCGGCGCGCCCTCTAGCGCCTGAACGGAATCACGCTGCGCTGGCTTGCGCGCGATTGCCATTACATTGGCTACTCGCATCCGTGGTAGCGACGTCTCTCTTGCCAGCCACACGACTCGTTTCGCGAGGGGGAGAGCGTCTCATGAACAAGATCGCCGGGGCTATTCTGATCCTGGCTGGAGCGGTCGCCGGCCATGGCGTGCTGGTCTTCACCGCGCAGCATCCGCAGATCCATCGCTACGATGTGCCCGGCGCGGTCGCCAACATGGTGCTCGTGGCGATTGCAACGTCGGTCGTGCTGGCCGTGTGGGGCGCGCTGCACATCTGGCGGAACGACGGCCACCACCACTAAGCAGCGCGCTAGGACACTACCCAGCGCGCCAAAACGCTGGGCAGCGCGCCAGGAGATCAACGCGCCGCGCAAGTGCACGTGCCCGCGGCGCGCTTCGCGGGGAACGCCGCATTCGCCGAGGCACTCAGCGCCGCTTACGAGCCGCAGCGGGAGGTGAGCACGCCCTACTTCGGCGCTTCGACTTCCACGCCGGGGGCCTTTACTTCCGTGCCCTCTTGGGGATCGACTTTGACTTCCACGCCCGGGGCGTTCACTTCGATGACCGGCTTGTCGGGGGGCGGACTCGACTTAGGTGCGCAGCCCAGCATTCCGGCAGTCAGTAAGGCCAAAGTCAGGATCGAAGTTCTCACAGCGTGTTCTCCGTCAGGGGTGTGCCGCGCGCCGTCGTGGCGCATGAATTGCACGTTGCGGGGCATTGTACAGACTGGGCCGGACTTTACGACTCCCGGTGGGCGGATGCGGCGCGCTGGGTGTGACGCCGCCGCGCGCGTGCGCATGGGCACACCCTGCGAAAACTGCCCTCCGCAGGCCGTTTGAGTCACGCCTTGGCCTGCTTTGCGTTGCGGCGCAAAGGGTTTATAATGACGTCCTGGCGACGTGCCGCCCCCTGCCCTCCCTGCCTTGTTAACGTCGGCGCGGCGCCCCCGCGACGAACGAACGATCCTTCCCGCCTGCCACTGCTCCCCGAGGGTTTTGACTCCATGCGAAGCGCATGCTGCTGTATCTATCGGGCTGCCACCAGCGCGTCGTTGATCGCCGCGGCTCTTGCTGCGTCATCGGTGCGTGCCGATGAGGCGGCGCTGGGCTACAACCGCGACGTGCGACCGATCCTGGCCGACAACTGTTTCGCCTGCCATGGTCCGGACAGCGCGGCCCGCAAGGCCGATCTGCGACTCGACCAGCGGCAAGCCACGGTCGACATGGGCGCCATCGTGCCGGGCAAGCCGGAAGAGAGCGAGTTGATCGCCCGCATCCTGTCCGACGATCCGGACGTGCAGATGCCGCCGCCCACCACGCACAAGACCATCACGGCCGCGCAGAAGGAAGTGCTCAAGCGGTGGATTGCCAGCGGCGCGGAGTACCAGCCGCACTGGTCGTTCATCGCTCCGGTGCGGCCGCCGGTGCCGGCCGTGAAAGACGCGGCCTGGCCGCGCAACCCGATCGACAACTTTATCCTGGCGCGGCTCGAGGCCGAGGGGCTTTCGCCCGCGCCGGAAACCGACCGGCGCACGCTGGCGCGGCGCGTGAGCCTGGATCTGACGGGCCTGCCGCCGGAGCCCGCCGCCGTCGACGCGTTTGTCATCGATCCTTCGCCGAGCGCCTACGAGCGCTACGTCGACAGCCTGCTGGCCTCGCCCGCCTGGGGCGAGCATCGCGGACGGTATTGGCTGGACGTGGCCCGTTACGCCGACACGCACGGCATCCACTTCGATAACTTTCGCGAGATGTGGTCGTATCGCGATTGGGTAATCGACGCTTTCAATCGCAACATTCCGTTCTCGCAGTTCACGATAGAGCAACTGGCCGGCGACCTGCTGCCGCAGCGCACGCTCGATCAGCTGATTGCCTCGGGCTTCAATCGCTGCAACATGACCACCAATGAGGGTGGCGTGATCGCGGAAGAGTATTTGGTGCTCTACACGCGCGACCGCACGGAGACCACCGCGCAAGTCTGGCTGGGCATGACCGCCGGCTGCGCGGTGTGCCACGACCACAAGTTCGATCCGCTCTCGCAGCGCGAGTTCTACGAGATGGCGGCGTTTTTCAACAACACCACGCAAGGCGCCATGGACGGCAACATCAAGGACACACCGCCGATCATCGTCGTGCCGCCCGATGAACAACGCCGCGAGTGGGACGAGTTGAAGACGCAAGTGGCCGACGCCGGCCAGCAGGTCGATGCCCGTCGAGCCGGCGGCCGCCCCGACTTTGATTCCTGGCTGGCCGCGGGACCGACGCCCGCGGTCGAAAGCAAAGTGGCTTCCGCGGGGCTGTGCTTTCACGCGCCGCTGGGCGAAAGCGCCGGCAACGTGCTCAATGTTTCGGTCGCGGGCCAGGCGCGGAGCCTGACCGTGACCGGCGAACCCAAGTGGGAAGACGGCGTCACGGCGGCCAAGGCCTTCAAATCGCAGGCCAGCACCGTGGTCGAGGTGAGCGACGCGGGCGACTTCGAGAAAGATCAATCGTTCACCGCAAGCGTGTGGGTGAAAGTGCCGGGCAAAGGGCTCAGCGGCGCCATTGTCTCGCGGATGGACGACGCCAACGGCTATCGCGGCTGGGACCTGTGGCTCGACCAAGGCCGCCCCAGCACGCACGTCATTCACAAGTGGCCGGAAGATGCCGTGAAAGTGATCGGCAAGAAGGAGCTCGAGCCGAACAAGTGGCACGCCGTGACCATCACCTATGAAGCCGGCGGCAATGCCGACAGCGTGAAGATTTATCTGGACGGTGCGCGGCAGGACGTCGAAGTGGCCGCCAATTCGCTGAAGAACACCATCCGCACCGAAGTGCCGCTCAAACTGGCGCAGCGCAATACCGGCGCCCGGCTGGACGATATCACACTGCAGGATCTGCGGATCTATGATCGAGCGCTGGCTCCGGGCGAAGTGGCCGAGCTAGGCGGGGCCGCCCGGGCTGCCTTCCTGGTGGCCAAACCGCCGGAAGGGCGCACCCCCAGCGAAGTGGACGAGCTGTATCGCTGGTGGCTGGAAGGCGTGGACGAAAAGTATCGCGCGCTGGTGGAGCGCAAGCGCCAGCTCGATGCCCGCGAAGCCGAGATCAAAGCGCGATCGACCATCGCCCACGTAATGCAGGAGAAGCAGGACGAAGCGATGGCTTTTATCCTGTTTCGCGGCGAATACGACAAGCGTCGCGACGGCGTGAAGGCCGACACGCCCGACATCATGCCCCCCTTCCCGGCCGATCTGCCCCGCAATCGCATCGGGTTCGCCGAGTGGCTGCTGCGGCCGGAGCATCCGCTCACGGCGCGCGTGACGGTAAACCGCTTCTGGCAGGAAGTGTTCGGCGCAGGCCTGGTGAAGACGACGGGCGATCTGGGCGTGGCTGGGCAGTTGCCTTCGCATCCCGAGCTGCTCGACTGGATGGCGATCGAGTTTCGCGAGAACGGCTGGGACATGAAGCAGTTCTTCAAGATGCTGGTCATGTCGGCCACGTATCGGCAGAGCGCGGCAGTGACGCCGGAAAAGCTGGAAAAGGACGTGGACAACAAGCTGCTGTCGCGCGGCCCGCGGTTCCGCATGGATGCCGAGATGGTGCGCGACTACGCGCTGGCGGCCAGCGGAATGCTGGTGGAAAAGCTGGGGGGGCCGAGCGTCAAGCCGTATCAGCCGGAGGGCGTGTGGGAAGCCGTGGCGATGATCGGCAGCAACACGCGCGACTACAAGGCAGACTCGGGCGAGAACCTGTATCGACGCAGCTTGTACACGTTCTGGAAGCGGGCCGCCCCGCCGGCCTCGATGGACATATTCAATGCGCCCAACCGCGAAACGTGCAGTGTCCGCCGCGAGCGCACCAATACGCCGCTGCAGGCGCTGGTCACGCTCAATGATCCGCAGTTCATTGAGGCCGCGCGTCACCTCGCGCAGCGCACGTTGCGCGAAGGCGGCGATACGGACGCCGCGCGGGTGGACTTTCTGGCTCGGCGCTTGCTGGCGCGCTCATTGACGGATCAGGAGCGGCCCGTTGTCGAGCGTTCGCTGACTGTGCTGACGGAGTTCTACAAGTCGCACGCCGAGGACGCCCAGAAGCTGATCACCGTGGGCGAGTCGAAGCCGGATGCGGCGCTCGATGCGGCCACGCTGGCCGGCTGGACCATGTTGACCAACGAGCTATTGAATCTGGACGAGGTTTTGAACAAGTAGCGCGAACCGGCGGCAGCGCAGGCTGCCGCGGTGCACCGCCGCAGGAGCAACGATCATGCATCCGCTCTTCGAAGATTGGGTTCGCAGCGAAACGCGCCGGCAGTTCTTTTCCCGCGGGGCGAACGCCCTGGGCACCGCCGCGCTGGCCTCGTTGCTGGGCGGCGGCGCATCGCGCGCGTTGGGGGCCACGAATGTGCCGGCAGGCGGCCCGCCCGTGGCGCTGGGCCCGCACTTCCCGGCCAAGGCCAAGCAGGTGATCTACCTGCACATGGTGGGCGGACCTTCGCAGCTCGACCTGTTCGACTACAAGCCGCAGATGCAGGAATACTACGACAAGGATCTGCCCGACAGTGTGCGGATGGGTCAGCGACTGACCACGATGACCTCCGGCCAGAAGCGGTTTCCGGTCGCTCCCTCGATGTTCAAGTTCGCCCAGCATGGCAACTGCGGCATGTGGATGAGCGAACTGTTGCCGAACCTGGCCAAGAGCGCTGACGACATCTGCTTTATCCGCAGCATGCACACCGAGGCCATCAATCACGAGCCGGCGATCTGCTACATGCAAACCGGCAACCAGATTACCGGTCGCCCGTGCCTGGGCAGCTGGATCTCCTACGGCCTGGGCTCGCTGAACCGCGACCTGCCCACCTTCGTCGTGCTGGTGGCCAAGCCCACCAACACCGAACAGGTGCAGGCCATCTCCGCGCGCCTGTGGTCGGCCGGTTACCTCTCGGGCGAGCACGCCGGCGTGTCGTTCCGCTCGGGCGGCGACCCAATTTTGTACATCAACAATCCGCCGGGGGTGCCGGCCGACGTGCGCCGCACCACCCTCGACGGGCTGCGAGCATTGAACGAATTCAACTACCAGCAAGTGGGCGATCCCGAGACGCAGACCCGTATTCAGCAATACGAACTGGCGTTTCGCATGCAGACGAGCGTGCCAGAGCTTACCGACTTGAGCAGCGAGCCGGAGTACATCGACAAGATGTATGGCGACGCCGTGCGCAAGCCGGGCACCTTCGCCCACACGGTGCTGTTGGCGCGGCGGATGATCGAGCGGGGCGTACGCTTCGTGCAGGTGTATTTGAACAACTGGGACACGCACTCGAACGTCGCCGGCCGGCTGCCCGATCAATGCCGCGACATCGACCAGCCGTGCCGCGGCCTGCTGGAAGACCTGAAGGCCCGGGGCCTGTTCGACGAGACGCTGGTGATTTGGGGCGGCGAGTTTGGCCGCACGATTTACTCGCAGGGCGGCCTGTCAAAGGAGAACTACGGCCGCGATCACCATCCCCGCTGCTTCACCATGTGGATGGCCGGCGGCGGCGCCAAGGGCGGCACGATCTACGGCGAGACCGACGATTTCTCCTACAACATCGTCAAAGATCCGGTGCAAGTGCGCGACTTCCACGCCACCGTGTTGAAGCTAATGGGCTTCGACCACGAGCGCTTCAGCTACCGCTTCCAAGGCCTCGACCAGCGGCTGACCACGGTCGAGCCGGCGAAGGTCATTCCCGAGCTGCTGGCGTAGCACAGAACTCTGGGCTCATCGGGTGCCACAGGCGGCTTGTCCGCCAGTGCTGGTTGCCCGTCATCGTGGCTTGGCCTGCGCGTAGTCCGCGCAACTCTTATCCAAAGAGATTTCTCGCCTCAGCTGCAAAGTGTTCGCCGCGCACAGATTAAGGTCGGCCCGCCACCGGCGCGGCGCGAAGCGGCATGCCGCTTGCTCTACGGGGCCGGTTGGCGCGCAAACGAATGACCGGCGTGCCGCGTCGTAGCGAGCCAATCCATGAGCCAAGACGCCACTGCCGATCTCGAGGCCGAAATTCTCCAGCTGCCCGGCCGGCAGTCGCTGGAGATGGGCGTGCTGCGCTCGTTGAGCCGGCGGGCCGATCTGCCGGCGGGGGTGCGCTGCGCGCTGCACCTGGCAGCCATGGGTTGCACCGGCACGCTCGTTTGGCTGGCGCAGAACAGCTGGGCCACGATGATTCCGGCCATGGCGCTGCACGGCGCGACGCTGGTCACCATGTTCGCGCCAATGCACGAATGCGTGCACAAGACGGCCTTTCGCACGCCATGGCTCAACAACGTCGTGGGCTGGGTGGCTGGGGTTCTGTGCTTTTACAACTTCAACTTCTACCGCCGTTACCACACCTGGCATCATCGCTATACACAGGATCCAAAGCGCGACCCTGAGTTGTCGGAACCCAAGCCCGCGACGATCACCGAATATGTGCTGCACATCAGCGGCATCCCGTTCTGGTTGGCCAAGCCGCGCGAGCTAGTGATGTTCGCGCTGGGTCGGTTGTCGCAGTATCCCTACATTCCGCCGCAATCCCGCCGCGAGATTGCCTGGTCGGCCCGGGCGCAGCTGGGCGTGTACCTGGCGGTGGTTGCCGGGTCCGTCGCCCTGCAAACCCCGCTGGCCGTTTGGTATTGGTTTTTGCCGGCGGTGCTGGCGGAGCCCTTGTTGCGGGCGCTGTTGATCGTGGAGCACACGGGCTGCAGCGAGGATGCCAACGGCCTGACCAACACGCGCACCACGCTGGCCAGCCTGCCGATCCGTTTTCTGATGTGGAACATGCCGTTTCACGCCGAGCACCATCTCTATCCGTCGATTCCGTTTTTCCGCCTGCCGGCGGCCCACGAGAATTTGCGGCAGCGTTTGGCGCACATTGCGCCGAGTTATCCTCGGGCGAACTATGAAGTGGTGCGGCGGCTGGGCTGTGCCGACGACGGGGATTGAACCTACGGTCCAACGACACGAGACGGCTTAGGCGATGTCATCCCCCGAGATCTTCGAACTGGACAACTTCGCGCTCACGCGCGGCGTATCGTTGCCCAAGGCGCACCTGGCATACAAGACCTACGGCACGCTCAACGAGCGTCGCTCAAACGTCATTCTGTATCCCACGTCGTACGCCGCCACGCACGCCGATATCGACTGGCTGATTGGGCGCGAGCGGATTCTCGATCCCGAGCGCTACTTCATCGTGATCGTCAACATGTTCGGCAACGGACTGTCCAGCTCGCCGAGCAACCTGGGCGATCCGCTGGGCGGCAAGTATCTGGACCTGTTTACGCACGTCGACAACGTGCGTGCGCAGCGGCGACTCTTGGAGGAGCGCTTTGGGATTGAGCGGCTGGCCCTGGCCTACGGCTGGTCTATGGGCGCGCAGCAGGCGCTTCACTGGGGCGCCCTCTATCCGGACCGCGTGGAGCGCATTGCCGCGCTGTGCGGCTCGGCCAAAACGTCGCCGCACAATCTGGTGTTCCTGGAGGGTATTCAGGCCGCGCTGACCGCCGACCCGAATTGGACCGGCAACGGCTTTGCCGCCAGGCCCGAGCGCGGGCTGCGCGCCATGGCGCGCGTGTACGCCGGCTGGGCGCTGTCGCAGGCCTTCTATCGCGAGGGCATCTATCGCGAGGTCGGCTATCAATCGCTGGAAGATTTTCTGATTCGCGACTGGGAAGCCAGTTTCCTGCGGCGCGACGCGGCCAACCTGATCTCGATGATCAACACCTGGAAGCGGGCCGACATCAGCGCCAACGACACGTATCGCGGCGACCTGGAGCGCGCGCTGGGCGCCATTCGGGCCCGCACGCTGATCATGCCGGGCAGCACCGACTTGTATTTCACGGCCGAGGACAGCCAGCGTGAGGCCCGGCAAATGCCGAATGCCGTTTACAAACCGATCCCGTCCGTGTGGGGACATCGCGCGGGCAACCCCGCGAAGAACCCCACCGACGAACGATTTATCGCCGCCGCCATCGACGAGCTAATGCACTCATGAAAACCATGCCATCGGAACTCGAGCGTTTCGCCCAGGAAACGGGCGTGAAATACTTTCTGGTGTCGTTCACCGATTTGTTCGGCACTTCGCGGGCGAAGCTGGTGCCCACGGCCGCCATTGCCGACATGAGCCGCAGCGGCGCGGGCTTTGCCGGCTTTGCCACCTGGCTGGATATGACGCCGGCCGATCCCGATCTGTTCGCAATCCCCGATCCGGCCAGCGTGATGCAGCTGCCGTGGAAACCGGAAGTCGCCTGGGTGGCGGCCGATCCGTGGATGAACGGCAAGCCGGTTCCGCAGGCGCCGCGCAACGTGCTGAAAGCGGCGCTCGCGCGGGCCAAGGCGTTGGGCTATCAAATGTGCACCGGTGTGGAGTGCGAGTTCTTCGTGTTGTCCGGCGACGCCAGCCAGATCGCCGACGGGCGCGACGCCCAGGCCAAGCCCTGTTACGACCAGCAAGCCCTGATGCGCCGGTACGATTTGATCGCCGAGATCTGCGACGCGATGCAGACGCTGGGCTGGAGGCCTTATCAAAACGATCACGAAGATGCCAACGGCCAATTCGAAATGAACTGGCAATTTGCCGATGCGTTGACCACGGCCGACCGCCACGCGTTCTTCAAGTACATGGTGAAAACGCTGGCCGAAAAGCACGGGCTGCGCGCCACGTTCATGCCCAAACCGTTCTCCAATCTCACTGGCAACGGCTGCCATATGCACGTTTCGCTGTGGGACCAGTCGACGCGGCAGAACCTGTTTCAGGATCACAAGGGCGAGCTTGGGCTCTCGCCGCTGGCCTACCATTTTCTTGGCGGCGTGATTCATTCCGCGGCCCAGTTCTGCGCCATCACCAATCCCACCGTGAATTCCTATCGCCGCATCAACGCGCCGGTCACTACGTCCGGCGCCACCTGGTCTCCCAATACGATCTCTTTCTCCGGCAACAATCGCACGCACATGGTGCGCATTCCCGAGCCGGGACGTTTCGAGCTGCGGCTGGCCGATGGCTCGGCAAGTCCCTATCTGCTGCCTGCCGCAGTGCTGGTAGCCGGGCTGGACGGCATCGCCCAGGCCCGCGATCCCGGCACGCGGCTCGACGTCAACATGTACCTTGACGGCGCGCAATGCGACGGGGTGCCGCGCCTGCCGGACAATTTGCTCGCCGCGCTCGATGCGTTCGAATCCTCAGGCACGCTTGTCGCCGGCTTGGGTCAGGAGCTGGCCCACAGTTACCTGAAGCTCAAGCGGGCCGAGTGGCGGCATTACAGCGGCCACGTTTCGACCTGGGAGCTCGAGCATACGCTGGACTGCTGAATTCCAAAGCGACGCTCGCTCGTTCCCTTATTCGCCGCGTTTGCTGTGGCCGCGGCACCAACCGTGCGATCCGCGACCGTGCGGCATCGCCTGCCGCCTTCGATCGGTCGAATCGAACCTTTCGGATCGATCGGCACATCTGGCAGGAATTGAATGCGAAGCAACTATGCCGGTTAACGATCCACCCGGATCACATGCCGGCAGCCGGGCGGTTGGCCAGCCGGAGAAGTGTGGCATCCGTAACGCCAAGTGCAACACGCGCTGCGCCACTCGGCGTGCAAAAAGCCTTCTGCCGCATGACGTTGACCGTGTCCTATGATTGCGCATTCGCGCAGTGCGATGCCAATCCGTACCAGGCAACGCGGCGCCGCTTACCGGCGGCAGGTTATCCATGAGACTCGCGTCCGAATCGACGCAAGGGCATCGCCTGATTTGGGCTTGCGTCGGACTCTCTTGGGCAGCCGCCTCCGCTGGCGGGCTATTCCTGCTGGCGGCTTACTCGAACACGCCCAGCGCGATCGGCGCTGCGCCGCGCCAATGGCCCCCAAACGAACAAATTCCTTTGAGCTCCAGCGAGTACACGCTGCTCTTCTTCGCCCACCCAAAATGCCCTTGCACGGCGGCCAGCCTGGGAGAATTGGAGAAGGTGCTGGCGCGCTGCCCGAATGAGGCCAGCGTGTGGACCGTGTTCTACGAGCCTAGGAACGTGGCCGACCCGTGGCAGCACAGCGATTTGTGCCGCAGGGCCGCAACCATCCCGGGAGTGCACGTCGTGCGCGATATCGACGGCGCGTTGGCACAGCGCTTTGGCGCCGGCACTTCCGGCCAAACGCTGCTCTACAATCCGCGCGGCGACCTGTTGTTCAACGGCGGTATCACGTTCGCCCGGGGCCACTCGGGTGATAATGCCGGCGCCAGCGCAATTGAATTGCGCTTAGCCGGAGAGCCGTCCGACTGCGAGCGCACAGAAGTCTTCGGTTGTTCGATCATCGATTGAGGCAATTCAGTGCTATGGGTCTCGCCATCAACGTCGACGATCAACCACAGTCAGCCGCCACGACGGCCCGAGCGGCCGAACTTTTCCACGAGCATCAATTTCGTCTACATGCGGCCACGGATCGCATGTTCGCGGTGCTGCTGGTTGTGCAATGGCTGGCCGGTGTGGTTGCTGCCTTGTGGATTTCGCCGCGCGCTTGGTCCGGCGCCGGCAGCTACGTTCATCCACACGTTTGGGCCGCCCTGCTGTTGGCCGGTGTCATCGACAGCCTGCCCATCGCCTTGGCACTCATGCGGCCGGGCAAAGTGCTCACGCGGCATATCATCGCCGTGGCGCAGATGCTCACTTCCGCCATTCTGATCCATCTGACAGGCGGACGCATCGAGACCCATTTTCACGTGTTCGGTTCGTTGGCGTTCCTGGCGGTCTATCGCGATTGGCGAGTCATGCTGACGGCCTCGGCCGTGGTTGCAGCCGATCACGTGCTGCGCGGTCTCTATTGGCCGCAATCGGTCTACGGCGTCTTGAACCCGGTGTGGTGGCGGTGGCTCGAGCACTCGGGGTGGGTCGTTTTCGAAGACGTCGTGCTCATTTTCTGTTGCCTTCGCGGCACCGACGAGATGCGCAATATCGCCTTCCGCACGGCCGAACTCGAATCGACCAACTCGGCCATCGAGAACAAGGTGATCGAGCGCACCGCCGAGCTACGAGCCAGCGAAGCGGAACTGCGCCGTGCCAAAGACGCCGCCGAGGCGGGCAACCGGGCCAAGAGCGAGTTTCTGGCCAACATGAGCCACGAAATCCGCACCCCCATGAATGGCATCATCGGCATGACGCAACTGGCGCTCGAAATGCCCATTGCCCCCGAGCAACGCGAGTGCCTCGACACCGTCAACTCGTGTGCCGAATCGCTGTTGACGCTGCTGAACGACATTCTGGATTTCTCGAAGATCGAGGCCGGCAAGCTCAGCTTGGACACGGTGCCGTTCACATTGATCGACGCCATGGATGACGCGCTCGAACCGCTCGGGCTGCGAGCGCACCAGAAGGGGCTGGAGCTGGCGTGCCGCATTCTGCCCGGTGTGCCGGCCGACGTGATCGGTGATGTCGGACGATTGCGGCAAATCCTGGTGAATCTGATCGGCAACGCCATCAAGTTCACCACGCAGGGCGAAGTCGTTCTCAGCGTCGCCCTGCAGTCAAGTTCCGCGTACGAAGTGTGTCTGCACTTCCAGGTAACGGATACGGGAACCGGCATTCCTCCGGAAAAGCAGGCAATTATCTTCCAAGCATTCGAGCAGGCCGACGCGTCCACCACGCGACTCTACGGGGGCACTGGCTTGGGTTTGGCAATTGTTGCCAAGCTCGTGTCGCTCATGGATGGCCGGGTGTGGGTCGAAAGCGAAGTTGGTCGCGGCAGCACGTTCCACTTTACGGCGAAATTTGAGTTGCCGGCGGAGCCGATTTCAATCGGCCTGGTCACTCCGCCGGAGTGGCGCGGCCGCGAAGTGCTGATCGTCGACGATAACGCGACCAATCGCCGCATCCTGGAAGAAACCTTGTCCAAGTGGGAACTGCGACCGACGTGTGTTGCCAGTGGAGCTGACGCGCTGGTGGCCATGATCGACGCGGCCGAACGCCGGGCTCCTTTCGCTGTGGTGCTCCTCGACACGCAAATGCCGGTGCTGGACGGCTTCGAAGTCGCCAGGCGGATCGAATCGCTGCCGCACCTGGCGGGCACGGCGGTTGTCATGCTCTCGTCATCCGCGCAGTCCGCCGACATCAATCTTTGTCGCGAGTTGGGATTGTCAGCCTGCTTGCAAAAACCCATCAACCAAACCGAGTTACAAGCAACCCTGCGCAACGTCCTCGGCGCGCAGACCCATGGCCAGGGATCGGGCAATTCCTACCCGACACTGACGGCATCGACCGAGGCCTGCAACGTGACTGCCCCCACGCCTCGCTTGATACTCTTGGCCGAGGATAATCTCGTCAATCAACGGGTGGCGCAAGGCGCGCTCGAGCGGCGCGGCCACACAGTCATCGCCGTGAACAACGGCCGCGACGCAACCGACGCCATGGCCACGCAATCGTTCGACCTCGTCTTGATGGACGTGCAAATGCCGCTGATGGATGGGCTCGAAGCAACGCGCGCAATTCGCGCACGCGAAGCAGGCCAGAACCGGCACACGCCGATTGTCGCTCTCACCGCGCATGCGATGAAGGGGGACCGCGAGCGCTGCCTGGCAGCAGGTATGGACGCCTATGTGTCCAAGCCAATCCAGCCGCAGGAGCTGCAGCAGGTCGTCGAACAGATGATCGAAAAGGCCGCGGCCGGCGAGATACCCGTGAGGCCACTGCCGCCGCCGTTACAGTCCGCCGAGCCACCGCTGGCGCCTGCACCTGCCCAGCACACCGCACCAAGCGACACGCGCGCATCTCGGCGTGCCGGGGTCGACGTCCTCGACATCAACAGCTTGCTGGCTCGAGTTGAGGACGATTGGCAACTGCTGTGCGAGATGCTCGAGTTGGCGCAGGAGAGCACGCCGCGCCTGCTCGAAGAACTGGAACATGGCCTGGCCCGACAAGACGCCCGCACAGTGGAGCGCGCTGCACACGCCATCAAGGGCGCCATGCAAAGCATTAGCGCAGTGCCGGCGGCCCAGGCGGCGCTGGCGGTCGAGGAGTTGGGGCGCTCCGCGAACCTGGCCAACGTCGAGGCCGCAATCGCCACACTGAAAACACAGCTGCAGCATCTTTCAGCAGCGATTCAATTACTTCCCTCAGGAGCTAACACGTGAGAGTCTTGATTGCGGACGATGAAGTCGTGGCTCGGCGCTTGCTCGAGAGTTCGCTGCGCCGTTGGGGTTACGAAGTCCTCGTCGCCCAAGACGGTGCCGAAGCGGCGCGCATTCTGCTGGCGCCCGACGGACCCAAGCTGGCCATTCTCGATTGGATGATGCCGCAGATTGACGGCATCCAGCTGTGCGGGGATATTCGCCGCAACAAGCCAGAACCCTACACCTATTTGCTGTTGGTCACGGCCAAACGCGAGCAGGAAGATGTAATCCTGGGGCTCGAGGCTGGAGCGGATGATTACATCACCAAGCCGTTCAATGCCGCCGAACTCAAAGTACGGCTGCGCACCGGCAAGCGCATTCTCTACCTGCAGGACCAATTGATCAGCGCCCGTGAGGCTCTTCGCGACCGGGCCACGCGGGACCAGCTCACCGGACTGTGGAACCGGGCCGCGATTTTGGACATGGTGGGCGACGAGCTGTCGCGCACACGGCGCGAAGGTGCGTCGCTGGGCATCGCCCTGGCTGACTTGGACCATTTCAAACGGGTCAACGATCAGTTCGGCCATGCCACGGGCGATGAACTGCTGCGACAAGCCGCGCACACCATGCAAGCGACGGTCCGGCGCTATGATGCAGTCGGCCGCTATGGCGGCGAAGAGTTTCTTATTCTGCTGCCGGGTTGCAATCTGACCAATGCGGTGAGTCATGCGGAACGTCTGCGCACCAGCGTCGGTAACATTGTGCTGGCGACTCCCGCTGGTGACGTTTCGCCCACGGTCAGTATCGGCGTCGTGGTGGCCACCGCGACCGATGCCGTCGAAACCTGCGATCTCGTGCAAAGTGCCGACGCCGCCCTCTATCGGGCAAAACACCGTGGTCGCAATTGTGTTGAGCCGGGCCGGGTCACCCAGTCGCTGTTAGCGCCCGGTCCCATTGCGCTTGACGCGGCAATGCCATGGTAGACGGTGGCCGCTCGTCACAGCACCTTGCCCATGCTGATGCGATCCTCGATCCGGTAGCCCAGGCGCTCGTAAAGTGCCACCGCGTCGTCATTGCCAGGCAACGCCTGGAGATTGATCTTCGGGCAGCCGAGCTCGGCCAGGGCGCGCTCGACGTGCCGCATCAGGGCCGTGCCGATCCCTTGTCGGCGCCGCTCGGGCACGACCGCCAGCGAGTAAATCCAGCCACGATGCCCGTCGTAGCCACCCATCGCCGTGCCGGCTAGCGTGCCGTCGACTATCGCCACGAAGAACAGCTTGCGCTGCAGAGCCAGCTTCTTACGGATAGTCAGCTCAGGGTTGTTATGGGGTTGTGGATAGCCAAACACGCTGCGCCACAGCGCAACGACCGCCCGGCGGTCCGTGTTCTTGAAAGGCCGAATGAGCATCGCGGCGGGCTCCCGGTTTCGAGGGCTGCGAATTGGGGAAAACCCATCGACACTGCCGGCCGGAGCGTGGTTCGGTGGGGGCTAGTGGACGTGGCCCCGCTGGCCGGTGCGTCCAGCGCCTGGCGAAACTTAGCCAGCCAGACCGGGGTATTATCGCGGTCACCGGTGTTAAATCCCGGGCGGCAACCTGGTTTGACCCCATTTGCCAGCTCTACTAGAGTGGTCCTGATGGTCGAACGCGTCGCATTCGAGCTGCGACGTCCGCCGGAAGCTGCCCCAGCCGCTTGCATTCGCGGCACGTCCCCAACGGCTCCCCTGGGCCGAGCAAGTGCTTTCACACAAAGGGCCAAAGTCAATGAAGCGCGTCATTCTGCCGCTGGTATGCCTGACGATCGTCGCGGGAACCTGTTGGGCCGATAGCAAGCCGGCCGCCGAGAAGTCTCCCCTCGGCCAAAAGGTGGAGAACTTCAAGCTGCAGGACTTTCGGGGGACGGAGCATTCGCTGGCCGACTTTGAAAGGAGCCCGGTCGTTGTGGTTGCCTTCCTGGGCACTGAATGTCCGCTGGCCAAACTTTATGCACCCCGCCTGGCCGAGCTCGCCGAGGAATATGCCGACCGCGGCGTGACCTTTTTGGGCGTCAACGCCAATCGCCAGGATGCCTTGACGGAAATTGCCGCGCAGGTGCGCGACGCGGGCATCAAGTTTCCCATGCTCAAAGACGCCGGCAACGCGGTGGCCGACAAACTAGGCGCCCAGCGCACGCCGGAAGTGTTCGTGCTGGATAAGGATCGCGTGGTGCGCTATTGGGGCCGCATCGATGACCGCAGCGGCATCGGCTACACCCGCGCCAAGACCGAGCACGATTACTTGAAGGACGCCCTGGACGGGTTGCTGGCCGGCAAGGAACTCGAGACTTCGTCGGTCGCATCGGTGGGCTGCCTCATCGGCCGCACGCATAAGGCGAACGACAACGTCGACGTCACTTACTCCCAGCAGATCGCGCGGATCTTCCAGGAGCGCTGCGTCGAGTGTCATCGCGCAGGCGAGATCGGCCCCTTCGCGCTTTCCAGCTACGAAGAGGCTGCCGGCTGGGCCGACACCATTGCCGAGGTGGTGCGCGACTCGCGCATGCCGCCGTGGCACGCGGATCCCAAGCACGGTCACTTCAAGAACGATCGCAGCATGCCGGCTGCGGAGAAGGAGCTGATTTACAAATGGGTAGCCGCCGGCGCCCCGGAGGGCAACCCGTCCGACCTGCCCAAGCCGCGTGAGTTCGTCACCGGCTGGACGCTGCCGCAAGAGCCGGAATTTGTGCTCGACATCCAGGAGAAGCCTTATCGCGTGCCGGCCGACGGCGTCGTGGACTATCAGTATTTCGTGGTCGATCCGAAGTTCACCGAAGACAAGTGGGTCAAGGCCAGCCAGATCCTGCCGGGCGCCGCGCCGGTGGTGCATCACGTGCTGTGCTTTGTGCAGCCGCCGGGCGAAGAGCGCCGGCCGTTCGACGAGAACGGATTGGGCTTCTTGGGCGCCTACGTGCCTGGTTTTCGCGCCACGCCGTTCCCCGAGGGCATGGCCAAATACGTTCCGGCCGGATCCAAGCTGATCTTCCAGATGCACTACACGCCCGTGGGCAAAGACGTGGAAGACCTGAGCAAGATGGGCTTCGTGTTCGCCAAGCCGGATGAGCTGACGCACATGGTGCAGACGATTTCGACGGGCAACCGCGGGCTGGCGATTCCGCCGCACGCAGCAGACTACCAGCGCGAATCGACGATGACCGCCTACAAGCACGATCTCAACGTGCTCTCCTACGCGCCGCACATGCACGTGCGCGGCAAGGCCTTCTCGTACGAAGCTATTTATCCGGACGGCAAGCGCGAGATGCTGCTGGACGTGCCGCACTACGATTTCAACTGGCAAACGAGCTATGAGCTGGCCGAACCGAAGAAGCTGCCCCCGGGCACGCGCGTGCACTGCGTGGCGCACTGGGACAACTCGGAGAATAACCTGGCCAATCCCAATCCCGACGAAACGGTGCACTGGGGCGATCAGACGTTCGAAGAGATGATGCTCGGCTTCTTCGACGTGGCGGTGCCCATCGATCGTGAAAAGCTGTTGGCCGACGGCACGGTGCCGAAGCTGGAGGCCCAAACCAACGTTGCCGACCGGGCCAAAGAGCTGATCGCCAACTTCGATCGCGATGGCGACGGCCTGCTGAAGAAGGAAGAGCTGCCCGATCGGTTTCAGACCGTGTTCGGTCTGCTCGACGGCAACAAAGACGGCAGCATCGACGTGGCCGAAGCCACCACGTTCATCAAAATGCAAGGCGGACGCGGGCGGGGTGGTTTCGGCGGCGGCGGCCGGGGTCGCGGCGGACTCGGCGGCGATCGCAATCGCGATGGCAACCGTGATCGCGATGCGGCCCGCGGCGACGGTGACAAGCCGAAGCGCGACGACGACAAGGGCGATGCGGAAGCGGCCGGCGGCGGCAATTGATTGCCGACTCGAAATGCGGCCGGCCGCTGGGTGGGCCGGCGTTCGTGAGGCGCTGCAAGCGACTGCGACATTGCCCACGGTGTGTCGTGCCTTGCACCTTTATGCACGCGCAGGCGCACGGGCTACCGTGCCGCCGCACCCATTGTGCCCACTTTCTGTCGTCTGCTGCTTCGCGGCGCGCAATTCTTTTTTTGCTCCGCTGGAGATCGACATTCTCGCGCGCTAGAATCGCCGGCGTTGCGCCTGTACCGCGAGCACGCTACAGGCGCCGGGCCGATCTCGATTCATTTCAAAGCCGCGGTGCCGGAGGAATCAAACCATGGCAGTCAAACCCATTCCCGACGGTTACTCGAGTGTCATTCCTTATCTGATTGTCAACGGCGCGGCCGGACTGATCGATTTCCTGAAACGGGTTTTCGACGCCGAAGAAGGTGACCGCGTGACCGACGCGGCCGGCAAAGTGCGCCACGCAGAAGTGCGCATCGGCGGTTCGGTCATCATGATTGCCGATGGGGCCGATCAATGGCCGGCCATGCCCGCGGCCGTTCATCTCTACGTGCCCGACGTCGACGAGCGCTATCGCCGCGCAATGGCGGCCGGAGCCACGTCGATTGCGGAGCCGACCCTGCAGTTCTATGGCGACCGCAACGCAAACGTGCAAGACCCGACCGGCAACAAGTGGTTCATCTCGACGCACGTCGAGGACGTGCCGCCGGACGAAATGGCCCGCCGCGCGCAAGCGATGATGAAGTAGCCCTCGGGGACTGACGGGTTTTGCCAAGTCCGCGCAGCAACAGGTGCCTGTCCCAGTTCTCAAACGGATCGCGATTCAAACGCGTGTCAACGGGCCCCGACATGGGCAGCGATTCATCCGCGGCCATCGGCTTTAGCGTGCACACTGGCTGGGCCGGCCTGGTGGCGATCGCCGGCCCGCTCGTTGCTCCCCAAGTGATTGATCGACGGCGCGTGGAACTGCTTGACGGGCCCGATGCGGATCAGCGCCGCTTCGTATTTCACGCGGCCAGCGAGTTGGCGCTACAAAGCGCCCGACAGCTGGTGGATCGCACGACCACCGCCGTGCGCAAAGCCACGCTGAAGGGGCTGCGCGCCGCGCTGGCCGAGCTGAGCGAGAGTGGCGTTCGCCCGGCACTCGCGGGAATTCTGGCGGGCGGCAAACCGCCGACGGGCACGCTCGCAGCCATCCTGGCTTCGCACGCCGCCATCCATGCGGCCGAGGGCGAGCTCTATCGCCAGGCAATCGTGCTGGCCTGCCAGGAATGCGGGCTTGCGGCGCGGCTCGTTCCCGCGCGCGACGCGGCGAACCAACTCGCGGAGGTGGCCGGCTTGTCGCCGGGCAAGATCGAGTCGCACCTGGCGGGCCTGCGGGCCGTGGTAGGCGCGCCCTGGGGCCAGGATCAAAAGCTGGCCATGCTGGCAGCCTGGTGCGCCCTGGCTGATGGCGGGCCTCCAAAAGCACCCGCCGCTGCCACGCGTCGCAGGAAATCGTAAGCTGCTCGTTGGGCCCTGCCGCCAGCTCCGCCGGAACTGGGCTGCCCGCTCGGGGTTCAATCGGCGGTGCGCTCACTCGACGAACTGTCCTGGCCGCTGGAGCCTTATCTGATGCGAACGAAGCTCGGAATTGTCAGTATGGCCGTGATCATTTCGTCGGCCACGGTTGCCAGTGCGGAAAACTGGTCGCAGTTTCGCGGCGCGGGCGCCAGCGGCCTGACCGGCGAGGCGCGATTGCCCACCACCTGGGGACCCGAGCAAAACGTGGCTTGGAAGGTGAAGCTGCCCGGCATGGCCTGGTCGCAGCCGGTCGTCTGGGGCGAGCGAATCTTTGTGACCACGGCCGTGACCGAGAATCAGTCCAAGCCCAGCGTCGGCCAGGGTGGCGGACGCGGCGGATTTGGTGGGCCAAGGCCGGGCGGATCACGACCGCCGCAGGGCGATGAGCCACGGCGCCAGCGTGGCGAAGCTGACCGGCCCGACGCGCCTCGCGCCGCAAGTGACGGGCCCGCGCGTGAAGACGGCAATCGCCCTGGGCGCGAAGGGGGCGGTCGCGGCGGAATTGGTCGCGCGGCAGGGCCGCCCGATCAGACGTACCGCTGGCTGGTGCTGTGTCTCGACGGCAAAACCGGCCAGGTGCTGTGGGAACAATTGGCCCATGAGGGCAAACCCACCATCGCCACGCATCGCTCCAACACCTATGCGTCGGAAACGCCGGTGGTGGATGGCGAGCGCGTGTATGCGTATTTCGGCATGATCGGGCTGTTTGCCTATGATCTCGCCGGCAAGCTGCTGTGGCACAAGGACGTCGGCCACTACGACATGTCAAACGGCTGGGGCACGGGCAGCTCGCCCGTGATTGACGGTGACCGCCTGTTCCTGCAGTGCGACAACGAAGTGCAATCGTTCCTGTTGGCGCTCGACAAGCGAACGGGCGACGAGCTGTGGCGTGTGACCCGCGCAGAACAAAGCAACTGGTCGACCCCGTACGTGTGGCGCAACGGCAAACGGACCGAGCTGGTCACTGCCGGCGGCGGCAAAATGCGATCGTACGATCCGGCCACCGGAAAAGTGTTGTGGGAGTTGGCCGGCGTCACGGGGCGGTGTTCGGCCACACCGGTCGGCACCGCAGACTTGCTCTATCTGGGCGTCGGCGGCGGACGGCGCGGCGCCGGGCCGCTGGTGGCCATTCGCGCCGGCGCGGAAGGCGAGCTGTCCAGCGAGGGTGACAAGCCCAGCGAAGGTATCGCCTGGGTCGCGCCGCGCGGCGGACCGCCGCTGGCTTCGCCGTTGGTTTACCAGGGCAACGTGTACGTGCTGGAGCAGCGCGGCGGCATTGTCGGCTGCTACGATGCCGCCACCGGCCAGGAACACTACCGCAAACGCATCGAAGGGGCGAAGGGCTTTACGTCCTCGCCTTGGGCATCCGATGGCAAGATCTATTGCCTGGACGAAGACGGGCAGACGTTCGTGCTGGAAGCCGGCCCGGAGCTGAAGGTCGTGGGCACGAACAAGCTGAACGATCAGTTCTGGTCGAGCGTGGCCGTGGCGAAAGACCACCTGCTGTTGCGCGGCGTAGAGTACTTGTACTCGATTGGGCCGTAGGGCGCTCGTTCGCGCACGGCTTGCCTCACCCGGCCGCCGGCAGCCAGCGGGGATGATCGGCACCTTTGTCGTCGAGCCCGCGCGTGATCTGGCGCGGGTTGCGGCCGTCGGCGTCCATCACCCAGATGGCCGGGGCCTGACCGGTGGCCGCGCGGCAGAAGACGATGTGCCGGCCGTCGGGCGAGGCGCTACTGCGAAAGTCCCACACGGCCGGCTCGCTGTGGGTCAGCACGTCGACCTGGCCGCTGGCCGGATCCAGGCGGCAAATCTCGGTGCCGCCGCGCGCCTGTTCCGGCTTGAACTCGCGATTGAAGTGGTCGACGTCGGCCCGGCCCGCTTGATATTCCCACGGTACTTTCGAGTCGGGCAGCCGGCGCGGAAAAAGGACGCGCCCGTCCGGCGTCCAGGCCGGCTGGTTCGAGCCGCCGCCTTTGGTGCGCGGGTCGCCATACGTGGCAGCGAACCACATGGCCTGCCCTGCGGTGAGCACGCGGTGCTCGCCCCCCTCGGCCCGGCCCACGCACACGTCGCACCAATCGTGCGCCGGGTCTTTCAAGTAGTGGCAATCGACGTACACGATCCATTTGCCGTCGGGCGACCAGCTGGTGCCGAAGTACAGATGCTCCGCCTGCGCGGCCACCTGCACGCGGTTCTCGCCATTGGTGTCGCTGGTCCACACCTGATAGCCTTGCGGGCTGGCCAGGTGGAACGCCACGCGCTGGCCATCGGGGCTGAGGCTCAAGCCGTACGGCAGGCCCTCGCCGGCGCGCGTGAACTCGCGGGGATCGGAACCGTCGAACCGCACGCTCATGATCTGCCCGACGTTGTTGCGCACCACCTGAATCAACAGGCGGTCCGCGCCGACCAGCAGTGCCGGCGTGACAAACGGCGCCATGCGCTCCTTGGTGCAGATCTCTTCGAGCGCGCCGCTGGCCAGCTCGTACAGCCACAGATGCGTCGGCG
The DNA here is from genome assembly GCA_050250435.1 of Pirellulales bacterium. Classification (GTDB taxonomy): domain Bacteria; phylum Planctomycetota; class Planctomycetia; order Pirellulales; family PALSA-1355; genus JBFWOR01. The sequence goes on along the minus strand of JBFWOR010000001.1, from coordinate 7,648 downwards.
TCTGCGTGTAGTACTGATCGAACGGCTTGCCAGGGCCGTCGCGCCGCGGCTCCATGCTCAAGAGGACCACACGCTTGCCGTCGGGCAGGATGGGCCCGGGCTGCCAGGTGGCCTGGCCTGGCGCCTGAAAATCAAAGTACTTCAAGCCGCTGCCGTCAGCCGCGACGATGGCCGTGCGGCCCGCCGAGGTGAAGAAGAAGCGTGGGGCGGTGGCGCCGGCGGCCGCGTTGGCGGGCGCACTGCCTGCCGCACCGTCCGGAGCATCTGCCGGGGCGTCGCCAGCCAACGTCAGCGACGGTGCCAGCGCCACGGCCACGGGCGGCCATGCCACGCGCGAGAGAAAACTCCGCCGCGAGATTGCCAGGCGGTCGCACCCGTGGGCGAGCGTTTTGGCAAAGTCTGTCATCGCGCGCTCGCTCTCTACGGTTTCGGCCGGGCAAAGAAGTGGAAGCCCGACGCCTCATAGTAAAACGCAAAGTAGTCGAACAGCGCATCCTCGGGCATCGAACGCAGCAGGGCCAACGCCCGCGGACGGCGGGTGTGTTCTGCGGGCCTCGTCGGCAGTCCGGCATGCGGTGCGAGCGACACGAACTGCCAGCCAGTTTCCGTCAGCAGGTTCCGCAGCTCGCCAAAGCGATACAGGTGCTCGCACGGATTGGAATACGTGTCGGACTCGTGGACCAGCCGGTTGCGATGGATGCGGGCCCGAACCAACTCCAGCGGCAGAATTGGTGGTCCGAATTTCGCGCGCCGGCGGATGGTCTTGATGCCGTTCCACAGCGTTTGGATGTTCGCCAGGCCGAGCTCGCCGATGGCGCTGGCCCGCGCCTGCCACGACGTGCCAGCCGGCAGCGCTTCGTTGAGCAGCGATTTGACGGCCATCTCTTCGCGACGGCCGTAGTGCGTGTAGACCATGCAATAGAACAAGCCGTCCGGCTTGATCAGCTCGCGCACGGCCGCAAAGCCCACGCTCGGATCGGCCAGATGGTGCAGCACGCCGATACTGCACACGACGTCAAATTTGCCCGGCGAGACGTCCTGCAGGCGTTCGGCGAGCGTGCGGCTGATGTCGCACTGCACAAGTTTCACACCGGAGCCACTGCGCTGGGCCAGCTTGCCGGCCAGCTCCAGGCTGGCGGGATTGATGTCGGCGCCGCAAATCTCCGCCTGCGGAAATACCTGCGCCAGGCCCGAGGTGTTTTCGCCCGTGCCGCAGCCCACGTCGACGATGCGCAATGGCCGGCGTTCGGCCAAATGTGGGGCGAACTGCGCGAGGCCGGCGCGGATGATCCGGCCGTGCGCCGTGCGGATCACACCGTCGGCCGGATAGGGCAACTCCGTATACAGAGGCGCCGTGGGCGCCGTGTTCGCCGCGGGGGCGGGCTGGCTCGACATCAATCGTTCCTCGAGGGCCGGCGTGGCCCAAACCAACGATCTTAAAACGGCCTGCCGCCGCGGGCAATCGCCCGCCGGGCCGATTGGGCCACCGCCCGCCCGGCTGTCGCCCAAAACAACGATCGCGCCGTTTTTGCAGCGCGCAGGCGCGGTTTATCTCGCCCCGCCCGCGGTTGTCCCGCGAGGCTGGAGCACAGGCAACCGGGGGTGCAACACCCGTTGACAATCCGGGCGGGCGCTCATCTGAATTGAACACCTGTTTGATACCCTGTGCGGCGCGAACGGTAACGGCGACGAAGCGGCGCTACGGCTGGTTTGCTCGGGCACGCCGGCCGGACTGAGGCCCGTTGGCCACATCGCAGGGGAGTCTCGAGCATGCCCGCCTGGCTGGAACCCGACACCCGCTTCTACGTATTCGGCACTTCGCACGTCGTTGTATTGGGGGCCGTGGCGGTGCTCGCCGGCGCGCTCGTCTGGCTCGGTCGGCGCGTGCGCGGCACCTCGAACGAACAACGCGTCCGCCGAGTGTTTGCCATCGCGATCGTCGGTTTGGAGTCGAGCTGTCAGCTCACGTCGATGCTGCCGAGCAATTTTCGATTAGACGAGTCGCTGCCATTTCACCTCTGCGACCTCGCCTGGGTGGCCGCCGCCTACGCCTTGTGGACGCGCACCGCGTGGGCGTACGGTCTGGTTTACTATTGGGGACTGTCGCTTACGGTGCAGGGTCTGGCGACGCCGCACCTTGAGAACGAATTCCCGCATTGGCAGTTTGTCTTGTTCTTCACCGGGCACTCGCTCACGGTGTTGGCTGCCGTCTTTCTCACCTGGGGTGAGGGCATGCGCCCCAGCTGGCGACTGTGGCGCCTGAGCATCTTGATCACGGTCGCCTGGGGAGCCGCCATGCTGGTGTTCAACTATCTGGCCGGCACAAACTACCTGTATGTGCTGGCCAAGCCGCCGACAGCCTCCGCCTTTGACTTGATGGGACCCTGGCCCATCTATCTCTTTGTGAGCCTGGCAGTGGGCGCCTCGCTATGGGCCTTGATGACGCTGCCCTGGTACGCCCGCTTCGCTAGCTCGCGAACGTCGGACTTTGTGCCGGCGACACACGCCGGCCAACTGCCAGACCTGGCAACTGCAGTGCACGACGCCCCGTAAACTTGGTTGCGCGACGATGCGCTGCTACCTCCCTGCATTGCAGACCGCCGTCCGCCTAGTTTCCCGCTCGCACGGCGCCGTTTCACGAGCGAAAATGGACTCTGGACGAAAGCTTCATTTTCGCTCGCGTGCTGCGCTATGCGCGGCGCGGCGGTCGGACGGTTCTTGTTGCAAGGGGGGTGCACCGTGACGCAATTGGCACGTGTGGGGCTGTTGTTGCTGGTAATGGTTGCCAGCGCCTTGGCGCAAGTGCGCGACACTGAACCGGCAGCGGCAACTGCGCCGGCGGCAACGGCAACTGCGACTGCGCCGGCGGCAGCTGTGGCCCCCGAGGCCGGCGTCGCACGCGCACCGCTCGTGGAGCGGCTGGGCGAGGAAGCGGCCCGAGCGCAGGCCCAGCTCTACGACTACGACAACGGCCTGCCGCTGGAGGCGCGAGTCGTGGAGAAGGTCGATCGCGACGGCGCGCCGCGCGAGAAGATCGTCTTTCGCGGTGCGCAGGGCTTTCTGGTGCCGGCCTACTTGCAACTGCCCGCGAGCGGCGCCGGCCCGCACCCGTGCGTGCTTTTGTTGCATGGCTGGTCCGGCGGCAAGGAGAACTGGTGGCAGGATGGCAACTACATCAGCGGCGGTAATGCGCGACGGGCTTTGTTGGCCGCCGGCTACGCCGTGCTGGCTTTGGACGCCCAGTGTCACGGCGACCGCATTGCCGAGAATGACTTTGCGCCGGTGAACCACTACGTCGAACCGGCTGCCGGCGAGCAGCCGCGCAAGGGCTACTTCACGCTGCCAGACATCTACGTGCAGACGGTGCGCGATTATCGCCGGGCGATCGACTTCCTCGCATCGCGCAGCGAGATCGACAAGCAGCGCATCGGCGTGCTGGGTTACAGCATGGGCGGCACGCAGACGTTCGTGCTCACGGGCGTGGAGCCGCGCGTCAAGGTGGCCGTGGCGGTGGCCGCGCCGGCCGAGAAATCGAAATGGGCAGTGGTGGCGCCGCAAAACTTTGTGCGCGCGATCGGCGTGCGGCCGTTTCGCACGATCATCGGCACGAGCGACGAATTGTGCCCGCGGGAGCACGCCAAGGAGTTGCAAACTCTGTTCGAAGCGGGCGCCGCGCAGGATCAAATTCTGTTTGACGCGGGCCACAAACTGCCGGCCGACTATGTGCCGCGCGCCGTGGAGTGGTTCGAGAAGCACCTGTAGGCACCGGCTGCCAGGCAATATGCCCGCTGCTGGGCGAATCTGCGTGGACGGCGCGGATTTGGGGCGCGTCTGGGCGGCGTTGACCCTGCTGAGCACGGCAGTACAATGGCTAGCTTCGCCCTGGACTGGGGCGATTGACGGGGCGTAGCTCAGCCTGGATAGAGCGCTTGGTTCGGGACCAAGAGGTCGCAAGTTCAAATCTTGTCGCCCCGATCTTTTTCCGTATGAGCCCTTCGGCGCACCTTAGGCGAAGGGCTCTTTTCTTTGGTGGGTCGGTGGTTACGTCACGATGACACAGGGTTCAAATTAGCTGCTCGGTCGAGTGGGTTTTCTGCCGCTCGCTGATGTAAACCAATAGCCAGTCATCACTTTGCGCGGTTCAAAATCCGGCGGCGTGCTTCGGACTGGAGCAGGTTGCAGCCGTTGCATTCGACGCTTAGGACGCGCCCTCATTACGCTGATAACGCTGGCGGTGAGCCGCGCCCGGAAGCGGGAGCGGAGCGGACGCTGCAAGGGCGTCGGCTCCAGTGCCTGGTTAGCTGGCCACAGCTTTGCCTCACCGAACCAATTCGATCTCACTCGGCCGCCACTGCTTGGTAAAAAACGGTTCCAGTGGGCTGTACAGGCGCAGGATCGTGAACCAGCCCTTGCCGGGCATCGTCTGAATCCAGTTGCCGCGGGCGACGCCCTGCGGCTGCTTTGGGCTGAAGAAGATCGTGGTCGAACCGTCGGCGCTCGCTTCGGCCGCCGGCGACGGATAGCTCTGGCTGCCGGCGCGGGGAAAGCGCTGCGGCGTATCGAGCATCGAGCGCGACTGGTTGTCGTAGACCGTGAACGACCAGAACGCGCGCGCCGGAATCCCCTTGGGCAGTGTCACCATGTATGTCTTCGCGCCTTCGAAAGGATTGTTATCCTTGTCGACGAAGCCCATCAGGTATTGCGAGCCGACCTCCGGGATGCGCATGATCATGCCCGGCGTATCCATCGTGTACGCGTAGTAAAACGCGGTGCGCGCATCGAGCGTGCGGGCCCCGGTCGCTGGCAGCGGCTTGAACATGCCGTCCTTCGTGAACTCGGGCGGCGGCGTTTCGAAGAAGGCGCCCCCCTCCCACAGCATGCTGCTCCACATCGACCCGGGGTAGTACGCCCAGTCCGGATGCGAGACCGCAGAGCGCCAGTTGAGCGAACGGCCTGCCGCGTTGCCGACCGCGGCGGCGTCGGACAGGATCTTCTTCATCCGCGCATCGGGCTTGAACGGCTTGCCTTTGACGATCCCGATCGCGGCCAACTGCCCTGCCAGCTCGACGTCGTAGCTCGTGGCCGGCTCCTGCTGCACGTTCTCGTTGATCATCTCGAAGAACCCGTAGTCGCTCGGCGGAATGGTGTTGAACGACTTGCCGGTCGCGTCAATGAACTTCGTCGGTGGAATCGGCGCGCCGCCGCCGCCGAGACGAACCTTGCCTTCGAGCGCGGTTGCGATGCTCGTGCCGTACCCGCCCGGCGTGTACGGATAGATCTTCAGGTTCTTCTTGATGTTGTCGACCGCGGGCTTCGGATCGTTGTTGACGAGAAACGCGCGGAATGCATAAAGGACGCGGTTCGTCTTCGACCGCGCGACGAAGAAACCGCCATCCGGCAGTGAGCCGTCGTAACCCGGCGGGAGCAGCAGGTACTTGCCGCCTTCGCCGCGATCCGGGCCCGGAAAGCCGCCGTCGATGATCCAGCTGAACCACATGTCGTTGAAGGTGCCCAGGCTTGCGGGCGGCTGCTCGATCACGAGCGGGCCCTTGGACAGGTTCAACACACCAATGAAGTAGAGGGTGTCAGCGTTCGCAGTCAGAAACAGCGACTTCGCGTCCATCAGCTCCTGGAAGATGACGATCGTGTTGTCGTCGGCGCCGATGCTCTGGAAGCCCTTGCCCATCGCATACGCGGACGCGCCGCGGAAACTGTTGTTGTAGACATTGAGGGCGCGCGTGAAATCGAGCGCGTCACGCACCTTCTCGGCGGTGGCGATGGTCGGCGCGCCGTCCTTGTATTCGAGCGTGCCGATGCTCGACTCGACTTTGTCGGGCGTGGAGATCGATGGCGGAATCTGCGCGCTGGCGGACAGCGGGTTGACCGCACACAGCCCGAGGAAGATCGCGGTGGTGACTCGTTTGCTTTTCACGTTTCCTACTCTGTTGGGGAATCTGCTCGCTCTCAAGCTCGGTACACTCTTCCTGAGCTGCTCAGGCCAGGGATCTAGCCAGCGAACTTGGTTTTAAGATGGTCAGCGAATTACCTCTAGACTGCAAGTGTGCAGCCTAACGCGCAGGCCACCGACGGTCGTAGGTCGCATTGTAGTCCTTGGTTGCTCTTCTTTCACGTCGGTCGCTGCGTGTTAGGCTGATTCCGCCTGGCGCTCATAGGGGCGACGAGCCAGTCGGCCGGACTGCGTACACCGCGCTCGCGTCGCTATGGATTCGGCCCGCGTTGAGCCGTGGAGCTTCTTGCGCGCACAGGTCGAACTGTCCTGCGGCAAGAACACGCAAGTATCCGACCCAGCCGCTGGCTCTCGTCTCTGGTCATCGCCGCTGGCGGCCAGCCACCGCGTCGGATCCCCTCAGAACTCGTTTTCCGGAATGAATTAAGCTGCTGGGCCATGTCTTGAGGGCAGCCAAAAAAAGTTCAATAGCCGTCCTTTCGCCCCGATTTTTTGGCCATCGGCCAAAAAATAGAGCAGAGTAGAGCAGGAGAGCAGGTGAAGGACAGAAATATAGGAGATCTGATTTCACAGACAGGTCCACCCTCCTGCGGTCACCTGCTCACCTGATCCCCTGCTCATCTTCGGAACTGCCGCATGGCCTTCATGTTCGAGAAACTGGAGGTCTATCAGAAGGCGGTCGCCCTTGCCGCCGACATCGCCGAACTGACCGAAGCCCTCCCGCGCGGCTATTATTTCCTGACCGATCAGCTCAATCACGCGGCGCTCTCCATCGCCGCGAACTTAGCCGAGGGGAACGGCAGGTTCACCAAGCCGGACCGTAAACACTTCTTCACGATTGCCCGCGGGTCCGTGCAAGAATGCGTACCGTTGTTGGAAGTGGCGCATCGGCGAGGTTTGCTCGATGAAGCCAAGCACGATTCGTTTCGGCAAGATTTGGAAACGATCGCCAAGATGATCAGCGGCTGATTGCCGGACTCGAGAACAGGCCGAGTTGACCGCACACTTTTCGGTCGCGACGGGCGACGGGATCTTAGCTTTTGCCCCGCGTTCTTCGCCGAACGCGTGACTTTTACCAAGTCAGGGTTATCCTTTAGCTATGGACCCGGGCCTGAAATCTCTCTACGCAAACCTGAGCCAACGCCTCGCGGCCGACGCTGATCTGGCAAGACTCAACCTTAGTGCAAAGGCGCGCCCTTCGGTGCGACTTTCGGCGCACCGCGCGCCGTCGGCGCTGATTGGAATCGGCGAGTCACGCATTGGAGGCGCCCCCGATGTACCGAGGGGCTTTGAGTGGCCCCGCTGGATACCCTCGAAACCACGCGATGACGTATACGCCAAACCGTGGCGTCCAGATGGCCCAGCCCCGCTTGGTTTCATCGCACAAATCGACCTGAGCGACATACCACAGGTTGACGATAACTTGCCCAATTCAGGTTGGTTGTATTTTTTCTACGATCGCCATTGCGAACCGTGGGGATTTGACCCCACAGATCGTGGTTCTTGCCGTATCATCTACGTTGATCCCGATCGGTCCGAGCTATCGAGGGCAGATGACCTGCTGTTGAAATCTTGATCCAGGTGTTATGAAGGTCTTTAGGCCGTGAGAGGGCCAAGGAGACCTTCGATGACGAGACGACGGAAGCGACACAATCCTGAGCAGATCGTGCGGAAGCTGCG